>NZ_CP007145.1:1200000-2400000 GCF_000576555.1 Hymenobacter swuensis DY53
ACAGCGCCACAATAGCCGTAGCCAGAAAATTCACCCCAATGGCCAGCGTCAGGAAACCCATGATGCGGGCCAGGGCCGCCATACCAGGCCGCCCCAGAAACCGCGTCAGGCGCAAGGACGACATTAGGATAATGTAGGCCGCCAGCGCCACAAGGCAGAACCCCAGCACAATCAGGCCCATATCCGGTACGCTCAGTTTCCCGGTAAACAGGCCGATGCATACGGCCATGGAGCCTGGCCCCGAGAGCATGGGCATGGCTAGGGGGGTAAAGCTGATATCGTTTTTGTGCATACTCTCCTCCAGCGTGGCTTCCGATACCTTAGCCCGGTTGCCCCCCGGCGTCAGCAGATCAAAGGCGGAGCGCATGAGCAGAATGCCGCCCGCAATGCGCAGATGGTGAATATTGATGCCGAAGAAGTTGAGCACGTACTGCCCCGCGAAGAACGAAACCGTGAGTACCCCCACCATGTACAGGCACGCCTTCAGGCCAATATTGGCGCGCTCAGCGGGGGTGTCCTCCTCCGTAAGCGTCAGGAATACCGGCATGGCCCCGAAGGGGTTGACCACGGAAAACAAGGTGGTGAAAGTGGCAAGCAGAATTTCCATCGGCGGGGCAGTAGGGCGCAGGTAAAGGTACGAGCCTTTGAGAATCAGCAAGCAGGGAAAATGCTATGTTAGCACCTCAACCATGCCCGGAGTGGTGCGTAGAAGCTACTCCCGGCCGGATACTACCCGGTTTCTCCCCCTCCTGTACCAGTTATGACCACCGCTGCTCCCGCGCCCAACTCCGAAACCGTACCCACCGACACGCCCCTGGTTGGCATTATCATGGGCTCCCAGTCCGATCTGAAGATTATGACGGCGGCGGCCGAGCTGTTGCGGCAATTCGGTGTGCCCTTTGAGCTCACGCTGGTGTCGGCTCACCGCACCCCGCATCGGCTGGTGGAGTACGCAGAAAACGCCCGCAAGCGCGGCCTGCGCGTGCTCATTGCCGGCGGGGGTGGGGCGGCTCACCTGCCCGGTATGGTAGCTTCTTTCACCACCCTGCCCGTTATTGGGGTGCCCATCAACTCCGCCACATCCATTCATGGCCTCGATTCGATTCTGTCGATGCTGCAAATGCCGGCGGGCGTACCGGTAGCCACCGTGGCGCTGGACGGGGCCGCCAATGCCGCTGTGCTGGCTACCCAAATACTGGCCCTGAACAACGCCCGCCTCCAGGACGCGCTGGAAAAATACCGTACTTCGCTCAAAGACAAAGTAATGCGCACCATTGAGGAACTGCGTAAAGGCGGCCTCAATGATGATTAACGGCCTATTTGCTCATTTCTGCTCTGTCCTCTTTCTCTCCCCGTTTCCTTCCGCCCCTTGCCCGACTTCGACTCTCTCCCTCTCTGGCTCACCCTGTTGCACGGGTTCATGGCACTACTGGCCGTGGCCGCGCTGATTGCCACGCTGCTGCCGCTCCTACGCCAAACGGCGTGGTGGATCCGGGTATTTGATTTCCCGCGTCTGCAGATTGTGGGCGTTATGCTGGTAGTTATACTGGCGGGTCTGGCATTGGGCTGGGCGCAGCTGCCGGGCTACTACGGTCCCGGGCTGCTGGTGGCACTGGGCGTGGCTGTCGGGTACCAGTTCTTCCGGATTGTGCCTTACACGCGCCTGGTTGGAAAGCAGGTGGGCGACAGTACGCTGCAGGATGGTCAGCGCCACCTGAGCCTGGTGATGATGAACGTGCTGCAGTTCAACAAACAAGGCAAAAAAGCTCTGCAGGTATTGCAGGAAACCGACCCTGATATCATTATGGCGGTGGAAACTGACGAGTGGTGGTATCAGCAGCTCAAGCCGCTGGAAGAAACCCATCCTTACACCTGCCACGAACCGCTGGATAACACCTACGGTCTGCTGTTCTTCTCGCGGCTGAAGCTGGAAAGCTGCGAAATCAAGTACCTGCTCGATGACGACGTGCCCAGCCTGCACGCCCGCGTGCAGCTGGCCGATAACCGTACCTGGGTGCAGGTGTATGGCCTGCACCCCAAGCCGCCAGCACCAGCCGAGTCTAAAACCAGTACCAAGCGTGACGCTGAGCTGTTGCTGGTGGGCAAAACCATCGATAAGAAGGACGAGCCCACCATCGTGTTCGGGGATATGAACGACGTGGCCTGGTCGCACACTTCGGAGCTGTTCCGGCGCATCAGCGGCCTCATGGATCCGCGCGTAGGCCGGGGCCTGCTGCCCACTTTTCACGCCGATTACTCGCTGCTACGCTGGCCCCTCGACCACGTATTTGTGTCGGCCGATTTCAAAGTGGACGATATGGAGCGCCTGCCCTACGTCGGCTCCGACCACTTTCCCATCTATATTAAGCTCAGCTACGAGCCCCACGACAAAGAAGAACAGGAGGAAAACTGCGAGCAAGCCGACGCCGACGACCATGAGGAAGCCACCGAGAAGATAAAGGAGGGATTTGAAGAAGAGGACGAGGAAGAAGCCGAAGAAGCCGCCAATCCCAACGAGAAGAAAGAGCTGACGACCTGAGTCGATACCTACAATTTCTGGTACAGCCACGCCATCTGCCGTCGGGCTACTCCTTCGGGCAACAGCCGCATGATGCGGTTGCGCAGGCCTACCAGCCATGGTTTCTCCAGTTGCCCAAAGCGGCCCAGTTGCCAGGAGGTACGCACAATGCGGGTGGTGCGGGCGCGCCGCTGCTGCTCAAAGGCCTGGAAAGCAGCAGGTACGTCGGGGGCTTTGCGGAGGCAGCGGGCCAGCACGGCGGCATCTTCTACGGCCATGCCTGCGCCCTGGCCCATGTTAGGCGTGGTGGCGTGGGCCGCGTCACCGAGCAGCAGCACGCGGCCCCGCGCGAAATGGGAGAGAGGCGACAGATCCAGGATATCGTTCCAGAGCAGTTCGTCGTTACGGGTGAGGCGCAGGAGCTGGGACACCGGAGCCGGGAATCCGGCAAACTCCCGCTGCAAATCGGCTACGCGGTATTCCTGGAAGTGTGAGTTCCGGGGCTGGGTGCTGTTGAGGCAGGCAAACCAGTACACCTGCCCGTTGCCCACCGGCACATACCCAAACCGCCGCCCGGCATCCCCCCATACCTCCGCTGACTCGCCCGGCGGCAGGTCCAGCTGACCGGCATCCACCACCGCCCGCCAGCAGGTATAGCCCGCGTAGCGTGGCTCGGTGGCGGGCCACAACTGCCGCCGCACCGGGGAGTGAATTCCATCAGCCCCGATAAGGGCATGCGCGGAAGCAGTGCGGCCATCTGCGAAATGAGCCGTAATTCCACCCGAAGTTTCCTCAAACCGCTCAAACGCAGAGCCCAAGTGCAGAGCACCCGCCGGAATTCCTGTCAACAATGCCCGTTGCAGCGCTGCCCGATGAATGCCTAGATTATCGAAGCCGACTGCGCGGGTGAAGTACGTGGTATCAGCCCTTTGAAGCACAAGTCCCTGCTGGTTGAGCAGGTTGAGCAGCGTAACCGGGGTGCCGTGGGGCCGCACCGCGTCGTGCAGACCAATTTCCTGCAAAGCGCGCATGGCATTGGCACCCAGTACCAGACCCGAGCCAACCTCCCGTATTGCCGGGGCAGCTTCATATACTTTCACTGTGTGGCCTTGCCGCAGCAGCGCATGAGCCGTTGCCAGGCCCCCAATACCCGCGCCGATAATTAAGAAATGCGCCATATGCTGCTTGTAGGGCCAGCCTGCGCTAGGTGCGTGTACTGGCCAGTGAGTGAGTCAGGAATAAGATAAAACATTGTTCAGCTGTCGGAACAGAAGGTTTTTTGGTAACTACGCAACCCTTCTGGAATTGCTTACCCACTCTTCTCTCTCATATCCTTCCTGTCTTTTTTATGGCGTTTTCTCCACAACATACACGCCTGTATTTCGAAAATGCGGTTGGCCGCCTGCTCGAAGTTGCAGCCCCCTTCAACTGCGCCATTGTTCAGTACAAGCCCGGTAAACGGAATTTTGAGGAAATGCAGGCTTTCCTGACGCATACCCGCCAATTACTTGTATCCCGCAACTGGTACAAGATACTGAACGACCAGCGCGATATGACGGCCTTTTCGGAGCAGGAGCGTCAGTGGATTGCAGAACACTGGCTGAACGCCAGTCCCAAAGGCACACCGCTTCACCACGTGGCCGTACTCCTTTCCCATGATGTGTTTGCCCGATTATCCATGAACCTGATCATAAATGAAGCGCGGGAATTGGGGTTGGTGTACCGATTGTTTGAGGAAGAGGCTTCGGCTACTGCTTGGCTACAGCAACTAAGGTAACGCAGCATTTGTCTTCCAGCTTTGGCGCAAAAAAAAGGCCCGCAGCAACTTGCTGCGGGCCTTTTTTATCGTGTCATGGAATTTTCGCTATCCGCAGAAGCAGTAGGTTACTTGCCCACTTCTTCGTAGTCCACGTCGGTTACGTTGTCGTGGCCGGCGCCTTGCTGGCCGTTTCCGCCGGGCTGACCAGCACCGCCGAAGGGGTTGCCACCTTCCGCGCCGGGCTGACCCTCGGGGCCGCTCTGAGCATACATTTCCTGCGAAGCAGCCTGCCAGGCGGTGTTGATGGCGGCCATAGCCGTATCAATGGCACCCAGATCTTTGCTTTCGTGGGCTTTCTTGAGGTCGGCCAGCGCCGTTTCCACGGCCGTTTTGTTGCCGCCGCTCAGCTTGTCGCCGTATTCGGTCAGCTGCTTTTCGGTCTGGAAGATCATCGAGTCGGCTGCGTTTAGCTTCGAGATGCGCTCCACTTCGGCTTTATCGGCCTCGGCGTTGGCAGCAGCCTCCTGGCGCATGCGCTCAATGTCAGCATCCGACAGGCCCGAGGAAGCCTCGATGCGGATTTTCTGTTCCTTGCCAGTGCCTTTGTCCTTGGCCGTTACGTGCAGGATACCGTTGGCATCAATGTCGAAGATTACTTCGATCTGCGGAACGCCGCGGGGTGCGGGCGGGATGGAATCGAGGTGGAACTTACCGATGGTGCGGTTCTGCGCGGCCATCGGACGCTCGCCCTGCAATACGTGGATTTCCACGGAAGGCTGGTTGTCGGAGGCGGTCGAGAAGGTTTCCGATTTCTTGGTTGGGATGGTAGTGTTGGCTTCGATGAGCTTGGTCATCACGCCGCCCATCGTCTCAATGCCGAGGCTCAGCGGGGTCACGTCGAGCAGCAGCACGTCCTTCACCTCACCGGTCAGTACCCCGCCCTGAATGGCAGCGCCCACGGCTACTACTTCGTCGGGGTTTACACCCTTGGAAGGCTTGCGGCCGAAGAACTTCTCTACTTCTTCCTGAATGCGCGGAATGCGGGTCGAGCCACCTACCAGAATCACGTCGTTGATATCGGAAGTGCTCAGGCCGGCGTCCTGCAGGGCTTTTTTCACGGGTTCCATCGAACGACGGATCAGCGAATCGGCCAACTGCTCGAACTTGGCGCGGCTCAATTTCACCACTAGGTGCTTGGGTCCCGAAGCAGTAGCCGTCACGTACGGCAGGTTGATTTCGGTTTCCGTCGACGAGGACAGCTCTACTTTGGCTTTCTCAGCGGCTTCTTTCAGGCGCTGCAGAGCCATAGCGTCCTTGCGCAGGTCGAGGCCTTCGTTCTCGCTGGCGAAGGTTTCAGCCAAGAAGTTGATGATTACCTGGTCGAAGTCGTCGCCCCCGAGGTGGGTGTCACCGTTGGTGCTCAGTACTTCGAACACGCCGTTGTCCAGTTCCAGAATCGAAATATCGAACGTACCACCGCCGAGGTCATACACGGCCACTTTGTGGTTCGAGTGGTCTTTGTCGAGGCCGTAGGCCAGGGCAGCGGCGGTAGGCTCGTTGATGATGCGCTTCACATCGAGGCCGGCAATGGCACCGGCTTCTTTGGTGGCTTGGCGCTGAGCGTCGTTGAAGTAAGCGGGCACCGTAATAACGGCTTCGGTTACGGGCTGGCCGAGGTAATCTTCGGCGGTCTGCTTCATCTTCTGCAGAACCATGGCCGAAATCTCCTGGGGCGTGTACTGCCGGTCACCGATTTTCACGCCAACCGTGTTGTTAGAGCCGCTGCCAAGAGCGTAGGACACGTTTTTGGCTTCTTCGGAAACCTCCGAGAAGTTACGGCCCATGAAACGCTTGATCGACTGAATGGTGTTGTGCGGGTTGGTAATGGCCTGACGCTTAGCCGGGTCACCTACCTTCCGCTCGCCTTTACCATTGTCGAGGAACGCGACAATCGAAGGAGTCGTGCGGCGGCCTTCGCTGTTCGGAATTACCACCGGCTCGTTGCCTTCCATTACAGCCACGCAGGAGTTGGTGGTGCCGAGGTCAATACCAATTATTTTTCCCATTGTAAGGAGTATCGTTAGGGTGTTGAAATGTCAGATGCAGTGCCCGCGAAACAGGCACGCCGAGGGAATTACAAGACGCGTACCAGCCCGGCAAAAGCCGTTTTTTCGTGACAGATTGTCATTTTTGGCCGGTTCGCGCACCCAACTTCCGCCGGTCTGGCTTCTACGGGAAAACCCACCCCAGGATTTCCTGCCAGCGGGGCAGAGGCGAAGGACAAAGGCTGCGGCAGATTCAATGTAGGTTGCAGGTAGTCTACTCTGATAACTTCTGAACATGCCTATGGATACGCCTTCACCAGAGACTATTGAGCAACGGATCAGAAATCTGTTAGGATGGTAGCTCATTATAGAGAAGGCGAGATGCCGGGCGTAGTTGAAATCATGTACATGTGGCCGGATTTAGTCTTACATCCTCTACAATCCGAGCTGCATTACCAATTCCGCAAACCTGTTTACACGTTGTCCGAGAGGATGGCATTAGAGACGGTTGACAAAATGTGGGAGAACTTCTGCAATGCTACTCCTGAGGAAATAGAGGACATAAGTGAAGCGGAGGCATTAGCTACTCCAGAGTGGTTTGCACTTGTCGCTGCATCAAAAAACGCTTTAGAAGTCATGTCTAAGCGTGGCAAGCTACCAGAGGACTGACGCGCACTTTATAAGCGGAAAGCCCCTGCACCGGTCGGGCAGAGGCTCTTTAATAGCAGAAAAAATCTACTCCACCGGCAGCGTCTCCGGTGCCGACTCATACAGCCGCGCCTTGCCTGGCAACGTTTTCTCCCGCTCCTTACCCAACGCCGCTGATGGCTCGGGGACCCAGTGGTGCCGGCCGCCGGCGCGCTCATCGTTGAAGGTGACGGGAATATCGTCGGCGGCGGTGCGCTCTTTCCAGGTCTGGTGCTGGGTGCCGTCATCGCGGCGCTCCATGGTGATGCACTGCTCCACGGGACACACCAAGGAACACAGGTTACAGCCTACGCAGTTCTCGTCGATGATTTTCGGGATGCGCGTGTTGGGCTGCAGCCGGATGGCCTGATGAGCCCCATCTTCGCAGGCCGTGTAGCACAACTGGCAGCCGATACACTTGTCGGGGTTGATGCTGGCAGTGACTTTATACTTGAGATTGAGGTCTTCCCAGTGCTTTACGTTAGGCAGGGCGCGGCCTACCATTTCGTCAATGGTATGGAAGCCTTTTTCCGTCATGTACTGCTCTAGGCCGCTGGTCATTTCCCGGATGATGCCGAAGCCGTAGTGCATGGCCGCCGTGCACACCTGCACCGAGCTGGCCCCGAGCAGAATGTGCTCTACCGCGTCGCGCCAGGTTTCGATGCCGCCGATGCCGGAAATGGGCAACTGCACATCGGGGTGTTGAGCGCAGTTTTTTACCATGTTCAGGGCAATGGGCTTTACGGCCGGGCCGCAGTAGCCGCCGTTGCTGCCTTTGCCATCCACAATGGGGTAGGGGGCAAACAGGTCCAGATCCACGCCCACAATGCTCTGGATGGTGTTGATGAGCGAAATGGCGTTGGCACCCCCACGCCGCGCGGCCAGGGCCGGCTCAGTAATGTCCGAGATATTGGGCGTGAGTTTCACGATAACCGGAATGCGCGCCACTTCCATCACCCACTCCACAATGGTTTGCAGCACTGCCGGTTCCTGGCCCACCGCCGAGCCCATGCCCCGCTCGCACATACCGTGGGGACAGCCGAAGTTCAGCTCAATGCCATCGGAGCCGGCGTTGGTCACGTCGCGCACGATGTCGTGCCACTCCTGGCGGCTTTGTACCATGAGGGAAGCAATGACGGCGTGATTCGGGAACCGTTTTTTCACCTCCTCAATCTCGCGCAGATTGTCAGCCAGCGGACGGTCTGAAATCAGCTCGATGTTGTTGAAGCCCATCATGCGCTTATCCCGGTAGTTCACGCTGCCGTAGCGGCTCGATACGTTTACCACGGGTACGCCCAGCGTCTTCCACACGGCCCCGCCCCAGCCGGCGTCAAAGGCCTTCATCACCTGGTACCCCGAGTTGGTAGGTGGCGCCGAAGCCAGCCAGAACGGATTGGGCGACTTAATTCCGGCGAAGTTGATGGAGAGGTCAGGCATGGAGGAGGGGCGTTTCTGGTTGACTGTCATTAATTAGAATGTCATTCCGAGTGCAGCGGATCGGAGGAATCTCGCGTGCTGAGGTTGCAGTGGTAACTAAACGCCAGCACGTCATGGGTAAAGAACGTTATTTCGAGCCTGCGAGGAATTTCGCGTGCTGACGTCAAGATGTTAACCCTGACATCAGTCAAGCCAGGTTCCTCTTCTCATCGGAATGGCAGTTACCACCACAACGTCAGCACGCGAGATTTCTCGGCTGCGGCTCCACACACTTGCTTGATGCGCCACATGCTTGGAATGACGTTCTGATAGCACGGAATGATGTGCTGGTATCTTGAAGCGACGTTCTTACTTCATCAAAAACTGGTGAATGCCGTGGGCGGCGGCTTTACCATCGGCGGCGGCGTTTACCACTTCGGCGCCCCCGTTGGCCGCGTCGCCGGCGGCGAAGTAGCGTGGGTTGGTGGTTTGGCCAGTGTTGGGGGCGAATAGGATGCGGCCTTTGCCATCCACTTGCAGCTCCGGAATGAGGTGGAGGAAGCTGGTTTGCTTGGCCTGGCCGGTAGCTTTTATCACCATGTCGCAAGGCTCCACGAACTCCGAGCCGGGAACGGGTTGCACCTGCCCGTTGCGCGTGGCGGTGCGCACGAATTTCACGCCCTCCACCTTGCCGTTGCCCACAATTTCCAGCGGAGCCACGTTGAACAGGCCCTGTACGCCCACGCCTTTGGCCAGGTCGTACTCAAACGCATACGCGCCCATTTCCTCCTTGCCGCGCCGGTAGGCCAGCACCACCCGCTCCGCGCCCAGCCGTGCCGATTCGGAGGCCGCGTCCATAGCGGTGTTGCCGCCGCCCAGCACAATTACCCGTCGGCCCACGGTGGTGTGCTGCTGCTGAATGCGGAGCTTCTCGATGAACTCCACCGCGCCCACGCAGTTTTCCCGCTCCTCGCCTGGCAAGCCTAGAACCGACGTATGCCCGAGCCCGATGCCCAGGAAGATGGCGGCGTACTCGCTTTCCAGCTTTTCCAAGTCGGCGCGGGAGCTGATGGGGTGGTTGTAGTGCACCCGAAACCCGAACTGCGCTTCCAGGTACGCCATTTCGGCCAGGGTTTCCTCGTTGGTGATTTTATAGGGCGCCACGCCGTACAGCGTCAGGCCGGAGGGCTGACTGCGGGCCTCAAACACCTCCACTTCGTGGCCCAGCTTGCGCAGCTCGCAGGCGCAGGAAATACCCGCCGGTCCGGCCCCAATCACCGCCACCCGAAACCCGGTAGCCGCGCCTGGCTGGAACAGTGCCTTGCCCTGATCCATCACCTTGCGGGTGGCGTGGCTCTGCAGCCGCCCGATTTCAATGGGCTTGGCCCCCGTGGCCGTGTACACGCAGGACCCCTCGCAGAGTACTTCCGTGGGGCACACCTTGCCGCAGGCATTACCGAAGTAATTGGCCTCGTAAATGGTGCGGGCTGCGCCGGTGGCATTGCCGGAGTTGATCTGGCGGATGAACAGTGGAATATCAATACCTGACGGGCAGGCCTTGATGCAGGGCGCATCAAAGCAGAACAGGCAGCGGGAGCTTTCCAGCAGGGCCTCCGAGTTGCTCATCAGCGGCTTGAGCTGCGCGAAATTCCCAGCAAATTCCTGCTCAGTAGTAGGGGTAGCGTATTCGGCCATAAGGTTGATGGGAAGGCAATACGTTTTAGCACGTCATTCCGAGCTTGCCGAGGAATCTCAGAATGACGTGCTGAGTAGGTTCCTCTGTTATTTTACAGCTCCACCAGCTTCTCGTAGGTTTCGGGGCGCCGGTCGCGGAAGAACTGCCAGGTATTGCGCACTTCCTCAATCATATCCAAGTCAAATTCAGTGATGAGCAGCTCGTCGTTTTCCTCCGAGGCCTGGGCCAGAATCTGGCCGCGCGGGTCCACGAAGTAGCTGGTACCGTAGAATTTGCCCAGGTTCCAGGGTTTTTCCTCACCTACACGGTTGATGCAGCCCATGAAGTAGCCGTTGGCCGCCGCGTGGGCCGGCTGCTCCAGCTTCCAGAGGTACTGCGAGAGGCCCGCCACGGTAGCCGAAGGATTATACACGATTTCCGCCCCGTTCAGGCCCAGCACGCGGGCCCCATCGGGGAAGTGCCGGTCGTAACAGATGTACACGCCTACTTTAGCGTATTTGGTCTGGAACACGGGGTAGCCCAGGTTGCCGGGCTTGAAGAAGAACTTCTCCCAGAACCCCGAAGTGTGCGGAATATGATTCTTGCGGTACTTGCCCAGGTAGGTGCCGTCGGCATCAATAACGGCGGCAGTGTTGTACAAGAAGCCCGCCGACTCCCGTTCGTACACGGGCACAATCATCACCATGTTATACTTCCGGGCATACTCGGCCATGCGCTCCGTGGTGGGGCCGGGCACCGATTCGGCGGAAGCGTACCAGGCCTTGTCCTGACCCGGACAGAAGTAGGGTGTGTTGAAGATTTCCTGCAGACACAGAATCTGCACGCCCTGGCGGCCGGCTTCCTCAATCAGCGGCAGGTGCTTCTGTACCATGGCTTCCTTGATTTCCTCGATGCTGCCTTCACCTTCTGTCAGCGGCAGACTCATCTGAATCAGGCCGGATTTAATTATTCTGGGCATGTTGTTCGGGGTTGTTTTTGGATAGGATTTCTCGCTGACGTCAGAACTTTACCGGTCCACGCCGGATAAACTGCCCATAGCCGCGCTCAACCTTGGTTTCGCCAGCGTCCACGGCCACCTGGCCGCGCAGCAGTACGGTGGTGATTTTACCGGTCAGCTCGCGGCCTTCGTAGGCCGAGTAGTCGACGTTCATGTGGTGGGTTTCGGCCGAAATGGTGTGCTTCTTTTTGGGGTCGAATAGCACCAGATCCGCGTCTGCCCCGATGCTGATGGTGCCTTTGCGCGGAAACATGCCGAAGATTTTGGCCGCGTTGGTGCTGGTCACTTCCACGAACTTCTGTGGGCTGATGCGGCCCTGCATCACGCCTTCCGAAAACAGCAGCTCCATGCGGTGCTCAATGGCCGGGTGCCCGTTTGGAATCCGGGAGAAGTCGTCGGCCCCTAGTTGTTTCTGCTCCAACATAAACGGGCAATGGTCGGTGCCTACTACCTGTACCAGGCCTTGGTTGATGCCGGCCCAAAGCGTATCCTGGTCTTTTTTCTCCCGTAACGGCGGCGACATCACCCACTTGGCCCCCTCAAAATCATCCCGGTACACTGAAGCGTCGAGGAGCAGATACTGAATGCAGGTTTCCACCAGCACGCGCTGGTTTCGCTCGGTGGCGCGGCGTACCTGGTTGAGCGCGCCCTCGCAGGTGAGGTGCACGATGTAGGCATGCACGCCCGTGTAGTTGGCAATATCACAGAAGCGGCCGGAAGCTTCGGCTTCGGTTACTTCGGGCTGGGAGAGGTAGTGGTAGCGGGGCGTGAGCTTGCCAGCGGCGCGGTGCTGGGCAATGAGCGTGTCAATCAGGTCGCCGTTGGTGGCGTGAGCCGTCACCAGGCCGCCGTGCTTCTTCACCTCCTGCATCAGGCCCACCATCTGCGCGTCGTCAATCATAAGCGCGCCCTTGTAGGCCATGAAGGTTTTAAAGGACGTAATGCCCTCAACCACCATATCCTTGATTTCCTCCTTGGTGCTCGGGTTGAAATCCGTGACGGCCATGTGGAAGGAGTAGTCGCCCACCGCTGTACCGGTGGCCCGGCCTTGCCATTCGGTAAGCGCCTCCCGCAGGCTGTGGCCCTGCTTCTGCAACACAAAGTCAATAACCGTAGTGGTGCCGCCGTGCAGGGCGGCGCGGGTGCCGGTTTCGTGCGTGTCGGAGCTGAAGGTACCCATGAATGGCATATCCAGGTGTACATGCGGATCGATGCCGCCGGGCATTACCAGCTTGCCGGTAGCATCAATGGTTTCATCGGCCTGCACCGACAGATTTTTGCCGATGGCCACAATGATTTCGCCCTCCACCAGAATGTCGCACACGCTGTCGGAGTCAGCAGTTATTACCCGGCCGTTTTTTACCAGTAGAGTCGCCATCAAAACGTTTGATTATTAGTGTATTGCAAGGAAAAAAGATACGAATTGCCGGGCAAAAACCGCGTTGCAAAAGCAAAAAGAATAGCTGAACTCGCCTGCTGACGAGCCGGAAAACCAGGCAGAAAATAGGAGCAACGCCTAGTAGGTGTGGGCGTCGGCTATGCGCAGGGCTTCGCTGATGATGGCCAGACCTTCATCCAGCTCGTCGCGGGTGATGTTGAGGGGTGGGGCAATGAAAATGTAGTTCCAGCGCACAAAAGTGTACATGCCCAGCTCCCGGATTTTGGCCGCCACCTGGTTCATAACTTCCATTTGTGAGGGAGCGGCGTTCCAGGGGGCCATGGGCTCTCTGGTGTCCCGGTTCTTCACCAGCTCCAGGCAGCCGAAAAGGCCTGTATTGCGCCAGTCGCCGATGCTGGGGTGCTCACCCATCAGGTCGCAGATGCGGGCATCCAGGTAGCGGCCCAGCTCCCGCACATTCTCCAGCATGTTTTCTTCCTCGTAGATATCGAGCACGGCCACGGCGGCGGCGCAGGATACGGGGTGAGCCGAGTAGGTGAGACCCAGCGGTAACGGCCGCTCATCGAAGTAGTGGGCAATCTGCTCATCCACCATCACTGCGCCCAGGGGCAGGTAGCCGGCCGTGATGCCCTTGGCCATGCACATTAGATCCACTTTCACGCCGTGGTGGTCGGAGCCGAACCACTTGCCAGTGCGCCCGAAGCCCGACATTACTTCGTCGGCAATGAGCAGAATGCCGTGTTTGTCGCAGATTTCGCGCACCCGCTGCCAGTAGCTGGGCGGATACTTAATGCAGCCTGAGGTGCCCGATTCTCCCTCTAGGATAACGGCCGCCACGCTGCCTGGATTCTCGTAGCCGATGATGCGTTCCATGGCGGCGGCAGCTCGCTCGGCGCATTCCTCGGGCGTGCTGCTATACCAGGGGCAACGGTAGAAATAGGGGTTTTCAACGTGCACCGTGCCAGGCATAGCCTGCGAGTCGACGGCGAATTTGCGCGGGTCGCCGCCCACGCTGATGGCCCCGTACGACGCGCCGTGAAACGACTGGTACAGCGACACAATCTTGTGGCGGCCGGTGTACACGCGGGCCAGCTTCACGGCATTTTCAATGGCCTCGGCCCCGCCCAGAGTGAAAAAGGCTTTGGTGAGATTGGGCGCGGTGATGTCGGCCAGGCGGCGGCCCAAGTCGCCGCGGGCCTTGGTAATCATGCCGGGGTACACGTAGCTCAGCTCCCGCATTTGGGCGGCCACGGCCTCGGTTACCTTCTGGTTGCCGTGGCCGATGTTCACGTTCATCAGCTGCGAGGAAAAGTCGATGTAGCGCTTGCCGTCCCGGTCCCAGAGGTACACGCCTTCGGCCCGTCCCGCGCTAATTGGGTTCAGCCCCGCCTGCTTCGACCACGAAAACAGCGTGTGGTCGAGGTTGTCCTGCAGAATCTGCTGCTTATCTGTGTCGAAGGTGGTTTCCATAGGGCATGAGGGCGTGGCTAGATTGAGAGTGCTTCCGGAAAAATATGGCTAAATATTCTCAGGGTAATGGGTGCTGAATGTGACTTCTTGTACGCCTAGTTTACTGCACAGCCGGTTGAAGGCTTCCTCCGTCAATGGCCCGTAAACCGGCTGATTTTGGGAGTCGCTTTTCGTTCATTTGATAAGATAGTAGTGCGTTATTGACTCCAGAACTTCACTGTCGAATTCACCGGCTACTGGGTGCTGTTTTGCAAATAGGTATTCTGAATTATAGCCTACGGCAGCCACATAAGCCGGTACTATTTCTTCTGTATTATAAAGGGCACGGTGTGCATGCAAGTCTATCCAAGTAACATCATAGTTATCTACAACATGGTCAGTGCCGTTATCGAACAGGCCAAAGCAACCCGATGAAAGTAAGCAGACCGTAGCAAAAATGCTGGTGTGCCAACGCGTACTATTCATCCTAGCTCATCCAGTTGGTGCGCGACTCGGGGTTCCACTTGGTGGTTACTTTCTTCATCTGGGTCCAGAATTCGATGGAGCTTTTGCCGGTGATGTCGCAGGCCCCGAATTTCGACTCGTTCCAGCCGCCGAAGGAGAATGGCTCCCGGGGCACGGGCACGCCGATATTTACGCCAATCATGCCGGCCGAGGCGTTTTCCATCACGTAGCGGGCCAGACCGCCGCTTTGAGTAAACACAGCGGCGGCGTTACCATAATTGGAGGCGTTTTCAATGCATAGCGCCTCCTCCAGCGTGTTGGTGCGCATAATGGCCAGTACCGGCCCGAAGACTTCCTCACTGGCAATAGCCATATCGGGCGTCACGTAGTCGATGACGGTGGGGCCCACGTAGTAGCCGTTTTCGTGGCCTGCTACGGTGGGGTTGCGGCCATCCAGCAATACGGTGGCGCCGGCCTGCTCGGCTTCGGTGATGTAGCGTTCAATCCGCTCCTTGGCCTGCCGGCTTATAACGGAGCCCAGGTTCTGGCCGGGCACAATCTTGCGGGCTTCTTCCACCAGCTTGCTGATGATGTGGTCTACGGAGCCCACGGCCACCATAGCTGAGCCCGCCATGCACCGCTGCCCCGCGCACCCCGACATGGAGGCGGCCACGTTGGAAGCCGTCATATCCGCGTGGGCATCGGGCAACACCAGCAGGTGATTTTTAGCGCCGCCAAGGGCCACGCACCGCTTCAGGTTGGCGGTGGCCCGGCGGTACACCACCTGGGCAATGCGCGTGGAGCCCACAAACGACACGGCCTGAATAGCGGGATGATCGCAGATGGCTTCCACGATTTCCCTGTCGCCATTCACCACATTGAGCACGCCGTCGGGGAGGCCGGCTTCTTTCAGCAGCTCCGCGATGCGCATAGCACTCAGCGGCACTAATTCCGAAGGCTTTAGGATCATGCAATTGCCTAACACAAGAGCGTTCGGGATGGTCCAGTGCGGCACCATGTTGGGGAAGTTGAACGGGGCAATAGAGGCCACCACGCCCAACGGCCGCTTCTCGATGCGGCATTCTACGCCTTTGCTGACTTCCATTACCTCGCCCGCAACCAGCTGCGGCAGGGAGCAGGCAAATTCGGTTAGCTCAATAGCTTTTTCCACTTCCGCCCGGGCCTCATCCAGCGTCTTGCCGTTTTCCTGGTGCACCAGCTCCGATAGCTCGGCCATGTGCCGCTCCAGCAGGGCTTTGTAGCGGTAAAATACCTGTACCCGCTCCTTAATCGGCGTGGCCGACCAGGCCGGGAATGCCGCTGTGGCCGCCTGGACGGCCGTATCCAGTGCCACCGCGCCCGAAAGTGGCATTTCGGCCAGCACCTCACCCGTCAGGGGGCTCTCCACCGAGAGAGTGTTGGCAGTTTCGGTATCGACAAACTGACCGGCGACGTAGTTGCGGACAACCGGGTATTTTACAGTTTCTGCCTCCATGTTACGGAATTGTTAAGTGTCCGCAAGTAATGGCTTTTTCCAGAACAACCTACGGACCACTGGAATTTTATACTCTTCCAAAAGAAATATACCACTTTATAAGCAGCTGAAAAATAGGCTGCACATAGCGGAGTAGTTTGATAACATACTACGCTGCGCTAAGCAAGCCCGAGCACCCCAACACCACCGACTGGTTGATCGACAAGCTTTAATGCCTGTTGGGGCTGGGCGGAATAGTGCTATTGCAGGTTGGTGGTGCGCGGTAGGAAATTTCGGATGGTTTGTTCCCACAAGGCTCTGTGCCGTCGCCAGTACGGCTCGTGGCCGGAGCGTGCGAAATCCTGCCGCCGTTTAGAGCCGGCCAGGGCCGCGAAAATGGCATCGGTTTCGGCGCGGGTGACGCGTGGGTCAGCCTCACCCCACAGCAGCAGGGTGGGCGTGGTGACGTGGGCGGCATAGCGGGTAGCGTCGAGGTCGAAGGCCCAGAAGTCGTTTTCTATACCGCCCCAGAATACCAGCAGGTTGGCCATCGGGAAGGAAGGCACGTGCATGGAGCGGAAGCGGCTCTGCGCGGTTTCCAGCATGGAGCCGTATGGACATTCCAGCACGTTAGCCGTTGGCCGGACGCCCAACTCGGCCTCGGCCCGCAACGTAGCCACGGCCCCCATGGAGTTGGCGTACACGAACACCGGGCCGCCCCGGCGCTGCAGCCAGCGCACTACCGTGGCTACGTCAGCCGCTTCGTGGTGGCCTACGGTGCACACATTGCCCGCGGAGCCGCCGTTGCCGGCAAAATCGGTGAGCAGTATGCTGTAGCCGAGGCGACGGAAATGCGCGGCTTCCGTCAGGAGCTTGCCTTTAGAGCTGGTGTAGCCATGAAACAGTGCTACCGTGCCGCGCGGGTGCGCTAACGGCCCGTACCAGCACTCCAGACGGCCGTTAGGGCTGTGCAGGTGTAGCGTGGCGTACGGAAACGCGGGCCGCTGCCGGTTGACGGGCTTGGGGTTTTCGATGCCGGTGAGCAGCACCCACAGCTTTTGCCCGGGCGTCAGCTGCTCGGGGTTATCGGTATGCGTCCCGGCCTCCGTGGTGAAATGCGTGAAGCGCCAGGCATGGAAGGCGGCTACCACGTTCAGGCCCGCAAACACCACGGCCGCCAGCACGAGGGTGCGGCGGCCGTAGCGGAAGAGTGGTTGGCTACGCATTAGCCGCGCCCGGGGCGTTTGCCACCCGTCGGGCCGGATTTGCGGCCAGGGCTGCTTGGGCGCCCACCCGGCGCGGCCGGGCCCCGCCCGGCCGGCTTGGCTCCGGGCTTGCGACCCGCGCCACCCGTTGCCGCGGGCCGGCCGCCGCTTTTGCCACCGGCCGGCTTGGGCGTGAAGAAGCCCGTGCCCGCCGTGCGGCCCGCGCCCCGGCTGCCGGCGGCGCGTTTGGTGCCTTCGGGGGCGGGTTTGGCGGAGTTGCTGCGGTTGAAGCCGCCCGTGGGAGCCGGTTTGGCGTTGGCTGGCCGGATGCCGCCGGGCCAGTACTCGGAGCCTTTATTGGGCGTTTTGAAGGTGCCGGCGGCGGCCGTTTGGGCGGCCATGTCCTCGGTGAGGGCGGCTACTTCCTTTTCCGTCAGCTCGCGCCACTGGCCGGGCTGGAGGTCGGCCACTTGCAGGTCGGCCAGCTGCACGCGCACCAGGCGCAAGGTGGGGAAGCCCACGGCCGCCGTCATCTTGCGCACCTGCCGGTTCATGCCCTGCGAAATCCGGATCTGGACCCAACTGGTGGGAATGGCGGCCCGGAAACGCACTGGCTTGCTCCGTTCCCAGAGTTGGGGCGCGTCGGGCAGCAGTTCCACCTCAGCGGGGCTGGTGAAACCGGTTTTCAGGTCCACACCGCGCCGCAGGTTTTCCAGGGCCTCCTCGGTGGGTACGCCTTCTACCTGCACCCAGTAGGTTTTCGGCACTTTGAAGCGGGGCTCCGACAGGCGGTGCTGGAGCTGTTTGTCATCGGTGAGCAGCACCAGGCCTTCGGAGTCGTAATCGAGGCGGCCGACGGGGTAGATGTTTGGAACATCCACGAAATCCTTAAGGGTTTGCCGGCCGGTTTCGTCGGTAAACTGGGTGAGGACTTCGTAGGGTTTGTTGAGCAGAACGTAGCGCATGCGAATCATGAGCGTTGCCGCCCAGCAAAAAAGTAGACGGCAAAGGTACGGTTACTTTGGCAGCCGTTTCAGCCGGATGCTTTCAGCAATGAGCATGCGCACTACGCCGTTGGGGCGCACCACGTATTCGCCGCTGTCCACCACCTTCACGCCGTTGCGCATTTCGTCCCGGTAATCGTGGTACACCAGTGTGCCGATGCGCACCGAATCGGCAGGGGTAGGGGCGGGCGGTGCGGGCTGCCCGTTGATGCGGGCCAGTTGGGCCAGGTACAGCAGCGAGTCGCGGCGGGTGTAGGGCTGGTAGCGGAACTTGCCGGGGAAGTAGTTTTTGGGGTCTGACACCCGGTCGCGCACAAAATCCTGCACCGCCAGCTCCCGCAGCTTCTCCGGTGATTTGGCGCAGCCTAGCAGCAATAGCGTGGCAGTAAGCAGGGGAAAGGAAAAACGCTTCATGGAAGTAAAAGCAAGATGAAATCTGGTTGTTGAGGCCGCTCAGAAAGCAGCAAAAGTATGCTGGCAGCTAAGCTGCACGAGTCGGGTAAGGAGCCAGGGAAACGACAGGCAGAGCGGAATCAGAGCGTGTCTATCATGCTTCGGCTCCGCTCAGCATGACGTTCTTTTTTAATTCATCAGCGCCACACTTGGCAACGTCAGCATGCAAGATTCCTCGCTGCACTCGGAATGACATTTTGTTGTTCGGCTTTACGCCTACACGCCGCCGGAGTACTTGCGGGTGGCCCATTCCACTGTCATCAGCCCCAGCAGCAGGAAAAACAGCCATTTCAGGTTAATAAGGTCTTTCAGATCTTCCTGCTCATAGATGATGGGCTTGTAGTTGGCCTGCTGAATGTCCCGGGCCAGCTGCTCCAGCTGCTGCGGGAAGTACAGCCGCTGCCCGTTGCGGCGCGCCATTTGGAACAGCAGGTTGTGGTCGGCGCGCGACTGGGTGGCTTCCAGCTGCAGCTCCTGCACCAGCACTTCGCCCTGATCCTGCTGGGGCTGGCCGCCCAGGGTGGCGCGGGCCACGTAGCGGTAGAGGCCGGCCGGCAGCGGCCCCAGGTGCAACGGCGCGCCATCCTCGGTGGTGGTATAGGTGAAGGTGCGAGGTTTCTGCTGCTGGTCGGTGAGTGTGAGGGTGAGGGGCTGGCCGTAGGTACGCTCGAAGATGGCGTTGTAGGTTTCGGCCCCGAAGGTCACGTCGTCCTGGGCGTTGAAGGCGTCCTGGGTCGGGTACACGTCAAGGCGCTTGCGGTTGGCGTTCTGGGTGAGCAGCTGCAGGGTCCGCAGCACCAGCCGGTCGTAGGCTTCGGGCCGGTCGTCGTGCTCCACGGCTTCCTGCAGGCGCCACTGCCAGCTGCCTTCGGTGAGCAGCGTGGCCTGCCGCCGGGCGGGCGTGCCCCCGAAGACCAGCAGCGGCTTCTGCGTTTTCAGGCGGCCCACCTGCTGCCACAGCGCGGCTTCGGCCCCGCCGCTGAGGCGCGCCTCCCCGAAGGGTACCGGCGCGGGCGGATAGGCCAGAAACCGCCGCAGCGCATCTTCCTCAAACGAAAACCGGGTGAAAACGGGGTTGGGCACGGGCGTCACGTCGTCGGTCTGGCTGCCCCGGGGCGTCACGGTGAGGCCGGTGCCGAGGGCGTTGTAAGCCCCGAAGTTGGTTTGCGCGCCCAGCACGTACAGCACCGGTACGCGGCGGGCCTGCACCTGGGCCAGCACCTCGGCCCCCATGCCGCCCGCGGCCGGCAGCTGGTGCAGAATGGCCACATCGAAATCCTGACGTTGAAGCGGACTGATGCCGGGCAGGTAGGTGGTGAGGTCAAAGTTACCATTCTGCAGGATGGCAGCGCGCAGGGCTTTCAGGTCGGGGTGCGGAGCCGCGCCGGCCAGCAGCACCCGCAGCTTGCCCTTCACCACGTCGAGGTAAGCGAATTTGCGGTTGTTGAGCAGGGTAAACTCACCCGGGAGCTTGTCTACCGTCACTTCGTAGCGCCGCTTGCCGGGGGCTGGGGCCGTGAGCAGAAAGGTGGTTTTCACCCGGCGCTGACCAGCCGGCAGGCGCACCTGTCGGGTTTGCAGCACCCGGCCGTTTTCGCGCACCTGCACCGTGGCCGTGCTGCCCGCGTACCCATCGTACCCAATTTCAGCCTCAATGGGGAACTGATTGCCGCTGAAGGCCACGCGGTTGTAGGCCAGGGCCGGCAGGCTCACGTCCTTCTTCGGGATGGTGTCGCCCACGCCCACGGCATAAAGCGGGAAGCGGTAATCGGTGAACTGCGGGGCGCGGCCTTGGTTTACCAGCCCGTCGGAGAGCAGCACCACACCCGCCAGGTTGCGGCCCTCGTAGCCTTCCCCGATGCTGCTGAGCAGCCCGTCGAGGTCGGTGGCCGCGGCCCGGAACTGCACCGAGTCGGGCCGCGGGGCTGGGCCCGACGTGAGGGCACGGGTTTCCACCTCGAAGCCCTGGCCGCGCAGGGTTGCGGCTAGCTTCGTGAGGCCCTGAGTGGCCTGGCTGAGCACCGCAGGCGGCGTAAACAGCCCCACCGACTGCGAGTTGTCCACAGCCAGCACGATGGTGGGTTTGCGGGTGGTAGTGGTGGTGGTTTTGAGGAAGGGCGACAGGAGCAGAAAGCACAGGAAGCTCACCACCGCGAAGCGCACGGCCGCCAGCGCGTAGTTCACGCTCCGGCTCCACGGAGCTTTGGCCGAGTACAGCAGGGCCGCGTAGCCCAGCCCTACCAGCAGGCATAGCGCAATAAACCAGGGAGAAGCAGATAACAGCA
Source organism: Hymenobacter swuensis DY53 (assembly GCF_000576555.1). NCBI lineage: Bacteria > Pseudomonadati > Bacteroidota > Cytophagia > Cytophagales > Hymenobacteraceae > Hymenobacter > Hymenobacter swuensis. Next base: position 1,220,853 of record NZ_CP007145.1, read on the forward strand.
AAAGCCGACAGAAATCAGTGTGAACCTAAAAACCCCAAATCCGCGCCCATAGTTGCGCCGCGCGCCGGGGCCGGGTAGCGAAGGTAGTAGGTTGCGGGAGGAGGGTGGTTGGGTTTAGAATTATATGTAAGCTTTGTAGATAAACCTATTTATCGTTTCGTCATGAGCACTGCACTAAAAATTCTGATCGGATTCAGCGTGAGTATAGTTATCATATTCGCTGCATGCGTGGGCTATGTTTTTATGATTGCCGACACATTGGGAGGAGCCGATAAGAATCACACTCGTCAGGAGCTGGTAAGCAGCTACGCAAAGTATCGACAGGCCATACAAGGTGTTATTCGTCATTATTCGACTATGGTGCCAGCTGGTAAGCAGGTCGAAGTGGAGTTTGAGTACGGTGATATCCAGCGGATAGTGGTGCAGGAAGGGCCTAAGCAAAACCCCACATATAGTTTGGCTTGGGCCAGCACCTCCAAACTTCAACTCGACAGCTTGGTCGTCAGTCTAGGTTGGAGCGAGGCCGCAATTCAACAGCTTCAGGAAAAGCTGGAGGCTGCTGATTGTATTGCTATTCAGAATGGTGAGCCAGCCGTTTTGGGCTTCAAGAGAAGCGGTATGGGCATGTATTCGTTCAATGTTTTCAGCAAGCCAATTTCGAACAGCCTTCGGGAACAATACGCACGCGGTTGCACGCATATTATCCAGTCCGATGAATTAGTGCTGGAATATGGTGGAGGTGCCATTGGCCCTCAGTGTTTTCCGGCTAACTACTGATCAACTTCCATTTCCGCGCACAGCCGCGCAATTTCCAGCTCCTCGTTGGTGGGCACCACCAGTACCCGCACGCGGCTGCCGGCTGCTGATAAGTCGCGGATACCAGGGGCGCGGCGGGCGTTTTCAGTATCATCGAGCTGGATGCCTAGGAAGTCCAGGTTGGCGCACACCAGCTGGCGCACCAGCGCGTCGTTTTCGCCCACGCCACCCGTAAAGACGATGGCTTCGGCGCCGTTGAGGGCGGCCAGGAAGGCGCCGAGGTACTTCTTGATGCGGTAGGCGTAGAGGTCGTAGGCGAGGCGGGCGCGCGGGTCGCCTTCGTTAAGTTGGCGCGTGATGTCGCGCATGTCGCTGTGGCCGGTGAGGCCGAGCATGCCGCTTTCCTTGTTGAGCAGGTTCTTCACGTCGTCGAGCGAGTAGCCCAGCTGCTCGACCAAGTGGAAAATGATGGCTTGGTCGGTGTCGCCGGCGCGGGTGCCCATCACCAGCCCGTTCATGGGGCCGAAGCCCATGCTGGTATCCACGGCGCGGCCGGCCACGGTGGCGGTCATGCTGCAGCCGTTGCCCAGGTGCACCGTAATCACGCGAGCGTCGGGTTGGCCCAGGTAGCGTAGGGTTTCCTGGCTTACGAACTGATGACTGGTGCCGTGGAAGCCGTAGGCGCGCAGCCCGTGCTTGGTGTACAGCTCCTCGGGCAGCGCGAAGCGGTAGGCGTGGGGCGGCAGCGTGCTATGAAACGCCGTGTCGAACACTGCCACTTGCCGGGCCTGCGGAAACAGCTGCTCGGCCACCTCCATACCCAGCAGATTGGCCGGGTTGTGCAGCGGGGCCAGCGGAAACAGCTCCCGGATGCGGGCCTTCACCTCGGCCGTCACCAGCGTCGGCTCCCGGAATTCCTCACCGCCGTGCACGGCACGGTGGCCCACCAGCTGCACGTCGGCGGGGTCGGGCAGCACACCGGTTTCGGGGTCGGTGAGCAGGCGCATGGCCTGCTCCAGGCCGGTGCGGTGGTCGGGGATGGGCAGGGTGTGGCGCACGGTGTGCTCCTGGCCGTCGGGCAGCAGGGTGGTGTGCGTGAGCTGGCCCTCGGGCAGGCCGATGCGCTCCACCAGCCCGCGGGCCAGCGGCTGCTCCTGCGGCCAGCGAAACAGTTGGTACTTCAGCGAGCTGCTGCCGGAGTTGATGACGAAGATGTGCATGGGGAGTGACAGGGGGGAATCGGAGCTGCAGAACACAGGACTGTCGTACTTCGGTAAGCTCAGCGAAGTGGTCTGGTTAACCTAAGTTGTGGAAAACAAGGATTAAAGCTAAAAAACTAGTTCCCCTCCTTGGAAAGGAGGGGTTAGGGGTGGTTGACCTTGCGTTAGAACAGTTTTTAGAACTAGCTATATAATTCGTTCTACCAGCATCAACCACCCCTAACCCCTCCTTTCCAAGGAGGGGAACTAGCTTCTAGCCCTAAATCTAGTGTGCCGCCGACTCCTTCTTGGCGGGCATCAGCTTCTTCACCAGTCGTACTATCTGGTCAACCACGAAGCCAACCACCAGACCGCCCAGGCCGCAGGCCACTACTTTAGCCAGCCAGGCCAGGGCCGGCGTGGAAGCCAGGGCCAGTTCCAGTTCGTGCAGCAGGTGCGCGGTGAACGGGATGCCGTGGGCAATGATTTCAAAGCCCACCCACAGCATGGCGGCGGTGCCCACGTAGCTCAGGATGCTGAGAAACTTCGGCATGAACTTCACGAGGCCGCGGCCGAAGCTCTTGGTGGCCGCGCTGTTGTCGCCCTCGGCCAGGTGCAGGCCGATGTCGTCGGCCTTTACAATCAACCCCACGAAGCCGTACACGGCCACCGTGATAAACACCGCCACGGCCAGCATCACTACAATTTGGTTCACGATGGGCTGGTCGGTTACCTGGCTGTAGGCAATGGCCATGATTTCGGCCGACAGAATGATGTCGGTGCGGACGGCACCGGCCACGCGCTGCTGCTCCAGCTCCTCCGGCGTAATGGTTTCCAGCTGCTCGGTTTCCGCGTGGGCCTCGGGGTGCTTGCTGAACAGGGAATGCACCTTTTCGTAGCCTTCATAGCACAGATAGGCCCCGCCTAGCATCAGAATAGGCGTGATGGCCCAGGGCGCAAAGTAGCCCAGCACCAGCGCCGCCGGCGTCAGAATCAACAGCTTGTTGAACAGCGACTTTTTGGCAATCTGGTAGATGATAGACAGCTCCCGGCTGGGGTCGAGGCCGACCACATACTTGGGGGTCACGGCCGTATCGTCAATCACGATGCCCGACACCTTGCCGGTAGTTTTGGCTACCTGCGCCGGCACATCGTCCAAGCTGGCGGCACTGACTTTCACTAAAGCCGAAATATCATCTAGTAAGGCAAAAAGTCCGGAGGCCATGTAGGTTGGTTGGGTGAAAAAAGCAGTGTTGCAAGTGTGCAGCCGGCCCGGGTTATCGGGCAGCAGGCTGCTGCAAAGGTATCCGGAGCAGCTGTACGTTGGCTACAGGCCCAGAGCCGAAGCTCAATAGGCCAGCCGGTACGTTACGGCTGTGCAGGTATGCCGTGCTACTACGGTTTTGCTGCAAAAAAGACGTGGGGCGCACCTGCTTATCTCCTCGATAGCCTCGGGTTGTAAGGAATAGGTTTCGTCAATAAGGACAACGTCAGTGCTATTGCCGAAAGACTATTGCGTCCAGAACGTATATTGCCGAAACTCAACCCCCCTCCCTCGCGACCTTTGGCAATAAGGATGTATGTAGCAATTTGCTGATATCTTAAAAGTAAAACCAAAATGATAAATCTTCAAACTGCATTACTTACACTTGTTTTCTGTAACGTTACTGCAATTGCCATTGGGCAAGAAACCAGTATTAAAATTCCGACTGATGATGACAAGTATTCAAAATATGTCAAACAGCTTGAGGGGAGTAATATTAATATCGATTATACAGACTTCAGAAATAGCTTTTTAGACAGCAAGCAGTTTAGTCGCAAGGGGAAAAATTACGACACCCTTAAGAAGCAAGTGTATGCTGAAACAAAGAACAAGAACTACCAGGCAGTTGTAAGCCTAACGCAAGAAATGCTGAGTATTGACTATACAAGTATGTTTGCGCACAAGTATTTACAACAGACTTATAAAATACTGGGCGATACCGTAAACCAGAAAAAGTATCACGATATAGAATTTGGTCTATTGTATTCCATCACAAGAAGCGGAGACGGCAAAACTTGTGAAACTGGGTGGCATGTCACACAGATAGAGGAAGAATATTTTATTCTCAACATGATAGGCGCTCAACTGCAAACACAAAGCACAAGCAGCGGAGGTAAAAATGCTTGTGACAAAATGGTTGTTAAGACTGAAGGCGGTGAAATCAAAACTTACTACTTTGAAGCGAACAAGGTATTTGAACAAGAGCGGAAACTCTTAGAAAAATGAACTGTCACCAACAAAGTATTGCTAAAAGCAAGGTTGAAGTAATGCTATCAAGCAGACGAACAAGGTGTAAAAAATAATTTTTCTCAACTTCAGTATCTGCCTTCTGCAATACACGTTCCGTTAGCTCCAAAATCAGAGGCCCCGCTGCTTCACTTGAAGCAACGGGGCCTTTTTGCGGCTGCCGAAACTAGCCCTGCGCCTGAATAGCCGTCAACAGCACCGTGTTGTAGATGTCATCGACGGTACAGCCGCGGCTCAGGTCGTTGACGGGCTTGTTCAGGCCCTGCAGCATCGGGCCGATGGCCAGGGCGCCGGTTTCGCGCTGCACGGCTTTGTAGGTATTGTTGCCGGTGTTCAGGTCGGGGAAGATGAGCACGCTGGCCTGGCCGGCTACCGGCGAGCCGGGCAGCTTCTGCTGGCCCACGGCGGGGTCCACGGCGGCATCGTACTGGATGGGGCCTTCCACCAGCAAATCGGGGCGGAGCTGGCGCACGAGCTGGGTGGCCTGGCGTACCTTATCCACGTCGGCGCCCTCGCCGGAGGTGCCGGAGGAGTAGGACAGCATGGCCACCCGCGGCTCGATGCCGAAGCGCCGGGAGCTGTCGGCCGAGGAAATGGCAATTTCGGCCAGTTGCTCGGCGGTGGGGTTGGGGTTCACGGCACAGTCGCCGAACACTGCCACCCGATCCGGCAGGCACATAAAGAACACCGACGACACCACCGACACGCCCGGCCGCGTCTTGATAAACTGCAGCGCCGGCCGAATGGTGTGCTGCGTGGTGTGCACCGCCCCCGACACCATGCCGTCGGCCAGGCCCTTGTACACCATCATCGAGCCGAAATACGACACGTCAGTCATCAGGTCGCGGGCCATTTCCAGGGTCACGCCCTTGCTGCGGCGCAGCTCAAACAGGGTTTCGGCGAAGTCCTGGAACAGCGCGGAGCGGGCCGGGTCCAGCAGCTGCACGCGCTGCGGGTCCAGGGGGCGGCCGAGGCGCTTGGCGGCGGCCAGAATCTGGGTTGGGTCGCCGAGGATGGTGAGGCTCACCACGTCCTGCTCCAATAGGCGGGCCGCCGCGCGCAGCACCCGGTCGTCGTTGCCCTCGGGCAGCACAATGTGCTTGCGCTGGCTGCGCGCCCACTGCAGCAGCTGGTACTGGAACATGTGGGGCGTGAGGCCACGCGGCGCAAACGTGCTGAGCTGCTCCAGCAGGCGCGGCGCATCGAGGTGGCGCTCAAACGTCTGGATGGCCAGCCGGATTTTCTTGGTCTGTTGCGGTCCGATGCGCGCCTGAATGCTGCCAATGCGGGTAGTGGTCTGAAACGTGCCCGATTCAACCAGCAGCATGGGCACGGCCACGGGCAGGCCCTCAATCAGGCGCAGCACCGAGTCCTCGGGCCGGTAGCCGCTGGTGAGCACCAGCCCCGCTACGCGCGGGTAGCTGGCCGACATATTGGCCTGCAGGGCACTCAGAATAAGGTCGGCCCGGTCGCCGGGCGTGATGATGAGCACGTTTTCCTCCAGGCGCAGCAAAAAGTTGGGCACCTGCATCGAGCCGTTGATGAAGTGGTCGACGGGGTTGGTGAGCTGGTCGGCCCCGAACAGCAGCTCCCCGCCCAGCTGGTCGTGGATTTCCTGCATAGTGGGGCTGCGCAGGGCCTGGTTTTCCGGTATCACGGCCAGCTGCGTGTCGGGCGGGAGCTGGTCGCGGAGGCGGGCACGCACTTCGTCGGCCTGCTCGGGGGCCACGCGGTTGAGCACCAGGGCCAGCACCTGTACCTCGCTGTCGAGGGCGTCGCGGCGGATGGAAAGGGCCATGTTCACGAGCTGCTCCACGGTTTTGCCGAGGCCCGAAATCAGCAGAATGGCGGGAATGCTGAGGTTGCGGGCCACCTGCCAGTTCAGGTCCAGCTCCAGGGCCAGGCCGGTGCCTACGAAGTCGGTGCCCTCCACCACCACAAAGTCGTGGGCGGCTTCGAGCTGCTTGAAGCGGTGGATGATGGTATCAAGCAGTTCCCCGACGCGGCCGGTTTCGGTGAGGTGCAGGGCCTCCTGACCGGTGGTGGCGTAGGTATCGGGGTAGGCCAGCGGCAGCTGGAAGTGTTGCAGCACGGTTTCAATGTGGGCATCGGGCTGGCTGGCACTGAGCGGGGTGATGATAGGCTTGAAGTAGCCCACCTTCTGGGCCTGGCTCAGCAGCAGGTGCACCAGCCCCAGCGTCACAACGGATTTGCCGCTGTACGGCTCGGCAGTGGCAATGAAAACGGCTTTGCTCATAGGTAGTCGAGAGTAGTCAGAAGCCCTTACGAATGCGGGGCAAGATAGTGCTGAAGTGGTCGGCCGCGTTACTTGCCCTATCAATGCTCAGCGTGGCCCGCTGCGCTCTGCACGACGGTCTTTTTGAATTCTCAACGCGTTAAGAATGCCAGCCTCACCGCTGCAACACCTTCACCAACTCCGGACTGTCAAACATGGCAACGGGGGAAATAACCGGCTCGTTCAGCGGCAGGTGGTTGCCGTACCGCTCCCGCAGCTTCTGCTGCACGGTGGGGTGGGAGAGGTCGAACTCGCGTAGCCGTTGGAGCTTCCCGATTTTGCGGCCGGTGGCTTGCTGATAGGTTTTCCAGAGCAGCTCGGAGCAGTACAGCCGCTCGTCGCTCCAGCCGAAATACAGGTCGTAGGCGCGGCCCTGGTAGTGCAGGCCGGTGCGCCGGAGTTGGCGCCGGGTGGCGGGGGTAAGCACCTGGTCCGCATCGCGCAGGCGCTTCACCACAAAGTGGCTACCCCGGCCGCGCCCAATCCACTGCTCCAGCGGAGTAAGGCGCACCGGCTGCACGGCCTCCAGTACCTGCCACTCGCCGCCCTGCCGCAACAGCATGCCGCAGTGGCTGTAGGGCGAGTGGGTAGCCAGCTGAATGGCCTGGCTTTGGGCCGAGCGGGAGGTGTGAAAAATCAAGTCTCCTTCACGTAGCTGCAGTGAAATGGACAAAATCGTCAGCTCGCCCCGGTGCCGCCGCTGAAACCGGCTAAACCGGTGCTGCAGGTATGTAGCGGACATGGCGGCGACAATCAACAGCAGGGCCAGCGCAATGGATAAAGGGCGACGCATACAAGTGGGGAAGGTGATAAAGCAGGAACGCCTTTTGTCGCCGCAAACGGGTTACGGTCCGGGTCTAGTTACTTGCCGGTTTGTAGGTCCTTCGGTGTAGCGTTGCTATACAAAAAAACGTCATGCTGAGCTTGCTGAAGCATCTCTACCGTAGTGCTATTCTATCTGATTAGCTTCGGTAAAGATGCTTCGGCAAGCTCAGCATGACGTTCAGTGAAGTGTTTTTTAGACTTAGGTCAGCATGCCGCCATCCACCTGCAGCACCTGGCCGGTGATGTACGACGAATCATCGGAGGCCAGGAAGGCGGTGGCTTTGGCAATATCCTCGGGTTTGCCGCCGCGCTTCAGCGGAATAGCCTTGCGCCACTCATCCACCTGCTTGGGGTCGAGGGCGTCGGTCATTTCCGTCTCGATAAAGCCAGGGGCAATGGCGTTGCAGCGGATGTTGCGTGAGCCCAGCTCCAGCGCCACCGATTTGGTGAAGCCGATGATGCCGGCCTTGGAAGCGGCGTAGTTGGTTTGCCCGGCGTTGCCCTTGATGCCTACCACCGAGGTCATGTTGATGATGCTGCCGGCTTTGGCGCGCATCATGGGTTTGGTGGCGGCTTTGGTGAGGTTGAATACTGATTTCAGGTTCACCGCAATAACCTGGTCCCACTGCTGCTCGCTCATGCGCATGAGCAGGCCGTCCTGGGTGATGCCGGCGTTATTCACCAGAATATCCAGCTTGCCGAATTCGGCCACCACGTCGTCCACCAGCTTCTCGGCTTCGGCGTAGATGGATGCGTCGGAGCGGAAGCCTTTCACCTTGGAGCCGTGGGCCGCCAGCTCGGTTTCCAGCTGCTGGCCTTTCTCCACGCTGGAAAGGTAGGTGAAGGCCACCTGAGCGCCCTGTTGGGCGAAATACACCGCAATGGCGCGGCCAATTCCTTTGGAAGCGCCCGTAATCAGGGCCACTTTTCCGTCGAGCAGTTGAGTCATGTTATGTAAGAGTGGAGCTACAAGCTTTATGCTGCAAGCTACAAGCTTTTTTTAGCTGCACGCCTGAGGTAGCTGCACGCCGCAGGGGCCAGGCTATTGGGTAAATAGTGGTTTTCAACTCACCGCTTATGGCTTGTTGCGCACTATTTGCAGCGTATAGCGCGTAGCTTGCAGCTTCAATGAAAACTGATATCTGCATCCTTGGGGCGGGGCCGGGCGGGGCTACGGCGGCCCTGCACTTGGCCAATGGTGGCCACCGCTGCCTGCTACTCGACCGCGCCACGTTTCCCCGCGACAAAGTGTGCGGCGACGCGCTCAGCGGCAAAGTTCTCAGCGAGTTGCGCCGGATAGGGGAGGAGTTACCCGCCCGGCTGGCCGCCGAGCCCATCCAGCTGCCTAGCTGGGGCATCGACTTCTACGCCCCCAACGGCCGCCGGCTGGCCGTACCGTTCAAGCCACGCTACAATCCCACCCACGACCGGGCCGCTGGCCACATCAGCAAGCGAATCGATTTTGATAACTTCCTCATCGAAGAAGTGCGTCGCCGCCCCGAAATCGACTTCCGCGAAAACACCGATGTGGCCCGCCACGAGCCGCTACCCGGCGGAGGCTGGCGCCTGCTGGCGGCCGATGACCAGGAAATAGCCACTTGTAAGCTGCTGCTGGTCGCCAACGGGGCGCAGTCGCAGTTTGCGCGGGTGGTGGGCGGCCACGAACTGGAGCCGGCTCACCACTGCGCCGGTTTACGGGCCTACTACCGGGGCGTGCAGGGCCTGCACCCCGATAATTTCATCGAGCTGCACTTCATCAAGGAGTTTCTGCCGGGCTACCTCTGGGTATTTCCACTGCCCAACGGCGAGGCCAACGTGGGCGTGGGCATGCTCACGGAAGCCGTGGCCAAAAAGAAGGTGAAGCTGCGGGAACGGCTGGAGGAAATCCTGCACACCCACCCGGCCCTGAAGGACCGGTTTGCCACAGCCGAGCGCCTGGGGCCGGTGCGGGGCTTCGGGCTGCCGCTGGGTTCGAAGCGCCGGCCGCTTTCGGGCTCGGGCTACCTGCTGCTCGGCGACGCGGGCTCCCTCATCGACCCGTTTTCGGGGGAAGGCATCAGCCACGCCATGGTATCGGGGCGTCACGCCGCCGACTGGGCCGCCCGCGCCTTAGTGGCGGCGGATGTTTCTGCCGGCTTCCTGAAAGGTTACGATAACGCCGTGTACAACCGCCTCTGGCAGGAACTGCGCCTGAGCCGGGGTATGCAGCGGTTGCTGGGCTACCCCGCGCTATTCAACTTCATTGCCAACCGCGCCGCCAACAACCCCACCCTAGCCGAAACCATCAGCAACATGTTCCTCGACCTCGACCTGCGCGAGCGGCTACGCCAGCCCAGCTTCTACCTGAAGCTGCTGCTGGGCAAATAGCCAGTGTCATTGCGAGCAGCGCGAAGCAATCCGTCCTTTTTCAAAGCAGAAACCTCCAAACACGAAAAGCCCCTGATGCCTGGGTTCGGGCGTCAGGGGCTTTTAAACAAGTCCGAGTGCTTAGTGAAGAGAGAAATGCTTCGCGCTACTCACAACAACACTGGCTACTTTCCCGTGTACCGGCGCAGGCTCTTAACGGCTTCGGGGTTCAGCTGCGCAGCTTTTTCGAGGTCGGTTTTGGCCTCGGCGGGCTTGTTGATGGAGGCATAGCTAATACCCCGGTACTCGTAGGCGTCGGCGTAAGCGGGGTCGATGCTGATGGCTTTGGCGAAATCCGGAATGGCACCTTTAAAGTTGAACAGCTGCATCTTGGCCGCCCCGCGCCCGAAATAAGCTTCTTTATCCGTAGGGTTATATTTCACGGCCTTGCTGAAATCAATGATGGCGGCGTTGTACTCTTTCAGCTTCAGGCGGTTGAGGCCCCGGTTGTAGTAGGCTTCGGCGTTGGTGGGCTTGAGGCGCAGGGCTGCGTTGTAATCCACCACAGCTTCCTTATAATCCTTGAGGTGGCTTTTGGCCTTGGCTCGGGTCAGCAGGGCATCGAAGTCGCGGGGCTTGCTTTTGAGGGCTGCATCGGCTACCCGAACTTCGTCGCGGTAGTCGGCATTGGTCTTGCGGGCGGCGGGCTCCACAGGCAGCGGTGTGGCCGGAGCTACCGAAGCCGTAGCTGAGGCATCGAGGGAAGCTGCACGCGCTACCGTATCGGCGCGGCGGGCAATGTTGGTTTCGCGGGCCACGTTGCGGGCGGCTGAGGTGGGGCGCTCTACATCGGCGGTGGTGGCCCGAGCGCAGGCGCCGGCCAGTAGCAGGGTGACACTGGCAAGCAAGGAAAGTATAGGTGCTTTCATGGAAATGAGCAGAAGAAAACGGGGGGTGAATACTACCCCAAAATCGTACAACGGCTCTTGTACGCACCGCACCCGGCAAAGGCTGGGCCGAAAGCACAAAATTTTGTCGGGGCCGGGGGAAGAGCCTGCGCAAACGGCAGGGTGGCGGAGTAGCGCGGCCTGCCTATCTTTGCCCGGCCTCCCGGCAGCCAGTTATCGGCGGGTGGCCCTTTTTTCAACCCCTTCAACCGAACACAATATGGCATTGCAATACGACCTGGTCGTTATCGGCAGCGGCCCCGGTGGCTACGTAGCCGCCATCCGGGCTTCGCAGCTGGGCTTGAAAGTAGGCGTGGTGGAGCGCGAGTCGCTCGGCGGAATCTGCCTCAACTGGGGCTGTATCCCCACCAAAGCCCTGCTCAAGAGCGCCCAGGTATTCGAGTACCTCAACCACGCCAAAGACTACGGTCTGTCAGCGGAAGGTGTGGGGTACGACTTCGGCGCGGTGATTCAGCGCAGCCGGGGCGTGGCCGACGGCATGAGCAAGGGCATCAACTTCCTGTTTAAAAAGAATAAGATTGACGCCATCATGGGCACCGGCAAGCTGCTGGCTCCCGGTAAAATTGAACTCACCAAGGCCGATGGCGGCAAAGACACCATCGAGGCCAAGCACATCATCCTCGCTACCGGGGCCCGCGCCCGTGAGCTGCCGGCCCTGCCCATCGACGGCAAGAAAATCATCGGCTACCGCCAGGCTATGGTGCTGCCCGAGCTGCCCAAGCGCTTGGTAGTGGTTGGCTCCGGCGCTATCGGCGTGGAGTTTGCCTATTTCTACCGCACCATGGGCTCGGAAGTGACGGTGGTGGAGTACCTGCCCCGCATCGTGCCCGTGGAGGACGAGGAAATCTCGCGCCAGATGGAGAAATCCTTCAAGAAAATCGGCGTGAACGTGCTGACTTCGGCCGAGGTAACCAAGGTGGATACCAGCGGGGAAGGCTGCAACGTGACCATCAAAACGGCCAAAGGTGACCAGCAGATTGCCTGCGACGTGGTGTTGAGCGCCGCCGGCGTGGTGACCAACCTCGAAAACCTGGGCCTGGAAGAACTGGGCATTAAGGTGGAGAAGGGCCGCGTTATCGTCGACGACTTTTACCAGACCAACGTGCCCGGCATCTTCGCCATCGGCGACATCGTGCCTGGCCCCGCGCTGGCCCACGTCGCTTCGGCCGAGGGCATTATCTGCGTGGAGAAAATTGCCGGTCACCATCCCGAGCCGCTCAACTACCAGAATATCCCTGGCTGCACCTATGCCTCGCCGGAAATTGCCTCAGTAGGCCTCACCGAAGCCGAAGCTAAAAACCAAGGCTACGATATTCTGGTGGGTAAATTCCCGTTCTCAGCCTCCGGCAAAGCCTCGGCAGCCGGCGTAAAAGACGGCTTCGTGAAAGTCATCTTCGATAAGAAGTACGGCGAATGGCTGGGTGCTCACATGATTGGTGCCAACGTAACCGAAATGATTGCCGAAGTGGTAGTAGCCCGCAAGCTGGAAACCACCGGCCATGAAATCATCAAGGCCGTGCACCCGCACCCCACTATGAGCGAGGCCATCATGGAAGCCGCCGCCGCGGCCTACGGCGAAGTGATTCACCTGTAGGAAGAACAGCGAGTTCTGGTATTGACCATAAAGCAAGACGCCTTGGCCGAGAAATCGGCCAAGGCGTCTTGCTTTATGGTCAGCTTTATTGGTTACTGTGTAACTGTTATTTCCGCAACAAACGAAATGTAAGCTGGTGATTCGTTGCCAGTGTAGGGCTCATTGCCGTATTGGCACAACGCTTCTTTCTGAAGAAGTCGGCCCTACTGTTGCGCGTACTTGCCCTTGATGAAGTCCAGCATTTCACGGCCGTGCTCCTCGGTTTTGGTGGCTTCCATTTTCCAAAGGGCTTCTACCAGCAGCAGCAGCAACTCGGTTTCCTTGTCCGGGTCGGCGTAGGCGAGTTTCTTAAAGGCTTCGCGTAGCAGGGAGGGCACGGGTTTCATAAACCGCTCGTGCTGCTGCCGGGCCATTTCCGAATCGGCTAGGCGGTACTGCAGCTTCCAGAAGTGGGGCTCAGCCTGCACTAGTTTATACGGCAGCTCAATCACGCTGTAGATGAACGCCAGCGGATCTGCCTCAGCCAGACCGCCACGATTATCCTCGATGATGCGTTTGTAGCCGTTACGAATCACGAATTCAAGCAGCTGGTCTTTGGAGCCGAAATGCTTGAAAATCAGGGCTTCCGATACGCCGGCTGCTTTTGCAATCAGCTGCGTAGAAGTGTTTTCGAAGCCTTTGTCCCCAAAGAGCTGCAGTGCTACGTCGGCAATGTGCTGTTTGCGGTTTGTCATATAGCGGTTGGTTTAGCGCGGCGAAGGGAGAGGCAGCCAGCAAGGGCACAGCGTACCGTTGAGCCTGCAAGATCGGGCTGTATTCGCTAAAAACGCGTTTTTTTTCAAAAAACCCGCATCAGCGTTTCAAATAGTAACAGTATGGGCAAACAGAAGCCGGCCGACTCGGGGTTTCCGAATCGGCCGGCTACATGTTTTTCGAAGACCTGCTGGCGAGGAAGCCGGGGGCAAAATCGCGCGATTTTCGAAAGGGCCGGCTGAGGGTGGGAGTACAGCCGGATAATAGAGCGTGGGAATTGCTGGGCGGTAACTAGTGGGAGTCGTTACCGTCAGTGGGACAATATTACGCAAGGATTTCGAAACAAGTAAGTATTAGCTTACTTTTTTTCGTGAGTAATCACTCACCATTGCAATGTTATTATTTAATATCCTGATAATGAATAATTTGAGTTTAATGTATAGAATTTTGTCATTTATGCAATAAACAAGCTATACACTCGGAATATGCTGGACGACAGCACCAGATAGTGTCGTAAACTCTTAAAAAATGCCGCGCCAGATTGAAGCCCGGTGCGGCATTCTCGTTCATAAAACTCAAGTGCTACTCAGGTTTTGTCAGGTTGCTCCCCACCCGGAACCGCGCCACCTTCGCCCGGATTTCGTCCAACCCCAAGTTGTGTACGCTGCCTAGGTGGGTGGTTTGGAACTCCTTGTGTGGCACGTACGAGCCATCTTCTACGGCCAGGCCCACTTGCTTGTAGGCTGTGCGGAAGGGCGTGCCGGTCTGAATAAGTTGGTTGATGTTCTCCACCGTAAACACGGCGTCGTACTTGGACTGGTTGAGCAGATCGGGCTTGATGCGTAGCTGGGGCAGGGCGAACAGCACGATGTCGAGGATATCGAGGAATTGCGTCATTGGCTCGAACAGGATTTCCTTGAGAATCTGGAAGTCCCGGTGGTAGCCGCTGGGTAGGTTGCTGGTGCTCAGTATCAGCGTGTTGGGCAGGGCCTGCAGGGCATTGCAGCGGGCCCGGATCAGCTCAAACACGTCGGGGTTTTTCTTGTGGGGCATGATGCTGGAGCCGGTGGTAAATTCTTTGGGCAGCTCCACAAAGGCCATGTCCTGCCCGTTATAGAGCACCAAGTCGTAGCTCATCTTGGCCAGGGTGGCGGCCATACCGGCCAGGGCAAAGGCCACGGTTTTCTCGGTTTTGCCGCGCAGCATCTGCGCCCCCACGCTGCTTACGGCCAAGTTGCCGAAGCCCATTTCCTGGGTGGTCTGCAGCCGGTCGATGGGGAAGGAGCTGCCGAAGCCCGCGCCCGAGCCCAGCGGGTTCTGGTCGGCCACGGTGTGGGCCGCCTCGAACAGGGCCAGGTCCAGCAGCAGGTGCTCGGCGTAGGCCGAAAACCACAGCCCGAACGAGCTGGGCATGGCCGCCTGAAAGTGGGTATAGCCGGGCATCAGGTCGGTTTTGTGCGTTTCTGCCTTTTGCAGCAGCACCTCCACCAGCTCCAGGGTTTTGGCGGCCGCGCGTCGGGTGTAGTCTTTCAGGAACAGCTGAATGGCGGTCAGCACCTGATCGTTGCGGGAGCGGGCGGTGTGGATTTTCTTGCCCGCGTCGCCGTAGTGCTCGGTCAGGTACGCTTCGATTTTGGAGTGTACATCCTCGAAGTCCTTGCCGATGGTGAACGTGCCGGCTTCCAGCTGCACGGCCAACTCCTGCAGGCCCTGCTGCAGCTGCTGGTTTTCCGCTGCGGAAATCAGGCCCGCCCCGGCCAGCATGTTGGCCTGGGCCCGGGAGGCCTGCACGTCGAACTGCGCCAGGTACATATCCAGCTCCCGGTCGCGCCCGACAGTGAACTGCTCGATTTTCTTGTCAACGGCAATGCCTTTATCCCAGATTTTCATGGTGCGGTGGAGTTAAAAGCTAGTTCCCCTCCTTGGAAAGGAGGGGCTAGGGGTGGTTGATACGGGTTGAACGATTACTAAAAGCTAGTTTATAGATTTCTAGAGCTGTTCAACAATTGTCAACCACCCCTAGCCCCTCCTTTCCAAGGAGGGGAACTAGCTTAGTTACAGCTCCAGCCCGTCCAGCAGCTCCACGTAGCCCTTCACCCCGGCGCGGATTTCGCTGAGCAGGATGTACTCGTCAGGGGTGTGGGAGCGGGCCGAGTCGCCGGGGCCGATTTTGACGGTGGTGAACGGCATCATCGACTGGTCGGAGAGGGTGACGGAGCCGAAGGTACGGCGGCCCAGCGCCACGCCGCGCTGCACCAGCGGGTGCGTGAGCGAGATGCGCGAGGAGTTGAGGTGGGTGGAGCGGGGCGTCACCTCGGCCCCAATGAGGCCGCGCACGAGCTCCACCACTTCTGGGTTGGTGTACAGCTCGTTGGTGCGCACGTCAGCCACGAAGGTGCACCGGTCGGGTACCACGTTGTGCTGGGTGCCGGCCTGCAGTTGCGTTACGGTCAGCTTCACCGGTCCCAGCAGCTCTGATACCCGCTCGAACCGGTAGTCACGCAGGCGCTGCACGTCATCGAGGGCTTTGTAGAGGGCATTTTCGCCTTCCTCGCGGGCCGCGTGCCCGGTGCGGCCCTGGGCCACGCAGTCAAGTACCACCAGGCCCTTTTCGGCCACGGCTAAGTCCATCTGCGTTGGTTCGCCCACGATGCCCAGGTCAATTCGTGGCAGCAGCGGCAGCAGCCTTCGGATGCCGTTCGCGCCTGATACTTCTTCCTCGGCCGTAATGGCGCAGATGAGGTTGTAGGGCAGATTCTCCCGTTCGTGGAAGTAGAGGAACGTGGCCAGCAGACTCCCCGCCGAAGCCCCCGCGTCGTTGCTACCCAGGCCGATCAGCCGGTCGCCCTCTACCGCGGCCCCGAACGGGTCAGCGGTCCAGGACGCGCCGGGCTTCACCGTGTCGTGGTGGGAGTTGAGCAGGATGGTGGGCCGGTTCGGGTCGAAGTGCTTCGAAACGGCCCACACGTTGTTGGCGTCACGCTGGGGGCGGGCCCCCCGGAACGCCAGAAACCGGAAAATCAGCTCGGCCGTCTGGTCCTCTTTCCGCGAGAAGGAGGGCGTCTGCACCAGCTGAATCAGCAGCTCAATAGCGTCGTCGGTGAGGGCGGTTAGCTCCGGCATAGCACGGTTTTTACGGGCTCGTTGATGCGCAGCGCGTGCTCAATAACCACCCGCTCCACGCCGGCTTCGAGAGCGGCAAAGGCGTTATCCAGCTTGGGCACCATGCCGGCTGCAATGATGCCCGCGGCCTTCAGATGCTGATACTCGGCGGCTGTTATCTGCGGAATCACGGAGGCGTCATCATCCACGTCGCGCAGCACGCCGTCCTTCTCGAAGCAGTAGTGCAGCTCCACGGCGTAGTGCGGGGCCAGGGCGCAGGCCAGCACGCTGGCAATGGTATCGGCGTTGGTGTTGAGCAGCTGGCCCGTGCCGTCGTGGGTGATGGCGCAGAACACGGGCAGCAGGCCGGTTTCCAGCAGCTGGCGCAGCAGGGGTACGTTCACGGCGTCGGCCGGCAGGTCGCCCACGAAGCCGTAGTCGATGTCGCGCACCGGCCGCCGCACGGCCCGGATGGCGTTGCCATCGGCTCCCGACAGGCCCAGCGCATTCACGCCCGCGGCCTGCAGGCCGGCCACCACCTGCTTGTTGGTTTTGCCGGCGTAGAACATAGTCACGATGTTGAGGGTGGCCGCGTCGGTGATGCGGCGGCCCTGCACCATCTGGGGTTCCTGGCCCAGGTCGCGCAGCATCTGGCTGGCACCTTTGCCGCCGCCGTGCACCAGCAGCTTGCGGCCCGGAACCCGCGCCAGCTCTCGCAGAAACCGCTGCAGCTGGGCGTCATCATCAATAATGCCGCCCCCGATTTTAAAAATTTTCAGGCCTTCACTCATAGGATGCAAGTAGGGGAAAATGCGGCACTGCGCGCCGTACGCTGCCAAAACGAGGCTTGTTAGTCCCCGGCCTCAACCGGCTTGCCTTATTGTTAAGAAATTTATTTTGCTCCCGGAGCGGCAAAGTTTCCGAAAAAAATCCTCTAGTTTTGCAACGATTTAGCGGTTTAAACGATTTAAACCGTGAAAACACGCCTTCGCTGTTCTGCGGCAACCGTCATGATTCAACTCTCTTCTATTGCGCTTCTGCGACGACCTCGACTGGTCGTGCGAATCATGCCAGCTTAACCGCTGGCTGCAATAGTACGTCCGGGTTCCGCCTCTACCGCGAACCGACGCCGGGTCCTCCTACCGGAGCCCACCCCAAGAGACCTTTTACGAATCAACCGACCTTAGTCCGAGTGTAACTTTCAGTGTGACTTCTTCCGGCCCTCGGTCGGAATGCCCCGCTCCCCGGCCCAACGGGCCCACCTCGCTTTCGGGTTTTTGATGCTTCCGGCCCCGCCGCCGGAGCCCGCGCAGCCTCGCCTGCTCCCTTCCTTTTTTGTCTTTCCGAGTCTGTAGCCGTATACCATCGGCCACTAACCGAGTCCTGACCATGATTCTACGAGTCGCCAATGCTGCCGATGCGCAGTATGTGGAAACCCTTTGCCAGTGGTATGCCGAATCCGCCAGAACGCGGGGCGTCGGCATTGCCAAGCGTGATCCTAACTATCTGCTAAAGAAGATGGAAAAGGGTGACTCTGTCATCGCCTTCATCGATGACCAACTAGCCGGTTTCTGCTATATCGAAACCTTCGAGGACGCGAAATTCGTGGTGAACTCGGGGCTGATTGTGAACACCGAGCTACGCAAGGAGGGCCTGGGCCGTGCCATCAAGCACCGAGTGTTTGAGCTGTCGCGCACCAAGTATCCGGCGGCCAAGATTTTCGGTATCACCACCTCGGCGGCCGTAATGAAGATCAACAACGAGTTGGGCTACCGCCCCGTGACCTTCCCCGAACTGACCCAGTCGGACGACTTCTGGAAGGGCTGCTCCAGCTGCAAAAACTACGGCATCCTGATGGAAAACGAGCGGAAAATGTGCCTCTGCACCGGCATGGTGTACGACACGCTGAACGACAAATTCAGTCAACAAACCATCGAAATACTGGCGCAGGAGCAATAATCGGTAGCCACCAGAACGTCATGCTTCGACACTGGCTTGACGCGCCACATGCTCAGCATGACGTGTTATTGAAATGACGACCTAACCACGACGGCCTAATAACACCACACAGCACCCCATGAAAAAAGTAGTTCTCGCCTACAGTGGCGGCTTGGATACGTCTTATTGCGTTGTGTACCTGACCCGGGAGTTGGGTTTGGAAGTTCACACGGTGATTGTCAACTCAGGCGGTTTCTCCCAGGAGGAGCTGGCTGGCATCGAGCAGCGCGCCTACGAAATGGGCTCCACCCGCCACGAGGTGATTGACGTGACCGAGCGGTTCTACCAGCAGTGCCTGCGCTACCTGCTGGCCGGCAACGTGCTCAAAAACGACACCTACCCGCTGAGCGTGAGTGCCGAGCGCATGTTCCAGAGCCTGGCGCTGGCCGAGTATGCCCGCGAGAACAAGGCCGACTACATTGCTCACGGCAGCACCGGCGCCGGCAACGACCAGGTACGCTTCGACGTGGCCTTCTCGGTGATTTCGCCCGACACCGAAATCATCACGCCCATCCGCGACCTGGGCCTCTCGCGCCAGCAGGAAATCGAGTATCTGCAGGCCAATGGCGTGGAGATGAGCTGGGAAAAAGCCAAATACTCCATCAACAAGGGCATCTGGGGTACCAGCGTGGGCGGCGTGGAAACCCTGACCTCGCGCCAGGGCCTGCCTGAGTCGGCCTGGCCGACGCAGCTGAGCAAGCACGAGCCGCAGGAAATCAGCATCACCTTCGAGAAAGGGGAGCCGGTGGCCCTGAACGGTAAGGCCATGAAGCCGGTGGACCTGATTGTGGCCCTCAACGAACTGGCCGGCCAGTACGCCATCGGCCGCGACACCCACGTGGGCGACACGATTCTGGGTATCAAGGGCCGCGTAGGCTTCGAGGCGCCCGCGCCGCTGATCCTCATCAAAGGCCACCACTTGCTGGAAAAGCACACCTCCAGCCGCTGGCAGCTGCTGCACAAGGACTACATCGCCAACTGGTACGGCACGCTGCTGCACGAGGCCCAGTACCTCGACCCGGTGATGCGCGACATGGAGGCGTTCCTGGAATCGTCGCAGGAGCGGGTGTCGGGCACGGTATACGTGACGCTGAAGCCCTACCAGTTTGAGCTGCTGGGCGTGGAGTCGCCGTTTGATATGATGCAGTCGAAGGTGGCCACCTACGGCGAGGAAAACAACGCTTGGGACTCGCGCGACGCGAAAGGCTTCATCAAAATCTTCAGCAACCAGTTGCGGATTCACGGCTCGTTCAACGATGAAAATTAAGGCTGGTATCGTCGGCGGGGCCGGCTACACGGCGGGGGAGTTGCTGCGGATTCTGTTGCACCACGAGTTTGTGGAGCTGGGCGGCATCGTGAGTTCCTCCAAAGCCGGCAACCCTATCTACCAGGTGCACGACGACCTGGTGGGCGACACGGAGCTGCGCTTTGCGGCCGCGCTGCAGGGCGACGAGGACGTGGTGTTCCTGTGCCTGGGCCACGGCAACTCCAAGGCCTGGCTGACCCAGAACCCGCTACCCGAAACCACCCACGTCATCGACCTGAGCAACGACTTCCGCCTGGAAGCCGACGCCGAGTTTGGAGGCCGGGAGTTTGTGTACGGGCTGCCGGAGCTGAACAAAAGCCAAATCCAGCAGGCCCAGAGCATTGCCAACCCCGGCTGCTTCGCCACGGCCATTCAGCTGGCGCTGCTGCCGCTGGCCCAGGCCGGCAAGCTCCAGGACGACGTGCACGCATCGGCCATTACGGGCAGCACGGGCGCGGGGCAGAGCCTCTCGGAAACCGTGCATTTCTCGTGGCGTACCAACAACGTGTCCATCTACAAGCCTTTCACGCACCAGCATTTGGGTGAGATAGGGGAGAGCTTGGCGCAGCTGCAGCACGAGTTGGACGTGGACATCCACTTTGTCCCGTACCGCGGCAACTTCACCCGGGGCATCTTCGCCAGCGTCTACACGCCGTCGGAGTTGACCCAGGACGAGGCCCGCGCACTGTACCAGCAGTTCTACCAGGACGCCCCGTTCACCACGGTGTCGGACACGGAAATCCACCTCAAGCAGGTTGTCAACACCAACAAGTGCCTGCTGCACGTGCAGAAACTCGGCAAGCAGCTGCTCATCACTTCGGTTATCGACAACCTGGTGAAAGGCGCTTCCGGCCAGGCCGTGCAGAACATGAACCTCATCTTCGGTCTGCCCGAAACGACGGGGCTGGGGTTGAAGGCCGGGCTGTTCTAGTTCAGAACGTCATGCTGAGCTTGCCGAAGCATCTCTACCGCTTCGCAAGACCATTGATTACCCTCGGTAGAGATGCTTCGGCAAGCTCAGCATGACGTTCTGTTAGGATGTTCTGTAGGCTTGCTTCTAAGTTCTAACCTCTCAGCTCTCACATCTATATCATGGAGCTTTTCAACGTGTATCCGCTCGTCAACATTACGCCCGTGAAGGCGCTGGGGGCGAAAATCTGGGACGACAAAGGCCAGGAGTACCTGGATTTTTACGGCGGCCACGCCGTTATCAGCATCGGGCACTCGCACCCACACTACGTGCAGCGCCTCACCGAGCAACTCGGCAACATCGGCTTTTACTCCAACTCGGTGCAGATTCCGATTCAGCGGGAGCTGGCCGAGAAGCTGGGCCGGGTGTCGGGCTACGAGGACTACACGCTGTTTCTGTGCAACTCCGGGGCCGAGGCCAACGAGAATGCGCTGAAGCTGGCTTCCTTCCACACCGGCAAAAAGCGCGTCATTGCCTTCAAAGGCGCGTTCCACGGCCGTACCTCGGGCGCGGTAGCCGCTACGGATAACGCCAAAATCGTGGCGCCTTTCAACGCCGACCACCACATCAGCTTCCTGGAGTACGATCTGGCGGCAGTGGAGCAGGTGCTGCAGGGTGGCGACGTGTGCGGGGTCATCATCGAGCCCATCCAGGGCGTGGGCGGTATCATCATGCCCTCCGATGAGTTTCTGCAGGGGCTGGCGGCGCTGTGCCAGCAGTACGGCGCGTTGCTGCTGGCCGACGAGGTGCAAAGCGGTTACGGCCGCAGCGGTAAGTTCTTCGCCCACCAGCACGCCGGTATCCGGCCCGACGTTATTTCGGTGGCCAAGGGCATGGGCAACGGCTTCCCCATCGGCGGTATTCTGATTGCGCCCGAGTTGAAGGCCTCCTACGGGTTGCTGGGTACCACGTTTGGCGGCAACCACCTGGCCTGCGCCGCCGCGCTGGCCGTGCTGGAAGTCATTGAGCAGGAAAACCTGGTGCAGCACGCCGCCGAGCTGGGCGACTACCTGCACACGGAGCTGGAAGCCCACGCCGGGGCCGAGGAAATCCGCGGCCGGGGCCTGATGGTGGGCATCAAGTACGACTTTCCCATCAAGGACCTGCGCGACCAGCTGCTCTCGGAGCACCATATCTTCGTGGGCAATGCCTCCGACCCCACGGTGCTGCGCCTGCTGCCCCCGCTCAATATTACCAAAGCCGAGGTAGACCGGTTTTTGCAGGCGCTGTACGCATTAATTCCGGCCGAAGTGAAAAAGTAAACGACCTGTGGCCTAACTTGCAGCCCCAATGAGTAGCACCCTGAAGTTACCGAGCCACGCTCCCCTTCTGATAAGCTGCCCGCTGCCATTGGTGACTCCTGCGCAGCAACCGGCCGGTTCTTTCCCTGAAAGAACAGCCTCCCCCTTTTCCTTCCAGCAGTTGTGCCCGCCCGACTTTCCGATGCCTGACATTTGGAAGTGGCAGGGTGCGGGACCGATTGATTTAGTTTCTTTCTCTCCCGTTTGGCTTACCTCATTGTTCGGCTGGAATAGACCCTCGGTATTCGGTTCTGTTCCAGCCGAAATTGTATCCGGACGGTTCCAAATCCGGCCCGCAGCCCCGTTGCGCTCCACTACACGTCTGGCCCCATGCCTCGCTGATAATCCGTTTCCGACCCGCGTTGCGCGGGCGACCAGGCGCAACTGCCGCCTCCGGAAACGTGCCCGGCAGCTGCATGCTCGCCTTACCGCAGAAAATCAATCATCAGAGTAAACCCTTTTTCGCATAACAGAGTGGAAAACGCTAAATCGGTAAAACTCGTCCTCGAAGACGGTACTGAAATCCAGGGCCAGTCGTTCGGCGCCTTCACCTCCGCCGCGGGCGAGGTGGTATTCAGCACGGCCATGACCGGCTACCCCGAAAACCTCACCGACCCGTCCTTTGCCGGGCAGATTCTGGTGCTGACCTACCCCATGGTGGGCAACTACGGGGTGCCGGGTGAGGAGCTGTACGAGTCGATTTCAAAGATTTTCGAGTCGGACAAGATTCACATTGCCGGTTTGGTGGTGAACTACTACTCCGAGGAGCACAGCCACTGGAACGCCGCCAAAAGCCTCGGCGACTGGCTGGCGGAGTACAACATCCCCGGCATCTTTGGGGTGGATACCCGCATGCTCACCAAGAAGCTGCGCGAGAAGGGGGCCATGCTCGGCAAAATTGTGGCCGAGCAGGACGTGCCCCTGCACGACCCCAACCTGGAAAACCTGGTGGCCCAGGTGAGCCCCCAGGGCGTGCAGCACTACGGCTCGGGCCAGCACAAGATTGTGCTGGTGGACTGCGGCACCAAAACCAACATCATCCGCTGCTTCCTGGAGCGCGACGTGGAGCTGATTCGGGTGCCCTGGGACTATGACTTCACCCAGCTCGACTACGACGGCCTGTTCCTGAGCAACGGCCCCGGCGACCCGAAAATATGCACGGCCACCATCGGCCACCTGCAAACTGCTCTGACGCAGGACAAGCCCATCTTCGGCATCTGCCTGGGCTCCCAGCTCATGGGCCTGGCCGCGGGCGGCGACACCTTCAAGCTGAAATACGGCCACCGCAGCCACAACCAGCCCGTGAAGCTCACCGGCACCCAGCGCAGCTACATCACCAGCCAGAACCACGGCTTCGCGGTAGACACCGCCACGCTGCCCGCCGAGTGGGATATGCTGTTCGAGAACCTCAACGACGGCACCTGCGAAGGCATCAAGCACAAAACCAAGCCGTTCTTCTCCACCCAGTTCCACCCCGAAGCCGCCGGCGGCCCCCAGGATACGGAGTTTCTGTTCGATGACTTTTTGAAAGCGGTGGCGGAGTATAAGAAGGGTAAGTAGAACGAGCCAAAAAGAACGTCATGCTGAGCGGAGCGCAGCGAAGTCGAAGCATCTCTACCGCTTCGTTGCCAAAGTAAAATCACAATTCCAGTAATTACCCCTGAACCACTTATGGTATCCTCATTTGAAGATTTACACGATGCCACTTTGGTCATGGTAAATTTCGTTTGGAAGGCCGGAGAAATTGACATGCATTTACGGACTGCGTCAAATCCAGACATTCACTTGAATGTGTCTAGTGTTATGGCTTTTCACGCGACTAGAAATTTTGAATGGGGTCCAAGCGAACAGGTAAATTCTGTCACAGTTTCTGAAGAGTTGGTGATTATTGAAATGCAAAGTGGTGATACCATTAAAGTTATCGGCCGCATAAAATACTAGCTGCAACGAAGCGGTAGAGATGCTTCGGCAAGCTCAACATGACGTTCTGAAATACACACACACACATACTAGTCAACCGCAAGTTCTCAACGCCCTACACCGATGCAAGCGAAAAGCCGACGTTTTCAATACTGGGGGTATTTGCTGGCGGGTGCATTGGCGTTTGCCGGGTTCTATTTCGTCAAGACAATGGGCCAGAAGATGATTTTAAAATCGGTGATAGGTGAGCCGGCTGAGGTGATTGATAGGGCCATGAATTCGGCCCGAGTCTCGCCCAGAATAACCAGTCGCATTGGCGAGGTAAGCTCCCGAAACTTCCAGCTGAATCAAATCGGTAACCGTAAAGACACGCTCGTCTTTCGGGTGTCGCTGAAAGGCGAACGGGCCGATGCCGCCCTCAAACTCTGGATGGTGAAGCGGCCTTCCGGCGAATGGAACATCGTGAAGAGCGACACCTTGTTTTTAAACTAAAAAACTGCCTTTGAACACGGCTGCCTGGGTAGCCTGTATCCAACCTTTCGAATGAACAAACCCAACAAAGTCCTCATCCTTGGTTCCGGCGCGCTGAAAATTGGCGAGGCCGGGGAGTTCGATTATTCCGGTTCGCAGGCCCTTAAGGCGCTGAAGGAGGAAGGCATCCGCACCATCCTCATTAACCCCAACATTGCCACCGTGCAGACGTCGGACAACATCGCCGACGACGTGTACTTCCTGCCCGTGACGCCCTTCTTCGTGGAGGAAGTTATCAAGAAGGAGCAGCCCGACGGGATTCTGGTGGCCTTTGGCGGCCAGACGGCCCTGAACTGCGCCGTGGCCCTGTACCGCGCCGGGGTGTTTGAGAAATACAACGTGCAGGTGCTGGGTACGCCCGTGCAGGCCATCATCGACACCGAGGACCGGGACATCTTCAAGGAGAAGCTCGACCAGATTGGCGTGCTCTCGGCCCGCAGCGTGGCCGTAACCAACATGGACGACGCGCTGGCGGCGGCCGAGAAAATCGGTTTCCCCATCATCGTGCGGGCGGCGTTTGCGCTGGGCGGCCTCGGCAGCGGCTTCGCCAATAACATGGACGAGCTGCGCGCTCTGGCCCAGAAATCCTTCACCACCTCCGACCAGATACTGGTGGAGGAATCCTTGAAGGGGTGGAAGGAAGTGGAGTACGAAGTGGTGCGGGATGCCTACGATAACTGCATCACCGTCTGCAACATGGAGAACTTCGACCCCATCGGTATCCACACCGGGGAGAGCATCGTGGTGGCCCCGTCGCAGACCTTGAGCAACCGGGAGTACCACAAGCTGCGTAGCATCGGCATCAAAACCATCCGCCACCTGGGCATCGTGGGCGAGTGCAACATCCAGTACGCCCTCGACCCCGTGTCGGAGGATTACCGCGTGATTGAGGTGAATGCCCGTTTGTCGCGCTCCTCGGCGCTGGCTTCCAAAGCCACGGGCTACCCGCTGGCCTTCGTGGCCGCCAAGCTAAGCCTGGGCTACTCGCTGGCCGAGTTGAAAAACAGCGTGACGCAGACGACTTCGGCATTTTTTGAGCCGGCTTTGGACTACGTGGTGGTGAAGCTGCCCCGCTGGGATTTGGGCAAGTTCGAGGGCGTGAACCGGCACATTGGCTCGGCCATGAAGAGCGTGGGCGAGGTGATGGCCATCGGCAAATCGTTCGAAGAAGCCATTCAGAAGGGCCTGCGGATGCTGGATACCGGCAAGCGCGGCTTCGTGGCCAACCGGCCCGAGGCCGACCTGGACAACGCCGCCATCGACCAGCTCCTAAGCGAGCCGAACGAGGAGCGCATCTTCGCCATCAACAGCGCGTTTGAGGCCGGCTACACCATCCAGCAGGTGCACGAGCTGACCAAAATTGACCTGTGGTTTTTGCAGCGCCTGCTCACCATTTTCGAGCTGGGTAACCAACTGACCGCCGGCCGCGCCAACGGCCTCGACGGGCTGGAAACCAAGCTACTGCGCGACGTGAAACGCGCTGGTTTCTCCGACCAGCAGATTGCCGTGAAGCTGCTGGGCGAGGGCGACGTGAAAGCCGACGAGTTGCTGGTGCGCGCCCGCCGCAAGGCCCTGGGCGTGCTGCCCGTCATCAAGCAGATTGACACGCTGGCGGCCGAATTCCCGGCCAAAACCAACTACCTCTACAGCACCTACCACGGCACCGAAAACGACCTGGAGCCCGAAGCCGACAAGTCGGTGGTAGTGCTGGGCTCGGGCGTGTACCGTATCGGCTCGTCGGTGGAGTTCGACTGGTGCGGGGTGAATGCCGTGCAGACTGCCGCCGAGGAAGGCTACAAAACCATCATCATCAACTACAACCCCGAAACCGTTTCGACCGACTACGACGTGTCGGACCGGCTGTACTTCGAGGAGCTGAGCTTCGAGCGGGTGATGGACATTCTGGAGTTCGAGCAGCCCGAGGGCGTGATTCTGAGCACCGGCGGCCAGATTCCGAACAACCTTGCCACCCGCCTGGCCGACGCCAACGCGCCCATCCTGGGCACCGCGCCGGCCCGCATCGACGAGGCCGAAAACCGCCACAAGTTCAGCAGCATCATGGATGAGCTGGGCATTGCCCAGCCGCGCTGGAAGGAGCTGACTTCGCTCGACGCCATGTTTGAGTTCGTGGGCGAAGTGGGCTACCCCGTGCTGATCCGGCCGAGCTACGTGCTGTCGGGCGCGGCCATGAACGTGGTGTCCAACGCGTTTGAGATGGAAGCTTTCTTGCGCGCCGCCGCCGAGGTAAGCGCCGAGTACCCGGTGGTGGTGTCGGAGTTTATGCAGGAGGCCAAGGAAATTGAGCTGGACGCGGTGGCCGACAAGGGCGAAATCGTGAGCTATGCCATTTCCGAGCACGTGGAGTTTGCCGGCGTGCACTCCGGAGACGCCACCATGTACTACCCACCCCAGCGCGTGTACGTGGGCACGGTGCGCAAGCTCAAAATCATTGCCGAGAAGATTGCCAAGCGCTTCCAGATCAGCGGGCCGTTCAACATCCAGTTCCTGGAGAAAAACCGCGAAATCCGGGTAATTGAGTGCAATATCCGCGCCTCGCGCTCCTTCCCGTTCGTGAGCAAAGTGTCGGGTAATAACCTGATCAAAAAGGCCACCCAGGTGCTGCTGGGCAAGGACGTAACGCGCGACGAGAGCGAGCGGGTCTACGATCTGCCCTTCGTGGGCGTGAAGGCCCCGCAGTTCTCCTTCACCCGCCTGCCCGGCGCCGATCCGGTGCTGCGCGTGGACATGGTGAGCACCGGCGAAGTAGGCTGCCTGGGCGACACCGCCGAGGAGGCTTTGCTGAAGTCGATGCTGAGCGTGGGCTACAAGATTCCGCAGAAAACCGTGCTGATTTCCGGCGGCCCCATCAAGTCGAAAGTCACGCTGCTTTCGGCCGTGGAGCTGCTGGTGCAGAAGGGCTACCAGATCTACGCCACCCAAGGCACCCACCGCTTCTTCGCCGAAAACAACGTGCCTAGCAGCCTGCTCTTCTGGCCCGACGACCACCAGGAGCCCAACGTGCTGACCTACCTGAAGGAGAAGAAAATCGACTTGGTCATCAACATCCCTAAGAACCTCTCGAAAGGCGAGCTGGATAACGACTACAAAATCCGCCGCACGGCCGTGGACTTTGGCATTCCGCTGCTCACGAATGCCCGCCTGGCCAAAGCCTTTATTCAGGCCTTCTGCAGGCTGGAAATGAAGGATCTGAAGATCAAGAGCTGGAACGAGTATAAGGCGATGTAAGCAACAGAGCGAAGAACCCAGACCGTCATGCTGAGACAGACTCAGCGTGACGGTCTTTCTACTTTCTTATGTATGGAGTGGATAGTTGAAAAAAACAAAGCCGCGCAAGGACAGAGCTATGTGCTAAAGACCTCAGAGCTGCAACAGGTCCTAGCCGACGCAGGTATACATTGTGCCATTCAGCTTACTTATCGTTCATCTCATCAGCCTCAGAGTGTGACTCTGCTGGACTGCCGTTATTGGTTACCCAATGCCAGAGTTCCGTACGAGCGTTTTTACATCTCTACTACCAGTGTTGCTTTCGAAAACAGAAAGTTGGCAAGCGAACTGTTGAAGATTCAGGTGATTCCTGCACTAGTTAAATGGATGCAGAAGATAGTAAAGCAACCTGAAAATTCAACATTCATTCGCCATGACATGGAATTCAGAGCTTCGTTAGTTCACGACCAGCTGTCGATTACGCTTCTCTGAACCACTTGCTCGAATTTCTTAATAGACCTGTTTCTTCAGGCATCTCACACACCTCCTCAAATGAAAAACTTCACCTCCTTCGCCGACGCGGGCGACTATAAAGCTCTGTTGCAGCAAGCCCTGGAAATCAAGGCCAACCCGTACGGCTACCAGCACGTCGGGCGCAACAAAACCGTCGGCCTTATCTTCTTCAACCCCAGTCTGCGTACCCGGCTCAGCTCGGTGAAGGCGGCATATAATCTCGGCGCGCAGGCCTGGGTGCTCAACGCCGGGGCCGACTCCTGGACGCTGGAAATGGCCGATGGTGCGGTGATGAACGGCGGCACCCAGGAGCACATCAAGGACGCCATTGCGGTGATGAGCCAGTACTGCGACGTGCTGGGCGTGCGCACCTTCCCCACGCTCAAGGACCGTGAGGCCGACTACAGCGAGGAAGTGTTCCGGAAGATCATGCAATACGCCACGGTGCCCATCATCAGCCTGGAAAGCGCCACGCTACACCCGCTGCAAAGCTTCGCCGACCTGCTTACGGTGGCCGAAACCAAGCGGAAGGAGCGGGTGAAAGTGGTGCTGACCTGGGCCCCGCACGTGCGCGCCCTGCCCCAGTGTGTGCCCAACTCGTTCTGCGACTGGTTCTCGGAAATCGACTGGGTGGATTTCGTCATCACCCACCCCGAAGGCTACGAGTTGGACCCCAAGTTCACAAAAGGCGCCCGCATCGAGTACGACCAGC
Source organism: Hymenobacter swuensis DY53 (assembly GCF_000576555.1). Classification (NCBI taxonomy): domain Bacteria; kingdom Pseudomonadati; phylum Bacteroidota; class Cytophagia; order Cytophagales; family Hymenobacteraceae; genus Hymenobacter; species Hymenobacter swuensis. The sequence continues at coordinate 1,249,458 of NZ_CP007145.1, forward strand.
AGAAGGCGCTGGAAGGCGCCGACTACGTGCAGGCTAAGAACTGGAGCAGCTACCAGCAGTACGGCCAGGTGCTCCAGAACGACCCCGCCTGGATGCTCACCCCAGAGCACATGGCCCTGACTGACGGCGCGAAGTTCCTGCACTGCCTGCCCGTGCGCCGCAACGTGGAAGTTTCGGATGCGGTGCTGGATGCGCCCGGCTCGCTCATCATTCAGGAGGCCGGCAACCGCACTATTTCCATGCAGACGGTGCTGCACGAAATGCTGAAATAAGCGGCCGGGTAGGCTGGTTTTATTGAGTGAGTCGGGGGCAGGCTACAGGGGAGATATCGGAAATGTTGAACCCTAACGGTCAGTGTCCCGTTAAAGGCCTACTCACGGACAATCCGAATGGCCTGTCTGTCTGAGGCTTCACCCTTTCCACTGCTCTGATTATGAAAAAGTTTCTTGCCCTCGCCGCTGTCCTCGTAGCTGGTATCTCGGCCGCTAACGCCCAGACCAATACCACTACCACCAACACCACGACGACCCAGCCGGCTACTACTGTACCGATGCAGGGCCAGCCGACCCCGACCCAGGGTACCATCAACCAGTCGACCACTACGACTACCCCCATGTCAACCACGCCGGTACCGGCTACTACCACTACGGTAGAAACCCAGTCGACTACCAGCGGTACGTACAGCCCAACCACCACAACGGGTGCTGACGTAAAGGCCAAAGACAAAAAGAAAAAGTCGAAAATGAAGGCTAACAACTAAGCCGGATCGACTCTCGATTCCCTGTGAGAAGCTCCCGGCGTCAAACGCCGGGAGCTTTTTTGTGCCCGTTTACAGCAACAGTGCCAGTTGCTTGCCCACTGCGTCTTCCGGGGTTTCGAGCGAGGATAGGGCCACGCCCAGTAGCCGGACACCTTTAGGTAGCGGCCCCAGTCCCAGCAGCAGTTCCTGCGCCACCTGCGCCAGTACCTCTGGTCCGGATACCAGCCCAATCAGCGTGCGGCTGCGAGTGATTTGCTGAAAATCGGCGTATTTCACCTTGAGCGTGAGAGTGCGACCCCGCAGACCCAGCCGTTGGCAATGCCCCCAGACGGCCTCCAGGCAGGGCTGCAAACCGGCCTCCAACTCTCCCGATGTCAGCAAATCATGCTCGAAGGTGGTTTCTGAGCCGATAGATTTGCGTAGGCGGTTAGGCTGTACGGGGCGGTGGTCCTGGGCGCGGGAAATGAGATAATAATGCGTGCCGGCCTTGCCGAAATGCTGACGCAGAAATGCCTCCGTCTGCTGCCGCAGATCCAGACCGGTGAAGATGCCCAGTCGGTTGAGCCGGGCCGCCGTAGCCGGCCCGATGCCGTGAAACTGCCCCACCGCCAGCTCCGCCACAAATGCCTCGCCCTGTCCGGGCCGAATAACGAACTGCCCGTTGGGTTTACGGTAGTCGGAAGCCAGCTTCGCCAGAAACTTGTTGTAGCTGATGCCAGCCGAAGCGGTCAGCTGCGTCTGGCGCAGGATTTCGGCCCGAATCTCACGGGCCACCTGAGTTGCCAGCGCAATGCCTTTCTGGTTTTCCGTGACATCAAGGTAGGCTTCATCCAGGGAAAGCGGCTCGATGAGCGGTGTATATTCGGCGAAGATGGTCCGGATCTGTCGGGAAATTCCCTTGTACACCTCGAAGCGGGGCTTCACGAATACCAGTTCCGGACACTTGCGCAGCGCGGTGCTGGAGGGCATGGCCGAGCGCACCCCAAACTGCCGGGCCTCGTAGCTGGCCGCTGCCACCACGCCCCGTGCCCGGGAGCCACCCACTGCCACCGGCCGGCCACGCAGGTCGGGGTTGTCGCGCTGCTCCACGGAAGCGTAGAACGCGTCCATGTCGAGGTGAATGATTTTACGTATTTCGGCGGAGTTCACGGTAGGGGAGGAGGAGCCCTCAAAGTTCGGCAGACTGGCCCGGAAAACCGTGTTTCAGGGCTGCAGTTCTGCCGCACTCCATTATTGCCTCTAATCCTGTACCGGCTCCAGGGGCACCGGTTCCGGCTGCCGGGGCTTGCGGCTCACCAGAAATACGCCAGCAAAAATGAGCAGTGCCTGAAGTGCTTTGGTCAGGGTGAGGGTGTCTTTACCCAGCGCCACGGCAATCAATACGGCCAGGGCCGGCTGCAGGTAAATGTATGCTCCCAGCAACGAGGGCGAGGCGTACTTGAGGGCCCAGTTGTTGAGCAGATAGGCTAGGATAGTCAGGCATATGACCATATACGCAATAGCAGCCCAGATGCTGGCCGGAAAGCTGGCATAATCGGGCTGCTGCACCTGCTGCCAGCCGGCCGGTACCGCCAGCACCGCGCCCACCAGAAAGATGCGGGCTAGCACCGTAAACGGGTGATATTTGCGCATTAGGGGCATCACCAGCACCAGGTAGATACCGAATGCCGTGGCATTCAGCAGAATAAACACGTTGCCCAGCAGCCCGTCCTGCCCGCCGGCCGCCACCGGCCCCCTACTCAGAATAATAGTGGCCGCGCCAATACCTGCCAGGGCAATGCCCGCCAGCCGGGGCAACGTTAGCCGCTCGTTCAACAGTACCACCGAGGCCAGTACCGTGACTACCGGCGCAATGGTCTGAATAAGAGAAGCGTTGATGGGCGAGGTCAGGTTGAGGCCCGAGAAGAACAGCAGCTGATTCAGCCCGATACCCAGAATGCCGCAGGCTACGGCCCGCAGGTTATCGGCCCGCCCAATGATGCGGTCCTGCGGGGCCACTAGCCGGCTCAGCAACCCAAAAAATACCGTGGCCCCCACAATACGCAGCAGCACCAGCCCGAACGGCCCCATGTAGCGCGGCATCACGTCCTTCGAGATGCTATAGTTGGCGGCGTAGATAAGCGCCACCACAAACAGCGCCGCGTGGACCTTCAGGGAATTCTTCATTGGAAACGAAGGTAGCAGCCCGAACTTTGTGGCGCGCGTATAGCGAAGGCCGGCGGCAAAATATCTGACCCGGGCCACTCATCCGCGAACTGCCTGTTCGCGCCACTTCTGCTTTTCCATGTCTACCGGTTCCCTTTTCGATTCAGAACCTACTTCCGCGCCGCAACCGCAGGGTGCCCGCCCCGGGGCCCCGCTGGCGGAGCGCATGCGTCCCCGCACCCTGGAGGAATACGCCGGCCAGCAGCACCTCATCGGGCCAGAGGGCGTGCTGCGCCGCTACCTCAGCGCCGGCCGCCTGCCCAGCCTGATTTTGTGGGGGCCGCCCGGCGTGGGCAAAACTACCCTAGCCAACCTGCTGGCCCAGGAGCTGGGTAAGCCCTTCGCCTCGCTCAGTGCCGTGAATGCCGGCGTGAAGGACGTGCGCGAAGTTATTGAGCGCGCCAAAAAGCAGCGGGGCACCGTACTATTCATTGACGAGATTCATCGGTTCAGCAAAAGCCAACAGGATGCGTTACTGGGAGCGGTGGAGCAGGGCATCGTCACGCTCATCGGGGCCACTACTGAAAACCCCTCGTTTGAGGTGATTCCGGCCGTGCTAAGCCGGGCGCAGGTGTACGTGCTGGAATCGTTGGGCAAGGACATTCTCACCAGCATCGTGGATAACGCACTGGCCCACGACGAGCAGCTGCGGCAGAAAAACGTGCGAATGGAGGAATACGGCGCGCTGCTGACCATTTCGGGCGGCGACGCACGCAAGCTGCTCAACCTGCTCGAAATTGTGGTGGAAGCCAGCCGGCCCGACCCCAAAACCGGCGCAATCGTCATTACCGATGCGGTGGTTCAGCAGCTGGCCCAGCAGCACTTGGCACGCTACGACAAAGGCGGCGAAATGCACTACGATGTTATTTCGGCCTTCATCAAAAGCATCCGGGGCTCCGACCCCAACGCGGCCCTCTACTATCTGGCCGTGATGCTGGAAGGCGGCGAGGATGCCAAATTCATTGCCCGCCGCCTGCTCATTCTGGCTTCCGAAGACGTGGGCCTGGCCAATCCTAATGCCCTTATTCTGGCCCAGAGCTGCTTTCAGGCTGTTACGGTTATCGGCATGCCGGAGTCGGATATTATTCTGGGCCAGACGGTGGTGTACCTGGCCACTTCGCCCAAGAGTAACGCCAGCTACAAGGCCATTCGGGAGGCGCGGGCTTTGGTGCGCCAGCAGGGTGTGCAGCCGGTGCCCATTCCGTTGCGTAACGCGCCCACCCAACTCATGAAGGAGCTGGGTTACGGTAATCAGTACCAATACTCCCACGACTACCCCGGCAGCTTCGCCTACCAAGAATTTATGCCCGAGCCGCTCAGCGGCACCGTGTTCTACCACCCCGGCCAGAACCCCGCCGAAGCCAAGTCCCAGGAGCGCCTGCGCCAGCTCTGGGGCGAGAAGTACGGGTATTAGGGGGAGAGGGTAGGAGGGGGTGGGGGTAGGAGTTGTCATTGCTTCGGCTACGCCTACCCTCACACCATCATGCCCTCACACCCTAATCTGCCTCCCGTTGCGGCCCCAAACCGGTCTGTTGGTTGAATACCCGGCGGTAGGGCCGGAAAGCGGCTACTTTTGTTTGCAAGAACTAATCTGATACTTCGATGAGACAATTTTTCAAGTACGTGCTGGCTAGTTTCACCGGCCTCGTGCTATTTGCCCTAATAGGGGTGGTGTTGCTGATAGCCATCATTGCCGCTGCCGCTTCCTCCGATAAAGAGGTAACCGTGGCTAGTAATTCAGTATTGGAGCTGACGCTCGATAAACCCATTGGGGAGCGAGAATTCAACAATCCGCTGTCGGGCTTTACGGGTGGGCAGAGTAGCAGCATCGGGCTGGATGAACTGAAAGCCGCTATCCGCCGGGCCAAAGAGGACGACGACATCAAGGGTGTTTTCCTGAATCTGGAGCTGGTGCAGGGCGGTATGGCTTCGCTGGAAGAGGTGCGCCAGGAGCTGGTGCAGTTCAAGAAAACCGGCAAGTTCATCGTGAGCTACACTGATGCGCAGTCGGAGAAAAGCTACTACCTGGCTTCGGTGGCCGATAAGCTGTACCTGAACCCGCAGGGTACGCTGGAATTCAACGGTCTGTCGTCGGAAACGATGTACTACAAAAACCTGTTCGATAAGCTCGGCGTGCAGGCCCAGATTTTCCGCGTGGGCTCGTTCAAGAGTGCCGTGGAGCCCTACTTCCGCACCAGCATGTCCGACTCGGCGCGCCTGCAGACGTCCTCGTTCCTGAACTCGCTCAACAACTCGATGCTGGCCGAAGTGGCCACCGCCCGCAAAATCACGCCCGCCCGCCTCAAAGTCATTTCCGACTCGATGCTGGTACATAACGCCGATGATGCCAAGCGCCTCGGCCTGGTAACCGACCTGGGCTATTACGACCAGGCCACCGACTACATGAAGGGTAAGCTGGGCCTAGAAAAGGATGCCAAGCTGAGTCTCATTGACCTATCGGATTATAGCAAGTCAGATGACGAGGAGGGCAGCACCAGCGGCAACCGCATTGCCGTGGTGTACGCCGATGGCGATATCGTGACGGGTAAGGGCGGCAACGAGAGCATCGGTAGCACCCGCTTCGCCGAAGCCATCCGCAAGGCCCGCCTCGATAAAAATGTGAAGGCCGTGGTGCTACGCATCAACTCACCCGGCGGCTCCTCGCTGGCTTCCGATATCATTTACCGCGAGGTGATGCTCACCAAAAAGGTGAAGCCCATCATCGCCAGCATGTCGGACGTGGCGGCTTCGGGCGGCTATTTCATTGCTATGGGCTGCGACACGATTGTGGCGCACCCGACCACCATCACGGGCTCTATCGGCGTTTTCGGCGTGTTGCCGAACATCGAGCCTTTCCTGCGCGACAAAATTGGGATTACCACGGACCGGGTGACCACCGGCAAATTCTCCGACTTCCCCACCATCACCCGCGCCCTCTCGCCCTTCGAGCAGCAGCAGTTCCAGAACGAAATCAACCGCATCTACGCCGATTTTACCACCAAAGCTGCCCAGGGCCGCCGGATGCCGGTAGAGCGCCTGCGCCGCCTGGCTTCGGGCCGGGTGTGGTCGGGCACCGAAGCCAAAGCCCGCGGCCTCGTGGACGTGCTCGGCTCGATGGATGACGCGCTGCGCATTGCCGCCCGCCGCGCCAACCTCAAGGAAGGCGACTACCGCATCCAGAAGCTGCCGCGCCAGAAGTCCTTCGCCGAAAGTCTATTCAGCTCCTTCAATGAGGAAGCCAAACTGCGGATGGTACGCGAGGAAATGGGCCCGATGTACCCCATGTACCAGCAGTACAAGAAGCTTTCGGAAATGAAAGGTGCCCAGATGCGGCTGCCCTTCGAGGTGAACGTACAGTAAGCTCAGCAATAAGTAGCTATTTGTATAATCTGATGAAGAGGCTGTTTAAGTAGCCCGGAAAAACAACATAACGCTTCGGCTTCACCTGTCGCCCACCTAATCACAGCCGCCCTGGTGCTTCGTTCGTCTATCGACAATGAGGTACCAGGGCGGCTGTGATTAGGTGGGCAAAGTAGGAATACGATAAACTCCTAACTTTCCAAACAACGGCTGGATAACACTAATCTATTTCAGGATCAGGTAAAGGTCTTCATCTTGGGATTAGGTATCTGGTAAGGCAATACACGCCAGGCAAAAATTTATGCGCAAATACGGGATTGATAGGTTACTGCTTTTAGTAGTTCTGCTATGCGGCTGCCAGCGGGAGCAACGGCAGCCAAAAGAGTATGACTACTACATTCTAGCCGATGTAGAAGGATGTGCTGAGTGCCAGGTGCGGCTGGCCTTCAATGATTTTACCACTATTAAGATACTTGACAGTACAGTATACAAAAACGGCCGTTTTGCATTGCAGGGAAAAATTACTCAGCCCGGCTTCTATTATGTTTGGTACAATAGTAGAACTGACAAAACGGTATCTGGTGCTGTACAGGTGTATCTGCCTGCCGATTCTATCCATATAGAGGCTGCAAAAAATAACGTCCGTAACAAGTTCTATCGGCGGCCCGATATGGGTTCTTACCTAAAAAATACGGTTGTGTTTTCGGACGCCCCTCAGCAAAAGGAGTTAGAGCAGTACTTGTTGATGCAGGATAGCCTTTGGCATCAGTTTTTCACGGACAAGGCCTTGGTAACCGCCAAGTTCACCCAGACCTTTGGCTCCGGCAACCAAGCCTTAACAGAGCAGTGGGCGGACTCGGTTCGCAACTTTGATTACCGGGTTGCCGGCTACTGGTCCTCAGCAGCGGATCTGTTCATCCAGCAACACCCAGCCTCCGAGGTGTCGCTTTACGCCCTGCTGGAAAACCGCAATGATAGAGCAGCGGTGGAGCGTTTTCGCCGCTACTACCAAGCCATGCCCGCACCCGTGCAAGCAAGCTTCTACGGTCGGATCCTAGATAAGCAACTAGCCCGAAGCGAAAGCCGCAACCAGAACAACCAACGGTTTATGGGTAGCTACGTAGGTAGTCTGGCCGGTAAGTCGCCGGTGGGCGAGGCACTGAATGCGGGGCAGTTGTTCAAGCGCAACAAGCTGACGTTGGTCACGTTTTGGGCCAGCTGGTGCGGGCCCTGTCGCATGGAAATGCCCAAGTATCGTCGCCTTTATCAGCAATATAACCGTCAGGGCTTCGGTATGATTGGCGTATCGCTGGACACCAACCACAACAACTGGTTGAAGGCCATTGCCCAGGACAGCCTACAGATGCCGCATGTTTCGGAGCTAAAAGGTATAAATGGGGAAGACATCAGGCGGTTTGAGATTACGGGTATTCCGGCGAATCTGCTGGTGGATGACACAGGCAAAATTGTAGCCGTCGATATCTCGTTCCCAAAGTTGCAAAAGCAACTGCAACAGGCTTTTTGATAGTAGCCTCTGCATAAGGTCAGTAAGAACACAACAACTGGAGTTGGACAAACGCGAAGCAGCCGTTGCCGACAGTTATACGTTTGTCAGCTGCTGACGAGTCTGCAACCTCCGGCCAGCAATCAGAACCTAACACTCGACAAACAACCGAAAACTGACCACGCATGATGCACCAACTTCAGGAAGCCGCTACTTACCTCCGTCATACCCTGCAGGGGTTTCAGCCCCAGGCGGGCATCATCCTAGGCACTGGCCTGGGGGCTTTGGTGAACGACGTAGAGGTATTACACCGCTTCAGCTACGCCGATATTCCGCACTTTCCGATATCCACGGTGGAAAGCCACGCCGGCGAACTGCTGGCCGGGACGCTGGCCGGCAAGCGGGTGCTGGTGATGCGCGGGCGCTTCCACTACTATGAGGGCTACACCATGGAGCAGGTGGTGTTTCCGGTGCGCGTGATGAAGCTGTTGGGTATTGAGCGCCTGTTCGTGAGCAACGCCAGCGGCGGCCTCAACCCCGATTATGACTACTCCGACCTGATGCTGCTGGAAGACCACATTAACCTGCAGCCCACCAACCCGCTCATCGGCAAAAACCTCGACGAGCTAGGCCTGCGCTTCCCAGACATGATGGAGCCCTACAACCAAAATCTGTTGCGGCTGGCCGAAGAAGCCGCGCAGGAACTGGGCCTTGGGCAGTACCTGCGCCGGGGCGTGTATGCCTCCCTGCCCGGCCCCATGCTCGAAACGCCCGCTGAGTACCGCTACCTGCGCACCATCGGGGCCGATGCCGTGGGCATGAGCACTGTGCCTGAGGTTATTGCGGCCGTGCACATGGGCCTGCCGGTGCTGGCCGTATCTGTCATCACCGACCTTTGCGCCCCCGGCAAGCTCAAGAAAGTAGACATTGCCGACATCCTGCGCACCGCCGCCGTGGCCGAGCCCCGCCTGACCGCCTTGCTGCGCCGGGTGCTGGAGAAGCTGTAACGCCAACTTCAGACTGCATAAAAAAGGCTCCCTGCCAAGCGGTAGGGAGCCTTTTTTGTGTTCGTATGGGTACCAATTATTTCCGGGTAGCCCCGAAGCTGAAGATATCTGACTGGTTGTTTTTACCGGCCCGACGATACACTAGCTTGTCGGCGTTAACCCCATCGACATTGTATTCCTGGGCCGCTCCTTTATGGTCGGTAAGGTGTAGGATGCGGTTGTCGGTGCCCATCAGCATCCAGGCGCCAGCGTAAGTGGTGCCATCGGCTAGCATAGTCTGGGTATAGGTGCCGTCCGGTTTGAACTGCATGCTGTACCTGTCCTTGATGGCATCGGTGCTGGTCGTCTGGCCGGCGTTGCTAGCTTCGTTCAGCCACCAAGTAGCTATCCGGGTGAGGGCGGCCGAGGTAACCGGCTCTACCGGGGGCGGGGTGCAGCCGCAGTCAATGGGGTCCTGACAGCTGGTGAGGGCTGCTGGAGTTGCCAGGAATAGTGCGAACAGAACAGTTCGGGTAAAAAGATTCCGCATGTGTATAGCGTGGAATAAGTGGACGTCCCGAAGATACCCATCCATCTGCACGCGTTGCACCGGCCCGGAACATTATTTTAGAATAACGCGGTAGCGCTGTTTGTTTTGATGCGCAGGTGCATAAAATTAGGGTTGCGGAATGATGAGCTGCTTTCGGTCGTAGCTGAGCACGGTGAACACGCCCACGCCGCCTTCCACCGTGCTTTTGATGCTGGAGGGTTGCGAAAACGGGTTACCGTTGGCGTTGCGCGCATCCTGCACCGACTGCCGAAACAGGAAGAATGGCCGGTCGAGGTGATAGAGCGTGACCAGCAGCGTGTCGCCGGGGTCGAAGCGGAAGCTGGTGCCCAGCGCAAAGCGGGTGCCGTCGTTGAGGCGGTCTTCCACGTCGTAGTCTATTTCCGCCTCATCCGAAATACTGTCGCGGTGGATTTGTAGGTAGTAGCTGTTGCCCACGCCCACCGGGTCCTGGAAGCGGGTAAGCACGTAAGCTTCGCGCCGCTCAGGTGGCAGGTCATTGAACTTGTATTCGAGTGTATCGATGGGCACGCGGGCGGGCATAGTGGCCGTACCCGTTACGCGGCGGCCTTTGGTATCGGTTACTTCCAGCCGGAACGTGTCGCCGGGGCGGGCCACCAGGCGGCGCGTGCCGGTGTGGGTGTAGGCCTTGCGGGTAACGGGGTTGATGCCGGGGAAAAACCGCAGCGTTTCTGTCTGGCCGTTGGCTAGGGTCAAACGCACGGTTACGTCGGTGGGTACCACGGGCTCGGGAGAGGCCAGGTAGGGCACGGTTTCGGTGACGGTCAGGCGCGGAATCTCTCCGTTTTCGAGGTAGCACTCTACGGCCAACTGGGCCGGCAGCGCCGGCAGATCCACGTCGATGTCCTGCTCCAGGTCGCAGCTTGCCAGCGGGGCCAGCAGCAGCAGCCAGCGCAAGCGGCGGAAAAAAGAAAGCCAGTTCGCAGCCATCAGCGTTAAAATTTGAAGTTGTAGGTAACGGACGGAATCACCGGAAACAGGGAAACCTGCCGGGCCCGGAAGCTCGTCACGGGCGTATCCTCGCCGCCGGCCCGCACCTGGTCGAAGTACACGAAATAGGGGTTGCGGCGGTTGTAGGCGTTGTATACGCTAAAGGTCAGATCCGACTCCGGAAACCACTTGGTCGGCTTCATCTTCCAGACCAGGCCCAGATCGAGGCGGTTGTAGGGGGCCAAGCGGTAGGAGTTACGGTCGGGATAAATGGGCACGGCCGTTAGGTTTTCGCCGTAGATGTCCTGTACCGCAAAGCGGCCAGCGGGCAGGGTGGTGGCGTTGCCGGTGGTGTACACGAACGAGCCCGTCAGGTTCAGGCGCTCCGTGAGCTGGTGCAGCACCACCACCGTCAGGTTGTGGCGCCGGTCGTAGTTGGGGTAGAACACGCGGCCGTTGTTGATGCCGCTGGTACCGCGCTGGGGCAGAAACTGCCGCTTGCTCCAGCTCAGGGTGTAGCCGATCCAGCCGGTGGTGCGGCCGGTTTTCTTCTCCAGGTACACCTCACTGCCGTACGCCCAGCCCTTGCCAAACAGGAATTCTGAGTCGAGGTCAGGATTCACAAATAGCTGCGCGCCATCCTTGAAATCGACCTGGTTCTGGGACCATTTGTAGTACAGTTCGTTGCTGAGCAGGTACTTGCCCTCGCCCAGCAGAAAGCTCACGCCCGTGGCCACCTGCTGTGAGCGTTGCGGCTTCACCGACAGCCGCGACGGATACCAGATATCCGTGGGCAAGGTGGCTCCCGAGTTCGTGACCAAGTGCACGTACTGGTACATCAATGCGTAGCTGGCCTTCAAAGAGGTTACCGGCGAGAGAGAATAGCGGGCGGCGCCCCGGGGCTCTAGGCCCACGTAGCCGTTGCTGCCGCTACGGAAACCCGTCAGGCGCAGGCCGTATTCCAGCTGCCACTTCTCGGAGGGCCGGAAGTTGTCGGAGGCGTACAAAGCGCCTTCTATGCCGGTGTAGCCTACCGTGGAGCCAATATTGAGGCTGCCGTCGCCGGAGCCGGCCTGCAAACGGCCCACCCCGAAATCGTGGTGCGTGGCCTGAATGCCAAGCTTCAGCGCGTGCCGCTCGTTGGGGGTGTAGTCGAGGTCGGAGCGGAGCGAGTAGTCGCGGATGTTGGAGCCCAGGTTAAAGCTGAACTGGTCGAGCTTATTGGAAACCTGATATTGGTAATCGGTGAACGAGGCCGTGGTATTCAGGTACAGCCGCGGGTTGAACACGTGGTTCCAGCGCGCCGCCGCCACCGAATTGCCCCAGGAAAACCCGAAGTCAAAGCCGCCCTGCGAGTTGAAGCCGAACTTGTCGCGCCCGTAGTAGCCGCTCAGAAACACCTGGTCCTTGGGCCCAAGCGTGTAGTTCGCTTTGGCGTTGAAGTCGTAGAAGTAATAGTCGGGAATGGGGTTGTAGTCGGGGTTGTCTTCGCTCAGGCGGTTTATCTGGCGCGTGAACACATCGAAGTACGTGCGCCGGCCCGAAACCAGAAAGGAGCCCTTGGCCGGCTCCTTGCCCGCGCGCTTGCCCAGCGGCCCTTCCACCGTCAGGCGCGACGAAATCAGGCCTAGGCCGCCGCTGACGCCCAGCTTTTCGCGGTTGCCCTCGCGCATCTTCACGTCAATTACCGACGAAAGCCGGCCACCGTACTGCGCCGGAAAGCCGCCCTTGTACAAATCCACCGACTGCACGGCATCGGGGTTAAACACCGAAAACAGCCCGAACAGGTGACTCGGGTTATACACCAAGGCGTCATCCACCAGCACCAGGTTCTGGTCGGAGGAGCCGCCGCGCACGAACAGGCCGGAGGTACCCTCTCCTCCATTCTGCACGCCGGGCTTTAGTTGCAGAGTTTTGAGGATGTCCACCTCTCCGAACAGGGCGGGCAGCAGCTTGGCCTCGCGGGCCGTGAGGCGCTCCACGCTCATCTGGGGGGTGCGCAGCTTTTCTTCCAGGGTACCGGTGCCCTCAATCACCACTTCGCCCAACTCATTGCCGGCGGAGGCCAGCGGCACACTCAGGCGCTGGTTGCGGGTCAGGTTCACGTCACGGGTTTGCGTGGTGTATCCAATAAAGGAGATGACCAGCTGATGGCGGCCGGCGGGCAGCGTGAGCGAGAAAGCCCCGGCGGCATCGGTGCTGGTGCCCAGCCCCAGGGCCGGCACGGCCACGGTAGCGCCGGGTAGTGGTGCGCCATCGGCTGCGGCCCGAATGGTGCCCGTAAGCGTATGGCGGACCTGCGCCTGCACCGAGTGAGGCAGGCCAGCGCCCAGCGCCCCAAGAAGTAGTAAACCAGTGAACCGGAGCGTCATTCAGAGCGAGTTGCGTGAGCGGTAAAGGTACGTGCCCCGCTCTCAACCGACGGCCCGGCCCGGAAGTTTGCCGCGCCGGCCGCGTTGGCTATCCTTGTACGCCCTGCACTACCTGGCTGATCTGGGCAGCCGAAACCACACCTGCCTGCCGCCACACCGGCTGGCCTTTATGAAACAGAATCAACGTTGGAATACTCTGCACGCGGAACTGCTGAGCGGCAGCCTGGTTACGGTCCACGTCAATCTTGATGACTTTGAGTTTGCCCTGGTGCTGGCTGGCCACCTGCTCCAAAATAGGAGCCATGGTTTTGCAGGGGCCGCACCAGTCGGCATAAAAATCGACGAGAACCGGCATGCCAGGGCTGCTAATGAGTTCGGAAAATGATTTCTTAGGCATGATAACAAGGTAAAAAGCGGCTCGCGCTCCCGATGAAACAGTGAGCTGTATACGTGGGCAATGCGCCGACGGTATGGCAACTTGCTGCGGCCAAAACACAAAAAAGCCCAGTGCTGCAACACTGGGCTTTCGCTTGTGGGTGAGTGTGGGTGAAAAGAGGAGGTTAGTTCTTGCCCACCAAGGTAACATCATTTGCGACTTCAGAAAAGCCAAAGCGCCCGCCAACAACTTTTTTTCCACCAACCTGGCACTCCCAGGTATAGCGGCCGGGCTGGGCTTTGCCTGCTTCGCCCCGCTCAGTTTTGAAGTAGTCAGCTTCGGAGGCTTCGGATGGGAAGACAACATCTATTCCGTTCTGACCTTTGGGGACTTGCTTTGTCAGTGTGTATTCTTTACCGGTATCCTGATTGATAACCAGAAACTTAGCAGTGAAGCCGCCGAGCTGGCCAAACTTGTCCATTACCCCAATCTTGACATAGGCATCCGTAGATACCAGCCAAGTTTGGGCCTGAGCCTGCTTGGGCGAAAAAACTACCAGCGCCAGCAACAGGCCTGCAGTCTGCAGAAGGCGGCGGAGTGAGAGAGCAGGAGTAGAAACGCGCATAGAAGAGTGATAAGAGAGTGAAAAAACTCGTTTTGGGGGAGTTGCAGAGAAGAAGAAAGATGCGGATTTGCTGGTCCGTCACAAGTCCATACAGCTGAGGCGCAATCAAATATAAATGATATCTGTCAGCTCCAACAAAATTTTGGCCTTTATTTTATCAATACAGCAACCGTAGGCCAATTAACTGAATGTTATCAGAAAGTAAAGAGTAGATCAGATAATTGTGCGCAAAAAAATAACTGGGGATACCCGGGCGGAGTGCAACTGTTGCTGGCACGTGCCGTGACTGGCGGAGGAGGTAGCGGGGGCTGCCGGGCAACAGTAGCAGCGCGCCTGAGCAGCAGCCTTGCGTAAACAGTACAGGTAACTACCGGGGCTGCTGCCGGAATGCGGGTAACGGTGCCCGGGCATGTAGCTTTGCATTGCCTTTCTATGCCTCTTTATGCCCGCAAAACACTTCATTCCTTTTCGCCAGCTGCGGCGGCAGCCTGCCATCGTAGTTGACAGTACCAGCCTGGGAGCCAGCCTCACGCTGGCCCACTGGCGCGGGGCTGCCACCCCCGAGCCGTTGCGCGACGACACCAGTGCCGGCTCGGTACTGCGGGCTTTGCACCACCCCGACACGCCCGGCCTGGAAGCCGCTGCCGTGACGGCCAATCATTTTGATATTGATGGTTTTGTGGGCGTATGGGCTTTGCTGAACCCGGAACTGGCCCGGCAGCACGAGCCACTGCTGCGCCTAATAGCCACGCTGGGGGACTTCCGCGAAATTGACTGGCAGAATCCTCTGGCCGACCACGCCCTGCGGGTAGTATGCTGGCTGAATGCCGAGGAAAAAGCCCGATTTTATGAGCCCTTCGGAGCCCCGGCTCGGCGGCGGCGCGAGGAGGAGGCTTCAGTGGAGAAGTTCACCTGGTTTCTGCCGCGCTTCGCGGCAGTGATGACCCAGCCGGAAACAGTTCGCGCCGTCTGGGGGCCGGAATACACGCGGATAAAACAAGGAGTGGCCGTTATGCAGAGTGCAGCTACAACTGTGCGGCAGTACCCGGAGATTGGGTTGACGGTGGTACGCACACCGGGGCCGCTGCCGTATTACGCCTTGTTCAGCCCCAGCATCGGGGCCGATATGGTGTTGAGCCTTTACGACGGCAACCGGTACGAATTCGAGTACAAATACACCACCTGGGTTGACCTGGAAAGCCGCCCTACGCTGCCCCGCCTGGCCCTGGATGCTCTTACAAGACGCCTGAACGAGTTGGAGCTCCCCAGCCGCCGTTGGACTTTTGATGGTATTACGGATACTGGTCCGCTGCTGCGCCTGAGCAGCAAAAGCCTTACCAAAGTGCAGCGCTACGCCGACCCCGACCAACGTCCTATGTATCCTTCTTCTATTTCGGTGGAGCAACTGGAGCAGGAAATAGTGGCGTTTTTTCGGGCGGGTTACGCTGACATCGAGCCCCGGCGTTACTGGAGTTGGGCAGAAATCCGGGAGGCTGGTAAACGTGTTCTACCAACTGAGTAATGTATCAGGCCCCTGATGCTGCCTAGGCAAGCTGATATAGTAGATGCTCTGCTTGCTTAAGCTGTCTTCATATCTCTTCCCCGAAGCCAACCACCCGTAGCGAACTGACGCCCCCGGCTTCTTTGCGCACGTTGATCTGGGTGGTGACGCGCTCTTTCAGGGCCTCGACATGGGAAATGATGCCAATGGTTTTGCCGGTGCCCTGCAGCATTTCCAGGGCCGAGAGGGCAACTTCCAGCGTATCGGGGTCGAGCGTACCGAATCCCTCATCAATGAACAGGGTATCAATCTGGGTGCGGCGGCCGGCCAGCTCCGAGAGGCCCAGGGCCAACGCCAGACTCACCAGAAAACTCTCCCCGCCCGACAGCGAGTTCATGGAGCGGGTAGCCCCGGCCTGATATTCGTCCTGAATCAGCAGGTCGAGGTGCTGCTCGGGGTTGCGCAGAATGCGGTACCGGTCGGTGAAGCGGTGCAGGTGGCGGTTGGCCAGATCCACGAGGCGGGCCAGGGTGAGGCCCTGGGCAAACTCACTGAATTTTTTGCCATCGGCGGAGCCGATAAGTTCGGCCAGCTGCCGCCAGCGCCGGGCTTCCTGCTGCTGCTTTTCCAGCTCCAGCACCAACGCCGCGTGCCGCTGCTGGCCCGCTAGGTGGGTATTTAGGCGCTCCTGCCGCTGCCCCAACTGTTGGTTGAGCGTGGCCACCTGCTGCTGCCCGGTGCTGAGATGGTGGTCGAGGACTTCGAGGGGCTCGGGGGTGAGGGCCCGGGCCTCCTCGTGGGCCAGCTCCTGCCGGGTTTCCTGGTGCGTACGCTCGGCCAGTGCCGTTTCCTGCTCGTGGTGCAGCAACTGCTGCTGGAGTGCGGCGGCTTCCGGCTCGGGCAAAAGCAACGTGGGCAACATGGCTGGGTCAGGGGTGAGGCCGGCATGGCGCAGGTTTTCCGCCAGGGCGGCGTGGCGGGTTTCGTGAGCCATTTGCTGCTGCCTAGCATCCTGTTCGCGCTGTTGGAGCTGGTCGGTAGCTACGGTCAGGGCCGTATCGTGCTGCTGAAATTGCTGGTCGGCCTGTTGCCGGGCCTGATCGGTGCGGCGCATGGCATCCTGCAGCTGCTGCCGCACCTGGGCCACGTCGGATTCGGCCAGTAGCTCCCGGCGTTGCTGCTGCTGGTGCTGAATGGCCTCGTGGTCGGTTTTCAGCTCCGCGAGCCGCTTCGTAAGCCACTGCTGCAACTCGTCGCGGCGTTGAGCGGCGGCTTTGGTCCGCTCTTCGTTCAGGCCCAACTCCCGTTCCAGCTTCTCGGCCTGCTGCTGCCGCTGGCGAAAATCTGCGCCGGCGGCGTCCAGTTCCCGCACCAGCGCCGGTCCGTTTTCGCCCGAAAATTCCAGCCCGAACGATTGCAACAGACTGGTGATGATTTCCCGGATTTTGGGCATCTGCTCCCGAGAGTCCTGGAGGCGCAGAGTGTTGCGCTCCAACTCCGCCCGCAACTGCTGTTGCTGCTGCCGCGCGTTGTGCTGGTCGGCCTCGGCTCTGGTCTGGGTCAGGTGAGCCTGCTGCTGCTGCTGCTCCAGCGTACGAAGCTCCTGCACCAGCGCGCGTATGGTGGCCGGAATGGTCGTTTCTTCTTCCTCGGAAAACCAGCGCAGCACCGGTGTTTCGGTGGGCAGATGTGGCGTAGTATCGGTTTCCAGTAGTCCGCTGATGCTGGCCAGTCGATTAACGCGGCCTTTCAGGGCAACCGTCTGGCGGGTCAGTTCCTGCTCCCGTTCCTGGTCGCGGTGTACCGAGTCGGCACTGATGCCCAGTACGCCGGCCGCGTACGGATGCTCCTGGGCTCCGCACAGCGGACACGGTTCACCGACGGTGAGATGATGCCGCGCCTCTTCGTGGGTGAGAATGAGCTGGTGCGCGTGTGTGAGCCGGCGCGAGTCCTGCAGGGCGGCATCCAGCGCGGCTTCCTCGCGGTGCAGCCGTGCCACATGGTGACTCAACTGCTGCTGCCACTGCCGGCGCGTAGCGGTAGCCGCCGCCAGCTGCCCGGTAATAGCCGCCAGCTGGGCGTGGGTATCGTGCAGTTGTTGGGTGCTGGCCGTTTCTGTAGCGGTAGCCGCTGCCAGCTGCTGCTGGCGGATGGTCAGGCTTTGCTCCAGCTCCGCTACTTCCGTCTGAATGTGCTGCCAGTCCTGGAGGTAGCCTGTGAGTGGGGGCAAGGCCTCGGCAACTCCACCCAGCACGGCCCAGCGCGTGAGCCAGACACGCAGCTCATGCGCCTGCTGCTGCTGAAGCTGCGTCTGGCCGGCGGCTTCGGCGGCCTCCCGGTTCTGCTCCTTCCACTGCGCGTTACGTTCCTGATATTCCTGTTTTCCTGCGTCAAGTCTTTGCTGGGCGGCGGCAATGGCCTGGTCCAGCAGTTCCGCTTCCCGCAGCTTAGGCTCCTGCTGCTGCTGGGCAGCTACGGCCTGCTCATGGGCCAGCCGGGCGGTGGTGCGGGTAGCGTCGGCGGTGGCGCGCTGCGCCGTGAGCTGCGGCAGCTGTTTCTGGAGCCGCGCTACTTCTTGTCGTAGGTGAGCGAACTGCTCCTCGGCCTGACGCAACAGCGCGTATTCGGTGGCAAAGGGAGCCGCCTGCTGATGCAGGGCCAGCCGCTGGCGCAGCGGAATCAGCGGCTCGGCCTGGGCTACCAGCTCCTGCTGCCGTTCCCGGGTAGTCTGTTCCCGCAGCCGCAGCTCCTGCAGGCGCAGCTGCCACTGCCGGGCTTCCCGCCACTGTTCCTGGGCCGCCGTGGCTTGAGCGAGCTGGGTGTTGAGGGTCTGTAGCTCCGCTTCCAGATAGGCGACTTCCTCAGGGGAAAGTAACGTTACGCCCTCCAGGCCCTGGCGCAGCTGCTCTACCAGCTGGGTTTGTTGCTTGGCCTGCTCGAAGGCCGCCCGCGAGATGTCGGAGTATTTGCGGGTGTCGGTAATCTTTTCCAGGAGCTGGGCCCGCTCCCCGGCGGGGGCTTTCAGGAAGCGGGTGAAGTCGCCCTGGGCCAGCAGCACGGAGCGCAGAAACTGCTTGTACTCCAACCCGCTCAGCTCGGCCACTTTCGCGGGAACCTTCGACTTATAGGTTTCGAGGAAGCTCCAGCTTTCGGTGCCATCGGCCGCCACCTGCCGCTCGCTCAGCTCCATTTTAGAGTCCTGAAGCGGGTTTTCTGCCTTGCGGCGGCCCCGGTGCTGCCCCCACTTGCTGCGGAACTGCCGGCCGTTCACCTCAAACTCCACTTCGGCCCAGCTCTCCCCGGTGCCGTGGCTCATCACGTGCTCGGGGCCGCTGGTTTCGTGGCGGGGCACTTGGCCGTAGAGGGCCAGCGTAATGGCGTCGAGAATGGTAGTTTTGCCCGCGCCGGTAGCACCCGTTATGGCAAAGAGCCCGGCATCGGCCAATGGCGAAAGGCTGAAGTCAACGGCATGCTCTCCACGTAAGGAATTGAGGTTGAGAAAACGGACGCGGAGAATTTTCATGCGGACACCAGGGCACCAAAGCGGAAACAAAACGGCCCGGGCCCTGAAAAGTCAGGCGCGGGGCATCTGCAAAGTTAACCACCCCTGCCCGCAATGTTGCGGTATCGGCGACGGTTGTGCGCGCCATCTGCC
Organism: Hymenobacter swuensis DY53; assembly: GCF_000576555.1. NCBI lineage: Bacteria > Pseudomonadati > Bacteroidota > Cytophagia > Cytophagales > Hymenobacteraceae > Hymenobacter > Hymenobacter swuensis. Next base: position 1,268,321 of record NZ_CP007145.1, read on the forward strand.
GCGTGCCGGTGCTTACCGACTCACCAGGTCAAACACCTCCCCATTGGTCAGCTCATACCGGATCAGGCCATCCTGCTTATCCCAGAAAAACGCCTGCAACTGACCGCTACCGTAGATAGTAGCGTTCTGGCCCTGCCGAAAAACGTAGGCGGCCGGGTAGGTTTTGCCGGTGGTGCTGAGGGTGCAGGCCTGCTGCTGCAATTTGGACGTAATCTGACCTTCTTTGGAGGCACTCAGGCATTCCAGGCCGGCCACGCTAAAGGACACATCGGCGGGACGCTCTGGGTTGTTTTTGCGCAGATTCACCACGAAGTCCCGGTTCTTCTCATTGTAAACGGTGCTAGGCCGCAGCACAATCTGGGAGAAAATAGGCTGGTAGCGGCCGGATTCCATCCAGTTACAATCAGTATTGGTGTGCCACTCCTGCGGCTTCAGCACCGTGGCCGTAGCGGTGATGCCCCGGTTGCTGCGGAAAGTAACCTGTTGGCCCTCGGTATAGGAGCCCAGCCATGACCGCTCTTCGGTAAGTAATACTATTTGCTGGCAGGTAATGCAACCGGTAAGTAGTAAAGCAAGGGCAGAAAGCAGCTTTTTCATGCGTAGGGCAGGCTGATGACAAACCCCTATACGCATCACACCCACAGGTGGGCTGACAGGCTGATTGGTAACCAGCCTGTCAGAAAATACCCAGAACCTTTACCTTGCCAACCCTCACATCTTTACCCCCGCGAATGAACCGTCTGCCGCTTGCTACGCTGCTCCTGCTGCTCACCGCAGCCTGCGCGCCGGTGCGCCCCGCTGCTACCGTATCGGTCGTGGCCCCGCCGCCGGTGTCGCCGGAGCTGTACCGCACTATTGCCCGCCTCGACAGTGCCATGTTCGTGGCTTTCAATCAGCACGATGTGGCCACGCTGCAAACGTTCTTCGCCGAAGACCTGGAGTTCTACCACGATAAAGGCGGCCTGGCCAACTTCCAGCAAACCATGCAGGGCTTCCAGCGCCTGTTCGACCAAAACAAAACCACCGGCCTCAACCGCCAGCTCGTGCCCGGTACCCTGGAAGTGTACCCCATCAACAACTACGGGGCCGTGGAAACCTACCAGCACCGCTTCTGCCACGTGGAAAACGGCCGCGACGACTGCGGCACCTTCAAGAACATGATGGTGTGGCGCCTACGCGACGGGCGCTGGCAGGTGACGCGGGTGGTGAGTTATGGGCATTGAGATGATCTGCTCCGCTGTTGCCTAAATCAGGCGATATATTGATAAGCGTGTTAATAGAAAAAGGATGAATAATAAAGCTGGCAATGCGGACTCGTCCGAGTCTTATGTCTACACTATCACTGACTGGTATGATGGAGCAAGAAGAGGTATAGCAGATTTTGAAGGCAAGCCGCATTATTATGAATGTTTGCAGGACTACGACTATGATTATAAGCCTACACCGTATCGACTTAGGCCAATTGATGAAAAAATATTTAGGTTAGAATTAGGGCGTGTTGACAATTAGAGGAGCCAGAGGAAAGTTGCGGCGCATTGAGCAAAGGCAAGGAAAGAGGAAGCGGTTTTATCGTAACGCGTGGCCAAACGGCGGTACTGCTTGAGGCGATTAAAGAAGCGCTCGACCTTGTTGCGGTCCGCGTACAGGTTGCGGTCTAGTGCACGGGCCGTACGCCGGCTGCGTTTGCTGGGCACGATGACCGCCGCTCCCATCCGACTGATTTGGGCAACCAAGGCGTTGGTATCGTACGCTTTATCCGCCAGCACGGCGCCCACCCTCAAGCCGGCCAACAGGTCGGCGGCGATGGTACAATCGGCCTGTTGGCCCGGCGTGAGGGCCAACCGCAACGGGTTGCCCAGCGCGTCTACGACGACGTGGAGCTTGCTGGTAAAGCCGCCGCGGGAACGGCCGAGGGCTTCGGCCGGGGCGCTGCTTTTTTTTGCCCGGCCGCGTGCTGGTGGGCCCGCACGCTGGTCGAGTCGAGCATGGCCCAGTCCAGGTCCGGGTCCTGCACGGCTTCGAACACGCGTTGCCAAACGCCAGTTTGCGCCCAGCGCCGGAAGCGCCGGTACACCGAATTCCACGGCCCGAACCGCTCGGGCAAATCGCGCCACGGTGCTCCGCTGCGGGCAATCCAGAGCACGGCATTGACGAACAGCCGGTTGTCAGCGGCCGAACGGCCCGCGTCCCCGACTTTGCCGGGCAACAACGGCGCTAACCGCGCCCAATCAGCATCTTTGAGTTCGTAACGGCGCATGACCTAAAGGTCGTTGATTGTCCACACACCCTAGAAGATTGGAATATCTGGCTGCGTTACGAGGCGGCTTGGAAAGCTGGTGAAGCAACGCATGAAATGCACCCAGCACTTCCAGAAGATCAGGTAAGACACGAAAAAATTACTCAAATTCTGCTTGAAAAGGGGAGTGAATTTGATACTAATGCTTTAATAGCAATTGGAGCGTTTAAGTATGGAGTTAACACAACCGTTATATGGGCTGTAGTTCCTAGAGAAGACGCTTAACAGTTGATTAGGGGCTAATATCTATCATCGAATTTCTATCTGTCTCCCTACCTTGCCAGCTTCCACGCTCCCAACCGAAGCTGATGAAACTACTGCCGCTTGCCGCGCTGCTCTTAGCGTCCTTCACAACCTTCGCCCAAAAAGCCAAGCCCACCGAAAACCTCGTGCAATACACCAAGCCGCTGGTGGGCACGGCCCGGATGGGGCACACGTATCCGGGGGCCACGGTGCCCTTCGGTATGGTGCAGCTCTCCCCCGATACCGACACGCTGAGTTACGAGCAGAACGGCAAGTACAACCCGCGCGTGTACGAGTACTGCGCCGGCTACCAGTACGCCGACCCTACCATCGTCGGCTTCTCGCACACTCACTTCAGCGGCACCGGCCACTCCGATTTGGGCGACTTTCTGGTGATGCCCACCACCGGCCCGCTCCAACTCAACCCCGGTACCGCCGACCAGCCTGAACGGGGTTTCCGCTCCCGGTTTTCGCACCAGAACGAGGTGGCCGAGCCCGCCTACTACCGCGTCAAGCTCGACGACCACAACATTGTGGCCGAGCTGACGGCCTCCAACCGGGTGGGCATGCACCTGTACACGTTCCCGCAGTCGGAGCAGGCGCACATTATCCTCGACCTCACGGCCGGCATCTACAACTACCCCGACAAGAACGTCTGGACCTTTGTGCGGGTGGAAAACGACTCGCTCGTGACCGGCTACCGCCAAACCCACGGGTGGGCGCGCACTCGCACCGAGTACTTCGCCATGAGCTTCTCGAAGCCGTTCGTGAGCTACGGAAGCCGCAACCTGTCCAAGAAACAAGTGTACCGCGGCTTCTGGGGCCGCTTCGACCAAACCAAGAACTTCCCCGAGCTGGCCGGCGAGCAGCTGCGCTTGTTCTTCGATTTCAAGACCACGGCCGGGGAGCAGGTGAAGGTGAAAATGGCGTTGTCGGGGGTGAGCACCGAGGGGGCGCTGCGCAACATGCGGGCCGAAGTGCCGGGCTGGGACTTCGAGGCGGTGAAGCGGGCCGGGCAGGCGCTGTGGCAGCAGGAGCTAAGCAAAGTGGTTGTTGAGTCGCCGAAGCGGACGGACAAGGAGAACTTCTACACCGCCATGTACCACGCCGCCCTCAGTCCCACCACCTACATGGACGTGGACGGCCAGTACCGCGGCCTCGACCAGAATATTCACAAGGCCGCGGGCTTCACCAACTACACGTCGTTTTCGCTCTGGGACACCTACCGCGCCCTGCACCCGCTCTACAACCTGCTGCAAGCCAAGCGCAACGCCGACATGGTGCAGTCCATGCTGGCCCACTTCGACCAGAGCACGATGCACATGCTGCCCATCTGGAGCCACTACGCCAACGAAAACTGGTGCATGATTGGCTACCACTCGGTGCCCGTAATCGTGGATGCCGTGCTGAAAGGCGTAGTACCCGCCGACCAGGCCCAGCGTGCCCTCAACGCCTGCGTAACCACCGCCCACCAGCAGCGCTACGACGGCATTGGCCTCTACGAGCAGCTCGGCTACGTGCCCGAAGACAAAAGCGGCGCGTCGGTTTCCAAAACGCTGGAATACGCCTACGACGACTGGTGCATTGCGCAACTGGCCCGCAAGCTGGGCAAGACAGACATTGAAGCCGAGTTCAGCAAGCGGGCCCAGAACTGGCAGAACGTGTATGACAGCCGCATCAACTTCATGCGCCCCCGCCTCGCCGATGGCAGCTTCCGCCCGCGCTTCGACGTGCTGAGCACCAACGACCAGGGCTTCATCGAGGGCAACGCCTGGAACTACAGCCTCTACGTGCCCCAGGACCCGGCCGCGCTCATCGCCAAGATGGGCGGCGAGAAGAAGTTTCTGCCCCACCTCGATTCGCTGTTCACCATGCACCTGCCCGACAAGTTCTTCGCCGAAACCGAGGATATCACCCGCGACGGTATCATCGGCAACTACGTGCACGGCAACGAGCCCGCCCACCACGTGGCCTACCTCTACAACTGGACCAGCCAGCCCTACAAAACCCAGGCCCGCGTCCGCATGATTCTGCCCAAAATGTACCGCCCCACCCCCGACGGCCTCGGCGGCAACGACGACTGCGGGCAGATGTCGGCTTGGTACATCTTCTCGGCGCTGGGCTTCTACCCCGTGGCCCCCGGCTCGCCGGAGTACGCCCTCGGCAGCCCCGCCGTGCACGGCGCCACCATCAACCTAGAGAACGGCAACACCTTCCGCATCACCGTCAAAAACCAGAGCGACAAAAACGTCTACGTGAAGGAAGCCCGCCTCAACGGCCAGAAGCTTACGCGGCCGTTTTTGCAGTATGCCGATGTGGTGAAGGGTGGGGAGTTGGTGTTTACGATGGCGGCGCGCCCTTCTTCTTTTAAGTGATTTTGATAATTATATAAAGGCCATGATAACTGACAAAACCAGAATATTAGCAGTGCTGAAAGCTGCTCTTGCTGGTGCCTATTACACAAGATTTACATACTATATAACTGCTTTCGAATGTGAGCTATTCAATGATGAATTGGGCATCAGTGCTCATATAGTGTTTAGCGAGATAGAACTAGCAGACAGGAAAGAATGGAAGAAATGGATAGAAACTTACCCTTTCAATATCGAGAATTACAATGGTCCAGAGGAGCCAACCAGTGTCTTTCTGATGGGATTATTAACTCAAGCGACCATTCAATCAATAGAAGAAGAGAATGAAGGTACTTTGATAATAGGCTTTCGAAACGGTATGCGCGTTAGGCTAATAGGTGAAACTGAAATCGAAGATATATCCTGGAATATTGAATTTAGAAATAGTGAGGATAAGGATATAGGCAACTGCACGTGCTCCTTTAATGAGATGTTTCTGACAATGGGCGAAGAGTTATCAACCAAATTAAGCTTGACTTAACTCCACCATAATCTCTACATCTTCTGCCTTAGAAAAAATACGTTAGCGAAAATGAACGAGCTACAAAACGAAACCCCGAACCAACCATCCACTGCTACCCCCAAGGTGAATGGCATCGGCGGCATATTCTTTTTCTCTGACAATCCGCAGGAGACGAGAAAGTGGTACGCCAACAATCTGGGGCTGGAAGTCAATGACTGGGGCTCGACGTTTGAATCCAGAAACGTGGAGCGGCCCGAGGAAGTAAACTCGCTTCAGTGGAGCCCCTTTCAGAAAGGCAGCGACTATTTTGCGCCTTCGGCCAAGGAGTTTATGATTAACTACCGGGTGCAGAATATTGAAGGCTTGGTGGATAAGCTCAAAGCCAATGGCGTCACGGTTCTGGATGATATTGCGAGCTACGACTACGGTAAGTTCGTGCACATCATGGATGCTGATGGCAACAAGATTGAGCTATGGGAGCCTGCGAGCTAGAATGTAGATAAACAAACAATAGAAACTGCCCGCCCTACGCCAAAACGGGCGCGGGGCGGGCAGCTTGGTACTCCAACGAATACGCTATTCGTTACCAGTGAAGCTGGGGGTGCTGGCGGCTTTGTTCTTGTTGCGGTTGTAGAGGTAGGCTGCGCCGGCGGCCAGCAGAGCTCCGCCCAGCAGTTTGTTGTTGAAGCCACCGAAACGAGGGGCAGTGCCATACGCATCAGAAGAGGAGTTGGTGGCTTTCCGGCCGCCAAACAGGCCCGACAGGAGGCCACCTAGTGTACCGCTCGGGCGGTCAGAACCAAATATGCTCATGATTGACAAGGAAAATGGTGTAGGTGCTGTAACGCAGTTGGAACTTGCATGGTTGGGGTAGAGGTATCTGCGGGCGGCCTCTGCTTCCTTGAACTGCAATAATACGGTCAGGCCTGCGCCAGATACCGCTCCACGGCAGCAATGGTAGCCACCGGAGCATTCAGGTGTGGATAGTGCCCAGTGGTATTCAGAATGTTCAGCGTACTGCCCGCGAGGTGGTCGTGCAGATACTTGCCCACGTATGCGGGAACAATGGAATCATCGGCGCACTGTACTATGAGGGAGGGTACCCGCAGGTGAGGCAGGCAGCTCCGGTAGTCGGACAAGAAAGTGGCGCGGGCAAACTGCCGGGCCACGGCCGGATCGACGCGGGAAAAGATGGCCAGCACCTCATCCACCAGCTCCGGTCGCATGTCGCCGCCCACTAAGTGCGGAACCATCGTATTCGACCACGCCCGGAAGTCGCGGTCCAGGAAACCCAGCAACTCCTCCAGGTCGGTAGCGTCGAATCCCCCCGAATAGTCGCCGTCGTTGACGTAGCACGGGGAAGCGGCCAGCAGCACCAGCCGCTCGAACAGCTCCGGCTCCCGGATGGCGGCCAGCACCCCAATCATCCCGCTGACGGAATGGCCCACGTATACCACCTTTGGTAGCTGCAACGTGCGCAGCAGCGTCAGCAGATCATCGACGTAGCCATCCAGGGTCCGGTAGCGGGTGAAATCGTAGGCGGCAGCATCGGAGTCTCCTGCGCCCACCAAATCGAACAGAACTACCTGATGGCGGGCCGCAAAGGCGGGGGCTACGTATTGCCAGGCGTGCTGATCGGTGCCGAAGCCGTGAGAAAAGACGATGGGGCGCGTGCCGTGCCCATAGGACGAAACACGATGACGACGAACTATATCCATAGTATAGGCTGGGAAAAGAGGAGAAGAACCCACATAGCAATTCTGCGGCCCCTTTTTCGTAATGGGCCATAAGCTCCGTATAAGGCAGAAACTGCACAAGCGCTTCCCAACAAGGTAGATTCGTCTCGTAATGAGACATCCCTTTCCGGCTGTGTAGCCGGGGCCGACGGAGCTAGTTTCCATTGCTTCGTGGTAGTCGTGGCACGTTTTGTTAAAAGCACGCTAGCTTTAGCCCATCATCCGTTCTTTCCACCTGCTCACTCATGAGAATCTCTGTTTTGCTGCCCCTGTTGGCTTTGTCTACTGCGCTTTACGCCCAAACCAAACCCATTAAAGTGGAGGTAAAACAAGCCGGCGGCCGCTACGAGCTGCTGCGCGGCGGACAGCCCTACTTCATCGAGGGCGCAGGCGGCGGGCAGTTTCCGGAGCGCATCAAGGCCTACGGCGGCAACTCTATCCGCACCTGGGGCACCAACGGGGCCGATAAGGTGCTGGCCGACGCCAACCGAAACGGCCTCACCGTGATGCTGGGCCTTGATGTGGCCCGGGAGCGGCACGGCTTCAACTACGACGACCCCGCCGCCGTGGCCGCCCAGTTGCAAAAGGTGCGTGCCGAAGTGCTCAGGTACAAAGACAACCCCGCCGTGCTGTTCTGGGGCATCGGCAACGAGTTGAACCTGGAGTATAAAAACCCCAAAGTGTGGGATGCCGTGGAGCAGATTGCTCGTATGATTCACGAAGTGGACCCCAACCACCCCACCAGCACCGTGCTGGCCGGCCTCAACCAACCGGAAGTCGACTACATCAAGTCCCGCTGCCCCTCGGTGGATATTCTGAGCATCAATACCTATGCCGGGCTGGCAGCCATTCCGCAACAGGTGCGCACCATGGGCTGGACTGGGCCTTATGTGGTGGCCGAATGGGGCCCTACCGGCCACTGGGAAAGTCCCGTGACGCCCTGGAAGGCCTCGGTGGAGGAAACCAGCAGCCAGAAAGCCGCCGTGTACCAGAGCCGCTACGAGGCCTCGGTGGCCAAAGACACCACCCAGTGCCTGGGTACCTACGTGTTTTTGTGGGGCCAGAAGCAGGAGCGCACGCCCACTTGGTACGGCATCTTCACAGAGGATGGCAAGGAGTCGGAAGTGGTGGATGTGATGCAGTACCTCTGGAGCGGCAAATGGCCCGCCAACCGTGCCCCGCATCTGGTTTTGTTCACTCTTGATGGCAAGCAGGCCACCGGCAACGTGTATCTGCAACCCGGCAAAACGTACCCCGTGCAGGCCACCGTCACGGACCCCGACAAAGACCCGCTGACCTACCGCTACGAGCTACTCCCGGAAAGCACCGACCTCAAATCCGGCGGCGACCAGGAAAGCCGCCCTGCCGCCGTTTCGGGCCGGCTGCCGGCCAACGCTAAGGGACAAACCACGCTTACCACTCCTGCCAGGGAAGGGGCCTACCGCCTGTTCATCTACGCCACCGACGGCCACGACAACGTGGCTACGGCCAATATTCCGTTCTACGTGAAGGGGAGATAGAGCTCAGTGCGGCTACAGTCGTTCCAGCAGCTCGTCGAAAGTGCGCAGCAGCTCGGCGCGGCTTTCCTCGGGCTCGGCTTCTAGGCGCTGCTCAAATACTTCGCGCTCCGTGAAATCGTGGAGGCTGCGGGTGAGGGGCTCGTTAGCTTCATTGGTGTCACCGAGGGCGCGGAGCTTCACGAGGCGAAAGTGGCGCCGGGCCAGCACTTCCAGCTGACGGCGGTCCAGCTCCCCGATGACTTTGAGCAGCGCTTCAGCCACTTCCAGCTGGGTAAGCTCGGAGTGAATCTGCACATCGGCCCAGGCAGGTAGGGAGTAGCCGGTATTGTCGTACGTAGTCAGGCCCTGGGTAACCTCTTCCAGGGTGCCATGAAACCGCACCAGCCGGCGCACTGCCGGTACCGGCAGGCTGCGTAGGGCCGTGAGCTTGCCAGCCAGGAAATCCAGCAGCAGCACTTCCTTCGGGTGGTCGATTTCTGAAAACGACAGCGCAATGGGCGAGCCGCTGTAGCGGATATGCTCCCGGGCGCCCACACGCTGGGGCCGGTGTAAATGGCCTAGGGCCACGTAATCGAAGATTTCCGGAAAATGGTCGGCCGTCACCTGGCCCAGGTTACCCACGTGAATGGTACGCTCCGAATCAGAAGGGGTGACGCCGGCGGCGTAGAGGTGGCCGGTAGCCAGCACGGGCAGGCCCAGGTCCTTGAGCTGCCATACCTGCTCTACCTCGGCCACCCGGGCATAGTGGTCGGCAATGCCCTGCTTAATGCGCGCCTCCCGCTCCTCCGCCGATTCGCCGGGCACGGAAAGCCGCACGTCCCGGTCGCGCAGAAACGGAATGGCGCACACCACCAGCCCGGGCTTGCCGTGGACATCATCCAGCACCAGTACCTGTTCCTCGAAGCACTCGGGTACGCAGCCTACCACATGCACCCGCAGGTGGCGCAGGAGCCGGGCCGGGGCATTCAGGGTGGCCGGGGAGTCGTGGTTGCCGCCCACCACCACAATGTCACGGCAGCCCGTTTGGCGCATATTCAGCAGGAAGCTATAGTAAAGTTCCAGGGCCTGATTGGAGGGAGAGCCACTATCGAAAATGTCGCCGGCCACTACCAGCACCTCTACCTGTTGTTCCTGCACCGTCTGTACCAGCCACTCCAGGAAATGGCGGTGCTCCTCGGTGCGCTCATTGCCCTGAATAAACCGCTGGCCCAGGTGCCAGTCGGCGGTGTGTAGTACGCGCATATCTACGAAGATACTGGGTTGGCCTTCAGTTTTGCCGAATAACCGGAACCTAAAACGCGAAGGTTCACGGAGCATTACCTCCGCGAACCTTCGCGTTCAGAATAGTGAAAAACGGGAAGCCGGCTAGTGGACCGGCTGCGGCTGGAATGAGGTGATGGCCTCCCCCAGATCCAGCACCGACACTTCGGGCAAGGCGGCCTGCACGATGCTGCTGCCGGCTGCCGAGCGGTAGCCGCCCGCGCAATGAATGAGAATGGGCTTATCGGTCGGGATTTCGTGGGCCCGTTCGCGCAGCTCGGGCAGCGGAATCAGCAACGCACCCTCAAAAACCGGCTGCTGGGCCTCCGTACGGTTGCGAATATCCACGATGGTAAAGTCGTGTGGCTGCTGGCGTACTTGGTCTACGTCTACAGCAGGAGACATGGCAGTCAGCTCCCGAGGCGTAAGCAATGCGCCTTTAATAGTGCCTTCGTAGCCTATTTTGGCCGTCTTACGGATGACGATATCCAGGGCAATCTGCGAATCGGCAATCAGGTAGAATGGCTCGTCAGGGCCTACTACCGAGCCCAGCCAGGTTTCAAACTTGCCGCCATCCATCAGGTTGATGGCGCCGGGCAGGTGGCCGGCCCGGAACTCGGCCGCCGGCCGCGTATCAATAATCACGACGCCAAGCTCCAGCGGAGTGCCCGGCTGCAGGCGCGGCACCGCCCGCACGCTGTCCTCGAAAGGCAACGCGCCCTGTTTGTTCAGCACCACATCGTGCCCGAAATACTTGGGCATAAAGGGCTGGTCTTCCAGCAGCACCCGGATAAACTCGTCCTCCGACATAGGCTGGAGGGCGTAGTTGGTTTTTACTTCTTTGCCAATAGTGCTATCCAAGTCGAGAGAAGTGGTTTTGCCGCAGAGGGAGCCGGGGCCGTGGGCCGGATACACTTTGGTAGTAGCGGGCAGCGTCATCAGCTTCTGGCGGGTGCTCTGGTACAGTTGGGCGGCCAGTCCCTCGCGGCTGTGTCCACCCACCAGGTCCGATTCGCGCAGGTCAGGGCGGCCTACATCACCCACAAACAGCGTGTCGCCGGTAAATACAGCGCGCGTCTGGCCCAGCTCATCCAGCAACAAAATGCTGATGGAGTCAGGAGAGTGACCAGGCGTGTTGAGAGCGTGCAGCTCCACGGTACCCAGCACAATGCGCTGGTCGTCGTCGAAGGTCTGGTGGGGGTAGCTGGCTTTCACCAACTTGCTTACATAAATGACAGCACCGGTTTCCTGCGCAATTTCCAGGTGGCTGCTGACAAAATCGGCGTGCGGGTGGGTTTCAATAACGGCTACGATTTTGGCGTCGTGCTCGTCGGCGAAATCGTAGTACTGCTGCGGGTCGCGGGCCGGGTCGATGATGGCCACCTGCCGGCCGCTGCGGATGGCATAGCTCGCGTGGGCCAGGCCTTTGTCGTAAAACTGCTGAATCTGTACCGAACCGGTACTACTGGGCAGAGGACTCATGGGGTGTTAGATGTGGTGGATGCCTTTCGGCCGGATCAGGCCAGAGCACGAAGGCATATGGTCAAATATAGGCACCGGGGCCGCCTTATGTTACACACATACCGGATAAAGTAGTGTGCATGACTGGTAATATATTGATTTAAAGTTCTTTGCTGACTTGGAGGGCTGCGTGTGGGTTTACGAAGTCAGCTCGTCATGCCCTTGCGTGCGACAGGTTTTTTGCTGTCGTGAAAAGCCAACTAAAAAAGCCCCGGCCACAACTGGCCGGGGCTTTCCAGATAGCAGAAAGAGAAAGGCTAACTTTTGGCCTTCAGCTTACTGCCACGCTTGTTCTGGTGCTTATCCATTCGATTCTCACGCAGTTGCACGTATTGGGTATACTGGTCGGCAGTCAGTACCTCCTTCAATTGCGCATCCGTCTTTTCCTGGGCGGATTTCAACTCCTGACCCATACCCTGGCGGGTATCAGCAGTGGCGTATCTGCTCCGGAGATTTTGCATTTCCTGGGCTTGAGCTAGAGCAATGGCCCGCACTTTGGGTGTCTGCTCGGCTGAGAGGCTGAGCTGCTTGGTAAGGCGCTGAGTCAGGAAATCGGCCCGTTGCTCGGGCGTCATGTTGGGGCGGTTCTGGGCAGCGCCGTCGGGGCGGGCCATAGGTGTGGCGGCAGTCTGCGCCGAAACGGAGCCGGCAGTCAGGATAACGGCGGTTAAGAGGGCAAGCATCTTTTTCATGGAGAAGGAGTCTGTGTGACAGGGTATGGCCGGTTAGAAGGCCGGATGGAGGCCAAGTTTAATGTTCGGCCCCAAAAACCACCGGCCCACTTCCAGGCAGGCCCTTTCAATCAGTAGAAACGCCTATATTCGGGCCACGGAGCGGCTTGCAGGCTGCTTTTTTTGCCAAATTCACAATCCTCGTCTCACCTTTTTCTCTTTCCTCTCAACAACCTGTATGGCAAATATTTTCGCCAAAAAACCGCTGGCTCAACTGCTGGGCGAAGCTAACTCATCCGGGCACGGCGCGCTAAAGCGCACTCTAGGCGCGGGCAACCTTGTTGCGCTGGGCGTGGGAGCTATTATTGGGGCAGGCCTGTTTGTGCGCACGGCCAACGCTGCCGCACAGGCTTCCGGACCTGGTGTAACGCTGGCTTTCATCCTGGCTGCTTTCGGCTGTGTATTCGCGGGGCTATGCTACGCCGAGTTTGCTGCCATGATTCCCATTGCCGGCTCGGCTTATACCTACGCCTACACTACCATGGGTGAGTTTGTGGCCTGGACTATCGGCTGGGCGCTGATTATGGAGTATGCCTTGGGGGCCGCTACCGTAAGTATTGCCTGGAGCGAGTACCTGAATAAGCTGTTGGAAGTTTTTCACACCAGTATACCATACCATTTAACTCACTCTCCCTTTGAGCATGCCTTGGTTAATGGCGTAGACACGCGCGGCCTTATTAACCTGCCTGCCTTGTTCATCATCGTGATGCTGAGTCTGCTGCTGGTGAAAGGAACACAGGAATCGGCTATGTTCAACGCCGTTATTGTGGTATTGAAAACGGCCATCGTGGTGATTTTCATTGCTGTGGGCTGGCAGTTCATCAACCCCGAAAACCACACGCCTTATCTGATTCCGGCCGATGCGGTAGTGAAAAACGCCGCTGGTGAGGTAGTTCGTACGTATGAAGGGTGGAACAAACACGGTTGGGGAGGTATTCTGGGCGGGGCGGGTATCGTTTTCTTCGCCTTCATTGGTTTTGATGCCGTAAGTACCGCTGCACAGGAAGCCAAAAACCCTAAGCGCGACATGCCTATCGGTATCCTGGGCTCGTTGGCCCTTTGCACAGTCCTTTATATTCTGTTCGGTCACGTACTCACAGGTGTTGCTAACTGGCGCGAGTTTGCCGATCCGGCTATCGGCGGCGAGGCTTCGGTTGCTTACGCTATTAAGGCGCATATGACCGGCTACGGCTGGCTGGCTACGGCCGTCACCGTCGGTATCCTGCTTGGTTTCACCTCAGTAATTTTGGTAATGCTCATGGGGCAGAGCCGGGTGTTCTTTTCCATGGCCAAGGATGGTTTGATGCCCAGAGCCTTCTCTGAGCTACATCCTAAATTCAACACGCCCTACAAATCGAACTTGATGCTGATGGTGTTCGTGGGCCTGTTTGCTGCCTTCGTACCGGGCTCGGTAGCTGGCGACCTTACCTCGTTTGGTACTTTGCTGGCATTCGTGTTGGTAAGCATTGGTGTGTGGGTGATGCGCAAATCCGACCCCGCTCAGCACCGCCCGTTCCGTTCGCCATTGTCTTCGCCCTCCTTTCCGCTGGTTCCCTTCATGGGGGCTGGGGTATGTCTGGCACTGATTGTAGGTCTCGATATCAAAACGCTGGTACTGGCCATCGGCTGGATGCTGCTGGGGTTCATTGTGTACTTTATTTACGGCAAGAGAAACTCCAAGCTCCAGCAGGGCATTGTGGTGGTTCCTACCGAAATGGAGGAACAGGCGTTCATCGAGCCTGACCCCAAGAACGCGTAACGAGCCTAGCTTGTCAACTGAAAGCCCCGCCGGAATAGCTCCGGCGGGGCTTTTTTGTGGGCAGCACGGTGGCGTTTAACCGGCCTTTACTTCGCTTTGCAACTTGAGCACCCGGGCCCCGTCGGCCTGCACAATGAGGTAGGCCGGGTTATCGGGCGTGCCGTGGCGGGTGATTTCGGCACCCTGCAGCTGGCGCGTCACGCTCGTTTTGTGGGTTTCTTCAATTTTGCCGGTCGCCGTGCCCGTGCCGTATTTCCAGGTGACTTTGGTGCCTTTACGCATCATAAAACAAGTAAACGGGTGGGTAGAATACAGGCTTTACTGCTGCCAGGAGGGGGAAGTTGTGAGAAGTATAGAAACCTGATAGCTTACAGGCTGAACCATACGGGCCGGCACTGCCGGTCGCTCTCCGCCGTGCCAATCTCTCGACTCCTGCTCCTGATGCTTTGCTGCGGAGTGGTGCTTTCCGCCCGGGCCCTGCCGGCCGGTTCCCGTGCCGATAGTCTGCAACGGCTGCTCAGTGCTTCCCGTCCCGATACCAGCCGGGTGCAGTTGCTTATTGAAATGGCTTGGGAGCGAACGGACGACAACCCGCTGGTAGGGGTGGAATATGGTCAGCGGGGGCTGCGGCTGGCCCGGCGGCTGCAGTATCCGGTGGGGGAGTGCCGCGCGCTGCTGATGCTGGGCTGGGCTTTTATGCGTACGGGCAACTATACTACAGCTATTCAGACGCAGGTGCAGGCGCGGCGGCTGGCAGAGAGCATCGGCTACGCGGGCGGCATTATCCACGCCGATAATGCGCTGGGGTACGCACACCTGGAACAGGGCAGTCAACGGTTGTCATTGCGCTATTTTCGGAGGGCCATTGCGCTGGCGGAAAAGCAGCACAACGTGGTGTTACTGACGCCCATCCTCGGCAACATCGGGCGGGCGCATCTGGAGCTGGGCCAGCCCGATTCAGCCTGGTACTTTACTTGGCGGGGGTATCAGCTGGACCTGCAACAGCACGATATGCACAGCGAAATTGGCGACCTGTCTATTCTCGGGGACATTGCCGCCCGCCGGCAGCAGCCCAATCAGGCGCAGTATTTTTATCAGCAGACGATTGTGCGGGCAGTAGGCATGCCGGTATCATACGCCACCAGCCGGGCGTATCTGGGACTGGCCCGGCTGGCCCGGGCGCAGCAGCAGCCAGCCGTCGCGCTGCGGTACGCGCAGCAGGCCTTGGCTGCAGGGCAGGCCGGCAGCTACGCTAAAGGCGTATTCGAAGCCAGCGACTATCTGGCCGATCTGTACGCAACGCAGGGCAACAGTACCGACGCCTACCGCTTCCTGCGCGCCGCCGCCGCAACCCGGGATAGTCTGTTCAGTCGGGCGCGGATGAGCCAGGTGCAGGCCCTAAGCTTCAGTGAAGAGCTGCATCAGCAGGAACTGGCCGAACAGGGCGAACGAGCCGCCGCTCAGCGACGACAGAACATGCTGCTGCTGGCACTGGCCGGGCTTGTTGGAACCGCCGGATTTGGCTACTTGCTGATTAGCCGCCGCCATCTGCGCCGGGAGGTAGAGTTTGTGCAGGAACGCCAGCGCCTGGAGCGCCGCTATTCCGAAGATATTCTGGATGCTGAGCAGAAGGAGCGGCGCCGGGTGGGAGCCGACCTGCACGATAGTGTCGGCCAGTTGCTGAGTGCCGCCAAAATGACTCTTTCAGCCCTGCAGCACCAGTTGCGGCTCACGGAAATTGCGCACAAGGATTTGTTTGCGAATACGCTGGAGATGCTGGATGAGGCTGTGCGGGAAGTGCGCAGCATCTCCCACAAACTGGTGCCCAATGCCCTCACGCGTCATGGGCTGGCAAAAGCCGTGGGTAGTCTGCTGGGACGGCTCACATTGGCTCCTTCTTGCCTACAGGCGCGGCTGGAAGTAGCGGGTTTGGAAGAACAACGGTTGGATTCAACGCTGGAAAATATCCTGTTTCGGATGGTGCAGGAACTGGTGCACAATGTTACCAAGCACGCGCAGGCCTCAGAGATAACCGTGCAGCTGCTGGCCACTCCGCAACAGGTCCGAATTGTGGTAGCCGATAATGGCCAGGGCTTCCGGCAGCAGCAGTCTCCGGTAGCTGCAGGTATTGGTCTGCGCAATGTAGAAAGCCGGGTGGCTTATCTGAACGGGCAACTGCAGATTACCTCCGCCCCCGGCCAGGGAACCAGCGTTGTGCTGGATATCCCGTTACGGCCGGTTCCGATGCCGGCGGCAGCAAGTAGCCGGGCGTAGATACGGCCTCCTTTGCTCAAGAGCGGGAGGTGGCAGATTATTGGGTGGCCCATCCCGGCAGGGCCGCTGCCTATGCCTATTTATCTATATTTACTATCGAAGATAATTGTAGTATCTTCCAAATTGCCCCAGCCTGAAAACCGGACTTGGGGTGCCTGTTTCATTGTTAACTGAGAACTATGTCTGAAGTGCTATCCAGTCAGGAAATCATTCCGTTGCTACTGGTAGACGATCATCCGGTGATAGTGGAGGGACTGAAAACCATGCTCCGGCCCGAAACGGATTTGCGTGTGGTAGCCCAAGCCTATAGCGGAGCCGATGCGTTACGCTTACTGCCAGCGCATCCGGAAATCCGGGTAGCCGTCCTCGACCTGAATATGCCCGAAATGACGGGCGTTGAGCTGGCGCGCGCCATTCGCACCACTTGGCCTACCATTCGGGTTCTGATTTTGAGCATGTTCCATGATCATGCCACTGTGGCCGAAGTGCTGGAAGCCGGCGGCTCCGGTTACGTCCTGAAAACAGCCACCCGGGCAGAGTTAAGTACCGCTATCCGCCAGGTAGCGGCCGGCCAGAACTATTTCAGCCAGGACGTAGCCGCCACCCTGTTGCAGAATCTCCAGATTCCGAGTGCCTTGCAAGCGAAACGCACTGCTGAGCTGACCGGGCGGGAACAGGAAATTCTGCAGCTCATTGCCCGCGAATATTCCAACCAGGATATTGCGGCGGCCCTTTTCATCAGTGAGCGAACCGTCGAGACGCATCGGCGTAACCTGTTCACGAAAACCAGCTCTAAATCAGTGGTAGGACTGATTCAATACGCTCTTCGTCACAAGCTGATCCAATAGAAAGTATAGTACCGCCGGTAGTGGCAAGTACCCGGAAATAGTACAGTGAAATTTGCGCTCAGACAATCAGGGTGTTACGTAGTTGTGGCTGGTTAGCCTGTAGCAGAAGAGTCGGGATAAGAGCAGGGGAGAAAAGAACCGTAAAAGGTGGGAGAAGAATGCAGAAAGGCTCTTTCAGCCGGCAGGGCCCTTTGCGCCTATATAGCAGCGCTTTGCCCTGCCTCCTCCGTACTGGTACGGATATAAAAATAAGGGCTGCCACTGATTTACATTATAACAATAAAAAATATACCTTAGCATCGTTCAATCAAATGATAATATCTTTATATTAGATGCTGTCATTTGCGTTCAATGCGTCATCCCAACCTGTTGTTTTTCCTCTTCTAACCCACCTGCGCCCGTGTCTAAACGTCTAACCTCTAACGGAAAAGAGACTATGCCTTCAAAAATTCTCTCCTTCATCTGCCACGTTCCCGGTATGGCTCCCGGTCTGTTTCCATCGGTGCCCACCACTACCAGCACGCACCGGGCCGCTGAGCGCAAGGCGGAAGCCAAGCATGCTGCTGCGGGTGGTCATTTTACGGCCATTTATGAGAATGACCGGTTTGTGCGCTTCAAGTACATCAACAATAACTAGACTGGCTTCGGGGTATTCCCTGGCGAATCGGTAGGCGGCCGGTAACGCGTGGGACGTATTCCAGCAGCTTGCGTACCAAAAGGCGCTGTGCTTTCGTTCGGGAAGCCAGCGCCTTTTGCGTGGCCGCCGGAGCCGGGCCCGGCAATTCGCCTAACTTGCGCCCCGGTCCATCCGTTTTGCGTGCATGATTGATTCGCTGGTTCGCGCTGTGGCGCCGCTCTTAGCTTTAGTAGTTCTTCTGACTCCGGTTGCCAGCCGGGCCCAAACAGCCTTCACCCCCGATGAAAACGCCTGGTATGGCGTAGTAGCTCGCAGTAGTGGCCGCTCCCTCGACGTTACCAATGCTTCAGCAGAGGCTGGTACGGCCACTGTGCAATGGGAATTCACGCACGCCAACAGCCAGCAGTGGCGCTTCGTGCCCGCCGCCAAGGGCAGCGACTTTTACCGCGTTGAGGCCCGCCACAGCGGCAAGTGCCTTACCCTGGAAAAGCCCGACGAAAATGCTCCGCTGGTGCAGCGCCCCTGGACGGGTAGCTTTTACCAGCAATGGAAACTCGTGCCCTCGGGGCCGCTGGGTAGCTTTGTGCTGGTGAGTCGGGGCAACGATAAATGCGCTGCCCTGGCTGCCGCCGATAAGTTCAACGGTACTCCCGTGGTGGGCCAGCGGGTACAGAACCGTGCCACTCAGCAGTGGAAACTGTTCAAACTGCATCTCAATGTAGATTCTAGCCAGCCGGGTTTTGGGATGCCTGAAGCCTTGCTGAGCCTGAACACGCCTACTGGGAACGAGCTACAGCCGGTACTAACCGCCGACGGTAATACGCTCTACTTTAGCCGGACACGGTACAGCGGCAACAAGGAAGGCGTCACCGAATCGGGTGATATTTGGGTGAGTACTTCGGCTAACAACGGCCGCACCTGGAACCCCGCTACTCGCCTCGATGCCCTCAACACTACTCAGAATAATGGGGTAATGGCGGTTATTAACGAGGGCCGCACGCTGCTGGTGCGCGGCGCGTATGAGCGGGACGGCTCTTTCCGGGATGAAGGAATAAGCAAAGTGGACCGTGACGCGACGGGCAAAAATGGGAAGCCGCTGGCAGTGGAAATAGCCAACTATTACTCGGCCGGCCCGGCTACCTCGTTCTTTATGTCGCCCGATGCGCAGATTCTGCTTATGAGCCTAGAGCGCGGCGACTCGCAGGGGGCCAATGACCTGTATGTCAGCCGGCCCACTCCCGACGGTCTCTGGACCGAGCCTTTCAACCTGGGAGCAATAGTTAATTCGCCTGGCTTTGAGTTTGCACCCTGGCTGGCGGCTGATGGCAAAACCCTGTACTTCAGCTCGTATGGGCATGCCGGCTACGGCAGTGCCGATATTTTTGTAACCACGCGGCTGGACGAAACCTGGACCCGCTGGACGGAACCGCGCAACCTGGGCGCACCGCTCAACGGACCCGGCTTCGATGCCTACCTCAGCCTGACGGCCGATGGCAAGCAGGCCTATTATGCTTCATCACGCACTGCCAATGGCCCTGCCGACCTGTTCCGCACGGCTACCGGGGTAGTACCGGTGGCTGATACTACCGCCCAGCCGGCAGAGCCGGTACGGCCGGCTGTAGCTGCCCGGATGCTGCTAACCGGCCGTACGCTGGATGCCAAAACCCGACAGCCGCTGGCTACGGAAGTGAAGGTAAATCGGCTGGATGCGGACCTGGTATTCAATGCTACTACCCGGACAGATGTTGCTGCCGGTAGCTATCAGTTTACGTTGCCACCCGGCCGTTATCGGGTGCAGGCCACCCGCGTAGGATTCCTCACCGCTACCGATACCGTCACTATGACCGGTTCCCGCGCGCTGGAGTTGGCGCTGGTACCGGCAGCCGTGGGTTCAAGCCTGGAGTTGCCTACACTCATCTTTGCGCAGGGAAAATACACGCTGCTTCCCGCTTCCTACACCGAGTTGAACCGCTTGGCCCGCACCTTGCAGGATAACCCCGCTGTGAACATCCGCCTGGAAGGCCACACCGATAACCAGGGACGCGCTGACCTGAACGTGAAGCTGTCGGAGGAGCGGGTAGCCGAAGTGCGGCGCTACCTCGTGACGCGGGGCGTGGCCGAGAAGCGTATCAGCACCGTTGGCTACGGTGGCAGCAAGCCCCGGGCCTCCAACGAGAAAGAGGAAACCCGTAAGCTGAACCGCCGCGTAGAATTCACTATTGTAAAATAGCGGCCGGCGGCGGTTACGCCTTTTCGAACCCTTCAATTTTGCGCGGTATGCACGCTTTGATTCGCCGGGAAGTGGCGTTACCCGATTTGCCCTCGGCTTCCGGAGCAGAAATAGTGGGCGAGACGGCCTACATCATCGGCGACGACTCTCCTTTTTTGTACCAGCTCAATGCTGCCACGCTGGCCGCCGGGCAGCGCACCATGCTGTTTGAAACGGCTCATTTCAGCAGCGGCCGCATTCCGAAGGAGCTGAAGCTGGATCTGGAGTGTCTCACGGCCCTTGCTACGCCTGCCGGCGAAACCAGCCTGCTGGTACTGGGCTCGGGCGCTACGGCCGCCCGCGAACAAGGCTATTGGGTGCCGCTGACCGGGGCGGGGGGGAGCCGGGTGGAAACCGTGTATCCGCTCAGTCTGAGTGGCCTGTACGCGGTGCTGCGGCCGTTGCTGCCGGCCGGTATCGTGCTGAATCTGGAAGCCGCCGCCGCTACGCCCACGGAGCTTCTGCTGTTCCAACGGACGGTGGGGGCCGCCAGTGGCAACCTATTGTTCCGGCTACCGTTGGCAACCACGCTGGCCTATCTGCAGCATCGCACTACCCAGGTGCCAGCCGTGCAGCGGCAGTTTTTTGAGTTGCCGGTTATCGATGGGAAGCCCGCTGGTTTTTCCGGCGCAACGTGGTTTGCCGGGCGGTTATTCGTGACAGCTTCAGTGGAAGATACCCAGGATGCTGTGCTGGATGGGGTGGTGTTAGGTTCATTTGTAGGAGTGCTGGAACTGGGAGCGGCCGGGCAGCAGCAGGTATTGCCCGCAACCCTGGCCCGGTTGGTCTGGTCTGATGGCCGCCCGTACCGGGGCAAGGTGGAAAGCGTAGCGGTGTTCCGGACGCTTGCGGCCAGCCGCTACGAGCTGCTGCTGGTGACAGATGACGATGCCGGGGGCTCTACCGCCGTAACAGTGGAACTGATCTTGTGATAAGCAGGTAAGCGGCTGACAGGAAATAGTTTGTGCGGCAGCTTTCAGGGGAATTAAACAGAAGAGGATACTGTTTTCTAGCATCGGCTTTTCGGAATGGAAAGCACCGTTTTTACGCTACCAGACTACTCGTTATGATTCTGTTTGCCACCCGCTTTTTGTACCCCGTCAGTGCCGTGAAGCTACAGGAGCAGCAGGGCATCCTGCCTGCCGAGTTTCTGCAGACTATCCAGCAGCTGCAACCCTTCCTGGAGAAGGAAAAAGCCTACGGAGAGGTCTGTTCTACCACTGTTACCTCGCCCCGGGGCCGGCTGCTAACCGTTGCCTACCGCAAAACCTATTCGACGGAGCAAGGCTTCGTGGTCGAAATCCTAGATGCGCAGGTAGTACGTCGGCTGGCGCAGGCAGCTTAATCTGCTAACATGCATATGGCACCCGGTAGATGACCGAAGGTCAGGCAAATACCGGGTGCTGACGCGCGTGGTCAGCTGCCACGTCGCCAGATGAAACCATCCAGTACATAGTGGGTAGCCTGCGGAAGAGCCAGCAGAGGCACCAACAGCGCAAGGGCCCAGGAATCGGATATGGCAGGCAGGTGCTGGAACCAGCCGAATACGGCAGCGTGCTCCCGCCATATCAGCCCGTCCCAGATACCTTCTTCCAGCAGAGCCAGTCCAAACAGCACTCCTAGAAACAACGCCACGCCGTTCCGGCCCTGCCACCAGGCGCGCCGTGGGTTGCTGGAGGTGGGCTGACTGGTAGTCCAGATAAGGGCCAAGTATGGAATGCCGTGAGCTACCACGTTGAGCAGGGTAAAAGCTAGGTCGCCGTTGAACAGTATGATGCCCACATACCAGGAGGCTGCGGTACCTAGCAGTAACAGGTTACGCGGCCAGTTGAAATAGGCAGTGTAGTGCCACAGGCTGCCTTCTTTCACCAGATATACCCCCAAAAGACCCGCATACAGTCCCGTAAGTACGGTTCGGCCGCCGGGCCAGTCGTGCTGAACGAAGTCGCCTTCCACAAACCAGTTGAAGTTGCGGGGTCGCGAAAGGTGCCACCAAAGCAGCGGATAGATGGTAGCCGCGTAAATCAGGAGGGTATCCAGCTGCCGGCTGAAGCGCGAGGTTGTTTCGTGGCGGCTGTAGAGGCGCAGGAAACCGTATTGCTGGCGGATAAAGTGGAACACGGCCGCGTAGGCCAGCACCCGCCAGAACCACAGGCTGCCGCCCAGCCCATGCAGCGCCACCCCGGCCGCGTAGCAGCCCAGCGGTACTGCCCATAATACCGTGCGAAACTGCCGGCGGCGGCGGACATCGAAATAGGTGCGAAATAAGGTGCTGTATACGTGCGCAACATCAATGAGCACTACCAGTGCCACCCAGGCCCATACCGGCATCCGGGTTGAAGTGCGGAAAGCCTGGGGCAGGGCCGCTACCACCAGCAGGGCCAGAAATGGCGGCCCTAAAATCCAGAGCCCGTCAAATCCTGCCGACCGGATCCAGGGCTGACGGGAGTTGACAAGCGGCGGAGCAGCAGACGTGGGCATACGGTGAGAGGCAAGCAGCGTGACTACACCCGAAAGTAGCAGTTTCGGGCGGGCTAACGCGTACGCGGCGGTTGAGCAGGCGGCAGGTAGTCAACCGGTAGAAACTCGCCCATTTTCTCAAAACCCCAGTAGCCTTCGGTATACAAAGCCAGCGGGTTGGTGGGCTGGCCGTTGGGTTGCAGTGGCACCTGCGGCTGTTGCAGGTGCAATACCGATACCTGTTTATCGAGGCCCGCAGGCAATGCCTGGCCGGGAGTGGCATTGCGGGCCGTAAAGGCTACGTACGCTGGGTCGGCGGGTTCCTGATCATAGTATACCAGCAACAGGTCGGGGAATTGCAGCAGCACTTCCGGTGCGCCGGGCGGTCGGCGGCTGAAGTCGGGAGTAGCCAACGGAGCGGAAAACAGGTACTCCAGTTGGCGCGGCACGCGTACCAGACGGGCCACTGAATCGTCGAAACGGCCCGGATTGAGAGTCCGGAGGGAAAGGGCTTGGGCCCGCATAAGTACCAGCAGACTATCGGCGCGGGCGCGGGCAGGGTTTGGCACGCGCCGCAACCGCTGCACCCGGAAGCCGGCTTCGGCTACTCGGTTGTCATACACGCTGCGCAGAAAGTGAGGTAACGAGCCTTTGTATGCCTGACTGCGGTTGGCTGCCCAGCGTTGCTGCTGCCGGCCGGAGCGGGCTTTCAGCGGCTCAAAAACCGGCGAGCCATAAAAGGACATCCAGCCTTCGGCGAAATTCAGCCGAAAATCCAGCCCATAGTAGCGGATGCGGTAGCCCAGGGCCTGATTTTCCACCGTCAGGAAATCGGCACACGTAGCCGTCAGCTCGTTCTTTTCCACGTCGTATTCTACGCGTACAGCCTCGGGGTTGCGAATGCGGCATTGCTGGGAGAAGGTAGTGCTGCCCAGAAATGTGCTGGCAAATTTCTGGTAATCCTCGGGCTTATTGGGGTGGGGGCGTACCACCACTTCGCCCAGCGCATTGGCACTCGGCGGCAGCCGGAACGTGAGTTGCTGCGGCTCATTGGCCAAGGTGATAACCTGCCGACGCAGCTCATAGCCTAGATAAGAGGCCACCACTTCATAAGTGCCGGCTGGTACCCGTGCAAAGGAAAATTGTCCGGCAGCGTCGGTAGTGACTCCCAGCGTGGTATTAGCCAGGAACACGGTGCCAAAGGGCAGCGGCTGCCGCGTTACGGAGTCGAGGACGATGCCACTAAGGGCACTTTGCGCCTGTACCTGCGGAGTAGCCAGCAGCAATAACAGCCCCGCGAATAGCCAGTAGCGGGCCTTCCGCGCCAAGGCAATACCTGTTTTACACAGAACTGTAAGTGGAATTACGAACATTTCGTAATAATACGAAATGTTCGTAATTGGGCAAGATAGTCTGCCATTTAGTCTTGTTCGGCCGCTAACAACTCCTGGGCAGCGCGCACACCTTGGTAAAATCCTTCCTCAAATATAGAGAGGCCGCTTAGATCGGTATGGGCGAAGAATAGTTTGTTTTGCCAGGGTCGGGCAGCAGCGGCTCGGGCTGCACCCCACACAAAGCCGGGCGTAGGGGCTATCATACCGTGGCCCCACACCCAGACATCGGCACGCTGCACCAGTGGTGTAATGCCAGGATGAGCAGTTTCCAGCTCAGCCAACGTGCGACGGACCCACTCATCGTAGCTGGTTTGGTAGGCCTGGCGGCGGGTGGCGGTGGGGTCAGCGGCGGGTAGGGGCAGATAATAGGTAATGACTTGCGGCCCGCCAGCTGATTGGCTCAGGCTTTGATGCCACGCACTCACATAGCCTACTGACTCCGTCCCGTACAGCACATTATCCCAGCTGAGCGGCTGGCCGGGACCTTGTGGTAAGCCGGCTACCGTGAGGTTCACCACGGCCCATGGGGCGCGGTGGCACGGTAGCGGCCGCTGGGCCGCCGGGGGCAAACTGGTTATCAGTCGCTCAGTAATGAACAAAGGCGTGGCCATAATAACGCGGCGGGCCGCTACGCGCGTCGTCTGGCGGGTTGTCACGTCGAAGCAGTCTACTGCCAAGCCGGTCGGCGTGTCGTGCAGGGCGTAGGCCACGGTATTGGGGCGAATGGGAGCAGAAGCCTGCCGCCGCAGTTGTTCCACCAGAAAGCCGTTGCCTTCGGGCCAGGTTAATACGTCGGAGGCCGTGGCGTTATGGGCCTGGCCCTTGCGTGATGCAAAGTAGTGCAGACCCGCCCACGCCGATACCTGAGCCGCCGAGGCTCCGTAATCGTCACGGCAGCTATAGTCCAGATACCAGCGAAGGTGAGGACTGGTGAAACGGTGGGCATCGAGCCAGGCGGCAAACGTCTGCACGTCCAGCTTCCGAAACTGCTCATCCTGGGAAGACTCCTGCACCGGAATCCGGAAGGCGTCGCGGCCGTCCTGACCCCGGGCTTGGCGCAGGTCTTCAATTAGTTGAAAAAACCGGGCAATCTGCTCCTTCTCAGCCGGGGGCACCCCCAACTCCGGTACCAACCCGGTTTGCCAGTGCCCGTGCAGAAACAGCCGCTCTTCGGGGTCGTGGCACAGGTGGTAGTCGTTGTAGATGGGCAGTCCGGAGGCGGCATCGAAGCCGGTAATTATGCTTGCTTCCTGCAGGAACCGGAGCAGCGCGTGGTTGCGCACGTCGGGGATGGGCAGGTAGTGAGCCCCCCAGGGATAAGCGGATACCTCGTTGCGGCCGGCCCGGGAGTTGCCGCCGGGCTGCTCATCCAGCTCCACCAGCAGCACCTGCTCTGGTTTCATGCCCTGGCGCTCCAATTCGCGTCGGGCCGTGAGGCCCGCTACACCGCCGCCTATAATCACTACCTCTACTGTTTCGGTGCGGGTAGGAGCGGGCAGCCGGGCCGGGGCGCGTAGCAGATGGCCGGTGGCGTGGTTGGCCCCATGCATACTCCCGCGGATGTGGCTGCGCCCGGTACCCGGCGCGCACGACTCCAGCCCTGCCAGCGGTGCCAGTAATAGCCCTGCACTGCCTAGGGCAGTTTTCTGCAGGAAATGGCGGCGGCTGGACATTGCGTTAGTGGGCTGTGGTTTTTCGTTTGTGTTGATGAGAAGTCTTCTGGGTTTGTCTATTCGCTGCAGCAGGTTGCGGAGCCCGATAGACTATCGACTGCTCACAAAAAAACGAATAACCGAAAGCGGGAAAATCAGTGCACGTACGGCCCCCAGTCGTCCTCGAAGTAACGAACCAGGGCTTGGTTGTTGAGTTGGTTGATGTCGGTGGGAATTTCGCTCATGTCAGGCGGGAAGAAACGCATGTCGCGGATGGTGGCGGGGGTCACGTAGCGCAGGCCGGCGGGCAGGGGGCCGGCATCGGGCCGCCAGTGGGCATTGCGGCCGGCCAGCACAAAGCCCCACTCCCCGAACGAGGGCACGTAACAATGGTAGGGCAGGGTAGTGAAGCCGGCGGCCTGCAGGGTGTGGGCCACGCACCAGAACGAGCGGCGTGCCACGTAGGGTGAGGTACTTTGCACCACCACCCAGCCGCCCGGAGCCAGCCGCTGCTCCAAAGCCCGGTAAAACGCCGCCGAGTAGAGCTTGCCGATGGAGTAGTTGCCCGGGTCGGGGAAGTCCACCACGATGCAGTCGTAGCGGCTGGTATCCTGACGCACCCACTGGTAGGCGTCGCCGTTGATAACCTGGACTTTGGGGTGGAGCAAAGCGCGGTGGTTGAGGGCCAGCAGCATCTCGTTGCGCTGAAACAGCCGCGTCATGCCCGCATCAAGGTCCACCAGCCGGATGCGCTGGAGCTGCGGGTACTTCAGCAACTCGCGCACCGCTAGGCCGTCGCCGCCGCCCAGCACCAGCACCTGCCGGGCCCGGGGCAGGGCCTGCATGGCCGGGTGCACCAGGGCCTCGTGGTAGCGGTACTCATCGAGGGAGCTGAACTGCAGGTTGCCGTTGAGAAACAGCCGCAGCTCCCGCTGATTTTTGGTGAGCACCAGCCGCTGGTAGGTGGTGCTCTTGGAGTAAATCACTTGGTCCTGAAACGC
Source organism: Hymenobacter swuensis DY53 (assembly GCF_000576555.1). Taxonomy (NCBI): domain Bacteria; kingdom Pseudomonadati; phylum Bacteroidota; class Cytophagia; order Cytophagales; family Hymenobacteraceae; genus Hymenobacter; species Hymenobacter swuensis. Next base: position 1,294,796 of record NZ_CP007145.1, read on the forward strand.
CATGCCCTCGGTGTAGGTCTGGATGCGCTCAGCGTAGCCGAAGCCCACGCCCAGGGCCAGCAAAGACGCCACCAGTGCCCCGGTGAGGCCGCGCCGGAAGGGCCTGGTTTCGGGGAAGCGGTACAGGGCCACGCCGGCCACCACCACGTTCAGCGCCCCGCACAGCAACGACGTACGAATCAGGCCCAGTTGCGGCACCAGCACCAGCGGGAATACCAGGGAGGCCAGCAGCGCCCCGATGTAGTCGAAGGTGAACACGCGGGAAACCAAGTCTTTAAACTCGAAGCGGTTTTCCAGAATCCGCATCAATAGTGGAATTTCCAGCCCCACCAGCACGCCTGTAAGACCCACTAGTGCGTACAGAATCAGCCGGAACGACACCACGTATTCGAACAGCACGAACAGCAGCGGGGCCGAGAAGCCGCCCACCAGCCCCACCAGAATTTCGAGCCGGATAAACCACCGCAGCAGGGAACCGCCCAGGTAGCGCGACAGCCAGGAACCGATGCCCATCGAGAACAGATACGCCCCGATAATGGTGGAAAACTGCATCACCGAGTCGCCGAGCAGATAGGATGCTAGGGTGCCCGCAATCAGCTCGTAGATCAGTCCGCAGGTGGCAATGACAAACACGGAGCCCAGCAGCAGCGCCGAGCGGTAATCCGTCGGGGCGGTGGCCAGCCCGGGAGCTGGCCGCCGCTTCCGGCGCACGGGTACTCTATCCATGAATGGCGGAACTGATAATCAGGGCTACGGCAATCATAAACGCCGCCGCCATAATGGCCAAAGCCGTGTTGTGCTCCTCGATAATCTCCTTCCAGAGCATGCGGGGTGTCAGCTTCTCAATCACCACGAAGCTGATAACCAAAATGATGATGCCCAGCACCGAGTAGATGACGGAGGAAGCAATGAGCTTGAAGTTGAGGTATTCCATATGGGAAGGAGCTAGAAGGGAGGAGGTAAGGAGCTAGGAGTTTTTGGTGGTCAATTGAACGTCATTCCGAGCGGAGCGAGGAATCTCGCGTGCTGACGATTAGTTACCAGCGTAACGTCAGCACGCGACCTGCTTCGGCTTCGCTTCTGCATGACGTTCAACTGGCAACCGACAACTGGCAACTCATAACTCACTTGTGAAAATACGTGGCGCGTCCGCCGGAGCCGTGGGAGCCGCCGGTGCCGTTGAGGTTGGGTTCCTGTTCGTTGTCGTCGCCGAGCAGACGGACACCCGAAAGGCCGGCCCACACGAAACCACCGTAGGTGAGGGCCGCAAACAGGGCGTAAAATCGGATTTTCCAGAGGGAGCGAAGCCAGGTCATAGCAGGTGGCGGGAAATCAGGAGTCGGAGGAAGCGTAGGGACTGAAGTCGCTGTTCTCCCAGCGGCTGCTTTCGTGGAAGGCCCGGCGAGCGTAGAGGATGCCCGGATACAACAACAGTAACACCAGGGCCAGCCCGGCGTTGGTACCGGCTGTAGCGTGGGCTTCCACGGTGGCCCGAAACTGAATGGGAGCAGGGCTGGTGGGCTCGGTGATAGGGTAGAAATTGAGATGGTACGGCCCGGCCGGCACGCTACTCAGCAGCTTCTCGGTGTCGCGGGTGCCTTCGCTCCAGCTTTCCCCCTCCTCCACGCCGGCGTAGTATTCCATGCTGCCGGTGGCGGCAAACTGCTGGCCGGTCTGCTCATTCACCAGCGAGAAAGGCAATTCCACCCAATTATTATTCACATCGGCCCACAGCTTCACGGTAAGGGCCCCGGTGCCGGGCACCGTGAACGAGGGCGACACCAGCACGGTGCGCTCAGCCGGCGTGGCCAGCAGCGGGTTGCCCAACGAATCGGTAACGGGCTGTACAGGCGTAGGCTCGCTCACAAACTCCTTATTGAATACCGGCTCGTTGCCCCAAAGCATCAGGTAGATGTGCGTTGCCACTACCAGCAAAGCCATCAGAAGTGAAAGAGTGCTGAGCTGGGACCAATAGGCTTGGCCCGGGGCGGGCTGGGCGGCCCCCACACCGGTGCGGTACGGCAGCTGCTCCGGGGGCATCCCAAAAGCCTCGGCTACTTCCCTCGGCTCCAGGTGGCGGGCCTTGAACCAATGATTGTGCTTCTTGTTCTGCCGCTCCCGGACCAGCATCAGGGGCGGACTGATGTACTCGGAAATCGTCAGGCTTTCGTCGGCCAGCACGTTCCAGTCGAACTCTCCGGCGGCATACAGAATGTGGGGCGAGTAACGGTTGTAGAGGCGGAAATCGGTTTCTGGTACTTCCACCATGCCGCCTATGCTCACGCGGTACTGCTCCTCAGTTGGTTCAAGCAGCAACCAATGGCCCTGAAATACGGCCAGCTGCCGATAAGTGCCGGTTGCTTCCTCGCGTAGCTGAAATTCTTCCCAGCGGTACGACGCATTTTTGACCTCGCAACGCCACATGTAGCCCGTTACGCGGTAGGTGTTACCCTCCAGCTGGCCGGTGCTGCCCAGTGCCAGCGCGGGTTTCTGGCGTGGTACATCCTTAAACTTGCGCAGCTTCTTGGGCGCGCCGGTTTCGGGGTATTCAAAAAACGTGTTGCACTTCCGGCATCCGAAGAAGGCGCTGTGCACGGCATCGTAGTACGGCACCTCGTGGCCGCAGTCGGGGCATTTCACGGCCGCCGGGGCCACGCTTGGGGGCGCACTCATCGGCGGACTTCGGTTTTGCTCTGCTCCGTTGCCTCGAAGAAAGCCAGCGTGGCGGCGTATAGCTCCCGGGCGCGGTCGGCGTTGTCGCGCCGGAAGTTGGAAAGAAACACGTCGAAGGTGGCCAGCCCATGCTCGGGCCAGGTATGAATGCTTAAGTGCGACTCGGTAAGGGCCACTACGGCCGTAAAGCCGCCGGCCGGAAAGGCGTGGTAGGCTGCACCCACTGCCGTCAGGCCCTGGGCCGCTACCTGGGCTTCAAAAAAGGCCTGGCAGGCCGGCATATCCAGCAGTTGGGGTGCCGGGGCAGTAAACGTGGCCAGAATATGCAGGCCCGGAGCGTACGTAGTCATCGGCAGCAATACCATAACGGCCCCCGATTACCGGGCGGCCTTATCGGCAATACTACGCAGGCCCGGGCCGGTATCAAAACCCACGGCCCGCAACGGAAGCTACGGGGCGCGGGGCTGGGGGGAAGAGGAGGTGGCTTAGTTACGGGCCGCCTGCTTGATTTCCGGCGCGGTTGTCGGATGGGTGCTGGGCTTGACAGTAGGAGCCAAGGACTGAATCCAGTTCCGGATGGCATCCTGCGCTGCTGAGGCGAATACGGGGGATGGTTGGCCGTTAATCAGGGGCCATTCCGTCATTGGGGCCTGAAACAGGTGATTAATCCCATCAAGGCGGCGTACCTGCACCTGTTTGTTGCCTTTAAGTCCTTTTTCGAGTACGCTCAGGTTGGCTGAAGCATTTACCAGCAAGTCTTCGTTCCCGTGCAGCAGCAGCACCGGGCATTGCACCGTTTCCAGCTCCCGCTGCGGATAAAAGCGCAGGTAAGAACGCACCCAGGGGCTGGTAAGCTGGGCTGCTCCGGCTACGTAAGAAGAGTCAGGAAGGCCAGGGGTGGCGGCTTGCAGCAGCTTGGCTACTTCGGCCTGCGCCGCTCGGTCATCGGGGTTCTGGCGTACTATTTCCAGCAGTGGACGTTGCTCTTTGCTGAGAGCGTCCAGCCGTTTTTTCTCCTCCGCCTTCTGGCGCAGATACTGCTGATCGAGGTAAATCTGAATCTGGGCGGCATTGGAACCGCCGGCGCGCATTTTCTCTACCTGCTCCTGTGTAGTAGCTCCGTGGCGCTGATTCTGCCTGATTACACCGTTGAGCAGCGTATCGGCCACAGCGCTGGCGCGGCCCAGGCCGGGCTGCATACTCAGGATATCCGCTCCGGGCAGCCCGGCGGCGGCCAGCGTCACCACGAAAGCCGGCGGCTGGGGCCGGGCGGCCGCCAGCAAGGCTACGTTGCCGCCTTCGCCGTGACCGACAAGGCCCACGAGCTGGATATCAATGAGCGGTTGATTCCGTAGGAACTCCAGGGCCGCCTGCGCATCGCGCACCCGGTCATCGGGACTGGCCAAGGCATCTTTTCCGCCCGACTGCCCCATGCCCCGGTCGTGGCAGCGCAGTACCGCAATGCCCCGGCGGGTCAGGTGGTCGGCCAAGCCACCCAGCAGCTTGTAAGTACCATACTGGCCATCCTGGTTTTGCGGACCCCAGTCAGAAAGCAGCACTACGGCCGGGAAAGGGCCCGAACCGGCCGGAATCGTGAGCGTACCCTGGAGCGTGAGCTTGTCAAGCGGATTCTGAACACTAACCTCCTGCACCCGGTAGGGCGGCGGGAAGCGGAAGCTTTTGGGCGCGCTGGGCGGCGGCGGCACAAATTCCAGCGTGAGCGGCGCACTGAAGCCGGGCTGGCTCCAGGTGCCTTCCAGCCGTTTGCTGTCAGTTGAGCGCACACCTTTAAACCGGCAGCCCACTTCCTCCGCTACAAACGTAATGGTATCGCCGTGCTGCGCCACGGCCGTCGGAATGCGGTTGATCCGTTGGGGTACCACGTTCAGCACGGCAAAGCGGTTGCCATTGGCCAGCTCCGTCACCAGAATCTGAATGGGCAGGCTGCCTCCCGGCACGGTAAGCGGGCCTTTCCATTCGCCTTCCAGCGAGTATTTATTGATGGCCTGAGCTTGGCTCAGGCTTGGCAGCATCAGTAACACCAGCAGCAGTGCCGCCTGAGAGTATTTTCTACAAGTAGTACTAACTCGATCCGAAAGCATACGGCGGAGAAACTGGTGAAACGGGTGCAGACGAAGTGTAAGCGCTAGGCGTAATGCAGGCGAACTTAAGGAAGCAGCACGCGGGAAATGACGTGAACCGTGCCGTTGGTGCATTGCACATCAGGAATAACCATGCTGGCGTCGGCCGTGTTGCTTTTGCCTTTCACCGTCAGTACGCCATCGGTAAAGGCTCCCAGCGTAATTGGGGAACCGCTCAGAGGTGTGATGGTGCTGTTTTCGGGCAGCTCCGGCGTGAATTTGCCGCCGGGTACTACGTGGTTCAGGAGCACGGCCGTAACCGTAGCTTTGGGCAGCCGCCGGATATCGGCCGGCACATTCAGCGGAACGCCCAGCAAGGTGCCCAACTCGCGGAAGGCTTGGTCGGTGGGAGCAAATACAGTAAGCTGCGGGCTGCCCGGCGAAGCCGATAAAGCCCCGGCCAGATCGGCATACAGTACGGCCTCTACCAGAAAGCTCAGTTCGGGTTTGGTAAATACCTGCGCGTCCTTCAGTGCAATGGCTGATTGCACGATGTCGAGGCCTGTAGCCAGCAGCACTTTGTCCACTACGTGCACAGTTCCGTTGGCGGCCGGCACATCGGTAGCCAGAATACGGGAGCCGTTCACGTACCGCACCCCGGCGCGGTCAATGATCCGCCGTGTTACTCCCAGAGCGGAGGCCGAGGTAGAATTCGTGGTGAGGCTGCTGCCGGGCAGGTTGCCATTGGCTACGTGGTACAGCAGGGTGTTGGTCAGGAAAGAAGTTTGCAGTCCGGTCAGGTCAGGTGCCGCGCGAAATCCCAGCCGGGCAAACGCCGCATTATTGGGCGCAAAAACGGTGTAGTTACCACTGGCGTCATTAGGATTTTTATTAGACAATATTCCGGCTACTCCTCCGCGTACTGCTGCGTCTTCTAATAACTGGAAGTCGTCATTAGCCACGGCAATGCCGGCAATAGAGGCATCCGCATCCTGGTCGGTAGAGCAGCCGGTCAGCAGCAGCACGCTAACTGCGAGTAGTTGTAATGTGCTTTGTAATAGGTTTTTCATGGTTATTTTCGCTTTCGTGAACACTTTTTCAGCTACTTTTGCTGAACGGCTCGGGTACTAACGAGAACAAAAGTTCATCGGATTTATCTAATTCGCAAACCGATTTAATATTTGTTTCCGTAGGTCTGACCCGTGCGGCAGGAAAGTATATTCCTGTTTTGGGAATAGTATGATAATTGTGCTTTTCTCATTCGCGTTAACATGTCATAAATCCCGGGCTAACCTCTTTTAATTCGATGAACAACTCCTACTTCTCGCCCATCGTGGCAATTTTATTGCTGAGTGGCGTAGCCACGCAGGCCCAAAGCCTGAGCAGCGGCTTCATGTCGGGCCGCAAGCATGGCTCTGTTTCCGTGTCCGGCACGCAGGAGTGGTACCAGCAGGTGTACCTAGTGCCGGAGAAAATTAATGATGTGCCCATCTTTCGGCGCATTCAGGTGAAGTCGGTGAGCCTGTATGCCAACTATGGCATTACCGATAAAATTGAGGCTGTGGTGAGCCTACCGTACGTGCGGTCGGAAGGGCAGGCCTCTGCGCAAATCCTGCAAAACTCGCCCTACACCAACGTGCGCGAGGGGTTGCAGGACGTTTCGGGTCTACTCAAATTCAAAGGCTACTCTACCGAAGTGGGCAGTAGCATTCTGAGCCTGTTGGGTGTGGTGAGCATGAGTACGCCCCTGAGCAACTACAAATCGGAGCAGGGGCTGGAGTATATTATTGCCATCGGGAACAAGGCCACCAAGGTTTCCACTGCCGGTATTGCGCATCTGCAAACGGCCTCGGGCGTGTTTGTTACGGGCCAGGCCGGGTACAGCCTACGCTCCGGCCGGGTGCCCAATGCCTTTATAGCTGAAACAAAAGTGGGCTACGCCGGCCCCCGCATTTACGTGGATGGTTGGGCCGCCTTTCAGAAATCGTCGAGCAGCGGCACCGACATTCTGCAGCCGGGCTTTGATGGCGACTTCACGGCTACCCGCGTAGACTTTGCCCGAGTGGGCGTGAGTGCTTTCCGGCCGCTGGCCCAGGGCTTCGGGCTGGTGTTGGGGGCAAGTACCTACGTTTCGGGACGCAACGTGGGTAAATCGACGGGCGTAACCGGTGGTCTGGCATACAATTTTTAGTGCCTGCTTCTCAGTCGTAGTGCCCGAAGGCTCCGTCAGCAACTGACGGAGCCTTTTTTCGGTACTGGTGGGGTAGGACCGCAAATCCGGGGCAGGGGCTACCTTCGTGCCGCATTCCCTCCATTTCCCACCGACTCCTTAATAGATAGTATGAGCATTTCCCGACTGGAACACGATTTTCTGGGTGAGCGAGAAATTCCCGCCGACGCGTATTATGGTATCCAGACGCTGCGCGCGCTGGAAAATTTCTACATCACGGGTATTCCGCTGAAGGTAGAGCCGTTGTTTGTGCAGGCGCTGGCGTTGGTGAAGAAAGCCGCTGCCCTGGCCAACCGCGACCTGGGCGTGCTCCAGCCCGCCATTGCCGACGCCATTGCCCAGGCCTGCGACCGGGTAGCGGCCGGGGAGTTCGACGGGCAGTTTCTCACCGATATGATTCAGGGTGGGGCCGGCACGTCGGTGAACATGAACGCCAACGAGGTCATTGCCAACGTGGCCCTCGAAATCATGGGCTACCGGAAGGGCCAGTACGAGTTCTGTCACCCCAATAACCACGTCAACTGCTCGCAAAGCACCAACGATGCCTATCCAACGGCCTTCCGGATTGCGCTCAGCAACAAGCTGGTGGGCTACAGCCGGGTACTGGGCGAGCTGGCGGATGCCTTTGCTGCCAAGGGTGACGAATTCCGGAACGTGCTGAAAATGGGTCGTACCCAGTTGCAGGATGCTGTGCCTATGAGCATGGGCGACGAGTTCCGGGCCTTTGCCACCAATCTGCGCGAAGAGCTGCTGCGTATTGAGGACAGCCGCCGCCTCATCAGTGAAATCAACATGGGCGCCACGGCCATCGGGACCGGGGTAAACGCGCCTCAGGGCTACGCCGACCTCGTAACCAAATACCTGCGCGACGTTACCGGCCTCGACCTGAGCCTGGCTGGCGACCTGATTGAGGCCACCTACGATACGGGCGCCTACGTGCAGCTCTCAGGCGTGTTGAAGCGTACGGCCGTAAAGCTCTCCAAAATCTGCAACGATTTGCGCCTGCTGTCTTCCGGCCCGCGCTGCGGCATCAACGAAATCAACCTGCCGCCCTTGCAACCTGGCTCCAGCATCATGCCCGGCAAGGTAAATCCCGTAGTGCCCGAGGTGGTAAACCAGACGGCCTTCTACGTCATTGGTGCCGACCTGACGGTGACCATGGCTGCCGAAGGCGGACAGCTCCAGCTGAACGTGATGGAGCCGGTCATCAGCTTCGCGCTGTTTACTAGCATCAGCTATATGACCAACGCCTGCCGAACCCTGCGTGAGAAGTGCGTAGTAGGTATTACGGCCAACAAGGAGCACGCCGAAAATCTGGTGCGCAACAGCATTGGTATTGTTACGCAGCTAAATCCGGTGCTGGGCTATGAAACCTCGGCCGAAGTGGCTAAGGAAGCCCTGAAAACCGGCAAGTCAGTCCACGATATTGCCGTAACTGAGCGGCAGCTGCTGTCGCAGGCCAAGTGGGATGAAATCTTCACCTTTGAGAATCTGATCCGACCCAGCTTCGTCCAATAGATAGAGCACAATAATAAAAAAAGGGCCCTGCTCAGTTGAGCAGGGCCCTTTATGTACCCGGAGCCGGGGTCGAACCGGCACATCTTTCGATATCGGTGTTTGAGACCGACGCGTCTACCGATTCCGCCATCCGGGCATTTCTCGCCGTGCCTGTCGGTAGGTCAGGAACGGGTGGCAAACTTAGCCAGACTTTCGCGAATGCGCAAGAGGTAGCGCTTCTTCAAATAATATGTCTGCACCTGTTTTAAGGCCTGGGGACGGGTTTCGGCGGGCAATCCTTCGTAGCCTGCCAGTACTGGCTCAATGCCGGCTTCCAGCGTGGTGGTCAGGGAGTTGACGTCGGCTTCCACACGGCCGACAGCGGCCGGGTCGGGCTCAAATTCCAGCTCCATTAATTGCTCGTTGAGGTCCATAACTTCCATCAAAAAATCGGCGGGAAGCTCTTGTTTTCCTTCTTCCAGCAGCCCATGACGGCCCAATATGTAGGCCATACGCTGGTCTTCGCCGGAGAGTGTGCGGTAAGCATTGGTATTGAGGGTAGCCAGTTGCAGAATTTCCTGTTGCCGTTCGGGGCTCTCGGTGGCGTGAAAATCGGGGTGGTACTCACGACTCAGCGCGTAGTACTGCCGCTTGAGGGCGGCGGTATCGGGCCGGAAGGATTCCGGCAGCTGGTAGAACTCGAAGTAGTCAGGTGTGGTCATCGGCAAGGGGAAATGAGCGTAAGAAGGCCATGGTACGGGGTTAGATCTGGCCCGGGGCCGGCGGCAACACAGCGGGCCGGACTGAAAATGCCACCGGCGGGGCCGCAAACAGAACCTTAGTAGCCGGCCACACTTGGCCAAACAATGCGGACCGGCGGTAAGCGTTCAGGGCATCGGCCGAGTCCCAGTGGCTGTGCGTACAGTACACGTGGGGCTGGTCGGCGTCCTGCCACAGCTCCAGAAACCGGCAGCCGGGCATTGCGCGAATCTGGTCCTCAGACTCCTGAAAAAGCCGTAAAAATTCCGCTACCCGCGCTGGCTCCAGCGTCAGGCGTACAATCCGAATCAGCATCCTTTGGTTTTTGGGTGTTCGTTTTTGGCTGTTGGGTGCTTCCGGCTGAGGTACGGTTTGGGGGTATTTCGAGAATGGATAATAGCCAGAAACCACTAATCACCCCACAAATCGGATATCTACCTGGGAATCGAAATGCAGGCCTAGCAACTCGGACGCATTGCCCTGGTTGATACCAATGCACAGGCGGTCCTGGCTGTTGAAGATGCATACAGCCTCGCCGGGCGCGGCGGCCTGGAAGTGCGCCACTATTTCCCGCACCGTTTCGCGGGCAAAATGGATGGTGAACGGCCGGGTACGGCCCACTACTTCCACGGCCGTGCGGCTGATATCAGTGATGAGGTTACCGTAGTGGTCTACATGCACGACATGGCCGGTGATGCGGTCATCCTGCAGACGCATTTGCCGGTTCAGGAGCTGGTAAGTTTCGGTGGTGGCGGGGCCCAGTTCAGCCAGCGAGCGGCCCTGGGCCAAATGCACGGCGGCCGGGGCCAGCAGGTCGCGGGTGGGAGAGGAGGAAGGCCCGTTACCCGCGCTCAGCACCACCAGTTCATCGGGCTGCCCGTCACAGAGCAGGGGCAAAAGGCCGTTATCGGCCGACACGAAGTAGTGCCCCTGAAAACGGGCGGCATGCCACGCCGCGCGCGGCGAGCCTAAGTCGTTGACGCCGACCAGATGAACCGTGCCAGCCGGAAAATCCTGGTACACGGCGCCCAGCACATGCACGGCGTGCGCAATGTTGAAGGGCTCGATGCCGTGCGTAATATCTAGTACCGGCACTTGGGGAGCCAGCTGCAGAATACGGGCCTTCACGGCCGCTACGTAATGGTCGCGGTAGCCAAAATCGGACAGAAACGTAATCAGGCCCATGACCGGAAATTGGGAGTTATTCGTACTATTGCCAAGCCCCATTCGGGGGCGGCAAAAGTAGGCGTTTTGCCGCGAACCGGCAGCGGCAACGATAAGCTGATTTTTGTTGTTACTGTTAGCAGAGGCCTGCACTGGACCTGTTCAGTGCTAGTTTTCCTTCTCCTTTCGCTCTTAAATTCCCTCAGTTTGGTCGAAAAAATCATCACACTGGAAAATGTGTCCTTGGTTGAATTCCTGGGACCCGATAACCAAAATATCCGCCAGCTGGCGGCTGCCTTCCCGGGCAGTAAAATCGTTTCCCGCGGCAACGAAATCAAGATTCAGGGCCAGACGGCCGTTATCAGCCGCATCAACGAAATCCTGTCGGCACTGCTGGAGCACTACCATCAGTACGGGCAAATCACCGATAAGACCGTAAGTCAGTACCTGTCCTCGGCCGAAGAAGAACACGATGAGGCGCGCATGGCTGCCTCGCCCGACGTAATTCTGTTTGGCGCCAAAGGAGGCGTCATCAAAGCTAAAACGGCTAATCAGCAACGGCTGGTAGATGCCGTGTTGCGCCACGACCTGGTATTTGCGCTGGGGCCGGCCGGTACGGGCAAAACCTATATCTCGGTGGCGCTGGCCGTGCGGGCGCTCAAGAATAAAGAGGTTAAGAAAATCATCATTTCGCGCCCCGTGGTGGAAGCCGGCGAAAGCCTGGGCTTCCTGCCCGGTGACATGAAGGAGAAGGTAGACCCGTATCTGCGCCCGATTTACGATGCGCTGGAGGACATGCTGCCGCCCGAAAAGCTCAAGCTCTACCTCGAAAACAAAACCATCGAAATTGCGCCCTTGGCGTACATGCGCGGCCGGACGCTCAACAATGCCTTCGTGCTGCTGGATGAGGCCCAGAACACCACGCCCAGTCAGCTAAAGATGTTTCTGACCCGTATGGGACCGTACGCCAAGGTGATGGTAAACGGCGACCGAAGCCAGATTGACCTGCCCACCAAGCAGAAATCCGGCCTGATTCAGGCCTTGGATATTCTGCGCGACGTGAAGGAAATCGGGTTCGTGGAAATGTCGGTCGAAGACGTGGTGCGGCACCGGCTGGTGAAGCAGATTGTGCTGGCCTACGACAAGTTCGACGTGGCCGCGCAGCAGGAGGAAGCCAATCAGGCCAACCGGCCCGTGCGTGCTGCCCAGCCCTACCGCCGTCCCGGTGGTCCCGGCTCGGCCGACCTCGACCCGGCCAAACACCCTGATGCTCGCCGCGAGAATGACGGTACGCAGGTGCTGCCCGTCAACCACGAACAGTAGCCAGAGGTGCAGAAAAGAAAGCGGCTGCCTGCACAGGCAGCCGCTTTCTTTTCTGGATTTACCAGCAACATGCAAAAGAGTCTTCTACCAGACTAGTGAATTTCGCCATTGCCGGAGCAGCCGGCATATGTATGAACACATGGAAGTAACCCGCATTACTACGGAGGAGGACCTGACTAATGCCCTGGCTATTCGCCGGACGGTATTCGTGCTGGGCCAGAACGTACCGGCCGACCTCGAAAACGATGCGCATGACCGCACCGACGCCACGCACTACTTGGCCCGGGCCGCCGATGGTCAGCCTTGCGGGGCTGCTCGCTGGCGCGTTACGGAAAATGGGGTGAAACTGGAGCGCTTCGCGGTGCTGGCCGGGTACCGCAACCAGCAAGTGGGGGCTGCGTTACTGGCCGCCGTACTCCGCGACGTACAGGCGGCTCATCCTGCCGCCGAAGTATACCTGAACGCGCAATTGCCCGCCGTGCGTTTTTACGAGCGGCATGCCTTCCGGAAAGCCGGTGCAGCCTTCTGGGAAGCTGGTATTGAACACTATAAAATGGTCTGGCAGCGCTTGTAGCGGTTGCGCAACAGCGGCATGTCGGTGGCGCATAAGCCGGTTCTGTTTTCCTATTATGGGGAGCAGAACCGGCTTTTGCGGTTTGACTTATTTTCTCCATTTTGACTGGGTAATATCTCGCGGTGCCGGCTGCACTATGCGTTGGCCTTATCCTTATCAAGATGGTTATCAAATGGGCTCCGAATGCCTTCATCCGGCTGGTACTACCGCTGATGGCCGGTATCCTGACCTACCTATATATCGGTAGCCAGCTCCCCGATTTTCGGCTGCTGCTAGTAGGCCTGGTATTACTTTTTCTGTTGGTGCAGTTCTGGGCCGCTCGGCGGACTAGCCCGGGTGCTACCGATGCGGCCGGGCTGCTGGCAATGCTGGTGCTATATGCCGCCGGCCTCACCTTCACCCAGCAAGGCACCGAAAGCCGTGCGCCGGACCACCTATACCGTTTTGGTAACCGCGTGGAGTTTTACCGGGCCGTGGTGGACGATTACACTGTGGTTCGGCCCGCTACCTACGCTACCACCGTACGCGTTTCGGCGGTGCGGGTGGCAGGGCAGTGGGGGCCGGCACGAGGCGGTATCCGGGTGTCCATCCCGCGCGACGACAGTACGGCTGCTCCGCAGTACGGCGACGTATGGCTGGTTCGTGGGGCGCCCGCACCTAGCAAGGCTCCGCTGAACCCCGGGGAGTTCGACTACCGCCGCTATCTTGCGTACCACCAGGTCTATCATCAGCAGTTCATCCACCCTGACCAATATCAACGAATAGCCATTGCGCCGCCCAGCCAGTTGCGGGCCATGGCCATGCGCGCCGCCCGGGTGCTCGATGGGGTGTTCCGGCAGTATGTGCACGCCAAGCGGGAGTATGCGCTGGCTTCGGCGTTGGTACTGGGCATTAAGGATGAAGTAGATCAGGAAACCAAGCAGGCCTACGCCAACACCGGTACCACGCACATTATGGCGGTTTCGGGGCTTCAGGTGGGGCTGTTGTTCGGGGCTGTGACGTGGCTGCTAAGCCTGTTGCCGGGGCGGCGCGAACGGGTGTTCCGGCTGCTCACAGCGCTACTGGGCCTGACCGTTATCTGGAGCTACGCGTTTCTCACAGGGCTGTCGGCTTCGGTTCTGCGGGCGGCCGTCATGTTTTCCTTTATCATCATCGCACGGGCTACGGGGCGGCAGACATCTATGTACAACCTGCTGGCCGTGGCAGCTTTTTTCCTGCTCTGCTACGACCCGTATCTGCTGTGCGATGTTGGTTTTCAGCTGTCTTTCCTGGCTGTACTAAGCATCGTGTACCTGCAGCCGCGCATTGCGGGCTGGTTTGAGCCGGAGGAGTATTTCCTGGATAGGCAGCGACCCTGGCAGTCGAAGGCAGTGCAGAAAAGCTGGAAATGGTTGGGGAAAGGCGTCAACTATATCTGGCAGGCTATGGCCCTATCGTTAGCGGCACAGGTAGCCACATTTCCGCTGGGACTGTTTTATTTCCATCAGTTTCCACTCAGTTTCCTGCTCTCCAATCTGGTGGCAGTGCCCATTTCCAGTGGCGCGGTATATGTGGGTCTGCTTTTGCTGGTGCTGAAAGGTGCGGTGGCACTGGTGGGCCTTGCCTCGCCGGGCATAGCGCAGGTACTCAACTACGGCCCGAAAGGTGTGGCGTGGTTGTTTGAACGAATGGTTTGGGCCTTCAACGAGTACATATTCTGGATTGGGCGCTCCATGCCCGGCGCGCTGGTGTCGGGCATTCACGTAACCACGCCTCAAGTCTGGCTCATTGGTGGCGTACTGCTGGCGGTGCTGGTTTTTATAGCCCTGAAAAAACTGCCCTGGCTGGCCGTCGCCTGTGCGTTGCTGGGCTTGTTTGCCGGCAGTCGGGTATGGGCTGCGCATCAACTGGCCCCCGATGAACAGCTGGTTATCTACAGCATTCCGCGTCGATCCGTAGTTGGTTTCTGGCACGGTGCTGCGGCCGAAATAGTAACCGTTGATTCGTTGCCGCTCTCTGAAACCGAACGCACCTACCGCATCGTACCGGGCATCATTCAGCGCGATGCCCGCCGGGTTATGTATCGGCAGGGCTGGCAGCGTAGTCAGGTGCCGACTGCTGTGGCGGAGCCGGGCCTGACGCTGGTCGTGTGGCGCGGCCGGCCAGTGGCCTTTATCAACGACCGGTTGAGCGGGGCCACGCAGCCGGCGTCCGGCCTGACAGCCATCGTGCTACGCCGCAACGCCCGCGTGCAGCCAACGGAACTTGCAGCGCTGTTCGGGACGGCCGCGCCCATAGTATTTGATTCTTCCTGCAAGAGCTGGTATGTGCTCCGGCAGGATTCTTTGCTGCGGGCCGCCGGCTTCCAGACCCACGATGTGACGTTACACGGGGCGTTTATCGTGCGGGCCGGGCAGTAGAAAGGCAGAGGCAGGCAGTTGGCCGAAACCGTAGAGGGGTTAGGAGGAGTATATCGTATACTTAGTAGCATCAATTTTGCTACGTTTGGTTTTCGCGCCCTCTTTTTCTCAGTAGCCTGCTACCTGCTCGCCGGGCAATGGGCCTACTGAATTGTTCCACCGCTCTGCAACACCCTGGTTATGGAAGACATGCCCACTCAGGAACTGGAAGACCTTCGCTTCATCCGCTACGATGCGCAGGACTCTATCGGCTACATCACCCTCAACCGCCCCGACAAGCGCAATGCCCTCAACGCCGAAGTGGTAACGGAGCTGAAACAAGCCTTCGAATTTGCCGAAAATGACGAAGCCTGCAAAGTAATCGTACTGCGCGCCGAGGGGGACGTGTTCTGCTCCGGGGCCGACCTAGGCTACATTCAGGAGTTACAAAGCTTCGGCTATACCGATAACCTGGCCGACTCAACGCACCTCATGCAGCTGTTCCACCAGATTTATACCCTCAAAAAGGTGGTTATCGGGCAGGTGCAGGGCCATGCGCTGGCTGGCGGCTGCGGGCTGGCCACCATCTGTGACTTTGCCTTTGCGGTACCAGAGGCCAAATTTGGGTACACTGAAGTGAAAATCGGGTTTCTGCCCGCCATTGTCAGCGTATTTCTGGTGCGCAAAATTGGGGAGGCTCGCACCAAGCAGCTGCTGCTGACCGGCGACGTCATATCGGCGCAGGCCGCTCAGGATTTCGGGCTGGTGAACTTCTTGGTGCCCCGGCAGGAGTTAGCCGATAATGTGTATCGGTTCGCCCGCCGCCTCTGCGTGGAAAATTCGGCCCAGAGTATGGAAATAACCAAAGAAATGCTGGCCCGCATCCCGGAAATGCCACTCGAGGAAAGTCTCCGCTACGCGGCCCGTATGAACGCCGAGGCCCGGGGTTCTGATGATTGCCGCCGTGGTATTGCCGCGTTTCTCAGCAAAGAAAAAATTGCCTGGGAAAACTAACTGGCTTCATCTTCGCTTGTTCTTTTTTAAAAGCCTCCGCGCGGCACGCCGGGGGCTTTTTTTGTGCGAGGCTCCATAATTTTTTTAACTTTCTCGCTTTCGAGCTTTTCCAAACATCTGTGTTTTTCCTTGGTTTAGGTTCTATGACGACGCTGGCAGCCGTAGCCGTTACAACGGCTACTTTCTTCGGGATGGAGTTTGTGGCGTGGTTCATGCACCGCTTTGTGCTGCATGGGCCGCTCTGGTTTCTGCACCGCTCGCACCACGTGCGGCACCCGCACCGCTTCGAGCGTAACGACTTCTTCTTCCTGTTTTATGGTTCTCTGTCGATGCTGCTCATTATCTATGGCGCCCCGGCAAAGGATGTTCGTTTCTGGATGGGCGTCGGTATTGCGGCGTACGGTACGCTGTACTTTTTTGTGCACGACGTGCTAATTCACGGCCGGCTGCGGTTCTGGCGCAAGTCGCGCAGCATGTATTTGCGTGCCCTTAACATGGCGCACAAAATGCACCACAAAACTACGGGCCGCGACGGCAGTGAAGAGTTTGGCCTTTTGTGGGTATCCCCCAAGTATTTTGCGCTGGCCCAGCGCAAACCTGCCCCTACGCGGGTGCTGCGGCAGCGCACCACTACCTCAGCATAAATTTTAGTTAGCCGAGAGGCGTATTGTACCGTGGGCCATTTTTCCATTAGCGACCTGGAGCAGCTTTCGGGCATTAAGGCGCATACCATCCGCATCTGGGAGCAGCGTTACGGCATTTTGCGACCGGTGCGCACCGCCACCAATATCCGCACCTACTGCGACGATGATCTGCGCCGACTGCTAAACGTAGCAACGCTGTGCGGGCGCGGCTACCGTATTTCGCAGGTCGCCAAACTCTCGGAGCAGGAACTCTCGAGAGCCGTTATTTCCTGCGACGACGACGCACATTCTCAGAATTATTGCCACCAGGTGAATGCCCTGCTGGCTGCTATGCTGGCAATGGATGAGTGCAAGCTCACGCAGGTGCTTGCCCACGTAACGGCCCAATACGGGTTTGAGCAGGCTATTCTGCGGGTCGCGTATCCCTTTCTGCAGCGAATAGGTGTGATGTGGCAGGCCGGCGCAGTGAATCCGGCGCAGGAACACTTGGTAACCAATCTGCTGCGGCAGAAGATGATGGCGGCCACCGATGCGTTGCCGCCGGTGCAACCGGCCATGGCGCGGCGCTGGGTACTGTTTCTGCCTGAAAGGGAAATGCACGAACTAGCGCTGCTGTTTATGAACTACGCCCTGCGAGCCCGTGGACACCATGTGTTATACCTGGGGCAAAACCTGCCGATTACGGAATTGAAGCCCGTTTGCGCGGCGTATCAGCCCCACGCTGCCCTCACCGTCATGACGGCCGTGCCCGAGCGGCACGAAGTACCTGGGTTCGTGCAGGAGCTTAGCCAGCTGTGCCCCGATATTGACCTGTATTTGTATGGCCCGCTGGCGCAGTTGGACTTTGTGTTGCCGGCCAATACGGCCCGGTTGGGATTGATAACAGATTTTCTTGCCCTTGCCGATGCAACTGCCCTATCGGCTGCGGCGGTTACGTAGCGCAAAGATAACACAACGATAACCCTTCTCGCTTCAACAAGCCCTCTGCCGGGCCGTACGGACAACATCCGGATGGCCCGGCTTTTCGTTGATACCGGCACGATGACGCTAGAGGAAAAATGGGGTGAAGTACTGAGCTTACGGATAGTGAATCACTGTAGAGGAAATGGGTAGTGCGCTCAGAGAAGCTGAAGCATAAGAAATGCTAGGATTTGGAAAAATAAATCCATCTATGTACGTACAACTTTCGAATTGCCCCGTATATTTGTTTAACCTTTTGCCACGAAAAGCTAAACAGTATGACCTCTTTGGAATTCACCGACCAAGTACAAAGGATTTCTTACTCGCTGAAGCCCGTGGCGATGAACCTGACCCGCGACGCAGACGATGCCAAGGACCTGGTGCAGGAAACCTTGCTTAAAGCCATGCTGAACAAGGACAAGTTCAAGGCGGGCACCAATTTGAAGGCCTGGTTGTACACCATCATGCGCAACACCTTCATCAACAACTACAACAAAATCACCAAGCGCAATAGCAATATTGACAGCACGGAGTACTTTCAGTACTTCAATACTGATGAAAATTACATTACGCACAACGGTGCAACGTCTGACTTCGTAGTAACAGATATTAACGCGGCCATTGCCGGCCTTTCCGCCGACTACCGGACGCCGTTCATGATGTACTACATCGGTTACAAGTACTTGGAAATTGCGGAAAAGCTGCAAATTCCGATTGGAACCGTGAAAAACCGTATCCACATCGCCCGCAAGGAACTCAAGCAGGCGCTGAAGACATACGCCCCCGGCGTGTAGGGAATAGGGAGAGAGTACAGACCCGCCCCGGGCGTATAGCGGGCCGCGGACAACGTTCACCTTCGGGCGACGTCGTTCGCGGCCCGTCTGCTTGTGCAGGGCCCGTAATTTTACCCGTGCCCTATCCCGTTGGGGAGCTCCTGCTAAAACCTTCGCCGGGTGTGGCGGTATGAGGTAGGTAGCTGGACCGCTACAAGGCCAACTGCGCGCCTAAATGTTCATCTTTACCTCTTCGCATCCGCGAAATTCGCCTAATCCGTTTAATCCGTGATTAAACACGTCATTGTTATTGGGGCCGGTTTTGCGGGCCTTTCGGCCGCTACTTCGCTGGCCCAGCGCGGCTACCGCGTTACCATTCTGGAAAAGAACGAAGGCCCGGGTGGTCGAGCCCGGGTGTTCCGCCAGCAGGGCTTCACCTTTGATATGGGCCCCAGCTGGTATTGGATGCCGGATATCTTTGAGCAGTATTTTGCCCGCTTTGGCAGGAAGGTATCCGACTACTACGACCTCGTGCGGCTGGATCCTTCGTACCAGGTGATTTTTAAAGGGCCGGAGGCGGTGGATATTCCGGCCGCCATGGAGGAGTTGCGCCAGCTGTTCGAACGGTACGAGCCCGGCAGTGGCGCACGGCTGGATGAGTTTCTGCGGCAAGCGGCCTATAAATACAAAGTAGGAATCGGCAAATTCGTGCACATGCCCGGCCGCTCCCTGCTGGAGTTCATGGATCCGCGTCTGGTAGTGGATGCCGTGCGGCTCGATTTGCTGCAGAGTATGCATCAGCACGTGCGCAAATTCTTCAAGGACCCGCGGCTGCTGGAACTGGTGGAATTTCCGATTCTGTTTCTTGGCGCTACCTCGGAAAATACGCCGGCTCTATACTCGCTCATGAACTACGCCGACCTGGCCCTGGGCACTTGGTACCCGATGGGCGGCATGCACAAAATTGTGGAAGGCATGGTGCAACTGGCCCAGGAGCGCGGCGTAACGCTGGAATACAACGTGCCCGTGCAGCAGATTGTGGTAGAGAATGGCCAGGCTACCGGTGTGCAAACCGCCAGCGGCTTCCGGCCCGCCGATGTTGTCGTGGCCGGTGCCGATTACCACCACGCCGAGCAAGACCTGCTGGCTCCGGAGTGGCGGCAGTACGATGAGAAGTACTGGGACAAGCGCACCATGGCTCCGTCATCGTTGCTGTTTTACGTGGGCGTGAACAAGCGCCTGCCCAAGCTACGGCACCACAACCTGTTCTTCGATGAGGATTTCAGCCTGCACGCTCAGGAAATATACGAGGACCCGAAGTGGCCCAGCCGCCCGCTGTTCTACGTTTCAGCTCCTTCCCAGACCGACCCCAGCGTGGCGCCGGAAGGCTGCGAAAACCTGTTCCTGCTGATTCCGGTAGCTCCTGACCTGGCAGATCCGGAGGAAACGAGGGAGCGGTACTACCACCTGATTATGGAGCGGCTAGAGCGGCACTGCGGTACCAGCATCCGCGACGCGGTGGTATACAAGCGCAGCTATGCCCACCGGGACTTTGTGCAGGATTACCACAGCTATAAGGGCAATGCCTACGGTTTGGCCAATACCTTGCGCCAGACAGCAATTCTCAAGCCTTCCCTCAAAAGCAAAAAGGTGAGCAATCTGTATTTTACAGGGCAGCTTACGGTGCCCGGCCCCGGCGTCCCGCCCTCCCTTATCTCGGGGCAGGTTGTGGCGAAGGAAATAGAAAAGGAGCACCCGGGGGCACTGCAAACGGAGCGCAGCAGTTCTTCCTCGGCCCTGCACGACCCGGCCCTGAGCAAAAAAAACGTTTAATTACTGAGCCCGCCACTGAAACCAGCGTGCTTAGGGTTGCTTAGTGCAGATAGCGGAAAGATTGCTCTGCTCGCAATGACAAAAACAATGGACCACGTTCAACTTTTTACCGATACTAGCCGGGCCTGTGCCAAGTTGATTACGCAGCGGTATAGCACCTCCTTCACGCTGGGCATCCGTACGCTTGACCAACGGTTTCATCTGCCGGTGTACGCGGTGTATGGCTTTGTGCGGTGGGCCGATGAAATTGTGGATACGTTTCATGCCCACGACAAAGCCGCGCTGTTTGCCGATTTCAAGCGCCAGACCTACGAGGCACTGGAAATCGGGCTCAGCCTGAATCCGGTGCTGCACGCGTTTCAGGACGTGGTGCGACAGTACGGCATCGACCGGGAGTTCATCGATGCTTTTCTGTTCAGCATGGAAATGGACCTCGATGACCGAAGCTATAACCAGTCCTTGTATGAAAAATACATTTACGGCTCGGCTGAGGTAGTAGGGTTGATGTGTCTGCGCATTTTTTGTGAGGGCGACACCGCGCAGTTTGACCACTTGCGGGAGCCTGCCCGGCGGCTAGGCTCTGCCTTTCAGAAAATCAATTTTCTGCGCGACATTCGCTCCGATTATGAGGAGCGGGGCCGCGTGTACTTCCCCGGCGTACAGTACGAGCAGTTTACCGATGAGGTGAAGCGTACTATTGAGGCCGATATCCGGGCAGATTTTGAGGCGGGTTACGCGGGCATTGTGCAGCTACCCCGGGCGGCGCGACTTGGCGTGTACTTGGCTTACGTGTATTACCTGAAGCTTTTTCACAAGATTCGGCAGCTGCCGGCCCGGCGCATTCTGGGTGAAAGAGTACGGGTGCCCAACAACACCAAGCTGCTGCTGCTGATGGGGTCCTATTTCCGCTACCGGCTGGTACGGTTATAGTATAAGGAGAAGCCTGACTGCACTTTTCGGGTAGTCGTGTAGTTTTGTGGCCGCTGAAGGTCGTAAAATATGTCCGGTCCTGGCTCCCTCCACCGTGAACGTTTCTCTGTGCTGCGCTACCTGTTTCTACCACTCATCCTGATTCTTTCCACTTTCGTGTCTACTGAAGCCAACCCCTATTCCCTGCCGCACCTGCGCCGCCAGTACCAGCAAGCCGCTGCCGATAAAGAAGCCGGCGAAAAATTCCACAAGCTCATGGCCGCCTACGATAAGCAGGATGCCGTGGTGCTGGCCTATAAAGCTGCTGCCGAGGCTATCCGGGCCCGCGACGCTTCTATGTTCAACAAGCTCACCTATGTGCAGCAGGCCAGCAAGTTGTTCGATCAGGCCGTAAAGCTCGACGATGACAACGCCGAAGTTCGGTTCCTGCGTCTGAGCGTGGAAAGCAATCTGCCCAGCTTTCTGGGCCTGAGCGCGCACGTAGAGGAAGACCGTCAGTTTCTGGTTAATACCCTTCTCAAGCATCCCAAATCGGGCCTTGATGCGGAGTCATTTGGGTTGGTGCGCGACTTCCTAGTGCAGCGCGGGCATGTCTCGGATACCGATGCGGAAAAGCTGACGCAGTTGTAATACTTGATTGGGGCTATCTGCCTCACTCGGCAAAGGCCCTGCTCCCGCTTCGGGGAAGGCAGGGCCTTTGGTATATCTACGCGGGGCCTTTGTGCGTTCTAGGCGTATCTCCCGGCCATTAGTACTCCTTGCATGACTAGTTTTTCGCTCCATTTTTCGGTAAAATCTGCGCTTGTACTGCCCTTGGCTTTCGCAGTGGGCGCTGCTGCGCAGGCCCAGCAAACGGTGCTGAAAGGAAAAGTAGTGGATGACCAGAACCGCCCGGTACCATACGCCAACGTGGGGCCGCCTGGCACCGAGCCCGGCACCGCCACCAACGAGGCCGGCGAGTTTACACTGCGTGTGAATAAGCTGCCTCAGAAGCTTGCTTTCGTGTGTCTGGGCTATGTCCCCGTCACGCTGGAAGTAGCTTCGGCCGCTGCCCCTGTGCGGGTAACGCTCAGGCCCAGTGCCGTGGCCCTGCCCGAAGTGCGGGTTCGCAACCCCGAGCAAGTAGCGGCGGCCTTGGTGCAAAGAGCTTATGCCAAGCTCGCCCGGCATCAGCGGGAAGAGGAGTTTGGGAAGGCATTCTACCGCCAGAAGAAGCAGCATAACAGCCAATACACCGAGTTCGTAGATGCTTTTTATAACGTGCGTTTTTCGCCCCGGGAAGTAAGTGGCTGGCAACTGGAACAGGCCCGCTACGGGGCGGTGCAGGAAGATACCGGCGTGGACCTGAGTAACTTCTCGGCGGCTGTACGCCTGATTCCGGTCTTCGATTCCAGGCCCAGCCGCCGAAAACTCTCCGTCCCGCTCAGCCCGGGCAGCACCCGGCAATTCACGTTTCGGCTACGGGAAGTTCTGGAAAATAAGGGCCAGGAAACCGCCGTCATTGAGTACGGGCCGCGCCCTAATATCGACCGGTTCGTGCCCGAGGGTACCCTGTATATCGACTACAATACGGCCACACTACGGCGGGTAGAAGCCCGCATTCCGATTGAGCATCTTATGTCGATGCAGTTGCGGGAAGGCACCACGGTGGCTTCCCAAACGATGCGCATGGTATCTGATTTCAGTCCTTATCGTGACTCCCTAAGCCGGTTACAGGCCGTGCGTGCCGAGCAGCAGATTGTGCTGCGCTACCAGGGCCGCCCCGATACCACAACCATCGAAGGCAACCTGTTCTTCTACCGCTACACCGCTAAGCCGGCCGGCAAAGGCTATAAAGCCACGGGGGCGAACTACAACGATCTTAAACAGGTGCAGAAGCAGCGGTATGATGCCGCCTTCTGGCGCGACCAGGAAATTCTGCGGGCTTCGCCGGTGGAGGAGAAGGTAATCCGGGACCTAGAGAAACAAAAAGCCTTCGGGGCATTTTAACTGCGGCCAAATGCTAAACTACAACGGCATTTCCTGGTTTGTGTTCTATCTTCCGGCAAGCGCAACCTTCCGGGGGCTCCCGCAGTTATTCCGTCAGCTATGCCGTACCACCTGAGCGTCCGTATCGACCCCAATTCCGGCTTTTGCTTCGGCGTCATCTATGCCATTCAAATGGCCGAAGATCTACTTGATGAGCAAGGCTACCTCTATTGCCTGGGCGACATTGTGCATAATGATGAAGAAGTAGAGCGGCTGGAACGCCGGGGCCTGCGCATCATTGATTATGAGCAGCTGGCTGAGTTGCGGGAAGAAGCTGTGCTCATTCGGGCTCACGGCGAACCGCCCAGCACCTACCAGATGGCCCTGCACAACAACCTCACCCTTATTGACGCCTCCTGCCCGGTGGTACTTAAGCTGCAGAACCGCATCAAAGCCAGCTTCGACCGTAAGGACAAGATCTTCATCTACGGCAAACATGGTCATGCTGAAGTCCGCGGCCTGCTAGGCCAGACCAGCGGGGAAGCGGTAGTGTTTGAGAGCTTGGAAGAGCTACTGGGGCATGAACTGCCCCAGAACATCACCCTCTACAGCCAGACGACCAAAAGTACCGATTCCTTTTACCGCATCAAGGGCGAACTGGAACAGCGGGGCTACCAGGTGAGTGCCAATGACACCATTTGCCGCCAAGTAAGCAACCGGGACAAGGATCTGCGCCGGTTTGCGGCCCAGTTCGATAAGGTCGTGTTTGTGTCAGGAACCAAAAGCTCCAATGGCAAGGTGCTGTATCAGGTCTGCAAGGATACGAACCCGGCCACGCACTTCATTTCCAAGGTAGATGAGCTGTGCGCGACGTGGTTTCAGCCGGGGCAGTCGGTGGGCATCTGCGGGGCTACCAGCACCCCAATGTGGCAAATGGAACAAGTGCGCGACGCTCTGCTGGCGCTATAACGACTATGAGTGCGTTGCTGCCAGCCAACTCTGCCGCGCCTTTGGCCAGCCTCCCGCGCGTGAAACCGACGCCGCTGGGCTACAAAGGCGTACTAGTGGCCAGTCTGATTTTAGGGAGTTGGCTGGGCCTGCTAACGTTTCTGCTGGCTTGGTACGAGCCCGACTGGCGCACGCCCTGGCCTTATCTGCTGGTACTGGTACAGACGCACCTGTACACCGGCCTTTTCATTACGGCGCATGATGCTATGCACGGCGTGGTGAGCCCTCACAAGCGGTTTAATAATGCCATCGGCACCCTTACGGCCGGCTTATTCGCCTATAACTGGTTTCCGGGCATGCTGGCCAAGCACCACGCCCATCACCGCCACGTTGCCACCCCCGATGACCCGGACTTTCATGATGGGGAGCACCCAGGCTTTCTGCGGTGGTTCGGGCGGTTTGCCTGGAACTACGTGACGGTGGCGCAGGTGGTACTGATGGCCGTTACATACAATGGGCTCAAGTATTTCTTTCCGCAGCCCAACGTTATTGCGTTCTGGATGGTACCGGCCATTCTAGCTACGCTGCAGCTATTTTACTTCGGTACGTACCTGCCGCACCGGGGCGAGCATGCGCCGGAAAACCCGCATAAATCGCGCAGCCAGCTCCGTCATCACGCGTGGGCGTTTATAAGCTGCTACTTTTTCGGGTACCACTATGAGCACCACGATCAGCCCTATCTGCCGTGGTGGCGGCTGTGGCAAGCTAAAGAACTGCAGGGGCGCTAAAAGCCCAGAATACAGAATAGGACGGAAGCCATGCCTTTTTGTATATTGAGCAGATAGTCGGCTTCTCCAACAGGCCGATGTCTCTTGTGCCTGTTTCTCCAACCACCTCCCCATGCAGCGAATGTTCCTACTTGGAAGCAGTATGGCTTACCATGGGGTATGGAGGAGATGGGCAGTAGTATTCGGGGCAGCAGCCGTTTTGGTAACTACCTCTGCCACGACAGCAGAATCCACTGATGCGCCTCGTAATGAGCTTTCTGTAACCCAGGCCCAGGCAGTAGTGCTCCGTATGGTTCCGCAACTGGCAGTAGCTCAACGCTACCACGATACCCTGCAGCTCCGGCAGCTGCATTGGCGGATAGGGCAGGCCAACCATACATTGCAGCGTTACGACGCGGCCCTGAGGCATTACCGCCAAGCTGCGCGACTCAGCCCGTCACTTAGTGCGGAAGCAGCTTGGTCGGGTTGGCTGTTGGGGCGCACACTGTTCAGCCAGGGTGACACCGGTAAAGCCCGCCAGACGTATGGTAGTGCCTTCGCCACCTTTCGGCAGTTGCGGCACCTCACGGGCCAGGGTCAGGTGCTGGAGCAGATGGGGGAGCTGTATGGCCAGACCGGTCATTGGCCGCAGGCCCAGACCAGCTACGAGCAGGCCTTATCTGTCTGGCAGCTTACAAACGACCAACCGCATGTGGCACAGGCACTGAATCGGCTGGGAACTGCCCACCTAGAGCAGAAGCACTACAGTCGGGCGCTATACTACCTGCGGCAAAGCCTGAACATGGCCCGCCGCCACCAGGATAGTACCCAAATCAGCCAGACGCTAAACGGAATGGGCCGCGTTTACCAGACGCTCAATAACCAAGAAGTTGCCAGCTCCTTTTTCACGCAGGCACTACAAACTCTGCCGGCCACTGCCCGGCCCCACACCCGGGCAGTGGTTCTGCTCAACCTAGGTGTTATGTCCGATTCGTTGGGTAACCACGTTGCCGCCGCACAGTACCTGCAACTGGCGCTCGGGCCAGCCTGCCAAACGGGTTCCAAGGTGCTGGTTAGTGAGGTGTACGGGGCGCTGGTTGCGCTGCACCGCCGACGGGGGCAGTCCCAAGCAGCCCTGGAGGCGTTGGTTCATTACACCGAATTGCAGGACAGTGTATTTGCAGAACAGCGTTCGGCTCAGGTTGCGGAGCTGCAAACCCGCTACGAAATCGAAAAAAAGGAAAAGGAAATTCAGCTGCTGCTAAAGGGCCGCCAGTTGCAGCAGGCGAACCTGCGCCGGCAAACGCTGTTGCGCAACTTGCTGACTGCGGGTAGCCTACTGTTGCTGCTGACGGTAGTAGTCATGTACCGGGCACATCGTCGGCAGCAGGTTAGCAACAAGTTGCTGCAGCGGAAAAATGCCGCTATTCATCGGCAGAAAGAAGAGCTGGACCGTCTTAATCATACCAAAGACACGCTGTTCTCCATTATTTCGCACGATTTGCGGGGGCCGCTCAGCTCCCTGTATTCCCTGCTGGCCCTCATGAAACTGGGCCGCCTTCCTGCCGAGCGGCTGGCTTCGCACTCCGAGCGGCTCACGCGCATGCTCGACGGCACGCTGCACCTGCTGGATAACCTGCTCAACTGGTCGGCGGCGCAATTAAAAGGTGAAGGTAGCGCCCGGGCAGAACGGATTCGGCTGGATGAGCTGGCCGATGAAACCGTTGCCCTCTTTCAGGGGGATGCCGAGCGGAAGGATATTGGGCTGCACAACGAAATGCCGGAAGTATGCCTAGCCCGCGCCGACGTGAACATGACCCGCCTGATTCTGCGCAACCTGCTGAGCAACGCCCTGAAATTCACCGGTAGCGGCGGCACCGTTACGCTGGCGGCCCGGCGGCAGGGGCAATGGTGGGAAATAACGGTGCAGGATACCGGCGTGGGCATTGAGCCGGCGCATCAGAACCGGTTGCTGGGCAACGGAGCACACTTCACTACTCTGGGCACTGCACGCGAGAAAGGCACCGGCCTGGGCCTGCGCTTATGTCAGGAATTTGTGCTGCGCAATGGGGGCGAGCTTACGTTCCAAAGCCAGCCAGGAGCTGGCTCCCTGTTCCGATTCACGCTACCGGCTCTTGATGAAGGCAGCTTCGCTCAAGCTATGCCACCGGCCGCGGCCGTAGCTAGTGCTGCCGCCGAATAAGGGAGCGGTTGACAATTCGCTCGGTTACCCGCTCCCGGTACGTTTGGCCCAGAGGCAGGGCATGTCCTCCCACTTTCACTTCGAGGTTGCTCACCGAATCGATGCGGGAGGAGTTCACTAGGTAGGAGCGGTGCGTACGTACGAACAGGCCGGGGGGCAGTTGCTCCTCCAGGTTTTTCAGGTTAACCAGCGTCAGGTGCGTGCGGCCGTCGGCGGTGTTGATTTTGGTGAAATCCTTCAGGGCTTCAATGTAGAGTACTTCGCGGTAGTGCAAGCGTACAAACTGCGCATCGGTACGAATGAAAAACGACCCCCAACCCGTCAGAGTATCGTTCTGGGCGTCCGAGTTGGTTGTGTTGACGCGCAGAATGCCGGCCACTTTATTCACGGCTTTCAGAAAGCGGTCCAGGGAAATCGGTTTCAGTAAAAAGTCGATAACATCCAGGTTGAAACCTTCCATAGCATACTGCGGATAGGCCGTCATGAGTACCACCAACGGGGGCTGCTGCAGGGACCGTACCAGGTCAATGCCGCTCAGGTGCGGCATCGTAACGTCGGAGAACAACACCTGCACTGTGTGCTCCATCAGGTACCGATGTGCGTCCAGCGGATCAGTGAAGGCCGCTTTTACGTCCAGAATGTCTGTCATAGCCACATAGGCTTGCAGCAGGTCGAGCACAAGCGGATCATCGTCAAGAAGCAGGCAGGAAATCTTCATAGAGGAAGCAGAATACCGGGGGAGTTGGGTGAATATAAAAGGATAAAACTGAATTGTCTTATAAATTATTGAAAGATAACAATTCTAGGCGCGCTCAGCAGCCTGCTGGTCTACTTTTAAGCTGGCTTGCTATACTTTAACAAGATGAATTATAATTGCTTAACTATCTTATTACGTATTGTACTGTGCTACTACTGCTGCTGCTGCTGCTACCGGCTCGTTTGCGCTTCTCTCGCTGATGACCGCCCACCTGAACACTCCTATTCATATCAGCCATGAAACCTGCCGTCAACCCTGTTCCTGCGAATGCCCCCCCAGTAATGCTGGGGGTGGCACTCACTATTGCCAACCACGAAGGTTTGCGCCGCTCGTTACGCTCTGCTTTCGGGCTAAGTACCAGGGCTATTAACTTGCGCATCGACCCCGGAATGGACCTGATTTTCCTGTGTGAAACCACATTGCCCAGCTCCTTGCCATGTCTGGCTTCGCTCACGCACCCCGGAGTTACGGCCGTCACCCTCCGGGAGGCCGTCCTGACTTGGGCTCCCGACCCGGAACACGCCATTGGTCGGGGTACGCCCACGCTGGGAGCCCTGGAGAGTGGCAGCTGCTTCCTGACCGCGAATAGTCGCAAAATCCCTATTGCCACGTTCAACTCCCGCAACGTGCAGTCAACCCACATTGATATGGAACTGTTAGGTCAGCCCAACCTGCTGGAATTTCTGCGCTCCGAGTGGTTTACGCTGGAAATATCGGGAACTAACCGCCGCCGCCTGAACCGGCCGCTGGCGTTTCAGGCCAACCTGAAGTTTGAGGTCCGAATGCTGCCGCAAACGGCCGCGGCGGCTTAGCCACAAGGCCAGTTGCTTCCCTTGATACACCAGCATAAAAAAGGCTCCGGAAGATATCTTCCGGAGCCTTTTTGCAGCTTCTCGTTAGTGAACGTTATTGGTTTTCTTGCAGCAGTCCGGCAACCGGTCATACGCCCGGGCATCGGCTGTCTGCTTATCGGCGTCGTAGCCTGTTTGTTGCACGGCGGTACGCAGCGCAGTGGGAGTCGTTTTGTCGGGGCGGTAGGTGACGGTGAGAACCTGGCTGGGCACATCGAGGATAGCCGCCTGCACGCCTTTTTCATAAGCCAGCGACTTTTCTAGGCGGGCTTTGCACATATCGCACACGGCGGAAGTTTTTACCTGCAGCGTTTCAGTAGCGGGGCCTTTGGCTTTGGGCTTTCCTTGAGCAAATGCGCCAGTAGAAGAAACAAGCAGAGAAAGTGCAAGCAGGAAAGAAGGGAAGAACTTCATAAAAGCAGAAACAGAAAGGTTTGTTGAAAAATGCCCGCTCGGGCCACTAGAAAGAACTGTGCCGAAAACCAGCAGCGGTTTTACTGTAAGGTGAAACGCAGGCCGGCATACGTGAGGCGCCCAACTACCGGCCCCCAGATCATGGCGGCATCAAAGTTGGGCCCGAAGGGCTGGCTGGCCCCCTCAATGGGGTTAGACTGGCGGTAGTTGGTCAGGTTCTCGACGCCGGCATACACCTCGAACCGCTTAAAGGCCCGCGTGAGTTGGGTGTTGAGCAACGCGTATCGGGGTGCATAAGGCAGGGTTTTCTCGCCGGTGCCGTGCTGGTGGCCCATACTGCCCGGGCCATGCGCCAGCGGCCGGCGCCCGAAGCCCTGCACCGTAACATCGGCCCGCCACTTATCAAACGCCGTTGCGTAACCCAGGTTCAAAAACAGCCGATGCCGGGGCGTGAGCACCTTGGGCAGCAACTCGCCCTCGTAAGAAGTCTGCACATCGAGGTATTTATAAGCTGCCTTGGCCTGCAACCCCTTCACCGGCTCCAACTGCACCTCCGTCTGGAAGCTGCGGGAGTAGCTGCGTCCACCCGGCTCCAGGTTCCCAATCAGTAGTTGGGCTGAAGCCGAATAGGGGTCGGATACCACCTGGTTCTGAAACTCGGTGTGATAGTAGTCGGTGATGAATGTGGCGGGCCGGCCGAAAGCGGTGAAGTACTGCGTGACCGAGCCCCCCACGTTCCAGGCAGTTTCGGGCCGCAGGTTAGGGCTGATAATGAACTCGCGGGAGCTGACCAGCATACCAGAGTTTTCGGCCAGCGGGTTGGCCGTGCGCTGGCCCCGGCCCGCTGCCAGCCGAAGCACGGTATTTTTGGCGGGGTCGTACTTCACATTGAGGCGGGGCGTCAGAAACCAGCCGTACAGGTTGTGGCGGTCGAGGCGCAGGCCGGTTACTACCGTAAGGTTGCGGGCGTTCTGGTACGTGTACTCGGCAAAGGCTCCGGGCACCTGCTCCAGGCGGTTGCGGTGCTCCCGGGCGTACCGCTCGGCGGGCGTCTCCGTCACGTAGGTGAAGCC
The DNA here is from genome assembly GCF_000576555.1 of Hymenobacter swuensis DY53. Lineage (NCBI taxonomy): Bacteria > Pseudomonadati > Bacteroidota > Cytophagia > Cytophagales > Hymenobacteraceae > Hymenobacter > Hymenobacter swuensis. Next base: position 1,324,610 of record NZ_CP007145.1, read on the forward strand.
GGTACGGTACACTTCCCGGAAATCATCGTGCAGGAAGCTCAGGCCGGCCCGGTAGGTGTGCGCCGTGGTACCGATGATGCTTTGGAACAGCAGCGTGGCCAGGCCCGTGCGCTGGGTACCGTCGTAGGTGCGCAGGCCGTAACGGGAGGTGAAGTCGTGGCTGGTGCCGCTCAGCAGCAGCCCCAGGCTCTGGTAGGGGCGGCCGGGCCAAGTGTAGCTGGTTTTGGCGTACCCCGTGTACCGGTCGGTTTCCTGAGTGGTGCCGTAGAAGCCGCCGGGGTTTTCCTTGCGGTAGCCTAGCTGGCCGCCCTGGCGGGTTTCGCGCAGCGCGCCCAGGCCCACTTCCGTCACCAGCCCCGTCCCGGAAATGTACTTCCACTTATTGAACAGGTTGAACTGCGTGGCCAGCGGCAGGTCCAGAAACCGGTCGTCATTGCGGTCCACGCGGCGGCCCAGGTGGTCGGTGTGCAGCAGCAGGGTGGTGCTGAGCTTCTTGCTGACGCGGGTGGCCAAGTTCAGGTTTACATCGAACTTGCCCAGGTCGTTGCCATAGGCGTTGAACAGCAGCCGGTCGGCCTTGTCGGGCTCCTTGAGGCGCACGTTTACCTGGCCCGAAATGCTTTCGTAGCCATTCACCACTGAGCCCATACCTTTTATGATGTCGATGCTCTCAATCCAGGGACCAGCCAGATAATTGAGGCGGTACGGGGTAGAAAGGCCGCGCAAGGCCGGCAGGTTATCAATGGTGAGCAGAGAATAAGCCCCATCCAGGCCAAGAAGCTGAATCTGCTTGGCCCCGGATACGGCATCCGTAGTCGAAACCTCTACTGAAGCGTTGGTTTCGAAGCTCTCGGCCAAGTTACAACAGGCCGATTTAGTCAGGTCGCGGCTGGTAATAACCTGCGTGTTGGCAGGCGTGAGGCCGGAGTAGGAGGGAGCCCGCTCCTCAATTTTCACTTCCGCCAGTTCGCCGGAGCGGCGCAACGGCACGCGCAGGTAGCCGCTGGCGGCCTGCACGGTGTCGGGCAGGTAGCCCAGGAGGTTGACGATCAGGCGGGTATCGGTACCGGCCGGGCGCAGCAAGGAAAACGCGCCCTGATTATCAGTAGTGGCGGCGCCGGTGGGGGTGCTCAGCCAGCGTACTACGGCTCCCGGTACGGGCGTATTGGTGGTGGCATCGAGCACTTGGCCGCGCACGGGGGCGGTAGCCGCGTCGGGCGTTTGGGCCGCCACCGTGGTGGCAACGGCCAGCAGACCGGCCGCTGCCACTAACCGGAAAGGCTCGGGTAAGGCATTCATATCGTCAGGAAGTTAACAGTTCTCGCCAAGGAAAAGCAGCCGGCCCCGTAGCGCACGGCCAAGCTGCCCCAAGCCGGAGCAGCCGCGAGAAAAGACTAGACGACCAGCACGCCCACGAACGTGAGCAAGGTCCGTCCCGCCCGTAGCGGCGGCGACGAATCGGCCGCGTGCCAGGCGGCGGGAGCGGCTACCTGGGCCGCCGGCATTGCACGCCATGCCGGGGCTGTGGGCCAGCCGGGTAACAAGGCTGGCAGCGGAGCGTGTACCCAGTTTAGTTGAGCTGAAGGGGCGTCGAGCTTATGGAAATGCGCCCCGAACTCACAGCAGGGCTTGGTGAACTGCGCCTTATTGGTGTGGTGGGCAAGGGGCTGCGGGGCCGGGCAGCCGTGGCGGGCCGGGCTGAACGCTACGCCTGCCGTGTGCCGCCCGCTCTGCCGACAGGTACGCTGCTGCACCGTGAGTCCCACCGAGGAGGTGAGCACGAGCAGGGCCAACCAGAAGCTGCAGAACCGGTGAAGAAGCGGGCGTTTCATATCCGGAGGCAAAGATACGACGCCGGCGGTATGGATTACGGACTAAGCCGGTATGGAATTTGGCAGCCGGGTGGTACAGTAACCGTTCAGAGTAGAACCCGGCGGAAAAAAACAGGCGAAGTGAGGGCCTGATATTCTGGCTTACGGTAGTGTGGTTGCGAATGAAAATACCTCAAATAGCGTTTAAACGACGCTTTTTTTGCGAGTGGTAGAAAATGGTAAATCGTGGTTGGGTTTTCCGGGGGGTTGCGTACTTTTGCTATATCCCGTTCCCATGGCCACTCCACACCTCGCGCATGTCTCAGCTGCTCTCCGGCGAATACGAGTGCAAACTCGACCCCAAAGGTCGGTTGGTGCTGCCGGCGAAGGTGAAGGCGAACCTGCCGGAAGCATCGGGTAGCCAGCTGGTGCTGGTGCGTGGGTTTGAGCCCTGCCTGGTGCTGTACCCCCGGGCCGCGTGGCGGGTGATTCATGAGAAGGTGATGGCGCTGGATGAGTTCAATGAGGAGTACCGGCAGTTTCAGCGGAATTTCTTCCGGGGCATGACGGAGGTGGAGCTGGATAGCATCGGGCGGTTTATGCTGCCGCGCACCATGCTGCGCTACTCCGGCATCGAGAAGGAGGCCATTATCGTGGGGCTGGGTAACCGTTGCGAAATCTGGGACCCGGACCGCTACGACGACTTCCTTATCAAAGACCAGCAGAGCTTCTCGAAGCTGGCACAGAAATTTTTAACTACCGAACCCGGCCCTGGCGGCCCCCTGGCCGCATGAACGACAGTTTGAACGAATACCAGAACGATACCGCCTACCACCGTCCCGTGATGCTGCGCGAGTGCCTCGAAGGCCTCGACCTGCAGCCCGGTGGCCGCTACGTGGACGTTACCTTCGGCGGCGGCGGCCACTCGGCCCGAATACTAGAGCACCTCCGCAGCCCCGGTCACCTCTACAGCTTCGATCAGGACGCTGACGCTGAGCGGGAAGCCGCCCAACTGGCCCGGCCCGAGTTTACCTTTATCCGCAGCAATTTCCGCCAGCTTTTTCAGGAGCTCAAGCGCCACGACGCCCTGCCCATAGATGGCCTGTTGGCCGACCTGGGCGTATCGTCGCACCAGTTTGATACGCCGGAGCGCGGCTTCAGCACCCGCTTCGATGGCCCGCTGGATATGCGCATGGATTCGGAAGGGGAGGATGCCTCGGCAGCGGATATCATCAATGAGTACTCGGAAGCCGAACTGCACCGCATCTTTGGGATGTACGGCGAGGTGACCAATGCCCGCACCCTGGCCAATACTGTGGCCACGGCCCGGCGCGGCCACAGTATTACGACCATTGCCGGCCTCAAAAAGGCCATTGCGCCCTGCACCCCGCGCGGCAAGGAAAACAAGTACCTGGCCCAGGTTTTTCAGGCGCTACGCATTGAGGCCAACGACGAAATGGCCGCCCTGCGCGAGATGCTGGAACAAACGGCCCAGGTGCTGCGTCCCGGCGGCCGGCTGGTGGTAATGAGCTACCACTCGCTGGAAGACCGGCTGGTGAAGAACTTCATTGCCAAGGGCAAATTCTACGGTGAAGTGGAAAAGGATTTGTTCGGCCGCTCCAACGTGCCGTTTGAAGCTCTTACCCGCAAACCCGTGGAAGCCTCGCCGGAAGAAATTGCCCTCAACAGCCGCGCCCGGAGTGCAAAGCTGCGCATCGCCAGTAAAAATTGAGCCCCCCGAATGAACGACTGCCTCCTTCGCTGCGCCAAGTATTCGCTGCCTGCCCTGCTTCAGGTGCAGCAGTGGCATGCTATAGGTCGTGGTGAGGCCGTTGCGTCTTTGTTCGTAGTTGTTGAGTGCTGATTGTTAATTCCGATACAGTGGCTACTAATACCATCAAACCCATCACGAACCAGCCGCGTACCAACGCGCCTCGTGCCATTATGCCGGAACCGGTAGCCGTGCCGGAGCCAGAGCCGACGCCCCCGCCGGCCCCCAAGCCACCACGGGCGGCGCGGCCGGCCGCGCAACCGCGCGTAGCCGCTTCCTGGAGCGTATTTACGCTGCTGGAGCGCGTGACCCGGGTAGATGGCCTGTTCCGGGAGGGGCTGCCGGTCCGGTTCCTGCCGCACCTGCTGTTCATCATGTTCCTGACGCTGGTATATATCGGCAATACGCATTACGCCACCCGGATGAACCGCAGCATTCAAAAGCTGAAGCTGGAAACCGAGGACCTGCGGGCCGATTACACTACCCTGTCGTCGGATTACATGGAAGCCAGCAAGCAAAGCGAAGTAGCCCGCAAAGTGGCCGCCTATGGCTTAGTGGAAAGCTCCTCGCCGCCCTTCCGCATCACGGTGCCGGCCGGCCATATTGATGAGGCCAAACTGGAGGAAGTGCCGCTGCTGACTGCCGACTCCGTAATAGCCATGACGGCCCGCGCCAAAGCCGACTCCGTGCGCCGCGCCGCCGAGCGGGTAACCACCGACAGCAACGCCGCTGTCACCGAAGCCGCCCCGCCCGCGCCCATCGACGTGGACGTAATCGAACCCGCAACGCCCGAACCTTCTTCCAATCGTTCAGCCCCCCGCCGCAATGAAAGGAAACGTTAAAAAAAGTATTGTTACCCGCATCCGGCTGGCGTTTCTGGGCGTCTGCCTGTTCTCGGTGGCCATCGTCTGGAAAATCACCCAGGTGCAGTTCAACGAAGGGGCCCGCTGGCGCGCCCTGGAGCAGGAGCGGCGCGTGGTGTACCAGCCCGTATTTGCCACCCGTGGCAACATCTTTGCCTCCGATGGCCGCAGCATCATGGCTACCTCGCTGCCTTTCTACCGGGTGGCCTGGGACCCGAGTGTGGTGAACGACGCGCTGTTCAGTCAGAAAAAAGACTCCCTGGCGCTGTTGTTGTCACGCTTTTTCGGCGACCGGAGCACGCAGGAGTACCTGCGCCGCCTGAAAAATGCCAAGAGCGGCAAAGTGCGCTACCTGCGGCTGAACTCCCGCCAGATCAACTTCCAGGAGAAGAAGGAGCTGGCCCAGTGGCCCATTTTCCGGGCAGGTAAGAACAAGGGCGGCGTCATCTTCGAGAAGGTAGATAAGCGGTTCCGGCCCTTCGGCGGGCTGGCCCAGCGCACCATTGGCTTCGTGAACGAGGACAAGAACGGGGCGGGCCTGGAGTTTACCTTCAACCGCCACCTGGCCGGCAAAGACGGGGAGGCCCTGTTTGAGCGGGTACCCGGCGGCAACAAGCCCATCTACGACGGCACCGAGGTGAAGCCCCAGCCCGGCTTCGACATCAAAACCACCCTCGACATCAACCTGCAGGACGTGGCCGAAAACGCGCTGTACAAGTCATTGGTGGACAACGACGCGCAGTACGGCTGCGTAATTCTGATGGAGGTGAAAACCGGCGAAATCCGGGCTGTGGCCAACCTGGGCAAGGTGGCCGAGGGCGTGTACCGCGAGGATTACAACTACGCCATTGCCGACCAGGGCCGCACCGAGCCGGGCTCCACGTTCAAGCTGGCCTCTATGATGGCGTTGTTCGAGGATAACCCCGAACTGGAGCTGACCGATACCGTAAATACTGGCAACACCGGCATGATGAAAATTGCCGGGGCCGTGAAAACCGACACCCACCCCAACGGCCGCATTCCCATCCAGAAGGTGATTGAGCAGTCGTCGAACATCGGGGTGGCCAAGCTCATCAACGACCACTTCTTCTCCAAGCCCGAGAAGTACACCGACTACCTGAAAACCTTCGGGCTGGACAAGCCCCTGGGCTTCCAGATGGCCGGCGAGGCCCGCCCCTACATCAAGGACCCGCGTGACCGGAGCTGGAGCCGCACCTCCCTGTCCACCATGAGCATCGGCTATGAGTTGAAGCTGGCCCCGCTGCAGACACTGGCCTTCTACAACGCCATTGCCAACAACGGCGTCAAGATCGAGCCCATCATCGTGCGCGAAATCCGTCAGGCCGACAAGGTGCTGGAAAGCTACGAGGCCCGGGTGCTCAACCCCAAAATCTGCTCCGAAAGCACCCTGCTCAAGATGCAGTCGATGCTGAAAGGGGTGGTGCTGAACGGCTCGGCCCGGGGCATCCGCACCGATGGCTACTCCATTGCGGGCAAAACGGGCACCGCCTGGAAGTTCAAGAACGGCCACTACACCCGCATGTACTCCACCAGCTTCTGCGGCTATTTCCCGGCCGATGAGCCCAAGTACAGCTGCATCGTGGTGATTGACTCGCCCCGGCGCGGCCGTATCTATGGCGGCACGGTGGCAGCCCCGGTGTTCCGCGAGGTAGCCGACAAAGCTATGGCCCGCGACGCGGCCAGTCTGCGGCCGTTGCTGGCCCGGGTCCCCTTGGCAAAGTCGCGGGTGCCGTTTGTACAGGCTGGTATGCAGGACGAATTGTCATTGGTATTCACGCAGCTGGGCGTAAGCCACAACGGCGTAACCGGCACCGACGACTGGGTGCGCACCAAAGCCGATTCCGAATCGGCCTCATTGGCCCTGAAGCCGATGGCCGTGCGCCCCGGCCGGGTGCCCAACGTGCAGGGCCTGACCCTGCGCGACGCGCTGTTCCTGCTGGAAAATCGGGGCCTGCGGGTGCGTTCCTACGGAACAGGCCGGGTGAAAACCCAGTCGGTAGCGGCCGGCACCACGGCCCGGCGCGGCACCACCGTAGTGCTCCAGATGGAGCCCATCGGCGGCACGCCCGCCCCTGTGGTCCTGCCTACACCCGCGGCAGACCCAGCTACCGAAGCGCGGACACCCCGCACGGCGGCAGAGCCTTCAACAGACGCCAAACGAGCTGCCAACGCCGCCAGAAAACCTACAACTGCGCCTAAGAAAGCCACGGCTGCCGTGAAGCTTGTCACTCGTCCCAAAGCCTGATGAATTGCCGGTTGGTAGTAGTAAGTAGTCTGCTACTCCTTGCTGCCTATTTCTCACTGCACCTTACTTATTGACCTTCCCTCAGCCTTGAACCCCTCCGCTATTTCTCTTTCTGCACTGCTGCCAGCCGTAACCGTGCGCGGCCAGCATGGTCCGGCCGACGTTTTCGTAACCAGCCTCACCCTCGATTCGCGGCAGGCGGGCCCCGGTACGGTATTTTTTGCGTTGCGCGGCACCGCTGCCGATGGGCATCAGTTCATCGCCAAAGCAGTGGAGCAGGGCGCTGCGGTTATTGTGTGCGAGGAGTTGCCCGCCGAGCTGAATCCTGCCACCACTCACGTACAAGTGCCTGATTCGGCGGAAGCTATGGCCAGCATGGCGGCCGAGTTCTACGGCCACCCCTCGCGCCAGTTGCAGCTGGTAGGCATTACGGGCACCAACGGCAAAACCACCTGCGCCACCATGCTGCACAAGCTGTTCCGGGAGCTGGGCTACCATTGCGGGCTGCTGAGCACGGTGCAGAATCAGATTGATGAGGAAGTTATTCCCAGCACCCATACCACGCCCGACGCCATCCGGCTGAACGAGCTGCTGGCCCGCATGGTGAAAGCCGGCTGCACCCACGTATTTATGGAGGTGAGCAGCCACGCCGTGGTGCAGCATCGCATTACGGGCCTGCACTTCGCGGGCGGCATCTTCACCAACCTTACCCATGACCACCTCGATTATCACGGCACCTTCGATGCGTATTTGAAGGCCAAAAAGGGCTTTTTCGACCAGCTGCCGAAGTCGGCCTTCGCCCTCACCAACGCCGACGACAAGCGCGGCCCGGTGATGCTGCAGAACGTACCGGGCCGCCGCGAAGCCTATTCTATGCGCGGCAACGGTGCGTTCCGGGGCAAGCTCATCGAAAATGCCGTGCACGGTCTGCACCTGGAGGTAGACGGCCGCGAGGTGCAGTTTCGCCTGATCGGGGTGTTCAATGCCTACAATCTGCTGGCTATTTACGGGGCGGCGGTGCTACTGGGTGAGGACCCCACGGAGGTACTCACAGTGCTGTCGGGCCTGACCTCGGCCCCCGGCCGTTTCGAGCCGGTGGTATCAGAGAAGGCGCGCATCACGGGCATTGTGGACTACGCCCATACGCCCGACGCGCTGGAAAACGTGCTCCAGACCATTGCCGACATCCGCCAGCACAGCCAGCAGGTAATTACAGTGGTGGGCTGCGGCGGCAACCGCGACGGGGCCAAGCGGCCTATCATGGCCCGTCTGGCGGCCCAGCTTTCCAGCCGCGCCGTACTGACCTCCGACAACCCCCGCTTCGAGGACCCCAACGATATTCTGGCCCAGATGCAGGCCGGCGTGCCCGCCGAAGCGCAGGGGAAAGTCCTGACTATTGCCGACCGGCGCGAGGCCATCAAAACAGCCGTAGCCCTGGCCGGCCCCGGCGATATTGTGTTAGTAGCCGGCAAAGGCCACGAAAACTACCAGGAAATCAAAGGCGTTAAAACCGACTTCGACGATAAGCAGGTGCTGCAGCAGATGTTTGATCTGCTGGGGAAATAAGTTTTTGGTTGTTCGTTTTTGGTTGTTCGGGGCTGTCCTAATAAAACACGCATGTCAACAAGGGCTTGAAAAACAGCGCATAACCAGAAACGAACAACGAAAAACGAGAAACGAACAACGAAAAACTGAATCTTTGCAGCTTGGAAATTCTCTGCCTGCCAACTGCTGACCCCCGCGCTCATGCTGTATTACCTCTTTAACTACCTCTACAAAGTGTACCACCTGCCGGGTACGGGCGTGATGCAGTATAGCTCGTTCCGGGCGGCGCTGGCGGTAGTTACCTCCCTCATTATTGCGCAGTTTTTTGGGGCTCCCCTTATTCGGGCGCTGCAGCGGCAGCAAATTGGCGAGTCGATCCGGGACCTGGGTTTACAGGGGCAGATGGAAAAAAAAGGTACCCCAACGATGGGCGGACTCATCATTCTGCTGGCCATTCTGGTGCCGGTGCTGCTGTTTGCCAAGCTTGACAACATATACATTGTGCTTATGCTGCTGAGCACCGTATGGCTGGGGCTCATCGGGTTCGTGGACGACTATATTAAGGTAGTAAAGAAGGATAAGGAGGGGCTGGCCGGCCGCTTCAAGATTCTGGGCCAGGTAGGCCTGGGCCTCACGGTGGGCTGGGTGTTGTTCTTCTCCAACGACGTGACCGTGCGCCAGTACGCGCTGCCCAACGGCTCGTTCTCGGCCGTGGATGCTAGTTCCGTCTATCAGGATGTGAAGCTGATGATTACCACCGTACCCTTCCTCAAGAACAACGAGCTCAACTACGGCGACCTGTTTGCCACGGCCGGCGACTTCTTCAACGAGTATTACGCCTTCTTCTACATTCCCATTGTCATTGTCATCATCACGGCCGTCAGCAACGGAGCCAACATCACCGACGGCCTCGACGGGCTGGCGGCGGGTACCTCGGCCATTATCGGCATCACGCTGGCTATTTTCTGCTTCGTGAGCGGCAACGCGCTCCTGGCTGATTACTTGGACGTGATGTTTATTCCAAACTCGGGGGAACTGGTGATTTTCTGTGCTGCCTTCGTGGGGGCTTGCGTGGGCTTTCTGTGGTACAACTCGTACCCGGCCCAGGTATTCATGGGGGACACCGGCTCGTTGGCCATTGGCGGCATCATTGCCGTGCTGGCCATCATCGTGCGCAAGGAGCTGCTGATTCCGGTGCTGTGTGGGGTGTTCCTGATTGAAAACCTCTCGGTGATGGTGCAGGTGAGCTACTTCAAATACACCCGCCGCAAGTACGGCGAAGGCCGCCGCCTGCTGCGCATGTCGCCGCTGCACCACCACTACCAGAAGCTGGGCTACCACGAATCCAAAATCGTGTCGCGCTTCTGGATTGTGGGCATCATGCTGGCTGTGCTGACACTCGTAACCTTGAAATTGCGCTAATCCTGAGGAGTAATGAGTAGTGCGTAATGAGTAGTTAGAATAGCAGGAGTTATTGTACTGATTCTTTGCTGCCTGATACTATATGCTGTACTCACTACTAAGTACCCAATACTCAATACTGAAAGAATGCACTACGTCATCCTGGGAGCCGCGGAGAGTGGGGTAGGGGCCGCGCTGTTGGCGCAGGCCAAGGGCCACACCGTGTTTGTGTCCGATAAAAGCCCCATTAAGCCCGCCTACAAGCAGAAGCTGACGGCAGCTGGTATTCCCTTTGAGGAAAACCAGCACACCATGGAGCAGGTGCTGGCGGCCGATGAGGTGGTGAAAAGCCCCGGCATTCCAGAAAAGGCCCCCGTGATTCAGGCGCTCCGCGAGAAGGGCACGCCCATCATTTCGGAGATTGAACTGGCCGGCCGGTACACCCAAGCCCGGTGCATCTGCATTACGGGCACCAACGGCAAAACCACCACCACGCTGCTCACTTATCACCTGCTGAAGGCCGCCGGTCTGAACGTGGGGCTGGCCGGCAACGTGGGCTACTCCCTGGCCGAGCAAATCATTGCCGACGCCCACGACTACTACGTGGTGGAGCTGAGCTCCTTCCAGCTCGACGATACCTACGAGTTCCAGCCCTGGATTTCGGTGCTGCTCAACATCACCCCCGACCACCTCGACCGGTACAACTACTCGCTGGAAGCCTACGCCCAGGCCAAGCTGCGCATAATGCGTAACCAGGACAGCACCGGCCACTTCATCTACAACGCCGACGACGAGAACATCCAGCGCTACTTCAAGGCGGCCCTGCGGCCGGTGCAGCAACTGCCCTTCAGCCTGCACCACCGCCCCGATTACCACTTGGGCGCGTATTACATCGATGAGGAACAGGTGTGCGTAGACCTGCAGCCTGGCTTCTACAGCAAGACCGAGAAAATAAGTACGGCCGCCTCGCCGCTCATCGGGCAGCACAACCGCCAGAATATGCTGGCCGCCGTGCTCTGCGCCCGGCTGGCCGGTATTGATAAGAAGCAAATTGAAGCCAGTCTGGCCTCATTCCACAACGCCGACCACCGCCTGCAGCCCGTGGGCGAGCTGAACGGCACCCGCTTCATCAACGACAGCAAGGCCACCAACGTGGAAGCTGCCTGGTTTGCCCTCGACGGCATTCGGCAGCCCATCGTCTGGATTGCCGGCGGTACCGACAAGGGCAACGACTACTCCTCGCTGATTCCGCTGGCCGAAAACCGGGTAAAGGCCCTGATTTGCCTGGGCCTGGACAATGAGAAGCTGAAAGCCAGCTTCGGGCCGGTGGTATCTCACCTGGAAGAAACCCGTAGCATGGCCGATGCCGTGCAGCGCGCTGCCGCCCTCGCCGCCCCCGGCGACGTGGTGCTCCTCTCACCCGCCTGCGCCTCTTTTGACCTGTTCCAGAACTACGAGGACCGGGGCCGGCAGTTCGCCCAAGCCGTGCAGCAGCTCACTGACAACCAGACCAACGAAGAAGCCAACGAGTAGCATAACAGTCATGCTGAGCTTGCTGAAGCATGACTGTTCTGTTTATCCTCTCATTCACTCACTTCACCGCTTCACCGCCCATGGACACGATTACCAATTGGCTCCGGCAAAACCTGAAGGGTGACCCCATTCTGTGGGGCATCGTGCTGCTGTTTTCGTTTATCTCCATTGCGGTGGTGTACTCGGCTACGGGTACGCTGGCCTACAAGAAGATGGGCGGTAACACCGAGTACTTTCTGTTCAAACATACCAGCCTGATTTTCGTGGGCCTGTTCTTCATGTGGCTGGCCCACCGGATCGACTACCGCTACTACTCGCGCCTCTCGCTCTACGCGCTGCTGGCCTCGGTGCCGTTGCTAATTTTTACGTACATCATGGGCGGCGACATCAACGGGGCTTCCCGCTGGCTGACCATCCCGGTCATCAACCAGACGGTGCAGCCTTCCGACCTCGCTAAGCTGGCCCTGATTTCGCACCTGGCTTCCATGCTCAGCCGCCGTCAGCAGCACGTCGATGACTTCAAAACCACGCTGCTGCCCGTAATGCTGTGGGTAGGCGTGATTTGCGGCCTGATTATTCTGTCGAATGCTTCCACGGCGCTGTTGCTGTTTGCTACCTGCCTGCTGCTGATGTTTATCGGGCGGGTGCCATTCAAGCAGATGGCCGTGATGGTGGCCATTGGTATTGTGGTGGGCGGTGTAGGGCTTACCTCCGGGCAGCGGTACAAAACGGTACTATCCCGTATTGAAAGCTTCACCGATAAAAGCAAACCCGTGCCCTTCCAGTTGGAACACGCCTACATTGCCGAAGCTACGGGCGGTATTTTCGGTAAGGGCCCCGGCAAAAGCACGGAGCGCAACATCATGCCCCACCCATACTCCGACTTTATCTACGCCATCATCATCGAGGAATACGGCCTAGTGGGCGGCGTGGTCGTGGTATTCCTGTATCTGGCCTTCCTGTATCGGGGGCTGAAAACGGTAATGAACAGCTACGGCGCATTTGGCGGGCTGCTGTCGGCCGGGCTGAGCTTTAGTCTGGTGCTGCAGGCCATGGTGAACATGGGCGTGGCCGTAGGACTGGGCCCGATTACCGGTCTGCCGCTACCGCTACTGAGCATGGGCGGCACTTCCCTCATCTTCACCGGCATCAGCATCGGCATCATCCTGGCGGTAAGCCGCGGCGAGCGGGAAATCCGCCCGATGGTGGGTGAGCCCGCCGATACGGCTCGGATTCCCCGCGTGTCGCAGTACGCGTAGTATCGATTAATAATGAAGCTGACCGCCTATCATGAAGATTTTTGCTTTATGATTGAAGAGGACCTGCCGGAAATTGGGTGGTACCTCTTTGTATACAATCAGAACCAGTCTTGTCTTTTTGATTACCTGCAAAACAGTCAGGAGCTAGCGAAAGAATTTGCTCAGCAAGAGTTTGGGGTGCCACTGTCTGCCTGGAACCTACTTGAACATTGATTTCATGTCTATAACCCCCGCAACATCTACTTCGGCTCCCTTCCGCATTATCATCAGCGGCGGCGGTACCGGCGGGCACATTTTCCCGGCCGTGGCCATTGCCAACGAAGTACGCCGCCGTCATCCAGAGGCCGAAATCCTATTTGTGGGTGCTAACGGCCGCATGGAAATGACCCGCGTGCCCGAGGCCGGCTACGACATTGTGGGCCTCGATATTGCGGGCCTGCAGCGTAGCCTCACGCCCAAAAACCTGCTGTTCCCTATTAAAGTGATGCGCGCCGTGCGCAAGGCCGGCAAAATCATCGAGAAGTTCCGCCCCGACGCCGTAGTAGGAGTGGGGGGCTACGCATCGGCCCCGGTGCTCATGGCCGCTACCTCCCGCAGTATTCCGGCTCTGATTCAGGAGCAGAATTCCTACGCCGGCCTCGTGAACAAGCTCATGGCCCGGCGGGTGCAACGCATCTGCGTGGCCTACGACGGCATGGAGAAGTTCTTCCCCGCCGACCGGCTGGTACTCACCGGCAACCCGGTCCGCACCGAAATTGCCGACGGGCAGCGAGCTGAGGCCCTGAAATTCTTCGGACTGGATGCCGCCCGGCCGGTGCTGCTGGTAATTGGGGGCAGCCTGGGGGCCCGCACGCTCAACCAGGCCACGGCCGCCGCGCTGCCGCGCCTGCGTGAGGCGGGCGTGCAACTGCTCTGGCAAACGGGCAAAACCTACTTCCCGGAAGCCGAAAAGCAGGCTGCGCCCTTCGCTGCCGATAACCTGAAGGCATTGGAGTTCGTGCGCCGCATGGACCTAGCCTACGCTGCCGCCGACGTGGTTATTTCGCGGGCCGGTGCCTTATCGGTTTCGGAACTGTGCCTCACGGGTAAGCCCAGCATTTTGGTGCCCTCGCCCAACGTGGCCGAAGACCATCAGACCAAAAATGCCTTAGCCCTCACCCAAAAAAACGCTGCCTTACTGGTGCGCGACGCCGAAGCGGAAGCTGTACTGTACGATCAGGCGCTGAATCTATTACAGGACCCGGTCCGGCAACAGCAGTTGGCTACCAACATCCGCCAACTGGCGTATCCACAGGCCACTACTACCATCGTGGACGAGTTATTGCAGTTGATTCCTAACCGCCGTTCCTAGCTTCCCGCCCCCCGTTTCTTGCTTCTAATTTCTGGCTACTTGAAAAAATACGTCTTCTTTCTCGGTATTGGTGGCATCGGTATGTCGGCGCTGGCGCGGTGGTTCCGGGCTAATGGCTATGCCGTGAGTGGCTACGACAAAACGCCTACCCCGCTAACGGAAGCTCTGACGGCCGAAGGTATTGCCATCCACTACCAGGATGCTGTGGACAATATTCCGCCGGAAGTGCGCCGGAACCGGGAGCAGACGCTGGTAGTCCTCACGCCGGCCATTCCGAAGGACCACCAGGAATGGGCCTGGCTGCGGGAGCAGGGCTACGATATTCAGAAACGCAGCCAGGTGCTGGGCCTGCTCACTCAAGGCCGTCCTACCATTGCCGTAGCTGGCACCCACGGCAAAACCACTACCAGCAGCATGGTGGCCCACCTGCTGCACCATGCCGGCGTGCCCTGCGCCGCTTTCCTGGGTGGCATCAGCGTAAATCTGGGCTCTAACTTGCTGCTGCCGGGGGAGGGAATGAAGAATAAAGAAGTAGAAACGAGCAATTCTTCCTCGTCTACCGAAGCCCCAACAACTAACAACCGGCAACCAACAACCAGCACCATTCCGGTGGTAGTAGAGGCCGATGAGTACGACCGGAGCTTCCTGACCCTGTTTCCCACCGTGGCCATCGTCACCAGCACCGATGCCGACCACCTCGATATCTATGGCCACAAGGAAGCTCTGGTAGAGTCGTTCCGGCAGTTTGTGGGCCAGATTCAGCCGGGCGGCACGCTCATCATCAACCATACTGCCGACCCCAGCGTGGCGGCGGCCGCGCCCGAGGGCGTGCGCGTCATTCGTTACGGCCTTTCGCTTGAGGAAGGGCCGGAATTGTATGCCACCAACATCACCGCCCAGGGCCACCAGTTTCACTTTGCCCTGCACAGCCCTCAAGGCACCACCGATGGCTTGGTACTGGCCGTTCCTGGCTACCACAACGTGGAAAACATGCTGGCCGCCTCCTGCGTGGCCGAACTCTACGGCCTCGGCCCCGATCAACTGCGCGCTGCCGTGGCAGCCTATAAGGGGGTAAAGCGCCGCTTCGAGTTTATTCTGACGGCTGGTACTGTTGCTGCGCCCAAGGTATATGTGGATGACTACGCCCATCACCCACGCGAAATAGAGGCTTTTCTTCGTTCTGTGCGCGCCCTATATCCGGGGCGGCGGCTCCGCGTCATCTTCCAGCCCCATCTGTTCAGCCGCACCCGCGACTTTGCCCCGGGATTCGCTGAAAGTCTGAGTCTTGCCGATGAAGTGGTGCTGCTGGATATCTACCCGGCCCGGGAGCTACCCATGCCCGGTATTACCTCCGAATTGATTTTGTCCCAAATAACTGCCGCAGAAAAATCGTTGCAGACGAAAGCAGAAATTTTGCGGAATGCCGAAACCAATCCGAATTTTGACGTATTAGCCACGGTTGGGGCGGGAGACATTGATCAACTGGTGCCTCAATTAAAGAATATTTTGGATATTCGCTGGAATGGAGCTGAAGCGTAAAGCCAATAACCTATTGTTTGCCTCTGCCTGCCTGCTACTGCTGGTCGGGCTCGGAGCATTTGCTGCCGTAAAACAAGCCAACCGGCCTGTAAACGGGGTTATTGTGTCCATCAGCAATGAGTTCAACAACTTCTTCATCAGTGAGCGGGAAGTAACCAGTCTGCTCACCCGTAAGGGCGAGGAACGCTTGGAAGGAGCCCGCCCCAGCGAGGTTGATCTGAAGGCCTTGGAAGCCCGGCTGAAAGCGCACAGCTTCGTAAAGGAAGCGCAGGTGTATCGTGACTTGGCCGGCAACCTGCACGCCGATGTGCGGCAGAACCGACCCATTGCCCGCCTCGTGCATGCCGATTCGCGGCAGGATAGCTACTTGGATACCGATGGCAACCGGTTGCCTCTCTCGCCCCTGTTCACTGCCCGTGTAGTACCCATTTCTCGCTCGGGCGGCCAGCCGCTAACTGCCGGGTTTTTTCAGGACAGCACCGGCGAGCAATACCTGAAGTTTCTGCGCTATATCGATGAGAAACCCTTCTGGCGGGCTCAGGTAGCCGAGGTGTTTGTCGGCCCGAACGGTAAGATTTCGTTTACCCAGCAAGTAGGTGACCAACGGATAGAATTTGGCTTTCCTGACAATATTTCAGAAAAATTTGCGAAACTGATGGTATTTTACCGTCAAATTCCCCCGGTCCTTGGCTGGGACACGTACCATCGTGTCAACGTCGAGTTCAAAGACCAAATCATCTGCGAATAAAATTATCAGTCTAAAAAGCTACCTTATAGCGGCTTAGGCTACCTTTTCCTGCAACCAACCGCAACTCTCTCGCCCCTCTTCCCCATGCAACACGATAAGATTGTAGTCGGCCTCGATATCGGCACCACCAAAATCTGCGCCCTAGTTGGGCGCAAAAATGAATTTGGGAAGCTCGAAATCCTGGGCATGGGGAAAGCCGTGTCGGAGGGCGTCGTGCGCGGCATTGTGTCGAATATCGATAAGACGGTGGATGCCATTAAAAAGGCAATCCGGCAGGCGGAAGAGCAGTCGGGCATCAACATCGGGGTGGTGAACGTGGGTATTGCCGGCCAGCATATCAAAAGCCTGCAGCACAACGGCAGCATCACCCGTGCTTCGGCTGATAACGAAATCACCCAGGCCGACGTGGAGCGCCTCACCAGCGACATGTACCGGCTGGTTACGCCTCCCGGCTCCCAGATTATCCACGTAATGCCCCAGGACTATAAGGTGGATTATGAGGAAGGTATTCTGGACCCCGTAGGCATGTCAGGTGTGCGGTTGGAGGGTAATTTCCACATCATTACCGCGCAGAGCACGGCCATCAACAATATCTACAAGTGCGTCACCAAGGCTGGCCTTGAAATTGACAACCTGATTCTGGAGCCGCTGGCGTCCAGCATGTCGGTGCTGTCTGACGAGGAAAAGGAAGCCGGCGTGGCCTTGATCGACATTGGGGGCGGCACAACTGACCTAGCGGTGTTCAAGGATGGCATCATCCGTCACGCGGCGGTGCTGCCTTTCGGCGGTAACATCATCACGTCCGATATCAAGCAGGGTTGCTTGGTGATGCAGAACCAGGCCGAGCAACTGAAAGTGAAGTTCGGAAAAGCCATTGCCGAGGAAGCTTCCGATTACGAAATCGTAAGCATTCCGGGTCTGCGCGACCGGGCTCCCAAGGAAATCAGCCTCAAAAATCTGGCCTACATCATTGAGGCCCGGATGGAGGAAATTGTGGAGCTGGTGTACGCCGAAATCCAGCGGTTGGGCTTCCAAGACAAGCTGGCCGCCGGCATCGTGCTGACGGGTGGTGGTTCGCAGCTACAGAATCTGGTGCAGCTGGCCGAATACGTGACTGGTATGGACACCCGCATTGGGTACCCCAACGAGCACTTGGGTAAAAGCAAGATCGAGGCCGTGAAGTCGCCCATGTACGCCACAACCGTTGGTCTGGTGCTGGCTGGTTACCGCTCCATTGACGACCGACTGGCCCAGCGACCCTACGACGAGCCCGAGCAGAATTACTACCGGGCTGCTCCGGAAACCCGGACTGCTTCGGTTGCTGCACCACAACCAGCCGCGCAGCCGCAGCCGCAAACCCAACCGGCTGCTCAGCCTGCGTCGGAGCAAGCCAAGAAGTCGTCGGGTGCCGGCGACTTCTTCCAGAAGATCATCAGCCGTACGAAAGGACTGCTCATTGATGACTTCGACGACAAGCAATACTAAGTTAGTTATGAGTGATGAATGATGAATGATGAATTACATGACGGCGAGAGCCATCTGATAATTCATCATTCATCATTCATCACTCATAATTCATAACTGACCCCAACTCATGAATTTTACCTTCGATATTCCAGCGCAGTCTAAGTCCATCATCAAGGTGATTGGTGTGGGCGGCGGCGGCTCCAATGCCGTGAACCACATGTTCAGCCAAGGCATCAAGGACGTGGAGTTCGTTATCTGCAACACTGATAAGCAGGCTCTGGCTTCTTCTACGGTGCCTAACCGCTTGCAGATAGGTGCTGACCTGACGGAAGGTCTGGGAGCCGGTGCTAACCCTGAGCGCGGCAAACAGGCCGCCATTGAAAGCCGGGAGCAAATCCGGGAACTGCTGAGCAACGGCACCAAAATGGTGTTTATCACGGCCGGAATGGGCGGTGGTACTGGCACCGGAGCCGCCCCCGTCATTGCCAAAGTAGCCAAAGAGCTGGGCATCCTCACAGTGGGTATCGTGACAGCGCCTTTCATGTTTGAGGGTAAGAAGAAGCGTCAGCAGGCGGAGCAGGGCATCAAGGAATTGAGCGATAACTGCGACACAGTGCTGGTAATTCTCAACGATAAGCTGCGCGAGATTTACGGCAACCTACCCATTCGCTCGGCTTTTGCCAAGGCCGATAATGTGTTGAGCACCGCTGCTAAATCCATTGCCGAGATTATTACGGTGACGGCTGATGTGAACGTGGACTTTGAAGACGTGAAAACCGTCATGAAGGACTCGGGGGCAGCCGTAATGGGTAGCAGCATCACGGAGGGCGAAAACCGGGCGAAACGCTCAGCGGAAGAGGCCTTAGCTTCGCCGCTGCTCAACAACACCGACATTCACGGCGCGCAGAAAATTCTGCTTAGCATTATGTCGGGTGACCAGGCCGAGTTGGAAATGGACGAACTCACGGAAATTACGGAGTACATCCAGGACAAGGCCGGTCAGAACGCCGAAGTTATTTTTGGCCACGGTATTGACCCCACGCTGGGCCAGAGCATCCGGGTGACGGTTATTGCTACCGGCTTCGCCCGCGATGCGCACAACATCACCAATGTGGTAGCTCGAGACTCGGAAAATGCGTTGCCGCAGCCTGATCCGCAAATCAACATCTTTGACAAGGACCGGCAGGATGCGCCGACCGTACCCACGTTCGGGACGCCCGTACCGGTAGCAGCCGAGCCGCAGCCCGTTACCCGCTACGACCTGGAAACCTCCGCGCCGGTACCTGTCGGGTACGATGCTTCCGTGGTATCGGCTCCGTCTATGCCAGCCTCGGAGCCGGTGCTTTCACAGCAGCCAGCCCAACCGGTTACCACGCACCACTCCTTGCCCCGGCCGTCGCTGGATGCCCGCGCCGAAGAGCGGCGGCAGCGTTTGCAGGCTCTCAGCAATGGGCTGAGCACGGATGCCATCAAGGATCAGCTGGAGACTCCGGCGTATCTGCGGCGGCAGGTAAAACTGGAGAATGTGGTGCCTTCCTCCGAGCAGAACATCAGCCGCTTCAACCTATCGGATGATAACGAACTGTTGGGCGACAACCGTTTCCTGCACGATAACGTGGACTAGCCAGTTGCTAACCGATCATACTATCAAGGGCCGCTTCCAGAACAGGAGCGGCCCTTGGTGTGTAAGCGAGTTAGCGAAGGGAGTCGGTAGCGGCCGAATCGGGAGGGATACGGTCAGGGGCCATTGGCTCATGGTCGGGGTTTAATGAGCGGCCTTTGGAAGTACGGGGAGTAAGCGTGCAGGAAGCCAGCAGGAGAGTCAGCAGTACTAAAACGAAAGGTTTCATGAGGCAGAGAATTTAGGTAGAGGTAGTACTGGTCGGGGGCGTAACCAGCGGTTCAGGGGCTCTTCCAGGCCGTAATGGAGGGCCACTGCTACGGCGTTGAGCAGTATGAACAATACTAAGTTGTTGGCAGTGAAGTTATTGGCCAGCCAATCGTGCATAACGCCCATATGGATCAGGTAAAACACATAGGAGCTTTTGCCAAGTACCTGCAATAAAGGCGTTGACAACAAGCGCTTTACCCAGGTGTCTTCCGTCAGTAAGCCCGCGAAGAGCAACAGGATGCCGCCGGGCAGAACTACATTATTGAGCGCAACCCCCAGGGGATGTTCCTGGCCATACGTGTAGCCGCCCTTAATGACTACCATAGCGCATACTACCGCTACTATTACCGCAAGGCCCGTGGCGGTAAGCAGCCCTCGGATACGATACCGCCGCAACCGGCCCTGCTGGTACCAGAAAGCCAGCTGCATACCCGCGTAAAACTCGAAACACCGGCCCGGAAAAGTGAACAGCAGCATAAACCCGAACGAACCGAAAAAGCCCGTAAAACGGCTGTAATGGGGCGCACATGCAAGTACCAGGCAAATGCCTACTGCCAGCAGTACAAACGGTTGCCACCACAGGAGTACTACCCGTCTGCGCAGTAGCCAGAAGGCCAGCGGGGCCGTCAGGTAAAAGCATTCCTCCACGGTGAGCGACCAGGCCTGGGCAATACCGGCGTACTTGGAGCCGTCAAAAAAGGAGTGTGTGAGGCTAAGGCTCAACACAATGTCACGCAGAAAAAATGTGCCCTGCTTCCAGAAAGCCAGGTACGTAAGCAGAGTGAGCAGAAAGTAGATGGGGTAAATGCGCGCAAAACGGTTGCGCATGTATCGTAGCCATTGGCTGGGCTGGGTCAGGTCGTGGGTGGAATAGCGGAGGGTAATCAGAAACCCGCTGAGCACGAAAAAAACGGGTACGCCAATGTGAAACTCGCTTACCAGCGCGCTGAATGGCACCAGCGCGGCATTACCCAGAAACGGATTGAAGTGGTGCAGAAACACCAGGTACGCCGCCATTGCCCGAACTCCGGTGAAGGCAGGCAGATAACGTTGCCGGATCGGCGCAGAAAACGCACCAGACTGAGTAAGCAGGAGGGAGGCAGACACAAACACGCAGATAAGGCCCTAAACCTACCGATTTCCAAAAGAGAATTGAACTACTGCCTGAACGGATCTGAAAACCGCTTATCGGTCAGGAAGGTAGAATCGGTGAGGGTTTTTAGAAAGGCCAGGAGTTGGGCCTTTTCCTGAACGGTGAGGTCGAGCTTGGTGCCGTTTGGCGTGTTGGAAAGCAGTACGTTAGGGTCGATGCCGGAGCTGGCCACTTGCACATGCTCATTGTAGTGGTCGAGTACGGACTCCAGGGTCTGGAACCGGCCGTCGTGCATGTACGGAGCAGTTTGAGCAATATTCCGCAAGCTGGGCGCTTTGAACTTGCCTCGGTCTGCAGGCAAACGGGTTATGCCACCCCGACCAGGGTCGGAGAAGGTCAAGTCAAGGCCGTTATTAAAGAATTCGGGCGAGCTGAACAGGCCGTTTTCACTGATGTGGCAGTGGTGGCAGGTGCCGCCCCGAATGAACAACCCGCTCACTTCGCCCGGATGATTATTGAACAAGGCCGCGCCGGCCCGCTCAGTGGGCGTCAGGGTGCCTTCCCGCCGCAGATATTTATCGTAGCGCGAATTGGCTGAGATGAGCGTCCGCTCGAACTGGGATAAGGCTTTTAGTACGTTGGTTTCCGTGATGGTACTGCTGCCGAAAGCCTGCTGAAACAGCGGCGGATACAGGTCGGTCTGCTGGAGCTTGCGCACGCCATCGGCCAGTAGTTGATGCATTTCTACCGGGTTTTCAATGGGAGTGCGGGCTTGCTGCTCCAGGCTGGTGGCGGCCCCGTCCCAGGTAAGCGTCTTCTCCCAGAGTAGGTTGACCAAAGACATCGTGTTGCGGCCGTGGCGTTGGCCTTCGGCGCCCAGAGCGCGTACCTGACCATCGGTGAAGGCGCGGCTCTGCTGGTGGCAGCTGCCGCACGATTGGGTGCCATTGCCCGAAAGACGCACTTCGTAAAACAGCTTCCGCCCCAGCTCAACACCTTCCACCGTCAAGGCATTGTCGGTCGGGACGGTTACGTTTTGCGGCAGGCCGGCAGGCAACACCAAGGCGTAGGGCGTCGTGGTATATGGATTCTGTACTTCCTCTTCGCCATTATTTCCATTCCCGCAACCGACAAGCAAGCTGGCCACGACCAGCAGAAGCAGCAACCGGACGGAGAGGTGAGTACATGATATAGTCATCAGAGGGCAGCCAGGAGTGCAGTTTCAAGATACCAATTTTCAACTGAACAAGCGGGACTCGGGCATGGGTTCCGGCCAGGCCGGAACACTGCCTGAAGCAACGTACTTTTGCTTGCCCTATTGCCGGCAGGTACCCATGAAAAACCGTCTGAATGCTCTATTGGCTGAATACCGGTTACTGCTGGGGTATCTGGGCCGCTGGCTGTTGCTGGGGGCCGCAGTAGCCGTGCTGGCAGGTACTGCATCGGCCGGCTTCCTGGTGGCCCTGGACTGGGTGACGAGCTGGCGGGAAGCGCATCAATGGGTTATTGCCCTATTGCCGGTAGGTGGTTTGCTGGTGGGGCTGTTGTACTATTACCTGGGACAGAGCGTGGAAGCAGGTAACAATCTGTTGCTGGAAGCAATACACCGGCCCCAAGCCCCAGTGCCTTTGCGGATGGTGCCCTTGGTGTTACTAGGAACCCTGCTTACTCACCTGTTTGGAGGATCAGCCGGGCGGGAGGGCACAGCCGTGCAAATGGGCGGTGCCCTGGCCGATCAACTCACCCACC
Organism: Hymenobacter swuensis DY53; assembly: GCF_000576555.1. NCBI lineage: Bacteria > Pseudomonadati > Bacteroidota > Cytophagia > Cytophagales > Hymenobacteraceae > Hymenobacter > Hymenobacter swuensis. Next base: position 1,346,897 of record NZ_CP007145.1, read on the forward strand.
GCCTGCGGCTCCGGCCCCGCGACCGGCCTGTTCTGCTGATTGCGGGTATTAGTGCGGGGTTTGCCTCGGTGTTTGGGACCCCACTGGCGGGAGCCGTATTTGGGCTGGAGGTATTCTTCCTGGGGCGGCTGCGCTACGATACCATTCTGCCCGCGTTTCTGGCCGCTGCCGGCGCCGATCTGGTTACGCGGGCCTGGGGAGTAGGCCATACGCACTACCCGTTGCTGGCGGCTCCGGCTTTATCCATAAGTAACCTGCTGCTGGTCGCCGCCGCTGGTATTGCGTTTGGGCTGACCGGCCGCCTGTTCGCGGCCACCACGCACGCGGTAGGTGCTTTCTACAAAAACCGGATAGCCTGGCCGCCGCTCCGGCCGGTAGTGGGGGGAGTAGTGGTAGCCCTGCTTGTGTGGGCACTGGGTACGACGGACTACATTGGATTAGGGGTGCCGACTATCGTAGCCGCGCTGCAAGGCCCCGTTCTGCCGTATGCTTTTGCGCTCAAACTGACCCTTACCGCCCTTACGCTGGGAGCAGGCTTCAAAGGGGGCGAGGTTACGCCGCTGTTCTTTGTGGGCGCTACCTTGGGCAACGTGCTGGGGCTGGTAGTACCGCTGCCATTGCCACTGCTGGCCGGAATGGGATTTGTGGCCGTGTTTGCTGGTGCCGCCAATACGCCGTTGGCCTGCACATTGATGGCAATGGAGCTATTCGGGCACGAATGCGGGGTGTATGCAGGGTTGGCATGCGTGGTCAGCTACCTCTTTTCCGGGCATCAGGGTATTTATGGGGCGCAGGTAGTAGGGGAGCCCAAACACCGCCGCTGGCTGCGGCAGCAGGGGAAGCGCCTGCGTGAGTTGTAGGTGGAGTGTTGAACGGGTAGGTAAATAAGCTGGATGGGCACCTGTCATCCTGGGCTTGCGAAAAACCTTATCACGTTTGAACAAGCCGGGGCTAGGATTGCCGTTCTTGCGTAGTAAGGTCCTTCGCAAGCCCAGGATGACAGGTGCCCATCCAGCTATTCAGTCCTCAATTCAACAGATACTTACTCTGCTTGAAGCTGTAGCCCACGGCCATCACCAAACGGCCCGCGCTGGCCGGGTGGTCGGTGCGGGCGGTGTACACGGGCAGCTGCACACTGGTGTTCAGGGAAAAGTTTTTGTAGTACACATCCAGCCCGGGGCCCAGCAACGCGTTATTCATGGCATGCTCGCCGGTGAGTTTGCCTTCGAAGGTTTCGCCCTTGGTTTTCTCGTAAAAGAACTGGGCCGAAGGATATACCTGCCAGTTGGTGCCCAGAGCTACCCGGTAGAACAGATTGGCAAACGTAGTAGTGCTGGGAGCTAAGCTTTCCTGCACAGCATTGCGGGTGGCCCGGCGGTAGCTACTGTTTAGGCTCAGGCCAACATTGCGGAAGCTGCCAATGTAATTAGCGTACATAAACCCATCGGTAGTGCCGGTGCCGGGCTGGTTGAGGGCCGGATAACGGCGGCCTAGGCCGTTGCGGCGCTGGTAGTTGCCGGTGGGTAGCTTGGCCCCGCCCCCCACAATTAGGCGACTTTGTACGCCCGCTGTTTCAATGGCCCGAATAAGGTGGTAGCCAGCAAAAACCGTCGCGTCGCCCACGCCGGCCAGGTTCAGCGTTGCGCCGTTGGCCCGGGCCGAGTTCATGACATAGGGCAGAAAGGCGTTCAGCTCCAGTCGTTTGCTCAAAAAGTATTTGCCTCGCAGTTCTACCACCCGGAAAATCTCGTAATCCGACGCATCGCCTTTATGAGAATGACGAAACTCCTCATCTACGTGGTTAAGGGGGCGGGCAATGAACGGCTGGGCTCCGGTGGGGAAGAACTGCGGCTGCTGCCCGTAGCTCTGGTACCCGTTGAACACCCGGTAGCGGTGCATCAGCGAAAAGCCACTCTGGTTATCGTAGGGCGTGATGCCCATGAAGCACCCGCAAATGTCGCAGGCACTAGTTGGCGCGGCCAGTAGCAATACGGGCAGCGCCAGAAATAAAAGTCTCTTGATCATATAGGAAGGAATAGCCCGCCGCCCCAAGCAGCGCATCATTGGGGACCTCTTGAATAGGCGGTTTCTAATGATGCGCACCACCTGAAGTGGCAGCCAGATTTACAGGGCTAGCGGGCTTCGGCCAGCCGCTTGTCCTGAATGAATTCTGTGTCAGTAAGCGTTTGCAGAAAGGCCATCAGATCAGCCTTTTCATTCTCAGAAAGCGAGATGCCCGGCCGGGTGCCTGCCTGCCGAAACTGCGCGTCCAGGGTGGCCGATTCTAGCATTCCATCGGCATAATGGTCCAGTACCTGCCGTAAGGTCTGGAAACGACCATCGTGCATGTAAGGCGGGGTGAGGGCCACGTTGCGCAGGCTGGGCACCTTGAACCGCCCCACGTCCTGCGGGCGGCCCGTAATGTGGGCCCGCCCGGAATCTGCTGCAAAGCTGCGGTCCAGCCCGTTATTGCGGTACGTCTCATCTGTAAACAACTCGCCCGCGTGACAGGAGCCGCACTTCTGGCGTAGCAGGGTGAGGCCCCTCAGTTCCCCGGCTGACAATTCGCCCCCGGCTTCGTGGCGACTATACTGGTCGTAGCGGGAGTGGCTGCTGGTGAAGGCGGCCGTGAACTGTGCCAGTGCCTTCAGCAGCTGCTGGGAGTCGATAGGCTTACGGCCGTACACCTGCGCAAACCGTTGCTGGTAGCCTGCATCCGCATTGAGCTTGTACAGTATGTTTTCCAGGGTTTCGTCCATCTCCACGGGGTTGGTGATGGGGGCCAGCGGCATAGTTTCGAGGTTTTTGGCTCCCCCATCCCACAGGAATTCACTCCGCCACCGCAGATTCTGCAGCGCCGGCGCATTACGGGTGCCCAGCAGATTGTCTACGCCGTGACTTACGCGGTGGTCCTGGTGGGCGAAGGCCACAAACTGCTGGTGGCAGCTACCGCACGAAATATCTCCGGTGCGCGACAAGCGCGGGTCATAGAACAGCGTCCGGCCCAGTTCGAAAGCTTCCCGGGTAGGTGGGTTCTGGCTGGTGGCGTACACCGGCGCCGGGAAGTTCGCGGGAACTTGGGTGCCGGGCACTTCCCAGTCGGGCGCCACGTCGGCATCGGTGGTGCAGCCTCCCGCCAGCAGTCCGGCCAGCCCCGCCAGGGCCAGCCGAACCGTCAGGTTTCGGAACATGATAAACGGCCGTTAGTTAGCGTGCACATGGTCCACGCGGAACATACCGGCGGCTTGGTTATCCGCTACTTTCACCGAGTTGCTGCCGCCCATTGTGTTAGAGAGGGTAGAAAAGTCGATGGGATTCGGACCGGTAAACATCTTCAGTACATCGGCTGCCAGATGCACGGCTGGCGTCCGGTCTTTGCGAATCTGAATGGTGGCCCCATTCAGCGAGGGCGACACGATGCGAATGGTATTGTTCGGCTTCTTAAATCCCCCGATGTGAAACAGCAGCTGCTTGTTGCCTCCAGCCTGCGGTGAGCTGCCCTCCAGCTTGGTATAGATGTAACCGGAATTCCAGGTCCAGAACATGCCATTAGCTGGGTCCAGCGCCCCGGTTTGTGCCCCCGATACGTTACGGGCACTGTCCACGCCAATCGTAAACGTGAGGGCAGTGTAGTCGCCCGCCGGCACGTTGGTTAGGGTGAAGGATTTGGTAACCGCGTCCGATTGTTTGAGCAGGTGGTAGCTCTCCGGCTCGGCATACTCGGTGCCATCAGCCTTTCTCAGTTTGATGTTGGAGAGGTAGTAGTTGAAGGTGGAAACCGTGAACTGCTGACCGGACGAAGTGGTGTAGGTACCCGTATTAAGCACCAGCGGAACGTTGCCAACCAAGTGGTCAACCTCCACATCCAGCGTGCCGGCGGCGGGCGTGGTTACGTCCGCATCATCAGTGCAGGCAGAGAAAGCAACGGTCAGGAAAGAAAGACAGGCAAGAGTAAACAGGCGAAATTTCATCGAAAAAACGGCAAATACAGGAAACTGAAAAACAGCCGTCAGCCGGATATCCTGTGCAGATATCCGGGACGAGGCAGCCCTGCTATGGCAGGCCGGGCGCAATCCGAAATTCAGGCCTGGGCCGTGGGGGGATGAAAAACGCCGTGTACCGACGAAAAAGCGTAGCAGGAGGCCACGCACGGGCCAAAGTGCACCTGGGCTTGGTAAACAGCTGCAAGCTTGGGCAGCACTACGCAAAGCAGGGGTGCCAGTACCTCGTACTTCACCTTGGCGAAACCGGCGCCGGGAGCCTTGCTTTCCGTATCGGCGGCTTTGCCGAGCTGCCTGCGCAGGTGGCACTTGCCGTTACAGTGCAGCCGGGGCTTGTTCTTATTCACACAGAACAGCCGGGTGATTTCCGCCTTCCGCGCCTGGTAATCCATTACCAGCAGCTCCCGACTAAACGTCTGCAGCAAAATAAGTACGGCCAGAAACAGGGCGAAAAAACGGGTCATCCCAACAACGCTACTAGATAAACGCTGCTGCAAGGTACCGCTCAACAGCCGGAATGCGGCGCGTTATTGCTGTTTTCTGTCTAAAAGGCAAGCAATTGTTCTACCTGTTCCTGCAGAAGCTGCTGATACAAAGGCTCAGTAAGCGTGCCCTCAGCCGTCAGGTGTTTATCAATGAACGGGAGCCGGACCCGCTGGGGCAGAACGGCGGTACCCAGGTACATCAGCACGTCGGTCAAGTGGTTCAGGGGAAGAATACCGCCCTGGGCACCGCTGCTCAGGCCTACCAGCGCGGCCTTTTTCCCGCGAATGCCGCCAGGGTAAGGTAATCCATCAATAAAGGCTTTCAGAACGCCGGGAAAAGAGCAGTTATACTCCGGAACTACAAACACCAGCTTATCGGCCGCCTCCGCCATAGCTACCAGGCGGTTGAAATCAGTATGCTGTCCTGTGTTGTGGTAGAGTGCGGACGTAGTGAAATCCAGCGGCAGCAGGACTAGATCCAGAATCTGAGCGTCTGTTCCCTGCTCGGCCAATAAGTTCAGGTATAAGTCCGCAATGCGTCGAGCCCGGGAGTTGGGCCGATTGGTACCGGCAACGATGGTTATCATCAGAAGAAATAGAATTAGAAGTCAGTGGCTGGCACAGAATAGGAACAGCATCTTTGCTGCACTGTTTTCGGCTCGCCTGGGAGCAATAAAAAAGCGAAACGGAAGCCCGTTTCGCTTTTTTTGAGTCCTGATAAGCACAACCGATAACTCTACGCCAAGTTATTCGAAGTTGCCTTAGCCAAGAGGAATTCCTGGTTCAGGATAGCAATGTTTTCGAGTGAAATACCCACCGGGCACTCTGCCGCGCAGCTACCAATGTTGGTGCAGGCTCCGAAACCTTCGATATCCATTTGTGCCACCATGTTTTCCACGCGGGTTTTGCGCTCCACGTGGCCCTGGGGCAGCAACGCCAGCTGGCTCACCTTCGCCGAAACGAAGAGCATAGCCGAGGCATTCTTGCAGGAGGCCACACAGGCACCGCAACCAATGCATGTTGCTGCTTCGAAAGCCCGGTCGGCAATTTCCTTGGGAACCGGAATTTCGTTGGCGTCAGGTGTACCACCGGTGTTGATGGATACGTATCCGCCCGCCTGAATAATCCGGTCGAAAGCCGAGCGGTCCACGCTCAGGTCTTTGTTGACCGGAAACGCAGCAGCCCGCCAAGGCTCAATGGTAATCGTATCACCATCGGAAAACTTGCGCATGTGTAGTTGGCAGGTGGTGGTACCCGACTCGGGGCCGTGCGCCCGACCATTGATGAACAGATTGCACGAACCACAGATACCTTCCCGGCAATCATGATCAAACGCAACCGGTTCCTCGCCTTTGCGGAGCAGGTCTTCATTGAGTACGTCCAGCATCTCCAGGAAGGACATATCCGGCGAGATATCCTTCACTTGGTAATCCACGATGTTGCCTTGAGTATTGCGGTTTTTTTGCCGCCACACTTTTAGCGTAAGGTTCATCGGTTTGGCATTGGGGTTACTTCCAGCCATTTTATTTCTGAATTATGAATTATGAATTAGAGATTATGAATCGAAATCATGAATTATGAACGATACTCCCTGAACAGGCAGACCACTCACAATTCATAATTCCTAACTCATAATTCAGCTCTACTTGTAGCTACGCTGCGTGAGTTTCACGTTTTCGAACACCAGCTCCTCCTTATTCAGGATTTCCGGCTGGTTTTCGCCCACGTACTGCCAAGCAGCCACATAGGCGTAGTTGTCGTCGTCGCGCTTTGCTTCACCTTCTTCGGTGGCGTACTCCTCGCGAAAGTGGCCGCCGCAGCTTTCGTTGCGGTCCAGCGCGTCGTCTACCATCAGCTCGCCCAACTCAATGAAGTCGGCTACGCGACCGGCTTTTTCCAGTGCCTGGTTTAGCTCGTTTTCGGTGCCGGTCAGCTTCAGGTCGCTCCAGAACTCCTTACGCAGTTTTTGGATTTCCGCTTTGGCAAAGCGCAGTCCTTCCGCATTGCGCGCCATACCGCAGTATTCCCACATCAGGTTGCCCAGATGTTTGTGGAAATCGTCAGGTGTGCGAGTGCCATTGATGCTCATCAGCTTCTGCACACGGGCGCGTACTTCGGCTTCCGTTTGCTGGAAGGCGGGGTGGTCGGTCGTAACCGGCTTGGGCGGCGTTTGGGCCAGATAATCCCCGATGGTGTAGGGAATCACGAAGTAGCCGTCAGCCAAGCCCTGCATCAGGGCCGAAGCGCCGAGGCGGTTAGCACCGTGGTCGGAGAAGTTGCACTCCCCGGTTGCATACAAACCAGGAATGGTGGTCTGCAGGTTGTAGTCAACCCAGAGGCCGCCCATAGTGTAGTGTACCGCCGGATAGATGCGCATCGGCTGCTGGTACGGGTTTTCGTCGGTGATTTTGGCGTACATGTCGAACAGGTTGCCATACTTCTGGCTTACTGCCTCCGCACCGGTCCGCTTGATAATATCCGCGAAATCGAGGTACACAGCTAGTCCCGTGCTGCCTACGCCACGACCTTCGTCGCACATCTGCTTGGCATTGCGCGAAGCCACGTCACGCGGCACGAGGTTACCAAACGCCGGGTACTTGCGCTCCAAGAAGTAGTCCCGGTCGTCCTCGGCAATGTCCGAAGCTTTGATTTCGCCTTTGCGTACACGCTCAGCAATTTCTACTGTTTTGGGCACCCACACGCGGCCGTCGTTACGCAACGACTCCGACATCAGCGTCAGTTTCGACTGGTAGTCACCCGATACCGGAATGCAGGTCGGGTGAATCTGGGTGAAGCAGGGGTTGGCGAAGTAGGCACCGCGCTTGTGGGCCCGCCAGGCAGCCGTCACGTTGCAATACATGGCGTTGGTGCTCAGATAGAACACGTTGCCGTAACCGCCGGTAGCTAGTACCACGGCGTGGGCCGCGTGTTGCTCAATCTCGCCGGTAATCAGGTTGCGGGTGATGATGCCCCGGGCCTGACCATCCACTACCACCACGTCCAGCATCTCGGAGCGGGTGTACAGCTTCACCTTGCCATAAGCGACCTGACGCGAAAGGGCCGAGTAGGCACCCAGCAGCAGCTGCTGTCCAGTCTGGCCCCGGGCGTAGAACGTCCGGCTCACCTGAGCACCCCCGAAAGAGCGGTTGGCCAGCAATCCACCATATTCCCGGGCAAATGGTACGCCCTGAGCTACGCACTGGTCGATGATATTGACCGATACCTGCGCCAGCCGGTACACGTTGGCTTCGCGGGCACGGTAATCACCACCTTTAATAGTGTCATAAAACAGCCGGAATACGGAGTCGCCGTCGTTCTGGTAGTTTTTGGCCGCATTGATACCACCCTGCGCAGCAATGGAGTGGGCCCGACGCGGGGAATCGTGGAAGGTAAATGCTTTCACGTTATAGCCCAGCTCAGCCAGAGAGGCTGCTGCCGAGGCACCAGCCAAGCCGGTACCCACCACGATAATATCGTACTTCCGCTTATTGGCGGGGTTTACGAGCTTAACGTTGAACTTATGCTTGTCCCATTTTTCGGCCAAAGGGCCTTCGGGAATTTTGGAATCCGGAAACATCGGCTGTCGAGTTTAGGACTTATTTGAAGAAGAAGAAGTAGACCGGCATGGCGGCAAAAGCAGCGCACACGACAATCGAGAAAGCATACCCTACAAACTTGATGGCGGGCGTGTACTTGCGGTGCGTGAGGCCCAGCGTCTGGAAGGCGCTGCTGAAGCCGTGAAGCAAATGATAGAGTAGTGCGAACTGAGCTACCACGTACAGCGCCACGTAGAACGGATTTTTGAAAGCGTCCAGTACCAGCGTGTAAGCATCTTCGTTGCCGTTGGCGTCGCGCGGTACATCTCCAAACCGCAAGGAGCCGAAGAAGTTGTACAGATGCACAACCAGGAAAAATAGCACAATGGAGCCCAGCATAGCCATGCTGCGGGAATGCCAAGAGCTATTCTGCTCAATGTGGTTGGATACATAGCCCTGGCTGCCCCGGGCGCTACGGTTTTTGATGGCCAGGGAAAGACCTTCGTAAATGTGAAATCCGAAGCCCAGTACCAGCACAATTTCCAGCGTGCGGATAATGGGGTTGTGGCCCATGAATTCGGAGTAAGCATTGAATGCTACTCCATTATCGGCCTTGAATAACTGTAGGTTACCAACCAAGTGAACTACTAGGAAGGAACAGAGAAACAGGCCGGTTACGGCCATGATGATTTTGCGGCCGATGCTGCTGGAAAAGGTTTTGGAAATCCAACTCATAGAGAGTTACTGAATGGTTTGGGTGGGTTGGTTGTACCGGCCAAAGGTAGCTTCCAACCTAACAGGAAACAATCTGAATAAGCTGGCTGCGTTAGATGCATCAGAGTGAATCTATCCCCGGCCAACTCCGTTAGTACCTTGCGCTGGTTACCTAACCTGAAGCATAGATTTTTGTTAGGTTCCTGCTGGGTTTTTACTGAACTTCCTCTTCTTCCTGTCTCCCGCCTGTTAAGCCGTTGATTGTATGAATCATGTAGTACATAATCGCCCGGTACGGCTTTGGCTGGCTGGGCTGCTTTTATTGGTCGTCTGGTTAAGCTCGTGGTCAACGGCGCAGGCCACACACCTGCGCGCTGGCGACATTCAGGCCAAGACCGATACCACTGCTGCCCGTAACCCGCGCCGCATCTTCTTCAAACTAGTGCTATATACGGATGCATCAGCCCCGAATGCGGTAGATGAGCCTTTCGTAACAATATTTTTTGGTGACCGGACCTGTACCGGGGAAAGAGCTGTACCTCGGGTCAAGAAGGAGTTAATTTCCCCGGATTACTATCGTAACGTCTACTATTTCGAACATACGTACAATTCGCCAGGGACTTATAAGGTTATGTACCTGAGCGAGAACCGGGTGGCAGGCGTGGTGAACATGGTTAATTCCGTTAACCAGTCCTTTTTCATATCGACCACGGTCACCATTGACCCGTTTCTTACGAATACCTCCCCGGTTCTGAAGGCTCCCGCAATTGATAAGGCCGCTATCCGGCAGGTATTCCTTCACAACCCTGCCGCGTTTGATGCCGACGGGGATTCTCTGGCCTACGAACTGCAGCCGAGCCAGCAGGCCGGAACCGTCGCTTCGGCCCTTAATAACTGCACTCCGGTGCCATCAACAGTTGGTGGATTTCGCTATCCGAATGACCCGGCTTTGGGAGGCAGTCCGGTGCAGGTAGCCTATTCCGGCCCTCCGGTAGGGCGACCAGGGGAAGCGGCCATCTTTGAGCAGGATGCCCGTACCGGCCAGATTGTGTGGAACTCGCCCGCCATTCAGGGCGACTACAACGTGGCATTTGTGGTAAGAGAATACCGCCGGACCCCAGGTGAGAAGGCGCGTCTGATTGGCGAAGTGGTGCGGGACATGCAGATTACGGTGCGGGCCACCAACAACCTGCGCCCCACCATCATGGTGCCCGCCGATATCTGCGTAATAGCCAACACGCCGGTTCCTAACGGTATTATTACGGCTACTGACCCCGATAATAACCCGATTACGTTGGAAGCCTTCGGGGGAATGTTGCCCACGCCGGGTTCCTTCGTACAGACGGCGACCGGGCCTCCTACCGCGCGGGGCGTGTTCCAGTGGACTCCCACCTGCGCCAACATTCGCACGGACCCTTACCCGGTGCTGTTCAAGGCTACTGACCGTCCGGTGGCCGGACAGACGCCGCTAATTGACGAGCGTACCTGGCTGATAACGGTTATCGGGCCAGCACCGCAAAACCTGCGCGCTACGCTGCAGGGAAGTACCAGCCGACTTGACTGGGACAGTTACAGCTGCCAGAACCCCGGAGCGCAGATCCTGATTTTCCGCCGCGAAAACTCCTACAACTTCATTCCCGGGCCGTGCGAAACCGGCCTGCCGGCTGCGGCCGGCTACACGCAGGTGGGCTCGGTAAGTGCCGGCACCCGCACCTTCTTGGACGATAACAACGGCCGGGGGCTGGACCGGGGCAAAACGTACTGCTACCGTATCTATGTGCAATTTGCCGCGCCGGGAGGGGGCGCCAGCATTGCCTCCAACGAGGCGTGTGTAACCCTTAATGGCCGTGCGGCTCGCCTCACTAATGTTACGGTGGACCGTACGGATCCGGCCAACGGGCAGATTACCGTACGCTGGACCAAACCAACTTCCTCGGTAGGCTTTGGTACGCCGCGTGGCTACCGCCTGTATCGGGCCCCAAGCCTGAACCCGGTTGCCGCTGATTTCGCGCAGGTGTATACCACCACGAACCTGGACGATACGACGTTTGTGAATACTGGTCTGAATACCACTGCCAACACGTATTCTTATCGACTGGAGTTCTATAACACGGCGGTTGCCGGGGCGGCCGAAACGGTGGAAACGGCTGGTCCGGCCTCCAGCGTGCGGGTTGCGGGCACTCCCAATCCGCTTGCCAACACCATCACGGTTGCTTGGACATACAGAGTGCCGTGGGATAACAGCAAACGGCCAACCACGGTGTATCGTCGGGAGCCGGGTGGGGCGTTCCGGCCGGTTGCCAAAGTAACGGGCACGGCTACCGGTGGCACCTACACCGACGCCGGCAGCAGCACCGCACCGCTGGTAAAGGGCCGCACGTACTGCTACTACGTGAAAACCAACGGCACCTACGACAGCACGCTGCCTGACTCGCTGATTAACCTTAGCCAAGAGCAGTGCGTTGATCTGCGGGCTATTCCCTGCACGCCGGTTCTTACGCTAAAGCCCACCAACTGCGACAGTCTGGCCAGCCGCTTGTTTGACTTGCCGACCACGCCTCTTAGCGGCCAGGTATATACCAACTCCCTGAGCTGGACGCTCAGCAATCTGCCCAACGCCGACTGTAGCCGCAACATCGTTTCCTATATCATCTTCTACGCGGCTACCGATGCGGAGCCGCTGCAGGAACTGACCCGCGTACCCGGCTCCCAGACTACATATCTGCATCAGGGTCTTACTTCGGCGCAGGGCTGCTACGCCGTGCAGGCGGTAGATGCCAATGGCGCAGTTAGTGCGCTCAGCAATAAGGAGTGCAAGGATAATTGCCTGCTGTTCCTGTTACCCAACATCTTTACCCCCAACGGCGACGGTAAAAACGACACCTTCCGGCCCAAGGTCTTCAGCCCCATCACCCGCACTTCCGTAAAGATTTTCAACCGCTGGGGAGTGAAAGTGTACGAAAGCGACAAAGACCCGCTCATCAACTGGACCGGCGGCGGCAGCGGCACGGAGTCCGGCTCTAACGCTAAGGTGTCGGATGGCATGTACTTCTACCAGGCCGAGGTAGAGTTTCAGGATACGAACCGTACCAAGCGTACTTTCAAAGGCTGGGTGCAGGTCAACCACTAATAGCTGCCATAACGCTTAGTTGCGTAAAAGCCGGATGACCCAGTTGGTTCATCCGGCTTTTTTCATTCCCTTTTCTCATGAAAAACACTTTTCTTCTTGGCTTCCTGCTGTTGGCAGCTGCCTGCACCTCACCCCAGCAAACCACTACTGCTGAAACCCAAACTACTACGCAGGAGCCCGTTGGTGCTGCTGCAGTCAGCGAAACCCAGGCAGCTACCATTGCCACGCGCTACTTTCGTTCCCAGCCTGATTCGGCCGTGTACCAACTCAATACGTTGCAGGTAATGGAAGCCGGACCGCATTGGCAGGTGTTGGTAAAACGCTCTGACCGCGTCGGCCGCATGCCTGATAATTCGGCCATTGAGGTAGATAAGCAGACCGGAGCCGTTAGCACCGTGATGGTGAAGTAAAACCTGCTGCTCCATAGTGCGAAGCGTTGCGCATTCCCGGCTATTTCTGCAGCTTGCGCCTCCAAATTCCAACCCCTGCCTGCTGCTCTTGCTGGTGTACCGCTGGACAGCAGGTTAAAAGATCGACCATGAAAGCAGTGATTTTCCCCGGCCAGGGCAGCCAGTTCAGTGGTATGGGCCGTGAGTTGTACGAGCAGCACCCAGCCGCCCGGCAGCTGATGGACCAGGCCAACGAAATCCTGGGCTTCTCACTAACCGAGGTGATGTTCTCGGGCTCTGAAGAAGACCTGCGCCGTACTGATGTAACGCAGCCGGCTATTTTTCTGCATTCAGTGGCGCTGGCCGCCGTATTGCCCAATTTCCGCCCCGCTATGGTGGCCGGCCACTCCCTGGGTGAGTTTTCGGCGCTGGTTGCGGCCAAGGTGCTGCGCTTTGAGGATGCCTTGCAGTTGGTTGCAAAGCGGGCCAATGCTATGCAGGCTGCCTGCCAGGAGCAACCCGGCACCATGGCGGCTATCCTCGCCTTAGACGACGACACGACGGCCCGTATCTGCCAGGAAATTACTGACGGCGGCAACGTGGTGGTAGCGGCCAACTATAACTGCCCCGGTCAGCTGGTCGTATCCGGTTCTCAGCGTGGCATTGAGCTGGCTTGTGAGCAGCTGAAAGCCGCCGGAGCCAAGCGGGCTCTGCCGCTGCCGGTGGGTGGCGCATTCCATTCTCCCCTCATGAAATCGGCGGAAACGGCGCTGGCGGAGGCCATTGCCCGTACTACCTTCTCGGCGGGTATCTGCCCGGTATATCAGAACGTAGATGCGGCTCCGCACACCAACCCCGACGAAATCCGGGAGAATCTGGTGCGGCAGCTGACGGCGCCCGTTCGTTGGACGCAGAGCGTACAGCGCATGGTGCAGGACGGCGCAACGGAATTTGTAGAGTGCGGCCCCGGCAAAGTATTGCAGGGACTTGTAAAGAAGATTGCCCCGGAAGCGGCTATCAGCTCGGCTATAGTATAGCTGCACCACAACCCAAAAAGAGAGGCCTGCCGATAACTTCGGCAGGCCTCTTTTTTCGGTTCAGATGCGTTGCACTTCCAGCGGGTCGGGGCAGGTTGCCAGCAGCATTGCTACCGTACGGTCCAACGCCGGGTGTAGCACATGGGCCGCAATTTCAGCCAGCGGCACCAGGGCAAACCGGCGTCCCGGCAGGCGCGGGTGCGGTAGCTGAAGTTGAGGTGTATCCAGCACCAACGTATCATACAGCAGAATATCCACGTCCAGCGTGCGGGCTCCCCAACGCACCAGCCGTTCCCGCCCTGCCTGCTGCTCAACGGCCTGGCAGGCCGTCAAAAGTTGGTTGGGAGTAAGAGAAGTCCGGATACTCACGGCTTGGTTCAGGAAAGCCGGCTGGTCCTCTAAGCCCCAGGCCGCCGTTTCATACAAGCCCGAGACGGCCAGCACGACGCCCGCTGAAGCCTCCAACTGCCGGACTGCTTCGAGAAGAATGGTGGCCCGGTTTCCGAGGTTGGAGCCGAGTAGGAGGTAGGCGGTGGGCATGAGCTTACAGGACGCGCCGCAGAAACTCCAACGTAGCCTCAGCCGCTTGTTGGGCTTCAGTAGGCAACTCGGTTGAGGGCCAGGGGTGGCCGCCGCCGAAGTTGTGTGTTACGCCGGGCAGAATACGTAACTCGGCGGCCGGCTGCCACTCCTTGAGTTGATGGGCACGGTCTACCGGTACCGTTTCGTCCTGGTCGCCGTGCAGAATGAGAACGGCGCGGCTCCTGAGCTTGCGGCGCAGGCCATGGCGGATATCGAGCCGCAACCGGTTCTGATGGTAATCTTCCACAATCTGGAAATACAACGGGAGCTGCTGCTTGGTGCGGCTGTTCTCAACGTGAAACACGCCCTGCTGCTGCCATTGCTGCATAAGTGGCTCCGACCAGCCCGGATTCACGTCACTGATGGCGGCCCAAGATGCTACGGCTTTTACGCGGGCATCTTCAGCCGTTTTCAGCAGCACCAGGCCGCCGCCCCGGCTGTGACCGATGAGCGCCAGCCGCGTCAAGTCCATTTCCGCAGCCGGAATGCCCGCCTGACCGGACGTATGCAAATAATCCAGCAGGGCCCCAATGTCGTCAAGCTCCAGGCTGAAATTGTTGCGGCCAAAGGCTTCCAGATCCTCCAGGTCGCCGGTGCCGCCTACTACCAGGCCATTGTGCGAAAGGTTCAGCTTCACGAACACGAAGCCCTGATGGGCAAACCAATCGGCCAGCAGATTGAAATGGCCCCAGTCTTTAAAACCCTTGAACCCGTGCACAAATACCACCACCGGCTTGGGTTGCCCGTCGGCCACAAACCGTGCATCGGCCGCGAATGGCCGGCTGTGGCGGGCGCAGGAAAGCAGAAAATCAACGGATGTCGGTTGAGTTGCCATAGCAGCGAAGGTAAGTGGATTGTTGAACTGGTGGATGGGCGAATAGTTGGATGGCTGGACGAGTGACCAGTTCACCTATCCGCCAGTTCATCCGTCCAACAATTCAACAATCCACTTACCTTCGCAGCGCCCAAAATACCCGCATGACCGTTACGCTGGATCAGATACAGGCTCCCATAGCCGCCGAGATGGAGGAATTCGAACAGAAATTCCGCCAATCCATGCAAACTAAGCAGTTGTTGCTGGACAAAATCATGGGGTACATTGTGAAGCGCAAGGGCAAGCAGATCCGGCCCATGTTCGTGTTCTTCACGGCCAAAATCAGCGGCGGCGACCCGCTGCCGGAGGCGTCGTTTCGGGGCGCGGCCCTCATTGAGTTGCTGCATACGGCTACCCTCGTGCACGACGACGTGGTGGACGAAAGCAACTACCGGCGCGGCTTTTTCAGCATCAATGCGCTCTGGAAAAACAAGATTGCCGTACTCGTGGGCGATTATCTGCTCAGCAAAGGCTTGCTGCTGAGCCTAGAAAACGACGATTACGAGCTGCTCAAAATTGTGAGCAACGCCGTGAAAGAGCTGAGCGAAGGGGAACTGCTGCAGATTGAGAAGGCCCGCCGCCTCGACATTACGGAGGATGTATACTTCGATATCATCCGGCAAAAAACGGCCTCCCTCATTGCGTCCTGCTGCGCCGTGGGTGCCGCCTCGGCCGGGGCCGACAAGGAAACCATTGAGCGCGCCCGCCTCTTTGGCGAGAAAGTGGGTATGGCGTTCCAGATCAAAGACGACCTGTTCGACTTCGGTACCGCCGAAATCGGTAAGCCGGTGGGGATTGATATCAAGGAGAAAAAGATGACGTTGCCGCTCATCTACGCCCTGCAGCAGGCCGACTGGCTTACCAAACGCCGCGTTATCTTCAACGTGAAGAACAACGACGGCCGCAAAGACCGGGTGCAGGCCGTTATCAAGTTTGTAAAGGAGTCGGGGGGGCTGGAATATGCCATTCAGGTGATGGAGCGTTACCGCAACGAAGCCCTGGAAATCCTGCGCACCTTCCCTGAATCGGCTTCCCGTACTTCACTGGAGCAGCTTATCAACTACACTATCGAGCGGGAAAAATAACCCGCTACGTCCGCAACAGAGCGTGTGCGTTTACGCAAAAAGTCCTTGACGCCGGTAGGCTGTCAAGGACTTTTTGCAGTAATAAACTGACTGTTTTTACAAACTGTCAGTTAGGCTTTCACCTGGTACGCTACGCTTTCCGGTTTCACTTCCGATACATCAAAGTGTACTCCTTCATGGTTGCTCTTGACGGTGATTTCGTGGGTCATGTCGCAGCCGGGGCATTTGATTTCCTCGGTTTCATACTGGCCTTCTGTATCCGCGCTGTTGGCAAAGTGTTCGGCTGCGGGTACGCCGATGAGGTCGGTGAAAACCTCGGTGTTACACTTGTTGCATTCGAATTTGAGGCCCACGGTGCGGCCTTGGAGCTCATCGACGGGGGCGGGGGTACTTTTCTGTTGAATCCACATAAGGAAGCGCTGGTTGGTTGTTGGAGAAAGAACGGGAACTGGCCAGTAGGCCTACCTGTCTGTACGCGGGAAACCAGGAAATGGGTTAGGTACTGATCGTCATGCCTTAGCCAACGGGGTTGTACCTTCCGCAAATGAAAAGCTGACTTTTATTTTACCGGATGTCTGTTTCGACTACTTCTGTGCCAGTCGCTGCGGCTTTGCCTCGGGTGCCGCGCTGGCGCACCCTGCTGGGTTCATTGGCTATGGCCCGCCGGCCCATTCAAAACCTCGACCGTGCCCTGGCTACGCACGGCGACACGGTAGGCCTGCACTTGGGTGGCGTGCGGCCCTGCATTGTTACGCGCGACCCGGCGCTGGCCCAGCATATACTTCAGAAAAACCACCGTCGCTACCTTAAATCCGACCTCACCCACGGCCTTATTCGCTACCTGGGCCGGGGACTGCTCACCAACGAAGGTGCCGACTGGCTCCGGCAGCGCCGACTGATTCAGCCGGGTTTTCATAAGCAGCGCCTCACGGCCCTCACCCAGCTCATGCAGGCCGCTGCCGAGCAATGGAGCCAGAGCCTGCGCGCCCGTCTGGCCGCCGCCGGAGGGCAGCTCCGCCTGGATATCCACGCGGAAATGACGCAGGTGGCCTTTGATATTATTGCCCGCGCTACCTTCGGAACCAGCATGACGGACGCCGAGCGAAACCGGTTATCGGCCATTCTGACGCAGATTCAGGCATTCTATGTGCGCACCGTACGCCAGCCGTATCTGCAGCCGTGGTTTAGCGCCGTCGGCACTTTCCAGCGGCACGATGCGCTCAGCCGGGAACTGCGGGAACTAGTGCGCGGCTACATCCGGCAGCGCCAAACTGCCCCGGCTGCCGGAGCACCCGTGCCCGACGACCTGCTGCAGATGCTGCTAGATGCCCGGTATGAGGATAGTGGCGAGCCAATGACCGAGGACCAGCTGCTGGACGAAGCCAATATTCTGCTGCTGGCGGGCCACGAAACCAGTGCCAATGCGCTCAGTTGGCTGTTTTATCTGCTGGCCCGCCATCCGGACGCGGCTGCGCAGGTGCGGCAGGAGCGGAGCACGGCCGGCCTGGCCCACCGTGCCCCCGCTTTTGCCGAGCTGCCGCAGCTGCTTTACGCGCAGCAGGTGATTCAGGAAACGATGCGCCTATACCCGCCCGCCTGGATTCTGGACCGGGTGGCGCTGGAAGATGACGAGTTTCGCGGGCTGCCAATTCCCAAAGGCACGCTGTTTTCTATTTACATCCACGGTATTCATCGGCACCCAGCATTGTGGCCGGAACCCGATGCTTTTCGGCCCGAGCGGTTTGCCGCTGGTCAGCAGCCGCCCATTCCGGCTTACGCCTACCTGCCGTTCGGCGGCGGGCCGCGCATGTGCGTGGGCAACCACTTTGCCCTCACCGAAATTCAGCTGGTGCTGCTAGAGGCTCTGCACCACGTTGAGTTTCGGCCGGTTGCCGCTACGCCTGCTGAAACGGATCCGCTTGTCACGTTGCGGCCCAAGGGGCCTTTGTGGCTGGATGTATCTGGGGTGGTAGGAAATTGAGCCGGCTATTTTGCTATACTTGCTCACATGACGCATCCTCTAAGCCTGTTGCCTGTTCCTAACGCCTTGGTGCCCCAGCTTGAAACGCCCGATTTGCTCCTGCGCGGCCCCCAGGTTTCCGATCTGCCGGAGTTTACGGCTCTTCACAACGACCCGGTATTTTACCGCTTCCTGGGTAACAAACCGCAGACGGAGGAAGAAGTGTGGCGGCGCATGCTGGGCCAGTTGGGCCACTGGGCCATGTTCGGCTACGGGGCTTGGTCTGTTGAGGAAAAGGCTACCGGCCGCTACATTGGCTCCGTAGGCTTCTTCGATTTTCAGCGCGACCTGACGCCTTCCCTCAAGGGTACGCTGGAGGCGGGCTGGACCATTGCGCCGCGTCTGCACGGCCGAGGCTATGCCACTCAGGCCTTGCAGGCGGCTCTGGCCTGGATTGAGCCGCGCTTCCCACAGGCCCGCCTCACCTGCATCATCGACCCTGATAACGCGGCTTCCCTGAACGTGGCCCGTAAGTTTGGTTTCTACGAATTTGCCCGCACTACCTACCACCACGAGCCGATTGTGCTGCTGGAACGCGCCCGTGTCTCTCCGGATAAATAACGCAACGTCATGTTGCGCAAAGGCGCAGTTGAAGCATGAAGTTGCGTTAATTGAAAGGGCCGTTTTCATGAAAACGGCCCTTTCAATTAACGCATAAAGCTGGAATTACTCCGCCAGCAGTTGGTCAATGGTTTTGTTGAATTCGGCTACTTCCTGCTCGTAGTACTTGCCGGTGCCGGGGCCCGAGTAGCCGGTGTGGATCTTGCGCACCTCGCCTTTCTTGTCCAGAAAAATGGTGGTGGGGAAAGCCAGCACCTGCTGCAACTGCGGCAGCGACTTGCTGGCGGCGTCCTTGTTGGCCTCGCCGGCCACGGCAATATCGTAGCCGATGTTCATGCGCTCCTTCATCTTCAGCAACTTCTTGGTCGCCACGGCCTGGTCGGTGGTGCGCTCGTAGCCCAGCCCGATGATTTCCACGCCGCGCTGCTTGTTCTTCTCGTACCAGGGGGCCAGGAAGTTGGTTTCGTCCATGCAGTTAGGGCACCACGAGCCCAGCACCTGCACCACCACCACTTTGCCCTTGTATTTGGGGTCGGAAGGGGATATGCTGCCGCCTTCGTAGATGCTGGGGAACTTGAAGGCGAGCTTTTTCTGGCCGGGCTTCATGCCGGTCAGGGCGTTGGCGTCGGGTAGTTTGGCGTTGGGGTCGAGCATGGCGGTCCAGGTTTCGTGGCCAGATTTGCCGGAGTAGAAGTCACCCACCATTTTCGACGGCTCGAACCCATAAGGATTGTTTGGCGGGAGAAACTTCGCACTACTTATCAGTTTTGCTACGAATAAGAAAGCGTGGCTACCATCGAAAGTAGATAAACGTAGTGTGTCGTTTTTTACGATGCCGTCCAAATAGCGGTAATCACCGGTTGAAGTCAGGAAAGTGCCCGATACCATCTCTTTGTTCTGCTGAAAAACACCAACAGCCTGATAAGACTCGCCTCCTGCATCTTGGAATGTAGTGGCCCAGTTGCCTGCAATCTTGAAGCTCGAATGGGGGGCTTTACTACCTTCAAGTGAGAACAATTGCTGCTCGCCCTTGGTCGCCGCAAACGGCACGCGGTACGGCTCCTTGCCGTCGTACTTTACCCAAGTGCCTTTGAGCTTATCTGCCCCATCAGCCCGCACCACCAGCGCGGCATCGAATACGCCTAGGCGGATGGTGGTGGAGTCGCCGGCCGAGCTGATTTCGTCGAGCTTGAGGCGTTCCTCGCCGTTGCGCAGCGTTACAGTGGGCTTGCCGCCGTCCTGGGCTACATCAAACAGAAACGGAATTTCCTGGCCCTGGGCCGAGAGCACGCCCCGCCAGGTGCCAGCCGTGAGGGCCGTAGAACCGGAGGCTTCCGCCGCGCCGACGCCCGGAGTTTCGGTGGAAGTAGAGTTGGACTGACAGGCCACCGCGGCCAGCGCGAGTCCGGCCCCGAGTACTGCCTTGCGAAATTCAATGGCAACGGGCATACAAAGTAGGGTTAAGTTGATTCGGGGCTAAACTACGGCCGGGGCATATTAGTTTACCGCTGAAGGCCGCGAATGTAGGCCAACTTTTAACGCCAGCCGTTAGAATCATTCTAAATGCGGCCCTGGCCCGGCTTCCAGGCCCCGAAAAGTTGGGCTACGCAACGGCCGGTACCTATATTTGCGTACCTGTCTATGATAGGCACGTTCTCTCCACTTTTTCCCTTTTGAATTATGGCGTTTGACTTAGAAATGATCAAGGCTGTGTACGCTGGCATGGGCTCCCGCATTGAGGCCGCCCGTACCGCCGTTGGCCGCCCGCTTACCCTGACGGAGAAAATCCTGTACGCTCACCTCTACGGCGGCACGGTTTCGCAGGCGTTTGAGCGGGGCGTTTCCTACGTCGATTTCGCTCCCGACCGTGTGGCCATGCAGGATGCTACCGCCCAGATGGCGCTGCTCCAGTTCATGCAGGCCGGCAAGCCCCAGGCCGCCGTGCCCAGCACCGTACACTGCGACCACCTGATTCAGGCCAAAGAAGGCGCTACCGAAGATCTGGCCATTGCCAACTCCGAAAACAAAGAGGTATACGACTTCCTGGCTTCGGTTTCCAACAAATATGGCATCGGCTTCTGGAAGCCCGGTGCTGGTATCATCCACCAGGTGGTACTCGAAAACTACGCCTTCCCCGGCGGCATGATGATCGGTACCGACTCGCATACGCCCAACGCGGGTGGCCTTGGTATGATTGCCATTGGCGTGGGTGGTGCTGATGCCGTGGATGTAATGTCGGGCATGGCTTGGGAGCTGAAGTTCCCGAAGGTAATCGGCGTGAAACTGACCGGTAAGCTCTCGGGCTGGACTTCGGCCAAAGACGTTATCCTGAAAGTAGCCGGCATCCTGACGGTGAAAGGCGGTACCGGTGCCATCGTGGAGTACTTCGGCGAAGGAGCCAATAACCTGTCGGCTACCGGCAAAGGCACCATCTGCAACATGGGCGCTGAAATCGGGGCTACTACCTCGGTGTTCAGCTACGATGAGAAGATGGGCGACTATCTGCGTGGCACCGGCCGGGCCGAAATTGCCGACCTCGCCGCCGGTGTAGCGGCTCACCTGCGCGCCGATGACGAAGTTCTGGCCAACCCCGCTGAATTCTACGACCAGCTGATCGAAATCAACCTGTCGGAGTTGGAGCCTTACGTGAACGGCCCGTTCACGCCGGATGCCGCCTGGCCGATTTCGCAGTTCGCCGCCGCCGTAAAGGAGCACGGCTGGCCCGAGAAGCTGGAAGTAGGCCTGATTGGGTCCTGCACCAACTCCTCGTATGAGGACATCACCCGCGCCGCCAGCATTGCCAAGCAGGCGGCCGACAAGGGCCTGACCGTACAGGCCGAGTACACCGTGACGCCCGGCTCGGAGCTGGTGCGCTACACTGTGGAGCGCGACGGTTTGCTGGACACCTTCGCCCAGATGGGCGGCGTTGTGCTGGCTAACGCCTGCGGTCCGTGCATCGGCCAGTGGGCCCGTCATACCGACGACCCCAAGCGCCGCAACTCCATAATCACGAGCTTCAACCGCAACTTTGCCAAGCGCAACGACGGCAACCCGAACACCCACGCCTTCGTGGCCTCGCCCGAAATCGTGACGGCCTTCGCCATTGCCGGCGACCTGACCTTCAACCCCCTCACCGACACGCTGACCACCAAAGACGGCCAGCAGGTGAAGTTTGATGAGCCTGTAGGAATTGAGTTGCCCCCCCGTGGCTTTGCCGTGGAAGATGCCGGTTTCCAGGCGCCCGCCGAAGATGGCTCGGGTGTGCAGGTGCTGGTAGATGAGGCTTCTGACCGTCTGCAGCTGCTTGACCCGTTCAAAGCCTGGGAAGGTACCGACCTGAAAGGGTTGCGTCTGCTCATCAAGGCCCAGGGCAAGTGCACCACCGACCACATTTCGATGGCCGGCCCGTGGCTGAAATACCGCGGCCACCTGGACAACATCAGCAACAACATGCTCATCGGGGCAACCAACGCATTCAACGGCGAGGCTAACTCGGTGAAGGATCAGCTGACTTCCGGCACGCCGCACGGCACGGTGCCGCAGGTAGCCCGGAACTACAAAGCCCAGGGCATTGGCTCGGTGGTAGTAGGTGACGAGAACTACGGCGAAGGCTCATCGCGCGAGCACGCTGCCATGGAGCCCCGCCACTTGGGCGTGCGCGCCGTGTTGGTGAAGTCGTTTGCCCGGATTCACGAAACCAACCTCAAGAAGCAGGGCATGCTGGCCCTGACCTTCGCCAACAAGGCCGACTACGACCTGATTGAGGAGGACGATACTATCGACATCATCGGCCTGACCACGTTTGCCCCCGGTAAACCGCTGGAAGTACGCCTGCACCACTCCGATGGCGACACTGACCTCATCACGGTAAACCATACTTACAATGAAGGTCAGATCGAGTGGTTCAAAGCCGGTTCGGCACTGAACCTGATCCGTTTGAAAGAGTCGGGCCAGCTGGCGTAAGCAACCAGTAGACCAGATAAAACGGCCGCCTTCCCGGATAGGGGAGGCGGCCGTTTTTGTGGATGGTAGGTGCAACGTTTTGGCAGGAAACAGCCTCTACAGGTGAAATGCCATATTCAACCTTACACAGTAAGCATGTATGAAACAGCTTTTTACTTTGGGAACAAGTGTAGTGTGCGCGTTGCTGCTTAGCGGCTGTGTAACCTGTGGGGGTGACACCGAGCCCTGCATAGATACGCCAGTCGCGTTTACTAGCTTGGAAAAGGAATATGGTTGCACAAATACCCCACGGCAGCTGAGCATAAATCTGCCTCAGACCTACACCGTTGTTCGTTCCCAAGCGGAGTTCGACCAGCAGGTAGCCGGTGACTGCCATCCGCAGGTTGACTTCACAAAGTACGACCTAGTGATTGGCAACGCAGGCTCCAGCAGCGGCAGTTCTACTATCACGTACGCTTACCAGCGGGAATGTGAAACCGGCAAGTCGATTCTGAAAGTCGTATTTAAGGCGGGTATGACCAATGACGCCCCCATCCTGACGTATCACGCACTGGTGCCCAAACTGGCTCCCCAAGAAACGGTGCTGGTGGAGGTAGAAATGAAAGCCAATTAAAGACCATCTGAACAAACGGCCGTCTACGCATCCCTAGCAGGCGGCCGTTTTTATTATTTCAAAACTTTGAAATGCAAAGTTCTTTGATTTATGTTTGTCCGACTAAAGTAGCCGGGCAGGTGTCCCGGCTTAGCCCGGAGTCTTATTCACTTTGCGTTATGCGTAATCTATTGCATCCCAAGTGGCTGTTGCTGCTCAATACGGCGGCCGTTATAGTGCTGGCGCTGCTGTGCTACGGGCAGTTTGCGGTTATCCGCAGCCTGTTGCCGGCGGGTAGTGTAAGTACTTGGAGCTGGCTGGGCGGCGCATTGGCCGGGGTAGCACTAAGTACGTTAGGGTACGCGCTGGGCCAATGGCGGCGGCAGCAGGAGGTGAGCACGCTGTATTGCCTGTTGACGCTGGTGGGATACTCGGCCTTGATCTGCATCGGCGTGAGTCTGGATACGGAATTGCTACCCCGGGACGTGCCGCGCTGGATGGTGCCCACCGATCCGCTGGTGTACTTGATTACTTTCCTGATGCCCACGTTGGCTCATGCCGGCTACGCGTTGGTGGTGCGCCTCACGCCGGCAGGAAAGGACTATTCGGTACTGACCAACGTGGGACTGGCACTGGCCGCGCCGCTGAGTTGGCTCGTGCTGATTATGCTGCCCGGTGGCTTGCTGCTGGGCAGTATTCTACCCGACTGGCTCGGTAGCGGCCTGCTGGTGACGGGCTTGGTAGTAGGTACCGTGATGTTCCTGTTTTATCTGGTGCGGGTAGTATACATTCTGGACCTGCGGCGCGGCGAATATGGGCAAGAGTTCAGTCTGCTCTGGAAAATACTGCTGGGCATTGTGCTGCCGCTGCTGGGCCTGATGGTAAACAACGGGTTGTTCTGGGGCAATTTCGGCGGCACGGAAACCGGTATTTTCGGCAACTTCAGCAGTCCGTGGTTTTATGGGCTGGCGGTGCTGAACGGTATGCTGCTCTGTCTGCCGGCTAGCCCCAACCGGTGGTTGCATCTGCTGCTGCTGTTCGGGCGGAGTGTGCTGCTGGGCTATACGTTCTACTTCTTCCTGGTTTTTCTGCCGTTTCTGCCGCTGGCGTTGCTGGCCGTTATCCTTATCGGAACGGGGTTTCTGATGCTGACGCCACTGGTGTTGCTGCTGGTGCACGTGCGGGAGTTGGCGGCCGACTGGGAGCAGCTGCGGCTTGCGTTTTCGGGACGGGTGCTGCTGGTAGTGTTGCTGAGCGGTGTCTGTACGCTGCCGCTGTTCATCACGGCCCGCTACCTGGCCGACCGCCACACCCTGCACCAAGCTCTCGACTACCGCTATGCCCCCGACTATACCTGCCGGTATACCCTCAACGAACACGCACTGGCCCGCACCCTAGGCGTGGTGAAGCAGCATAAGGACCGCAACAGTGGAGGTGGGCCTTTTGGCTCGCATGTCCCGTACCTGTCGTTGTATTTCAACTGGCTGGTCCTGGATAACCTCACGCTGTCGGATACTAAAATAGCCGACCTGGAGCAGGTGTTTCTGGGCGAGTTACCAGAAAAAACCGAACAGGCCGCCCGCCCGTTTGCCGTACCCGCGCCAGCCGCGCCGGTTCTGACCGATGTCATCACCAAAAGCACTTACGACGCCCGCCAGCAGGCCTGGGTAAGCCAGGTAGAGTTGCGCGTGGCCAACACCGATACCACTCAGCGCGCCGGCGAGTACACTACTACGCTGGACCTGCCGCCCGGCTGCTGGGTAGGCGACTACTATCTGGACATGAACGGGCGTCGGGAGCATGGGATTCTGGCTGAGAAAAAGGCCGCTGCATGGGTGTATGCCCAGATTCTCAACGAAACCCAGGTCCGCGACCCAGGCCTGTTGGCTTACCGGAACAACCGTCAGTTGAGCCTGCGCGTGTACCCCGTAACAGGCCAGACTCCCCGCGTGACGGGCATGCAGCTGCTGCACAAAGAACCAGTTACGCTGCTGCTGGATGGTCGAGAGGTAAGGCTAGGCACGGCCGCCAGCGTGCCGGTTACGGTGCCGGTGGTGGCCAATGGGGGCGACGTGGTATATATGAGCGGGGCAGCTAAACAGCGCCTTCCGCTGGTACGGCGGCGACCCTATTTCCATTTTCTGCTGGATGTTTCAGAGCGCCAGCAGCAGCAAAAGCAGGCGTATGCCCGCCGTCTGGAGCAGCAGTTCGGGGCCGGAGTTCTGACGGATACAGCCACCCGCTTTACGCTGGTAGATGCCTACGCTACTCCGGTAGCGGCCGGTGCCAACTGGAAGCAGGAGCTGGCAAACCATGAGCATACTGGCGGCTTCTACCTGGATGGCGCCTTGCGCCAGCTGCTGGTACAGGCTTTCCTGCGGCCCCGTGCCACTTATCCGGTTCCCGTAGTAGTTACCGATAACCTGGCCGCTGCCGTGCTGGGGGCAGATTTAGCCGAATTCCAGGCTGCCTACCCGGAATCTGACCGGTTCTACGTGCTCGATGCCAACAGCCACCTGACGGCTCACTCGCTTCGCCACGAAGCCGGCCGGGTACTTTCTGAGGTGGCGGCGGGCACTTCCTTGCCGGCCCCGGCTTCGTTGGTGCGCGCTTGGCCCACGGCTGCCCAGCCCCAGGCGTATCTGGCCGATGATACCCTGGCCGAAATAGTGCTGGTCCACCCGGTGGCCCCAATGCGGCCGGCACTGGCGGCTGGTGGGCGCTGGCAAACGGGGCTGTTGCTGCACGGCTATCAGCAATGGCAGGCTTTCCACCCGGAGGCCGCCGAAGACCAGCGCGTTCCGTTCGTGCGGGCCAGCTTCCGGGCTGGTATTCTGACGCCCTTCACTGCGTATCTGGCCCTCGAAAACCCAGCCCAAAAAGCCGCGCTGCAACGAAAGCAGGATCAGGTGCTCAGCGGCAAAGCTGCGCTGGATGTGGATGAAGGCGAATCAAACCAACCAACTGCCGTGCCGCTGGATGAGTACATTGGGCTGTTGGTGCTGGCGGCGGTAGGCTTGGCCGCGTGGCACCTTCGGCGGCTGCAGCCGGTGTAGCGCCGGATTGCTGGCAGGCACGGCTTCTGTGCCAGACGCCAAGTTCTGCACGAAGTGGGATTTATCAGGTAACACACCTACTCTAGCCACAGGCTAGAGTAGGTGTGTTACTTT
Organism: Hymenobacter swuensis DY53; assembly: GCF_000576555.1. Lineage (NCBI taxonomy): Bacteria > Pseudomonadati > Bacteroidota > Cytophagia > Cytophagales > Hymenobacteraceae > Hymenobacter > Hymenobacter swuensis. The sequence continues at coordinate 1,373,036 of NZ_CP007145.1, forward strand.
GCTTTGGCAATGTATAATCGGGTGTATCAATGCATAGATATTGCGCGTGGCTTATATGGATGGGGTTACAACTGCTTCTCTTGGCTTTTCCAGCCGAGGCACAAACCCTGCAGCTGGATACGCTTCATGAGCAGGCCCAAGTTGGTAGCCGCCCGGCGCTTAATAAGTTGATCCAGCTTACTAAAAGTCGCCGGCAAGTGCATTACGCTATTGGTCGCCATCAGCGGAAAGGCCAACTGGGCAAGCTGGCTAGTAGCAATCTGCGGAGTCTGGTCGTATTTTCGGACGCAGAACTAAAAGGGCGGCCTCTGGATTTTTCGCGAAATCACCTGGCTCTGGTGCGGGCTAAAGCAGCAGCGTTACGCTACTTTCCCCTGTACCAGCACTGGGGGCTAAGCCCGCTGGAAGACGATTCCAGCAGCATATATCATGCACGCCTTCTACCGGCCGGTAGTGCGCAACCCATGCAAAAGTCACTGCCCGATATCCTATTTAAGCAACCCGGCAGTGCCCGGTTGGACTCGCTTTGGCAAGCCAGAAATCCATTAGTGCTACGGGAATTGCCTCGCTACGTGTATGCGTGCCGACACAAGGGCTTCTTCTGGACAGAGGACGTAAAGGCATTTATGGAGCAAGCTACTGGCCTGCAGCTGGGCGTTCAGAACTATGCAGCTGACACCGTGTATACTTTAGAATATGATCACTATGACGTAGCCCTACACCACTACAACATCTTCTGGGCCCGGCATTACCAGGAATTTCGTTGGAATCAGCAGCTGGCTCGTTTTGAAGCCCCCAATCTGACAGTGTATCCCCGCTCGGTGGTGCGGCAGCTGCTGGATCAGATTGTCAGTCAGGATTCCAGTGCTGCCTTTCGTGCTTATACTATTCTTATCGAGCAGGGAATTCAGGTGGATAGGACTTATAGAAAAGAAGCAGCAATGGGTTTTTTTGCCAACCCGAGCCTGCCAATCTTCTGGGATAGTTTTGTGGCAAGTAAGCAGACGCTCCGCGCCTATCTGCTCCCTACTGGGCTGCCACTCACGCTGCCGACCGCCCTAGCCGCTCAAAGCCGGCAGCTATTGCAGCCGCTTTCGTTCGGGCAGCGCTACCGTTTGGAGAACCAGCTCATGCAGGAGCTGAGTCCGCAAACTGTTACGGCGTTCGAGTTGCTGATGCTGGATTACCAGCGAAATGCGCTGGCCCAGGAGTCGGTAGGGCGTATTCTGGATGTATTATACTCTCGTTATTGGCCAACCATAATAGCAGATAAGGTGCTGCTGGCGCTGTATCTCAAAAAAGTACGTGTGTATGACGAACTGGGTATTGTGGGCAGCTGTAATGATCTGGCGGTTAAACTGAGTGGGCTGACTGGCAGTGCCCGGCGGACCCTGCTTGCCGTGCAGGATGCTACCTCGGATGCTGATGTGCGTAAAGCAGCCCGGACGGCGTTACGGCCTCACCAACGCCACGAGTCCCGACGGACCTTCAGTCTGGTACGGCCCGGCTCCCGCCCAACGGTAACGTACAATCCGGACAGCTTAAGGCACGTACTGCAGCAACAGGGCCTGATAGTGTACACGGGCAGTCAGTTAGACCTGGCGCGCCTAGATACCGCCCTGAAATATGATGCTCCTTTGGGATTTGTGGGGGGGCATATGCCCCGCACTACTACCCTGGAGCCATTGATTCGGTTACTGGAAGCAACGTTCCGCACTGACCTGGGTTTCGGTGCCACCTTCGGCGACTGGCGGATTTCTGGTTCCCCGTCCGTAGTGCACAGGGCCCGCGCGTGGCAGGCGTACCTGCGGCAGCAAGGACTGATAGCCAAGGACAATGCGCCGATTTCCTTCGTGCAGGAGAATACTTTTTACACCCGGTTTAAAGCCAGCAGGGCCAAGCGGAGGATTAAAGTATTCCTGTACCGGTTATCTCATTAGCTTCCACAAGCTCCTGTGCAGAAAGAGAGTTACAACTGCTGCTATGATCCTGCCACCTGTTCTGCCCGGTTTTCCCGGGGCCGTTGCACCAAGTAATAGTACAGCAGAATCACGAGGCCCGTCAGGAACGGCAGCAGGGCCAGATGTTTGCCGGTAAGGCTGCCCCACACTATCACGGTATCAAAGCCCATGAATTCACTGAGCATCCAGTAGGAGTTGGCGGAAATCCAGAAGACGATGGCCAGGTTGTGGGCCAGCTCGGCCGCCATGTGGCGGGTGCGCCAGGTGATAAGCACGGCAATGGTGAGCGTCGGGAAAATTATGCTGATGCCCAGCGGTTTCCAGATCATGCACCAGCCAATGTCCTTGAGCAGCCAAAACAGGATGTGCAGGTTTTCCATCCGCCGGTACGGGGCCGGGATGGTGTAGGGCTGGTCGTTGGGCGCGGGCATGGCAGGCAAGGGAAAGTGCTAAAGATAATGGCCGGTCACTATTCCATCGGGCCGCCAGGGGCGGGTTGGGCCAGTCATCTGGTTCAGCTTTTTTGGCTGGGCCGCGTATGAGGGGCAGCTTTCCACTTTTTCAGTTTGCCTTATGATAACGCCGGTAGTTCGAAAAATAGCCAAAGGAGTTGCCTGGACGGGCGGTGGCATCCTGGGCGCGGTGGCCTTGTACCTGGTGGCCGCCGCCGGATTATCGGTTATTCCGGTAGCTGCCGAAAATCCGGACACTGCGCCGGATGAAGTGGAGGCCTACCTGCTCTCCAACGGTGTGCATACTGACCTGGTAGTGCCCGTGCGCAGCCCCCAGATGGACTGGACCCGGCTGGTGCCCTACGCTCATACGCCCGCCGCCGACAGTACCATGCAGTTCGTGGGCTTTGGCTGGGGAGATAAAGGCTTTTACCTCGATACGCCCACCTGGGCAGAGCTGAAGCCCAGCACCGCCGTAAAGGCTATGTTCTGGATGAGTACCACGGCCATGCACACCACTTTTCACCACCGGCCTACTTTGGGGCCCGATTGTGTGCCGCTGCACCTGAGCCGCGCCGAATATACCCGGCTGATTCAGTTTATCGAGAGCAGTTTTGCTCATGATGCGCAGGGACGCGTGCAGCACATTGCGGGCCATAGCTACGGGCAGCACGATGCTTTTTACGAGGCTAAACGCACGTACAATCTGTTCTACACCTGCAACAGTTGGGCTAACGAAGGCCTGAAAAAAGCTGGGCAGAAGGCAGCTTTATGGACGCCTTTCGACTTCGGGATTTTCTGGCATTACCGGTAGCCTGCCCAAGCTCGACCATAAATTTCTGCCCGCAGTGTATCCCGGCAATTTAAAGAACGTATGAACCTACTATGACGACGTACGACGAAATCTTCGACAACAACCGCAAGTGGGTAGCCACCAACACCGGTTCCAACGCCAATTTTCTGGAGCATCTGGCCTCCGACCAGAAGCCTGATTATCTCTACATTGGGTGCAGCGACTCGCGCGTGACGGCGGAGGAACTAATGGGCGTGGCTCCGGGAGAAGTATTTGTACACCGCAACGTGGCTAATCTGGTCAATAACCTCGACCTCAACGCCATGTCGGTGGTAGAATATGCCGTGGCGCACCTGCACGTAAAACACATTGTGGTGTGCGGCCACTACGGCTGCGGTGGCGTGAAAGCGGCCATGCAGTCAAAGGATTTGGGTATCATGAACCCTTGGCTGCGTAACATCCGCGACGTATACCGCCTGCACCATAACGAGCTGGACGCCATTCAGGACGCTGATGCACGCTACGACCGGCTGGTAGAACTGAACGTGCAGGAGCAGTGTGCCAACGTCATAAAAACGGCCGTGGTGCAAAAAAGCTACCTCAAGCGCCAGACACCCATCGTACACGGCTGGGTATTTGACCTGAAAACCGGGCTGCTGAAGGATCTGAAGCTTGATTACGAAAAGATGCTGCACGATATTCAGGCCATCTATAACCTAGGCGACGAGCCCCTGTTCACTTATGAGCAGGACCAGGACAACCCCGCCGAGGAAATTGCCAAAGAAGCTAAAGAAGAATCAGAGCGGGTATAACGTCTCTTCTGCTTAAAAAACCGGCCCCCGGGTTCAAGGAGTTGATTCCTGAACCCGGGGGCCGGTTTTTGTTTGACAACTGAGGTGTTACCTGCGCGAGTGCCTGAAACAAAAACGGCTGCTTCCGGAACAGTTTCCGAAAACAGCCAATAAAAAAGTGAGAAAGATAATTAGTTGAGCCAGATCTGAGCTACCGGCTCGAAGCGGTGTTGGGCAAATGCCCCGTAAGGGCGTTCGGCATAGAAACCAAGCACATGAACCTGGACGTTGCCGGTGCGGGCATTGCGCCGCATCTGAACAGGGTACACCTGCCCGGGGGCCGGCCAATCACCGATATGGTCGGCGGGGCGTTGGCTAGCATCAATACAACGAGCGTATTGCTGCAAGGGAAGAGGATGGGGAAGCTTCGTTTTCGACATATCCAAAGATACGAATATTGTCGCAATTCAGCTAAAAAAATTAGTGTGTAAAATACTGCCCAATGGCTGCGCTTTATTGATCTAATGCAATGATAAGTTACCTTATTTCAAAGCTCGACAGTGGATTGATGCGCAAGTGGTGACAGTAAATAACCAGTGTGAATGCACTGGTGGTGCTAATATTATTAGTGTATTGATTCTGTTTACCGGCTCCTGAATATCAGAGCAGCCGGCCGAGCCTGTATTCTGCCGGCTGCTGCTACTCACTGTTGCCGCAATAGCCGGAGCGTGGTACTGCCGGTGCGCGTTTGAACGCGTAGCAAGTATAAGCCCGGCGTATAAAAACTCATATCCAGTACGGTAGAGCTGCCTGTGACCTGCCGAGTGCTTAGCAATTGCCCCAGCCCTGAAAACAGCTGTATCGTAGCGGGACCTGCTGGAAGGTCTAGCCGGGTAAGGCTGGTGGTAGGATTGGGATACAGGACTACGCCTGCCAGCCATGGCGTACGAGTAGGCAACAGCTGCTGGTAGCGGGTAGCGGCGGCATCGGCAGCAGTCTGCAGCTGGCTGAGGCTGGGAGCTGCCAATACGGCAAACGCCACCGTGACGGAATCGGCGGGGGCCAGGAACGGGAGAGTGGCGCCGGTGACCTGGGAGGCGTCGGTGGGCGTCAGGAGGCGGGCGTTCTGAGTGCCGATGCTGAGGGTGATGAACTTTTCGGCCGCGCTGAAGCCATCGGCCAAGCGCACGGCTGCGGAAGCAGGGGCTTGATTATTGATGGCGTATGCACTGGCCTGACCACCGGACAGGTGCCGCAGGCCAGTGAAAATTTGGGCATCCGATGGATCGAACAGGTATTGCAGTCGGCGGGCAGCATCCCACTCCACCACGTTACGGCCGGCTTCACCGGGCAGGTCCCAGTCCATAAACAGCCCCACATGCAGGGGTTTCAGGGTGTCGGTGGTGAGATTGGTGAGTTGGTATTCCAGAATAACATAGTCGCGGTGCGGTGATGTGGCTTCGGCGTAGGCATGCTGGCGTACCCGCACCCCCACGGTGCGACCCTGCGTGAGGCTGGGGAGAGAGTCGCGGAAAGTACCGGCTGCTTCCTGGGTTGCGCGCATCGGCTGGGCCAGCAGATATGCCCGATTCAGGGTCAGAAAGTCCACATCGGCTCCGCGCCGGTCGTTGCGCACGTTATCCGACACGCGGGTAGCGGAAGTAGCAAGCAACAGGCCGCCTTCCGATAACAAAGGCGCACCCTGGCGGTAAGTCACGCCCTCACCCGCATCGGAGCCCAAACCATCATAGCCGATGTTGCCCCGGCTGGTGAGTGTCAGGGCTATGTCGCCGGCATCCAGCACCACGTAATCAGGATTCAGCAGGATGGTCTCGTACTGGTCTTCCTGGTATCCGGTAGCCGCATCCTGAAACCGGTAGCGCACCACGGCTTTCGTGTTAAGCGGAGCCGCCGCCGCTACGGTCAGCCGGAAAGGAGTCGCCGCATTCGAGCGTTGCTCCAGCGTGGCCATGCTTCCCGCCGTAAAGGTGCTTTGCCGCACCAGTACATAAGGCGACAGGGAAGAAAGCGTGACGGTTAGGTTGCTGACGGGCTGTAACAGGTTCTGGACCTGCACAGCCAACCGCAACGTGTCGCCGGGGGCGTAGGCCCGGCGGTTGGGAGCGAATGTGCGCGTTACCAGTCGGGCGGAGTGCTGGCCGGTTTCCGTGACGGCCCGCAGCACGTTGAGGCGGCCCGAACCAATGCGGCCGGCGTAGGCAGCGTTGCCGGGCAGGGCATCAATGTTATCGGTGGTACGGCGCAGCTGGGCTGCTACTTGAGCAGCGTTATAATGCGGAAACCGGGTGCGTACTAGGCCCGCCGCTCCGGCTACCAACGGGGCCGCAAATGAGGAGCCGCCCACCGCGAAATAATCGGTATCTGAGTTGCCCAAGGTAGTCAGAATCTGGGTGCCGGGCGCCGATAGATCTACGCGCCGGCTGAACGTGGCGTTAGCACTGCGCTCATCGGTGGAGGTAGTAGTGGCTACGGACAGCACATGCTGGTAGCTGGCGGGGTAGAAGTCGAGGTCGGCGGGCGTGTTACCGGCAGCGGCAACTACTACCGCGTCGCGGTTGATGGCGGCGTAGGTGATAATATCCTGCTCATACTGGGAACGGCCACCCGCCGCGCCCCAGGACAGGTTGATAACCCGGCAGCCGTGGTCGGCGGCGTACACAATGGCCTCGTAGCCCGCAAAAGAGCCCGTGGTGTTGCTGGAATAGATTTTCAGCGGCATAAACCGGCACCGGAAGCCTACCCCGGCTATGCCTTTGCCGTTATTGGTAGCGGCAGAAGCGCAGCCGGCTACCAGAATGCCATGTACGCTGTTGGCCTCGCGGGTGGGGTCGTTGTCGTTGTCGGCAAAATCCCAGCCGTAGTAATTGTCCACGTAGCCATCCTGGTCATTGTCGACTCCGTCAATCGGGTCCCGGCGGTTGACCTGAATCTGCGAAGCCAGGTCCTCGTGGGTGAGGCGGGTGCCGCCATCGGCAATGGCAATTACCACGCTGGTATCACCCTGTGTAACGTCCCAGGCCCGGTAGGCGCGGATATTCTTCAGGTGATACTGCCCCCCGGTCCGGGTGGAATCCGCCAATGGGTCGGAGGTTTGCAGTAGGGGCGGGTAGTAATATACCGGCTCGGCGTACTCTACGGTACCGGTTTTGCGCAACGCCTGACAAACGGCTTCCACAGAGGCTCCATCCGGCAAGGCCGCCTGAAAAATCAGGCCTAAATCAACGGCCCCGGGCTGGTCGGGACCCGGCGGCCGGGCGTGCGGAAATTTGGGCTGTACTGCCTGTGCCTGTATCCGCGTGAGCGTAGCATCAAGTACCGAATTGCCGGTAAGGCCGGGTGCCGGACGCTGGGCCGTTGGGGCCGGTTTCAGCTTGAACACAACCCGCCCCGCCACTACGGTTTTAACCGGTACTTCGGCGGAAGTCAGCTGGGCAGCAACCGGTAGTGCGGAACTGCTCAGTACCCCCAAAATAAGCAGGCTGCGGAGGAACAGAAAGAGTAGAGGAAGCCGCATACATGTCTAAATAGAGTGGGAGCCAGGTCAGGTAAACGGGTTTTTTCGACCGGCGGATTCAGCCTGAAACAAGTGGGTGAATTTACCGCTTCCGGTACGGCTTCCCTATTCCCGGGGCAGCCTTTTCGATTAGTGCTGCCGCCGACTCTGCCAGTCAGCTCAATCTCCTCTCAACTAACTAATCAGGGGATATTTTCAGCTTCCCCTGAAAAGCCAAACCCCACCAGGTGCCCAACGCGTAACGGGGCAACCGGTGGGGTTTTCAGGCGGCTAAATAGTGCTTACCGGGGCTTGGCGTATTTGTACTTTTTGGGGGCATCCACGGTGCGGTACTTGTAAGGGTTTTTGGCGTTGGGGTCTACGTTGAGGCCCAGGCCAATAGGTTTGCGCTCCTTGCGGAAGCGGGCTTTGTTGTTTTCGCGCTTGGTTCGGTCCATCGAAACGGAGCCGTAACGGCTGGGACGTTCCAGCATTTTGTCTTCGCTGGAGCAGGAAGTTCCGAGCAGCAGCAGTGCAAAGGCAGAGGTAAGTAGGACGTATTTCATACAAAACGGTGGCGAGTGGAGTGGAGGCCGATTCAACCGGGAATCAGCTACTTACTCGTCCGTGTACTCCGAAGAAACCCAAAAGGATTCACCCAAAACGGAATAATACTGTCCGATTTTGGGGCCGGTTTCCGAGCTTGCCTTACAGACTTAGCATTTCCCGGAACCGTACCGACTGCTGCCGCGAAACTTCTACTTCCGGGCCGCCGCGCAGCTTGATTTTGAGCGTATTGCTGAACCAGGGTTCAATGCTCTCCACCCATTTCAGGTTGATAATCTGCTGGCGGTTGGCCCGGAAAAACACGCGGTTATCCAGCCGCTGCTCCAGGTGCTGCAACGTGCGCGGAATCAGCGGCCGGTGCTGCTCGAAGTAAATCTGGGTGTAGCTGCCGTTGATTTCAAACAGCCGGATATCGGCCAGGCGCACAAACCAGCACCGTTCCCCATCCTTTACAAATACCTGATCCTGCTCAGTGAGTGGGGTAGGGGCTGCTTCCTCCGGCTCGGGCTCGGCGGCAGGGGCCAGCGCGGGCACCGGCGCGGTCAGTTTGGCCCGGGCTTTGGCCAAGGCTGCCGCCAACCGGTTTTCCTGAATGGGCTTGAGCAGATAATCCAGCGCGTTTACCTCAAAAGCCCGCAGCGCATACTCATCGTAGGCGGTGGTGAAAATGACGTGGGGAGCCGTTTCCAGCGAAGCCAGCAGTTCAAAACCCGTTTCGCCGGGCATATGGATGTCCAGGAACAGCACGTCGGGCTGCAGCTCCCGGAGCTGGGTGCGGGCTTCTTCGGCGTGGCGAGCTTCCCCTACCACGGTTACCTCCGGAAAAGCGCGCAGTAGGTGGCGCAGCTCGGTGCGGGCCAAGCGTGAATCATCAACGAGCAAAGCATTCATCGGGCGCGGCGTTAGGTAGATGGGGAGGTGGTAAGAGAACGGGCGGGCGCGAAATCGGGCGCGGGCAGCCGGGCCGGTAGTTGCAGATGGGCCACTACCACGTCGGGGGCGTGCGGGTCGTTGGCGAGATGCAGATGAGCTGCCGCTCCAAACAGCAGCTGTAGCCTTTCCCGGGCGTTCCGGACCCCTACGCCCTGGTGGTCGGTGCGGGGTTCGTAGCGGCCGGTATTGCGCACCGTAATGTGCAGGGTGTTCGAATCGTTGAGTTGGGCCGTGAGGTGAATGAAGCCCCCCGCCGGCCGGGGGGCCAGGCCGTGCTTGATGGCATTTTCCACCAGCAACTGCAGCGTCATGGGCGGAATGGGCACATCGAGGGCAGCGGGGTCCACATCCAGGGTGTAACGCAGCCGCTCCTCCAGCTGCAGAGCCTCTAGCTGAAGGTAGTGCTCCACAATTTCCAGCTCCCGATGTAGTGGCACCTGCTCGGCCGAGTTCAGTTGAATGGAATAGCGTAGCAAATCGGAAAGGTGGGTAATCATGTCGCGGGTGCGGGCGGGGTCTTCCATCACCAGTGCCCGGATGTTGTTGAGCCCGTTGAACATGAAGTGCGGGTTTATCTGAGCCTTGAGGGTACGCATTTCGGCTTCCCGCACAGCGGCCGTCAGCTTCCAGGCGTTTACCTCAGCTTCGCGGGAGCGGCGCAGGTAGTGCCAGCCAAAGTAGAAGCCTTCCCACAGCCAGAGCAGAATATTGACGTTGGCGGCGAATAGCAGGAATGCGCCCCAACTGAAAGATTGGCCATTGGCCGATGGCTTAATCACCCAGATCATCAGGCTCCAGATAATGGCCTGGCTTAGCAGGGAAGCCACCAGATTCAGAAGGAACAGGCGGCCCAGCAGCGCCACGGGAGCCAGCTCCAGCCAGTTAGCCGCCCGAATAAAGTGCCGGATTCCGTGGGAAAGCAGTGCAATGGGCACCACAATGGCCATATCAATCAGTAGCAGCTCAGCCGTAAGCCCGCGCGCCGACATAAACAAAAACAGGTTCAGGACGGCGTACAACGTCCAGCCCGTCAGCTGACAGTACCAATAGAGCCGAGTAGGAGCAGCCACGGCGCGCAGCCTGGTTGCCTCGCTGGCGGGTTGGCTAGTGGCGGGCAGCAGCGGCATACGCGGGGGCGTTACGACGGTGGCCCAGCAGCAGAAGGGCCGCCAGCCCCATCAACGATACAGTGATGAAGCCTGGAATTAGGTAGAGCTGCGCCGGGGCCAGGGCCAGCCCCAGGGCCAGGCAGCCCGCGCTGATCAGGCCCGCCGCCACCCCATAGGCCGGGGCCCGGTACAGCCAGGCGTACGGGAAAAAGTGCGCCCCCGTGATGATGCCGTAGCACATTACAAAATGCTGGGGGTAGCGCATAAATACGAAAATCAGGAAGGGAAAGTAAAACAGCTGGGCCAGGTTCAGCACCAGGCCCAGTGGCTGCAGCGGGTTGTGCGGCAGCGTCCAGACGGTATTCAGGGCCTTGGACAGCAGCCAGGCCAGCGGCAGCGTAAGCGCGCCCACAAAAAACGTGATGAAGCCCCGCGTAGCCACGGGCAGCGGCAGCGTCCAGACGAATGTAATGGCAGCCCATACCAGGGTGGCGGCCAGAATAAAGTCGAGGCCGCTTTTGGCTTTGGTGGCGAGTTCCAGGCGCAGGGAATCGAACTGCTGAGCAGAAACCATCAGAATAAAAGGAGGAAAGGTAGAAACTATAGAATGGCAAACCGGTGGGTCCCGCCGGACGTGATTCGCGTCCGGCGGGACCAAAATACAGCTATTTCGTGGCCGCGCTCGGTTGCTTTAGAAAGGCATCCGAAAGCTGGAAAAACCACTGCGTATCGTCGTACATGAGGAAGTGCTTGCCGGCTTCCGACATTGCGACCTGGTGCCGGGGCAGCTTGGCATACTGCTGGTCGAAAATGGCCTTGGTGCTTTCCTTAGTGGCCCCGAAGCCCTTGTAGGCGGCCCAGGAGCCCAGCACCAGCACCGGCTGCTGAATCCGGGCTACGTCGGCGCGTAAATCGGTGGTGTACATATCGTACATAGCCTGGGCCACGGCCGCCGGTGCTGACTGCACGCCCCAGCGCGTTACCTGGTTGATGCGGGCGGTGTCGGTGACCATGGTGGCGGTCATCTGGCGCTGCTGGGCCGGATTAATCGGGCCGTTGGCTACTTGCTTCCGCATCCCCTCTGCCATGGGCCGTACCTGCTCCACGGTGGCTGCCGGGTTCTGGATGGCTCCGATGAAAGGCAACGAATCCACGATAACCAGCGGCCCCACGGCTTCGGGCTGGGTACTGCTCATCCAGAGGGCCATAAACCCACCCAGGCTGTGGCCGATGATGGCGGGCTGGCGCAGGTTCTGGGTTTTGATGTACGTCAGGAGTTGGTCGCGCACATTTTGCAGCATTTTGTCGGTGCTGGCTGGCGCGGGCACTCCCCCAAACCCCGCTAGGCTGATGATGTGGCACTGGTACTGTTTCTGGTAGTGCGCCACCGTTTCATCCCACACCGCGCCGGGGCAGGTCAGGCCCGGAATCAGCAGCACGGGCTGGCCCTTGCCCACCACCCGCACCGTGAAGTTGGGGTGGGCGGCGGGGTTATCGGTGCCCATTGCGGTGGGAGCGGGCATCATCGGGGCGGCGCTAGTGGGAGCGGTGAGCAACGCAGCGGCCGAGAGCAGCAGGGCGGAGCAAACGGGACGGAGGCGGGTAGTCAGGTTCATAGCAGAAAGTGGTTGGGAAGTGAGGTAGAAGTTGATTTCTACTTCAAACCTACCTGCTCTTCCTTCCTTCGAAAACTACTTTTCCGCGAGCGGTAAATTCCCGCCCCGAACGGTCAGAGCTTCCGTCCGAATGGAACTGACCGCCCACGACCGAAATACCTGCAAGTGCGCCTGCTCAGTGCAAAAAAAGGACGCCCTCAGCAGGGCGTCCTGAAATCAGCACGTGTCCAGTGCGTAAAATCCGGAATCAGAGAAATTGGGCGAAACACTATTGCCTTCCCTGGAGTCCAGCAACTTGCCAGTGGTAAATCAGAACAATACCCCGGCAGATAGCACAGTGCTGCCCGTGAAATCCGGCTAAATCCGTGGTTAGATAATATTGCGCAGATCCTGCCGCAGTGTTTCGATGCCCCGCCATACTTCGTCCCAAGTTGACTCGTGTTGTTTAGGAGCGTGAGGAGCCGCCGCATCTGGAGGCGTCCCGGCTGGGGTAGGAGTAGTATGCAGCCGCTCCACCAGGCGGGCGCGCTTGGCTTCTAGGGCTTCGGCATGCTGCTGGTAGGTGGCAGAGGAGCCGGCCGTGGTGGCATTGGCGCGGTTATGCAGCGTCCGGATTTTAGTGTCCAGTTCCGTCAGGGCTTGCTGGAGGGCTTCGGCGCTCAGGTTGGCTGGAGCACGCATGTGGTCAGGGGTGGGAGTGGTAGCCATAAAGAAGAGAGTAAAGAGCCAGCGGCGGCAGAAACTGCCCTTGCGAATTGTACCGCTTCCGGAGGAAAAAGGATGCGACGTATGTTACCAACAATTCCACAATATAATCATAACGCTCCGCTCATCCAGGCCCGAAAGCAGTAGCCTAGCTTTGTCTGTCATCCGTCAGACACGCCGCCGCTATGTATCCAAAACTACTTCCCTTACTGGCGCTGCTGCTGCTCCGGACAAGTTTTTCATGGGCCCAGGCTGAAACGGTGGCCCTGACGGAAAGCAGCCAGACGGTGGCCGGGGCCACTGTGGCCCCGGCCCCGGCCGGCGCGCCCACCGTATACCACGCCGCCGATGAAATGCCCGCCTTCCCCGGCGGCACTGAAGCCTTCCAGAAGTTTCTGCGCAAGGAGCTGAAGTACCCTGATGACGCCCTGCGGCGCGGAATATCGGGGCGGGTGTTCATTCGGTTCATTGTTACCGATGAAGGCCGCATCCGCGACGCGGAAATAGTAAAGGGCCTGGGCAGTGGCCTCGATGAAGAAGCCCTGCGGCTGGTGCGTATCATGCCTTGGTGGACGCCCGGCCGCGTGAACGGGCAGCCCGTGTGGGTATCCTACACGATGCCTATCGTGTTTCGGGCATTGGATTAGCGAAGCGCTGTAACCAGAACGTCATGCTGAGCATGACGAACATATTTCCCTCCTCATTCTATTCCCAACTCACTGCCACGCCCAGCTCCCGGGCCAGCGGCGCGGCGGCCGACGCGTAGAGCAGCGGCAGCAGTTCGTTGGCAGCCGGTGCAAACTCCACGCGGTAATCCTCGTGCAGCTTGCCGATGGTTTTGAGCACTTCCTGCGTGCGGCGCGCCAAGTGCTGCAGCAGCGGCTGGGTGGGGCCGTGCAGGCGGCCGGTGGCCTCGGGCTGGTGGCGCAATACGTTGGTGAGCAGCCGTAATGTCAGTTCGATTTCGCCCAGCGTGTCGCCGGTTACTTTGGCGTGGTAGGCCAGTCGCTGCTGCAGCTGGCGGGTGATGTGCAACAGGTCGTTGGGTGTTTGATGGAAGCCGCGCACGGGGTCGTCTACCTGCTGGCGCAGGCGGTTACGGCGGTCCTCCAGGGCCTCCTCGCCTTCCAGCAAGCGGAAGGTAAGTTGCTCCACCAGGATAGCATCCTGGGCTACCAGGCGGGCCAGGAGCTGGTCTTTTTCCTTGACTGGAAGACTGAACAGGGCTTTGCGTAGGTCGGGGGAAAGAGTGGGCATAGGTAGGGCAGGGGGCAGAAACCAGAGGCGCATCAATAACGCAAAAAACGCCCGTTTGGCTCCCGGAGCCTTAGTCGTTCTTCCGAAGCCGTTGCCGCAGCCACCAGAACAGCCGTTTGGGCGCCTGTGCTACCCGCTGGGCCGGAGAAGGCTGCATCACCATAACGGAACTTATACCGCCAGACCACTCCGCACGGTGCGTTTGGGGAGCCTCTACCTCCTTCCGAACTAGAGGTAATTGCACGGCTCCGCGCTGCACCGGGACGGCCAGGGTGCTGTGAAGGCCACTTTCTTCCAGCAACTCATCCACCACGCGGTAGCCTGGCACCTGCACCACTAAGCGGAGCGAATCGGAGGCGGGCAATGGGAGTTGCGCGCTGCCATCGGCTTCGGCCTGGGTGGTGAGCAGCAACGCATCTGCTCGCCACAGCTGTACCTGTGCAAAGCCCACCCCTTGACCGGTTGCCGGATCATACACCCGAAGCCGTAGCGTAGCCGGCCGACTACGTGCAGCCGGGGCTACGGCGGTCGGCGCGGGTGGCAGCGCGCGGGCCAGCAGGGGAGAGGCGGCCAGCAGCGGCAACCCCAGGGTGGCCAACCACCGCCGGGCATTCCGCAACTGTGGCCAGTACAGTTCGGCAGCGGCCGTTTCGGCCTGTCGGCGGCTTTCGTCCAGAACATGCGCCGGAATACGGCCGCACACGCTGCCGCCGGGCGCCTGGCGGATGACGTGGAGGATATCGGCCGGAGCCATGTCGGTGAAGTCCAGCACCTCCTTGCGGCAGGACTGGCAGAAACGGCCCCGCTCGGTGGGCGTCATATGGGTCCAGTCTTCGTGGCAGGGCTGGGGAATGGCGAGGTAGTAAGCGGATTTTGTCATGGGCGCGGTGTGGAATAGCGGTGGGTTTGGCATCTACCGGGTATTGATGCCACTTCTGACCCGATTCCACATGCCCCGCCTTCTATTTTTTGCCACTAGCCTGCTGCTGGGGCTGCTGACCCTTACGCAAGGGCTGGCTCAGCCTTCAGCCCGTACATATTACACCGCCACCGGCCGCCGCACTGCTACTCCCGACTCAGCCGCTTATTACACCATGGTGCGGAAGCAGGGCGCGGGCGGTACCATCACCACCTACCAGCCCAACGGTCGGCGTCTGCATCAGGAGCAGTATAGTCAGCTGCGGGCCGGGCAGCGGCACGGCCTCAGCACCGAATGGCACGCCGCTACGGGCCGGCGAGTTGCTAGCTACCCATACAGCCACGGCCAGCTACACGGAACGGTGCAGACTTGGTACCCGAATGGTCGGCCGCGTTGGCAACTGGCGTACCGGCAGGGGCAGCGGCACGGGGCGTTGCGGGCGTGGTATCCTTCGGGCCGCCTGCTGCGCACGGAAACCTACCGGTCCGGCGTGCTCCGGTCCGGCCATTGTTACACCCGCGCCGGCCGGGATACTACCTGGTTTGCTTTCGAGCGGCCCGCCCGGTTTGTGGGCGGCGACAAGGCGTTGCAACAGTGGCTCACACGGAATCTGCGCTATCCGGCCAGTGACCTGCGCAACCAAGTGGAAGGCAATGTGTGGGTGCGGTTTGTGCTGGATAAGCGGGGGCAGGTGCAAAACCCGGAAATACTCAAAGGCATCAGCAACAGTACCGATACGGAAGTGTTGCGCCTGCTCAAAACCATGCCCGCCTGGGAGCCGGCCGTAGTGGCGGGCCGGGCCGTAGCGGTACCGTATGAGCTGCCCGTGGAGTTCCGCATTCTGTAAACATTGCTGCCAAGTATACTGCGGATGCAAAGCGGGGAAGAGGTTTTTGATACTTTTACCGGTGTCCACCCCGCTACCGGCCTTTTCTGCGCCGGTAATGCCGTTTGCCGCCGTATGAAAATTCTCCTGGTTGAAGACCACGCGGAACTGGCCCGCAGCATTGCCGGCTACCTGGTGCAGGAGCACTACATCTGCGAGGTGGCCGCCACCTTCGACGAGGCCCGCGAAAAGCTCATTCTCTTCACCTACGACGTGGTGCTGCTCGATATCATGCTGCCCGATGGCAACGGCATCAACCTGCTCAAGCTGCTGCGTAAGGAGGGCGTGGATAGCAGCGTCATCATCATTTCGGCCCAGAACGCGCTGGATTTCAAGCTCACCGGCCTCAGCGAAGGCGCCGACGACTACATCACCAAGCCCTTCCCGCTGCCCGAGCTGCACGCTCGTGTCAAGGCCATCATGCGCCGCCGCAGCCCCCAGAAAAACAACGTCCTCACGTTCCAGGACCTCACCGCCGACCTCGACTCATTGGAGTGCCGCGTGAATGGCAAGCTGCTCAATCTCACCCGCAAGGAAACCAACCTGCTGCTCTACTTCATCCATAACAAAGGCCGCATGCTGAGCCGCCAGGCCATTGCTGCCCACCTCTGGGGCGACTACACCGATAACCTCGACAGCGTGGACTTTGTGTACCAGCACGTGAAAAACCTGCGCAAGAAAATCACCGACGCCGGCGGCCAGGACTACATCAGCACCGTCTACGGCTTCGGCTACAAATTCAACGCCCCGGAGTAGTGGTGAAATAGTGAGTGGTGAAATGGTGAGTTTGACGAGTGAGGACGGCAGGCGGCACAGCAAGCAGCCTATAACGGCCGCTCCATAGCCCAGGGTTTAAACCCTGGGCTAGTGAATCGTCAGGTGAAGAGGCGGAGATGCCTCGGCTTCGTTGCACACCGTTCAGCATGACGTTCTTTTCCCCAGTTCAACCAATTCCCTAGTCCAGCTATCCACCTATCCATCACCAAGTGAAACTCAACTACCGCTACACGCTGGCCTACGCCATCATCACGTTTTTCGTGCTGAGTATTGGGTTTGCCATTGTGTACGCGGCCCTGTCACGGAGCGCCACGCAGGCCACCATTGGCAAGCTGGAGGACCTGAATGCGGTGGTGGCAGGGCAGCTGCGGAGTGGGGGCAGCTACACGGGGCATCCGTCGCGGGCCAACGTGCGGGTGGCGCGTGGCGTGCCCGCCGATACGGCCCGCCACGCGCCGCTGGTGCGGCTGCGCGACGAGTGGGAGCCGGCGTTGCAGTCGGAAGTGCGGATGGTGCGCGTGACCACCTACCCGGTGGTGCGTGGGCAGGTGTACCGCGTGACCAGCCGGGCGGCCGTGGTGGAGCCGCGCGACGCTTACCTAACGGGCCTGATGCTGGTGTTTGCGTGGACGTTTGTGTTTCTGCTGGCGTTGGTGGTGATTCTGAGCGAGGTGATTTCCTGGCGGATTCTGCGGCCCTTTACCCAGACGCTGCGCGGCATCCAGCAGTTTCAGCTCAGCCAGCAGCAGCGCATTGCTTTGGAGCCCAGCCGCACCACCGAGTTCAACGTGCTCAACGAGTTTCTGCTGCGCATGACCACCCGCGCCCAGAGCGACTACCAGGGCCTCAAGGAATTCTCCGAAAATGCCTCACACGAGCTGCAAACGCCCATTGCCACCATCAAGGCCAAGCTGGAGTTGCTGCTGGACTCGGAGCTGACGGAGCCGCAGCTGCGCCTGCTCACGGCCATGCACGACGAGCTGGAGCGCCTCAGCCGCATCAACCACTCGCTCACGCTGCTGGCCAAGCTGGAGCACTTCGACACCCGCCCCGATACCTTCACCAACCTAAGCCAGCTGGTGCCCGCCACCGAAGCCGCTTTCGCCGACCTGGCCGAGATGAAGAACCTGCGCACCACCCAGCACATTGCGCCCGGCGTGGTGGTGCCCCTGGACGAGGCCCTGGCCCAGCTGCTGCTCAACAACCTGCTCAGCAACGCCATCCGCCACAACCAGTCCGGCGGCGAAATCCGGCTGCAGCTCACCCCGGAATTTCTGCTGCTGGAAAACACCGGCCACGCGCCCACCGCGCCGGTGGAAGAGCTGTTCGGCCGCTTCAAGAAAGGCAACGCCGCCCTCGATTCCATCGGCATCGGGCTGGCCATCGTGCGCCGTATCAGCGAGTTGTACGGCCACTGCGTCAGCTACACCTACGCCGAGGGCTGGCACCGCATTCGGCTGGATTTCGCGCCGATGCTGGCTGGGCAGTAGCGCGTAGCTGGGGTCAACTAGAGTAAAAAGAACGTCATGCTGAGCGAAGTGCAACGGAGCCGAAGCATCTCTACCGCTTCGTTGAATGGCGCTGACGAAGCAGTAGAGATGCTTCGGCAAGCTCAGCATGACGTTCTTGCATACTTCAGCTTTATTGCTTGTACTCTGCCGCCAGCGGTGCAAAATTTCATAGAAACCATAACATTCCCTCAAAATTCCTTCAAGATTGAGTTCGTTATTTGCTTACATCAACCAGTAAGTAACTACTCACTAGCCGACAACTACCTCGCTCATGCCTACCGCCGTTTCTCCTGCTGACCTGACTACTGCCGCAACGCCGGCCGGGGCGGGGCGTGGGGAGCGGGTGTCGCCCCGGCGGCTGCGGGCCATCCTGAGCGGCTCGGTGGGCAACCTGGTGGAGTGGTACGACTGGTACGTTTTCTCCTCGTTTTCCCTGTACTTCTCGGCCTCGTTTTTCCCGGCCGGCGACACCACGGCCCAGCTGCTCCAGACGGCCGGCATCTTCGCGTTGGGCTTTCTGATGCGGCCCATCGGCGGCTGGATGTTCGGGCGCATTGCCGATAAAGTGGGCCGTAAGCAGTCCATGACGCTGTCGGTGCTGCTCATGTCGCTGGGCTCTTTGCTGATTGCTCTCACGCCTACTTACCAGACGGTGGGCATCGTGGCGCCAGTGATGCTGCTCACGGCTCGGCTGCTGCAGGGCCTGAGCGTGGGCGGCGAGTACGGCGTGTCGGCCACCTACCTGGCCGAAATGGCGACCTCGCGCCGGCGCGGCTTCTATTCCAGCTTTCTGTACCTCACCCTCATCGGGGCGCAGCTGCTGGCCCTCGGGATTCAGCTGGTGCTGCAGCGGGTGCTGGAACCAACCCAGCTGCTGGCATGGGGCTGGCGCATCCCCTTCGTGATTGGGGCTCTGCTGTCGGTTGTGGCCCTGTACCTGCGCCACAACCTCGACGAAACCGCCGCCTTCACGGCCCAGCCCGAAACCACTGAGGACCAGCGGGGCAGTCTGCGCGTGCTGGCGCGCCACCCCCGCGCCGTGCTCACGGTGGTCGGCCTCACGATGGGCGGCACGCTGGCGTTCTACACGTTCACCACCTATATGCTCAAGTTTCTGGTGAACACCGCCCACATGACCCGGGAGGCCGCCACCAACGTGTGCTTTCTGTCGCTGCTGGTGTTTGCCGCGTTGCAACCCGTGTTCGGGGCGCTGTCGGACCGCATCGGGCGGCGGCCCTTGCTGATTTTCTTCGGGGTGGGCGGGGCGCTGGGTACGGTGCCGCTGCTCACGGCCCTCAGCCACACCACCTCGCCGCTGGTTGCTTTCGGGCTGCTGCTGCTGGCCTTGGTGATTGTGAGCGGCTACAGCGGCATCAATGTAATAGTAAAAGCCGAGCTGTTTCCGACAGAAATCCGGGCTTTAGGCATCGGGCTGCCGCACGCGCTTACGGTGGCCGTATTTGGTGGCACCGCCGAGTACCTGGCCCTCTGGAGCAAGGGCGTCGGACACGAGGCTTACTTCTACTGGTACATTGCCGGCTGCATCGGCATCTCGCTGCTGGTGTTCCTAGGCATGGCCGAAACCACCAAAACGTCTCATCTCAATACTGATCCGGCGGCTGAGCAGCTGGATTAGCTGTCATCCTGAGCTTGCGAAGGACCTTATCACGGCTGGATCCTACCTGTGTTGCTCATGGGTAATAAGGTCCTTCGCAAGCTCAGGATGACAGGTACAGCTCACCAGCCTCCTAAAACCAACTTCCCATCCCATCCATTCCGCTCCATGAAAAAGCTGTTTTCCAACCTCACCGTGCAGGTGCTCACGGCCATTGCCCTGGGTATTGCCGTTGGAGCCTTGTTTCCGGCCTTCGGGGCGGCCCTCAAGCCCGTGGCCGACACGTTCATCAGCCTGATCAAGATGCTGATAACGCCCATCATCTTCCTGACGGTGGTCATCGGCATTGCGGGCATGGGCAGCATGAAAAAGGTGGGCCGCGTGGGTGGTAAAGCCCTGCTCTACTTTGAAATCGTGACGACGTTGGCGCTGGCCATCGGCATGCTGGTAGCCAACGTGACGCAGCCCGGCGCGGGGGTGCAGGCCACGGCCCAGGCCGTGATGCAGGACTCGAAGAAGGCCGAAGAAGCGTCCAAATTCACCTCCCAGGCCGGCGAAATGAACTGGGTGGAGTTCTTCACCCACATGGTGCCCGACAACGTGGTGGGCGCTTTCGCCAAGGGCGACATTCTGCAGGTGCTGCTGTTTTCGGTGCTGTTCGGGCTGGCCCTCAACCGCATGGGCCAGCAGGCCCAGCCGCTGATGAAAACTTTCGACCGGCTTTCGCACGCCATGTTTGGGGTGTTGGCCATGGTGATGAAACTGGCCCCGCTGGGCGCGTTTGGCGGCATGGCTTTCACGATTGGCAAGTACGGCATTGCCACGCTGCTGCCGCTGGGCAAGCTGATGCTGGTGGTGTACGCCACTATGTTCCTGTTCATTTTTGGGGTGCTCAACCTGATTATGCGCTACTACGGCCTGCGCCTGATGCCGTACCTGCGCTTTATCAAAGAGGAAATCCTGTTGGTGCTGGGTACCTCATCGTCGGAGTCGGCCCTGCCACGCATGATCGACAAGATGGAGCGCTACGGCTGCTCCCGCTCCGTAGCCGGCCTGGTAATCCCGACCGGCTATTCCTTCAACCTCGACGGTACCTCGATTTATTTATCTATTGCCGTGATTTTCCTGGCGCAGGCCTTCAACATTCCGTTATCCTTCACCCAGCAGCTCACGCTGATTGCCATTCTGGTGGTGACGAGCAAGGGCGCGGCGGGCGTGACGGGTTCCGGCTTCATCGTGCTGGCTTCCACGCTGGCGGCTACCAAGGTTATTCCGGTAGAAAGCGTGGCGTTGCTGCTGGGCGTGGACCGGTTTATGAGCGAGGCCCGGGCCATTACCAACGTCATCGGCAACGGCATTGCCACGCTCGTAGTCGCCAAAAGTGAGGGCGAGTTCGACGAGGCCCGCCACCAGCTGGCGTTGCAGGGCCGCTCGGTGCCCGAGGAGCTGCAGCCTGAGCCGGCTGCCCTCATTCCCCGCGTAGAAGTTCACGCTTAGCCGAAGCAGCGCGAGCTACAAAGCTCGCGCCACTGCCCCCTTATCAACTGCCTGGTTTTTCCTGCCCGAATCGGGCAGCAGGGCTGCGCCTTGCCCTTTTTTCTGACCTCCCCTCCAAGCTTTCCCCACCCCATGACTACGTTTTTACGCTTGAAGCTAGCGGCGCTACTATTGCTGGGGACTCCGCTGGCCCACGCCCAGATTATCGTGCCGCCTACCACCGGGAAGGCTCCGGATCCGGCCCCGGCTACTGCTCCGGCCCCAGCGCCCGCGCCCACCAAATCGGCCCCGTACGCGGGCGGTATGAAAATCAGCATCTCGCCCGACGGCTCGAAATACGTGCGCATCATGACGGCTCACCAGCTGTGGGTGCGCTACAATGAGAACAACTCGGGCACGCTCTCGGCCGAGGAAGAGCCCCGGAGTGACCAGATTGACTTTGGTATCCGCCGCTCGCGGGTGCTGCTGGTGGCGCAGCTGAACCCGCGCTTTCTGGTTGTCACGCAGCTGGGCATCAACGGGCAAAGCACTATCTCAGGCGGGGCGCCCGGCGAACCGACCGGCCCCGGCAAAAAGCCTCAGTTCTATATCCACGACGCGCTGGTGGAGTACAAGGTGAGCCAGTATATGAGCGCCGGCGGCGGCCTGCACTACTACAACGGCATCTCGCGCCAGACCAGCTTCGCTGCCTTCTCGCTGATAACCCTCGACGTGCCCGGCGTGCAGTCGCCCTCCCTCGACGCAATCGACCAGACCGGCCGGGGCATAGGGGTGTACGTGCGCGGGCGGGTGAAGAAGTTCGACTACCGGCTGTCAGTGAATGATGCGTTTCGCACGAATACCGGCAGCACGCCGGCCACGCTGACCACCAACGTGGCACAGTTCAACCCGCGCAGCCGGGGCAAAATCTGGCAGGGCTACTTTGACGTGGAGCTGCTGGATAAGGAACTGAACCTGGTGCCGTTTGCGGTGGGCAACTACCTGGGGGCCAAGCGCGTGTTCGACATCGGGGCGGGCTTCCTCTACCACGCCGGTGGCCTCTACTCGCGCCCCACCGATAACCCCACCCCGCAGCCTGCCCGCGTCTGGGACATCCCCTACAACCGCCACGACATGCGCGTGCTCTCGGCCGATATCTTCTTCGATACGCCCGTAGACACCACCGCCCGCAACCAGACCGCCTTCACGGTGTACGCCGCTGCCTACGACTACCGCATGGGCCCCAACTACGTGCGCTACGGCGGCACCCTGAACCCCGGCACTGGTTCGGCGGCGCTGCGCGGCAATGCGGTGCCCATGCTCGGTACCGGCACCGCCCAAACTATCCAAACCGGCTTCCTGCTGCCCAAAAAACTACTCGGCCCCAAAGTGCGCCTGCAGCCCTACGCCGGCTACATCCACGGCCGCTACGAGGGTCTGCGCCGCACCGATGGCCGCCTGCAGGACGTGCACATTCTGGACGGCGGCGTGAACGTGCTGCTCGATGGCCACCAGGCCAAAATCACGCTCAACTACCGCGCGCGCCCCGATTTCACCAATATCGACAACCTAAACTACCGTCCCGAAGCCACCATGCAGCTTCAGGTGATTCTGTAGAGGCGTTCCGGTCCGGCGGCTGCAAGCTGTCGGGCTGGTTGCCGGTAGCTGATGCTGTTACGAAGCCATCCGAACGGCCATATAACAACATCCGCCAACGGCAATCGGCCCAACGGCTCAAACGGTCCTGTAACAACGTCAGCACGCGGCAACCGGCCCGACGGCTTACAGCCGCCGGACCGGGACGGCCATTACCCGCGCTTCTTCGCCTTCTTGCCTTCCTTGCCCGGCGTGCCGTAGGCCACGCGGTAAATCACGCCGTTGTCGTCGTCGGAAACCAGCAGGGAGCCATCGGGGGCCTCAATGATGCTGCAGGGGCGGCCGAATTCCGACTTGTCGTTTTCCACCAGCCAGCCCGTGATGAAGTCCTCGAACTGCTGGGGCTGGCCCTGCTCGTTGAAGTGCACCCGCACGATTTTGTAGCCCGAGGGCTGGGCGCGGTTCCAGGAGCCGTGCATCGTCACGAAAGCATCCTGCCGAAACGCCTGCGGAAACTGCTGCCCCCGGTAGAACACCATGCCTAGAGGCGCGGAGTGGGCTTTGTACGTGAGCAACGGCCGCACCGTGCGGGCGTCAAACTGCTCGTAGGTTTCCCCCGATTTGGGCTTGTTGGCGGGGTAGTGCTTGCCGTCGGCGATGATGGATGGCCAGCCATAGTGGCCGCCGTCCTTGATCTGGTTGAACTCCTCCATCTGGTCCTCGTCGCCGAGCCAATCGATGCCGTGGTCGAGGCCGTAGAGCTGCTTGGTAACCGGGTGCCAGTCGAAGCCGATGGTGTTGCGCAGGCCCTGGGCGTACACGCGCCGGCCCGAGCCATCGGGCTTCAACTGGAGCAAGGTGGCGCTTTCGGGATTGTCCTCGTCGCAGGCGTTGCAGGTGCTGCCCACCGAGAGGTAAAGCAGCCCATCGGGCCCGAATTGCAGGGTGCGGTTGGCGTGCTGGCCGGCGTCGGGCAGGTCTTTGTACAAAGTTTTCAACTCGCCCAGGGTGCCGTCGGCCTTCACGTCGGCCACGTACACTTCCCGGATGGCGGCTATGTAGAGTTTCCCATCTTTGAGGGCCAGGCCGTGCAAATGGGGCTTCTGGGCCACCTGCTGCGTGGTTTCCACTTTGCCGTCCTTATTGGCGTCGCGCAGCAGCGTAACGGTGCCTTTCACGCGGTTGCTCACGTAGGTGTCGCCGTTGGGGGCCACGGCCAGCATGCGGGGCATGTCGAGGCCCTCGGCGTATTTGCTGATGGTGAAGCCGGCGGGCACTTGCAGACTGGCTACCCGCTCGGGCGTGGCCGGCAGCTTGTTGGGCAGGTAAATGTTGCCCGTCATCTGGAACGGGGTGGCGGCCGGGGGCACGTTCTGGGCCGGGGCCGTGAAGCCCGCCAGCAGAGCGGCGGCCAGGGGTATCGTCAGTTTCGGAAGCATCGCGCAGGTGAATAGGTTGCGCTCGGCTTAACTGCGTTTTTCCGCCCGGGGTTACGATTCAGCTTGCCGCCGCCCGCCACTGCCGCCGCAGTTTCCAGGCGGATAGGGCGGTAAGGAGCAGCAGCAGGAGCCAGGTGTTGCGCCAGCCTGGCTGGGAAAGTAAAGTGATGTTTTGAACGGCCTGTTGTAGCATCGTGGGCTGGGGAAGGTCTGGCGCAGTTATAATGTTCATGCCCACACATTCAATGCCGTCAAGGATTGGCTCATTATATATCCGTAGTGAGACTGGCCGCTGGCGGGTTGCCACCGAGAAGATAATATTCGGACGGCGTTGAAGCAGTAGCACCATGTCATCCAACTCCTTTTTATTCAGAGCTGGAAAAAGTACCTCGACGCCTCTCAGTTCAGTTATGTCGGAGTAAGAATTGTTGGGCAAAACAAAGTCCAGCTCTCGGGAAACAAAGTAGTTCATCCACCCACCTGTACTTGGTAAAATAATGCGAGTAGGGTTTTGCTGTAACTGGTAGACGCCCCGATCATAAGAGGAACTCGTGTTGTACTGTGTCGTGTTGTAAATAGGAGTGGTAGTTTGGGTATCAGAGGCAGGCGACCATAAAGCATAAGTTTTCGGCTCATTCCTCGGCACCACCGCGCACCCCAGCCACAGCAGCCCCGCCAGCGCCAGCAGGCCCGGCGGAAACAACAAATGGCGACGGTGGCGGCGGGGGAGGTAGAGGGCAGCGGGCATAGCGGTAAGGTTAGTAACGGTAAGCAGCCCGCAGGCGCGTCAGATTCCAGGCGGACAGGGCAGTGATAAGCAGCAGCAGGAGCGTGGTGTTGCGCCAAACGGGGGAAAATGCCGCCGCCCAGCTCTCGGTAATCCATTCTTCTATTACCTCGATATAGGGTTTTGTTGGGATTAGGTATTGATCTGGTGTGCCACATACCATTGTGGGATAATCTGGGTGCGGAATGTTGCCCAGCAAGTTGAAGCTGAAAGGCAGCTTGCGCCAGTCTATCCAGTACCGCTTAATGCCTAATCGGCTGCATATGTCCCACAACTGAATACATGTGGCGTAGGAAGTAGATTCGTTAAAATATACGTGCAGCGCCCGGTGCTCTGTTTGTTCTTCCACCAGCGAAAGACTGGCGCTTTCAACGATTTTCATATCAAAGTATTCGGTCCACGGATTACCCGATAGAATAATGCTTTTCCAAGGGCCGAAGTCCTCCACCTCTTGAGGCGTGGGGAATCCACCAAATGGAAAGGCAGGCGCATAAAGGGAAAAAAAGGCTACTTCCTTCACATATTGAGTTGGCCTCACCATTCTCGGCACCGCCACGCACCCCAGCCACAGCAGCCCCGCCAACGCCAGCAAACCCGGCGGAAACAGCAAATGGCGACGGTGGCGGCGAGGGAGGTAGAGGGCAACGGGCATAGCGGTAAGCAAGTAGGCGAGGGGGAAAATATACAGAATCTGCCGCTGCTCCGCCGCAAGTCTCCGCTGCCTCGTCGCAAGTCTGCGCTGCCTCGTCGCAAGTCTGCGCTGTGTCGCCGCAACAGTCCGCTGTGTCGCCCCAAGTCTCCGCTGTGTCGCCACAGTCGTCCGCTGCCTCGCCGCAACTCTCCGCTGTGTCGCCACGATTATCCGCTGCCCCGCCTCAAGTCTCCGCTTCCTCGTCACAACTCTTCGCTGCGTTGCCGCGCGTTGCGCCGAACCAGGCTATTTCAGCCGAAAAGCACCCATCCGCCAACCCTGCGGGCCGATTGAGGGTTAGCAAGCCCAGACCAGCGCCTCACCGCGTCTCGGTTCTCACCTCTGCCTTCTCAGCTCTACTACCAGAATGCCCTACCGCTACGCCGTGCCGTTGCTGCTGCTGCCCGCCCCGCTGCTTGCCCAAACCGCCCCGCCCGATACCACCCGCGCCGTGGCCCTGCCCGAAGCCACCGTAACGGGCTACGGCCAGCAGCTGCCGTTGCGCCGCACCGCCGCCGCCGTCAGCACCCTCGCGGCCCGCGACTTCGAGCGGTTTCCGCAGAATGCCCTCACCCAGGCCGTGAACACGCTGCCCGGCGTGCGGCTGGAGGAGCGGGCCAGCGGCAGCTACCGCCTCAGCGTGCGGGGCAGCACGCTCCGCTCCCCGTTCGGGGTGCGCAACACCAAGGTGTATTACCAGGGCATCCCGTTTACCGAAGCCAGCGGCAGCACGCCCCTCAACCTGCTCGACCCCGCGCTGCTAGGCGGGCTGGAAGTAGTAAAGGGCCCCGCCGCCAGCGTGTACGGGGCCGGCACCGGCGGGGCCGTGCTGCTGAGCGGCCGACGGCCTGCCCCCGGTACCAGCGCCGCTCAGGTGGGGTTCACGGCGGGCAGCTTCGGGCTGCGGCGCTACGTGGCGAGTGTGGAAACCGGCTCCGCTACCGGCTACCTGCGTGCCACCTACGCCCGCCAGAGCCTCGACGGCTACCGCCAGCAAAGCGCCCTGCGTCGCGACGTGCTGGCCCTCGACGGCGAATGGCAGCTCACCGAAAAGCAGACCGTAGGCCTGCACGCGCTGTACTCGGATATCAACTACCAGTTGCCCGGCGGCCTCACCCGCGCCCAGTTCCTCACCGACCCGCGCCAGGCCCGCCCTGGCACGGCCACCGCGCCCGGAACCGTGCAGCAGCGTACCTACTACGCCTCCCGTACCGCCCTGCTCGGGTCTACTTACGAGGCCCGCTTCACCGACCGGCTGAGCCTGCGCACCACGCTCTACCTGAGCGGCAGCCGCATCAACACGCCCTACCTGATCGACTTCGAACGCAACACGCTGCTGGGCGGGGGCGGGCGCACGGTGGCCAGCTACCGCACCGCCCTGGCCGGCCGCATCCTGCGCCTGCAAGCGGGAGCCGAGGCCCAGACCGGCTTCGAAAGCTCCCGCAACTACCAGAACCGCGCCGGCCAGCCCGGCGCGTTGCGCTACGACGATGAAATCCGGACCCTCACCGGCTTTGCTTTCGCCCAGGCCGATTACGAGCTGCCGGCCGGGCTGCTGCTCACGGCCGGAGCCAGCTACAACCGTCTCCGCTACCGCATCAGCCGGCTGTCGGATGCCGCTGCCAACCCCACCGGCTACGCGCTGGAGCGGAACTTCCGCCCCGAGGTGTCGCCGAGGATGGCGCTGCTGCGCGAGTTTGGCCCGACCCTGGCGGTGTACGGCAGTGTAAGCACCGGCTTCTCCCCACCCACCGAAGAAGAAATTCGCCCTTCCGACGGCTCCATCAACCGCGCCTTGCAGGCCGAACGCGGCACCAGCTACGAAGTGGGCGCGCGCGGCATACTGCTCCGGCAGCGCCTGCGCTACGACGTGGCCCTCTACGACCAGCGCCAGCGTCAGACCATCACCACCCGCACCACCGACCTGGGCACTCAGCTTTTCGCTAACGCCGGCAACACCCGTCAGCGCGGGGTGGAGGTGGCCCTGAACGGTTATGTGTGGCAGCCGGAGTCAGTTGGTAGCGCCGCGCAAGCTGCCGGTAGTGACGTGATGCCCACGGGCCTTCGCGCTTTCGTGAGTTACGCCTACAACCACTACCGCTTCGGGAGCTACGAAAGCGGCGGGCAGGACTTCAGCGGCAACCGCCTCACCGGCACCGCCCCCCACACTCTCACCGCTGGCCTCGACTTGGTGGCTCCGCTGGGCTTTTACCTGAGCCCCACCGTCAACCACCAGGCCCGCATTTTCGTGAACGACGCCAACACTGAAGCCGCCCCCGGCTACTGGACCTTCGGCACGCGCGGCGGCTGGCGCCGCAGCTTCGGCGGCTTCACCCTGGACCTTTTCGGCGGGGCCGAAAACCTTACGGACCGCCGCTATTCCCTGGGCAACGACCTGAACGCCTTCGGGGGGCGCTACTTTCAGCCGGCCCCGGCCCGCAACTGGTACGCCGGCGTAAGCCTGCGGCACGGAAAAGGGAAAAGGTAAAAGTCAAAGCCCACCTGTCATTGCGAGCGGAGCGAAGCAATCTGTCCTTCGCGAAGCTCCTGATTTTTACCTACTCAAAAGCCCCTGACGTCAGTACGGACGTCAGGGGCTTTTGCATTTCAGGGCTGTACTTTGCCTTTCTACTTTACACTTTTGACTTCAACTTACACCTTTACCTTTTTGCCGGTGCGGGCGGCTTCGTAGATGGCCATGATCAGGCGAATGTCCTTCAGGCCTTCTTCTCCGGGGGTTTTAGGCGTCTTGTTCTGCAGTACGCACTCGGCCATGTGATCCAGCTCAGCGGCGAACTGGTTGCCTTCCTTGAGGCTGATTTTACGCTCTCCATCCTTATCACCGATGGTCATGTTGTGCTTATAGTAATCGGTAGCGGGGTCGAGGTCGAGCCAGGCTTTGTCGCCGAACACGCGGTACCGCTTCACGCCTTCAGTGCTGTAGGAACTGGTGCAGGTGGCCAGAATACCGCTCGGGAAGCGCAACGTAAAATGAATCCGGTCCTCTACCTCTTTAAAGCGTGGGTCAGCTTTGTCGCTCATTTCCAAAGCGGTTACTTCCACGGGCTCCTCGCCGGTAAGGTAGCGGGTGGCGTTGAGCGAGTAGATGCCCAGATCCATCAGAGAGCCACCGCCGGCCAGCTTCTTCTGTATCCGCCAGGTATCGGCTTTGTCACCGGTGGGGTCCACGATGCGGCCGTGGTCGGCGGTAATCTGCATCACCTTGCCCAACTCACCTTTGCGGATGCGGGCAATGGCATCGAGGTTGAAGGGCTCGTACTGGGCGCGGTAGGCTACCATCAGCTTCACGTTAGCCTTTTTGCAGGCGTCAATCATCTTCTGGCAGTCCTCAGGCGTGTTAGCCATTGGCTTCTCGGTGAGCACATGCTTGCCGGCCTTGGCGGCGCGCACCGTGTACTCGGCGTGCAATCCCACCGGCAGCACAATGTACACCACGTCCACCGCCGGATTATCCTTGATGGAATCGAAATTATCGTAGCTGTAAATACTCTTGGCCTCCACCCCGTATTCGGCGGCCAGCTTTTTGGCTTTATCGGGCGAGCCGCTCACGAGGGCTGTGATGCGGGCGTGCTTACAGTCTTTGAAAGCCGGCATCATCTGCTCCTGAGCAAATTTGCCGAGGCCAACGATGGCGAAGCCCAGCTTTTTCTGGTCGTCGTATTGCATGGGGGAAGTGGTTTCGGTGAAGGGAAGGGCAACGGCCGGTCCGGCTACGGCGGCCAGCGCGGCACTCAGGCCGGCTTGGCGCAAAAACCGCCGCCGCGAGTCAGGAGAAGAAGTCGGTTCCATTTGAAGCGTAGCGTAACATGAATTCTGCTGAACGGCCAAAACCGCTACGCTGTTACCTAATGCCCAATTCTTCTACCTTCGCCGGTTCACTACCGTGCCCGTTGCTATGACCGAAACGCTCCTGCTTATTCCGCTCACGGCCGCTCACTACCCAGCCGTAGCGGCCATCTACGCCGAAGGCATTGCCACCGGTCAGGCCACCCTTGCTACCGAAATTCCTACCTGGGAAAGTTGGGACACAGCTCATTTGCCCCATAGCCGCTTGGTAGCACAAACAGCGGAGGGCGAAACAGCGGGTTGGGCGGCCCTCACGCCGGTATCGGGGCGGTGCGTGTACAGCGGCGTGGCCGAAGTAAGCGTGTACGTAGGAGCGGCACACCGGGGCCAGGGCGTAGGCCTACTGCTACTGCGGGAACTAGTGCGGCAGTCGGAGCAACACGGAATCTGGACGCTGCAGGCCGGCATTATACGCGAAAATGTGCCCAGCCTGCACCTGCATGAGAAGGCCGGTTTCCGCCTTGTAGGCGTCCGCGAAAAGCTGGGCCAGCTCCACGGCCAGTGGCGTGACGTATGCCTGCTGGAACGCCGTAGTACGGTGGTAGGGTAAAGGGGGAAATAGTGAGGCGGTAAAATAATGAGTTTGATGTTCTGTTTGTGCTAGTTGCGCCGATAGAACGTCAAACTCACTAAATCACCATTTTACTAAATTACTTAATCCAGCGCGGGAAGCAGGAGCATGGGCAGGTGGCCATGCAGAATAACCTGGGACGTGACGCTGCGGTTGAACAGCTGGCCCAGAAAGCTGCGGCGACGGGCAACCAGCACCAGTAAGTCGGCATGGGTTTCAGTGGCGGCCTGCAGAATGCCTTCCGGAATGCGGCGGTGGCGCACCCCATGCGTATGAATGCGGGTCTGGATGCCGGTAACCAGGCCGCTGGCCTGCACGGCATCGAGAGCGGCTGTGCAGGCGTCGCTATTCTCCGGCTCGGCTACGTGTACTACCGTCAGGCGTGGCTTTACGTGGGCCAGTATCTCCCGGATACCTTCCGATTGAGTTTTCAGGCTGATGGAGCTGTTATCGGCGGCTACCGTAACGGCCAGGGGCGGTACAGCAGCCTGCGTACCCACAGGCACCACCAGTAGCGGCGTACGGGTAGCGCGCAGCAGCTTTAGCGAGGTGCTGCTAACCAGTTC
Source organism: Hymenobacter swuensis DY53 (assembly GCF_000576555.1). Taxonomy (NCBI): domain Bacteria; kingdom Pseudomonadati; phylum Bacteroidota; class Cytophagia; order Cytophagales; family Hymenobacteraceae; genus Hymenobacter; species Hymenobacter swuensis. Next base: position 1,403,435 of record NZ_CP007145.1, read on the forward strand.
ATCGGGCGTGGTTTCGGTATCGGGCTTGCCCAGCACGACGAGGCTGGGAGAATGACGGCGCACGGCATCGGCCACGGCTGCTTCCACCCCTTCTACCGCCGACTCTACCGTGACGGGAACGCCCAGCGGCTGCGTGCGTTCCTGCAACGAGGCAGCTACTTCTCCTTCGCTCAGATGACGGATGCTGCCATTGAAGGCGTCAGGATCAAGCAGGGTTTCGCGCCGGATGTGCAGCACTATCAGGGAGGTGTACACCGAAGCTGCCAACGCCGCCGCGTAGCGTAGCGCGTGGTCGGCGGCAGGGGTGAAATCGGTCAGGACAAGGAACGGAGCGGCCATAGCACGGGGCTGGTTTGGAATGGGAGCGGGAAGAATACTACCGGAAGTATACGGGAAAAAGCAGCTGTACGCTGCACTCCATCCTTAAAATCCACATTGCCTACCGGCTCTGCCGGCCGCCTGCACCGGCCTACGCTGCTGTGTGGCCCGGCTGTGGCCGGTACGTCCGACTGAAATCCGTCGCGTACGCGCGTATCTGGTTGCGGGTAGCACGAAAAGCTTCCAGAATATCGGCCTCTGAACCCGTAGCCTGGGCGGGGTCCGGGAAACTATGGTGCAGCCGCCGGGCCGTAGCCGCGCCTGGCAGCACGGGGCAGGTTTCGCGGGCATGGTCGCACACAGTCAGCACGTAATCGAACGGGACGGCTGCGTATTCGGTAGCCAAGTTAGACGTATGGCGGCTGATATCCACGCCATCTTCGGCCATTACCTGTACCGCGCGCGGGTTCAGACCATGCGTTTCTACCCCCGCCGAGTACACCTGCGCGGCTGGTATAAGCTGTTGCAGGTAGCCATGCAACATCTGGCTGCGGCAGGAGTTGCCGGTACACAAAACCAGGATCTTCATTTCAGCTTTCATAAGTAGAAGCAGGATGTTTTAGCAGCAGGTACCGCCCGGAGTACAAGCGGCTCCGGTGGAGGTACCTGTATCAACCAGCGTGAAAGCCATAGGAGCCATAACCGGTACTGCGGCGGTAGCGGCCGGGGCAATGCAGCACTGGCCAGTATCGGCAGCGGCATCATACTCCTGCTGGTAGCGCGGGTCGTTGAACTCGGCATCTTCGTGGAAATAATATACCTCCCATTCCGTGCCATCCGGGTCGTTCACCCAGAACTTGTCCTGCTTGGCGTAGCAGCAGCTGGTGCCCATTTCCTCCCGCTGCACCAAACCCGCCTGCCGGGCGGTGGCCAGCCGCTGCTCCAGCTCCGGCAGGGTTTCTACCTGAAAGCCCAGATGCCCGAAATTGCTGTGTACCCGCTCCGGGTTCTGCACGAAGGAAATGATGAGAGAAGGCGCATCCAGCACGTATTTAGCGTAGCCGGGCTTGATTTTAGTGGCCGGCTGCCCAAAAAAAGCCGTGTAGAAATTGACGGTTGCTGCTAGGTCTGCGACGTACAGCGACACATGCATGCGGGGGAAAATGCTCATGGCAAAAAGAACATAAGAATGGAAAAGGAACGGTTAGCAGCCGCATGCTGCTGCCGGGGCGCCAGCGGCCGAGGTAGTGGCTTGGGCGAAAAATGCGGCAAACTGTTGTTGTACCTGCTGCCACAACTCCGTGTTCAAGCAGTAGCATACCGTCAGCCCATCAATGTCGCCCCGGATGAGGTCCAGTGCCTTCAGTTCCTGCAAATGCTGGGAAACCGTGGTGCGCGACAACGGTAGCTCCGCCGCAATATCTCCGGAAATGCAAGTGGTTTTGCTGGCCAGCAACTGAATAATGGCCACTCGCGCCGGGTGCGCCAGGGCCTTGGCCATCCGGGCCAGCTGTTGTTGTTCGGCAGTGAATTCGCTCAGCTTGGCGTAGGTCATCAGGTAAAGATTTAAAGTATGTCGTAAACATACGTTATTTGTGCTCGAATTGTGCAATAATTATGCGGATAAAATTGAGCGTATAAGAAAAAAAGCCCTTCTGCACGCAGCAGAAGGGCTTCAGAAAGCTACCGTAGTGTGGAATGCTACCGGTTGTTGTCGTCAATAGGATTGTTAAAACCCGGGTTCATCAACTCATCGGTCATGCTGGAGTTATCGGGGTCAGGGCCGGTGGTGGCGCTATCGGTCGGGATGCCGGTGGTTTCGTCCTCCAAGCGGGCAGAAGTATCCAACGTGCCTTCCTCGTCGCGCTTGTAGCTGTACAGTTCTTCGCGGTGTTTGCGCTGTTCTTCGCTCAGGTTCGCGCCCGAGTTGGGCTCGAGAGCAGCAGCGGGGTCCTGGTTTTTATCGGTTGCCATAAAGTGGGGTCAGAAAGTAGACGTATGAGTGGGCTGAAAACCGGCCTTATTTGCCCGAGCCGGGAATACCACGGCCTTCATCGGGACGCAGCGCGCTGAACTCGTCGGGGTTATCGTTGGTGCCCACATTCGGGTTCTTGGGGTGTTCACCGTCTTCGGGCGCCGGCTCTGTGGTGTGGTTGGCGGGCTCGTTGGTGGGCCAGTTGCGGGTGCCACCACCGTAACGCGGGTCATCTGCGGCCCATCCTTCGCGCTGCTCTGTGTATTCCGAATCTTCTACCTTCCGTACGATGGCCGGATCAAGGTTCTGCGGGGTACTGCCGCGCTGCTCCGGAAACGCTACCGTAGGCGCTACCTGGCCACCTTCCGTTACACTCTGCTCGTTTTCGGTCTTCTGGCGGGTTTCGGCGGTGGTAGGTTTGCCAAACTCGCCGTACTGCGGAGTGCTGGCAGCTTGGTTGGGGGTAGCGTTATCAGGCGTAAAGGAGGAATTTTCGGGAGTGGTTTGCATGATGGTAAAGAAAGTAGGAGGGAAGAGTACGGGAGAGAGGCGGTATGGTAGCCGCTTCCCTGGCTCATACGTAAACTCCCGATAAATGGCGGTGCCCAAGGCATTCCGCCGGCTGATTCTCTCCATCTTTTCACCACCCGCTATGTCTGCACAGGTTACGCACCATTCCAAGGACCAAGAGTTTACCATCGAACAGGACGGCTATACCGCTGAGCTGGCGTACAGTCTGCCTGCCGCCGGTATTATTGATTTTACGCACACGTTTGTGGACGAGTTGTTACGCGGTAAAGGCATGGGCGAAGAACTGGCCAAAGCCGGGCTGGCATACGCCCGCCAGCAAAAGCTCAAAGTGCGCACCAGTTGCGCCTTTATGCAGGATTTTGTGCAAAAGCACTTACAATACCAGCCATTACTGGACGATGCCACCGGGCAAAAGTAGCAGCTAAGCTATTTTTAACAGGATCTTAATTTAAAGCGTTCCGTAAAGAGGTACCTTTCCTGAACAGACAATCCAGCTGGTTTTCGGCCTATCAGCCTATGTTCACTTTCCACGTGCTAACGGACTTTTCAGCGGCGGCTACCAACGCTCTGCATTACGCCGTAGTGTTGGGACGACATGTGGGGGGCCAAGTGCGGCTGTGGCACGTATTGCCCGAAGCCGCCGGCTTTGATGCGCCGTATTTCGGGGGCTTGCGCGAAGCCCGCCCCGTTGCTGAAGCCCAGTATCTGCTACAGGAGTTGGTGAAGAGAGTGCAGCAGCATCTACCCTGCTCAGCGGCTCTTATCACGGAGAAACCCACGCAAAAGTTAACCGCTTTGATCGGAACAGGGTCCGGAAACGTAGTGGTAGTAGGCAACGGTAACCCTGTAAAGGCGATGCGCCACGCGGGAACCAGCACGGCCCTACACCTCATTAAAACCCTGGCCCAGCCGTTGCTGGTTGTACCGAATACCTACCGAGCCGGCAGGATTCCAAGCCGGATTGTGCTGGACACGGACCGCCGAGCGGTCCGGCTGCCCCAGGCCGCCGAAACCATTACTGGCCTGTTAGCCCAGCTTACAACTTCTCCCGAGCCTCTCACGCTCACCCACCTGTCCAGCGACGTGGACGAGTTGCTGACCCGCATCATTCCCTCGGTCATAGGGCTGCATGTGTATACTTCCGAGTCCTCGCCGGCAATGGAGGATGTAGCCTCCCGCATCCGGCAGATGGGGCTGCTGGAAGGCGTTGCTCACACGGTTACTTCGGCCAGGCACCCGTGCGTGGAAGAAGGCATTCGTCACGCCGCCGACCGGCATCGGGCGGATTTGCTGACGTTTGTAACGCGGCAGCGGATGTTTGCCGGCCGGCAGTTTTTGCAAAGCGTTACTGCCGGATTACTCGCGCACAGCCGCATTCCGGTGCTTACTATCCCAGAGGCCTGAGTTACGACATTACATTATAGTTTATTGCTTGTGAGAGTGTCATTTTGCATGTGAGAGCCGGCCTGCACTGCAATGCGGGCCGGCTCGTTTGGGAGTAGGTCAAAAACAAACAGCCTGGCTCCTTATCAAAAGGAGCCAGGCTGTTGACTTATTTGCTTCGTTGTTCAGCGCAGTACTAGTGCTGTACTGCTACCCGGCTGCTATACCGTACACCATCGAGGGTTACGCGCACTGTGTACAGGCCATTGGCTAGCGCTTGCACACTAACTGGAGTGGCTTCGGCGGCGGTAACCAGTTGCGTGCGGCGCAGTACTTCCTGGCCCAGGGCATTGTAGAAACTGATGGTTGCCTCGTGACGGCCACGCAGTTCCGGCAGGCGCACCTGCACGTTGCCGGTTGCGGGGTTCGGGTATACCTCAATGCCGACATTCAGCGGCACCGATTTAACGATGCCGGTAGTAATGCAGCCGCTGGTGTGGCTGCCCACGCCGGTAAACACATCTGTCCCCACGAACTGCCATTCGGCAGCAGCGGCGCTCCAGCGTTTCTGGCCGGCATTTATGGTCGTTTTACGCACCAATGTGGCATTGGTAGTGCTGCCGCCGCCGGGCAACTGCCAGCCACCGGCCGGCTGCTGGCCAATTACCCCGATAACGTCCAGCGTATCGGTGCCGTCCAGCAGCAGCAAGGCATCATCGCCATTAAAGAAACCTACGTTGGATTGCAGGTCCGTTTGGGCGGCTACTGCCGCAGAGGCTACGCCTGTGTTAGCAACAACGTACACGTCGCCGGGAGCAATGGTGCCGGTGAGGGCCTGGGTAGTAGTAGGGCTGGTGCTGCCATTGGCAAATAGCCGCACCTCGATGCCCGCCAAGTTGATGGGAGCCGGGGAAGGGTTGTAAATTTCAATCACCTTGGTGTTGCTGGCCGAGCCTTCCACGTATTCCGAGAAAAACAGGTCGGTGCAGGGCGAGCCGGCCGGTGCTTGGTCATCGTTGAGGATAGTGAACGTGTGCGTCCGGTTCGGGCCGAATACTACGTTCGGGTCCGAGGGCGTGCCCAGCCGCAGCCGTATTGTTTCGTTGGGTTCCGGTACTAGGTCGCCATTAACTACCAAGGAAAAAGACATTGTAGTGACTGCTGCGTTCTGGAACGTCACGCTCCCAACGGGCAGGCTGTAATCGGTGCCATTGGTAGCGGTGGTAGCGGCTGCTTCTATGGTCACGGGTACCGTAATGGGGTACGTCACGGTGCCCGCCCCGCCGCTCAGCGTGATAGGAATGGTCCAGTTGGTAACGCCGGTGTTGCCCTCTGTTCCGCTGCTTACGCTCGTGAAGAATTGCAGCAGTGCCGGGTTGGCATCATCATGCACGATAGTAAGAACCTGGGTGGCCGGACCACCTACAGCCGCGCCGGATGATGGATTGATCAGATTAAGGGCCACCGTTTCATCGGCTTCTGGGGTGGTGTCACCGTTTACTGTTACGGTAACAGTCTGCGAGGTCTGACCCGCCGCGAAGGTTAGGGTCTGAGGCGACACAAACGTGAAATCCTGGTCAAGGGTGGCCGTGGAGTTAGCAGCGTCGAAGGCAACCTGCACCGTGAGGGCAGTAGTAGGAGCCGGGGTAACCGAGACGGTAGCAGTGTACGTGCTGGTGCCCGTGTTGCCCTCCGGAATGGAGCCGGTAGCGGCCGAGAAGGAGAAGGTAGGCAACACCTGGAAGCCCCAGGCGCGGGCCACGAGGTCAGGGTAGGTGATGTAGGGGTTGAAATTGCCTTGGCTCTTGGCCGCCCGGCGGTTACGTTCCCGTTCCCGGGCATCCACCGGGTCGGCCAAGTGCCACTGGTACAACGTGTTCAGGTCGGCGGCGGCCGTAATTACCTCCTTGCCCGAGTCGAAAGCCTGACCCTGGTGCATGGTGTAGAAGTAGAAAATAGCGCGGGCCAGGTTGCCTTTGTGGTCTTCGCGCGGCTCAAACTGCGAGTTAGTATCCTCGCTGTATTCGTCGATGTTGCTGGTTGGAATGGTGGTCTGGCTTTGCGTATTGCGCACCCACTTCATCGTCTGGGCATCCGGAATTTCCGCAAACGGGTCGGAGCCCCGGTCCGAGTTCCAGGTATCGTAGGTGGGGAACAGGTGGTGAATATCGGAACGCATCCGCACTGCTTCATTAAACCACGACTGCGGCACCGTATGCTCACAGTTGATGCGGTTGACCACCCCGGTGCTGGTGCTCGAGGAGTCCAGCCGCACCGTTTCGGTATAACCGGAGTATACGCACACCACGCGGCCACTCTGGTTGTCGATGTAGTTATACATCTTACCGCGCGCCTCGTTGTAGCTCAGCACTACGCGCTTACCATCGTACCAATTCTGCCGCAGCCAGTCTTTCAAAGCCTGCCCCTGCAGGCTGGTGGCCGGAGCCGGCGGCTGTGTTTGCGCCAGAGTGGCCACCGAACCCAGGCTCAGTGTCGCCCCCAGCATCCAGGCGAAGAAGTGTTTCATCAACAAAAAGGTGTGTAAAGGAAAAAACAGGCTTAAATGTCGGTAATCTTTTAGTATTCGCAGGTACTCAGGCAACTGCTGGTTCCGATTCGTAATTGAACCATAACAGACAGGCTCAACTGCCGAGAGTTGTATCGGGGCTAGGCCATACACCAAAAAAAAGCCAGCCTCCTGAGGAGGCTGGCCCTGTAGGCAGCGGTGCAATACCGGAAAGCTTATTTGGTCGGCATCAGCACCGTGTCGATAACGTGCGTTACGCCATTTTTCGATACTGCGTCAGCCGTGGTTACGTTAGCCATACCGCCTTTGGCGTCATGAATCATCACCATGTTGCCGTTACGGTGTACCGTCAGGGTTTCGCCTTCCACCGTGGTCAGGGTCTGACCATCTTTCAGATCAGCAGCCAGCAGACGGCCGGGCACTACGTGATAGGTGAGGATGGTGGTGAGTTTCTGCTTGTTCTCGGGCATTACCAGGGTGGTAACAGTACCCGCGGGGAGTTTTTCAAAAGCAGCGTTGGTAGGAGCAAATACCGTGAAGGGCCCCGCGCTTTTCAGCGTTTCTACCAAACCGGCCGCTTTCACGGCGGCTACCAGCGTGGTGTGGTCGGTGGAATTGACAGCATTGTCTACAATGTCCTTATCGGGGGTCATCATTGCGCCGCCTACCATAACGCCTGCACCGGTTGTCATGGTCATATCCTTCATATCAGCTCCTTCGCGGGGCTTGGTGGTTGCCTTAATCTTGGCTCCATCCTTCGATTTGCCCTTGATTTTGGACTTCCCGTCATCGGCCATCTTCGTTTTGGTGGTCATGCCATCCTCTTTCGTCTTGGCCTTTTCGTCGTCCGATTTGGTTTTCATTTTACCCTGGGCTACGGCCGAGCCGGTAGTGAGCGTGAGGGCTAGGGCCAGGGTAGAGAGCAAGTGCTTATTCATTACAGCGAAGGGTTAGGGTGGGTACACTAATGAGAGAGTGCCCGCCTTCTACGCTAACCTCAACAGAAAGGATATATATAGCTGCTTGTGGTGGGGTACTTGTGTGAGCAATTGCGCTGGAGATTAATGCGTTACGTGTGTGGCGTAATTAGCTAAGAGCGTCCTGCGTTTGAGCGGCTGCTTAACCATAGGACGTTCTTAAAGACTATTTTAGTGTTAATTAGATGGATTCAACTTTGCTTCAGGCAGCAAAAGCGGTATAATTCAGGCTTGACGGAGCGTCAGTGGACGAAACTAGTTCCCTTATTAGTGGTACAGCGCACGAGCGAGTGGCCGTTGCGGGCCGTGGTGAATGACATCTTCTACGTGCTCAAAAACGGTTGTGTGTAGCGCGACATGCCGGCCGACTTTCCCCCTTGGCCCACGGTGTACTACTATTTCAGCGAATGGACCGCCGATGGCACCTGGCAACGGGTCAGTGATTGTTGGACGATAGAAGCCTGCGAGCAGGTAAAAAAATGCCCAGCCCACGGCAGCCATCCTCGACAGTCAAAGCGTGAAGAACACGGCCACCAGCACCCGTTGTGTGGGTTACGGCGCGGGCAAACGCGTTAAGGACCGCAAGCGATTCTTTCTGGTGGACACGCTGGGCAACCTGCTCACCTGCTGCGTAGTAGCGGCCCACTGCCATGACGGGGCCACCGCAGCCCGCTTCTGGGACGCGCTGGCGCTGGGCAGCGAGTTACTAGACGGGCTGCAGATTGTGTTCGTGGACGGCGGCTTCGGCCGCCTCTTCCGTCAGCACCTGGCGTGCCGAGTCCTGCAGGCACAGGTACCGATGGGCGTGGTGGCCGACAAAGGCCTCTTTTTTATCCACACTAAGCGCTGGGTGGTGGAACGCAGCATTGCCTGGGCCGGCACCAACCGCCGCTTAGCCAAAGACTACGAACTAAAAACCTAACACGCCAACACCTGGCTCTATGTGGCCAACATCCGACGACTCACCAAGCTAACTTAAATAGCTTCTTAATCAGCAGCCGGTGCATACGGGGTGGGCAATGTAAAGCCGACGGGGAGTTCAGGGCTCACCGGGCGGGCTTACTTTACCACGAGGCTGCCCCGCAGCATCCCCATACCGCAGGTAAATGTGAATGTGCCCGCCTGCTGGGGCAGCAACTCCACCAAAGTGGTTTTGAAGGCCGGCAGGTCGCGGCGGATACTGAAGTCGGGCATCAGCAACTCCTCGGAGCAGGAGTTCTCTTCGTCGCGGTAGAAGCTCAGCTGCACGGGCTTGCCGCGCTCTACCTCAATCACGTCGGGTGAGTAGCCGCCTTTCACGGTGATGTCCACCTGCTGCACGCCGTTTGACGTGGAAACGGCCGCCGCCGTCTGACGGGCCGAGAAGAAGAAGTACCAGATAACGAAGCCGGACAGCGCCAGGCCTGCCAGCGTCACGATGATTTCGGTGGTGTCCATCACGTTATTTCTTAATGGGGGAGAAGCTGCGCAGCCGCAGCGAGTTGGTGAGCACCGATACTGAGCTCAGGGCCATGGCGCCCGCCGCCAGCATGGGCGAGAGCAGGATACCGAAGAAGGGATACAGCAGTCCGGCCGCAATGGGAATGCCCAGCGTGTTGTAGATAAAGGCGAAAAACAGGTTTTGCTTGATGGTGCGGATAGTCTGGCGCGAGAGGTCGATGGCCGTTACCACGCCCTGCAGGTCGGAGCGCATCAGGGTGATACCCGCTGCTTCCATCGCTACGTCGGTGCCGCCGCCCATTGCTAGGCCAATATCGGCCTGGGCCAGCGCGGGCGCATCGTTGATGCCGTCGCCGACCATGGCCACCGTGCGGCCTTCGGCCTGCAGCTCCGTCACCTTGCTGGCCTTATCGCCGGGCAATACCTCGGCAAAGTAGCGCGTGATGCCCACCTGGCCGGCCACCTGCGCGGCGGTCTGGGGGTTGTCGCCGGTCATCATCACTACTTCAATGCCCATACCCTGCAGCCGCTTGATGGCGGCGGCCGAGGTTTCGCGCACAGTATCGGCCACGCCAATTACCCCGGCTGCCTGGCCGGCCACGGCCACGTAGAGCACCGTTTTGGTCTGGGCTAGCAGATCGTCGGCCTGTTGGCGCACGGCCGGGGGCAGGGAGATGCCGGCTTCTTCGAGCAGGCGCAAGTTGCCGATGAGCACGGGCTGGCTGTTTACCTCAGCCTGCGCGCCTTTTCCTTCCACGGCCTGAAAACCGCTGGCCGGTACCACTACCGTTTGCCGGGAGTCGGCGTAGCGCACCACGGCTTCGGCCAATGGGTGCTCACTCTGCCGCTCCACGGCGGCTACTACTTGCAGGAGCAGGCTCGCATCCTGGCCGGCTGCCGGCACGAAGTCCGTCACGGTGGGCTCGCCGCGGGTGATGGTACCGGTCTTGTCGAGCAACACGGTATTCACCTGGTGGGCTTTCTCCAATGCCTCGGCGTTACGAATCAGTACGCCGTGCTCGGCCCCTTTGCCGGTGCTGACCATGATGGCCGTGGGCGTGGCCAGGCCCAACGCGCAGGGGCAGGCAATGATGAGCACGGCCACGAAATTGACCAGCGCCAGTGGCAACCGGCTTTCCACCGGGGCCAAGTCAAACCAGAGCACGAACGTCAGGATGGCAATGACTACCACGGTGGGCACAAAAATAGCGCTGACTTTATCGGCCAAACGCTGGATGGGGGCGCGGCTACCCTGGGCGTCTTCCACCAGCTTCACAATCTGCGAGAGCATGGTGTCGGCCCCCACCTTGGTCACCCGGAAGCGGAAAGAGCCGGTTTTGTTGAGCGTGGCACCGAACACTGGGTCGCCGGCTTTCTTCTCCACCGGCAGGCTTTCGCCGGTGAGCATGGCCTCGTTCACGGCGGAGCTACCCTCCGTGATGAGGCCGTCGGTGGCTACTTTTTCGCCCGGCCGCACGACCACCACATCACCAAGCTTCACTTGCTCGATGGGCACGTCCACTTCCTGGCCGCCGGGGCGCACCACCCGGGCCGTTTTGGCTTGCAACCCCATCAGGGCCTTGATGGCCGCCGACGTCTGCGTTTTGGCCCGCAGCTCCAGCACCTTGCCCAGCAGAATCAGGGCAATGATGGTGGCCGTGGTGTCGTAATACACTTCGGGCAGGATGCCCCAGCGCATAAACCAGCCCGGCACCACCGTTGCGGCGAGGCTGTAGAGGAAGGCGGCCCCGGTGCCCACGGCAATTAGGGTGTCCATGTTGGCAGCCCGGTGCTTAAAGCTGTTCCAGGCCGAGGTGTAGAACTCGTGCCCGCTGTAGAGCAGCACCGGCAAAGTCAGCGCGAGCAGACTGTAGTTCAGTGTCTGCATGTTGATGCGGGCCATCATCGCGGGCCAGAGCATGAGCATGCTCAGCGGCATGATGAGCACGGCCAGCGCCGTGGCCACCCAGAAGCGGCGCTTGAGTCTGACGTAGGCCAGCGCTTTCTGCTGGTCGATTTCGGCCTGCCGGTCGGCGGCGCTGATATCGGGGGCGCGCTCACTCACGCCGTAGCCGGCCTGCACGACAGCCTCTTTCAGCGTGGCTGGGCTGGCCTGCGTGGGCAGGTAGTCGATGGTGGCCTTTTCGGTGGCGAAGTTGACCACGGCCCGCTGTACGCCCGGCGTGCGGGTCAGGGACTTTTCGACGAAGGACGCGCAGGAGGCGCAGGTCATGCCTTCGATGTCGAGGGTTTCGGTTTTGGTGGTCTGTTCCATAGTGAGTCAGTAGATGGGGTAATAGAGCCGACCAACTGAAACCGCTGGCCGGCACCCATAAACACCCTGCAAAGGAATGGCGCTCCGGATCCGTAGTTGGTACGGAATCCATCCGGAAACATGCATAATTTGCACTTGAGCACGGCAGATCGAGTTTATAGAATCCGGCCGCGCACTTGCATAATTTCGCCAACTGGTGGCGCGGCGGCGGCTTACGGCACTTGCGGAAATCCTCACAGGGTAACGCAAAACAGCTTTTTGCCAACGAACTGGCGGCCTCAGTAAGCAGTAGCAAAACTCTGGCGCTGGAATGGCAGTAAGCAGCAGACCTGCACTTTTCGCGCAGAAGTATAGTTTTGCAGTTGCTAAGCGCCAGTCATGTTCCGTAGCCTGTTCCCTTTCCGCCGTTTGCTGGCGACGAGCTTCCTGCTCGTCTTCGTCAACGTGTTCGTGGGGCAGTGCTGGTGCGCGACGATAAATCCGGCGCTGGCCGTGCCCGCGCCGGTAGCCCAAGCCGCTGCTGCGCAGAAGCCCACGCACTCGGGTTGCCACGGCCACGGCAAAGCATTGGCCCAGCAGAAGCCGGCGAAATCCTGCCACGGCAAAGCCGGCTCCCATCCGGCGGGCAAGCACGACTGCTGCAAAGACAACTCGGCGGCCATTCTCAAGTCGCTCACGACGCCCGGCGAAAAGCAGCTGCTCTCGCCCGCCCCGGCCTTGCTGCCGGCCAGCAACGAGTTCTTTTTCCGGCCATCCGCCGGCGCGTGGGACCGCACGCACTCGGTCGTTCTGGTGCTCCGCGAGCACCTGCCCCCCAAAATACCCGACATCCGAATCTTTATTCAGTCCCTGACGGTCTGATTGATTTGACGCACCCAAGGCTCGCCCTGGCATAGCTCCGCTATGTCCGGGGCGGGCCTTTGTGTTGGCGTGTCTGCCCGGCGCATCGCGGCGCTTATCTCCCTCATCTTCTCGGTTTTACCCCGCCCAATAATTCAGCGTTGTTGCCAGGAAGCAGGCGCTCCACCCCCAAAGGAGCCGGTTTGTCACCCGCTTTCCCTGCTGCTCTACGCCGTGGTGGCCGCCGTGCTGGGCTTCGTGCTCTGGCAGCAGTGGCAGGCCTAGCCGCCGGCAGCAGCAGCCGGGCTACCCGATGTAGCCCCCCATCTATTCAACCCCATTTCCCTCTTATGTACCGCATACCGCTTTCTCTGCTGGCCCTGGCCGGCCTGCTTACTACCACCAGCTGCTCGCCCGAATCGGAATCAAGCAGCGCCACCAACACCGTCACGACGCCCACCAACGGCCCGGCCGAAGGCACCGCCGACCACGGCGGCGGCCACACCTACGCCTGCCCTATGCACCCCGAAGTAACCAGCACCAAGGACGGCGAAAAGTGCCCCAAGTGCGGCATGAAGCTGGAGCACAACGACGCCGTTTCCAATGGCAAAACCTACGAAATGAAGCTCGTGCCCACACCCACGCAGGTGACGGCCGGGCAGCCCGTCACGCTGGCTTTCACGCCCCACGAAACTGGCAACGAGGCCGCGCCCGTGCCGCTGGCCGTGGTGCACGAGAAGAAGATTCACCTCATCATCGTTAGCAAAGACCTGGGCCAGTTCTACCACGAGCACCCCGAGTACACCGCCGCCGGCGACTACAAGGTGCAGTACACGTTTCCCAAGGGCGGCGAGTACGTACTGTTTCAGGACTACACGCCTACCGGATCGGGCCACCAGCTGGGCCGCCAGCCCCTCACGGTAAAAGGCCCGGCCTACGCGCCCGTCAAGTTCAAAAACGACGATATGCAGTGGGGGCAGGACGGCTACCAGGCCACGCTTTCCTTCGATAAAGACCTGAAAGTGGGCCAGCTGCTGGGCATGAAAATCAACATCAGCAAAGGTGGGCAGCCGGTGACGGACTTGGCCAACTACCTCGGCGCGTTGGGCCACGTGGTGGTCATCAGCGAGGATACGCAGAACTACCTGCACGTGCACCCCAACGACCAAGCCGACAAAGGCCCCAACATCGGCTTCAACACCAACTTCGAGAAGCCCGGCCTGTACCGCGTGTTCCTGCAGTTCAACCACGCGGGCACCATTCACACCAGCGACTTCACCATCAACGTGAAGGCCTAGCCTTTTCCGGATTCCCCCATTTCATTTCCCACTACCCTCCGCTAAACCCATGAAAAAATCCGCTTTTTTCTTCGCCGCCTTCTGCTCGGGCTCCCTGCTGGTGGCCAGCTGCAACAGCGACAAAGCCGCCGATTCGACGGCCACGACCACTGAAACCACCACTTCCGGCGACATGGCCGGCATGGACCACTCGGCGATGGGCCACGATGGCGCGGCGGCGGCCGGCAGCTCGCCGCAACTGGTGGCCATGAACGAGATGATGACCAAGATGCACGCCGACAAGCCCAAGGGCAACACCGACCACGACTTCGCCCACCACATGCTAGAGCATCATAAGGGCGCGGTAGCAATGGCCGACATCGAGCTGCGCGACGGCAAGGACGCCACCATGCGCCGGATGGCCGAGCAAATCAAAGCCAACCAGCTCCAGGAAATCACCGCGCTGGAAGCCGCCGCCACCCGCCTGGATAATGCCCCGACCAACTACAAGCCCAACGACCCGGCGGACCCATTCACCAGCCAGATGAAGGCCTCAATGGACGGGATGATGCAACATATGCCCAAGACCGTGGCCGACCCGGATATGAACTTCAACATGCTGATGACGGTGCATCACCAAAGCGCCGTGGACATGGCCAAAGCCGAGCTGGCGCACGGCAAAGACACCAAGCTCAAGGAGATGGCGCAGCAGATGATTACCGCCCAGGAAAAGGAAATTGCCGAATTCAAGGCCTGGCACCAGCAAAACGCCGACAAGATGTAATCCGTCGGGAGGCAGGCCGCGCCGCCGGTTGCGGGCCGTGGCCTGTCCCCAGCATCACCCACCCCAATCATATCCGTTTCCCATGAAGATTCTCCACGTTCTCGCCGCCGCCCTGTTGCTGGCCGCGCCGCTATCCGCTGCGGCCCAGCACAGTCACAAGCCCGGCACTGCCGCCCACGGCCACCAGGCGGCCGGCGAAACCCACGCCCACCAATCGCCCCACGGCGGCATCGTTCGCACGGCGGGCAAGTACCATTTGGAGCTGGTGCAGCAGGCCGGCCAGCTGCACGTTTACCTGCTCGATGGCAACGAGAAGGCGCTACCGGTGGCCGGCGCTACCGGCACGGCTATGCTGCTGAGCACGACCGGCAAAACCACCAGTGTGAAGCTGACCCCGACCGGTGACCACCTGCTGGCGGCCATGCCCGCCGGCACCACGCTGCGCACGGCCATCGTGAGCCTCAAGGCCAATGGCAGCTCGCTCAGCGCCCGGTTTGAGAAGCTTGACGCGGCTGCAAAAGCAAGCAAGGCCGTTTCCGCCGCGTACGCCTGCCCGATGAACTGCGAAGGCAGTGCCAGCGGCAAGCCCGGCAGCTGCCCCAAGTGCGGCATGGCCCTCGTGAAAAAGTCGTAGGCGGGCTCCGTCCGGGCCGCTTGCTGCAAGAGCGGGCAACTCACCGGCTGGTTTTAACCTGATTGTATGAAGTCTTTGACAATGAAAAGCGGGTTCTTTAGGCTGTTGCTGGCCGGGCTACTGCTCGGGCCGGGCCTGGGAGGCGCGTGGGCGCAAACCGTTATCAGCTTGGACAGCGCCGAAGCCCAGACCTTGCGCCGGCACCCCCGGCTGCAGCAGTCTGACCGCGAGATTGAGGAGCAGCGCGCCCTCAAGCGGGGCTCCTTTGCGCCAGCCAACCCGGATTTCCTTTTTTCGGCCCCCACGGGCGAGATGTGGGCTCCCGGCGTGGTGCAAACCATCGACTTGCCCAATGTGTACCGGCGGCAGCGGCAAGCGGCCGAGGCCGGCATCACGCTGGCTGAGCGCAACCGCGACGTAAGCCGCGCCTCGGTGCTGCGCGATACCCGTTTGGCCTATCTGAACCTACAGTTCGCCGAGGCCCAGGTGCGCCAGCTCACTTACCAGGACAGCCTGTTTCGGGTGCTGCGTCTGGCCACTGAGCGCCTGTTCACAGCCGGCGAAATCACCTCGTTGCAGCGCATCAGCACCGATGCCGAAGCCCGGCAGGTCACCGTGCTTTTGCAGCAGGCTACCGCCGACCGGCAAGCCGCCCAGCGCCGCCTGAGTTTGCTGCTGGGCCGCCCCGCCGAAGCCCTGGCCACCAGCACCGACCTGAGCCGCACCGGGGCGGAGCTGGCCCAAACCGGCACGGCCCTCCTCAGCGGGCTGCCGGCCGAAGACAGTGCCGCCTTGGTGCGCAGCCCCGCGCTGGCCGCCGCCACCCAGAACGTGGCCCTGAGCCAGTCGGGCATCAGTTTGGTGCGGGCCCGGCGCACCCCGGCCCTGACGGTGGGCTATCAGAATCAGGCGTTTGAAAACTCCGCTGTCAAGTACCGCTTTCAGTTTGGCGTGTCGCTGCCCATCTGGTTCTGGACTTACCGCTCGCAGCTGCAGGCGGCCACGGCCCGCTCTCAGGCGGCCGGCTATCAGCTGCAAACCCAGCGCCTGGAGCTCAGCACCCAGTACGAGCAGGCCCTGGCCGATACGCGCAAGTTTTCGACCTCGCTGGCCTACTACGAGCAAACCGGCCTGCCGCAGTCGCGGGCCATCATCAGCCAGTCGCAGCGCCTGTTCCGGGCTGGTGAAGCCAGCTACCTGCAGCTCATCCTGAGCCTGAACCAAGCCTTTGCCATTCAGAATACCTACCTGACCACCATCCGCGACTACCGCCAAGCTTTGGTCGAGCTGAACTACCTGCGGGGCGAATAACCGTCAACTAGCATGAAAAAACTCCTGATTTTGCTGCTGGGCCTGCTGCTGACCAGCCCGGCCTCTGCCCACGGCGGCGAAGACCACGGCGACGGGGCAAAGACGGGCACGGCGGCGGGCGCTACCTCGTTTTCGGTCGCGGCCCTTTCCGAGCAGTTCGAGGTGCTGCTGCGCTACGAGCCGCTGGAAGGCGGCCAACCCGCCGACCTGCGCCTGTTCCTCTCGGATTACGCCACCAATGCCCCCATCAAAGGCGCGAAGCTCACGCTCAGCAACCCGGAAGACGCCAACCTGAAATGGGCGGTGACCGAGCAGGAGCCGGGCATGTATCTGGTGGAGGGCGAGTTTCCGGTCGACAAGCCGTACAGCTTTGCGGTGAACATCGTAGCCGGCGAAAAAGCTGACCTGCTGCTGCTCGAAGGCATCAAGGTGGGGGAGAAGCTGCCCGTGGCGGCCCCGCCCTCCGCTGCGGCTCCGTCGCTTTTCTCGTCCTGGAAAACCATTCTGGCCCTAGTCGGGGCCTTTGCGCTCGGCATCGGCCTGACGGCCCTGCTCATGCGCCGCCGCCGCTCAGCGCCTGTGCCGCAGACTTCAGAACAGGCGTTGACCGTCCGCCGCCGGGCTCCTTTCCCCTAATACCATTTTTGAGATGAAAACCACGCATAAATTTCTGGCTGCCACAGCCGCGTTTGGACTGGTCCTGACGGTGTTGCTGCCCCCACCCAGCCTGGTGCAGGCGCACGGTGGCGAAGACCACGGCGGCGAAGCCAAGGCCAGCACCGGCGTGGCCCTGACCGATGAGGTGCTGCTGCCGAAAGAAAGCCAGTTCCTGTTCGAGGTACGCACCAATCTGGCCGCCTATTCCACTACCTACAGCCGGGCCACGCTCTACGGCACGGTATCGGCCGCGGCCGGGGGCGAAGGGCGCGTGGTAGTACCCCAGACCGGGCGCATCGTCAGCCTCGCCGCGCAGGTGGGCAAAACCGTGCGGGCCGGCCAGACGCTGGCCGTGATTGAGCAAACCCTCGACGCCACCCAGCAAATCGGCCTGAGTACGGAGCGGGCTAATGCCCAAGCCGAGCTGCGGGCCGCCCAGCAGGATTATGCCCGCCTGCAAACCATTGCCGACATCGCCGCCCGCAAAGACGTGGTGGCCGCCGAGTTGCGGCTGCGCCAGGCCCGCCAGAATGCCAGCATCCAGAACGGCCAGGCCAGTCAGCGGCGCGTCAGCATCACCTCGCCGGTGAGCGGCACGGTGGATGTATTCAACCTGGCCGTGGGCCAGCAGGTCAATCAGGGCGACGAGTTGTTCCGCGTCATCAACCCCGGCAAACTGCGTGTGGAAGCCCAGGTATTTGCCCAGGATTTGGCCAAGATTACCCCTGGAGCCGTGTTCCGGGTGGAAGGCTTGCAGGGGCAGGCGGGCGTGCCGGCGCGGCTGGTGGTGTTCAGCAACGTGGTGAATTCCGTGAACCAGGCCCGGCAATTGGTACTGGAATTGAAGGCCCCCGAAGGCAGCGCCTACCGCGCCGGCCAGGCCGTGAACGTGCAGGTGGTGGGCCAGACCGGCGGCGGCAAGTCGCAGCTGGTGGTGCCCACTTCAGCCATCACGGATTTGAATGGCAAGCCGGTGGTGTTTGTGCACACCGAGCCCGAGCGCTTCAAGATTCGCTACGTGCAGCCGGGGGCCGTCAATGGCCAGCAGACCGTGCTGGTGCAGGGCCAGGTCAACGAAAACGACCGGGTGGTGACGGCTGGCACCTACCAGCTCAAATCCATCTACCTGAATCAGTGAGCTATTAGCTGATGGCTGTTAGCTGTTGGCATTTTCTGAACGAGAGCTAACGGCTAACAGCTGTCAGCTAACAGCTAAAAAAGATGCTCGATAAAATCATTCGCTTTGCCCTGCAAAACCGGCTGCTCATGCTGGCCTTTGCCGTGGGCCTCCTCATTGCTGGCACCTACACCGCGGGTCAGCTGCCGGTGGACGTGCTGCCCGACCTGGACCGGCCCCGCGTGACCGTGTTTCTGGAAGCGCCCGGCATGGCTCCCGAGGAAGTGGAGGCCATGGTGACGCTGCCCGTGGAAACGGCTCTGAACGGGGCCACCGGCGTGTCGGCCGTGCGCTCCAACTCGGCTATCGGCCTGGGCATGGTTTTCGTGGAGTTCGACTACGGCACCGACATTTTCACGGCCCGCCAGATTGTGAGCGAAAAGCTACAAACCACCGGCGAACAGTTGCCACAAGGCATTACGCCGGTGCTGGGGCCTATTTCCTCGGTCATGGGCCAGATCATGCTGGTGGGCCTCTCGGGCGGGAAGCAGACCACCGCCGCTGACCTGCGCACCCTGGCCAACTACACTGTGCGCCAGCGCCTGCTTAGCATCCCCGGCGTGGCTCAGGTCATCCCCATCGGCGGCGACAACCTGCAGTACCAGGTGCTGCTGGATATGCCCCGGCTGAACGCCACCGGCTTGACGGTGAACCAAGTAGAAGAGGCGCTGCGCCAGTCCAACCTGAATACGACCGGCAACTTCTTCGACCGCAACGGCTCGGAAGTGCTGATTCGCAACCTGGGCCGCCTGCGCTCGGTGGCCGACATTGAGAACATCATCGTGGGCTACCGCGAACAGTCGCCGGTGCGCGTGGCCGATGTGGCCAAGGTGGCGTTCGGGGCCCGCTTCAAGCGCGGCGACGGCAGTGTAAATGGCCGGCCAGCCGTAATTCTGAGCATCGAAAAGCAGCCGGGAGCCGCTACTGTAGGTCTCACCGAAGCCGTGGAAAAAGCCCTAGTTGAACTCAAGCCTTCGCTGCCCAAAGACGTGCAACTTAATACGCGGCTGTTCAAACAGTCGGAGTTTATTGAGTCCTCCATTAGCAACGTGGAAGAGGCCTTGCGCGACGGGGCCATCCTGGTGGTTATCGTGCTGTTTGCTTTCCTGCTGAACGTGCGCACCACCTTCATTTCGCTGGTGGCCATCCCGTTGTCGTTGCTGGTAACGGCACTGGTGTTCCGCTTTGCCGATATCAGCATCAACACCATGACGCTGGGCGGCCTGGCCATTGCCATTGGCGAGTTGGTGGACGATGCCATTGTGGACGTGGAAAACGTGTACCGGCGGCTGCGTGAAAACAAGCAAAAGCCCAACCCGCAACCGGTGCTGCGGGTTATCTACGCGGCCTCGTCGGAGGTGCGCAACTCTATCGTGTACGCCACCATTATCGTGGTGCTGGTGTTCCTGCCGCTGTTTGCGCTGGAGGGTATGGAGGGCCGCATTTTCGCGCCGCTGGGCATTGCCTACATCACCAGCATCGTGGCCTCGCTGTTCGTGTCGCTGACCGTGACGCCGGTGCTCTGCTACTACCTGCTGCCCCGCATGAAGCAGATGGACCACCCCGAAACCGACGGCGGGCTGGTGCGCTGGCTCAAGAAAAAGGACACGCGCCTGTTGGGCTGGGGCCTGCAGCGTCCCAGGCTGGTGCTTACGTCCACGGCGCTGCTGTTTGTAATGGCCGCCGCGATGGTGCCCTTCTTCGGCACCGAGTTTCTGCCGCCCTTCAACGAGGGCTCCCTGACGGTCAACTTCTCGGCCCCGGCCGGCACCTCGCTCACCGAAAGTAACCGCCTGGGCACACTGGGCGAGCAGCAGATGCTCAAGATTCCGGAAGTGGCTTACACGGCCCGCCGCACCGGCCGCGCCGAGCTGGACGAACACGCCGAATCAGTGAACAACTCGGAAATCGAGGTGGCTTTCAAGACTGAAGCCGAACTCGAAAAAGAGGGTAAAGCCATGCGCAGTCGCGACGAAATTCTGGCTGATATGCGCCAGAAGCTCAGTTTGATTACGGGCGTGAACGTGAATATCGGCCAGCCCATTTCCCACCGCCTCGACCATTTGCTGTCGGGCGTGCGCGCCCAGGTGGCCATCAAAGTGTTCGGCAATGATTTGCTGGAGCTGCGCCGCTACGCCAACGAGGTGCGCGCTGCCGCCGGCACGGTACCCGGCGTAGTGGATTTGCAGGTGGAAAAGCAGGTCCAGATTCCCCAACTGCTTATCCGGCCCAAGGACGAGGCCCTGCGGGCCTACGGCATGGCGCGGGGCGAAGTGGTGCGCGACCTGGAAACGCTGTTTCAGGGTGCCGTCGTGTCGCAGATGCTTGATGGGCAAAAGCGCTTCGACCTGGTAGTGAAGCTGCCCGAAGCCCAGCGCAACGACATGGCCGCCATCAGCCAAACCCGCATCGAAACGCCCAGCGGCGCCATGATTCCGGTCAGCCAGGTCGCGGAAGTTATCTACGAGCCGGGCCCCAACACCGTCAATCACGAAAACACCCAGCGCCGCATCACCATCTCGCTGAACGTGGCGGAGCGCGATTTGGGCTCCACCGTGAAGGAGATTCAGGCCAAAGTGAATGCGCAGGTGAAGCTGCCGCCGGGCTATTACCTCACCTACGGCGGGCAGTTCGAGAGCCAGCAGTCGGCCTCGCAGAAGATTCTGTGGCTGAGTTTGTTTTCGCTGGCCGGCATCTTTTTGGTGTTGTTCTCGCACTTCAAGTCCAGCTATATGGTGGGCCAGATTATGCTCAACATCCCGCTGGCCCTCATCGGCTCGGTGGTGGCGGTGCTGCTCACCGGCGGCACGTTCAGCATTGCCTCGCTGGTGGGCTTCATCACCCTCACCGGCATTGCTTCGCGTAACGGCATCATGATGATTTCGCACTACATCCACCTCGTGGAGCACGAAGGGGAAAAGTTCGGCATCCCCATGATTATTCGCGGCTCCCTGGAACGGTTGGTACCGGTGCTGATGACGGCTCTGGTGGCCGCGCTGGCCCTGGTGCCGCTCACGCTGGCCAAGGACGCACCCGGCAAGGAAATCCTCTATCCGGTGGCCACGGTCATTCTCGGCGGCCTGCTCTCGTCCACCTTCCTCGACATCATCGTGACACCCGTGGTGTTCTGGCTGGTGGGGGAAAAGGCGCTGGCGCAATACTTCGCCTCTCACCAGGAAACGGGCCTCGACGACCACTCGCAGGAACTGGACGCGCCGCCGCTTACCCCGCCATCGGACCTGAACCCGGTGCTGCCCACGCGCTAGAGTATGTGGGTAGTACAGGTATGATTTTTGCTGCATGCGTCGATATAAATTAACTGAACGCGAATAGAAGTTGGTCGAACCGTACATGTCTGGACGCTTGGATACAGGTCGCGGTAATCTCCTGTTTGTCAACGTGGTGTTCCACTAGGTGCGCAGGAGCGTGGCCTATCGCGACTTTCCTGAGCGGTTCGGGACCTGGAATACGGTGGCGCGGCGCTTCCGGCACTGGGCGCAGGCGGGCGCGTGGGAAGCACTGTTGCAGGCCATGCAGGAGCCGGATTCCACTTGGGTGCTAGTTGATTCGACGACTGCCAAGGCCTAGGTCGTTCGCACGGTGGCTCCTGCACGAAAGTACACGCCATGGTCGATGCGCAGGGTAACTGCCTTCTCCTGGTACTCACGCCGGGCGAAGCGCCTGAAAGCCCGCAACTTCCTTTCTTACTGGAGGGCTTGCCCGAGCAACCCGGCACGGTGGTCGCCGACAAGGCGTACGATACCAACAGCGTGCTTGCTACCTTAGCGTAATACCAAACCAAGGCCGTCATTCCACCCAAAGTCAACCGACTCGCCCAACGGGACTACGACGAAAACCTCTACCCCCGACCGCAACAAGGTCGAATGCTTCTTCGGCCGCCTCAAAGAGGCGCGTGGGTTTGCCACTCGCTATGAGAAACCCGCTACCTATTTTTTAGCCGTAGCCTATCTGCTCGCTGCACTCGATTAGATGCGCTAGCTGTCCACACAGCCTAGACCATTGCCTGCGTGGGGAAGAAATTTCTTATGTCTATTCGGGCTCAGCTGCCGCTAATAATGCCACCCGAATTCCCATAGTCATACACCAACCAGTGGAGGATATGTTAATCAAAATGGCTGAAGTAAAAATATAACTGGTTTTTTTCGTGAGTTGTCCTGATAAAAGAAAAAAGCCCTAATAACTACTTATTTAACAAGTGGTTATTAGGGCTAATGGTGGTCGCGCTAGGAATCGAACCTAGATCTAGAGCTTCGGAGGCTCCCATACTATCCGTTGTACTACGCAACCCGGTAGTGAGCCGCAAAACTAGCCAGAAAACCTACTGCTGCCAAACCTGAAGTGCGTTTTTCTGCAAAATCCTGTACCTGTCAGAGGTAACCTTCCATAGCTCAGGCCAGTTAGCCAAAGAGTAAATTCTCTCATCGACCCCCACTTTTATGGCAAGTACTGAAAAGAAGACCTTATACACTGCTGAAGCATCGGCAATTGGCGGCCGGAGCGGCCACGTCCGTTCTGCCACCGGCATCATCGACTTGGATATGTCGGTGCCAGAAGGGCTAGGAGGTAAAAAGGGCGCTACCAATCCTGAAGAATTGTTTGCTGCCGGCTACTCGTCCTGCTTTCAGCAGGCGCTGCTGGTCATTGCGCAGCGAGCTGGCGACAAACTCGACCCGCAGACCGAGGTGAAGTGCTCAGTATCCTTATTTCAGGAAGGCGAAGGATACGGGTTGTCGGCTATTCTGGATGTTGATCTGAAAGCATTCGACCGGGAAAAAACCATTGATATGGTTCGGCAGGCTCACAAAATTTGCCCGTACTCCGTAGGTACCCGCGGCAATATGGAAGTGGAATTGCGCGTGCAGGGGGAGCGTATTTCCGTGCAGGCCGAGGAAAATGCCGGCGTTGCTGAAAAAGAAGGCGCGTAGGCGCTAGTCTGCTGCTGTTAGTCAGTAAGATATAAGATAAACGGCCTGAGCACGCAAAGTGCTCAGGCCGTTTATGCGTGCGTGACCAATATAGGATCAGGGTGCCAGTGGGCTGCCTGATTTGGCCGTCAGCCAGTCGGCTTGGACTGGAATGGCGTAGAAGGTCGCCACGGAATTGGTATAGCGAATATTGTGGATGGACTCCGTGCGCTGAAAAATAACCGGCTTGTGGGCACCCAGCGGCACCAGCATCAGCCCGGTGCGTGCTGACTTTACGCCGTAGCGGTTATCCATCACCGTATCAAAGTAAAACAGATACTGGTTTACCCATTTGAAGTACGACTTCGGCTTGGCTTCAGTGGAGGTTAATACGGTGAGGTCGTCGTTGTCGGTAGCCAGGGCCTGCCGGAGTTCTACGGCATTAAGTGGGGTCGTGCCCAGCAGCGGAATGATATCCGCCTGCGCGTCTACCATTACCCACTTGCCCAGATCGGGCAGCCAAGCCTCCGCCAAAGCGTGGCCGGCAGCGGACGATTTGGTCTGTACGTTTTCGGCTTTGAGATACAAGGGCCGGGCCGGAATACCAATGGCGTTGAAGGCTGCCGCCAGCACCAATCCATACTCCACGCATTGTACCAGCTGGCCGGCCTGGGCGGCCTTCAGGATGGCAAATGGATCCTGGGACTTAAATACTTTGTGGCCGTCGTGTTCCAAGCGGAAATGCACCCATTGGCATAGTGCCCGAGCCCGGCCCAGATCAGAGGTTTCCCTACATACCACTTCTTCCAGTCCGTACATCTCCCGGAATTTCGTCAGGTATTCCGACTTAGGGGAGCTGAACAGAAATGGGTACTCTACCGGGTCAAGGGTAGTGATGTAGGGGTAGTCGGGGCCGCCTGGCGCAGTAACTGGACTTTGCGCCTGCACAAAGGTGTTGAAGCTGAAAGCAACCAGAAAAAGCGTAAACGTCTTATTTATCATAGGATATATCCAGTGAATTGCTCTAAACGCAAGCCTCATCTCCAGGGTTTAGGAATCGGGCAAACAAAAACCCGCCCGGTACGTACCGGGCGGGTTTTTGCAAAGAAACAGTTTCCTGTCGAAAAGGCTAAGCAATGTTCTGCTCTGCCAGTACTTCCTTTACTTTCTGGGCGGCATCTTTCAGCAGCACAGCGGAATATACTTTCAGGCCACTCTCATCAATAATGCGGGCTCCTTCCTCGGCGTTGGTACCTTGCAGACGCACAATGATGGGAACGTGAATGTCGCCGATGTTCTTGTACGCTTCCACCACGCCATTCGCCACCCGGTCGCAACGCACGATGCCGCCGAAGATGTTGATGAGGATGGCTTTCACGTTTGGATCCTTCAGGATGATGCGGAAACCGGCTTCTACGGTCTGGGCGTTGGCTCCACCCCCTACGTCGAGGAAGTTGGCCGGCTCGCCGCCGCTCAGCTTGATGATGTCCATAGTGGCCATGGCCAAGCCGGCACCGTTCACCATGCAGCCCACGTTGCCGTCGAGCTTAACATAGTTCAGGTTCGAGGCCGAGGCTTCTACTTCCAGCGGGTCTTCCTCGTTGGTGTCGCGCAGGGCCGCGAAATCCTTGTGGCGGTAAAGGGCGTTTTCGTCCAGCGTCACCTTGGCATCAACGGCCAGGATTTTGTTGTCCGACGTCTTCAGCACAGGGTTGATTTCGAACATGGCCGAGTCGGTGTCGTCGTAGGCCTTGTACAGGGCGGCTACGAATTTCACCATCTCCTTGAAGGCCTCACCCTCAACGCCCAGGTTGAAGGCAATTTTACGGGCCTGGAAGCCCTGCAGACCTACGCGCGGGTCGATGTACTCCTTGTGGATCTTCTCGGGATGCGCCTCGGCTACTTCCTCGATGTCCATACCACCCTCGGTGGTATAGATGATAACGTTCTTGCCGGTCGCACGGTCCAGCAGCACGCTCATGTAGAACTCCTTGGTTTCCGACTCACCGGGGTAGTACACGTCCTGAGCTACCAGCACTTTGTGCACTTTGCGGCCTTCGGCACCAGTTTGCTTGGTTACCAGCTGCATACCGATGATGTTACCGGCAATTTCCTGCACCTGCTCCAGGTTTTTGGCGAGTTTCACCCCGCCCCCTTTGCCGCGCCCGCCGGCGTGAATCTGCGCTTTAATCACATACCAGCTGGTGCCGGTCTGCTCGGTCAGCTTTTTGGCGGCTTCAACAGCTTCTTCAGCCGTATCGGCCACGATGCCTTCCTGCACGCGTACGCCGTAGCGCTTCAGAATGTCTTTGCCCTGATACTCGTGAATGTTCATAGAGGTCAGTTAAGGGTCGTTATGGGGGTGGTTTGCTGCCGCGAAAGTAGGCAGAAATGAGTTGATATGAGTTATATGTTGCCGGTTGCCAGTTGCGCGTTATCAGTTGCCGGCTGCCAACAGAACGTCATTCCGAGCGAAGGCGGAGCCGCAGCCGAGGAATCTCGCGTGCTGACGTTGCCAAGAAGCAGCATGTCTGGCTTTGTTAATGCCTAGCTCAGGGTTTAACCTCTGAACCAGGGAGCAATAGTAACCGGGTTAGCATCACAACATCAGCACGTGAGATTCCTCGACTACGCTCCGTCCCTGGCTTGATGCGCCATATGCTTGGAATGACGTTCCGTTGGCAACTGAGAATCGGCAACTCACTTCCCGTACCATTCGGCCATGACGCGCTCGGCGGGTTTGTGCTGGGGGGTAAAGTCCAGGTGGCGCCGGGCCGAGCCGTCGGGCTGCAGGCCGGGGTACCACTTCCACACGAACAGGCCCTTAAACCATTTGCGGCCCCAGAACGTCTCGAACATAGCAGTGTAGCAGGCCGCCTGGGTGGCCTCGTCTGGCGTAGTCAGCACGGCCATGCGGTCGGGCCAGGCCCAGGGCTCAATGGCTGCGTCGGGGGTGGTCTTGTAGCCGATTTCGGTGAAGACGACGGGCTTGCGGTAGCGCTTCTGCACGGCTTCTAGCCGCCGGAGCGGGGCCTGCCAGGCTTGCAGCAGTGCCTCTTGCGTAGGGCTGTTGGTGGTGCTGAGCGGAAAGTAGGCCTGCACCCCGATGAAGTCCAGCGCATCCCAGAAGCGCACCTGCTCAAACTCGCCGCTCCAGTTGGCGGCGTAGGTTAGCGGGCCGTGGTACACCGCCCGGATCTGGCGAATCAGTTGCCGCCACTGCTGCTCGTGGGCCGGGCCGCTGGCGTGCTCCAGCTCGGTACCAATACACAAGGCTTCGAGGTGGCCGGCCTCCGCTAGCTGGGCGTAGTGCAGGATAAACACGGAGTAGCTGGTAAACCACGCGTCCCAGTCGGCCGCCGAGGTCATGTTGATGTCGCCGGGCCAGGTGCCGCCGTTGCGCAGCCACAGGTGGGGCTTGAGCAGCGTGCGGATGCCCTGCTGCCGGGCTCGTTGAGCCGTCAGGAGTACGCCCCGGTCACTCTCGCCCCAGTAGTGGCGGTTGCTGCCGGTATTCAGGCGCACCTCGGGCACGGCCGCCCCGGGCTGCCACCCGAAAGGCGTCTGGGCAATCCAGGTGACGTGGGTGCGGCGCAGGGGCTCCAGGTCGAGGGCCGAAACGGAGTCGCCGGCCACCCAGCTGACGCCGCGCAGGCGGTCATCGGCGGGCGGCGGGCCGGCAGGGGGTAGCGGGGGCAGCTGGGTAGTGACGGGGCGGGGCCGCAGCAGGACGAGTGCGGCCGCCAGCAGCAGCCCCAGCGGTAGCAGCGCCCACAGCCACCGGCGCGAACGAAAAGCGGGCATCGGAACAAGCATAGATAACGGGAAGATAGCCCGATTCGGGACTTCCTAGCGTGGCCCGGGGCCGATTGTGGCCCCGGCACCACCGCAACGCCCGAGTTTACGTAGATTTGCTTGCCGTACCCTGGCTCCCACTACATCAAGCCCCATTTTGCTGCAAGCCATTAACGTCCGCAAAAAATATAATACGCTGGAAGTGCTCAAGGGCATCGACCTGACCATTGAAAAGTCGGAAATCGTGTCCATCGTGGGTTCTTCCGGGGCCGGGAAAAGCACGCTGCTGCACATCCTGGGCACGCTCGACAACCCCGATTCGGGGGAGGTGCTGTTCGATGGTGAATCGGTCAGCTCCCTGGGCCGCTCCGACTTGGCGCGGTTTCGTAACCGGCACATCGGCTTCATCTTCCAGTTTCATAACCTGCTGCCCGAGTTTACAGCCCTCGAAAACGTGTGCCTGCCGGCTTACCTAGCGGGGCGCTCGGAAAAGGAAACCCGCGTACGGGCCCGCGAATTGCTCGGGATGCTGAACCTGGAGCGCCGCGCCGACCACAAGCCCTCGGAAATGAGCGGCGGCGAGCAGCAGCGCACGGCCGTAGCCCGCGCCCTCATCAACTCCCCCGAAATCATCTTCGCCGACGAACCCTCGGGCAACCTCGACTCGCAGAACGCTCAGGAGCTGCACCAGATTTTCTTTCTGCTGCGCAAGGAACTGGGCCAGACCTTCGTGATTGTGACCCACAACGACCAATTGGCCGAAATGGCCGACCGGAAGATTACCATGAAGGACGGCAACATCTGGGAAGGCTAATCCGGCCGGAACCTAGTGGCGCTGCCCCGCGTTTGTAAGGCATACCTGCTTCGGTGGGTATGCCTTTCTTTATACTATGCTCTTGGTCACGCGTCCGTTCCGCCCCGGACCGTGTAAAGCAACCCGCTGCTCCGCGTACCCAAATGGAGCAGCGGGTTTTCTGTGTCGGGGCCGGCAGCATGGCCCATAACCGTTGCCACGGCAGGATAGTAAATGCTAAAAAATGACCTTGGCTAAATATTTTGGAATAATTATTTATAAAATACTGATAATCAGTGATAAAAATTGATAAAAAACCACGTGTTTTTTGCACCTTTTACGGGGTCGTTCCGTTATATTAGCGTAAACAAATACGGTACTACAGGACACTAACGGAAAGACGCCATGAGCGAAGCAACCAAGACCACCAAAGAGCAGGTTCGCAAAACCAAAGTTGAGAGCTACGACATCTCGCGCTCCGACGAAACGTTGCATCTGGCGACGGACCTGGCCAAGTTCATCAAGGATAATAAACTCAGCACCACGGTGCAGGGCAAGGAGTTTGTGAACGTGGAGGGCTGGCAGTACGCCGGCTCCCGCTTGGGCATCGTGCCCATCGTGGACCACGTCATCAACGTTTCGAACGAGCAGGAAATTAAGTACCAGGCCAAAGTGACGCTGTTTGACATGCGCAGCGGCCACACGGTAGGGGCGGGCTTCGCCATCTGCTCGAATAAGGAGCAGGGCAAGAAGTTCTACCAGGAGTTTGCCATCATGAGCATGGCCCAGACGCGAGCCATTGGTAAAGCTTACCGCAATATTCTGGCTTGGATTATCCGCGCCGCCGGCTACGAGCCCACGCCGGCCGAGGAAATGGACTACGGCGGCAATACGCCCACCGTGGCCCAACCCGCCATGACGGCCGTACCCACGACCACGCCTGCCCCGGTAGCTGCCGCCGCCCCGGCCTCCATGAAAGCCGTGCCTGCCGAAGCCCCTGCCCCGGAAGTGTCGGCCCCGGCCTACGCCACGGCCTCGCAGAAGGAGGAAATCATCCGGCTGCTGAACCATCCGGTTATCTCGCGCCCCGAGAAAACCAAGATGCTGCTCAACATCAACCGCTTGGATGAGGAGCGCGCCACCCAGGCCATTGCCAAGCTCAAGAAGGCCATCGACGACCGGGAAAACGGTCAGGCCGCTGCCGCTTAGCAGTCAGCTTACTGTTAACTGCAAAAGCCCGTTGCCGCATGGTAACGGGCTTTTTATATGCAGCCGAATCGGGGAGTGAAGGTGGCTCAAGGGCCACTTGGTCATCCGACTGCTGGCCGCTTTGGCGGCTGTTTCTGCTGTTTCGGGCTGAGCAAATGACGCTTGAGAAACCGGTAGTTGCAGCGAAGCCGTGTAGCGCGGACTTTAGCCGCCGAACTGTTTTCTGCATGGCTGCTATGTTTCACTCCACTATTGGTCTTATTCATTTGCTGAGCGCCCTGCTGGCTATGGCAGCCGGGGCCGTTGTGCTGCTCAACCGTAAAGGCGGCCTGCTGCACAAGCGGATTGGGTATCTGTACACGCTGCTGATGCTGGTGGTGAATGCCACGGCGTTCTTCATTTTCCGGGTTACGGGCAATTTTGGCGCGTTCCATTGGCTGGCACTGGTGAGCCTGACGGCACTGCTGGGCGGAATGGGGCCGGTGCTGGCCCGCAAGCGCATCAGCAGCTGGATTTACTGGCATTACTACTTCATGAGCTGGTCGGTGGTGGGGCTATACGCGGCATTCTGGGCCGAAACTCTTACCCGGCTGCTGCCCATGAGCCGGTTCTGGCCGGCCGTGGTGGTTGCTACGGCCGCTACCATGCTGGTCGGTTCCTTCCTGATCCGGCGTAATGCGGCGCATCTGCTGCCGGCCCGGCCCGCAGAATCGGCCTGAAATCGTAGTGCCGACGCGGGGTGGTCCGCTACCTTTGTAGTATGCCTGACCACGCTACCGACGACCTGCTGCACGTACTCCGCCAGACCTGGGGCCATGCGCAGTTTCGGCCGTTGCAGGAAGATATTATCCGCTCGGTGCTGGCCGGGCAGGATACGCTGGCGCTGCTGCCCACCGGCGGGGGTAAGAGCATCTGCTTCCAGGTGCCGGCGCTGGCCCGGCCGGGGCTGTGCCTGGTGGTGTCGCCGCTGATTGCCTTGATGAAGGACCAAGTGGAAAACCTGCGCAAGCGCGGCATCAAGGCCGAGGCGGTGTACGCCGGCATGAGCCACCAGGAAATCGACCAGACGCTGGACAACTGCGTGTACGGCCCGGTGAAGTTCCTGTACGTGTCGCCCGAGCGGCTGCTGACGGATATGTTCCGGGCCCGCGTCGGGAAGATGAAGGTGAGTTTGCTGGCCATTGACGAGGCGCACTGCCTTTCGCAGTGGGGTTACGATTTCCGCCCTCCTTACCTCCGGATTCAGGAGCTGCGGGAACTGCTGCCCGGCGTGCCGTGCATGGCCCTCACGGCCACCGCCACCGAGCAGGTGCGCCAGGATATTGTGGAGAAGCTGCATTTCGGGGCCTCGCACCGGGTGTTTCAGCAAAGCTTCGCCCGGCCCAACCTGTCGTACTCGGTGCTGAGTACCGAGGACAAGTTGCGACGGCTGCTGGAAGTAGTGCGCGGGGTGGGGAAGGACAAAACCAGCATTGTGTACGCCCGCACCCGCCGCCAGACCGAGGATACGGCCGCCTACCTGCAACAGCAGGGCGTGGCCGCCGCGCCCTACCACGCCGGCCTGCCGGCCGAGCAGCGCACCCGCACCCAGCAGGACTGGATGCAGAACCGCACGCGCTGCATCGTGGCCACCAACGCCTTCGGTATGGGCATCGACAAGCCCGATGTGCGGCTGGTGGTGCACTTGGAGGCCCCCGATAACCTGGAAGCCTACTACCAGGAGGCTGGCCGCGCCGGCCGCGACGAGAAGTACGCCTTTGCCGTGCTGTTGCAGGGCCCCAACGACGCTGATGAGCTGCGCCGCCGCACCCAGCAGAGCTTCCCGCCCCTCGATACCGTGCGCCGGGTATACCAGGCCCTGGCCAACTTCTCGCGCACGGCCGTGGGTGGCGGCGAGCTGGTGGCCTTCGACTTCGATTTGCAGCAGTTTGCCGAAACCTACCGCATCCGGGCCCTCGACGCGCACAATAGCCTGCGCACGCTGGAGCGGGAGGGGTTTGTGCAGGTGAACGAGGCCGTGAACAATCCCGCCCGGGTGCATATCCCCATCGACCACACCGACCTGTACTGTTTCCAGGTTGCCAATGCCCAACACGATAAGCTCATCAAAAGTCTGCTGCGCTTTCACGGGGGCGAACTGTTCAGTGGATTCCAGCGGATTTCGGAGAACAGTCTGGCCCAGCACCTGCGCCTGAGCGCCGTGGAGCTGCGCAAGATGCTGGTGTTTCTGCACCGCTCGGGCATTATCCAGTTCCAGCCCCGCCACGAGTCGCCCCAAGCCCTGTTCACCACCCCGCGCTACGATGCCGACAAGCTACCCCTCGACCAGAAGCACCTGCTCCAGTCGCGCGACTTGGCCCTGCACAAAACCGACGCGGTAATCCGATACGCCGCTGGCAGCCGCTGCCGGCAACAACTGCTGCTGGAGTACTTCGGGGAGCTGGACGCGCCGGCCTGCGGCGTCTGCGACGTGTGCCTGGCCCGCAAGAAGGCCCAGCAGGCGGCCGCCCCGACCCCGGAACTGCGGGCGCAGCTGCTGGCGCTGGTGCAGGCCACCCCCCAGACGCCCCGGCAGGTGCTGGCCCACTTCACGTCCGCCCAGGCCACCCCGGTAACGGAGCTGCTGCGGGAGTTGGTGGAACTGGGCGAACTGCGCTACGCACCCGACGGCCGGCTGGTAGGGTAGGAGTCCGGTTGGTGGAGAGAACCGTCCGGATTTTGGAGTTGCATTAGGTGTCCGTAGCACACTGCGAGACCCTGCGTATTCCTCCGCGAAACACTGCGGGAAATAAAACCGGCTGAAATTCTCTAGGGCTTCGCTCAGCGCGACGGACGCCCAACGGTGCACCAAGCCGCCGGAGCTTGTACCTTCGGGCCGTCATGGCTCCAACTTCTTCTGCATCCGACCCGGCTACCCGGCCCATTGGCGTTTTCGATAGTGGCATTGGCGGCCTCACCGTGGCCCGCGCCGTGAGCCGCGTGCTACCCCACGAGCGGCTGGTGTACTTCGGCGACACGGCCCACCTACCCTACGGCGACAAAAGCACGGCCGCCATTCAGGCCTACAGCGTCAAAATCTGCGACCTGCTGCTCAAGCAGCAGTGCAAGGTGATACTCATTGCCTGCAACTCGGCCTCGGCGGCGGCCTACGAGCTGGTGCGCGAGTACGTGGGCTCCAAAGCCCGGGTGCTCAACGTCATTGACCCCATTGTGGCTCATGTAGGGCAGCAGTACGCGGGCCGTACAGTGGGCCTCATCGGTACCAAGCAGACGGTGAACAGCAACGTGTACCGCAAGAAAATCGACGACCTCGACGCCGGGGTGGAGCTGCGCAGCCTTGCCACCCCGCTGCTGGCCCCCATGATTGAGGAAGGCTTCTTCGACAACAGCATCTCCGGCAACGTAATCGAAACCTACCTGAGCAATCCGGTGTTGGACGATATTGAGGCCCTGGTGCTGGCCTGCACCCATTACCCTCTCATCAAGCGGCAGATTGCCGAGTTCTACCAGGGCCGCACCGAGGTGTTGGACGCCTCCGATGTGGTAGCCCACCACGTGCGCCAGTATCTGGCCGGTCAGCAGCTGCTGGCTCCGGAAACGGCTACCCCACCCCGGCACCACTTCTACGTGTCCGACTTCACCCGCTCCTTTGAGGAAAGTACCCGTATTTTCTTTGAGCAGGAAGTGCATCTGGAGCACTACCCGTTGTGGGAGTAACCGTTATATTCAGCCGCAATATCCGCCCTTCACTTTCCTTTCCGATGGCTAAATCCTACTACCGCCTGGGCGACTGGCGTCGCAACGTCCTCCTGATAACTGCCGCTGCCAGCCTCGGGCTGGGTCTGCCAGCCTGCTCGGATAACTCGCGTTCCTCGGAATCCTCAGACGGGGAATGGTCGGCAGATGATTCCTATTCCGAAGGTGTCATCACCGAAATGACCGAGGTAAAGCCGGATGACTGGAAAATTACGGCAGAACGGCCCGCCGGGAAGGAAGAAGTAGCCGCTATTCTGCACCATTTGGATGGCCGGGTGGATACGTTACAGGGCCAGGCTTTACAACGCCAAATGCAGGATTATTCGCGCCAGTATCCGGAAAACCGCGTCCGGAGTACCGGTATGATGGATGTGCTGATGTGGAGCGGTATCGGGTACATGGCCGGCCGTTTCCTGACGCCGCAGCCCGGCTATTATGCTAACCCCGGCTTGATGCAGCAAAATATGGGCTGGCGCAACCGGGTGGAGAACGAACGGCGGCGCGGCTCCAGCTTCTTCGGCCGGGGCTTTACCGGCAACCGGCAGTCCCCGGCATCCACCGGCATCCGGCCTAGTCCCACCGTCACGCGCAGCACCGGCTACGGCCGCAGCAGTATCCGTAGCAGTGCGCCCGGTTCCGGCCGTAGCTCGGGTTTCGGGAGCCGAGGATATGGCGGCCGGGGCTTCGGGGGGTAAGCACAGCGTATTGAGGTGCTCCGACGGACCTTTTTGCCATAGCATAGATACCCGGTTATCCTTACTAACTATATGAAGCAGACGCCAACAATTGAGCTGGTGCCTTTAGCCGGTAATGTAGAACCCGCAATTCGGGAGCTGGGCTGGGACTGGGCCGTGGAAGATGCCTGCGAAAACTACGTGGCCCGGGAAGCGGTGCGCTTGCCCGAAGCCACCGCCGACGAGTTGCTGGAAGCCGCCGACACGCTGTATGAGTTACTCCTACAAAGTATTCCGGACCCCATTCCCGATACGCTGCTGCAGGAGCTAGCCATTCCGGAGCTGTTGTGGGAGGCGGTGCGCCACTCCTGGAACGATGACCGGCACTGGCACCTT
The DNA here is from genome assembly GCF_000576555.1 of Hymenobacter swuensis DY53. Taxonomy (NCBI): domain Bacteria; kingdom Pseudomonadati; phylum Bacteroidota; class Cytophagia; order Cytophagales; family Hymenobacteraceae; genus Hymenobacter; species Hymenobacter swuensis. Next base: position 1,437,089 of record NZ_CP007145.1, read on the forward strand.
TACGGCCGCTTTGATCTGGCCTCTACTCCCGAAGGCCCCAAACTGATTGAGTTTAATGCCGATACCGCCACCAGCATCCCCGAAACGGCCGTAATTCAGTGGGCCAGCCTGATGGCCGCTGGTCTGGCCGACGATGACCGGCAGGCTAATGGCTTGTTTGAAGGCGTGCAGGCGCAGTTTGCCAAGTGGCGGGACATGAACTCTGACTTGGAACCCTGCCTCCTGCTCATCCATCTGCCCGACAGCTCAGAAGATGCCACCAACTGCGCCGTATTGGCTGAAGCCGCCCGTGAAGCGGGGTTTCAGCAGGTTCACGTCTGCTCCGCTGATGCCATGCAGGTGGCACTGGCGGGTGACGAGCGGGGCGTGTGGGCGCAAACCGGCCCTGAGCAGTGGCAGCGTTTCAGCTTCCTGTGTAAGCTGGTGCCCTGGGAATTGTTGGCTGAGGAAGAACCCGACCTCACCCGCGACCTGACGGAGTTGCTTCGCAGCCGTGACCTGATTATTGCTAACCCGGCTTATACGCTGCTGTTCCAGAGCAAAGTTATTCTGGCTTGGCTCTGGCAGTGCTTTCCGCACCATCCGCTGCTGCTGGAAGCCAGTCTGGGAGAACTGCCGGGGCATCAGGTGCGCAAACCCGTGCTGGGTCGCGAGGGGCAGGACGTGACTGAACTGGGAGCCGGTTCACCCGTTGCCCCCGCAGCAGCAGGGGACTACGCCGGGCAACGCATGGTATACCAACGCTTTGCCGAATTGCCCACCGATGTCCGGCAGCGGCAGTACCAGGCGGGAGTGTTCTGGGCAGGCTCGTCCTGCGCTATTGGTTTTCGGCGCGAGCAGGGCATCATCACCAACCTGTCGGAATTTGTGCCTCATCTCTTAGCGTAAGGCCAACTGTAGCCAGAAAGTCGGACCCCGTATCTGCGTTAGTCAGATGCGGGGTCCGACTTTCGTTTTCTCTGTCAGTTACTCCTGCACCATTTTGAGTGCTTTTTATGAGTATTGTCTAGTTAAAGCGTATTTAGTTTCAATTTTTTCTGATTATTACTTGTATTATTTTTCTAAATATTTACATTTATACCGCTAAACTGTTCGCCTCTTTCGGAGTCAGTCTACTTCCTACTCTTTCTTCTTTGTTCACTACCTGCCGTTTTTCGGTGGGCTATCCTGCTATTGCCCCTATGCAACCCTCCCGAAAACCCGTTTCGAGTACCAAGCCGGAAATCATTGTACTGTGGTGGCGGCCCTGGATGTGGGGCCTGAGTTGCCTGCTGCTGTGTCTGCTCTGTAGCCAGCCGGGTTTTGCCCAGGCGGAGCGCAAACGTCCGGCGCGCGCCGACGCGGCCCCTAAGGCTACAGATCAGGCTCCGGTGAGAGAGTCGGAAAACGGCGGCATTCCGGCCCGGAAGCTCGAAGAAGCCCTGCAACTGCTTCTGCGGGCCGATTCTCTGCAGTCGGTGCGGCGCAAGGCCGTAACGACCACCGAAATTGCCAGCTTGGTGCTCGACCAGACCATTACGAAGCCTGGCCACGATTTCTACGACCTGTTCTACAACACCTGGGAAGCACCCGCCGGCATTGAGGAATTTACCATCACCATTGGCGAAAAGCCTGGCCGGGCCAACAGTACCCTGGTTACCCTGCGCGTGAATGAAGAGGATTTGCTGGAAATGCCGCTGCAGCCCAACCCGGAGCTGATTGAGGAGGCTGTGGCAGATGCTACCGCCATTGCCGCCGATTACCTCCAGCAACAGCGTAACCTTAGCCGCCAGCTCGAAAAAGAGGATCTGGGTGGCTCGGGCATCTACTGACTTCTTCCCACCTCAATTTCCTCCCACCTCTTTTCCCGCTATATATGAAATACTTCTTCCTTCTCTTCCTGGGTCTGCTGCTCGGAGCTGGCCGGGCACACGCCCAGGATTTCGTGTACGAGCCCAAAAACCCCTCGTTCGGAGGGGGCAATACCTTCAATTACTCCTGGCTGCTCAGCTCAGCCCAGTCGCAGAACAAGATTGAGGACCCCAGCGCCAGCCGCAACAACCAGAATACCGACCCTCTTTCGGAATTTCAGAACAACCTCAACCGGCAGATTCTGAGTTTGCTGACTACCCGTTTCGTGAATTCTCAGTTTGGCAATGGCGGTGAGATTCGGGAGGGCTCCTATAATATAGGAAGCTACCAGATTCAGGTAACCCCGTCCGGCTCAGGCGTGAGTATTCTCATTACCGACACTACCACGGGTGGGCAGACGACCGTCACGATACCCAACACTCCCTGATGGTAGCCCGCACCCTCGGTTCCTGTATCTCTCCCGCCCAACCTGTTCCCACCCATGTTTATCCGTCGATCCGTGCTTGGCGCGTGCGCATTGCTCACCGGCTGTGCCCCTTATTTCCATCAGCCTATGCGTACGGAAAGTGCCCGTTTGGGCGCGGAGGTCGTCCGCCTGTCGGATCTGCAGCGTCTGCCGGTAGCCAAAGAGCCGGTAGTGGCGGCTGTGTACAAATTCCGCGACCAGACGGGCCAGTACAAGCCCACCGCCAACGGTTCCAGTTTTTCCACGGCCATTTCGCAGGGCACCACTACCATTCTGATGCGGGCCCTGGAAGAGTCACGCTGGTTTAAGCCAATTGAGCGCGAAAACCTGGGCAACCTGCTCAACGAGCGGAAAATCATTCGCTCTACCCGTGCCGAATACGGGGAGCAAACTGGCCAGAAGCAGCCGATGCTGCCGCCACTACTGTTTGCGGGTATCATCCTGGAAGGCGGCGTTATTTCCTACGATGCCAACATGCTGACCGGTGGGGCCGGGGTGCGGTACTTCGGTATGGGTGCCTCCGGGCAGTACCGGCAGGATCGGGTGACGGTGTATCTGCGGGCCATCAGTACCAGTTCCGGGCAGGTCCTAAAAACGGTGTACACCTCCAAAACCATTTTGTCGCAGCAGGTAGATGCCAGTCTGTTCCAGTTCGTGAGCTTCAAGCGGCTGCTGGAAACCGAAACCGGCTTTACGTATAACGAGCCTTCGGAAATGGCCTTGAAAGAAGCCATTGAGAAGGCCGTGGAAGCTCTAGTGCTGGAAGGTGTACAAAGCGGCCTCTGGGAAACCCGCGACCCGGCTGAGCGCAACGGGCCTCAGGTGCAGGCGTATCTGCGCGAAAAAGAGGATAACCGCCACATAGATGCTGTGGGCCGGCCGTTGCGGGAGCGGCGCGCTGCCTTGGGAGTAAGCGTGCTGGGCGGTGCAGAAAAGTACGCCGGCGACTTCAGCGGGGCAGAGTGGCGGCCCGGCGCCGATATTCGTTTTTCCTATGAAAAGGCTGCCGGGAGCCGCTGGGCAGGTTTTGTTGGCATAGGCCGTTCAGAGTTAGCCGCCGGGCGTAGCTTCAGTCAGCAATACAGCTACGCGGAGCTGGGCGCTCAGTGGCGGCTATTCCCATTAGAACGGTTCACGCCTTACCTGACGGCCGGTGCCGGCATTACCACCCGGGAAACCAGCGTCCAGCGGGCTAATCTGTATCCACACGCAGTGGGCGCAGTGGGAGGCGAATACCTGCTGACTGACCGGTTGGGACTGAGTGTGCAGCTTAGCCAGCGGTGGTATTTCTCCGACAAGGTTGACCGCTTCGACCAAGGGAAATACAACGACTATTACTGGTCGGGGAGGGTAGGAGTTACCTGTTACCTAGGTAAGCGGAGCAGCAAGCCGACCAGTGTAACAGACCGTTGAACCGGAGAAACTGCGGCTGCCGATACAGCCAGCTAGTGGTAACCCCCTGTTTATCAGATATAGAAAGGCTTTAGTGTGGATTATTATACTTTGCAAATAAAAAATTTGACAAAAATAATTTCACAGCTATTGACATGTAATGATTCTAACATATATTTGTACTGTTCCTCCGGAGGGAACTTCTTCATTCCCCATTATTCCCCCAAAATCCTTCTCTAACCCATCATTTCATTCCCCATGAAAAAGCTCTCTTTCCTTGTAGGTGCGCTGCTGCTTGCCGGTGCTGCTAATGCCCAGATTTCTTCCCGTGCCCAGGGTGACAACGCCTCTTCCGTAATGCAGTCGGGCGGTAATAGCAACCAGGCTACCGTAACGCAGCGCGGTGCTGACAACGATGCTGATATTGAGCAGGTTGGTAGCCGCAACAGAGCCACGCAAACCCAGCTGGAAACCTTCTCGGGTGGTGCCGCCGACGGAGTGGCCTCGCGTAACTCGGCCCGGGCCGAGCAGCGCGGCAACGATAACACTTCTACCCAGAGCACCAATGGTGATGATAACAGCGCCACGGCGTTCCAGCGCGGCAACCGCAATACGGCCACGCAAACCCAGAAAAACGAGCAGATTGCTCCCGCCTGGTTCAATGATGCCCGCATCCGGCAGATAGGGGACGACAACACGGCTACGCAACTGCAGAACGGTGACGGTAACCTGGCTGTTTCGGAACAGAGCGGCAACCGCAACATGTCGGATCAGAAGCAGAAGTCGGTGGCCGTTGCTGGCAGCCGGGCCTATACGTATCAGACCGGTGACGATAACAAAGCCTATCAGACCCAGGATGGGGTAGGCCATACAGCTACTATCACGCAGGATGGCAACAAAAACACGGCTGTCCAAACCCAGGATATGGGTGTCAGCAACACCGCGCTGATTGACCAGGATACCAACGAAAACTGGGCCCGTCAGTCGCAGCATGGCAGTGGCAACTCCGCCGAAACCTATCAGGGCCAGAGCGGCTACGGTGGAACTGGGGCGCAGGCAGGCCGCCAGTGGAGCGACATTTCGCAAACGGGTAACCTGAACTCAGTTGTTGTTCGTCAGGACCACCCATAGTTTTTCTCCCCGCAGGCACGGAGCGCTACTTGTTGAGTGGCGCTCCGTACTCGTTTATACAGTAGGCCTCCTCAACGAGCACAACTGATATGAAAAAACTTCTGAACAGTGCAGCACTGCTGGTAGCACTTTTGCTGTTACTGCAGCCTGCCCGGGCACAACAGGCCTCCGATGACGATGAACTAGGTGGGGCCAGTGCCCTCGTACGGCGTGTAGGCAGCCTAGATGAAGTCCGGCAACTGCTGGCTACCCCCGGTACTCGCAACCAGGCAATGCTGGTGCAACAAGGTAACGCCAACCGGCTCACCGTCGACCAGCAGGCCCTCACCGGCTCCGCCAGCAATCTGGTCCAACTTGAGCAGATAGGCGACTACAACCTCCTGAACGTCCAGCAGCAGGGTAGTGGCCTGGAGCAGCGAGTTGTGCAGCAGGGAAACGGCAACGAAGTAGCCAGCCGTATGCGAGGCTCTGAGGTAGAGTCGGTTATCAGCCAGTCGGGCAATGCCAACAGGGTGCAGCAGGACCTGAATGTAAACCAGCGCACGTACGTAATTGAGCAGACCGGGGGCCGCAACGAGCTGATTCAGCGCGAAAATAGCCAGGGTACCCCGGTTGGCTACGAAGTACGGATGACAGGCAACATGCGCGTGGTAATTGAGCACGGACCTTAGAGCAATAGAACTATTCTTTTGAAGCAGGGAAAAGAGAAGCCACACAAGGTAATGTGTGGCTTCTCTTTTTTTTGTGCTTATTTTCATATATTATTTTGTTTTAATTATATAAATTGTTTCCTTTCTGCAATTATTCAAACCTCTCATCTTATGTGTTCATTCATCTTGACTTCTTGGTTCTTCATCTTTGCAGGCAGCATGCAGATGCCTCTTGGCAATGGGTGGGCCGGCAGCGAATACCAAGCTAAGCTTGAGGCCCGGCAGCAGAACGGGCAGTTGCTTATTCTTGCTCACGGTGTCAATAATGGCAATATGGAAGCCCAACTCCGGTACGAAATGCAAGCCGAGCGGACCGGAGCAGCAGGCACCTCACGCAACACCCAAAGCGGCCGTTGCCGGCTTGGAGCGGGCCGGGATGTAGTTGTCTCGCAACTGACTTTTTCAGTTTCCCCTGCCGATGCTTACACCATCAGCCTGCGCCTGCTTGATACGCAGGGCAACGAAGTAGCTGCGGACTCTCTACAGTATACCGGCCAATAGTACTTTTTCCTGCTCCTCCCAATTCCACCCTCTCTCTCTCTGGTTTTATGCTGCTCTCTGTTGCCCGCTCCCGGGCTATCTGGCTGTGGTTGATGCTGTGCTGCGTGCTATTCGTTTCTTGCGAAGAAAATACGGTTGATCCTACCCGATATGGGCGGCTGGAAGGCCAGGTATTGGATGCCCGCACGAATCTGCCGTTGGCTAATGCGTCCGTAGCCACCACTCCTGCTACCAGTTCCTACGTTACGGATGCGCAGGGTCGCTTCTCCATTGATCAGGCCCCAGAAGGCAAGCTGGCAGTCACGGTAAAGCGTGCTGACTACCGGCAGGAGGTACTGAACGTAACTATTGCGGAAGCGCAGACGGTTACTGTTGCGGTGCTGCTGGAAAAATCCAGCGCGGTAACCGCACCGGCGGCCCCCAATCGGCCAACCCCCACCGATAAAGCCATCAACCAGCCAACAACGGTACAACTGGCGTGGCATCCGGTGAACCCGGTGCGCGGCGACACACTACGCTACGACGTTATTCTGTATGAAAGTAACTCCACTGACCGCCGGCAGATACTGACTAACTCGAAAGACTCTACAGCTACGGTATCGGGGCTGAAATACAACACCACGTATTATTGGCAGGTAACGGTGCGCAACACCTCAGGTGGCACTGCCCGGGCCGATATCTGGAGCTTCCAGACTAGAGTGCAACCCGATAACCGGTTCCTGTTTGCCCGGACGGAAAACGGCAATACCGACGTGTACTCTTCTGATGAAACCGGAGCTAATTTGCTCCGGCTCACCACTTCGGCCTTCATCGAAACCGCCCCCCAGCTGAGTCCTAATCGTGACAGGGTAGCATTTACCTCCAATGCAACGGGGCAATTCCAGATTTACACCATGAACCGAGACGGCTCGGATATACGGCAAGTGACATTACAGCCGATAGATGGCTATTTCAACCAGGGTGTCGGCTACCGCTGGTCGCCGGATGGAGCCCAACTGATTTACAGCAGCTACAACAAGCTTTACCGCATCAACCGCGACGGGACCGGCCTGACCCTGCTGGCCACTGCACCGGCTGACCGGCATTTCCGGGAGTGCGACTGGACTGCCTTAGGCAATAAGATTGTAGTGCAGACAGTAGGCGTAAGTATTTATGATGCGGAAATTTACCTGCTCAATGCCGATGGCAGCAACCTGGCTCAGCTTGTTGGTAACCTGCCGGGGCGGCTGGACTCGCCTTCCTTCAGCATAGATGGTCGTCGGCTGATGTACACGCGCGACTTGGATGGCTTCGATAACGGAACTGGCCGCCAACTGAATGCACACGTATTTACCCAAAACCTGGATGGTACCGGCCTAGTGGATGTCTCGTCTGGGCCGGGCGGTACCGCCGGTGGCGGTAAGCCGATAGGATACAACGACGTGGTACCGCGCTACGCTCCGGACGGATCCAAAATCATCTTCGTGCAGGTAAATAATGTTACTCAGTCGGTTCCCGACATCTATATCATGGAATTAGACGGCCGCAGCCGAGTCCGGCTATTTCAGAACGCGACATTGCCGGACTGGAAATAATCTCATTCTACGTTTGCGCACGGACCCGGCCCCATTTTGCTTGATGCGAAATGGGGCCGGGTCCGTTAGGACTTTGTTACCGAGTGAGATATATAAAACGTTAAATATTAAACAATAAAAAAATAGGAATATGGTAAGACCTCAGCTTGGTGCCACTGTAGGATTCAGCCACAGCTAGCGGATAATTCAGGACTTAATAAATTAAGAACGAAGAAGTATCAAGTTTGTAGAGTATTTTTGCGTGGATAATAACGCCGCAAAATCAGATGTAGTAAACCATGAATAATTTGAATATATATAGAATGGAATTTTTTGATAATATGTTGTTTGCTGATAAGTGGTATTTTTGGCACGAATTGTGAAAATGGTGCGTTCCGGTAAAAGATAATGCAGTATTATATTTGAATAATGCATGCAGGTATTGAAAATATCCTCATCCATTGCTGATCCTTTTGCGTAAACTCCGCTGATCAACGTCTGAGCACAAAGTCAACTTCGGTCCATTTTTCTTCTTCTGAAACTTTCTTCTTTTTGCATAATTATGAAAAAATCTTACTTGAGTACGGTACCCTTAATCAGCCGACCTTGGCTTTGGGTAGTGCTACTGATGGGCTTGTTCGCTCCGCTTGTTATGCAGGCCCAGAGCATGAGCTATCAGGAAACTTTTAACGGTTTGCAGGCACGTGAAGCCATTTCCTCGGCACAGACAGCCGGAGAGTTTGACGAAGACCAGCTGGTGTATAGCGGTACTGCTATTGCTTCGCCGGGTGCCAATCCTAACAACAACAACCCCAGCAACTACACTGGGGCCAGTGGTGGACGTAGCATTGTGTTTGCAGAACCTAACCCCTCAACGCAGGGAGTACAGGTAACCCCAAACACTGACTACACCCTGATTATTGATGGGTTGAACACGACAACTGCCGGCACGGGTGCTAACCCACGCTTGGAGTTTGGTTTGTTTCGCAGTGCTGGTTCGCAGACGGCTGCTACCAATGAGTTCATTGCTGAGTATAGCTTGGATGGTGGAGCCAACTACACCAACATCGGTTTTACCCGTCCCGCTGCTAGCGGAAGCTGGGAATTCGTAGCTGTAAACACTACTATTCCGGCTGCCACCAACGTACGTGTTCGTTTCACGCGGGTAGGCAATGCTAGCACCCGTCAGTACCGTCTGGACGACTTCAGGCTACGTGCGTTGGCTCCTGCGCTGTTCATTTCACCAGCCAGCCTGATCTTCCCTAACACTACGGTTGGTACTCAGTCGGCTGCTCAGCAGGTCACTGTCACGGGTACCGACCTGACTAACGCCGTAATCGTAACAGCTCCGAGTGGTTTCTTGGTGCGCACAGGCTCCGATGCTTATGCTTCCACGGTTACTTTGACACAGGATGTAAATGGCGGTGTCAACCAACAGGTTGATGTGGTGTTCGTACCTACTGTAACCGGTTCGTACTTCTCACAGATATCGGCTGCTAGCACAGGCGCTACCACTGTTACCACCAATGTGGCAGGTAATGCTACTGCGCCGCCGCCATCTTTGACGGTAAGCCCGATTGCGCTGCCGGACTTCGGCTCGGTGCAGGTAGGTCAGGTTTCTGCTGCCCAGACGTTCAACGTACAAGGTTCCAACCTGACGAACAACGTAGTGGTTACTCCTCCAGCCGGTTTCCAGATTCGTCTACCTAACGGTACGTTCAGTTCTGCTGCCATTACCTTGGTACCTTCTGCCGGTTCCGTGAATCAGAACGTTGAAGTTCGTTTCCAGCCTACTGTTGACGGTAACTACAATGCCCAGGTTACAGTGACTTCAACCGGCGCTCCAGCTTCGGGGGTAGGGGTCAGCGGCACCGCCACTCCGGCTCCTACGGGTCCTTTCATCGTAGCCAATCCTACAGCTATTGACTTCGGAACCGTTTCAGCCAGTGGTTCAGCCCAAACGCTGACCTTCTCGATCAATGCAGGCAATCTGACGGCTCCTCTGGTGCTGACCGGCTCGAATAACAACATCGTATTCCGTGATGCTACTGCTGGCGGTAGCTTTGTGAACGGTCCGATTACCATCAACCCGGCCGCCGATGGCTCAGTTTCAATCCGCAACATTGAGGTACAACTGACTGGTCCAATTGCTTCGGGTCCGTTCAGCGGCAGCATCACTGCCTCGAGCACTGGCGCTACCAGCGTAGTAGTAAGCATTACCGCAAACAGCACGGGTAATAACTCAGTTATTAACGCTTCCGGTAACCTGAGCCTGTTCTCGACGGTGCCTGGTGTTGCTTCTTCGGTACAGTCCTATACGCTGTCGGGTTCAAACCTGCTCCAGGACATTACGGTAGCTGCCCCCCAGTATTTCCAAGTGTCTCTCGATGCTACGTTTGCTGGCGTGACTACCACCGGTAACACGATTGTAGTTCCTCGCAACTCTGGCTCAGACGTAACAGCTACCACGGTATATGTTCGTTTCCTGCCGCCTTCTGCTCTAAGCTCTTCTTCGCTGATTCTGAACTCCAGCAGCCCCGCAGTTTCGCAGGGTATTCCAGTGGCCGGTACCAGTGAGCCGACTATCCAGATTGCGAATGGATTCCAGGAAGTTCGCAACGTAGTTATCAACACTACTTCTGCATCGCAGGCATTGACCATCAATGCACAGCGCGTACTCCAGCCTGTTACGATTTCAAAAAATCTGTCGTCTAACCCGCTGAACCCCGGCAATGTGGCGCAGTTTGAATTGTCGCTGGACAACGTGACGTTCACAAACTCTGTGACGCTAACGCCGAATACTACTACGTACAGCATCAACCAGCCCATTTATGTGCGCTACAAGCCTACGTACTTAGGTTCGGCTCAGTCGACGCTGCAATTCCAGAGCAATGACTTCGCTAACAAATCAGTACAGGCCTTCGGTGCCAACGACCTGTTGTCGGCTCGTTCGATTGACGTAGAGCCTACTCTGCGTAGCACTGCTACGGTAACCCGGAACAATACTACTGCTACGGTAACCTTCAATCTGCCCGCTAACTACGCTGCATTAGGCTATGGTGAAGGTCGACTGATTGTAGCCAGCACTAACTCGGAACTACCAGCTACCAGTCAGCCTGCAGATGGTAACTCGTACCAGACCGGCAACCAGACCTATGGCCAAGGCCCGCAGATTGCTCCAGGTTTCTTCGCGGTGTATTCCGGTTCAAACCAGACAGTAGTAGTAGATGGCCTTGATTTGGCAACAACCTATTATTTCTACACTTTCGAATACAATAACATTGATAACAACTTCAATGTGAGCGTAATCGGGGCTGAGAACTATCTGTCGCCGCCGGTGCCAAACACCATTCCCGGTATCATTGCTCCTTCGCCGCTGCCCGTTACGCTGGTGTCTTTCTCGGCCAAAGTGAAAGGTAACCAAGTTGCGCTGAACTGGGTAACTGCTTCGGAACTGAACAACAAAGGGTTTGAGGTACAGCGTAGCCGTGACGGCCGTTCGTTTGAAACTATCCTGACCCGTGAGGGTAAAGGCACCACGAGCGCCACTACTACTTATAATGAGGTTGATAAGAAGCCACTTAACGGCCTTTCTTACTACCGCCTGAAGCAGGTAGATCTGGACGGCTCGTCGAGCTTCAGCTCGCTAGTGACCGTTAACTACCTGAACTCGGGCGAGGTGACGATGTACCCGAACCCTGTGCAGGATCAGCTCACGATTGACGTAGCTGGTTCGGCTGAAGGTGTAACTGCTGTTATTACCGATATGACTGGCCGCCTCATCAGCACCCGTAAGCTGGGCGCTGATAGCAAGCTGGACATGACGAATCTGCAGGCCGGTACTTACTTAGTAACGGTTGGTGAGGGTGACGCAAAAGTGACCCGTCGTATTGTGAAGAAGTAAGGCAGCTACTGTCAGAAACTTTTCAAAAAAAGGCCTTCCCATTTGGGAAGGCCTTTTTTTGTTTTTAGTCTTAACCATTTCATAATACTTTATAATATGACAACAGAAAGTATAAATTGTACTTTTGTAATTGCTTGAAAAAAGGCGCTCACTGTTTCCTAACGGCCTATGTTGCACTTACGTACTCGCTCATTCTTCTTTCAGGGAGGCCAGATTACATTACATATACTGACAGCACTGCTGTTACTGATCTGTCCGTCCTTAGTTAAAGGTCAGGTTGTCATCAGCCAGATTTATGGGAGCGGCAATGCGGGTGGAGCTACTTACCGCAACGACTTCATAGAGTTGTTTAATCGGGGTACAACTCAGGTTACTATGACCAACTGGTCAGTGCAGTATGCGTCTAGCAGTGGGATATTCACTGGGAAAACCACTATAAGCGGAACCATAGGGGCCGGCAAATACTACTTAGTGCAAATGTCTGGTGGCACAACAAATGGCGTTGCGTTACCTGCTCCTGATGCTATGGGTGGTATTGATATGAGTGGTTCTGCGGGGAAAGTCGCGCTGGCCAATACTACTGCCACTGTCACCTTCAATGCTCCTAGCAACTTTTCCGGCAACGTGGTGGACTTTGTGGGCTACGGTAGTGCCGCCAATGCCTACGAGGGCAATGGTCGGGCTCCTGCCCCAAGTACTACCACCAGTGTAACACGCCTCAGTGGCGGCTGCACGGATAGCAACAACAACAATACTGACTTCGAGCCGGTGGCCGTTGCACCCCGCAACTCGGCTACGGCGGCGGCCTTATGTAGCACGGCCCCGATTATTACCGGTTTCACGCCACAGACGGGGACGGTCGGAACAGTGGTAACCATCAGTGGTACTAATCTGGCGACTATTACAGGCGTCACCTTTGCCGGTATTAGTGCCACTAACGTTTCGGCTACTGCCAGCAGCGTAACCGCTACTGTGGCGGCCGGAACGCCCATTGGTGCGGCGGCAGTGGTGCTGAGCGACGGAACCACCGCGTACAGCGCTACAAGTACTTTCGACGTAACGGCTCCTACTCCAACGCCGGCCATTACAGGCTTTACGCCCGACCGTGGCCCAGTCGGTACGGTGGTTACTATCAGCGGAACAGATCTTACCGGGGCTACTGTTGTACGCTTCAATGGGACAGCGGCTAGTAGTTACACCGTTACGAATGCTACCACCATAACGGTAACGGTTCCAACTGGGGCGACAACCGGCTCTATTACGGTCACTATGGCCGGCGGTACAGCCACCTCCGGCACCAGCTTCAGCGTAGAAAATGCGGTGCCAACGCTTACCGGCCTTGATCCGGGTACACAGGTTGCAGGTGCAGCTAGCTTTACGCTAACGGCCACCGGGACTAATTTTCTGCCTTCCTCCGTTCTGGACTTTAATGGTTCGGCCCTTAGTACTACCTACCTTTCTGATACGCAGCTAAGCGCCACGGTACCGGCAACTGCCATTGCAATGGCCGGATCCTATCCGGTGACGGTTATTTCCCCGGCACCCGGGGGCGGTACGTCTGGGGCAGTAGCGTTTATCGTTTCGGTGCCGTTTGCGGGGCTAGTGGAGCCGTTTGAGCAGGGTAGCAAAAGTTCGTACGCTACCGGAAACGTGACATTTGCCTCGGGTTTCTGGGAACTGAACAACGCCTTGGTAGGCACTTCCGCCAACGATGCTAAAAACGGTACTAAATCGGTACGGATTCAGAGTACCGGCTTGCTGACGATGCTGTTCGACAAAGCTGGCGGCGCGGCTGATATAACGCTTAAAGCAGCCAACTACGCCGGTGACACGGGTGGTACTTTTGTAGTAGAAGTATCGGTTGACCAAGGCGGCACCTGGAGTCAGGCGGGTAACACCGTCAACCTAACTTCCACTGCACTGGCTACGTTCAGCTTTACCGTCAATACCGCAGGTAATGTGCGGCTGCGCGTGCGTAAAATCGGGGGTAGCCGCATCAACATCGATGATGTGACTATTGCGGATTACGTACCCACTAACGGCCCGGAAATAGATCTGGTGCAGAATGCCAGTTCAATTCCCTCTAATGGAACCTATGATTTTGGCTTCGTAACTGTAGACAATACTGCCTCCAGCACGTTCACCATCCGCAATCTGGGTACTTCTGATCTGACGCTGGGTAACCCGGCCGTGCAACTCACCGGCTCTGCCAATTTCACGCTGACGGCGCAACCAACTGCCACGGTTCTGGGCAGCGGTAGCAGCACAACCTTTACTGTCACGTTCGCGCCCACTGCTACCACTCCGCAAACCGCCACGCTGCGCATTGCCAGCGACGATGCCGACGAAAGCCCGTATATCCTGAATCTCACTGGGGCCGTGCCGCCTACTTATACCTGGAACGGTACCGGTACCAACTGGGCCGCCGCCGGTAGCTGGACGCCCAGTCGCTCCACCCCAAGTAGCAGCGACGTGGTAGTGTTTGATGGAGCTATTACGCCAACTGCCACTGTAACAGCTGATTTTAGTTCAGTACAAACTATCGGGCAATTACTTATTCGTAATGCGGCCACCGTACTTTTCAACAACACTGGCAACCGGACGCTCACTATCAGCAACGGCAGTGCTACGGGTTCCGACCTGACGGTTACAGCCGGTTCCAGCCTGACGGTCATGAACCCCGGGAGTACCGAAACCGGCCTCACGCTGCAGCTGGGCACTGGTGCCACTGCCGCTATTACCGGAGCGGTAGCATTCGAAGCCGCAAGCTCCAACACCGGAGCCCACCGGTTACTGGGGAATGGGACCAACAGCATTGAGTTTCTGAGTGGTGGTTCGTTCAGGAGCGGGTTGAACGTGGCCGGAAACCCATTTGGAGCCCTAACAGCCTATACCGGCAGCGTAATTTTTCGCAACGGCTCCCGGCTGGAGCAGGCCGGTGGTCTGCAGCCTTTCGCCGTTACCGCGCCGGGTTCGGTTATTACGCTGGAGCCTACCAGCCGATACGTGTATAGTATCCCGGATAATAACTCGGTGCCGCCACTCAGTAGTCGTACGTTTGGCCACCTGGAGTTCAACGTGGGTACTGGCGTAAACACCTCCTCCGGGGCGAACGGTACGCTTACCATCTTAGGCAACCTGACGGTAACCAGCGGCAATGTGGGTCTGAATCTGGACAATACTATTTTCATTGGCGGCAACATTCAGGTTGATGCCGGTAGCACGCTTTCCTTTGCTCCGGATGCCGGAGGAATTGAAACAGTGGCCTTGAATGGACTGGCCCCACAAACCATAAGTGGTGCGGGCACGCTTACTTTCGGAAGTACTTCGCGCCTGCAGCTGGATAATGCCGCCGGCGTAGCGCTGGCTCGGCCGCTCACCCTCACGCGGCTACAGCTGAGTGCCGGCACGCTCACTACCACTGCCAGTAATCTGCTGACCTTAACCGCTAATGCCGTGTTGAGTGGCGGGAGCAGCAGCAGCTACATAGTCGGTCCGCTGGCTCGCCAGACTGGCGTAGTAACGACAACTCCTACCGATGTTGTGTTTCCCATCGGCAAGGGCGGACATTACCGGCCCATCAGTCTGCGCATAAATACCCAGGCTACCGCCGCCACGTATGTAACCGATCTGCAGAACACCTCCGCCCGTTCCACACCGGTGCAGGCACCACTCTCCCGCGTGTCCGGCATCCGGTTCGTAACCATTACGCCGACGGTGTCCCCCGCTGGTTTCAGCGGTACCGTTACCCTGAACTTTGATACCGATGACCAAGTAACGGACCCGGCAGCAGCGTCCCTGGTCGTAGCCAAACGTGGTAACGGCGGGGCGTGGGAATCCATTGGGCGCTTGGCCAGTTCAGGCGGAGGAACGACTGGACCCTTTGTGGCCGGTTCGCTCACATCCGACGTTTTTACCTCATTTAGCGACTTCGCCCTAGCCAGCACTGACCCCAGCTACGCCCTCAACCCGTTGCCTGTAGAGCTGGTAGCCTTCACGGCGCGCCGCCAGGAAGACCAAGTGCGCCTAGCGTGGCAAACGGCCGCCGAGCATAATAGCCACTACTTCGAGGTACAGCGCAGCACCGATGCCCGAAGTTTTCAGAAGATGACCACCATAAAAGCCAAAGGCACCGCCGCCAGCTATGAGGCATACGATCCGCAGCCCATTCGCCAAAGCGTGGCGTACTACCGGTTGCGCCAAGTGGATAGGGATGGAAAAGAAGCTTTTTCAGCGGTGCAGGTAATCAATGACCAACTGCAACTCAACGTGTATCCCAACCCAGCCCACGCCGAGTTGCGGGTGGAATTGCCGGTTGCAGAAGTAGCCCGTTACCGGATCCTAAACTCTACCGGAAACACGGTGGCTACCGGTAGCTTGAGCGGGGCCGCTACGCTACTTATAGCCGGCCTGCCGATTGGGTTGTACCAGTTGGAAGTGACTACCGCCGTCAGCCGTACCACGCACCGTTTTGTGAAACAGTAAGTAGCAAGGTGTCAACAAAAAGAGCCCGTTTCCAACTGGAAACGGGCTCTTTTTTTTGGGAGCGAATCAGATGAACTACCGCTACACCGAAAAACTTTCGCCGCAGCCGCAGGTGCGGGACGCATTGGGATTATCAAAGTAGAAGCCTTTCCCGTTAAGGCCATCCGAGAAATCCAGCTCCGTACCGGCCAGATACAGGAAGCTCTTCATATCGACTACCACCCGCACACCTTTGTCTTCAAACTCCTGGTCCATTGGTTTTACTTCGTTGTCGAAGTCAAGCTTATAGCTCAGGCCCGAGCAGCCACCGCCAGCCACCGAGGCCCGCAGACGGTACGTAGCATCCAGCTCTGCGTCGTGCATGAGCTTTTCAACTTTCTCTTTGGCTTTATCAGAAACGGTAATCATGAGGCAGCAAGCTAATTTCGGCGGCCCGGCAGGCCGATGAAGGATATTTCAGAAGCAGAACATCAAAGATACGCTGCTTGTTCAGAAACATTCTAAGAACTTGGGTTCAATACCACGCTGAATACGGTAATCGTGCTCAGGTCACGGCCGTAGTACAGCTTATCCAGCGCCTCGTACACGTTGTGGGCCCGGAAATAGGAAGTCTGCAACTCCCGGTCGCCGCGCGTGCGCCACTGGATAGTATAGGAACTTTCCTCGTCGCGGTAGTGCTGCACGTAAGTCAGCATCTTGCGCAGTACTTCCAATTTATCGTACCCGGTTTCGTAGCGAAACAGGAAGCTCTGGTGGTGGCGCGGATTTACCGTTATCAGGTCAAGCCGCGTGAGGCCGTCCAGTTGCCGGAACTCAAACAGCAGGTTACCCGGCCCCAGGGCCAGATAGTCTTCAATCTGCCGCTGAATCCGGGCACTCTCAACATGTATATCGGTAGGGGAGAGGTCCATGTTTGGAGGAGCTAAGGAGTCAGATGTATAAAAAAGAGCTAGAAGATAAAATGACCAACCACAAGGGAAGGCACACTTTATCTTCTAGCTCCTTTCTTCTGGCTCCTTGACTAGTGGTGCGACTTGGCCATTTCCAGCTCCGGCAGACCGTTTTTCACGCGGTAGTCGTTGATGGCGGATTTGATGGCGTCCTCGGCCAGTACCGAGCAGTGGATTTTTACGGGCGGCAGGGCCAGTTCCTCCACAATCTCCATGTTGTCGATGGCCAACGCCTCGTCAACCGTTTTACCCTTCAGCCACTCCGTCGCCAGCGACGAGGAAGCAATGGCCGAACCGCAACCAAACGTCTTGAATTTGGCGTCGGTGATGGTGTTGGTCGTCTCGTCTACCTCAATCTGCAGACGCATTACGTCTCCGCACTCAGGCGCGCCTACCAAGCCGGTACCTACGTTCTTTTTGCTTTTGTCCAGCGTACCTACGTTGCGAGGATTGCTGTAATGGTCGATTACTTTATCTGAGTAAGCCATGGCTTTTGATGAATTTAAATGTCAGATTTTAGAACTCAGAACCTAGAATAAGAACCAAAAGAACCAGTGCGAAGCCCTTGGCCCTTAGTTCTAAGCGCTAAAAATTAATGCTCAGCCCACTCGATAGAGTTCAAGTCGATACCTTCTTTGAACATCTCCCACAGGGGCGACATTTCCCGCAGCTTCGTGACGGCCTCTTTTACGTGGTTGATGGCGTAATCGATCTGCTCGTCAGTGGTGAAGCGGCTCAGGCCGAAACGCAGGGAGCTGTGGGCGAGGTCGTCGCTCAGGCCCAGTGCTTTGAGTACGTAAGATGGCTCCAAAGAGGCAGAAGTACAAGCCGAGCCGGACGAAACGGCAAGGTCTTTCACGCCCATCATCAGGCCTTCGCCTTCTACGTACTTAAAGCTGATGTTGGCCACATGCGGCAGGCGGTGCTCGCGCGAACCGTTAACGTAGCTTTCCTCCAGTGTCAGGAGCTCTCTTTCCAGCCGGTCGCGCATGGCGCTCAGGCGGGCCGTATCGGCGGCCATTTCCAGCTTGGCCAGCTCGCAGGCTTTACCCAGGCCCACAATACCGGGAACGTTGAGGGTACCGGAGCGCATGCCCCGCTCGTGGCCGCCACCATCCATCTGGGCGGTAACTTTCACGCGTGGGTTTTTGCGACGTACATACAAGGCACCAACACCTTTGGGACCATACATTTTGTGGGCGGTGAAGGCCATTAGATCGATGCCATCGGCAATGACGTCCACCGGAATTTTGCCGACTGCCTGGGTACCGTCCGTCATGAACAGCGCGCCGTGCTTGTGGGCAATGGCGGCAATTTCACGGATGGGCTGGATGGTGCCGGTTTCGTTGTTGCCGTACATGATGGCCACCAGAATGGTTTCCGGGGTCATGGCGGCTTCCAGCTCGCTTAGGCTAATAAGGCCTTCAGAATCTACGGGCAAATAGGTGACCCGGCCCCCGAGCTTCTCAATGTGCTTGCAGGTGTCAAGCACAGCTTTGTGCTCGGTGGTCGTCGTGATGATGTGGTTACCCTTCTGGGCGTACATCTCAAACACACCTTTGATGGCGAGATTGTCGGATTCCGTGGCTCCCGAGGTAAAGATAATTTCCTTGGGGTCGCAGTTAATCAGGCTCGAAATCTGCTCCCGGGCATAATCCACGCCTTCTTCGGCGGCCCAGCCAAAGGGGTGGTTGCGCGAGGCGGCATTGCCGAACACCTCGGTCAGATACGGCATCATAGCCTCCAGAACCCGGGGGTCGAGCGGCGTGGTTGCGTTGTTGTCGAGGTAAATAGGTAGCTTGAGCATGGCTCGGTCGTCAGTCAGGTTTCAGCGGAGAATCATTCGCAGGTAGAACACAAAAAACCGCGTACGGGTTTTACTTTCTTCCCACATTTGCAACTACAAAAGTAGAACAAATACAAAGAAGCCGCGCTATGGCCTGGCTTCCCTTTTTCGATCAGCGTATGCTCACCAATCTTGAACACCTGGGGCTTGCCGTAAAAGACCTGGAAGCGGCCACCGCGCTTTACACCACGCTGCTCGGGCAGGAGCCCTATAAGCGGGAGCATGTGGCCTCCGAGGCCGTGGATACGGTGTTTTTTCAGGTGGGCGGCTCCAAAATTGAGCTGCTGGCCGGCACGTCGCCCAATAGCGCCATCACCAAGTACTTGGATAAAAAGCCCGAAGGCATTCACCACATAGCTTTCGAGGTGGACGATATCCGGGCGGAAATGGCGCGGCTGCGGGCGGCCGGGTTCACCATCCTCAACGACGAGCCCAAGCGCGGAGCCGATAACAAGCTGGTGTGCTTTATTCATCCAAAATCCGCTAATGGCGTATTGGTGGAGCTTTGCCAGTCGATTTAACTTGCTATGAACCTCCGATTTTTACGAGACGAAGCCGACGCGGCCGTGGACGTGCTGTTGTTGCAGCAGGTCATATTATACCCGACCGATACGGTGTGGGGCCTGGGCTGCGACGCTGAATCGTCGAAGGCCGTGGACCAGATCTATAAGCTCAAGCAGCGGCCCGCCGATAAGGCCTGCATTGTGCTGGTGGCTGATGAGCAGATGTTTGCCCGCTACGCTGAGGTGGTACCGCCTAACTTGCCCGAACTGCTGGCGGCCCAGACGCGGCCCACCACCTACGTGGTGCCCGGCAGCCGGCTGCTGGCTCCTAACCTACTGGCTCCCGATGGTACGGTGGGACTGCGCGTGGTGCAGCAGGATGAATTCTGCCGGTTAGTGCTACGCCGGCTGGGCCACGGGCTGGTATCGACTTCGGCTAACCGTAGCGGCGAGCCAACCCCGGCCATCTTCAGCGAAGTAGATCCGAAGCTGGTGCGCGAGGTGGAGTACGTGGTGAACTGGCGACAGGATGATGAAACCCGCTCCCAGCCTTCCCGGGTGGTGCGGGTGCTGGCCGATGGCGGGCTGGAGGTGCTACGGGATTAACCGGCAACCGGGCGGGTTACTTTTCCCGTTTGCTGGTATCAAGCCTGAATTCACTTCACTTTCTAAATCATCGTTTGCTATGAAATTCTCCTTCAAATCTCTGCTCGTGCTAGCCGCTTTCGCTCCTTTCGCTTTGGCTTCGTGCTCGGAGAAAACCCAGGAAAACGCAGAAGCTACCGCCGAAAGCGCCGCCAACGATGCCGCTGCTACTACTGAAGCCGCCGGCGACGCCGTTGAAAATGCTACCGATAAGGCGGCGTCCGAAGTAAAAGAAGAAACTGTCCCCACCGCCGGCGACACGGCCGTTGTGCGCAACCAGCCTGCCAACGGCGTGGTGGAGGAAACGCCGGTAAAGAAGTAGTTTTGCTTCGTGGCTAGTCCGCTAAAAGCTCCTTCGGCCCGCGCCGGAGGAGCTTTTTTTACTGTCCAACCCGCCTTGCTCTGCCTGTGCCGTAGGCCGGCACCTGCTACCTTTGCCTCATGAAACAGCCCCAACTGCCTGATTTGCCCTTGTTCCGTACCATTGCTGATGCCGCCGGCGCGCTGGGCTACCCAGCCTACGTGATTGGGGGCTTCGTGCGTGACTTGGTACTGGAACGGGGCAGCAAAGACGTGGACGTGGTGTGTGTGGGGGACGGTATTGCGCTGGCCCAGGAGGTTGGGCGCCGCCTGCCTGGCCGGCCCCGCGTGACGGTGTTCAAGAACTTCGGGACGGCCATGCTGCCCACGCCCGAAATCGAAGTGGAATTTGTAGGAGCTCGCAAGGAAAGCTACCGCGCCGAAAGTCGCAAGCCCGAGGTGGAAGCCGGTACCTTGGAAGACGACCTGGCCCGCCGCGACTTCACCATCAATGCCCTGGGCCTGAGTTTGAACCCAGAGAACTTCGGGGAACTGGTGGACCGCTACGACGGCATGGGCGACCTGCAGCGCAAGCTCATCCGCACGCCGCTCGACCCCGACATTACCTTTTCCGACGACCCATTGCGCATGCTGCGGGCCATCCGGTTTGCCACTCAGCTTAACTTCGATATCGAACCCGATACGTTTGACGCGCTGGCCCGCAACAAGGAGCGCATCAAGATCATCTCGCAGGAGCGGATTACCACCGAGCTGAACAAGATTATTATGGCTCCGAAGCCGAGCTACGGCTTCAAGCTGCTGTTTAGCTGCGGGCTGCTACAGCTCATCTTCCCGAAGATGGCGCAGTTGCAGGGCGTGGAAAAAGTGGGTCAGCACGCGCACAAGGATAACTTTTACCACACGCTGCAGGTGCTCGATAATGTGGTGGCGGCTGGTGGCGACCTGTGGCTGCGCTGGGCCGCCATCCTGCACGACATTGCCAAACCCGCCACCAAACGCTACGACAAGCGCGTGGGCTGGACCTTCCACGGCCACGAGGACAAGGGTGCGCGCTGGGTGCCCGGCATCTTTACCGACCTGAAGTTGCCGTTGGGCGAGGAAATGCGTCAGGTGCAAAAGCTGGTGCGGCTGCATTTGCGGCCCATTGCGCTGGTCAAGGAAATCGTGACGGACTCGGCCGTGCGCCGCCTGCTGTTTGAGGCCGGCGACGACGTGGACCGCCTGATGCTGTTGTGCCGGGCCGATATTACCAGCAAGGACCACCAGCGCGTGGCTCGCTACCTGCGCAATTTTGATGTGGTGGAGGAGAAGTTGAAAGAGGTGGAGGAAAAAGACCACCTGCGCAACTTTAAGCCCGTCATCACCGGCGAAATTATCATGGAAACCTTTGGGCTGCGGCCCAGCCGGGAGGTGGGCGAGTTGAAGGAGGCGCTACTGGAAGCCATCCTGGAAGGCAAAGTGCGCAACGAGTACGACGAGGCCTTTGCACTGTTGCTAGAACTGGGAAAGCAGAAAGGGCTGAGCGCCGTACCGAAGTAGCCTGACCAATATTCATTAAAAAAAGCCGCCGCCTTCCGGAATAATCCAGAAGGCGGCGGCTTTTTAGCGCAGAGCAAGCCTAAGCAATGAA
The DNA here is from genome assembly GCF_000576555.1 of Hymenobacter swuensis DY53. Classification (NCBI taxonomy): domain Bacteria; kingdom Pseudomonadati; phylum Bacteroidota; class Cytophagia; order Cytophagales; family Hymenobacteraceae; genus Hymenobacter; species Hymenobacter swuensis. The sequence goes on from NZ_CP007145.1 coordinate 1,458,977, forward strand.
GGCAGCTCCGGCCGTCCTGTTGCAGCAGGAGGGTAGGCCGGGGCTGCCTTCGGGTCTCACCTTTTCACTCACAAATGGACCCAGTATGGTTGATGCTTGCTCTGCGCGTTAAGTAGTCAGATGCTGAGACGACCACAGTGGTTGCCTGGGCAAGAACTGTTCCAGTAATATTCAGCATCTGACATGTAGAACGAACGAACGGTTAAAGGGTTACGCCGCTGCCTATGGTAAGGCGTTGAGTAGCAGTTGGTGCCGGAAAGAGGGAATATAGGTCCTGGGTTGACTGCATTACTCCACGGAGCGGACGGCCGCCGCGCCTACTGCCTCGCGGCGTACCTGGCTGGGTTTTCCGCTGTACTCAATCACGCTGGCCCCGATAGCCTCGGCCTTCAGCTCCTCCGTCACCCGGATGCGCACCTTGGTGGCGCCCACGGCTTCAATATCGGCGCGGCGGGCGGTGAAGTCGGCGGCGGCTACGTCGCAGGCACCGGCCCCTTCGATGGTGAGTTGCTCGGCTCCGCCTTGCAGAGCTACCTGGCAGCCGCCGGCCAGCTCCAACTGCAGCTTCTGCAAGTTGGCTTTCAACTTGAGCTGACTGCCGCCGGCCTGCGTTATGCTCAGGTCGCCGGAGTTGAAGCCGCTGACCTCGGCGTGGGTGCCGCCCACCAGTTCCAGGTTGTTGAGTTCCGGCGTTTCGATGATGAGCAGCACATCTTCATGGTCGCCGCTGCGGGAGTCGAACAGGTCGCGGTTGCGGGGACTAATGGTCAGCTCCTTGCCGTCGCGGGTTACTTTCAGGTCACGCAGGGCGCGGCCGTCGCCGGCGGCGCGCACGGTGTAGGTGCTGCCCTGCCGGATGATGACCCGGTAGCCGCCCACAATGCTCACCTGATCGAAGTCGGTTTCATCGAAGGTCTGACGCTCGGAGCCGTAGGAGTTTTCATCCGTATTAATGGGCTCTACGCTTTCGAAGCTCAGTTTCAGGTCAGAGTCGTCGCGGCCTTCTTCGTAGTCGGCGCTGTTCTCGTCGTCGTTGTCGGTATCCCGGCCGCGCAGGTCGCCTTCCGCGCAGCTGATGCACTCCACTTTGTTGCCCGTCATGCGGAACACGCCGTTTTCGGGGTGGTAGGGAGCCTGGCCATTCATGTAGTCGTCGTCGTTGAGCCAGTTGGCAAACGTCTCCGTCATGCGGAAGGTACGACCCCGGGGCATGAGCAGGCGCAAACGCATTTCCTGGTCGCGGTACCGGGCGCTGGGCTGGTAGGTGAAGTGGTCATCTACGCTCAGCGTCGAGTCGTTGAGGATGCGCAGGTTGTGGCTGGTGGAAGTAGCGGCCGTGCGGCGGGCCAGCGAGTCGGTAGCACCTTTGGCCGAGATGATGCGCTCCAGCCGCGGGGCCTGGGCACTGTCGATGCCCACGATGTCGAGGTCCACCCATTTATCGTTATTGAGCTGGCGGCGCTCCAGTACCAGGCGGGGGCTGGTCAGGCCGCCCAGCGTGGTGGTTTGAGTAATTTCCTCTTCCCGCTGAAACTCGCGCCCTACCCGCACGCCGGCCACCGAGCTGCCCACGATACCCAGCAGCCACAAACCCAGCAGCGTGAGGGAAGCCGTCCGGCTCAGGATGGTGCGGCGCAGCAGCAGACCCACACCCATCAGCAGCAAGGCCAGGGCTGGAATAGCAGTGAGCAGGAAGAACGACAGCACTGCCCAGGACGAAATGTCATTGAAGAGCAGGAAAGGCTGCAACGGGCCAAATTCCAGGTTATCCGACGAGGCAATCAGGCCCAGGCCTACCCCCAGCGCAATGAGGATGGAAAGCAGAAACCCAAATCCAGTCAGGGTCAAAATCCCACCCGCTACCACCCGGATCAGCGAACCGATGCCATTGATGAGGGGGCGCACGTTGCTGAACGAGTCCTCCAGAAACGTGCCTACGGGACGGTTATTCACCGGTCCGGCCTCGGAGCCGGCGGCGTAGGGGTTGTTGCGCAGGTTCTCATCCAGGGCCGAGAGCGTGACGGCATCGCCGCGCATGCGGAGCTTGTCGGAGGCGGTTTTCGCCTCCGGCAAGAGAATCCACAGGATAACGTAGAGCCAGAAGCCCAGGCTGCCGGCAATGAGCAGCAGCAGGAAGGCAATGCGCACTACCACCACATCTACCCGCAGGTACGCCGCCAGGCCGGCCGAAACGCCTCCGACTTTACCATTGTCGGTGTCGCGGTAGAGCTTCTTGAACGCCGGGTCGGTATCGGGGTCGGTCGTGTCGTAGCGTTTGGGCAGCACCACCCACAGGATGATGTAGGCCAGGACCGTGATGCCCGCTACCCGCTCGCCAAAGTTGTTCAACGGCGTATTATCGAACACCGCAGGTATGGCTAGCAACAATACCAGCAAGCCTATCCGAATCCAGAGGGGGTTGGTGTTGAAATACTGCGCCAGACCAGCCGCTACTCCGGCTACCTTGCGGTGGGCCATGTCGCGGTACATCTGCTTGGGCGCGGCTTCCGTGGTATCGGCATCGGCAGCTTCGGGGCCGGACTTAGCGCGGCGCCCCGCGCCGTAAGTGCTGCTGGCATAGGTGCCCTGGGCCGAGCCATTGGCCACGGCTTCGGCCAGCAGTTCCTCTTCGTCCTCGGCTTCATCGGCCGACTGGAAGTCGCGCACCCGGCCCATTTTGGCGGTCATGGCTTCCACATCCTCCAGCGTGATGACCTGCTTGAGGCCGGAGAGGCGGGCGGCGAAGAGCTCGGCAATGCGGCTCTCGATGTCGGCCACAATTTCCTCGTGGCCGCGGTAGCCGCTGAAGTGGGCTTTCACTTCCGCCAGGTAGCGGCTAAGCACTTCGTAGCCATCTTCCTCAATGTGGAAGATCATGCCCTGAAGGTTGATGCTGATGTTCTTTTTCATCTCAGTGCTGCAACTAGTCAAGAATAACTGGTAGGGGGCGGTGCTTACAGCAGCGCGTCAGGGGGAGAGGGCGCATCCGGCGGGGCTACCGTGAGCGGGGCCGGCGTGGCGGCGGCCGGGGCGTGGGGTTTCTGGCGGATGATGCGGATGGAGTCCTGGACTTCTTCCCAGGTCAGGCGCAGCTGGTGCAGAAACTCCAGACCGTCGGGGGTGAGGGTGTAGTACTTGCGGGGCGGGCCGGAGGTGGATTCCTTCCAGGTGTAGTCCAGCAGGCCCGCGTTCTTGAGGCGCGTCAGCAGCGGGTAGAGCGTGCCTTCCACCACAATCATGCGGGCGGAGGTGAGCTCTTCGAGCATATCAGACGCATACACCTCCCCGCGGGCAATGATTTCCAGAATGCAGAACTCCAGGATGCCCTTCCGCATCTGCACTTGGGTGTTCTCGACTTTCATGGGCTGAGGCAGATATCGGTGAAGAATGAGACAAATATAACGGAAGGTACTATGCAACGCAAGGTACTAGTAGAATTTATTTTCAGGAAGTTGAATATTTGTCTGCCTGATGCGGCGGAAGGAAAAATGCACCGACCTGGAAAATGACAGAAAACCTACTTTTCACCGCTCAGAATGCGGTTTGGCCGAGAACTTGAAACCGGCCCGCACTATTAATGAGTATCTTGCGTTGCTGCCGCGCTGCTTCTTCTTTTTCGAGATACTATCTGGCTTTACTTTCTATGCCTCACTTTTCCCGTACTACCGCCCTGTTGCTGGGGGCTGGTCTGACTTTACTGGCGGCAGTGCCCGCACTGGCTCAGGACAAAACGCCCAAGTACAGCAATGAATTTCTCAACATTGGGGTAGGGGGCCGGGCTCTCGGCATGGGAAAAGTGCAGGCCAGTCTGGCCGATGACGCCACGGCCGGCTACTGGAACCCCGCCGGCCTCGTGAATCAGAAAACTAAGTACGACGGCGTGCTCATGCACTCCGAACTGTTCTCGGGCATCGTGAAAAACGACTACGCCAGCTTCGGCATGAAGCTGGATGACAAGAGCGCACTGGGGGTGAGCTTTTTCCGGTTGGGGGTGGATGACATTGCGGACACCCGCAACCTGGTAAACGAGTACGGCTACATTGATTACAATAACATCCGCTACTTCTCGGTGGCTGATTACGCCGCGTTGCTGTCCTACGCTCGCCAGATTGGCAATATCGAGGGCCTGCAGGTGGGAGCCAGCGCCAAAGTCATCTACCGCAACATCGGCTCCTTTGCCAACGCCTGGGGCTTCGGGGTGGATGCTGGCGTGCAGTACCAGCGCAACGACTGGCGGCTGGGGCTAATGGCCCGCGACATCACCACCACCTACAATGCCTGGACGGTGAACCCCGAGGAGTTCGAAGGCTCGGCCAACGCGCTAGATGAGTTGCCCAAGAGCAGCACCGAAATCACGCTGCCCACCTTCGTGCTGGGGGCCAGCCGCCTGTTCAAGCTGCCCGGCGAGTTCACCGCGCTGCCCGCCCTGGACCTGGAAATTACCACCGACGGCCAGCGCAATACCTTGGTTTCCACGAGTGCCGTGAGCCTGGACCCGCGGGCCGGTCTGGAAATCGGCTACAAGCAGCTGGTGTACCTGCGCGGCGGCGTGGGCAATCTGCAGCAAGTGCAGGCTTTCACGGGTAAAGAGGAGTGGAAAGTGCAGCCCAGCCTGGGCGTGGGCCTAGCCTTGAGCGGCCTGCGGCTAGATATGGCTCTTTCTCGCCTGGCCGTGGAAAAACTGGGCCAACGCTCCCAGCCCACTTCCATCATTGTATCCCTCGGCTACGGTATTAAATAAGTGGCCCTTCCCGGTTATCCGCGCAGGCACTCAAACAGACGTTTACTTCATCATTCTTATATGAAACAGGCTTACCAGAAGCTATGGTTACTGGCACTGCTGCTCCTGACGCTGTGGGCTCCGGCCGCGCAGGCGCAGTCGGGCCCCTACGGCAATGAGTGGATTGTGCCGGGGCAGCAGTACTACAAGATTAAAGTAGCCCGCGACGGCCTGTACCGGCTGAACTACCAGTACCTGCAACAGGCTGGCATCAGCGGCGTGAACCCGCAGCGGCTGCAACTGTGGCGACGGGGTAAGGAAGTCGCTATCCACGTGGGCGGCAACACCACCGCGCTGGACAACAGTACGTTCATCGAGTTCTTCGGCCAGCGGAACGATGCGGCTCTGGACCGTGCCCTCTACAAGAACGCGGCTGACCAGACTCACACGCTTTACAGTCTCTACACCGATACGGCGAGCTACTTTCTCACTTGGTCAGCCACGACCAATGGTAGGCGCATGGAGCAGCCAGCCCCAGTTGCGGGCAGTGCGATACACACACATTGGCTGAAGCCGGCGCTAACGGTGTACCGCAATGCCTACAGTGATGTAGATAAGCAGGTATATAGCTACTCACCGTGGCTGGATGCAGGTGAAGGCTTCCTGAGCCGTCCGGTAGGCAGCGGTAGCGACCCATTTGGCGGTGTACCGGTGACCCAAACATTTTCCAGCCCAACTACCCGGGAAGTAGCTACGCAGGGAAACTTAATGGTAGAGATGGTGCTAGTGGGCACTACTCGCTTCAATCATGCCGGAACTATATACGTAGTGGGGGCCGCTGGTGAGAGGCAACTCGGTACCTACCAACTCACGGCATATAACAAAGTGGTGCTGCGCTACCCTCTGCAGCGCACTGATATTGCTGCCAACGGCCGCGTGCAGATCCGCCTGCTGGCCGATGTATCAAATAGCACCACCAATACCCCAACGCACGTACGCGTAGGCTACATTCGAGTAACGTATCCTCAAATAGCCCAATGGACCGCTGGCCAGGATTCTGTTTCCCTGCGTAACGATTCAACCCTGACCGGGCCGGCGTACTACCAACTCAGTGGCGCGCCCACTTCCGTTATGGGTTATGATGTAACCGATCCGTACAACGTGCAGCGAATTGTTGGCACGGCCGGAACGCAACGTAGTTATGTGTTTCCCGCTGCCAACAACCGCACCCGTTCCTTGATGCTTGCTGATGCCGCCCAGTTACCCGAACCTGCCCAACCACTCAAGCGTGTGCAGTTTCGGGCAATATCAGCGGCAGCTCATAACTTCATTATTATTACCAGCCGCGTGCTGATGAAGCCTGCCGGTACCGGTACTGGAGCCGTGACAGATGCAGTACGTGCGTATGCTACTTACCGGGCCTCCACCATAGGTGGCGGTTGGGATACGCTGGTAGTTACCTCCGAGCAGCTTTACGACCAGTTTTATTACGGCGACAAATCAGTTTTGGCTCTCCGACAGTTTTCCCTATGGATGCTCAACGGCAGTACCCGGCCCAAGTCGTTACTATTGTTAGGGAAAGGTTTAGGGGCCGGTGAGTACGACTGTGGCGCTTATCACCGGCAAGTGCCAGACCAATATGGCAGCTGCCGGCCCGGTAATCCGGCCGTGGTGCGCAACTTGGTACCCATCAATGCCCGTGGGCTGTCTGATAACCTGTTAACGGCAGATTGGCAGAACAATCAATACACTGCACGCATGACTACCGGACGCATCTCTGCGCAAAATGCCCAGGATGTCCTGAATTACCTCAATAAGTTGCGCGAGCATGAAGCGTTGAGCTATGAGCCATGGCGGCGTAACGTAATTCAATTGAATGGTCCGAGGGAACCCTACCAAATTCCTTTGTTTGACAGCTTCCTCGCAACGTATGCGACTTTCATGCGCAAGCCGCCATTCGCGGCAAATATTGTTAAGACGTATCGGCGGGCTGATTACCCGGGCACTATTCCGGGCGAAACGGCTCCACTGAACTTGGCTCAGGATTTCAATAATGGGGTGAGTTTGGTTTCGTACTTCGGACACGGCGACGCGACGCGACTGGCATGGAATATTGCTAATATTAATGACGCCGCGAATGGATTCGCTAATAAGGGCAAGTATCCTGTGTGGTACGTGAGCGGCTGCTCAGCCGGTAATTCGTTTCGCGGTATCCGCTCGTTCGGCGGGGATGATTATCTGTTAGCTGCTGATAAAGGCATTATTGGCTTCTTATGCGAATCGGACTTGGGGCTAGAAACCGATTTGCACCTTATGCACACCGAAATGGTGAAGCTCCTGTTCTCCGATAATACTTGGTATGGGCGGCCAATTGCGGAGGTGCAGCAAGAGGTTTCTCGCCGGTTGCAGCCCGCCGCCAATTCTACTGGCCAAGACAATTTGATCAGTATGCTGATGAACACCATCTGGCAGGGCGACCCGGCCCTGAAGCTGTTCTCGCCCTTGCAGCCCGATTTCCAGACGTCCGATGCGCGCCTTCAGATTTCGCTTCCAGCGCCAGCCACGGCCAATGCCAGCTTTGAGTTGAAGCTGGGCGTGAGCAACCCGGGCCGGATTACAACCGGGCTGCTGACCATCCGCGTGACGCGTACGGTGGGCAGTGGAACGCCGGTGGTCGTCAATTTCAGGGTGCCCCAGGCCCGGCAGGATACCACCTACACGCTGGCCCTCACCAACCCGGCCACCGGCAGCGTAGCGGGCCAGAATACTTTCCAGGTTGATCTTGACCCTGATAATCTCATTGCGGAATCGGACGAAACCAACAACCGCGCAACGCTCAACTACACCTTCCTGACCGGCGGCGTCACTACGCTCAGCCCACCGGAGTTTGCCATTGTGGGTAACCGGGCCGTGCGGCTGGTGGCCCAGAGCAACGTGCCCACCATCACGGCCCGCGACTACGACTTGGAACTGGACACGGTGCAGACCTTCACCAGTGCTCTGGTGCAGCGCACGAAAGTAAATGCCATCATGGTGCCGGAATGGCAGCCTACGCTGCCCACACTGGCTGGGCAGGACAGCGTGGTGTGGTACTGGCGGGTACGCCTGAATGCGCCGCAGGGTGATGAAAGCGCCAACTGGGCCACCAGCTCCTTCCGCGTTATCAATGGGCGCACGCAGGGCGGCTGGTCACAGAGCCACCCCGGCCAGTTCCGCCGCGACGAGCGGGCCGGCGTGGAAGTAGCCGTGCCCGGCGGGCAGTGGACCTTTAACGGCGCTACCCAGGAAGCTACCATTACGTCTAACCGCATCGGGCCGGCGCGGCAGTGGGAAACGCTTTACCATACCATCCGCACCAGTGCCACCGGCGACTACACGCTCCGGCTGCTGGGTACCGATACGCTGGGCGCTACCACTGTGCTCAACGCCAATGTAACGGACCGTGCGTTTGCACTCAGCGGCGTATCGGCCAAGCTGTACCCATATCTGCAGTTGCAGGCAGTGTTGCGTGAATCTACGGCGGGCGTAACGCCACAGTTGGAGCAATGGCTGGTAACCTACCAGGGCGTGCCGGAAGGCGTGGTACGGCCCTCGGCCACTCCGCTTACGGCGGCGGCCCTCACCCAGCAGGCCCAGCGCACGGGCACCCTCACTATTCCGGTAACTTTCCAGAACGTGGCTGATTACACTTTCACGGCTCCGCTGGTGGGCTACGTGGTGGTGCGCTCCAGCAATGCTGGTGCCCCGCGTGAACGGTACTATCCGCTGGCTGGCGCAGCCCTTACTGCCCATTCCCAGCGCGAATACTCCGTGAGGCTAGACGTGCGCGGCCTGTTTGGGACGCTTTCGGGCCAAGTGGTACTGAATCCGCGCCGCCAGCCTGAACAGCATTACTTCAACAACGAGCTGACGCTGCCGCCCTTCGAGGTAACCAACAACGATACGCCACCGGTGCTGGATGTGGCCTTTGACGGCCGCCACCTGCTCAACGGCGAAATTGTGTCGCCTCAGCCTATTATCAGCATTCAATTGCGCGATATTGACAAGCTACGGCCCATCCGTGACCGGTCAAACTTCATTGTGGTGCTGACGCCTAAGAAAACCGGCGTGCCCATGACGGTGGATATGAACTCATCGGGCATCGTGTTCGTAGCCGACTCGGCGCAGGGTACGGCGCGGCTGGAGTATCAGCCGGGTAAAACCAAGGGCCTAGAGGCCGGGGTGTACACACTGGAAGTGCAGGGCCGCGACGGCTCAGGCAACCTGGCCGGCACCGAGCCCTACCGCATCACGTTTGAGGTCATTACCGAATCGACCATCACCAATGTCTTCCCGTACCCGAACCCGGTGACCAGCAAAACGAAATTCGTGTTTACGCTCACTGGCTCCACGCTGCCGCGCAACATGAAAATTCAGATTGTGAGCCTCACCGGCCGGGTGGTAAAGGAAATCATGATGGCCGACCTGGGGCCGCTGCGCATCGGCAATAACATCACGGAGTACGCCTGGGACGGCACCGATGACTACGGCGACCGGCTGGCCAACGGCACTTACCTCTACCGCGTGGTGCTCGATGACCCCAGCGGCGAGTTCAAGCAGCGCGCCACCGGCGGCGACCGGGCCTTCAAAAAGGATTGGGGCAAGTTGGTGTTACTACGGTAGCAAAAGCAGGTACATGCCGTAAAAAGAGTCGATCCGATATAGCACCAAATGGGCTATGTCGGATCGACTCTTTTTACGGCATGTACTTTGGTGTTCACCTACGCCGGAGCGTGACGAAGCTGAAGGCATAGGCGTGCTTGTCGTCGGGCTCATGCCGTTCCCTTGTTTCCTCGCGCCATTCGCTGGCGGTGAGGTTAGGGAAAGTTACGTCACCTTCAAAAGCATGGTGTACCTCTGTCAGATACACTACATCAGCGGCAGGCAGGGCCTGACGGTAAATTTCCCCACCCCCAATTACGAATACCTGCTCATCGGTGGTGCGGGCCAGCTCCAGTGCCTGAGGTACTGAAGCGGCCATTTCGCAGCCCTCAGCCTGCCAGGTGGCTTGGCGGGTTATGACGATGTTGCGGCGGTTGGGCAGCGGCCGGCCGATACTCTCGTAAGTCTTTCGGCCCATAATGATGGGGTGATCCTGGGTGAGCTGCTTAAAGTGCTTCAGATCCAGCGGCAGGTGCCAAAGCAGGCGGTTTTCGCCCCCGATAACGCCGTTATCGGCCACGGCTACAACGAGTGCGGTCATGTGGTGAAATGGTGAAGTGGTGAGTTTGCGTTCAGCAACGAACGATTTATTCCTGTCATCCTGAGCAGCGCGAAGGACCTTAGCACGTCTGCACAAATCTGCCGTTTGTCGTTCAAACGCAACAGGGTCCTTCGCACAGCTCACGACGACAGTCAGGCCAATGCCTTCACATCAAAGCCGCGCAGGAAATCGGTTACGGGCATGCGCTTTTTGCCTTCCAACTGCACGTCGAGCAGGTCGAGTAGGCCGTTGGCGGTTTGCACGCGCAGATAAGTGCGGCCGTCGGTGAGCCAACGGCCAACGCCGCCTTGGTCGGGGCCGCTGGCTTCCTCATCGTCGAGGGGCTGCGCTTTGAATACTTTGAGCGTGCGGCCGTCGGGTAGTTGAGTGAAGGCCGTGGGGATGGGGGAGAGGCCCCGCACCCGGTTGGCCAGCGCCGGCGCCGATTCTGTGAAATCGAGGCGGCCGGTTTCCTTGCTGAGCTTGGGCGCGGGCCGCAGTTCCAGCAGATTCTGTTGCGGAATGCTGGGGGACGCCCCGGCCGCAATGGCCTGCACCGAGCGCAGGGCCAGCGCCGCGCCGGCTGCTTTCAGCTTCTCGTACAACGTGCCGAAATCATCCTCCGGGGCAATATCCACGGCATCCTGGTAAATCAGGTTACCGGTATCTATTTCGTGCTGCAAAAAGAAGCTGGTCACGCCCGTTTGGGTGTCGCCGTGGATGAGGGACCAGTTGATGGGAGCCGCCCCGCGGTACTGCGGCAGCAGGGAGGCGTGGATGTTGATGGAGCCCAGCGGCGGCATATTCCATACCGCCTCGGGCAGCATCCGGAAAGCTACCACCACTTGCAAATCAGCCGCGTAGCCTTTCAGCTCGGCCTGGAAAGCGGGGTCCTTCAGATTGGTAGGCTGCAGCACCGGCAGGCTGTGGGCCTCAGCGGCCTGCTTCACGGCCGAGCCTTGCAGCTGCCTGCCCCGGCCCGCGGGCTTATCCGGGGCGGTAAGGACGGCCACCACCCGGCACCCGTTCCAGCCCAGCAAAGCTTCCAGCGTTGGCACCGCAAACTCCGGGGTGCCCATGAAGATGATGTTCAGCATGTCGTTCTTGAGTTGGTAGCCCTATTGAAAATCCGGATACAGCAAATACTTCTTGCGTATGGCTTTGTACGCCGTCAGCCCTGGCTCCCACCCGGCCCGGATTTCGGCTTCCGACTTGCCGGCTATGATTTGCTGGCGCACGATGGCGTTGCCCATCAGCCGGTCGAAGCCCCGGTCGGAGAGGAAGAATTTCTCCTTGTTGGTGCTTTGCTGGTAGTAGTCCAGCAGGTAGCGCAGGGTAAAGCCAATATCGCCCGCCTGGCGCAGGTCTTGGCCGTAGCAAAGCTTGCCATTCTGGGGCGGGGAAGTGGAGCCGGGGTTGGGGCTGGGCGTGAAGCGGTAGGGGCGGGTGCTGGGCTGGGTGGGCGCGCCAATCACCTCAAACGGTAGGGCCGTACCCCGGCCCACGCTTACGTCGGTGCCCTCGAACAGACACAGGGCCGGATATAGCGCCACCGAGTGGGCCGTGGGCAGGTTGGGGGAGGGACGCTCGGGCAAATCGTATCGGGTGCTGTGGGTGTAGCCGGCCACCGGAATAACTGTGAGCTGGCATTGCTTGCCCCCGGCCAGCCACTTTTCGCCGTTGATCATGCGGGCCAGCTCGCCCACCGTGAGGCCGTGCACCACCGGAATGGGGTGCATGCCTACGAAGGTTTTGAAGGCCGGCTCCAGCACCGGCCCGTCCACGTACCAGCCGTTGGGGTTGGGTCTATCGAGTATGATGACCTGCTTGCCCTGCTCGGCGGCAGCCTCCATCACGTAGTGCATGGTGCTGATGAAAGTGTAGAAGCGCGCCCCCACGTCCTGAATGTCGAACACCAGCACATCAATATCCCGCAGCATTTCAGGCGTCGGTTTTTTGGTAGCGCCGTATAAGCTCAGCGCGGGCAGGCCGCTTCGGGCGTCTTTGCCATCCTTGATGGTGGCTCCGTCGGCCGCTTCGCCCCGAAAACCGTGTTCCGGCCCAAAAATTACCTTAACTCCTACGCCTTTGGCCAACAGTGTATCCACCAGAAACGAGCGGCCCACGCGGGCCGTCTGGTTTACTACTACGCCCACGCGCTTGTCTTTGAGCAGGGGCAGGTACTTGTCAAATTGTTCGGCCCCGGTGCGTAGCGGCTCGGCGGCGGGTAGTAGCACCTGCGGGGGCGAGGCTACCGTCTGGCTGAGCGTGGTATCGGGCACAGTGGCCGTGGTTTGCTGCGGCGGGCGGGCGCAATCGGAGAGCAGGACCGAGAGGCTCAACAGGCCTGAAGAAAGGAATGAAGACATAGGCGGGCGGGGGAACTGGAAAACTACCGGGATTCATCTAGCTTTACGCCAGTGAACGTCTCGCAGTACATATCTAATAAGATTGACGGAGCCGATGCAGGTTCATTTACCTCGTCGGTGACAAAGATAGCCATCATCAGCATTGCCATGGGTTTGGCGGTGATGGTGGTGTCGTTTGCCATTCTGGAGGGGTTCCGCAATGAAATCCAGAACAAGATCTTCTCCTTCGGCTCGCACCTGCAGATCAGCAAGTACGATACCAATAACTCGCTGGAGGTAGAACCCATTGGCGGCCCCCGGCTGGTGCAGGACCTGCGCGGCAATCCGCAGGTGAAGTCGATGCAGCCATTTGCCCGCAAAACGGCCATCATCAAAACCAAGGAAGAAGTGCTGGGCGTGGTACTGAAGGGCATTGATGAAAAAGCAGGCCAGTCGCCGATGCGCCAGAACCTGGTGGCCGGTAAGTTCATTACCTTCTCCGATACGGCTGCCAGCAACGACATCCTGCTCTCGCGCAAGGTGGCCGATAAGCTACGCCTCAAGCCCGGCGACAAAGCCCTGTTCTACTTTATTCAGACGCCTCCCCGGGTGCGGCAGTTTACCGTCAGCGGTATCTACCAGACCGGCCTCGATGAGTTCGATGAAGCCTACGTCATCGGCGACATTGGCCAGATCCGCCAGCTCAACGCCTGGCCCGATTCGCTGGTGGGCGGCATGGAAGTCACGCTCAGAGACTTCAACCGCCTAGACCCCGTAGCCGACAACCTGTATGAAAACCTGCGCTACGACCTCAAGCTGGATAAAATCACGGACCAGTACGCCCAGCTGTTCGACTGGCTGCAGCTGCTGAACCGCAACGTGGTGATTTTCCTGATCCTGATCATCTTCGTGGCCACGTTTAATATGGTGGCCACCATCTTCATCATGATTCTGGAGCGCACCAACATGATTGGAGTACTCAAGGCCATTGGGGCCACCGATAACCAGATCCGGAGCATGTTCTTCTTCCGGGGGCTGAGCCTCACGGTGCGAGGTATGTTCTACGGCAACCTCATCGGGCTGGGATTCTGCGCCATCCAGTACTTTTTTCACCCCATTCCCCTCGACCCCGAGAACTACTACATGGACCGGGTGCCGATTCACTGGGATCCTACGATCATCATCGTCCTGAACGCGGCCACGTTCCTTACCTCCCTGCTGGCCGTCCTGATTCCGACCTACCTGATTTCGCGGATCAAGCCCGTAGTGGCCATCAAGTTCGATTAACTCAAACGACTGTAGCCCGCAGAGGGGGGAGTGTTTAGCGCAGAAGGCGCAGAGTCGTTCAACAACTCTGCGCCTTCTGCGCTAAACACTCCCCCCTCTGCGGGCTAAAACGCTACAGCCACTGGCTCTGCAGAATCAGATTTGGGTCGGGGCATAGGGCGGCCCACTTCTCACGCTCTGCTACCAGTCCCACGCCGGGGAAGTCGCCGGAGCGGCCTTCCAGGTCGGCTATGACCTGGAAATGCAGGTGGGGCGGCCAGTCGCCGTTTTCGGGGGCGGGCCCTACTTCCGTGAAGGTGTCACCTTTGCTAATGGTCATGCCGGGGCGTAGCAGCAGGGTTTCGCGGCGGCTGAGGTGGCCGTAGAGGGTGTAAAAAGTGGTGGATTCGAGCTGATGCTGGAGGATGATGGTGGGGCCATAGTCGCCGAAGTTAGCATTGTCCTGCACGCTGTGCACCAAGGCGTCCAACGGGGCCAGCACGGGCGTACCGGCGCGCAGCCACACATCCACGCCTAAATGCAACGAGCGGGCGGGCACGGCCGGGTCGCCGAACAGGCCGGGACTGCGGCGGTAAATCACCCGGTTTTCCAGGTAGCCACCCACCCCGATGTGTGCGTTTTGGGCTTCCAGCAGCCGGGCTACCAGCTCTTCAAATGCGGGCGTATCGCGTAAATCGGCTTGTTGCAGCAGCGGGTTAGCAGCGGTGAAATCAAGGCGGGCCACGTCGGGAGCGTTCAGGTCAACGGGCAGCACGGGGCCAAATTCGTGCTGATGGCGTTCAAGCAGGTCGGCAAGCATGATGGATGGTCGGAGGTGGAGGATTCGTGTAAAAAGGGGCCGGATAAGGTCGGAGCCGAAACAGAACGGACTGCCTGTTGCTTACAGGACCGTGCAGTTTCGCTCAGTCCCAAAAATCTATACGCGGGGCAAGCTACTGCCTACGCCACATTATCCCGTATTTTTGCGGCCTGATTTGCTTTCTGACATTCCTCCCGGATATTTTCCCGCCCTATGAGTAGCCCCTACCTGACGCTGAACGTGGTTGAGCTGACCCAGGAAACGCCTGACGCCGTTACCATTCACTTCGAACGGCCAGACCGCCAGCCGGTAGCCAGCCAGCCCGGCCAGTTCCTGACCCTGATTCTGCCCTGCGGCCCCGGCGGCAAAAAGGAGCGCCGCGCCTACTCGCTCAGCAGCACCCCCTCGGAGGCTCCGCGCCTGGCTGTCACGGTAAAGCGCGTTTCCGGTGGTCTGGTCAGCAACTATCTGCTGGATACCGTGCGCGTGGGCCAGCAGCTGGAAGTAATGGCCCCGCTGGGCAATTTTACGCTCACGCCCCAGCCAAGCGCGGCCCGCTCCCTGGTGCTGGTGGGTGCCGGTTCGGGTATTACGCCGCTGATGAGCATGCTTAAGGCCGTGCTGCGCGACGAACCCCGGAGCTACGTGCTGCTGGTGTACGGTAACCGCAACGAGGACTCTGTGATTTTTGCCCGCCAGCTACAACAGCTGGAGCAGCAGTACGCCGGCCGCTTCCAGGTAGAGCACGTTTTCAGCCAGCCCGTGCGGCCTTCCGCCGAGCACAAGCACACCGGCCGCCTCAACCGCACCACGCTGCTGCGTATTCTGGAGCAGCGCCACCAGTTTCCGGCCCCGCAGGCCGAGTACTTCCTCTGCGGACCCGATGGCATGATGGTGGAAGCCCAGTCTGCCTTGGAACTGCTGGGCGTGCCGGCCAGCCGCATCCGCCGCGAGAGTTTCGTGGCTGCCGCTGAATCGGCCGAAGCGGCCGCCGCCCAGCCTAACGGCCATGGCGATGTGTCGGCCGCCGACGATGAGGGGCAGTCCGTTACGCGCACCGTGACCATTCAGTATGAGGGCTCGGAGTATCAGTTTGCCGTAGAGCCCAGCCAGACCATCCTGGAAGCTGCCCTTGACCAGGATATTGATCTGCCCTATAGCTGCCAGGCTGGCCTGTGCACGGCCTGCCGGGGCAAGTGTCTGTCCGGCAAAGTCCACTTGGATGAAAGCGAAGGACTATCTGATTCCGAAATGAAGCAGGGCTACGTGCTGACTTGCGTGGGCCATCCGCTCACCAATGACGTGGTGATTGAAATTGGTTAGGCTGGCGGACATAGTTATCTGACATTTTACTTAGCTGCCTGAGAAAAAAGGTCACCGGAATAGTAGGTTCCGGTGGCCTTTCTGCTTTTTGCACTGGCAAATCTGCTCCGGACTCTGCCAACAAAGAAAATTGCGGCGGCTGGCACGGTTCTGGTCGGCCGTCAGGCAAATGGTGCATAACTTCTGCTTTCAGCCTAACCTGATGGGGGTGTTTGCGGTACTATTCTTTCAGGCCACCCGCTGGCTATTTCCTCCTTTGATCTACTCATGACCAACTCTGCTCCCACGGCCGACCTGGCGACTGATACGCTGCGTCCGCCCCGACATTTTCTGCCCGAATCCTTCACTGTGACTGATTGGGCTGCCATTGAGCCGTACTTTCAGGAGCTGCGGGACCGGTCCATCCACTCGGCCAATGAGCTGGAGCAGTGGCTGCTCAACCGCTCAGAGTTGGAATCGGTACTGAGTGAGGACTTGGCCTGGCGTTACATCCGCATGACCTGCGACACGCAGGACCAGGGGCGGAGCGAGGCTTTTCAGTATTTCGTGAGCGAAATAGAACCCAACGTAGCTCCGTACGACCACGCCCTCAACGAAAAGATGATGGCCTCGGAGTTTCTCCCCGGCCTCGATCCGGCCCGTTACCGCATATTTATTCGTTCGGTGAAGCAGGCGCTGGATATCTACCGGGCCGAGAACATTCCGCTGAAAACCGAAATCAGCACCCAGCAGCAGCAATACGCCGCCATTGCCGGGGCTATGACGGTGACGCTGGATGGCGAGGAAATAACGTTGCCCCGCGCCGCCGACCGCCTCAAAAGTCCCGACCGCGCGGTGCGGGAAGAGGCTTGGCGGGCCATCCAGGCGCGGCGTCTGCAGGATGCCAAACCGCTGGATGAGCTGTTCACCAGCCTCATTGGCCTGCGCCACCAAGTGGCCGTAAATGCCGGCTTCGCCAATTTCCGCGACTATATGTTCGCGGCCTTGGGCCGGTTCGATTATACGCCTCAGGATACGCTGGAATTTCACCGCGCCATCCGCGAAACCGTGGTGCCCCTCATCGATGACCTCGATTTGGAGCGTCGTCAGGATCTGGAGTTAGCCGAGCTGCGTCCCTGGGACCTGGATGTGGACCCCTCCGGCCAGCCGCCGTTGCGACCCTTCGAAACGGGGGAGGAGCTGCTGGAGAAAACCGTCACGGTATTCGACCGCCTAGACCCCTTTCTGGGGCAGTGCCTGCGCACCATGCGCCAGATGGGCAACCTCGACCTGGAAAGCCGAAAGGGAAAAGCCCCCGGCGGCTATAACTACCCGCTCGATGAAACCGGCGTGCCGTTCATCTTTATGAATGCCACTAGCTCCCTGCGCGACGTGGTGACGATGTTGCACGAAGGCGGCCACGCGGTGCATAGCTTCCTTACGCGCCGTCTGCCGCTCAGTGCCGATAAGCATCCGCCCTCCGAAGTAGCCGAACTGGCTTCCATGAGCATGGAGCTGATCAGCATGGACCATTGGGACGTGTTTTTTACGGACAGTGAGGAGCTGCGCCGCGCCAAAAAGACTCACTTAGAGAGCGTGCTGGAAACCTTCCCGTGGGTAGCTACTATCGACAAGTTTCAGCACTGGATCTACGAAAACCCACAGCACACCGAGCAGGAGCGCCACCAGCACTGGACGCAGCTGTTCGATGAGTTCAACCAGCGTACCGTAAGCTGGCAGAGTCTGGAGCAGGTAAAGCCCTACCTCTGGCAGAAGCAACTGCATCTCTACGAAGTGCCGTTTTACTACATCGAATATGCTATGGCGCAGTTGGGTGCTATTGCTGTGTGGCGCAACTTCCGCCAGAACCCGCAGGTGGCCTTGGCCGGCTACCAACGCGCCCTGGCCCTGGGTTATACCGCCCCCATTGGCGATATTTACGCCGCCGCTGGCATCCGCTTCGATTTTAGTACGGAGTATCTGCGCACCCTCGCCGATTTTGTGCGCGACGAAATGGCGAAGCTCTGAATGGGCTGAGTTATGTGAGAAAAGCAAAAAACGGCCAGCCGGATATACTCCCGCTGGCCGTTTCTAGTATAGCACAAGCATAAATACCTACGAATCACCTGAAGGGAAACACGGGAATAGGGCAGTTGGTAGTCGTATGATCTGAAACACTGACCATGGGTTGCATCAGCCTAAAAAAATACCTGTGCCAAATGAAACCGGTGAAAGGTAGTAGAAATGAAAAATATTGTATTTGGTAATCAGGGTATTATGCATGGCATGTCGAATAAATGAGTGCTGGCATTGCACAGGTGAAATGTGATGTCTACTTTTGCACTCCCTTCTAAAAAGCAATTGGCTCAACGAAGTGGGAACTGATTCTGTAGCTCAGCTGGTAGAGCAATACACTTTTAATGTATGGGTCCTGGGTTCGAATCCCAGCGGGATCACCAAAAGCCTTGTCGGATACGACAGGGCTTTTTTCGTTTTAGAGTTTCCGCGGGTGTCGGCAAGATGGCAATAAGTAAATTATTTATCAGGTAAGTTATTGATAATCAGTTCTTCATTATAAATTCATGTAACTAAAGCCGACGCTTGGGAGTCTAGTAGGGAAACCTTTCATCCTGAGCTATATGGCAACTCCCGCAATTCCGCAACGACTGACAAACCAAATTGCCCTGGTAACGGGCGGCAGCTCCGGTATCGGGGCAGGCGTGGCGCTGGCCTTAGCTGCGGAAGGTGCCACCGTTTTTGTGAACTACTCGCATAGTGCCGACGGCGCGGCAGCAGTAGTAAAGGAAATTGAGCAGGCGGGCGGCAAGGCGTTTGCTGTGCAAGCCGATGTCAGCAAAGAGCAGCAGGTACTGGCCATGTTCGAGCAGATCCGGAAGCAGTGCGGCACGTTGCACATTCTGGTGAATAACTCCGGTATTCAGGACGATGCCCCGTTTCTGGAGATGACGCTGGAACAGTGGGAAAATGTGATGGGAGTGAACCTGACGGGGCAGTTTCTGTGTGCCCGGGAAGCTGCCCGCGAGTTTGTGCGCCGGGGCCCGCAGCCGGAAATCTCGCGGGCGACGGGCAAGATTATCTGCATGAGCTCGGTGCATGAGGTGATTCCGTGGGCGGGCCACGTCAACTACGCTGTAAGCAAAGGCGGGATTATGCAGCTTATGAAGAGTATGGCGCAGGAGCTGGCTCCGCAACGCATCCGCGTGAACAGCATCGGACCGGGAGCCATTGCCACGCCCATCAACCGAGAGGCGCGCGACACGCCGGAAGAAGAGAAAAGCCTGCTTACTCTCATTCCCTACGGCCGGATCGGGGAGCCCGCCGATATTGGCAAAGTGGCCGTATGGTTGGCTTCCGACGAGTCAGACTACGTGACGGGAACCACCCTGTTCGCCGATGGCGGCATGACGCTGTACCCGGGCTTCGCCGATAACGGTTGAGGCGTCAGTTATGGGTTGCCGATTACTGGTTGTGAGTTCCCGGCAGAACAGCTCCAATGTGCAACCCCTGACAGGCAACTGGTAACCCCCAACTCATACACGCAATTGGTAACTGAGCAAGGATGACGGAAGAACAGCAGCGGCAGCAGGAAGCCCGGGACGGACAAGCCGCATGGCACCGGTTCGGGCCATATGTGTCGGAACGGCAGTGGGGAACGGTGCGGGAAGACTACTCCGCCGACGAACAGCCCTGGACGTACACCACCCACGATATGGCCCGCAGCTATGCGTATCGGTGGGGGGAAGAGGCCATTGGGGGCATCTGCGACGAGAAGCAGTTCCTGTGTCTGGCTCCTGCGTTCTGGAACGGGCAGGATGCCATTCTTAAGGAGCGGCTGTTCGGGCTGAGCGGACCGGAAGGCAACCACGGCGAAGACGTGAAGGAGCACTATTACTACCTCGATAACACTCCTACGCACAGCTACATGCGGATGCTGTACAAGTATCCGCAGCACGCGTTTCCGTACGACTGGCTGGTACAGGAAAACGCCCGCCGGGGCCGCCAGAAACCGGAGTTTGAGCTGGCGGATACCTGCATTTTCAAGGAGGACCGGTATTTCGATATCTTTCTGGAGTACGCCAAAGCGGGTCCTGAAGACCTGTTGCTGCAGATTACGGTACATAACCGGGGCGCGCAGGAAGCACCGCTGCATGTGTTGCCGCAGCTCTGGTTTCGCAACACCTGGGCCTGGGGATACGCTGCTTATCGGCCTCAGCTGGATGGTACCAACGCGGGGGCCGTACACCTGGACCATAGCAGCCTGCCGCCGCTGGCCCTGTACTACGACCAGCCCGATAAGCAGCCGGCCACTCTGCTATTCTGCGACAACGAAACCAATGCCCAACGGCTGTACGGAGCCCCCAACGCGGCAGATTTCTCCAAAGATGGTATCAACGACTACCTGCTACACGGACACCAGGAGGCGGTAAACCCGGCGCAGCAGGGCACCAAAGTAGCGGTGCATTACCAGTTGAGCATACCGGCCGGCGAAAGCCGCACGGTGCGGGTGCGGTTGGCGGCTCCGGGCCTGCAGGAGCCGTTTGCGGAGTTTACTGCTATTCTTGGTCAGCGTAAAGCGGAAGCCGATGCGTATTATCTGGCGCTGCAAACCGGCATCGACAACCCCGATGCCCGCAACGTGCAGCGGCAGGCCCTGGCCGGCATGCTCTGGAGCAAGCAGTTTTATTACTACGATGTGGCGGAGTGGCTGAAGGGTGACCCTGCTTTTCCTAAGCCTCCCGCTAACCGTCGGCAGGGCCGCAACCATACCTGGCCTCACCTTAATAACGCCGACATTATTTCCATGCCCGATAAGTGGGAGTATCCGTGGTATGCGGCCTGGGATTTGGCCTTCCATTGCATTCCGCTGGCCATGGTGGATGTCGATTTTGCCAAGAACCAGCTCCGGCTGTTGTGCCAAGATTGGTACATGCACCCCAATGGCCAGCTGCCGGCCTACGAGTGGAAGCTGGAAGACGTGAACCCGCCGGTGCATGCCTGGGCCACCTGGCGGGTATACAAGATGGATCAGAAGCAGCGCGGACAGCGCGACACGGCTTTTCTGGAAAGCATGTTTCACCGGTTGCTACTCAACTTTACGTGGTGGGTGAACCGCAAAGACCGGCACAACCACAACGTATTTGAGGGCGGCTTTCTGGGCTTGGATAACATCGGCGTGTTCGATAGGAGTGCCCCGCTACCTACCGGCGGCTATATGGAGCAGGCCGACGGCACCGCCTGGATGGCCATGTTTGCCCTCAATATGATGCGCATTGCCTTGGAACTGGCCCGCACCAACCCAGTGTATCAGGACATGGCCAGCAAGTTCTTCGAGCATTTCCTCTACATCGCCCACGCCATGGGCAACATGGCCGATCAGCAGATTGACATGTGGGATGACGAAGACGGGTTCTACTACGATGTGCTGAATACGCCCGAAAACGGCCGGTTTCCGTTGCGCCTTCGCTCCATGGTGGGTCTGATTCCGCTGTTTGCCGTGGAGGTGCTGGACACCGATGCCCTGCAGGATATGCCGCGCTTCGTGCGCCGGCTCAACTGGTTTCTGGACAACCGGCCCGAGTTGGCGGCCCTGGTGAGCCGCTGGCAGGAGCCGGGCAAGGGTCAGCGGCATTTGCTGAGCCTACTGCGCGGCCACCGCATGAAGCTGCTGCTGCGCCGGATGCTGGACGAGGCTGAATTCCTCTCGGAACATGGCGTACGGGCGTTGTCGCGCTACCACCTGGAGCATCCGTTCGTGTTTCAGCGAGATGGTGGGCTGAATGCCGTCGTCAGCTATGAGCCGGCGGAATCGGGCACTTCCCTGTTTGGCGGCAACAGCAACTGGCGCGGCCCCGTCTGGATGCCGATGAACTTCCTGCTCATTGAGTCGCTGCAACGGTTCTATCACTACTACGGCCCCGAGTTCAAGGTGGAATACCCGACCGGGACAGGCCGCTACTGCACATTGCAGGAAATTGCTCAGGCCCTTACCGAGCGGCTTACCGGCCTGTTTCTGCGCAACGCGGAAGGGCAGCGGCCCTGCTTCGGTCAGGATAAGCAGCAGCAGAACGATCCCCACTTCCGGGATTACCTGTTGTTTCACGAGTACTTCCATGGAGATACCGGGGCGGGCCTCGGGGCCAGTCATCAGACCGGTTGGACGGGGCTCATTGCCAAGCTGCTGCATCCTCGGCCTCTGGAAGAATAAACGGGCAATGGCCTCTGAGTAATAGTGTCATCTACTACTCAGAAGCCATTGCCCAACCACCCAAAACCAACCTCCTATGTCCTGGCTTGATCTTACGACTACCATCTCCGACGGCATGGCCTACTGGCCCGATAATGCGCCGGTTCACATCAAAAAGACGCTGAGTATTGCCGCCGGCGACGCTGCCAACGTAACGGAAATGAGCCTGAGCGTTCATACGGCCACCCACGTAGATGCGCCGCTGCACTTCCTGGCCGATGGCGACGACATTACCCGTCTCGATCTGCAGACGCTGATAGGGCCGGCACTGGTGGTGGAAATTCAGCATGAGCAGTTTATCACCAAAGCCGAAATCGAGCACTTGCAACTGGAGTCCGGCAGCCGCGTCCTGTTCAAAACCCGCAACTCCCGCCGTGAGTGGGCCACCCAGCCCTTCGACCCCGATTTCGTGCGAGTACGGGCCGATGCCGCCACCTGGCTGCGCGACCGGGGCGTGGTGTGTGTGGGCGTCGATTACCTTTCTGTGGGGCCGGCCGACACCCACCATATTCTACTGGAAGCAGGCATTAGTATTATCGAAGGCCTGGCCCTGCAACAGCTGGAACCGGGTGAATACGACATGATTTGCCTGCCCCTGAAAATTGCCGGGGCCGATGGGGCTCCCGCCCGCGTCATTGCCCGAAAACTGCCGGCCTAAGGCTGAAGTTATCTTTCCGTTCTATCCTGCCCAATCCCACCCGCTCAATCTTACATCGTACAATTTCCCTCAACAACATGAGCAAAACGCAAATTGGAGTTATTGGTCTGGGCAAAATGGGAGCCGGTCTGGCCCGCCAGGCCGCTGAGAAAGGATACCCGGTGATGGGCCTCGATATTCATCCGCGCCCGGACCTGGAAACGGAAAATCTGCACGTAGTGGCCAGTATTGAAGAGTTGGTGAAGCAGCTGCAGCGGCCGCGCAAGGTGTTTCTTTACATTCCGGCCGGGGCTGCCGTGGATGGGCTCATTGCACAGCTGCAGCCGCATCTGGAAGAAGGCGACATTATTGTGGATGGCGGCAACTCGTACTGGGGTGACTCCATTCGGCGGGCGGCGCGCTTGCGGGAGCAGGGCCTGTACTTCATTGACTGCGGTACCAGTGGCGGCCCTGGCGGGGCCCGTACCGGCGCCTGCTATATGGTGGGCGGCGAGGATGCGGCGGTCGGTCAGCTCAAAGATTTTTTCGTGGAAACCTCCGTGCCCGATGGTTTTTTGCACACCGGCCCCGCCGGCACCGGCCACTACGTAAAGCTGGTGCACAACGGCATCGAGTTCGGGATGCTGCAGGCTATTGGCGAGGGAATGGGTCTGCTCACACACTTCCGCGAAAAGCTGGATATCAGTGCCATTCTGGGCCTGTGGAACAATGGCTCGGTGGTGCGCAGCTGGCTGGTGGAGTTGATGAAGAAGATGTATGACGAAGAAGGTGGCTTCAACGTGCCCAGCTACATTGAGGACACTGGCGAGGTAAACTGGCTGGTGGCCGATGCCCTGCACATGGAAGTGCCCATTCCGGTCATCACGCAGTCGGTTATGCAACTGTTCACTTCCCGCGACAAAGAGCCTACCTGGGCGAAATCCATTGCCATGATGCGTCACGGGTTCGGCGGCCACCCCTACGGCGAGGACAAGGGCCTGCAGCGCGAACGGCAATACGGCCGCGTGGGCGAGTACGAAATGCCGCCGGAAACCGGCGAACGGGCCAACCAGGAGCCCGGCAGCCATCAATAGACAGCCATAGCGTATAATTTGCCACGAAGCGCCAGCTCCGCGTACAAGCAAAGCCAGCAACCACAACCGTATCTATGGCAAGGGCGCGGGGGAATTCGCTGGGCCGGTATGCGGAGCCGACGCAGTGCATGGCCCGCTGCCCGGGTTTTCAAAAAAAAGCCGTATACTCCCTTACGAAAACGACTTGCCCTTTCTTTCCGGAGCCTTTTTCAGGGCTCCGTTGTTCTTTTTACGTGACTGAAGCAACTACTACCCCTGCCCGCCCCGACCTGCTGCGCATCCCCTACGATGATTACCGCGCCCTGCCGGCTATTGCCAATTCCGATTTGTCGCGCCTGCGTGATGCTCTGAATGGCCGGCCCCCCCGGCCCCATACTAGTGTTGGCGGAGCCCTCGGGCTCGGCACGGCCTTCCATACGGCGCTGCTGGAGCCCGACCTGTACCAGCCCGGAGAGCCGGGGATTAATGACACGCTGGTGTGGTGGATGGTGGAAGGCGTGAAGCTGAACCCGGAAGTAAATGCCCTGCTGGAAAACGGTATTCCGGAGCCCAGCTGCATTTTCACCGAACCCGTGACCAACACACTCTGCAAGCTCCGCGCCGACTTGGTGGTAAACCAGCCCGGCCAGCCCTACACCGTGGTAGACTTCAAGACTACCATGGCCCGTGACCATAACCACTTTGTGGAGCAGTGTTCTGGCTATGATTACGACCGGCAGGCCGCCTTCTACGCCGACGCCCTGCAGGCTGACCGGTTTTTGCTGGTAGGCGTGCAGAAAGTGGAGCCGTTCAAGGTGTTTGTGTACGAGGTACCGCCGCTGCTGCGTAATGAAGGCCGCGCCAAATACCTGCGGCTGCTCCATCTGCTGCAGCCGGAGGCACCGGTGCCGCTTTCGGTAGTACAGGCCGTGCGCGAGGTGCGGGCCGCCCTGACGGGAGAGGAGTAAACGTTTTCCTTCGAACAGCCGTATAGACTGCACAAGGCAACAAAATTGCGCAATTACTGCTCCGGTAATTAATTACTGTATGAAAAA
Source organism: Hymenobacter swuensis DY53 (assembly GCF_000576555.1). Lineage (NCBI taxonomy): Bacteria > Pseudomonadati > Bacteroidota > Cytophagia > Cytophagales > Hymenobacteraceae > Hymenobacter > Hymenobacter swuensis. The sequence goes on from NZ_CP007145.1 coordinate 1,483,705, forward strand.
TAAATGCCATTGATTTTGGTTGTTTAAATTTCATCTGCTATACTTGCAGTACATCTGACGAAAAACTGACTTCGACCATGCGTCATTTCCGCAATAATCTCCAGAATAATAACTCGAATAATAATCTTATTCGGGCCTGGAAGGCTATTGCTCCTTTGGAGAAACGGTAAATCAATAACTGATTGCCTTTTAAAGCCTTCCACATTCGGAAGGCTTTTTTTTGTGCCTGCGGTACCGGTTTAGCTTTCGATGCCACCGGATGAGTAGCCTAATTCCTATGCGCAGATAATTTTCGAATTTTTGAAAAACTCCCATCGGGGAGCAGGAAACCCGTGTGCCTTTTTGAAAATAAAAACCTTTCTGAAAACCATAAAAAACAATCACATGACCGCGCAGGAATTATTAAAAACGGAAGTAGCTATTGGCTTTGTAAAGGATGTTTTCGCCCGCGAATTAAGCGCGCAGCTGCACCTCAGCAAAGTGTCGTCGCCAATTGCGGTACTGGATGGCACTGGCATCAACGACGACCTGAACGGTGTTGAGCGGCCCGTTGGGTTTCCCATCAAAGCCCTGGATGAGCGCCGGGCAGTGGTGGTGCACTCCCTAGCCAAATGGAAACGGGTGCGTCTGCAGGAGTTGGGCATTGAGGCCGGTAAAGGTTTACTGACCGATATGCGCGCGCTGCGTCCGGATGAGGAGTATTCACCCATTCATTCCATTTACGTGGATCAGTGGGATTGGGAAAAGCACATCACCCCCAAACAGCGTACGTCGGAGTTTCTGAAGGCCACCGTGGAGCGGATTTATGAGGCATTGAAAACGACAGAAACCCGCGTAACGGCCGAGTACCCGGAAATTACGCCCGTGCTGCCCGGCAAAATCACCTTCCTGCACGCCGAGGATCTGCTGAAGCAATATCCCGCGCTTACCCCCAAGGAGCGGGAACACGAGGCCGTGAAGCAGTACGGTGCCGTATTCCTGATGGGTATTGGGGGTGAGCTAAGCCACGGTGAGCCCCACGACGGCCGCGCCCCCGACTACGACGACTGGAGCACCGAAACGGAAAGCGGCTACTATGGCCTCAACGGCGATATTCTGCTGTGGCATCCGGTACTGCAAACTGCGTTTGAGGTATCATCAATGGGTATTCGGGTGGATAAGCACGCGCTGGTGCGCCAGCTGGCCCTGCGCGGCTGCGAAGACCGGCAGGAACTGTCGTTCCACGCACGGCTGCTGAAGGATGAACTGCCCCAGAGCATCGGTGGGGGTATTGGACAGAGCCGGGTATGCATGTTTATGCTGCGCAAAGGCCACATTGGTGAAGTGCAGGTAAGCATCTGGTCGGATTCGGTGCGTGCCGAGCTGGCTGAGGCCGGGATAGGGCTGCTGTAGGCACGGCCGAAATTGCTGCCTTCGGCAGCAGGGCGGGGAAGCAGGTTTGGCGGCCGTAGCTTCTCCGCCCTTTTTTGTGACCGGTTTGCATTTCGGAAGGATGATTAGCGGGAACTAGCGGAAGAAATCAGGGGATTGGTAGAATAAACAGCGGCTTGCGGAGTATCTGACCAGATTCGGCACCGGGCTTGCAAGATGGTTTGGCAAGCGCTTGAATTTGCAAAAAGCCCAATCCTGATTCGGAAACGGCTATTTTCTTCCACCTTCTTTCTTCAACAGACCATGAAAACTTCCCTGCTTTCAATTGCCAGTGCCTTTGTTCTTCTGTTCAGTGCCAGCAACCTGGCTACGGCCGCTCCGGTAGCTGGCAAGGCGATAGTAGCGTTGCACGATGATGATGAACGTCGCAACGACCACAACGACGGATACGATAAGGACCGTCGCCTCTCCAATGCTGAAAAAGCTCGCTAGAAGCCCTACGCCGCAAAAACGACCGGCGCGACGATGACCGGCGCGACAACAGCCGTCGGGACAATGACCGCCAAGACTACCGGAATGATCGGAGTACCAACTATGGTTACGACAAAAACCACCGGGTAACGGCTGCTGAAAAAGCCCGCTGGGAAGCCCAGCACCGCAACGACCGGCACTAATTCTAAGCCATGATTTAACACTCAACGGCCCCTTTCTGCCAGCAGAAAGGGGCCGTTGAGTGTTACTGTGAAGTAGCTGCTAAGCTTACGCTAGGCGTGCAGCAGCCTCGGCTCCGCTGACGAGGGCTGCTTCTACGGTACCGATATACGGGCCGTCGTACACGCCTTCCCCGGCAATAAACAGGGTGTCGGCCACACTGGTAGCCAGGGCCGCGCGGGCCTCCGCCGCTCCAATGGTAGAGTAGGCATAAGCACCCAGGGCCAGCGGATCGGCTGCCCAGTTGACGATGTGGTGGGCCCGCAGGTGCTGACGCAGGAAGTCGGGGGTGGTGCGCAGCAGATAGGCCAACGAGGTGAGAGCTTCCGCTAATAGGTTGTCAGCGGTAAGATGGCGGCGCTGAGAGGCCGCCGGGCCGGCCAGCCAGCCGGTGAGCAAGGGCCGGGAGCTGGGGTACTGACTCCACCAGGTAGGTACGGCGGCATCGGAGAACAGAAAACCAAGGTCAGGGAGCGGTTGCGTAGGGCCATGAAGCGCGGATTCCCACAGCGGCTCATCGAACTCAAGCAGGAATTTAATGACGGCTCCAAAGCCCAGTTCCTGCGCCGCCGCCCGGTGAGTAGGTAGCTCGGGTTGTAGCAGCAGGTGGCCCGGTTGCCCGCTTTTAGCCTGCCAGATGCCCAGTGGTACCGCAATAAGCAGCTGTGGGGCCTGAAACCGGCGCCCATCCGTACACTGCACCGTAACCTGTCCGGGCTGCCACACAATGCGTTCAGCCTGCGTAGCCAGCAGTAATTGGCCACCAGCGGCTTGCAGGTCGCGCACCAGTCCGGCTATCAGCCCAGCGTACCCGCCCACGGGCCGGGGCGAATCTTCGGCCCCGGTGCCGCTCCACTCGTCGCGGAGGGCGAAGGCGCTGGCCCGATGGGCGTCGGCAGCATCATAGCCCTCAGCAAAGCGAATGACCTGCTCGCGTAGTATCTGGTGGTCGTTGCCGGGGAAATACTGCGCCAGAAACTCCGTAAGCGGCATATCGTGCGGCAGACTGTGAAGCTTTGACAGCAGCAGGGGCATGTCATCCAGAAACGACTCGGCGGGGCGGGCCTGACCATCAGTTACCTCGTAGGTGGTACCGGCGGTAGCAAGCCAGGTGATGCCGTATTCCTGAAGGAGCTGTCGGGTCAGCGGCACGTCGCCGTGCAGAAACTCGGCCCCGGCTTCGGTGGGCGCAGAAAAACCGGCTTCCGCAGCAAGCGTGTGAATGCGGCCGCCAGGGCGGGAACGGGCCTCCAGCACCGTGACGCGCCGGCCGGCCCGGGCCAGGTTGCGGGCCGCCAGAAGGCCGGCCGCGCCGGCCCCCAGAATCAGAATATCGGAAATCATAGTGGACAAAGCTACGCACCCGCGCAGCATGAGAGTAGCCGCCAGAGTTGGGCAAACTGTAGTAACAGGATTTGGGGAAATACAGCTCGGCTGACAACGGCTCGGCAACTGGTTTCGTTGAAAAAACGCTTTATCAAGCACCAAATTCATCCATTACCCTTGCATTCTGACTATGGCAACCAAAGCAAACGACCCATCAGCCGACATCTACGCCGACTTCAAAAAAGAGGTAAATATGACGGCTGCCGAGCTGGAGAAATGGCTGAAAACCGAGGAATCGAAATCCGTGGGACAGGATAGCGGTGACGGAACCAGCATCGGCCACCACTCGGGCGAGAAGATCATCCGGATCTTGCACAAGAAAAAGGCCGACCTCACGGCCGGTGACGAAGCCCATATGCACAAGGTGCACAGCTACATCAGCCGCCACCTAGCCCAGGGTCCGCACGATAAAAAAGACGTGGAAACCTCACATTGGCGCTATTCGCTGATGAACTGGGGCCACGACCCGCTGAAAAAGTAGTTGCCACTCAGCGTCCGCCGGTAGTGCCCTGCACTAGGGTTTTGACGCGGCATACGAAGGAGCCCGCCGTGAAATACAGGGTACTGCCGTCGTCGCCCCAGGCACAGTTGGAAATGACTTCGCCCACCTCAATAGTGCCCAGATGCTGACCCTGTGGCGAAATGACGACCAAGCCCCCGTGCCCGGTGGCCCACACGTTGCCGGCGCGGTCCAGTTTCAGGCCATCGGGTACTTCTTTGGGCTGGCGGGGCAGCGGCTGCATGTCGAAAAACACCCGGCCGGCTCCCAACTTGCCGTTACCGCGCACCGGGTACATCATCAACACAGGCCGTAGCGAATCGGACTGCGAAACGAACAGGTTGCGGCCGTCGGCGGTCAGGGCCAGGCCGTTGGGCAGGGTCAGGTCGGTTATTTCGTGGGTGACGGTGCCCTTGGCGCTACGGCGGTACACATAGCTGCCGGGCTGCTCACGCAGGGTGCTCTGGGCTTGCTGGGGCAGGCCGTAGGGTGGGTCGGTGAAGTAGATTGAACCGTTGGGGTGGGCTACCACATCGTTCGGGCTGTTGTAGCGGCGACCCTCAAAGGCATCGGTGAGGGTGCGTTTGCCACCGGGCTGTCCTAGCGGCAACACGGCCACGCGCCGGTCGCCGTGCTCGGCCAGCAGCAGGTTGCCCTGCACGTCCAGCGCGAGGCCGTTGGTGCCGGGCTCTTTGCCGTAGGGCATACGGCCGGTGTAGCCGCTGCCGGCCAGAAACGTACTCTTGCCCTGCGCAGCCGACCACCGATAAATGATGCGGGTGGGCGCGTCGGAAAACAGCAGCATGGTACTGTCGGGTACCCACACTGGGCCTTCCGAGTGGCTCAGGCCCGAGGCCACAATTTCGATGGGCGTACCGGGAGCTATGAGCCGGTCGAAGGCGGGTGTCTGGGCCACTACGCGGCCGATGGTCGTGAAGCGCGGGGCTTGCGCCGATGCCAGCAAAGGCAGCAGGAAAGCGGCAGCGAGAAAGGAAAAACGCATAAGCAGGGCGGAGGATAAAAGTCGGGGCCTGCGTTGCTGTACCGGCAGTTACGCCCTGGGGTTGTGGCGGCGGTTGCCAACTTCCGTTGCGAGGCCGCGTAGGAACGGGCTCCCGTCTGCCGCCAAACCCGCGCTGTTCGCCATGAAACCAATCCGAGTACTGTTGCTTACTGCCAACCTGCTTATGCTTGCTTCCGCCGCTTCCGCTCAATCCGTTCAGCCGCTTGCCACCCTGGAACCGGTGGCCGAGTTTGGCCGCCACCAGCCCATTGGGGTGACCGTGTCGCAGCAGAACCGCATTTTCGTGACCTTCCCCAAGAAGCAGAAAGACTATGATTTCGGGCTGGCGGAGCTGGTGAACGGGCAGCGGCGGCCCTTCCCCGATGCCACCTGGAACCAGTGGGACTCAACGAAAGCTGCCAGCCGCTGGGTGAATGTGCAGGCCTTGTTCGTGGACCGCAACGACCACCTCTGGGTGCTCGACCCCGCCAACCCCGACGACGAAGCCCCCCTGAAAGAAGGCGTGAAGCTGGTGCACCTCAACCTAGCCACCAACAAGGTAGAGCGCATTTACCGGTTCGAGGATTTGCCCCGGGAACGGTCGGGCCTCAACGACGTGCGCGTAGATACCGAGCAGCAGGTGGCGTATCTGTCGGACCCCAAGCTGGCCGCGCTGGTGGTGCTGGATTTGCGCACCGGCCGTAGCCGTCTGGTGCTGCAGGGCCATAAGTCGGTGCTGGCCGCCCCGGGCTTCGTGCTGCGGATTGATGGCAAGGAAGTGAAGGACAAGAACGGCAAGGCGTTCAGCAGCAACGTGAATGGCATTGCCCTGACCCACGACTTTCGCTACCTCTACTACCGCGCAATCAACCAGACCAAGCTCTACCGCATTACCACCGAGGCCCTGCGCGACGCCAGCCTCAGCCCGGCCCAGGTGGCCGCGCAGGTGGAGGAACTAGGGGAGGTGGGCATCTCGCACGGCATACTGGCCGATGCCGCCGGCAACGTGTACCTCACCGACTCGCCGGGCCACGCCGTGCGCCGCGTGACGCCGGCCGGCCGTCTGGAAACCGTAGTGCGCGATGCGCGTCTACTCTGGCCCGATTCGTTTGGCCTCGGCCCCGACGGCTACCTCTACCTCACCGCCGCCCAGATTGAGCGCACGCCCAAGTGGAACAACGGCCAGGACCGGGTGGAATACCCGTTCCGCCTGTTCCGAATGAAGCTGCCGTAACCGCTTCCCGATTTTGGGTAATCTTTGCGGCTCGCGCGGCCCGGCTCCAACGCAACGGTTGGGGCTGGGCCGCGTCTGTTAGCCCTCTTTTCATCCCATCTTCCCTGCATGAACCCGATTTTCCGTTCGGCTACCCTGGCCGCTTTGCTGGGCCTGGCCGCGCCGGCCCTGGCCAAAGGCCCTAAGGAGCTGACCTACACTGTGAGCATGGACCCTGCCACCAACAGCAATGCCTTTCAGGTAAAACTGGAGCTGCCCAAGCTCAAAAAGGACCAAGCCATCTACCAGTTTGCGGCCACCGCGCCCGGCACCTACCAGGTGATGGATATGGGCCGCTTTGTGAGCAACTTCCAAGCCTTCGACGAAAAAGGCAAGCCGCTGGAAGTAAAGCAGCTCAACACCAATCAGTACCAGCTCAGCCAGCCCGACAAAACGCGCGAAATCCGCTACACCATTGCCGAAACCTGGGACACCCCGGTGAAGGAGCACAACATCTACCGCATGTGCGGCTCCTCGCTGGAAATCGACCACGCCCTGCTCAACGGCCAGACGCTGCTGGGCTACCCTCAGGGTATGCAGGCCGCCCCGCTGCGCCTGAAGCTGCAATACCCCAGTGGCTGGAAGGCCGGCTCGGTGCTGCAGGCCGATAAGGACGGCTACTACCACTTGCAGGACTACGACCACGCCGTGGATTCGCCCATTCTGCTGGGTCGCCTCACCGAAGCCAACACCAAGCTGGGTAACGCCGACGTGGCGCTCTACTGCTACTCGGCCACCGATAAGGTGCAGGCCGAGCCACTGCTGGGCTACATGCAGAAGATGCTGACCGCCGCCCAGAGCTTCTTCGGGGGCCAGCTGCCGGTGCAGCGCTACGCCTTCCTCTACCACTTCGCCGACCGCTCGGCCGGGGCCTGGGAACATTCCTACAGCTCCGAGTACGTGCTGCCCGAGCAACCCCTCACGCCCGAGTCGGCGCAGGGCGTGGTAGATATTGCGGCCCACGAGTTCTTCCACGTGATGACGCCGCTCAACATTCATTCCGAGGTGATTGAGCAGTTCAACTTCGTGCAGCCCACCGGCTCCGAGCACTTGTGGCTCTACGAAGGCACCACCGAGTGGGCCTCGCACATGATGCAGCTACGCGGCGGCCTGGTGCCCCTGGACGACTACCTGAGCACCCTGCACGACAAAGTGCAGTATGACCGGACCCGCACCGATACTACCTACAGCCTAAGCCGCCTGGGCCTGAATTCCTTCTCCGACGAAGGCCAGCGCCAGTACGGCAACATCTACCAGCGCGGGGCCCTCACGGCTGGTCTGCTTGATTTGCGCCTGCTGGAGCTGAGTGGCGGCAAGCGCGGCCTCCGCGACGTGCTGCTGCAGCTGGCCAAGCAGTACGGCCCCAACAAGCCCTTCAGCGAAAAAACCTTCTTCGAAGACTTCACCAAGCTGACGTACCCTGAAATCGGCGACTTCTTTAAGCGCTACGTGCAGAATGCCGAGCCGCTGCCTTTGGCCGAATACTACGCTAAAGTGGGCGTAAACTATCAGCCTATTGTGCATACCGGTAAGCAAGTAGCCACGGTGGGCGCTATTGGGCTGGCTCCGCGCGAAGCCAATGTGTACTTCACCCGCGTAACCGGTCCGGTGGCTGCCGCCGGCGTGCAGGTAGGCGACCAGCTGGTGGCCGTGGATGGCGTGCGCAACGACTTTACGGGCCTGCGCCGGGCCGGTAGCCGCGCCCCCGGGTCCGAGCTGCCGCTCACCATCAGCCGCAGCGGCCAGGAGCAAACCGTACGCGTGAAGCTGGGCAGTACCGAAGAAGTGAAGCGCTACGTGTTCACCCAGAATCCTACTGCCACCGCCGCCCAGCTGGCCCTGCGGGAAGCATGGCTGAAGAACCTGTAACTGGCAGATAGAAGAATATAAAAAGGCTTCCGGACAGTACGTTTGGAGGCCTTTTTGCGTAAAAACGAGAAGGGTAGCCTGTGCTGTGTGTGGCGCTATTCCTTCTGCAGTTAATCTAAAACCGTCATTTCGGGCTTATTAAGAAACCTCGCATGCTGACATGGTACTGGTATCACCGTTACTTTGTGGGATATAGTATACACCGTTCCCCAAACTGCTAAACTGCCGCATGAAGATCCGGGAGTTCTTGTTCGGAAAGCTTGTCTATGTGCAGGACAAAGTAGTTGGTCAGCTGCAGTGGATAGCTACTGACCGCAAAAGTGCCGGCTATTTTAAAGGAGCCTGCACATTCGGGCCCACCGGGCATACACTCGATATAAGCTTCGATGCGCCACGCACTGGCCCCACAGCGGCACAAAAGGTTTTTTATCATGCTATTGAGACACATTACCCTCAACTGGCCGACCTCGCCCAGGTGCTTATTGTGGCTGAATTTCGCAACTGGGAACCCGGCTTCACGGTGCATGATTTTCAGGCCGAATTCTGGCCGGTTGGGTTGCATATTCCATTACTGACAGAAAACCAGCCAGTAGGATGGGAGCTTTTCTTTGAAACGCACCACGACCCGAACCATACGGTTACCGTCCTCTGGCGCAATTTCGACCCGTACTTTGTTCGGATAGACGGCTAACCTACCTCTCCTCAACCTATGCCAACCACTGCCATCCCCAAGAAGATCCTGGCCCGCCAGTACGAAATAACTGCCGACTTCACCCGGCTGGTACATGCCCACGTTGATGATCTGGTGGCCGGGCGGGCCACGGAGGCACTGGAAATCCGGGATTTTGCTGGCCAGCTGTGCATTCATCCTACCCACCTCAGCAACACGCTCAAGCTCACGACCGGCGAAGCGCCCTGCGCTATTTATGAGCGCAAACTGGTGGCGGAATCCAAAGCACTGCTGCTCGACCCGCGCCTGTCAGTGGCGGAAGTGGCCGCCCGGTTGACCTACGACCCGTCTAACTTCACCAAGTTCTTCAAGCATTTCGTGGGCACCACACCCCGGCAGTACCGCGAGGAACTGTGGGCCGTGCAACGGGAGTCCAGCGCGGCGTGATCTGCTTATCCTGTTCAAGAGGTTTTAGGATGCTTATCAGTTTGATGCATGAAGAAATTGCTGGGTTCCCTTCTGTTTGCACTGCTGGTTTTGCTGGTTTACTAGCTGGTTTCTACGTTGTTCGGCCGGGGGGATTATGTGTACGAACGACTTCCTCAGGTCAAAGTCGGGATGAATCAATCAGAAGTAATTGCGCTGTTAGGCAAGCCGGATACAGCATATGTCTGGCCTGGTGAGCCAGCTGCGCAAGTGCTGGAATATGCTATGGGCTTTGGCGCGCCAGATGCTGCCCGTGTCTTTCTAGAGCATGATACGGTAACTGGCGTGACGTATAACCAATGAGCCAACGCCTACTGCCTGACGGTATGATAAGATGTAAAAACGGAAACTGTCACCAGTTAAACTGAACTACTCACCAGAGCGCGGCGGCTCCCGAGCCCGACCTTTGCCGTATCACTTAACCCAAGAACGCGCATGAGCACCAGCAAAATAGCCCTCGTAACCGGCGGTAGCCGTGGCCTCGGTAAGAACATGGCCCTGAGCCTAGCCGGCAAAGGCATTGATGTCATTCTGACCTATCACAGCAAAAAAGACGAAGCTGATGCCGTAGTAGCCGAAATTGAGGCGCAGGGCCGTAAAGCTGCCGCCCTGCAGCTCGACGCTTCCGACACTACGTCCTTCGACGGTTTCTTTGATCAGGTGAAGGCCGCGCTACAGGCCACCTTCAGCACCGATACGTTCGATTTCCTCATCAACAACGCGGGTACGGCCCTATATGCCATGTTCGCCGATACCACGGAGGCGCAGTTTGATGAGATGGTTAATGTCCACCTAAAAGGGCCGTTTTTCCTCACCCAGAAGGCCCTGCCGCTGCTCAATGACAGTGGGCGGATCATCAATATCTCGTCGGGACTGGCACGGTTTTCCAATCCCGGGTCTTCGGCCTATGCCAGCATGAAGGGCGCTATTGAAGTGCTGACCCGCTACCAGGCCAAGGAGTTGGGTACCCGCGGTATTGCCGTAAATACGGTAGCCCCCGGGGCCATTGAAACCGACTTCGGCGGTGGCATGGTGCGCGACAACAAGCAGATCAACGACCACCTGGCCGGGGCCACGGCCCTTGGTCGGGTGGGGCTGCCCGATGATATCGGTCCGGTGGTGGCTTTCCTCTGCACTGAGGACGCTAAATGGGTGAATGCGCAACGCCTGGAAGCTTCCGGCGGCATGTTCATCTAACCAAACGCCGGCAACGCGCCAAGCGGCGAAACGCACAGTGGCCCGTATCCAGCCTCCCCGGCCGGGTACGGGCCACTGTCGTTAGGGTAGTCGGTTAGAAGATCTGTACGTTGAAATGCACGCCGCCGTACTCGCCCATGCGCGTATCAATGGGGTAGGCCCCGCGCTTGATTTTGATGGCGTGTGCACCCAGCGCATCGGTTTCGGGCTGGGCCACGAAGAACTCCTCCGTGGGCCGGATGGTTAGCACTTTCACTTCCGGGTCGAAGGGCGTGAGGAACTGCACATCAAGGCGCTGCTGCCGTAGCGTGAGACGCACGCGCGGCGTGCGCAGGGAGGGGCCGCCGGTGCGCTCCGTCATGTCGGGCGTGGAGGCGACGCCACAGGCTCCCTGGCCCCACAGACATTGCTCATACTGAGCATAACCCCGCATGTAGGAGTCGGTGGAGGTGGTGCGGGCCACGGTGCTGTTGGCTGCCGACGTTTGGCTAATTGTCTGGCTGGGGGTGATTTCCTGTTCGCAGCCGCAAAGCAGGAGCAGGCTGAGAGGAAGAAGTTTGGTCACGTGTGTAGAATGGTTAGGTGGGAAAAGAACGGGGGCAAGATAGAAATTTGCCGTAGAGCGTATCACGGAATAACAAAAAAAGACCAACCGGCTGGTTGGTCTTTTCAGGAGTGTTAATTTCGTTTAAAACGTGTTTCTGGGTACTTTAAACGTGAAAAAGCGGGCGGGCTGGATTCCAGATACCCCAGGGTATCATAAGAAGAACAAGCAGTAGTGCAATTAAAAACCAGGTAAATGCCTTCCTGTGCTTCAGCACGGGGTCGGTGGATTTTTTGGATAAGGTCCGGCCTACCTGAGCGGCTATTACCGCCAGCAACATACCCACTAGGTGCTCCACGGCGAAGAACCGGCTGGTAGGGTCCTTCATTACGGCACTGCCCGCCGTTTCAAAAGCCTTAACGCCCACCGGGCTGATGAAATACAGAATAATCCCCAGCAGCAGCTGCAGGTGCATGGAGCCTACAAAGGCTGCGCCCATGCCGTTATCGGCCCCCACGTAGGGCTTACGCCCCTGCCATCCAGAGAAAGCGCGGAAAATGGCAATCAGGCCAAAAATGAGAACGAGCCAGCGCGTCCAGGAGTGGAGGAGAAGTACAGGTTGGTACATGAACAGAAAAGGTCAGAAGGTGAAGTGGAGGCGGTAAAGGTCGGGGCTAGCGGCGAAATTGCTACAGCTTGGAGCATAAATTCTGGCTTCCGACTCTATTTAGAGGCTTCAAAAAGAGAAGGAGCCGGCTCGTGCTTATGGCCTTCGAATGAAAAAATCTTCTCCGGCACAAACTGCTCGCCCTCTTCCCGCAGAATAGCCAGATTAGTGACGGCCAGCTTTAAGTTAAATGTCTGATGGTTAAGGTATTGCATTACGGGGCCCAGCAGCTCGGGCGTGGTATCATGCAAAGCCAGGGAAATATGGGGCAGCCAGCAGTCGGGGCCGCTGAATTTATCGGTGCGCAGGCACAGCGGCGCCGTGGCCCGCAGCACCCGCCGGTGCAGATGGTTGAGCGCATCGGAGCGCAGTACTGGGATATAGATGACCGGATTGGGCCCCGGGAAAACACCCAGGCCGGTAGTATGGGCCACGAATGGCTGCGTATGGCGGGCCACGTCGCGCAGTACCTGCTTCAGGGCGGAGAGCTTACGGACGCCGGCCAGCTGGTAGGTGATGTGCGGATCGGGGGTGGCCTGCACGTCATCAAGCCCGAATTCCGACTCCAGGCTCTTAATCAGGCGGTTGATCCGATCCGCGTTCTGGGCGTTCAACAGGGAGGTTATAGCAAGCATCGGTCTTTTAACTGGAAGCACGTACGATTAGTTGGCTGGCTGGCGAATCCGGCCACCGGAAAGCTGGGCCTGGGCTACTACCGATAGCACATTACCGCTTCGGCGTATGGGCCGGAGTTGCGCCGGTAGCAGCGACGTAAGGTCGTCGGGAACCGAGAGCATACAAAGTGGGACAGCAGGAAAACAGGTGGTAGCTCGGTAAAGCGAAGGTAAGATTTCCAGGCTGATTAGGCCGTTGGCTGGATGCAACCAGACTAGGACAAAAGATGTACATACCGCTAATAGTCCCTGACTGCCCTTCCGCAAGTCCTGCCGTGCCTACCCAACCTGTCTTACCTTCCGTTGCTGTTCCTGCTTCTCGCCGCCGTTGGGGCCATTGGCTGCTGGTAGTGGTAGGGTTATTGGCCGTAGGAATATGGGCCGGACTCACGTTCTGGCTCGACCCCTGGTTGCGCCGCGCGCTGCAGGAGAAAGTACAGACCGCCAGCCATGGCCGCTACCAGTTGCGCATCGGTGAGCTGCACACCAGCCTCTGGCACCGCCGCGCCGAACTGCGCGCCCTGCACCTGCGCACCGTCGGGCGTACGGCTGATTCGGCGCGGCTGCCGCAGGTGGAAGCTACGTTGGGTACGCTACAAATAGCGGGCGTTGGCCTATGGCAGCTGCTCCGGCGCAGCGAAGTTCCGCTGGATAGTGTGACGCTTAATGCTGTGACCGTGCAGCTGAGTGGCTGGCCCCAAAGCGCGTCCGCGTTGCCCCTGCACCGGCAGTTGCCAATAGAAGGGCTGCTGATTGGCAAAGTAGTCGTGCGGCACGCCCAGGGTTTGTACGGTGCGGCAAATACACCTGCCGTACGAATAGGGGATGCGACTTTGTTACTCTGGGATGTGCGATTCAGTGCGGCCGGCGCGGCCGATTCCAGCCGTATCGGGTACGCGGCGGCCGTGGCAGTGGAGGTCCGCAACCTGATGGCCCAGGTGCCCGGCCACCAGCTGCGCCTGCGCCGCCTGATGGCAGCCTCCGGGTCGCGGCGGCTGGAAGCCGATTCCATGACCATTCATCCGTTGCAAAGCATCACCTCCCGGCGAAGCCGCAATGTGCGGGTGAGTCTGGCCTTGCCTCGGCTGGTACTGACCGGGGTAGATGCCGCAGGCCTTACGCGCCGGCAGTTTCAGGCCGATTCGTTGTGGGTTGCCTCCCCCCGGATGGCCCTGACGCTGCCCGCCCGCAAACCACCCGCGCTGCACGAAGCACTGGCCCCGTATCTGCGCCAGTGCCAGTTGAAAACTTTAGTAGTTACCAATGGGCAGGTGCGAATAGCCGGTACAGAGCTGGCCCCGGCCGTGGCCGATGTGCATATCACCGGTTCCCGGGTGCAGGTGTTGCCGTATGCTGGCCGGCCGGTGGGCATGTACTACGCGCAGGCCTGGCGGGTACAAACCGGCCGCGCCACGGCCACGCTCAACGCGCCGTACTACCACCTGGCTTGGCAGCGGCTGCGTGCCGATACACGAGCGGGCCGGCTACAGCTGACGAACATAGCGTTAATGCCCACGATGTCGGTGGTGGAGCTGGCGCAGAGCAAGGGCCATCAGGCGGCCCACGTAACGGCTCGTATCTCTGAGCTGGCACTTACCGGGCTCGATTTCCCGGCGGCCCTGAACCAGGCGCAGCTGCGGGCTGCTACTCTTACAGTGCGTGCTCCCCGCGTCACTACCCGGAGCGACGGGCGCTTTCCGATCAATCCGGCCATTTCCCGCGTGACGCCCGAGGCTCTGGGGCGGGTGCCGTTCCGCTTTGCTCTGCAGCTGCTACAGGTCAGGCAGGCCACTATCACCATGCTGTACCGGTCCCCACGCAGCCCACAGCCCGGCTCCCTACAGATAACCCGGTTTGCGGGTACGCTGCGCAACCTCAGCAACGACCCGCGCCGCATGAATGCCACGCACCCTCTTACCGGGGAGGCCAGCGGCCGGCTCCAGAATCAGTGCCTGGCCCGCCTGACGCTGCGGGCAAATCTGCTGGACCCGGCCGGGCGGCATACCGTTACGGGTGTGTTCGGGGCAGCTCCTTTAGCCATCCTCAACGCCATGACGGTGCCAACCCGGGGCCTGGGTTTCAAGAGCGGCCAGATAAACAGGATTCGCTTTCAGATGGAGCTAAGCCAAGCTGCCGCCGAGGGGACCATGTGGGGGCACTACACCGACCTGAAACTGCAGCTGCTTAACCGCCAGAACAAGCCGGGGTTGCTGCACCGCGCCGGGACTTCCCTGGTCAACGGCATTTTTATTCGGGACAACAACCCCCGACGGCCCGGGCAGCCGCTGCAGTCGGGGCGGATGAGTTCGGGTCGGGAGCGGCGTTTTTCGGTGTTTTCGCTGTGGCGGCAGGGGCTGGTGAGCGGCTTGCTGAACAGTGCCGGAGTACCCTCGGGGCTGGCCAAAAAACTCAGTGAAGGAGAATAGCCCGTTACGCTGCCGGGGCAAAAGCCGGGGGAGCATAACGGGCTATCAGGCAATGATGTGAGCAGGCTCTAGAACTTCACCCGGGCAATGGTGAATACCGATACGGGCGGGTTCTGGCTGGCCTGCAAAGCGTTGAGGTTGGAGTACAGCACGTAGCTGTCGGCACCCTCACGGCGGGCCAGGGTAGTAGGGTACTGCGGCGGCGTGCTGAACGTACCCGATACCGTCGCCGTGGCCCAGGCATCGGCCGAGGTGAGTCGGTACACTTTAGCCTGGGCGTTGGTTACCACCTGCAGCGTATTGTTATCCTGCAGCAGCAGGCCATCGGCACCCATCAGATTTTGGGCACTGGCTACCTTGGTGAAAGCCGTGGGGTTGGTCAGCGGGACCTTGAACAGCACGCCTTCGTTGGATTTAGCCACCAGCAGGTACCCATCCGGATGGTACACAATACCATTGAGGCCAAAAGCTCCGGCCGGCGCGGCCAACTGCGCATTTTCCAGAAAAATGGTAGCCACACCCTGCACATCCACTTTGTAGATGATAGGAGAAAAACTGTCGGTGACGTACGCGTTGCCCTGGGCATCCACGGCAATATCATTGGCAAAATGGTTCTGCCCGGGGCGCAGGGCCCCCAAGTCGGTGTAGCTGAGGCGCTGGCCGTTGGCCCGGTTGAAGCTGGCCAGACCGGCTAGCTTGCGCTGGGTAGCGGTAGAAGTACGCGCCGTGTTATAGCCCGGGTCAGACACGGCCACCAGCAGCCGGTTACGGCCCTCATCCAGACGCATCCCGATGGTGGAAATCAGCACGGCATCGTCGGCAAACTGCGTATAGGTGCCGTCGTCCTTCACCTGCCCGATGGCCCCGCGCGTTTGGGAACTCACGAAAAAGCGGTTGTCGGTGGCATCGTACTGCACGCCTTCGGGGTAGAGGCCCGCCTGCGTAAAAGCCACCGCGTCGGGCACGCCGGGGGAGGTGGTTTCATCGTCGTCATCGGAACAGGCAGGTGCCAGTAGGGCCGTAAGCAACAAGGCGGCCAGGGTGCGGACCGGAAAAACAGGAAGAGAAACAGGCATAACGCGGAATTGGATGTTGGTACATCCGTGCTTACGGCGTGCGTACGGCTTCGCCCGTGTAGAATTATGCCGACATAGGCGGCCCCGACACCTGTTGCTGCCGGAGCCAGTAGTAAGCCGTAGCCAGATCATCAAAGGATGCCACCGTGGGGTTGGCCAGGTACTGCACAATGGCTTCCGAGGCCCGGCGCTGCGGAAAAGTGGGAGCGTATACCCAGGCCATGTAGTGCAGGCCCGCGGTATGCATCGTCCGCAGCCAGCTAATACCCCATTCCGTTACCTGAAAAGATGGGTGCGTGATGTTGGTATTGTCGTTCAGGATTTTGGCGACGGGCCGCTGGCGTATCACCTCCAAAATCAGCAGGCAGCCCTGCCGCGTCGAGTCTTGGTTATGTACGCCCTGCCAGTTCACGTATAGCCACTGGTTGTCGTGGTCGTAGCTGATGGTTAGTTGTGGTAGTTCCAGAATAAGTTCGAGTTGCATAGAGGCAGGTAGAGCAGCAAGGGTGGGATACGGTAGTAGAACAAGCGGATAGCAGCTGGAAAAACGATAATCCGGCAGACCTTGTTGCCTGAAATACGGCCAGCTGCAACAAGTTTGGGGCTGATTATGTGTAGGAACACGAAATAATGCGCTAGGGGGAATAAATACGCGGCCTGTCTCCGATTAGATGTGTTTCCCTGCTACCTTGGAAAACCAAACCTGCCTCTTCCTGCACCGTATGAACCGCCGAATTTTCCTGCGTAACGGCTCCCTCGCCGGCCTCGCTCTCTCCACCGTTTCCCTTGCCGCCTGTTCCTCTGGCTCCGATAAGCCTGCCACGCCTGCTACTGATGCTGCTGCCAGTCCCGTCGCCGGTTTCGAGTTGCACGAAGCCACCGTGGCCGATTTGCAGGAGAAGATGAAAAGCGGTCAGCTTACGGCCCGCCGCATCACGGAACTGTACTTAGAGCGCATTAAACAGCTCGACAAAGCCGGCCCGAAACTCCATGCCGTGCTGGAAACCAACCCTGACGCCCTCAAGCTTGCCGATCAGCTGGATGAGGAGCGCAAAAGCGGCAAGCTGCGTGGCCCGCTGCACGGGATTCCGGTGCTCATCAAGGACAACATCAACACCGCCGATCAGCAGCAGACTACCGCCGGCTCCCTGGCCCTGGCCGGCCACAAGGCGCAACAGGATGCCTTTATTATCAAAAAGCTACGCGAAGCCGGGGCTATTGTGCTGGGCAAAACCAACCTGAGCGAATGGGCCAACTTCCGCTCCACGCGCAGCACCAGCGGCTGGAGCAGCCGGGGCGGTCAGACCAAAAACCCGTACATCCTCGACCGCACGCCCAGTGGTTCCAGCTCCGGCTCGGGCGTGGCGGCGGCGGCTAACTTCTGCGCTTTGGCCATCGGCACCGAAACAGATGGTTCCATTGTGTCGCCGGCCTCCTGCTGCGGGCTGGTGGGCTTCAAGCCGACGGTGGGCCTGTGGAGCCGCGCGGGCATCATCCCTATTTCCGCCACCCAGGACACGGCCGGCCCCATGACCCGCACCGTCCGCGACGCGGCTATTCTGCTGGGGGCGTTGGCCGGTGAGGACGCCGATGATGCCGTGACCAAGGAAAGCACCGGCAAAATTCAGTCCGATTACACGAAATTTCTGACGCCGAACGGCCTCAAAGGCAAACGCCTCGGGGTGGAGAAAGGCCACCTGAAAGGCTCCTCCGATGCCATTGCCCTGCTGCAAGCAGCCTTGGAAGTGCTGAAGGCCCAGGGTGCGACCATTGTGGAGGTAGAGGTGGAAAAGCAAACTGACCCGTTGGGGGAGGCTGAGTACGACGTGCTGCTCTACGAGTTCAAGGACGGCGTGAACAAGTACCTGGCCACGGCCGGCGCGGGCGTGAAAACCCTCTCGGATGTCATCCGCTTCAACACCGAAAACAAGCCCAAAGCCATGCCCTTCTTCCAGCAGGAAATTCTGGAAGCCTCCGAGAAGCTGGACGGCCTCAGCAGCCCCAAGTACCAGGCAGCGCTACGCAAGTCGCACCAGGGAGCCCGCGCTGCTCTAGATGGCGTGCTGCGCGAAAACAAGCTCGACGGCATCGTGGCCATTACCAACGCTCCCGCCCGTTGCATCGACCTGATTAACGGCGACGGAGGCGGCGGCCCGGGGTTTTCGTCGCCGGCGGCTATGGCGGGTTATCCGCACATTACGGTGCCCATGGGCCAGGCGCACGGCTTGCCGGTAGGCCTCTCCTTCGTGGGCGGCGCGTACCAGGAAGGCCCCTTGCTGACGTTGGCTTATGCGTACGAGCAGGCCTCGAAAAAGCGGGTTGCTCCGGAATTCAAGGCTCCGTTTGTGGGGTAGACGCACCCCGACAGCTGTAAGCGCAATACTCCGGGCCGGCGGCGCCTCGGGGCGGTAGTCCGACTACTGCCCCGAGGCGCCGCCGGCTGTGTTGGGTAGACTAACAAGGCGACGGAAAGAGCAGGTTTTTACTTGTTTTTTAAGTGTGCGGTATCAGCATCATGCTACTTGCTCAGGTGGGAGAAAGGAAGGAGAAGGGCGTTTCCCCGGGTGTGTCGTAGGTGTTTCGCTCACCGTAGCAGACAGGAAGGCCAGGAGTATCGGCCTTGGAAGTTTCGCTGGAAGCTGGCTTATTTGAGCCGTATATCCCTGACGTAAAGCTGCCTGTGGTAGCCTGTTTAGGGTTGTTTCTCCGCATTGATGCAGGATATAGCTGGCCCGATGGTACCTGCTTCCTGTTACCGCTGTCGGCCGGGCAGGCAGGCAGGCAGTTCTGACCCGCTCTTTCGAACACCCTACCACCACAACCTTTCTACACCCATGAAAAAACTCTATTCCTACGGGGTAGGTGCGGCCCTGCTGTTGGGCGGGCTGCCCACCCAGGCTCAGAACCGGCCCGCCGGCCCGGCGTATTCTCTTGGTACCACCCAGGCCCTGGTGCAGCAGCTCGAAACCCAGGTTGCCGCCGATGCCGCCCGCCGCCAGAGCCCCACGGTGGGATTGCAAGTATCGGCCACCAAAACCTTTACCGGCAAAGTCAACTTCCGTCAGAACCTCAGCAAAACCGGGGAATACGTGGTGGGGGAAATCCAGGATGTACCCAATTCCTCCTTCTTTCTGCGGATTGAAGGCGCAACCGTGGAAGGCAATATCCTGCTGAAAAACACGAAGCAGGCCTACCGATATTCGGCTGATAAGGAGGGCAGGGTGATAGTGCAGGAGGTGGATATCGACAAGGTTATCTGCATTGACTACAACAAGCCCGTGGGCTACCGTGACCCAGTGCCCACGCCCGCTACGGCCAACCGGGCGGCAGTAGTTTCGCTGCAGAGCTACCCCGGTGCCCGGGGCTGCATCATGCTCGACTTTGATGGGTATTACGTGCCGGCCGGTGGCCGCTGGAACAACGGCAACCCCATTAACGCGGCCGGCTCCGGCATGAGCGACGCCGCCATTCAGGAGTTCTGGGAGGTAGTCAGTGAAGATTACCGGCCCTTCAGCATGAACGTCACGACCGACGAGAATGTGTTTAATTCCTACCCCAAGAACATGCGCATGCGGTGCGTGGTAACGCCCACCAACACGGCCGCCCCGGGCGCAGGCGGCGTGGCCTACATCGGGGCCTTCAGCCAGAATACCGACGAGCCGTGCTGGGTGTTTGTGCTGGCGGGCAAATCGGGCGGCGACGCGGCTTCCCACGAGGTGGGCCACACCATGGGCCTGGGCCATGACGGCCGTAACAACCCCGCCGAAGGCTACTATACCGGCCAGGATAATTCGGGCCCCTGGGCCCCCATTATGGGTGCTGGCTATTACAAGCCGGTGGCGCAGTGGAGCCGGGGCGAGTACAACCGGGCCAACAACCAGCAAGACGACCTGGCAATTCTGGCCAGCACTACCTGGAACGTAGGCTACCGCAACGACGACCACAGCAACGGCCTGGCCGGGGCCACGGCGCTGGCCCGTAGCGGCAACAGTCTGTCCGGCTCGGGCATCATTGAGCGGACCGTCGACCAGGATTATTTCTCCTTTTCCACCAGCGGCGGCGCGGTTAGCCTGAACCTGAGCACGGTAGGCCGGCACGGCAACCTGGATATCGTGGGCCGCCTATTCAACAGCAGCGGCGGCCTAGTGGGCACCTACGATACCCAGGGCAGTCTTAGCACCACGCTTAGTGCCAACCTGGGCGCGGGCACGTACTATCTCCAGATTGACGGTACCAGCTTCGGCAACCCCGCTACCGATGGCTATTCCGATTACGCCTCGCTGGGCACGTTCAGCATCTCGGGTACGGCTCCGGCCGCTGTCAGTGGCGTGGCTACCGTCTTCAAGGACTGCAACTACACCGGCACGGCGGTTAGCCTGGCCGTGGGCGACTACAACCTGGCCGCTATGCAGGCCCGGGGTATTCTCAATGACGATATTTCGTCCCTGACCGTAACCGGCGGCTACCAAGTGGTACTGTACGAAAACGACAATTTCACTGGTACGTCGCTCACCATTACGGGGGGCAATACCTGTCTGGTTGGCAACGCGCTGGGTACGGGTAACTGGAACGACAAAGCCACCTCGCTACGGGTGCAGCCGGCCAGCAGCGCATTCAGTATAACCTTGCAGGCCGAAGCTGCCAGCGTAAACAACGGCATGATGGTAGAAGCTTGCTCGGAAGGCGGCCAGAACGTGGGCTACGTGGACGCGGGCGACTATTTGGTGTGGAACGGCATCAATTTCCCCACCTCGGGCACCTATACCATCGAGTACCGCGTAGCCAGTCCTTCGGGCGGCACTATTTCGGCAGACCTGAACGCGGGCGGTATTCAGTTCGGTAACTCAGCCATTCCCGGCACCGGCGGCTGGCAAACATGGACCACCGTGGCCAAAACTGTGACTATCAACGCCGGAACCTACAATTTCGGCATCTACGCGCAAACCGGCGGCTGGAACCTCAACTGGGTGCGAATTACCAAGGCAGGCGTGGCTCGCACGGCATCCGTAGCCACCTCCGGCACCAGCCTGGGTGATGCGGCCGAGGTGCTGGAACTCTACCCGAATCCGGTAACCGACCGGCTGCTGCTGCGTGCGGCGCAGGACCTGACTGGCAGTCAGTACCAGATTCTGGACAGCTGGGGCCGGCCGGTTCTTAGTGGGACCGGGGGTACAGGTAGCATCGATGTATCGGGCCTGAAACCGGGAATGTACGTGCTGCGGCTGCTTTCCGCCGATAAAGAGCCGGTGACGCGCCGCTTCCAGAAATAGGTGTCATCAACTTCAGCGGGTAAGGTCAGGCGGCCTTACCCGCTGTTTTTTATCAACCCATGAAACCGAACAGCGGCTTTCAGCGCGGTAGCAGGCAACTGGTGGGCGGAATGCTGCTGGTCCTGCTGATAGGGGCCGGCCCGGCCGCCGCCCAAACCAAAAGTCCGAAGCGGGGCCTGGCCTATGGCTACCACTCCGCCGCCGATATGCAGGTGCTGGCTCCCGGCATCAGTTGGTGGTACAACTGGGCCTCCCAGCCCGACGCCGGTGTGGCCGGCGTGTACCCCGGCCTGGGCGTAGAGTACGTGCCGATGCAGTGGGGACGCAACCTGGGCAGCGGCACCGTAACGGCCAATCAGCTGGCAGCTACTATTCCCAACAGCTCCCGCTACCTGCTGGGCTTCAATGAGCCGAATTTCCTGAGTCAGGCCAACCTCACGCCCTCCCAGGCGGCGGCCCTGTGGCCGGTACTGGAGGAGGTGGCCCGCCGCAAAAACCTGGCTCTGGTGTCGCCGGCCGTGAACTACTGCGGCAGCTGCGTTTCAGAAAACGGGGTGACGTACTATTCGCCCACGCAGTACCTGGATGCCTTTTTTGCCGCCTGCCCCAGCTGCCGCGTCGATTATATTGCGGTGCATACCTACGTGTGCGAGGAGCGGTGGCTGCGGGAGAAGATTGCCGAGCTGAAGCGGTATAACAAGCCCATCTGGCTGACGGAGTTTGCCTGCGGCGACCTGCCCGCCAGTCAGATTACGCTGCCCGCGCAGCAGAAGTATCTGCTGGATGCCGTGAATTACCTGGAGAAGGAGCCAGCCATCTTCCGCTACGCCTGGTTTTCGGGCCGCAACAACGAAATTCCCAATATCAATCTACTGGGTAATTCCGGCCAGCTGACCGCTTTGGGCCAACAGTACGTGAGCCTGCCGGCAGGGTGGGAGCCGGGCCGCATCCGGCCCGTGAGCATAACGGCTTCCTCCCAGGAAAGTACTTCCACCAACGCGGCCAACGCCACCGATGAAAATATTAACACCCGCTGGGGTAGCACGTTTGCCGATCCGCAGTACCTGACCCTGGACTTCGGCAGCCTGCAGCAGATCAGCCGCGTGCAGTTCAGCTGGGAAGCCGCCTACGCCAAAGACTACCAGTTGCAAACCTCCCCGGACGGCCTTACCTGGACGACTATCCAGACGGTACTGAACGGCGACGGGGGCGTGGATAACCTGACCGGCCTGAACGCCCGGGGCCGTTATCTGCGCCTCTACGGCACCCGCCGCGCCACTGCCTACGGGTATTCGCTCTGGGAAATTGAAGTATTCGGGGGCTCCGTAAACGCGCCTTTGGCTACGCGCGGCCGGCAGAACGCGGAAGCCCTGCACCTCTACCCAAACCCCGCCGATACGGAGCTGCACCTGGTTCTGCCCGGAAACACCCGCCTCCGCCGCCTGACGGTGACGGATGCCCTGGGCCGCCTTGTCCTGACAAGCACTGCCCCCGGTGATGCCCTGAATATTGCCGCACTGCCCGCCGGCCTCTACGTGCTGCGTGCCACTACCACCGACCACCGGCAGCTCACGCAGCGTTTCATGAAGCGCTGATTTTGGTACCTCGTCCTCTTTCAACCACCACATCCTACCCGTATGAAAACAACTACTTTTCTTAAGCAAGCCCTGGCGGCGCTGGTGCTGCTGCTGGCTTCGGTGCCGGTATTTGCCCAGTTCCGGGTTATCGGCTATGTGCCTTCCTGGGCCGGTGATGTGAGCTCCGTGCAATATGGTAAGCTCACGCACATCAACTACGCCTTCCTGCTGCCAACCGCTACCGGCGGCCTGCAGCCCATCGAAAACCCCGCGAAGCTGCAAAACCTGGTGGCTACGGCCCACGCCAACGGCGTGAAGGTGCTCATTTCGGTGGGCGGCTGGAACAATGGGGATGACAGCGCCTTCGAAACTATCGGGGCCAATGCTAGCTACCGTAATGCCTTCGTGACCAATCTGGTGAACTTCGCCAATCAATATAACCTCGATGGGGTAGACATCGACTGGGAATACCCGGATGCCGGGGCCTTGGCCAATAATTACGCGGTCCTCATGCAGCAGCTTGCCACCGAAATGCACAACCGCGGCAAGCTGCTCACGGCGGCCGTGGTAGCTACTGGCGGCGCGGGAGTGCTCAACAGCGTGTTCGGCTACGTGGATTTCCTGAACCTGATGGCCTACGACGCCAACAACTTCGACCACTCCACCTACGACTACGCGGTGCAGTCTATCAACTATTGGAAGGGCCGGGGTCTGGCAACCAGCAAAACCGTATTGGGCGTACCCTTTTACGGCCGGCCCAGCTGGGAATCCTACGCCCAACTGCTAACACGGGGGGCCAGTCCCAACGCCGATGTGTTCAACGGCGTGGGTTACAACGGTATTCCCACCATCAAGAGCAAAACCAACCTCGCCTTCGATCAGGCCAGTGGTATTATGATCTGGGAACTGTCGCAGGATGCCATTGGGGCCAATTCCCTGCTCACGGCCATTAACCAGGTGGTGGTGCAGCGTGGCGGCAACACAGCGCCTGCCCAAGCTATTCCGGGTAAGCTGGAGGCCGAAGGCTTCACCGCTCAGCAAGGCACCGACAAGGAGCCCACCACTGACACCGGCGGGGGCCAGAATGTAGACTACTTCGAAACCGGCGACTGGCTCGACTACACCGTGAACGTAGCTTCGGCCGGCACCTACGCGGTAGGCTTCCGGGTAGCCTCGGCCAACGGTGGAGCCACGCTGCAGCTGCGCAACGGCAACGGTGCAGTGCTGGGGAGCATTAACGTGGGCAATACCGGCGGCTGGCAGAGCTGGCAGACCATCAGCACCACCGTAACGCTGCCGGTGGGCCGGCAGGTGCTGCGCCTGTACGCCTCGGCCTCCACCGGCTGCAACGTCAACTGGCTCAATTTCACCGGGGCTACTTCCTCGTTCAGCACCACTTTCCAGGCCGAAAGCTACAGCTCCATGAACGGCGTACAGGTAGAAAGTTGCTCCGATGCCGGCGGCGGCCAGAACGTGGGCTATATCGACGCTGGCGACTGGCTGGCCTACAGCAACCTTACCATCCCGACCACCGGCAGCTACCTCATTGAGTACCGCGTGGCCAGCCTTGGTGGGGGAACCGTATCATCGGACCTGAATGCAGGCTCTGTTCAACTGGGTAGCACGGTTATTCCGGCCACCGGCGGCTGGCAGAGCTGGACCACGGTTTCGCGCACCGTTACGCTCAATGCCGGTACTTACAGCTTTGGGGTGTATGCCCAAACCGGCGGCTGGAACCTCAACTGGGTGCGCATCAGTAAAGCCGGCGTGGCCCGCGTCAGTAGTGCGGCCGAGCCCACGCCGACTGCGCTGAACACAACGCCAATCAGCTTGTTCCCCAACCCGGCAACTGACCGCATAACCGTGCAAGGAACGGAGCTGCTTGGTAGCTCTTACCAGGTGCTGGACGCTTACGGCAAGGTAAAAAGCAGCGGTATTGTCAGCAGCAAACAAGTAGATCTGTCGGGACTGCCAAGCGGTGTATATACACTGCGGATTGTGACGCCCCAGCACCAGAAAATAACACGTCAGCTTATCAAGCAGTAACGTTACCGCCAGACGGAAAAATAAACAGCCCCCCCAAAAGCTCAATCTGGCTTTCAGGGGCGCTGTTTATTGGCACAGAAAAACCGCCAGGCTTTACGGGACGAATTGCTCTGTGAGGCGCACCACCTCGCCCTGCCGGGTTTCCACCACAAACGGCGCGTAGGTGAGCGAGGCTGGCGGCGAGGCCAGTACCTGGGCCGGAGCCAGCGGCCGTTGGGCCAGGCCGTTGCCGCCGTTCTGCCAGAACCGGAACGTAGCTCCGGCCTGCAGCGGCAGGGTACGCTCTTTCTTGTTCTCGTTAACGATATAGTAGTCGTTGGGCACAGAGTAGATGGTGTCACCATTCTGCACCTCCACCATGGCGTCGCCACGTCGCTGGGCGGCGGCCACGGCGTCGGGGCCCTTCAGAAACTGCACATAGTCCACTACGGCGTAATACCGGCCTTTCTGCTCGTAGAAACGCCGCACATAGGCGTGGCCCCGGCCCGTGTTGCCCACTTTCTCAGTGGTCGACTGCTCGCCTTCCAGCTCGGCCGGCACTACGTCGCGGGATTCGGCCACGTCGGTTTCCTGTTCCGCAGAGCGGCAAGCGGCAACAGTCAAAAGCAAAGCAATGGGGAGCAAGCGGCGGTTCATGCGGCAGGAGTAGGGGAGAAGTTCAGCCTGCAAGATACAGGGTGAACCGGCCGTTACCAGCTATGCGGCGAGTTCTGCACGCCCGGCCTGGTTCCGGTCGTCACGTTGCCGGAGCGGCAGATGGGGCAGAGTGGGGTGAGAGAAGGAGCTATGTTACCTGGAACGAAACGTCAGGCTACCGGCCTGCTTCGAGCTTATACCACCGAAGCTGAGCCACCGTGTCACGGAAGCTTATTCGACTGTACTTTTTTATGCCCTCCAATCGGGTGACGTACGTGATTTTGTAGTCCTTTCCGACTTGTTCCAGCTTCGTGATACCAATGCTGGTATCGGTGATAGTGCTGTCCTTAAACGCGCGGATCTCAGTGAAAAAATCGACGTTTTCGTTTCTGTACAGACCAATAAAATCAATGTTTTTCCGGGGGTTGATGACGACCGCACTGGCCACAAACGTTGTGGCCTCATCACCGAACGGATACGTTTTCTCTTTGAATGTATAGACGCGTTTGATATCTCCGTCCACATAGCTGGATAGGATAGATTCTAGTTGTTGAGTGATATCACGGGGTAAATAGTCACTAACTGAATCCAATGGGCTGGCTAATGTATCGACGGCTTCACCAGACGTATACAATTCCCTGCTTGCGGGTAATCGAATAGCAGTTCTTTTGTACTTGCTGACCTCAGATTCGCAACTGCAAAATAGATACACGCTTAGGGCGAGTAGAATATACTTCATAGAAGGGCCTCGTGAATTAAGTGAGGTAATGAGGTAGTAAGTAGCGGGAAGGAGGTGAATGTAGAGTGCCGACCTCTGTGGGTAAACCCGTACCTTTGCGGCTTCAAGCCCCGCAAAGTAGGATGATTTCCATTACCGACCTCGACTTCCATTTCGGCTCCCGTACCCTCTACGACAAGGCCAGCCTCCACATCAAACCCAAGGATAAGATTGGCCTGATCGGGCTGAACGGCCGGGGCAAATCCACGCTGCTGCGCATTCTGGTAGGCGAATACAAGCCCGACGGCGGCAGTATCTCGATGAGCAAGGACGTGAGCCTAGGCTTCCTCAACCAGGATTTGCTGAGCTACGACTCCCACGAATCCATCCTGATTGTGGCCATGCAGGCCTTTGGTGAGGCGCTGGATATCCAGAAGAAGATTGACGAGGTGCTGCTGGAATTCGAAACCAACTACACCGACGATTTGGTGGAGAAGCTGGCCGATCTGCAGGAACGCTTCGAGGCGCTGGGCGGCTACACCATGCAGGCCCGCACCGAAGAGATTCTGGAGGGTCTGGGCTTTACCACCGAGGAGCTGCAGCGGCCCCTGAAGCTGTTTTCGGGCGGCTGGCGCATGCGCGTGATGCTGGCCAAAATCCTACTCCAGCAGCCTTCTCTGCTGCTACTCGATGAACCGACCAACCACCTGGACTTACCGAGTATCAAGTGGATTGAGAACTATCTGGCCGGCTACGAAGGCGCCGTTATCATCGTGAGCCACGACCGGGAATTCCTGGACCGTACCACCAACACCACCGTGGAAGTGACGGGCGGCAAGCTGGTACCCTACGCCGGCAACTACTCGTTCTACCTCGAAGAAAAAGAAGAGCGCAATGCCATTCAGAAGGGTGCGTTCGAGAACCAGCAGGCCCAGATCAAGCAGGCCGAGCGGTTTATTGAGCGGTTCAAGGCCAAGGCCAGCAAAGCCAAGCAGGCCCAGAGCCGCGTGAAAGCCCTGGATAAGTTGGAGCGCATTGAGGACGTGGCCGCCGACGACGCCAAGGTGAACATCAAGTTTAACTTCACCGTGACGCCCGGCCGCCATATCCTGCGTATGGAGCACGTAGGCAAGAAATACGGCGAGAAAATCATCTTCCGCGACACACACGTGCACATCGAGCGGGGCGACAAAATTGCCCTCATCGGGGCCAACGGCAAGGGCAAATCTACGCTGATGCGTCTGGTGGCCGGCTCCGAGGCGCCTACCAACGGCAACCACCAGCTGGGTCACAACGTCATCATGTCGTTCTACGCCCAGCACCAGCTGGAAAGCCTGCGCATCGAAAACGAGATTCTGCAGGAAATGGTGGAGGCCGGCTCGCGGCGCTCCGAGATGGAGCTTCGCTCTGTTTTGGGTTCGTTCCTGTTCACCGGCGACGAGGTGTACAAGAAAATTAAGGTGCTTTCGGGCGGCGAAAAAAGCCGCGTGGCCTTGGCCAAAACCCTGATTTCGGAAGCTAACTTTCTGCTGCTCGACGAACCGACCAACCACCTGGATATGCAGTCGGTGAACATCCTGATTCAGGCGCTCGACCAGTATCAGGGCACCTATATCGTGATTAGTCACGACCGGTTCTTCGTGGAGAACGTGGCCAACAAGATCTGGTACATTGAGGATTACCAGCTGAAGGAATACCCCGGCACCTACGCCGAGTATGAGCAATGGCAGGAGGACCGGGAAAAGGCCGCCAAGAAGGCCGGTCTGCCCTCGCCTTCGGCTCCCAAGCCGCTGCCCAAGGAAGAAAAGAAAGTGGAAGCCGCGCCCGCCAAAACGCCCTCACCCGACCAGAAAAAAGCCCTCAAAGAGCTGGCCGAGGTAGAAAAGAAGATTGACGAGCGGGAAAAGGAGCTGGCCCAATACGAGGCCCAGCTGGCCGACCCCCAGATTTACCAGAACGCCGCCCAGCTGAAGGATGCCACCCTCAAGTTCGAGCAGGTGAAGAAAGAGCTGGCCCAGCTCAACGACCGTTGGGAAATGCTGGCTGAAATGTAGCCTGCTGACTTTACCAGTTGAAACGCCCCGCCGGAAGCTACGAGCTTCCAGCGGGGCGTTTCGCGTTTTTCGGTCCCCGGTCCGGCGGCTGTTGAAGCTGTCGGGCCGTTCGTCGCGTGCTGACACCTGATCTACGACGGAACAGCATCAGCTGGCTTCAACCGGTCCGACAGCTTGCAGCTGCCGGGCCGGGCCCGCTACCAACTATATTTTGTCTTTCTAGATAAGAATGATTCTTATCTGGGTGTCGTTTGCTACTTTTGAGCTCGACAACAAACAGCCCTGGTTGGGGCTTGTAATGGAGTCGTATCAGTTGCCGTCAGCGTACGGAAAACTGGTCAGCAAGCGTCTTACTCAGCGTTACGTTCAAAACCATCCCAAACAACCTTATGGCGCACGAACAAAAGGGGCATGCCCCCGAAAACAACACCACAGAATACTTCATGAACGACACCTCCATAGCCAAGTGCCCGGTTATGGGAGGACAGTTGAAGCAGACGGCCGGTAGTGGCACCCGCAACCGCGACTGGTGGCCCAACCAGCTACGGCTCAATATTCTGCGGCAGCACTCCACGCTGTCGAACCCGATGGATCCGGGTTTCAACTACGTGGAGGAATTTAAGAAGCTCGACCTGAACGCGGTAAAGCAGGACCTGTTCGAGCTGATGACCACTTCCCAGGACTGGTGGCCCGCCGACTACGGCCATTATGGCCCGTTCTTTATCCGGATGGCCTGGCACAGTGCTGGTACCTACCGCATTGCCGATGGTCGCGGCGGTGCTGGTTCGGGCATGCAGCGCTTCGCTCCGCTCAACAGCTGGCCCGATAACGCCAACCTCGACAAGGCCCGCCTGTTGCTGTGGCCCGTGAAGCAGAAGTACGGCCGCCAGATTTCCTGGGCCGATTTGATGATTCTGGCCGGTAACTGCGCCTTGGAGTCAATGGGCCTGAAGCCGTTCGGCTACTCGGGTGGCCGCGCCGACGTGTGGGAGCCGCTGGACGAAATCTACTGGGGCTCCGAGAAGGAGTGGCTCGGCGGCGACCTGCGCTACACCGGCGACCGGCAGCTGGAAAAGCCGCTGGCCGCCGTGCAGATGGGCCTCATCTACGTGAACCCAGAAGGTCCTAACGGCAACCCCGACCCCATGGCCTCGGCCCGCGACATTCGCGAAACGTTCGGCCGCATGGCTATGAACGACGAGGAAACCGTAGCCCTGATTGCCGGCGGCCACACCTTCGGCAAAACCCATGGTGCCGCCGACCCCGCCAAGTATATCAAACACGAGCCCGCCGCCGCTGGCATTGCTGAGCAAAGCCTGGGCTGGCAGAACTCCTACGGCACCGGCAACGGCGCCGACACCATCACCAGCGGCCTGGAAGGCGCCTGGACTTCCACGCCTGCTCAGTGGGGCCATGACTACTTCAAGTTCCTGTTCGAGTTTGAGTGGGAGCTGACCAAGAGCCCCGCCGGGGCGCATCAGTGGAAGCCCAAGAACAACGCCGGCGAAGGCCTGATTCCGGACGCCCACGACCCCGAGAAGAAGCACGCGCCGTTCATGCTCACGACCGACCTCGCCCTGCGCGTGGACCCGATTTACGAGAAAATTTCCCGCCGTTTCCTCGAAAACCCTGAAGAGTTTGCCGACGCCTTCAGCCGTGCCTGGTTCAAGCTCACGCACCGCGACATGGGCCCGATTTCCCGCTACGTAGGCCCCGAGGTGCCCGCCGAGGAGCTGATCTGGCAGGACCCGGTGCCCGCCGCCACATATGCGCAGATTGACGAGGCCGACGTGTCTGCGTTGAAAGAAAAGCTGCTGAATTCGGGCCTGACGGTGGGCCAGCTGGTGCGCACGGCTTGGGCTTCGGCCTCCACGTTCCGTGGCTCCGACAAGCGCGGCGGTGCCAACGGGGCCCGCATCCGGTTGGTACCTCAGAAATACTGGACCGCCAACAACCCCGCCGAGCTGGACAAAGTGCTGGATCAAATGATAGCCATTCAGCAGGAGTTCAACGCGGCCCAGACGGGCGGCAAGCAGGTTTCCCTGGCCGACCTCATTATACTGGGCGGCAGCGCCGGCATCGAGCAGGCGGCCCGCGCGGCCGGCCACGAGGTACAGGTGCCCTTCAGCCCTGGCCGCACCGATGCTTCGCAGGAGCAAACCGACGTGCAATCCTTCGAGGCCCTGGAGCCTAGCGCCGATGGTTTCCGCAACTACTTGGCTACCTACCACGAGGCCGTGGCCGAAGCCATGTTCATCGACCGCGCCCAGTTGCTGACCCTGACGGCTCCCGAAATGACGGTGCTGGTGGGTGGTCTGCGCGTGCTCGACGCCAACTACGACGGTTCGCAGCACGGCGTGTTCACCAACCGTCCCGGCCAGCTCACCAACGACTATTTCGTGAACCTGCTGGACATGGGCACTACTTGGAAAGCTACTTCGGAAGCCGATGAGCTCTTCGAGGGCCGTGACCGGAAGACCCGGGAAGTGAAGTGGACCGGCACCCGCGTGGACCTGATCTTTGGCTCGAACTCGGAGCTGCGCGCCATTGCCGAAGTATACGGCACCAACGACGCCCAGCCCAAGTTCCTGCGCGACTTCGTGGCCGCCTGGACCAAGGTGATGAACCTGGACCGCTTCGACTTGCACCGCTAACCGAAGCCCTCGGTTACCCAGCCGAATAGTAAACCGCCCCGCTCGTAGCTGCATGCTATGGGCGGGGCTTGGTGCTTTGATAAAACGGGGAGCAGCCCAGTAAAGGTGCTACTTAAAACGTCTGGATTTTAGTTAATTTCAAAGTGCCTTCGCGTCTGCCTTGCCAATAACGCTCGTACATAATCAATCCTTCATCCGCGTTCCAATACGACTTGTCACCGTTTTCGTACCGCATGATATAGGTTTTAAACGTGCCTTTGGGTACGGTCACCGTGGTGTCTATATTGATTATATGGTTTTTTGTTAATGGTTTTCTGCTACACCCATATTCTATAATTTCTTGATGTAGCTGGGGTTCATTGGGGGTATATAGAAATTCGAAGGGTGTATTGTTATTAATGATCCCCCATCCGCAATTTTCTACGGATTGGCCGTATAACCCGCCTTTTTTGACAACAATATTGGATGAAAGTAAATTAAAATATAAATATCCAGGCTCGTTAGGCGTTGAGCTTAAGATTTGCTCTTCAAATCGTTCATTAATAGAAAGCCGGCGTGAATCTTTAATAACGTTCGTTGGGGTATGATAATCGTAATACAATTTGTTGCCTTTTTTTGCCCAACTAAATTTTGTCTTTTTATTCTCGTCTTTTGAACAGGAAGATAGTGACACAAACGCAAGAAAATAATACAAAGAAATTTTCATTCCATTAAAATTTAAAGTTGGTACACTTGTGTGAGGGTGAGAATAGATGTAGTGTCAATGTATATATTTCGGTTGAGAATCTTCTTGTATAGTGTTGAAAAGAGCACAAGAGACTTATTGTGGCACCTATAGTCGATTTTGGAACAGTGTCCTGATCCGAAATTCACTATAAGACCGCAGTGAATAGCGGGGAGCAGCATACCGTCTGTGTCGGTTACGCTGCTTGTTTTCCAACGGCGTATGTACTACCGAAAGTATACTTGTACCCACGCTTCTCGTTCAAGTACGCAGCCAAGCCAACGCTTCGCGCTACATTCGCCCTTATGCCTCGTTTCTCTCCGCTTCTGCTGTTGCTGGCTACGGCCTGCGTGCCACTGGGTACGCCCATCACCGACCCCAACGCCACCCGCCCGCCCGCCACGCCCGGCCAGCGCCCCACCGAGTACTACGCCGACAAAACGCTGCGCTACGAGGACGCCATCTACGACCCCAACGTGCAGACGGTGCAGTGCTACGTGCCTACCGGCCAAGCCAATGAGGTGTTCAGCCCGCCCGTTATTTCTCTGAACCAGGGCCAGTCGCCGGTGCTGGAGTTTGATATGCTGGGCGGGCAGGGGCAGCGCCTCACGGCTAAACTCATTCACTGCGACCTGAACTGGCAGCCCTCGGTGCTTACCGATATGCAGTTTCTGAGCGAAATCAACGAGCAGAATATCACCAACTATCGGGCCTCCATTGGTACCAAGGTGCCCTATTATCACTACCAGGTACAGATGCCCCGGGTGAAGCTCTCGGGCAACTACCTGTGGGTGGTGCAGGGAGCGGGCGGTATGCCGCTGCTCAGCCGGCGGGTGCTGGTGTACGAGGAAGGCGCGGTGCAGATTGCCCTGAAACAGGGTATTCCGGTGGCCGGGCAGGAGCGCTACACCTTGCAGCAGGTAGATTTCGGCATCCGCTATAATCTGAACGTGGTGAACCCGGCCCAGGAAATAAAGGTGGTGCTGCGCCAGAACTTCCGCTGGGACAACGCCAAGTACAACCTGCGCCCCACCTTCGTACGCGACGCCGACCGGCAGCTGGATTACCAGTATTTCAACTTCGAAAACGCCTTCCCCGCCCTGAGCGAATTCCGCTTTTTCGACCTGCGTACGTTCCGCTCCTTGGGTATTGGGGTGGCGAAGCTGGACGCCGAGGCTTCACCGCGTACGGCCCTGCTGCAGCCCGAAACAACCCGTAACGGCCAGCGCTACACCCAGTACGACGACATCAACGGTCAGCGTGTAATCGAGAGCCGCGAATACGGTAACGGCGACACCAACGGCGAGTACCTCGATGTGACGTTTCAACTCCGCAGCGAGCAGACAGCTCCTGGCCCCGTGTATGTGCTGGGCGCCCTCACCGACTGGCAGCTCAAAGACGAGTTCAAGCTCACCTACGACGCCGCCAGCCAGCTATACACCGGCCATACGCTGCTTAAGCAAGGCTACTACAATTACATCTATGCCACCCAGACGGCCCAGGGCCCCAGCAGCGTGGCCTGGGAAGGGAGCTACCAGGAAACCGAAAATCAGTATGACCTGCTGGTGTATTACCGGCCGCCCGGCACCCGCACCGATTTGCTGATCGGGTACCAGCAGCTCCGGGTGAATAGCCGGCAGCCCTAGCGCCCGATGTCGGCGGTTGGGAGCGGGGCTGCGTACATACGGGTTCTGTCTGCCTCCAACTGCTTTCTATGTCGCACTATAACCTGATTCTAGTGGTGCTGGGCGTGGCCATCCTGGCCGTCGCCTGGCTGCCATCTCTGCTGAAGAAGTTTCCGCTGTCTTACCCCATTTTGTTTGTGGGGCTGGGGATGCTGGTGTTCTGGCTGCCCCTGGGCTTGCCCAACCCCGACCCGAACGAGCACTCCACCTTCACCATGCACCTCACTGAAATCTGCGTGACGGTGGCCCTCACGGGTACGGGGCTCAAAATTGACCGCAAGTTTTCCCTCTGGCGCTGGCGGGCTCCGTTGCAGCTGGTGATGGTGCTGATGGGTATTACCATTGCCGTGTTTACAGTGGTGGCCTGGAAACTGGGTGGGCTGCTGCCGGCGTCGGCCCTACTGCTGGCCGCCACGCTGGCTCCCACCGACCCCGTGCTGGCCGGCGACGTGCAGGTGGGCAACCCCGGTGAGGGCCGCGAAGATAACGTGCGCTTCGCCCTGACCGGCGAGGCCGGCCTCAACGACGGGCTGGCTTTCCCCTTCGTGCATCTGGCCCTGGTGGTGCTGGCAGCCTCTTCGCTGCACCTGGGGCAGGAGCTGCTGCACTGGGCCTGGATGGATGTGCTGTACCGCACCGGCATGGGCGTGCTGGCTGGCTGGTTGGCTGGTCGGGTGCTGTCGTTTCTGATTTTCGACTTGCCTCGTCGTGTTCAAATCAACCCCGAGGCCTACGGGTTCGTGGCGTTGGCCGTCACGCTTACGGCGTATGGCGTTACGGAGCTGCTGCACGGCTACGGCTTTCTGGCTGTCTTTGTGGCGGCCGTCACACTGCGGGCCCACGAGCGGAGCCACGAGTACCATACCGAAATGCACGAATTCACCGACCAGCTGGAACGCCTGCTCATCGTGGTGATTCTGCTGCTGTTTGGGGGCGCCATTGTACGCGGGCTGCTGGCCCCGCTTACTTGGACCGGCGCGGCCTTGGGCTTATTCCTGCTCCTTATTCTGCGGCCGATGGGTGGGATTCTCACCCTGGGCCGCAGCCGCGTAACGTGGCCCGAGCGACTGGTTATTTCCTTTTTCGGCATCCGGGGCATCGGCTCCTTTTTCTACCTGGCCTTTGCCTTGCACGAAGCAAAATTCGCCGATGGCCGGGCGCTGTGGGCCATTACCGGCTTCACGGTGCTCACCTCCATCATTCTGCACGGCACGTTGGCCACGCCCGTTATGGACTGGCTTGATAGGCGGCACGGCCGGCCCACGGCTGGGGAGTTGGAGGAACAGCAGCACCAGGAAGCAGCCCCGCCGGCTAGCTAAAGCGGCACGGAATTGGTCTGGTCCAGGCTGCCTCTGTAACCTTCCGGCCGTTGAGCTTCGTTGCAGGCGTATCTTACGCTTACTCTCCCGTTCCCACGCTCATTCTCTTTGCTCATGCCTACTCCCTCTTCTTTCCTGTACGCTGGTGCGGCGCTGGCCTTGCTGCCGGCCGTTGGTGCACGTTTTCTGACTTCCGCCCCGGCCCCGCAGCCGGCGGCTACCACAGCAGCCGTTTCCCGCCCCGTGCAGGGTGCCCAGCCCGACCCCCAGGTAATTGCCCAGTTCGGCCTGCTTGGTAATGCCAAGCTCCAGACCTATATCGACCAAAAGGGTATGCAGATGGGCCGTGTTTCCGACCGCCCGGCTGATGTGAAAGGCTTCACGGTGGTCGATTCGCCCATTATCAACGCCTTTGCCACGCCCGATGGCCATGTGTATTTCACCCGTGGGATTCTGGCTTACTTCAACAATGAGGCCCAGTTCAGCGGGGTGCTCGGCCACGAAATTGGGCACATCACGGCCCGACACGGCCAGAAGCAGCAGACGCGCTCCACCATCGCCAACGGGGCCCTGATTCTGGGCTCCATCCTGTCGAAGCGGGTGGCCTCGCTGGCCCAGCCGGCCTCACAGGTGGTGGGGTTGGGTTTGCTGAAATACGGCCGCGACGACGAAACCGAATCCGACCAGCTAGGGGTGAAGTACTCCAGCAAAATCGGCTACGACCCGGCTTCTATGGCCGATTTCTTCCTGACTCTTTCGCGCACCGAGCAAAGTAGCGGCGCGGCTACGGTGCCCACGTTCCTGTCGTCGCACCCCAACTCCGCCGACCGCTACACCAACGTAAAAAAGCTGGCCGCCCAGGCCGAGCAGCAGGCCGGCCGTCAGCTGGCCGTGAACCGCGACCAATACCTGCGCCTGATTGAGGGCCTGCCTTATGGCGACAACCCGCGTGAAGGCTACGTGGAAAATAGCGTGTTCTATCACCCCGATCTTAAATTCCAGTTTCCGGTGCCGCAGGGCTGGAAGTCGCAGAACTCGCCGAGCCAGTTCCAGATGGCCGAGCCCAACGGCAAGGCCGTACAGATTCTGCTGCCCGCCGGCAACAAAGGCCTCGATGAAACCGCCCAGGCTTTGGCCGAGCAGTTGAAGCTCCAGAACGCCCAGGCCCAGAAAACCACCGTCAACAACTTCCCCGCCATTGTTATCCAGGGCGACCAGGTAGGGCAGGACCAGCAAACCGGCCAGCAGGGCATCACGGCCAGCACCCTCACCTACCTCATCCAGGACGGTCAGACGATTTACGCCTTGGTAGGCCTCTGCGGCCCCGGCACCCTCGGCACCTACGGCAGCACCTTCCAGCGCACCGCCCAAGGTTTCAAGCGCCTCACCGACGCCAGCAAAATCAACCGCCAGCCCGAGCGCATCCGCATCAAAACCGCCAAAGCCGGCCAGACGCTGGCCTCGGCCCTCGCCGCCAACGGCATTTCCAGCAAGCGCTACGAGGAAATGGCCATCCTCAACGGCATGAAAACCACTGATAAATTAACGGCCGGGATGCTGTTTAAAGTGGTGGGGAAGTAAGCTATAGCTCGTTAAGCCTCTTGCAAAAGCTAGACTTCAAGTTTTTTGAGGTCTAGCTTTTTTATGTATTGCTGAATGCTTGTCGAAGTTGAAAGAACCCAAACATCGTCTCCTGATGGATCTTTGGGGATGAAATCGAATTCTAAGTAACAGTTCGCTATTGCAACCTTCATCCCTTCAAAATGAAGTAGCAACAGGTGAGGTCGAGTATCAGGAAATCCGAATACATCAAAGCCAATAAGTTGCTTGCCTGAAAGATGCTGCCAAAAGTTATTGTTGGCAATGAACCTTTCACTGGTCACACAGAAGGTGTCTGCTGAGGCACTTAAAGTATAGCTGGGCCATCCCTTAACTCTATTCCATCCAACAAAAACAGACTGCTCATCCTCAAACACAAGCTCTACTTGCTGTGCGATGATATCAATGCCCTGCTCATTCGTTGTGAGATCTTCTATTCCAACAACATCGTGGTAAAAGCAAGCGGCTAGTCTCTGCGAGACAACATTGTTTAGAGGTTGAAAAATGTGCTCGATGAGTAATTGACGGCTCATTTCTTCCCGATGATGAACATAAAAACGCCCCAGCCGACTCGTTCGGCTGGGGCGCTTAAGTTACTGGCTGCCGCTGAAGAAACGGCGTTAGGCCTTCTTCAGGAACTCGGTTTTGAGCACCATTGTGCTGCCGCCGGCCCGGCCTTCAATTTCGGCGGGCGAGTTGGTGAGGCGGATGTTCTTGACTACCGTGCCGCGCTTGAGCGTGAGCGATGAGCCTTTCACTTTCAGATCCTTGATGAGCGTAACCGCGTCGCCTTCCGCGAGCAGGTTACCGTTGCTGTCTTTTACGTCCATGAGGTTGGGGAGGGGAGAGGTAGAACGTCATGCTGAGCTTGCCAAAGCATCTCTACCGCTGGCTAACTCAATCGTGAGAACGAAGCAGTAGAGATGCTTCGGCAAGCTCAGCATGACGGGCAGGTATGTTCAATTACACGTTGAAGCGGAAATGCATGATGTCGCCATCCTGCACCACATACTCCTTACCTTCCACGGCCATCTTGCCTGCTTCCTTGATTTTCACTTCAGTTTTGTACTCCTGGTAGTCGGCCAGCTTGATAACCTCGGCCCGGATGAAGCCTTTCTCGAAGTCGGAGTGGATGACGCCGGCAGCGGCGGGGGCTTTGTCGCCGCGGTGCACCGTCCAGGCGCGTACTTCCTGCACGCCGGCCGTGAAGTAGGTAATCAGGTTGAGCAGGGTGTAGGAAGCGCGGATCAGGCGGTTCAAACCCGACTCGGTGAGGCCGTACTCGCCCAGGAACATCTCCTTTTCCTCGGGGTCTTCCATCTCCGCAATCTGCGACTCGATGGCGGCCGATACCAGCACCACTTCGGCGCCTTCCTGGGCCACGTGAGCCTGCAAAGCCGCCGTGTGGGCGTTGCCGCTGATGGCGCTGGCCTCATCCACGTTGGCCACATAAATCACGGGCTTGATGGTGAGCAGCTGCAGATCGGCCACGGCCTCCAGCTCCTCGGCCGAAACCGTGAGGGCGCGGGCGTTCTGGCCGGCTTCCAAAGCGTCCTTGAAGCGCTGCAGCGCGGCCACTTCCTTCTTGGCCTGCGCGTCGCCGTTCTTGGCCGAGCGCTCCGACTTGGCCAGCTTCTTATCGATGCTCTCCAGGTCCTTGATCTGCAGCTCGGTGTCGATAACGTCCTTATCGAATACGGGGTCGACGCCGCCGGCTACGTGCACGATGTTGGGGTCGTCGAAGCAGCGGATAACGTGGATGATGGCGTCCACCTCGCGGATGTTGGCCAAGAACTTGTTGCCGAGTCCTTCGCCCTTGCTGGCACCCTTCACGAGGCCGGCAATGTCCACGAACTCAATGATGGTGGGCAGCACGCGCTTGGGGTTCACCAGCTTTTCCAGAATCTGCAGCCGCTCATCGGGCACGGTAATCACGCCCACGTTCGGCTCGATGGTGCAGAACGGATAGTTGGCCGACTCGGCCTTGGCGTTGGAAAGGGCGTTGAAAAGCGTGGATTTGCCGACGTTCGGCAGGCCGACGATACCGCAGCGGAGACCCATATGGTGGAGTTGTGAAGTTGTAAAATGGCGAGTTGGCGTTCTGGACGCGCACTTCGTGGCGCAAAGGTACGGGGCTTTTTCGGGGAAAGCACCCCCGGGTTACCGGTGTGGCCCGGAAACGGCTCGCGCGTTGAACTCCGCGCCTCTCGTGCGGCGTTCAGCCTATATGTGTGAACATCATAAGCCCGCCCAAAAACTACAGCGTCTGGGTTTCTACCTGGCCGCCGGTGTGCTGGTGCTGCTCAGCCAGTACTACAGCCTGTAAGTCGCCCGAAAAACCGTTCTGAAGTCCATAGAAAAAGCCCATCCGGCAACCGGATAGGCTTTTCTAACGGTAAAATGCTGACTTATTTAGCCAGTTTGGCTTTCAGATTCTCGTCCAGAGCGGCCAGGAACTCCTCGGTGTAGAGGTAGTCCTTGCCGTGCTCCACTTTGTTGCCGTGGATGCAGACGGCCAAGTCCTTGGTCATCTTGCCGCTTTCCACGGTTTCGATGCACACCTGCTCCAGCGCGTGGCAGAAGTCGATCAGCTCCTGGTTGTTATCCAGCTTGCCGCGGAACTCCAGGCCGCGCGTCCAGGCGAAGATGCTGGCAATGGGGTTGGTAGAGGTGGGCTTGCCTTTCTGATGGTCGCGGTAGTGGCGCGTCACGGTGCCGTGGGCCGCTTCCGCTTCCATGGTGCCGCCGTCGGGCGTAACCAGCACGGAGGTCATCAGGCCGAGCGAGCCGAAGCCCTGGGCTACGGTGTCGCTCTGCACGTCGCCGTCGTAGTTTTTGCAGGCCCACACGAAGTTGCCGTTCCACTTCAGCGCCGAGGCCACCATATCGTCAATCAGCCGGTGCTCGTAAGTGATGCCGGCTTCCTTGAACTTGGCCAGATAATCAGCTTCGTAAATCTCCTGGAAGATGTCCTTGAAGCGGCCATCATACTTCTTCAGGATGGTGTTCTTGGTGCTCAAATACAGCGGCCAGCCCTTGCTCAGGGCCTGGTTGAAGCAGGCGTGGGCAAAGCCCCGGATGCTTTCGTCGGTGTTGTACATGGCCAACGCTACGCCGTCGCCTTTGAAGTTGTACACCTCAAACGATTGTGCTTCACCACCGTCCTCGGGCTGGAAGGTCACGGTCAGCTTGCCTTTGCCTTTGGTCACGAAGTCGGTGGCGCGGTACTGGTCGCCAAAGGCGTGGCGGCCGATGCAGATCGGGGCCGTCCAGTTAGGCACGAGGCGGGGCACGTTGCTCATCACAATCGGCTCGCGGAATACGGTGCCGTCCAAGATGTTGCGGATGGTGCCGTTCGGCGACTTCCACATCTGCTTCAGGCCAAACTCCTGCACGCGCTCCTCGTCTGGGGTGATGGTGGCGCACTTGATGCCCACGCCGTACTGCTTGATGGCGTTGGCCGCGTCGATGGTTACCTGGTCGTTGGTCTGGTCGCGGTACTCAATGCCCAGGTCGTAGTACTTGATATCGAGCTCCAGGTAGGGCGTAATCAGCTTATCCTTGATAAACTTCCAGATGATGCGCGTCATTTCGTCGCCATCCAATTCTACTACCGGGTTGGCTACTTTGATTTTCGTCATTGTTGCGTGCTTAAGTGGGCTGTGTGGGTTACGACTTGCGAAGGAAGGCATCGGCGGGCATCCGGCCAACTAAAACCGGAAAAGTGTACGGCTACCCTCCGCGCAAGACGGCAAAGCTACATGGTGTCAGTTAAACCCGACGGGTGCTTTGAACAGGCGCGCCGGGGAATAGTTCGGGCCACCCGCAACGCACGACGGCGCGCCAGGGCCGAAGCCGGGCGCGCCGTGCGGTGGGAAGCGGACAAAAGCTGAAGAAGTAAAAGGTGTTTCGCTAGACTTCCGAAAAAAGGAGTGACTTAATAATTATCGTCGGTGCGGTTGGGGTTGAAACCTCCTTCGCGTTCCTCGTAGGCGGGGCGGGGACGGTCCAGTTCGGCCACTTCCTCGGCCGTCAGCAACTCCTCGCGCACGTAGTCCACGGCATCCTGCAAGGCATCCACAAACTTGAGGAAGTCCTCTTTGTAGAGGAAAATCTTGTGTTTCTCGTAAGAGAACGTATCATCGTCGCGCAGGCGGCGTTTGCTCTCCGTGATGGTCAGATAATAATCCTGTCCGCGGGTGGCTTTCACGTCAAAGAAATACGTGCGCTTGCCGGCCTTAATGCGTTGGGAATAAATTTCTTCCTGGTCGTGACGGTCTTCCACTGGCCTTCTGAGTAAAGTTTTGCTATTCCAAGATGATTGAAGTTCAGCGCAACATACGTTGTTTCCAGTAGATATAAAAATTTTAAGGGTCGTATTTTCCTATTCCGGGATAAATACTGGCAAAACGCTATGTAAACGGCTGTATATCCTCAAATGCCATAATTGGCAGGTAATGAAACGGCTGGTATAAAAGAAAGATTATATATTCTGGATAATGGATGGAAAGCGGACTGCAATGGTCGGAGCTGCTGCCCGTTTTGCGTCGTAGCTACGGAGTAACCCCGTCTGTCCTTCATGCCCCAATCCTGTCGTATCTTGCTCCTCCCGCATCTGTTTTTGCTATGGCCCAACCGCTCGATCTTGCCGCCGTTCGTTCTTTCTCCAACTTGGAGTTTCTGGCCCGCCAGTTGGTGGAAGGCTTCATTACGGGCCTGCACCAGTCGCCCTACCACGGGTTTTCGGTGGAGTTTTCTGAGCACCGCCTCTACAACCCCGGCGAAAGCACCCGCCACCTCGACTGGAAGGTATTTGCCCGCACCGATAAGCTGTTTGTGAAGCGCTACGAGGAAGAAACCAACCTGCGCTGCCACCTGCT
Source organism: Hymenobacter swuensis DY53 (assembly GCF_000576555.1). Lineage (NCBI taxonomy): Bacteria > Pseudomonadati > Bacteroidota > Cytophagia > Cytophagales > Hymenobacteraceae > Hymenobacter > Hymenobacter swuensis. The sequence goes on from NZ_CP007145.1 coordinate 1,524,719, forward strand.
GCTCGACGTGAGCCCCAGCATGTACTACCCGGCCCCGGGCCACGATAAGCTGCGGTTTTCGGTGCTGTGCGCAGCGGCCCTCACCACCCTACTGCAAAAGCAGCGCGACGCCGTGGGTCTGGTTACCTTCGCCAATGAGGTGGAACTGCAGACGCCGGTGCGCTCCACCAGCACTCACCGCCACACCCTACTGCTCACCTTGCAACAGCTGCTGGAGCGGGCCTCCGCACCCGGCCGAGCCCATACCAACGTAGCCGGCGTCATCCACACCATTGCCCAGCAAATCCCGAAACGCTCGTTGGTAGTGCTGTTTTCCGACATGCTGGGTCGTGCCCCCGAGGAACAGACCGAAACCCTGGCCGCGCTGCAGCACCTGCGCCACCAGCACCATGAAGTGCTGCTGTTTCATGTGATGGACCGCGCCACCGAGGCCGATTTCAACTTTCAGGACCGGCCCTACCTGTTCGAGGACCTGGAAACCGGCCAGACCATCAAGCTGCAGCCCAACCAAGTGCGCGAGCAGTACCAGGCAACCATGCGGCAGTATGAGCAGGAATTGGCTTTGCGCTGTGGCCAGTACAAAATTGACTTCGTGCCGGTGGATATCCGGAAGCCGTTCGATAAAGTGTTGCACGCCTACCTGATAAAACGCGGCAAGGTGCGCGGCTAAGCCGCTGCACACCTGCCGTGTAGAGACGCAATATTTTGCGTCTCGTCGTTGCTGATGTTGTTTCATTGAACGGCCCGGCACCAGTCGTTCACCGATGAGACGTAAGATGTTGCGTCTCTACACCTTGTTGGTACTTATACCCAGGTCCGAAAGCCTGATTTTCTGAACGATGACGCTTTGGTTTTGCCGCGTGTGCGGCTTGGATTACGACGAGTCGCCCTGGGGTCCTGATGGCCGGCAGCCGGATTTCAGCAGTTGCGGCTGTTGTGGCGTTACCTTTGGCTTCGACGACGCGACGCCCGCTGCGGCCCGGCAGTTCCGGTCGCAGTGGCTGGCCGCCGGGGCCGCCTGGTTTTACCCGCGCCAGCGGCCAGTTGGCTGGGAGCCCGCCCCGCAACTAGCCCAACTCGACCCGCTTTACCGCTAACCTCTGCCCGAATGGATTTTTCCGACCTGCTGTTTTTGTTGATTATGGTCTGCCCGTTGTCGGCGCTGATGACGGTGTACATTGCCCACATGTACGGCCGGCGGTTTTGGCCGTGGCTGCTGTTCGGGTTCTGCGTGCCGCTGGTGTCCACATTCGTGGCTATTGCGCTGGGTATTCGGGATGCGCGCCGTAAGTAAGCGGAAGAGGCGTCTGATAGGTAACAGGCCGCCAATGGTTTTGCCGGTGATGCTGGTCAGGGCCGGATGCAGGCTCAACAGGTCGGACAGTCTTTGGGTTTGCTGCCGAACCAGATGTGTCCGCTGCTGCTGAGGCTGCTGTACAGGGGCTGATAAATTATAATACAGCAATTTTCATCGACCGGTTCAGGCTATTGACGTGGATGGCCAGCCGGTCGGCAAACTCCTGGGTATTTTCAGCAGCGGCTCATGATACTTCCTAACCGTGGGAAACTGAATTTCCAGCAGGCCCATGAACAGGTTGGTGAAGCGCTGTGCTGCGTTGGTGGCCACGGCGTAAAAAGGGCTGGCCCTGTGGGAAGCGTCGCTGAAGAACTTGTAACCGCCGGGCGTAGCCGACAGTCGCACCGCCTCCCTCGTTGCCCCCGTAGCAGTGGGGGAGGCGTGCTCATAGGCAAAAGTGGGTATGTTTGCCGACTCGTTAGCCGCTATCCACCTGTATTTTTATGCGTATGTGCATCTTCACGCTCGATGCAATCCAACGTATTCAGGGTTTTCAGTTTCTCACCGACTCCTCAGGCTACGTGCCGCTGCCCGCCCGGCAGCTGCTGCGTTTTGCGCAGGGCCGCTGGAAGCCCTACGAGCTACCCCAGGCCCAGAGCTTCGGGCAGGTGGCCTTCGTGGCGGGCACCGGGAAAGGCTGCCTGCTGACCGAAACCGGCCAAGTGCTGGCTACTACCAACAACGGTACCACTTGGCAACCAACAATGCTGCGGGATATCTGCCGGCTGAAGCCCTGGCAACGGGCCATAACGCTCCAGCAGAGAGCCAATCAGCTCCTCGTCTTGCCGGATAATACGCCCCGGTAAAACCGGTCCTGGTTCAGGCATGCACCGTCATGACGGGCTGGGGGGCGTGCAGGGCCACGGCTTCGGAGGTGCTGCTTTGGAAAAGGTGACTCAGCGTGGAGCGGCCGTGGGTGAGCATCACTACTAAATCGGCGTGGGCCAGCTCGGCGAAGCGCGGAATACCGGTGCTCACGCGGGGCGCGTCGAACACCTCTGCCTCGTAGTGAGTGAGCTGGTGGCGTCGGGCAAAATCCTCAATGTCGTGCAGGGCTGCCCCGTGCCGGTCGGCGGAGGGCACCACGTCCAGCAGGTGCAACGTGGCTTCCGGGAACAGCGCCTGTAACTGTTTCAGGCCGGGTACGGCGCGGTCGGCTTCGGCAGTGAAGTCAGAGGCGAAAACCAAGTGCTGCACCTGAAAATCGGGGGCCGGCTGCTTGATGGTGAGTACCGGGCAGGGAGCTGCCCGCATTACCCGCTCGGTGTGCGAATCCAGGAAAAACCGCGTCCAGGAAGTGTGCTCATGCACGCCCATCACTACCAGCTCGATGTGGTGCTCCCGGATTATTTCCAGCACAGCGGGCTCAAACTCGGCCGTAACTACTAGGTCGCGCACCGGCACGTCAGGCATCACGCTGCGGGCCTCCGCCATCCACTCGTGCATGCGGCGCTTAGTGGCCTGCAGCAGCTTGAGCATGTACACATTGTTGAGGCCGTCGCCAGCCATCATACCGCCGGAAGTGGCAATGCCGGCGGCCGGCGGCGCGTCCACTACATGTAGCAGCGTAACGTGGCCACCACTGCGGTGGGCCAACTGTAAAGCCGCCTCAAAAGCGTAGTGTGCTTCCGGGGAAAAATCGGTGGGAACAAGCAGGTTTTTCATGGTGACGGAAGTAAGAGTCGGGCCCTTGGCGGCTTGGTGGACTTAGGACCTGATAGTGGGCGTAAGCGCAGATAAGATATATAAATTAACAGGATAATACAAGGTGAGATGAATCGAAAAAACAGGGGCGCCGCAAAGCAATGCGTTGATAGATTGAGGGTTTGCGTAATGATTTAATAAAGAAGACCACCAAGCCAGTAGGTGGCGTAGCGTCGAGATTCAATAATGTCGGGGTAACGCTTGACTAACACTGCGCGGATAGCTTGCGAGGCCTTTCAATCAGCCTCTCGTTATGTCAAAATCCGCTACCCGCTCTGGCCTTAATCGCCGCGATTTTCTTAAGAATACGGCCTTGCTCTCGAGCGGCCTGGCCTTGCTACCCGGCATGTTGACCAGCTGCGACGATGACGACGAGGCCCTGCAATATACCGGTGACTTTGGCTTCCGAGAGGGTGTGGCCAGCTTCGACCCCAGCCAGAGCAGCATCCTGCTATGGACCCGCTATACGCCCGCCACCAATGAGCCCGCCTCGGCGGATATTCGGTGGGAGCTGGCCGAGGAAGCTGGTTTCGGTACGCTCAAAGCCAGTGGTACGTTAACCGCTACCGCCGCCACCGACTACACCATCTGGACCGAAGCTACCGGCCTGGCCAGTTACAAGACCTACTACTACCGCTTCCGCAACGAGCGAACCGGTGCTACCTCAGTAGTAGGCGAAACCCGCACGCTGCCCGCCGCCGGCCAGACCACCCGCGCCCGGCTGGCGGTGGTATCGTGTGCCAACTACCAGGCTGGGCTGTTCAACGTGTACGGGGCCGTAGCGGAGTCGCAGGCCGATGCGGTAGTGCATCTGGGCGACTACATCTACGAATACGGGGCCGGCGGCTACGGCACCAACTCCAACACGGCCAGTCTGAACCGCTCTCATTTGCCGGCCGGTGAAATCCTGACCCTCGACGACTACCGCACCCGCTACCGCCAGTACCGCAGCGACAAGCAGCTGCAGCTGGCGCACCAGCGCAAAGCCTTCATCTGCGTATGGGACGACCATGAGCTGGCAAACGACGCCTACCTCACTGGGGCCGAAAACCACCAGCCCACCGAAGGCAGCTTCGAGAGCCGCAAGCAGGCTGCCATTCAGGCCTGGCACGAATACCTGCCCGCCCGTGTAACCGACAAAACCCGTATCTACCGGCGCTTCGAGTTCGGGAGTCTGGTTAACTTGCTCATGCTGGATACGCGGCTGGTCGGGCGCGATAAGCAGCTCAGCTTCAGTGACTACATCGGGAGTGCCGGCGCGTTCAATACGCAGGCATTTGGGGCGGCCTGGCTCAACCCCGGCCGGAGCCTGCTGGGGGCCGAACAGCGCAGTTGGCTCACGGGGCAACTAGCCGGCAACTCGGCGCGCTGGCAGGTGCTGGGCTCCCAGGTGCTGATGGGGAAAATGTATATTCCGGCCGAGCTGCTGACGCTGGTAGCCCAGCTGGCCGCCGGCCCCACGCCGGCCCTGCTGGCCCAGTACAGCACAATAGCCGGGCAGCTGGCTGTCATTAAAACTCGCATTCTGGCCGGCGACCCCACGGTAACGGCCACCGAGCGGGCCCGCGTGGAAACGGTGCTGCCCTACAACCTCGATGCCTGGGACGGCTACCCCGTGGAGCGGGAGGCTGTGCTGGCCGCCGCTGGCGGCAAAGGGCTCATTTCGCTGGCCGGCGACACGCACAATGCCTGGCACAGCGACCTGATGGTGAACAGTGGCCGCAAAGTAGGCGCTGAATTTGCCACGTCCTCGGTTTCCTCCCCGGGGTTTGAGGCACTGCTGGCCGGCAGCGCGGCGGCTATTCAGGGGTTCGAGCAATCAAATCAGCTGCTCATTAATGATTTGCAGTACCTGGATGCTTCCCGGCGGGGTTTCCTGGAGGTAGAATTCACCAGCAGCCAGGCCACCGCGCAGTGGAAGTACGTGGCCACGCTCACCACCGAGAGTACCGCTACCACCCTGGGCCGCACCGCTACGGAAGTATAGGGGTCGGGTGGGGCATGAGTATCGACTAACGCAGCTAATGCGTCCTTCGGATTTCGTTTCTGAGGGACGCATTGTTTTGAGCAGAGATTCGGTAGCCATAACAGACGAACCCAAAAAGGCCGGAAATTGGTTGAGAAGAAGCTGACTGCCCAGGTGGGCATCAGTACCGTACTTTGTGCCGGTATTCAGTTCGGGCAATTCAGCCTGGGCATTAGTGCCTTTCTTCTCTTCGATTTTCCTGCATGGCCTCCGCTCCTCAACCCCTCGACCACGCTACGTTTACCAACTCGTTTGTCACGGAACTGCTCGGCGACCCTTCCCGCGAGAACGTGCCGCGTCAGGTACCGGGCTACCACTACTCGCCGGTACAGCCCACCGCCGTGGCCGATCCGCACCTGCTGGCTTGGTCTGAGGACCTGGCCGCTACGTTGGGCCTCCCGCGCCCGCCGGAGCGGGGACCGGCCGTGGAGCTGCTGGCCGGCAACCGCGTGGCCCCTACCATGCAGCCCTACGCCGCCCGCTACGGCGGCCACCAGTTCGGTAACTGGGCCGGTCAGCTCGGCGACGGGCGGGCTATTTCTTTGGGCGAAATGCGGGCCGTGGATGGCTCGCGTTGGGAGCTGCAGCTGAAAGGAGCCGGCCCCACGCCGTACTCCCGCCGCGCCGATGGGCGGGCCGTGTTGCGCTCCTCCATCCGGGAGTTTCTGTGCTCTGAGGCTATGCACCACCTGGGCGTACCCACCACCCGAGCCCTGAGTCTGGCAGGCACCGGCGACGAGGTAGTGCGCGACATGTTCTACAACGGCAACGCCCGTCCCGAGCCGGGGGCCGTGGTGTGCCGCGTGGCGCCGTCGTTCGTGCGGTTTGGCAACTTCCAGATTCTGCTGGCCCATCAGGAACTGGATAACCTGCGCCAGCTGGCCGATTATGTGCTTCGCCACCACTTTCCGGAGCTGGGCGAGCCGTCGGAGGCGGTGTACACGCAGTGGTTTGCCGAAATCTGTCGGCGCACGGCCGTGATGGTGGCGCACTGGATGACGGTGGGCTTCGTGCACGGGGTGATGAATACCGACAACATGAGCATTCTGGGGCTGACCATCGACTACGGCCCCTACGGCTGGCTGGAGCCCTACGAGCCGGGCTGGACGCCCAACACTACCGACTTCAGCACCTACCGGTACGCTTTCGGGCAGCAGCCTCGGGTGGCGCTCTGGAACCTGATGCAGCTGGCCCAGGCCCTCTCGCCGCTGGTAACGGACGCCACCGCCGCCCTGCGCCCCGCCCTCGACCTCTACGCCGCCACCTTCAACCAGACGCGCCAGGCTATGCTCCTGCGTAAGCTCGGCCTCACGCCCCATCCCGATGGTCAGCCCGATTATGCCCTGACCGAGGCCCTGCACGCCGCCCTGGAAACTTCGGAAGCCGACATGACGCTGTTTTTCCGGCGGTTGTCGCACCTGGTGCCGGCGCTGCTGGCGGAGCCCGAAGGGAATGCGGCGGCTTTTCAGTCGCTCATTGAAGAAGTCAGCTATAACCCGCAGGGTGCCGTGCACACGCCGTTGCTGGAATGGCTGGAGCGCTACATGCAGCGGCTGCGGCAGGAAACAGCGGAGCCGGAAGCCATCCGGGCGGGTATGCTAGCGGCTAACCCCAAGTATGTGCTGCGTAACTACTTGGCCCAGCAGGCCATTGAAGCCGCCGAGGCCGGCGACCTGACCGACCTGGAACGCTTGTATCACGTCCTGAAAACGCCTTTCGACGAGCACCCGGCCTACGAGGACTTAGCCGCTAAACGCCCCGAGTGGGCCCGCGAAAAACCGGGCAGTGCCACGCTTTCGTGTAGCTCGTGATGAGTTGCCAGTTGTCGGTCGTGAGTTGCCGGTTGTTAATGGACGAGCTTCTGCTAACTGCTAACTGCTAATAACTAATAACGGGCAACTGACAACCGGCAACTCACAACTCATACCTGCCGCAGCAGCCAAGCGTAGGCGGCGGCTACATCATCGAAGAGTAACACGGTGGGCTGCGTGACGAACCACATGGCCATTTCCATGGACTTGCGGGCTGGCCAGTGGGCAGGGCACACCCATGCCACGCTGCGCATGCCCTGCTGTGCCAGGAGGCGGTAATATTCGGTGCCCACCCAACGCGCCCCTTTTTCCCATTCGCTGGAAACCTGGCTGTTGTCGTTCAGCATTTTGTAGCAGGGCCGCTGCCGCAGATACTCCAGCACCAGCTCCCCACCCGTTCGAGCTGATTCTGCGTCGTGCTGGCCTTTCCACTCCACGTACAGCCACTGATGATCGGGGTCGTAGGAGATGGAAAGGGGAGGCGTATCGTACAGGTACTCCATATCCAAGAACGGCAAAAAGGAATAGTCGGCACCGCTGCTGCCAGCTACCGGAAGATAGGGTATTCAACGCAACAACTACGCAGAAAAATGCTCCGCTGGATCGACATTCTCACGTTTGCCCGCTACGGCAACCCCGAGCCGCCGCAGCGACTGGAGCGGCCGGATGCCGAATGGCAGCAGCAGCTGACGCCGGCGCAATATCAGGTAATGCGCCGAAAAGCCACCGAGCCGCCTTACCGCAACGCCTACTGCCGTAGCTATGAGCCTGGCCGCTACCACTGCGTCGGCTGCGGTAGCCTGCTGTTCGACGCTGCCACCAAGTACCACGCCATATCCGGCTGGCCAAGCTTCACGCAGCCCGCCGCCCGCAACGCCATCCGCTACCACTTCGACGACAGCCACCACATGCAGCGCATGGAAGCCATGTGCAACTGCTGCGCGGCGCACCTCGGCCACGTTTTTCCGGACGGCCCGGCCCCGGCCGGCTTGCGCTACTGTATGAACTCGGTGAGCATGGAGCGGCGCGCTACGGGCTCATTGTGAAATGCTTGGGTAATCTGCTTTCTTTAGGAAGAACCTAACCGGCCTTCCTGCCATGACCCAGACTACCACCGTGGCCGATGCGCCCGTAAGCGCCGGCCTGACCAGTGCCGACCTGGCTCCCGTACCCGCCGCCGCCCGCACCTGGACGACGGCCAACTACGCGGCCCTCTGGATCAGCATGAGCCTGTGCATTCCTACCTACATGCTGGCCAGTTCGCTCATCGGGGGCGGCATGAATTGGTGGCAGGCACTGCTGACTATCTTTCTGGGGAATACGGTGGTGCTGGTGCCCATGCTGCTCAACGGCCATGCCGGGGCGAAGTATGGTATTCCGTTTCCGGTGTTTGCGCGGGCCAGTTTTGGGGTGCGCGGGGCCAACGTGCCGGCCTTGCTGCGCGCCATCATTGCCTGCGGATGGTTTGGGATTCAGACCTGGATTGGGGGCTATGCGTTGTACCAGATGGCGGTGCTGTGGGTGCCTGCCCTGGGGCAGTTGCCGCCGGTATTCCCGCCGAGTTGGGGGCTGGCCACCGGGCCGGCGCTGGTGTTCGTGCTGTTCTGGGCCCTGAATATGTACGTGGTGTACCTGGGCGTAGATAGTATCAAGAAGCTGCTGGTGTTCAAAGCGTTTTTTCTGCCGGTGGCGGCGGGGGCGCTGCTGTGGTGGGCCATTGCGGCCGGTAATGGGCTGGGGCCCATTCTGAGCCAGCCGGCCAAATTTGCCTCGTCGGCGGAGTTCTGGGCCTATTTCTTCCCGGCCCTGACGGGGATGGTGGGTTTCTGGGCCACGCTCTCCTTAAACATTCCCGATTTCACTCGCTACGCCGTGAGCCAGCGGGCTCAGGTGCTGGGGCAGGCGTTGGCGCTGCCCTCGTCCATGACGCTGTTCTCGTTTGTGGGTGTAGTCGTCACGTCGGCGACGCTGGTCATTTACGGGCAGACCATCTGGGACCCGGTGGTGCTGGCTGCCAAGTTTGAAAGCCGGGTGCTGGTGAGCGTGGCCATGCTGGCCGTGGCCTTGAGCACCCTGGCTACCAACATTGCCGCTAACATCGTCAGCCCCGCCAACGACTTCGCCAACCTGAATCCGCAGCGCATCAGCTTCAAAACCGGCGGCTACATCACCGGCGTTATCGGCCTGCTTATCTTCCCTTGGAAGCTTATTGCCGACCCCTCAGGCTACATTTTCACTTGGCTGGTGGGCTACTCGGCGCTGCTGGGCCCCATCGGCGGTATCATGATAGCCGACTACTACCTGCTCCGCCACCAGCAGCTAGATGTTCCTGACCTCTACCGCTATGAGGGTCGCTACACCTACCAGAACGGCGTGAACCGCCGGGCCGTGCTGGCCCTGTTCGTCGGGATTCTGCCCAACGTGCCCGGCTTTCTGCAGGCCGTGGGCGCGGTGCCGGCCGGCCTAGTGTGGTCCTGGCTGGCGGGCCTGTATAGCTACGCCTGGTTCGTGGGATTCTTCCTCTCGGCCGGCCTGTACGTGCTGCTAATGCGGCGGCCGATGCGGGTAGTAGAGTAGCAACTAGAGGTAGTATAACCGTATTTTGCGTGGCCCTATACTCTTCACTTGTAGATCTTAGATGAGCAATCTGCTTTCGGTATTTCCACGCATTGTCCTGTTGGCTGCCGTAGTGTTCAGCCTACCGCATACCTTGGCCAGAGCAGCCGGCAGAACAAATTCCGAAAAGCCAACGGTCAATACCAGTGCACTGGCCGAGTTGCGGCAAGCAGTAGGCGCGGTAGCAACCGTAGCACCGGCGAAAGGCGCGGCGGCGTTTCAGCAAGCGTCTTTCAGGAAAAGACCATTACCTGAAGTCTCTTTCGGGAGTAGTGGTGTTACTGTAGTCTGGCCAAATAAGCGGCGTGTTGTATTTCATAATGTCCACCCACACACAGTAGATGACGAGTCCAAGGTGATAACTCATCGTTACGGGGGCACGGAGCCTCTCACAGGTCTGTTATGGATTACCAAAGACCGATACGAGCATACGGAGCAGTTACTCACCAGTCAGGCTAATGAGAAGGTAACTGAAGTGGCGAATGAGCCGCAGATAAACCGCAGTGGCACGCTACTATTCGCCAAGCAGAATGACTGTTTCGTTGTATCCGAAGACTGCCACCCGGGCTTCCAGTTGTGGCGCATCACCAAGGGCACGTTAAAGCTTCTCAAAGATGTCCAGTTACAAAACTGCTTTGTGGTGAGCGGGGGCTGGATTTCGGCCACTACCGTGCGGATAGAAACAGCCAGTTTGCAGGACATGATGAGTGGAAAGAGAGTAGCGGATATGAAACGGCAGTTTTTCGATGTGACCGTGCGGTAAGGATAAAATAGTGGCTGCATAAGTCTTGGCAGGTAAGCTCACTACGGGGAGGCAAGACCTGGCTGCTGTAGTTGGTGGGATACTTTTCGGCCGCTGCCGTATACAGAGCCGCTAACCTGCTCTGCTGCTATGCCCGATTCCCCTCAACCAACAACCAACTTCAACGGCTTCGTGCGGGTGCGCGGGGCGCGGGAACACAACCTCAAAAACGTGGACGTGGACATTCCGCGCGATGCGCTGGTGGTGTTTACGGGCGTCTCGGGCTCGGGCAAAAGCAGCCTAGCCTTTGGTACCTTATACGCCGAGGCCCAGCGCCGCTACCTGGAATCGGTGTCGCCATACGCGCGGCGGCTGTTTCATCAGATGTCGGTGCCGCAGGTGCAGTCCATTGAGGGGCTGCCGCCAGCCGTAGCCCTGCAGCAGCAGCGCGGCACACCCACCACGCGCTCCTCGGTGGGCTCGGTCACTACGCTTTCCAACCTAGTGCGCATGCTCTATTCCCGGGCCGGCGACTACCCGGCGGGGCAGGGCATCGTCTACGCCGAAGCCTTTTCCTCGAACACCCCGGAGGGCGCCTGCCCCACCTGCCACGGCCTGGGCCGCGTGTACGAGGTAACCGAGCAGAGCATGGTGCCCGACCCCTCGCTCACCATCCGGGAGCGGGCCATTGCTGCTTGGCCCCAGGCCTGGGGTGGACAGAACCAGCGCGACATCCTCGTAACCCTGGGCTATAACGTAGATATTCCGTGGCAGGACCTGCCCCAGCAGCAGCGCGACTGGATTCTGTTCACCGAGGAGCAGCCCGTGGTGCCGGTCTACCCCGGCTACTCGCCCGAGCAAACCCAGCGGGCCGTGAAGCGCCGGGAGCCACCGAACTACATGGGTACCTTCAGCAGCGCCCGCCGACACGTGCTGCACACCTTCGCCACCACCCAGAGCCCACTCATGAAGAAGCGGGCGTTGCAGTATATGCTCAGCCAAGCTTGTCCCACCTGCCACGGCAAGCGGCTGCGGCCCGAGTCGCTGAGCGTAACGTTTGCCGGACTGGATATTGCCGATTTTTCGGCGTTGCCGCTCAAGCGCGTGGAAGCCCTCATCCGGCCCTTTGCTGAGGGCAAGGCCCGGCCCCAGGCCCACGACCAGGACCACCCCGAGCAGGCCGAAGTAGCCCGCCGCATCACGCAGGATCTGTGCGCCCGCCTCATGGTGCTGCTCGATCTGGGCCTGGGCTACCTGTCTTTGGAGCGGAGCACGCCCACGTTGTCGCCGGGGGAATTGCAGCGGCTACGGCTGGCCACGCAGCTCTACTCCAATCTGTTTGGGGTGGTGTATGTGCTCGATGAGCCCTCCGCCGGCCTGCACCCCTCGGATACCCAGGCGTTGCTGAAAGCGTTGGCCGGACTGCGGCAGGCCGGCAACTCGCTGTTTGTGGTGGAGCACAACCTCGACGTTATCCGGCAGGCTGATTGGCTGGTGGATGTGGGGCCAGCCGCCGGGGAGCTGGGCGGCGAAATCCTCTACAGCGGCCCACCGTCCGGCCTGGAGGCGGTGGATGCCTCGCACACCCGTCGCTTCCTGTACCCGGTGCACGGGGCGGCCCAGGCCCGCACCGTGCGGGAACCAGCCGGCTGGTTGCGACTGGAAGGCGTGCATCGTAACAACCTCAACGGCCTGTATGCGCAGTTTCCATTAGGCGTGCTCACTACCGTCACGGGCGTGTCGGGCTCCGGCAAATCCAGCTTGGTAAGTCAGGTACTGGTGGAGCTGGTGGCTGCGCAGTTAGGACAAGCAGTAGAAGCGGAGGAGGAAGCCGAAACCGACCCGCTGGAACGCGCCGCTACGACCGAAACCGGCGGGCAAATCGTATCAGGGCTGGAAACCATCAAGCGGCTGGTGCGCGTGGACCAGAAACCTATCGGCCGCACACCGCGCTCCAATATGGCTACCTATACCGGCCTGTTCGACCATGTGCGCAAGCTGTTTGCCGCTACCCCCGAGGCCCGCAAGCGCCGCTACGATGCCGGCCGGTTTAGCTTCAACGTAGCCAAGGGCCGCTGCGAAAACTGCCAGGGTGAGGGGTTTGTGATGGTGGAGCTGCTGTTTCTGCCCAGCGTGTACGCACCCTGTTCGGTGTGCCACGGTACCCGCTACAACGCCAAAACCCTCGAAATTCAGTACCAGGGGAAGAATGTTGCCGAGGTGCTGCACCTGACGGTGGATGTGGCCTGGGAGTTTTTCCGGGACGAGGCCCCCGTACACCGGGCCCTCACGGTGCTGCGCGAAGTGGGCCTGGGCTATTTGCGCCTCGGTCAGCCGGCCACCGAGCTGAGCGGGGGCGAGGCCCAGCGCATCAAGCTAGCCACCGAGTTGCAGCGCACCGGCCGCGGCAACTCCCTCTACGTGCTCGACGAGCCCACCACCGGCCTGCACCCCGCCGACGTGGAGCGTCTGCTAGTGCAGCTCCAACGCCTCACCGACGCGGGCAACACGGTTATCGTGGTAGAGCACGATATGCGCGTGGTAGCCGCCTCCGACTGGGTGCTGGACATGGGCCCCGGGGCTGGCGACGAAGGCGGCCAGGTAGTAGCCCAGGGCCCGCCCGCCACGGTAGCCACCGCCAAAAACAGCAAAACCGCCTCATTTCTGAAGCGGTTTATGCAGTAGCGCGAACTTTGCAGTCCGCGCCTCCGCGCCGTTTGTGTGGTTAGAGCGGCGCGGGACGCGAACCGCAAAGTTCGCGCCTCTGCCGCTTTACTCGGCCGTTACCACGCGGTAGTCGGGGTCTTCCTGAATGTTGACTTCGATGAGGGCGCCGGCATTGCGAAGCAGCTGACGGCAGTCGGGACTGAGGTGGCGCAGGTGCAGGGTTTTGCCCAGGCGGTGGTAGCGTTCTGTGAGCTTGTGCAGCGCATCAATGCCCGACATATCGGCCACCCGGCTTTCGCGGAAGTCGATGACCACCTGAGCGGGGTCCTGCTGCACGTCGAACTTATCGGTGAAAGCCTGGGCTGAGCCGAAAAAGAGCGGGCCGTAGATTTCGTAGTGGCGGGTACCGGCAGCGTCGGTGTGCTTACGGGCCCGGATGCGCTTGGCGTTTTCCCAGGCAAATACCAGCGCCGAAATCACCACGCCCAGCAGTACGGCCAGCGCCAGGTTCTGTGACACGGCCGTGACCAGCGTCACGAGCAGCATCACCAGCACGTCGGCACGGGGCATGCGGCGCAGGATGCGCAGGCTGGCCCACTCGAAGGTGCCAATCACCACCATAAACATCACGCCCACCAGCGCGGCCAGCGGCAGCTGCTCGATGAGGGAGGAGCCCGCCACCACGAACAGCGCCAACGCCAACGCCGCCACCACGCCCGACAGCCGCCCGCGCCCCCGGGATTCCAGATTCACCATCGTCTGTCCGATCATGGCGCAGCCGCCCATGCCGCCGGTTAGGCCCGAAGCCACGTTGGCCAAGCCCTGGGCCACGCAGTCCTGGTTGCCGTGGCCGCGTGTGTCGGTCATTTCGTCCACCACGGTCAGCGTCAGCAGACTTTCAGTGAGGCCCACCAGCGCCATAATAACAGAGTAGGGCAGCACCAGCGCCAGCGTAGCCCAGTTCAGCGGCACCTGCGGCCAGTGCAGCGTGGGCAGCCCGCCCTTGATGGAGGCAATATCGCCTACCGACTTGGTGTCAAGGCCACCTCCAATCACCAGCGCTGACACTGCAATAATGGCTACTAAAGAGGCCGGCACGGCCTTCGTGAGCTTGGGCAGCAGGTACACGATGGCCATGGTGAGGGCCACCAGCCCCAGCATCAGTAGGAGCTGGGTGCCTTGCAGCCATTGCTCCTCGCCGCCCGCGCCGGGGACTTTAAACTGTTCCAGCTGGGCCATGAAGATGATGACGGCCAGCCCATTCACGAAGCCGTACACCACCGGCTGCGGCACCAGCCGGATAAATTTGCCGAAGCGCAGCAGCCCCACGGCAATCTGGATAACGCCCATCAGGGCCACGGCCAGGAACAGGTATTCCACGCCGTGCTGGGCCACCAGGGCCACAATAACGACAGCCACCGAGCCGGCCGCGCCCGATATCATGCCCGGCCGGCCGCCGAAGACGCTCGTGAGCAGGCAGATGACGAAGGCCGAGCCGATGCCCACCAGCGGGCTGATGTGGGCCAGCAACGCAAAGGCCACTACCTCCGGCACCAGGGCCAGCGCGGTAGTCAGGCCGGCGAGAATTTCGTTTTTAACGTTGATTTTATATTGAGCCAGATACGGCAGAACCTGAAACATAAACAGCTGAGAAGTGACGGGGTTGGGCAAAACAAAAGCCGCCCACTTCCGGGCAGGAAGCGGCGGCGCAGGGTAAGCAGGCCAGTCCTCAGGGTGGGGTGAGCTTGAAAATACGGTAGAGAGTAAGACACATAAGCAGGCACAAAGGTATGGCCGACCCCGACCCCGGTCCAAAAAAATGGTGCGGTATTGCCCGACCGTGCCCTATGCCACCGCCGCGCCAGGATAATAAAGCGTACCTTGGAGGAAAGGCTCCGCCCCGACGGCCGCCCCCCATCTTCCCCGAAGCGGCAATGTGCCGCCCGACTGCCTGGCTTCCGGCCGCCGCAGTGTCTTCGGCCCCGCTTTTCGGTGGGCCTCTCCCTTTTACGGGCTACCTCTCATGCCGTCTTTTTATCAGCCTTCCGCCGAGCTGCTGCAGGCGTTTGGCTTTACGCGGTTCAGCTCCCCGGCGGGCCAGACGCGCTACAGCCGCCCCAGTGAGTGCGGTCAGGAAACCGTGGTGCTCTATCCCGATGAGGAACTGGCCTTGCTGGAAGCCGTGAACGGGCAGCTGCTCTACTGCTTTCAGGGCCGGGTAGCCTCAGAGGCTGAGTTCCGGGTGCTGCTGCGGCAGGTGAACTGGCCGGCCGAGGTGCAGTCGGCCTAAAACATTCTGCTTCCCGTTTTCTTACCCTATCACTGATGACCGATTCTTACCTGCGGAGCCTGGGCTTTGCCGACACCGATGATTCCCGCAGTGCCGCCCGTCCCGCTTTCGGGCAGGCGTGGCGCTACCTCCACGAAGCCCCGGCTCAGGATGGGGCCCGCCTGTTCATTGAGCACCCGCTGGGCATTGCCGGCTGCCGGCTCAGTATGCTCCCGGCCCCGCTGGCTGCCTCCGATATAGCCGCCACCGTGGGTTTGCACGACCGGCCCGCGCTGGAAGCGGCCATTACGGCGTTTTATGCGGCGCACGGTGGCCAAGCCGCCGTGCCTGCTGCCGCTGTGCCGCACACGTTTCTGCCGTATCGGCGGCAGCGGTAGGCTTACGCGTCCCCGAAACTTTTTGTATCAATACTTCTTCATGGATACCGATTTACAACTCAGCCTGGCGAACAACGCCAAGGAATGGCTAGCCCTTTCCCTCTCCATTTCCTCCGCCGAGAAAGTGGCCTTTACTAAAGTCCACGACGGCTTTTTTACCACCTACGGGGCTACGTTCATGGCCCACGTCTACCGCATGACGTTCGAGCACGCTTTGCAAAGCATGCCGGAACAGGAGCGCAGCCGCCTGCTTATCACTTTCCGTGAGGAAATGGATAAAGCTATTGACGACCACTACCTCTCCGGGGGAAAATAACCTAGCTGAACGTACAAGAGGCCCTGAATGTCAACATAGTCGGCATTCAGGGCCTCTTGTGCGTTTAGGCGGGCAGCACCGTGCGCTAGTGGGCTACTACCAGCCGCTGCACCGATACAGCCGCGCCACTCTGGATGCGCAGTAGATAGGTGCCATTGGCCCAAGTGCCGGTATCGAGGGTATGGCGGCGGCCGGTGAGGGAAATAGTACGCAATAATTGCCCCTGCACACTATACACCAGCAGTTGGGCAGGAACGGCCGTGGGGAGTTCCAGCGTTACCTGCTGCGTGGCCGGATTTGGGTACAGGTTCGTGGTGAAGGCGGCGCGGCTGGCGGTAGCCGTAATCTGGGTGGGCGAAAGGTGCAGCAGCCACGACTGATTAGGGCCCAGCGTCGTCAGAGACGAGGACCAGTTCGTGAAGCCGCCCTGCGCGTCCAGCGTGACGGTGCCAGCGGCTTGGCCCGTCAGCAATTCGGTCACCCGGTACACGCCGGCCGGTAGCGTAGACAAGGCCAGGGAAAGCGCCGGATTAGCTGAGCTGCCCATATTGGCCACCGTCAGTACGGCCTGCTGCTGATGCACGCGGGCATAGCTGAGCACGCTGTTTGTTGGGGAAGTGAGCGGCAGCAGATAACCTTTGCGCAGGGCCTCGTGGGTGTTGCGTAGCCGGATGAGCTGCTTATAGTGGTTGAGCAGGGAGTTCGGGTCAGCCTGCTGGGTGGCTACGTTGAACTGGGCGTAATTGCCGTTGAGGCCGCGCCAGGGCGAGCCGGTGGTGAAGCCCGCCTGGGTGCCGGCCGTCCATTGCATGGGCTTGCGCTTGTCTTCATCCACGCCGGCCCCGAGCATTCCCACTTCCTCCCCATAGTACAGAAACGGTACGCCAGGCATGGTAAGATAGAGGGCCGCCGCCTGCTTCATGCGGGCCAGATTACCGCCCAGCTGGTCCAGTACACGGTTCTGGTCGTGGTTGGTGAGGAAGGTGGCGTACTGCAGCTTGGGGTAAGAGCGGTCCACCACGCCCAGCTGGGTACGCAGGGCGGCCGGGTTGCCGGCATTCAGGCTGCTGATAATGGCAGCGGCTAGGTCAAACTCAAAGCAGGCGTCGAGGCGCTGGTTAAGGACGTAGGGTACTACGGCTGGCGTATTCGACCAGGCTTCGCCCACGGTGAAAGCGGCGGGGTTCACGGCCCGCACCGAATCATGAAATTCCTCCAGGATGCCCAGCGTTTCGGGGGTATTTTCGATGGTGTTGCCGTTTTCCACTAGGTACTTCACGGCGTCGAGGCGGTAGCCATCCACGCCCTTGCGCAGCCAGAACCGCGAGGCATCCCACATGGCCGCTTTCAGCTGTGGATTACGCCAGTTCAGGTCGGGCATGCCGCTCCAGAACACGCCGTAGTAGTAATTGCCGTTGCGCGGGTGCCATACCGTACCGTTGCCCGGCCCCGTTCCCGGCACCGTCGCCGACCAGCGGAACCAGTCGCGGTAGGTGTTGGTGGGGCTGCTGGCCGCCTGCTGAAACCAGGGGTGCTGCTCCGAGGCGTGGTTGAGTACCAAGTCAATAATTACTTTAAGGCCCCGGGCGTGAGCAGCGGCCAGAAATGCCTCGAATTCCGCCATCGTGCCGTAGTCAGACTCAGTGGCTTTGTAGTCGGTTACGTCGTAGCCGTGGTAGCTCGGCGAAGCCATCATGGGCATCAGCCAGAGGCCGGTAACGCCCAGGTCGGTGGTGGTGGCGGGGTTGCCGTCGTTGAGGTAATCGAGCTTCTGGGTGAGACCCGCGAAGTCGCCCTTGCCGTCGCCGTTGCTGTCGTAGAAGCTGCGCACGAACACTTCGTAGAATACCGCGTCGTTCCACCAGTGGGTGGTGTAGTCAGTGAGCGTAGGCGTACATGTCTGGCAGGTGCCGAAGCACACGGCGGGCATGGGGTTGGTGGCCGCCATGGCCTCGAACACGCGGGTGAGGGTGCCGCTGGCATCGGGTGTACCGCAGGCGGCGGGTACGTTTTCCGCGTCGGCTGGGGTGCTGCCGTTCACGAAGCGGTACTGAAACCGGATGGGCGCGGGCAGGGCAATCTGCACCTCATAAATTCCGTCGCCGTTGTCGTCGGTGAGGGGCAGGGCGTTGGCGTCACCTTCCGGGCCATAGCCGGCCAGCGGCTGAAAGTTGCCGATAACGTGCATCCCGGCCCGCGACACGGTCTGGCCGCGCATGTTCACCGCAAACCGCACCTGCGTATTGCAGCCGCCAAGCAGCAGAGTGGGGAGCCGTACGGCACTACCGCCCACCACCACTTCCCGGTTCACATTGCCGCTTCCGTCGGTGACGCCGCAGGTTGCGGGAGGCAGTTCGGCCCCGCCCCAGGCGTTGCCGTTCACGAACTTGTAGAGGTAGGTGCCGGCCGGCACGTTCACCGTCACCTCGTACACCCGGTCGTTATCGGGGTCGGTGAGCAGGGTGGTGGAGGGGTTCCAGTCGGCCGGAAAACCGGCGGCGGCCTGGAAGTTGCCGGCTACGTGCAGTCCGGTGGCGGCCACCGTTTGCTGCCGCATATCCACCCGAAAAGTAAGCGGCACGGCCCAGGTGCTGAAGCTGCTGAGCAGCAGGACAAGAAGTACAAGGTGTTTCATCGGCAGAAGCGGCGAGGATCAGCAAAAAGAGCCTTAAAGTTACGGCTATTTCAGGCTGTTTCGGCCGGCGGCGGGGCTGCTCGACTGAAAAGAAATGCCATTGTAAGTGAGAGCGGTAGAACGTTGTTCCGGGCGAGAATATTCGACCGTCATTCCGAGCGGAGTCGAGGAATCTCGCTCGTTAGCAATCTAATTACTATTGCAACGTCAGCATGCGAGATTCCTCGGCTTCGCTCGGAATGACGTTCTGGGGTGTGGTTACCACGCCAACGTCAGCACGCGAGATTCCTCGGCTGCGCTCGGAATGACGTGCTGCTTACAATGACGTGTGGCTCCTGTCAGAACTGCCCTACTGGCTGCTACTCGAAGACGATGGTGCGGTTGCGGTGGACGGCTACCTGCTCGCGGAAGACTAGGGTGAGGGCACGGGCCAGGGTTAGCTTTTCCACGTCGCGGCCGGCCTGGGCCATGTCGCGGGCACTCTGGGTGTGGTCGGTGGGGATGACGCTCTGGGCGATGATGGGACCCTGGTCGAGCTGATCGGTGACGAAGTGGGCGGTGGCCCCGATGCTTTTCACGCCGCGCTCATAGGCTTGGGCGTAGGGGCTGGCCCCGATAAAGGCCGGCAGAAAGCTGTGGTGAATGTTGATGAGTCGCTCGGGAAAGTGCGCCACGAACTCCGAGGACAGAATGCGCATGTAGCGGGCCAGCACTACAAACTCGGGCTGGTAGTACTCAATCTGGGTGAGCAGGGCGGCTTCGTGGGCTTCGCGGGAAAGACCCTCGGCGCTGAGGTGGTGGTAGGGCACGCCCAGCTTCTCGGTGATGGCGCGCAGGGTATCGTGGTTGCTGACGACGGCCAGGATTTCGGCGTGGAGCTGGCCGAAGAAGTGGCGCACCAGCAACTCGGAGAGGCAGTGGTGCTCTTTGGTGGCCAGCAGTACAATGCGGCGGGGCTGGTCGTTGCGCAGGCGCACGCGGGCGGTGGGAGGCAGGGCGGCGCGCAGCTCTTGCAGCAGCGTTTTCGGCTCGCAGGGGCCGTCGAACTCGGTGCGCATGAAGAAGTGCTGGTCGTGGCGGTCCACGAACTCGCCGTTGCGTAGCACGTTAAGGCCGTAGCGGTAGAGCACCTCCGTAACGCGGTACACCAAGCCCGGCTCGTCGGGGCAGTCAATCAGCAAAAAATGAATCATACGCAGCGCGGAAAAAAATACAGGCTGCAAGGATAGGCATTGCCCGCCAGACTCCCCTTTCCGTCCGCCAACATCTGCCGGATTCCGCGGTGGCCCTGCTGCCTCGGCCGCGCCGGCTACAGGCGCGGTAAGCTCCGAAACTTTCCGCCCGGGGTGGGCGGCCCCAATCCGGAGTGCTTTGCGATGAAGCACCTACTCCCAAGCTCCCAGCAGCTGGCGCACGAGTACAATCTGGCCCACGTGGTAGGCATTGTGGTCGGCAATAACCAGGGCTTCGCGCAGCAGGCTCTGGCCGGTGCCGTGCGGGAAGGGCGCAAACAGGTCGGGGGCGCGGTGCAGATGCGCCAGAAACCGGGTGCGGTCATCGGCTAGGGCCTGCAGGGTAGCGTGCCACTGCGCCGCGCTAGCCGGTGGGGTGGGGGCGAGCCAGTAGCCGCTCGGAAACTCGGGCGAGACGTGGGCCGGGTTCAGGCAGAACTGCACAATGTCCCACTGGGCGATGCGCAGGTGCTCAGCCAGCTGTCAGATGGTGTGCGGCAGCCCCGGCACGGGCGCGTTGATGAGGGCGGGTATGAGGTCCTGGCAGGCCTCCTCCAGCGAAACGTGGGCGTCGCCTTTGCCGAGCAAAAATTCCAGCTCATCGAGTAGCTGCGGATGGGTAGTGGCGTTCATGGGGCAGGCAGGAGGGGAAATACTGACGCATCATGCGTGATAAATAACGGCTGCAGATGGCGTACAGACCCTGATGCTACCGCGTTACCTGGAGCCAGCCCTTATAAGTGAGGCCAGTGGTAGTTTGCCGTAAGGTATAGTAGTACGCCCCCGGAGCTGCGCCCGGGCCCCAATTATTTCGATAAGCGCTGGAAGCATAAACCCGTTGTCCCCAGCGGGAATAGATAGCCAATTCCCAGTCATTGCCGGTTAGCCCTTGAATGACGAACTGCTCATTGACCCGGTCGCCGTTGGGAGTGATAATGTTGGGAATAGTCAGGCATGGAGCCACGCTCACCCGGCGGCGCATACTCACCGACTCGCAAAGGGTGGTGATCTGCACGGAATAGTCGCCGGGTTCTTTTACGAGCAGGGTGGAGGCCGTTGAACCATCGAACCAGCGGTAGGTAGCCCCGGCAACAGGTGGGGCCTGCAACAGCAGCGTTTGGCTCTGGCAGATGGTCGTGTCGGGCCCCAATGTGAAAGCCGGTAGGAGTAGTGCGGCGCGCACCGTTTGGGTAGTGGTGGCGGTGCATCCTCCGCTATAGGTAGCCGTAACAGAGTAAGTGCCCGACTGGGTAACCGTCAGGGTGCTGGTGGTGGCGCCCGTGCTCCAGCGGTACGCCACCGCCGCCGCATCCTGGGCCTGCAGGGTCAGGGGCAAACCGCCGCACAGGACCGAGTCGCCGGTGATGCGCAGGGCTGGCGCGAAGGGCAGCACCTGGCGTTGGGCGGTAGCCGTTTTTCCGCCGGGGAAGCTAACTGTGACGGAGTACGTGCCGGGCTGCGACACGAGAAGGGTAGGAGTGGTAGCGCCCGTGCTCCATTGATAGGTGAGCGGGGAGGTAATTGATTTCACAAGTGGCGTCAGGGTTACCTGCTGGCCGGCGCATACAGCGGCCACGGCCGGCAGGCTGACTTCGGGTGGGGCCACTCCCAGCTTGAGCACCCATATGTTGGGGAACCCGAGCCTGCGGTTGGGCTGCGTTTTATCCCCGGAAACATCCGAAGTTGAACTGCCCCCCAGTGCGTAGCCCCCGTCCGAAGTGGGAAAAGCATCCTTGAGGACCTCTAACCCGGAGCCGCCGAAACGCTGGTCCCAGAGCGGCTGGCCTGCTGCGTTAATCTTCACCAGCCAGAAGTCGGCCTGCCCCAGGGAATGCTGGCTCTTCTCCCCCGAAACGCCCGATTCGGAGTACCCGCCGACCAGGTACCCGCCGTCGGGGTCCGGGTAGAGGGACGTCAGGTCGTCTTTGCCCGCCCCCCCGAGCGTTCGTTCCCACTGCAGGGTGCCCAGCGCATCGAGCTTCACCAGCCAATAATCGCCCTGGCCGCGCTGGCCCTGAGACTTAGTGCCCGAGGCGCCGGAGTAGGAGATGCCCCCCAACACATAACCGCCATCGGGCGTAGCGCACAGGGCATGCAGCAAGTCGTCATCCGATCCGCCCACCGACAGCTCCCATTGAGGTTGGCCCGCAGCGCTTAACTTGATGACCCAAAAATCCAAGTTGCCGGTGGGGGAAGTATTCGCTATCCTCCCGCCGAGCAAGTAGCCGCTATCGGTAGTGGGGAGGAGGGCCACCAGCCCTCCCGTTTTAATCCCGGGCAGCGTTCGATCCCACACTTTCTGACCACTGGCGTCAAGTTTCACCAACCAGGGCCCTCCAACAGGGGCCGACTTATCGCCCGAAACCGGGGAGGAAGAATCACCCCCCACCAGATAACCGCCATCAGATGTCTGAGTGATGGTCGTCAGGTAATCATTACTGCTGCCGCCCAGCGTTTTTTCCCACTGCGTACGGCCCTGGGCATCGAGCTTCACCACCCAGTAGTCAATTCCGCCCCGGCTGGGCTGGGTCTTGTCGCCGGAAGCGCCCGACCGTGACCAGCCCCCGACGATGTAGCCGCCGTCGGCGGTCTGGGTAATATCGATTACGTATTCATCACTGCTGCCGCCCAGTACCCGGTCCCATTGCTTGCTGCCCTGGGCATCGAGCTTGATAACCCAGTAATCGATAACGCCGTGGTGGGGCTGGCTAACGTCGGGGCTGGGCGTGGGGTCAACCTGGCCGCCCAGAATGTAGCCTCCATCCGCGGTTGGCCGCATGCGGTTGAGGGTATTCATGCCGGCGTTGCCAAGGGTGCGGTCCCACTGCCGCGGCAGCACCTGTGCCCTGGCCTGCGGGGCCCGCCAGCAGCTGTAGATGAGCAGTAAAAAAACCGTGCAGACCAGCACGCGAAGGGGATGTAAGGGTAAAGGCATAGCAATAAAAATGAGCTTTCCGGCCGCTGGAAAAGGGAGGGCTGGCACTGGCGTCTTCCCGTGTGGGCCTGACTTTGCCGCAAGTAAGTTAAACGAGGGGTATGTTGACGGTAAACCAGTTCAAGCCTATTCAGTTGACTGCTATGGAAACTCCCCTCATCGACCGGCAATACCCCATCGGCAAGCCCGAACTGCCCACCCAACCCCTCACACCTGCCGAGCGGGCCGACTACATAGAGCAGCTAGCAGCCCTGCCGGCCCAGCTCACGGCCGCCGCCCGGCAGGCCGGGGGCGCGGGCCTAGAACAATCTTACCGTCCCGGGGGCTGGAGCGGCCGGCAGGTGATTCATCACGTGGCCGATGTGCACCTGAACTTCTACCTGCGCTACCGCCTAGCCCTCACCGAGGACAACCCCACCATCCGGGCCTTCGACATGAACGCCTGGGCCGCCCTGCCCGACAATGATGCGGTGCCCGTCACGGTGTCGTTGGCGCTGCTGGAGGCGCTGCACTCGCGCTGGGTTACGCTGCTCTGGCACCTGACCGAAACCGAGTGGCAGCGCACCTTCTACCACCCGCTCTACGACCGCACTTACACCCTCGATCAGGCCCTGGTGCAGTACAGCTGGCACGGCCGCCACCACCTGGCCCACCTCGGGCTACTGGGTGAGGAAGGTTAGTAACACTAAGTAAGGCCGATGAATCGTTTTGCCCAGTGCATGCAACCGTAGACGTTCTACTTGGCTCTACCATTGGATAAACTTAAATTTCTCGTTCACCATTATTTCACGCACTATGAAAATTCCGCAAGCGGTACTTGGCGCCGTGTTGGTTGGCTTGGCCGTGCAAACGACGGGCTGTAGCTCCAAAAACGATCCGAAGCCAAAGCAAACGAGCGAGCAGGAAGCCAAAAAAAGTGGCGAGGCCTCGAAAGAACCCATTAACTGCCCGGCCTGCGGCCTGGGGTAAGATGCCCCGCGCTTCGGCCGGTAGCGCCGCACGGCGTGGCTGGTTGTACCGGAAATGCCGTGCGGTTGACCGGCTGTTCAGGTCGTCCGGCGCAGCAGGTCGCCGCCTGCCGGGCCGGACGACCTTTTTAGTTTTACTCTGAATTATGCCTTAAGCTATGCCTACGCCGACTTTCCCGCTCCCGGTAGAGCATCCTCCGGTGCTTGCCACCTTGGCCTGCAACCTCGACGCGGATATTCTGGCGGCGGCCTTTCCGCTACTGGAAGCCGGGCGGGTGGCGGCCCTTGAATGGTCTTTCGACACCCTGTTTGCGGTTGAGCAGGTGCCCGAGTGGTTCATGGCCCTGCTCAGGAGCTACAGCACCCAGGGCCGGCTGATTGGCCACGGCGTGTACTTCTCCCTGTTATCGGGGCGGTGGACGGCGGAGCAGCAGCAGTGGCTGGAGCAGCTCCGGCAGCTATCCGCGCAGGTGGCCTTCGACCACGTGACGGAGCATTTTGGCTTTTTTACGGGGGAGAACTTTCACTCCGGGGCCCCGCTGCCCATTCCGTACACCAGTTCCACTCTCCGCCTCGGCCAGGACCGGCTCCGGCGAGTACAGGCCGCCTGCGGCTGCCCGGTAGGCCTGGAAAATCTGGCCTTCGCCTACTCGCTGGCGGAAGTGCAGCGGCACGGGGAGTTCCTGGCAAAGCTGGTGGCGCCGGTCAATGGCTTTCTGATTCTGGATCTGCACAACGTGTACTGTCAGTTGCACAATTTCTCCCTGTCGACTGAGAGTTTACTCAGCGCATTTCCGCTGGAGCTGGTGCGGGAAATTCATATATCGGGGGGCAGCTGGCAGCCGTCGGGGCAGGTGCCCGGCCGGCAGATCCGGCGGGATACCCACGATGAGGCCGTGCCGGAAGAGGTGTTTCAGCTGCTGGAATACGCCCTGCCGCTTTGCCCCAACCTGAAGTTTGTGGTGCTGGAGCAGCTGGGCAACGCCCTGCACACCGAAGCCAGCCGCACCCGGTTCCGGGCCGATTTTAGCCGCATGGAAACCTTGGTGCAGCAGCGCCCCCAACGGCCGCAGAACCCGATCTACCAGTCGTTTCTGCCCGGGCCGGCCGGGCCCCTGACAGCGGCCGCGGCAGAAGACGAACAGCTGCATACGCAACAGCGTCACCTCGCGCACATTCTGGAAACGGCTACTTCCTTTGCCGAGGCCCGGCACCAGCTCCGTGCTTCCCCGCTGGCCCACACCGCCTGGAAAATTGAGGACTGGGAACCCCACATGCTGGAAACGGCTATCAGCATCGCCCAGAAATGGAAGCAGTAACCGGGGCCGGATGAATACATAACCCGGGCGTTGCCTCTTACACTCCAGCCGGAACAACCAAGACCGGCGGCGCCATGGACGCCCGCTTACAGATAGTCTGCTTGGGGAAATGCAATGGAAAACGAGTAAACATCCTGGTATTTATTCTGACCGTCAATATGTTATGATGATATTGGTGTTTCCACCGTACCCTGCGGGGTGAGCCGGTAGTTGGGCTTATTTTAGTCTTTCGCATGAAAGTTGCGGTATCCCTTCGTTCTTTTGAGTCGGGGATTTGCCGGTTTCTGGCCGTGGTAGTTACGTACTGCCGACGGAAACCGGAAAATCGACCTGAGAACTGAACTGATCCAACAGACAGCATGAAGCAGAACAACGAGCGTATTGCATTAATTACAGGGAGCACCGGGGGTATTGGCACGGCTTTGTGCCGCAAGCTCAGTGAAGACGGCTACCGGGTGGTGGGCAACTTCCGCAACGAGGAAAAATCGGTGCAGCTGCAGCAGGAGCTAGACAAAACCGGCCACCATATTGAGCTGGTACACGGCGACGTGAGCGACTTCGACTCGGTGGGTGCGATGGTGCAGCACATCGAGACGAACATCGGCCCCATTGATATTCTGATCAACAACGCGGGCATCACGCGCGACACGTCGTTCGTGAAGATGACCAAGGGGCAGTGGGACGAGGTGCTGAACACCAACCTCAACAGCGTGTTCAACTGCACCCGCCACGTGATTCAGGGCATGGTGGAGCGCCGCTTCGGCCGCATCATCAACATTTCGTCCATCAACGCCCAGAAGGGCCAGTACGGCCAGACGAACTACTCCACCGCCAAGGCCGGCATGCACGGCTTCACGAAGTCGCTGGCACTGGAAGTGGCTAAGTATGGCATTACGGTTAACACGATTTCGCCCGGCTACATTGAAACCGAAATGGTGATGGCCGTGCCGGAAAACATTCGGGAGAAGATTATTGCCCAGATTCCGGTAGGCCGCCTGGGTGGCCCCACGGAAATTGCCGAAGCCGTATCGTTCCTGATTTCGGCGAAAAGCGGCTTTATCACCGGCTCCAACTTCGCCATCAACGGCGGTCAGCACATGGCGTAACCGGCCCTTGTAGGTACATAATTTCTTCGCGTATTTACTACACGCAAAAAGGCCCTTGATAATATATCAAGGGCCTTTTTGCGTGTTGGCGTCGGACTGGGAACTGCCGGCACGGGGCGGGTTAGCTGGTTTTGGGCATGCCGCCGGTTACTTCCAGCAGGCTGCCGGTGGAGTAGCTGCCATCCTGGGAAGCGAAGTAGACGTAGGACGGGGCCAGCTCCTCGGGCTGGCCGGGGCGGCCAAGCATGGTGGCGTCGCCGAACTGCTGGAGGTCTTCCTTGAGCATGGTGCCGGGAATGAGAGGCGTCCAGATGGGGCCGGGCAGGACGGCGTTTACCCGGATTTTCTTTTCGCCGAGGTAGGCGGCTAGGCTCTTGGTGAAGGTGTGAATAGCGCCCTTGGTGCTGGCGTAGTCAATCTGGTGGGGGTGGCCCACTAGGCCCACAATGCTACCGGTGTTGATGATGGCGTCGCCTTCCTTGAGGAACGGAATGGCGGCCTGGGCCATGAAGATGTAGCCCTTGATGTTGGTATCGAAGGTTTAGTGAATGTTTTCCTCGGGGATGGTTTCGAAGTGTTCGTAGCCCATCTGGTAGGCGGCATTGTTGACGAGAATGTTGAAGCCACCCAGTTCGTGGTAGGTCTGGCGGACGGCCTCGCGGCAGGCGGTGGCCGAGCGGACATCGCACTGAATGGCCAGAAACTTGCGGCCCTGGGCCTCCACGGCGCGGCCCACCACGGCGGCGTCCTCTGCGTTGGTGTGGTAGATGACGGCTACATCTGCACCTTCCATAGCGAAGGCCAGGGCCACGGCGCGGCCGATGCCAGAGTCGCCGCCGGTGATGAGGGCGACTTTGCCCCGGAGCTTGCCGGCGGGGCGGTAGTTCGACATATCCCAATCGGGCTTGACGTCCATGCTTTCCTCGGAGGTCGGGTAGCCGATGGGCTTGGGGTTGATTTCGCTGTTGGTGGGGCGCGGTTCGTTGTGTTCGGTATTCATCGGGAAAGAAATAGCGGGGTTGAGGGATATGGACAGCTATGGGATACGGGCGCTACCGGCGCGAGTTCAGGCGAAGCCGTACCGCGGGCCAATTCGGGTGGCGGGGGCTTCCCTGTCGGATTGAGTAGGACTGCGGCGGCGGATGTGGTTCCGGCTTGCCGCGGCGCGGCCAGGAAGGTGCTGCCTTTACTGCGGGTAGCTGACAACTGGCAAGCGGTAGGTGCTGTCCGGCAGGCAGTAGCTGATAACTGACAGGCAGTAGGTGCTATCTGGCGGGTGGTAGATGCCAGCTGGTAGCTGACAACTGACGAGCAGTAGGTGCTGTCTGGCGGCTGGTAGGTGATGACTGACCGGCGGTAGGAGCTAGCTGGCAGGTGGTAGCTGGCAAGTGGTAGGTGCTGCCTGATGAATGCGGGTTGTTGACGAGAGGCCCCACCTGGAACGTCCTACTGAGCTTGTCGAAGCATCTCGCGTGCTGACGTTGGATTAGTAATCAGAAGTCAGCACGCGAGATGCTTCGACAAGCTCAGTAGGACGTTCTTTCGCTGTTTTTTTTTCGAATGCGGCTGGCCATACCGCCGGGGGAGGCGGTAGCTGTCAGCTGGCGAGCGGGGGGAAGTGGGGAGATAGTAAAAAAAAGTGGTGGCAGTGGAAGTATAGGTATTTTGGTATATGAAAAAATAGTAGTTTTTGCCGCTGGCTCTGACCGGCCGAAAATCCTTTATTAATCACTCTTACGCGTATTTATGACTACCAAACAACAAAATCAGGTGACGATGTATGGGGCGGTGCTGCGCTTCTTGGCGGAGGCGGGCGCGCCGCTGGTGGCGATTAATTAAAATTGCACAGGGCCGCGACGAGCTGGCGGCACTGGTGGCCCGCATTGAGGCGGTGGCGGCGGCCCAGGACCACTACACGGCGTCGACCCTCACGGCGCTGCCGGAAGCGGGGCCGGGGCTGGCGGTGAAAAACAAGGCGGAGGTGCATCTGCCGGATTACAGCAAGCTGGGGCCGGCCGATGCGCCCTACCTGCTGGTGGTGCAGAAGCAGCTGGATGGTGAAGGGCGCTGGGTGGTGCGGTAGGCGACCTCCCCCCCCGGCCCCCTCTCCCGTGGAGAGGGGGAGCCTGACGATTATTGGGCATGAGAAAGGCCCCGGCGCGGTTGCGGCGGGGCCTTTTGTATATTGAAATAGTATAGGTTTGCTGCTGAGGCAGCAGTGGAGGTATAACTTCCACATTATGGCTGTATCATAACCTACTCCCCGCTTCAATGCCTCCCGAATTCCGCTCAATCCCCCGGCAATGTTCTCCGGCTTTTCCAGCATCTGTAGGAGCTAGGTGGGGCTGGAGTGGCGGAGGTGGTTGGGGTGTGGGAGGACGTTATCCGCCTTTGAAAAGGATGCTGCTCATCAGAAAGACCGCACCCATACCCATAAATAGCCAAGGCAAAAACTTGTGCTCTGTGGTGTCAAGCACAACTTCCTGCGGATTGTCAGGATTGTAGTATAGCCCAACAGAAGCTCCGTTTAGGTGACGCCGCCTTGACGGACTGGCGGAGGGCTTTGCGGTTATGGGTTGTTGATCCTGAGTGTGAAACTGGATGATAGGGCCGTCGTCGTGGCCCACAATCGTGCCCAGGACAAATTGGCCCGTGCGCACAAGTCGCTGCCGTTGTCGCCAAAGCCACAAACCCCATAAAAACAGGCTGGCACCAGCGAGAAGGGGAAGTATAGTCTCCATTATAAGCGCTGGCATGGTGGGTTATTGATAGACTCTATTCAGGCTGCCGAGTACGCCGATCGGGTTTGCCTTTCGGGTTGGCGCGCCGCTCCTGGCCTTTCTTAAGCCGATAAGGGCCCTTCGCTACTTCGGTTTCTGACTTGACCAGGGCGTCAAGGCCCGAAACGATTACGAATTGATCTAGTGCCGCTGGCAGGTAGCAAACCTCGACTTGCTGGCCCTTTCTAAACTCAGAGATGTGCGTCTTATCTGAAGCAGTGAGCGTCAGGAGTTGCCCCGAACTCGTCCTGAAGCGAACCACCGGAAAACGGTGAAACAGATCAAAAAACTCCAGGTCTACTATTTCGCCTGGAACCCGCTTGCCACGCCTGAGAATATGTAGGCGGCTGTGTGAATTTTTATATAGGGCAAACGCCATTCCCACAACAATGACTGCGAATAGCAGGAAGAAGAGCTTATCCATTGGGAAATGCAGGAGCTGGGCAGGGCCGGAGTGGCGGATGTGGCTGGGGTAGGGTTGTTTGATTGGCTGTTAGCGGGCGGCGCACTGGTTGCGTGCCCACGCCGCTGGCTTGGTTCAGATGCCGGTGGGCTTGCCGTCGAGGCTGCGGGTGTTGCGGGTGTGCCAGTACTGCGCCACCTGCTCGGGGCCGCGCTTTTCCATGCTGTCGTTTAGCTCGTCGCGCTCGGCGCGAAAGTCGAGGAAGGGGACGGCCATGCCGCAGGAGGTTTGCACCAGGTCGACGTCGACGACCAGAATCTGGCGGGCACCGGGGAGGGGCGGGAACAGCGGGAGCAGGGTGGTCCACTCGGCGTCGCGGGGGTGGTAGGTGGTGGCGGTACCGTAGAGGCGGAGGATGTTGGGGCGGCCCTCGAAGGCGCACCACATGAGCGTGATGCGGTTGAGGGCCAGCAGGTGGGCGGCGGTTTCGTTGCCGCTGCCGGTCAGGTTGAGCCAGGCCACGCGGTTGGCGTCGAGTACGCGCAGGGTATCCTGGCCCTTGGGGGAGATGTTGACGCGCCCATCGGCGGCGGCGGTGCCCACGAAGAACACGTGCTGCTGCTCGATAAAGACCTGAATGTCGGCGCTGATGGCGGGGTAGTGCTTGCCCATGCGGAAGAGGAGTTGGCGGGGCGGCAAGGTAGGGCGATTGGGGGCCAGTGGCAAGGGTGGGGCCGGTAATGGGGGGGGCAGCGTTGGGAGTAAACTGCTCAATTGGGCCAGTAAGGCGCATCCGGCCGTTGGGTTCAGTTGTTTATGGTCGGTTGCCGTTCTACCAGATAATAGTTGTGTTTTCCTATATCCTGTGTCATGCTTGATTTTTCCGCCCTTTTCATGGCCCGGGTGCAGGCCAGCACCCAGGTGCAGTTCGTCTACGACATAGCCGCCGGGCAGGTGGTTTTCGTGAATGCGGCCTACGGGCCGGTACTGCTGGGCACCTGTGCCGGCGTCAACGCCGAACTCCCCGCTTTGCTGGCCCGCATTCACCCCGACGACCAGGCCTACCTGGCCGAGCACTGGGCGCGGTGGATGCGGGGGGAGCAGCTAGGTGAAATCGAGGTCCGGTTGCAGCGCGTGGGCGAGTTGGCGCAGTGGTTTGCGGCCATTCCCTACTACCATGTGGGCGAAGCCGGTGGCCCGCTACTGGTTTGCACCCTGCACGATATCAGTGCGGCCAAGCACCACCAAGCTAATTCGGACTTATTCAACAGCCGTAAGAACGTGACGCTGGAGGTGCTTTCGCACGACGCGAGCGGGGCCTTTATCATGGTGGAACAGCTGGCGCAATACCTGCGCGACGAGCTGCCGGAGGCGGTCCGGCCCCAGGTCGCTCAGATGCTTGATATGCTGGAGAACACCAGCCGGGAGAGTGTAAAGATGATTCGCGACCTGATCAACATTGAATTCACGGCGGCTGTGGCCACCAACCTGAAGATGGATCGGGTGGACCTGGGCGACATCATGCGCGGCCCGTTGGCGCAGCTGCAACTCGGCTACAAGCTGCTGGGGCACCATTTCACGTACTCGCTGCCGGCGGAGGCGGTGTACGTGAACCTGGACGTGAGCAAGTTCACGCAGGTGGTTATCAACCTGGTGAGCAACGCCATGAAGTTCACCCGCGACGAAGGCCACGTGTGGGTGACCGTGACGGGGCTGCCGGACCGGGCGCGGGTGCAGGTAGCCGACGACGGTATCGGGATTCCGGCGGCCATGCTGCCGCACGTGTTCGAGCGGTTTACCAGGGCCCGGCGGCTGGGCCTGCGGGGCGAGGAAACCATCGGCCTGGGCCTTTCGCTCTGCAAAACCATCGTGGAGTGGCACGACGGCACGCTGTCGGTGAGCAGCGTGGAGGGCAAAGGCAGCGTGTTTACCGTGGACATTCCGCTGGCTGAAGGGGCGCTGAGCCGCCTACCCGACGAATTGGTAGACGCCGTTGTGTTTCAGTAGGCGCTACGCTGTTGCGCGGGTTGGTAGGCAGTCCGCTGATGCGGGTATAGAGGGCGCTAGCTCATATACGCCAGCACGCTGATCAGCACCGTAGCTGCCCCCAGCAGTATGCCCGTAAACAGCCAGTCTTCATTGGAATCCCAGTGGGCCGGAAGCAGAAATTGCTGCGGATCGGCGGCGAGGTAACGGACGGTGAACTGTTGGCCTACCTGCCAGTCAGTGAATGTAGCGCGGGTATACTGTAGCGCGATGGGGGCTCCGGTGGATGGCTGGAACTGGATAATAGGGTCGTAGCTGCAGTGGTTTACATCATTGGAATATTCAGGGTCATAGATGGGAATCAGGGCAACTACTGTTCCCTGAGTTGTTTCGCCGTGCTGCTGGATCAGGCGCTGCTCATGGTAGCGGCCCAAAAAATAGTAGAAGAGGTACGCTCCGAAGGCGCATCCCAGTGCCAGCATTATTTCGGATTCACCAATAGGTAGATTGGACAACATCAGTGCGCTGTGCTTCGCCAAGCATAATAGCGTGAATTGGTGGTGTGTTTCTGCGTCAGCGCCACTTAGGTCTGCCTGGGGCAGTGCGACGTTCTTGGCCTTTCGCAAGCCGGTAGGGGCTGCTTGGTACTTCAGTTTTTGAGTTGACCAAGACGTCAAGACCCGAGATGATTATGAACTGATCAGGTGCCGCTGGCAGGTAGCACACCTCGACCTGCTGGCCTTTCCTGCACTCAGTGATGTGCTTTCTGTCTGAAGCAGTGAGCATCAGAAGCTGTCCTGTACTTGTCCTGAAGCGAACCACCGGAAAACGGTGAAACAGGTCAAAAAACTCCAGGTCTACTATTTCTCCTGGAACCCGCTTTCCATACCTGAGAATATGTAAGCGGCTGTGTGAATTTTTATCGGAGCGGTACAGGGCAAACGCTATTCCTACAACAAACGCTGCGAATAGCAGGAAGAAGAAGGTGTTCATTGGGAAATGCGGGAGCTGATGAGGCTGAAGTGGAAGCAGTTGATCCTGTTTCAGCGCCTCTAGGATGCTGAGATTTTAACTCAGATGCTAACCACATTAAAATTGCCAAACCAACCATGCGGAGTAACTTATAAATCCCAGGCCAATGAGCATGAACACGGTAGGTCCCAGGATACTAGCAGATGAACTAATAATAAATTCTTCTGGATCAGTGGGGTTGTATATAACGTCTACGATGTCGCCTTCACGGTAGCGACTTTGAAAACCGTCAGTCAAATTGGTGTAACTCTTGGAAATCCAGCGCTTATCAGCAGTGACAAAACGTATTGAATGCTGATAAAGTCCTTGGTCGCCAAAAACCTTCAGCCAGGAATCATCGATGACGCTAGTGACAGTGCCGGTGGTCATTTGGCCCTCTCGGGCTAATCGTTGGTGTTTGTGGCGTAAGGTATTGCCTGATAGAAGGCAAGCGGCACCCATAGCAAGCCACAGGAATATTTGAAGTTCTGAACCCATACCGAAAACTACTCCCGCTTTAGCGCCTCCCGAATCCCGCTCAATCCGCCGGCTATGTTTTCCAGTTTCTCCAGCATCTGCAGGAGCTGGGCGGGGCCGGAGTGGCGGAGGTTGTCGAGGTAGGTTTGCTTGATTTGTTGCCAGCGGGCGGTTTGTTCGGGGGTGAGCCAGCCGAGTAGTTCGCGCAGCTTGAGCAAGTTGGCTTCGGTGGCGCTGGTCAGGGTCTGTGCCTCGCTTTCATAGTGGGCGGCCAGCAGGTCGGTGATTTCCTGGTCGTTCATCACGGGGCGGACTTTCTCGGCCAGCTTGTTCATGTTGCGGTAGGAGCCTTGCAGCTTGAACGGCGGCTCGGTGCGGTAGGCGTCGGCCTGGGCAGCGCTGGCAATGTAGGCGGCATTTACCTTGGCCACCACATCGCGCAGGCGCAGCAGCTGGCCGAGCACGGCCACGTACTCGTTGAGCTCCTCGGGCGAGTGGTTGCCCTCGAAGCTGAGGCCGTCCTGCTGCCCGGTTTCGGCGAGGCGGATGAGGGCGGGCACGTCCTGGGGGCTTTGGGTGGCGAGGCGGGCCAGGGCCGTGTTGCTGGTGAGGGCATTTTCGAGGTAGGAGAGGCGGAATGCCTCTTCGGAGCCCGCCGTGAGGATGTCGCCGAGGTTGTAGATGTCGGCGCGGTTGGCCAGCATGTCGGGCAGCTGGAATACGTCGCCACTTTCGGTATAAGGGTTGCCGGCCATCACCACGGCCACTTTGCGGCCCCGGAAGTCGTAGGTGCGGGGGCGGCCCTGGTACACGCCCTCAATCTTGCGCTGGGCGTCGCAGAGCGAGATAAACTTCTGCAGAAACTCGGGGTTGCAGTGCTGAATGTCGTCGACGTAGATCATCACGTTGTCGCCCATCTCGAAGGCTAGGTTCAGCTTCTCCAGCTCCTGCCGGGCCCCGGCGTTGGGGGCCTGGGCGGGGTCCACGCTCGTCACGGCGTGGCCGATGGCCGGGCCGTTGATTTTCATGAAGATGAGACCCAGGCGGTTGGCCACGTACTCCATGAGGGTGGTTTTGCCGTAACCGGGCGGCGAAATCAGCAGGAGCAGCCCCATCAGGTCGGTGCGCTTACCCTCGCCGGCCGTCCCGATCTGCTTGGCCAGGTTGGCCCCGATGAGCGGCAGGTACACCTGGTCGATGAGGCGGTTGCGCACGAAGGACGTGAGCACACGGGGCCGGAAGTCTTCCAGGCGCATATCCTCGGCGGCCCGGGCCAGCAGCTGCTTCTTCGTCTCCTGAAACTGCTCGTACTGGGCCACAGTGGCGCGGTCGTAGTGCAGCAGGCGGCGGCGGAACTCGGGGAAGTTGAGGTGGTAGTTGTTAGTTGTTAGTTGTCCGTTGTTAGTGGAAACGATGCGCGGGTGGGTGCCCTGGAAGCCGTCGAGGTTTTCAGTGGTGGGCGTGTGGACGACGCGGGCGGGGTCGAAGGTTTGGGTGAGCAGCAGGACGGCTACCTCACCCCCCGACCCCGCATCTGCTTTATGCGCAGAGTCCTTAGGGATAGGGGGAGCCTGACGATTATCATTTGACGTAGTTTGTTGTGATACGCCAGCGCCGTTTTCTGACGCGAGGCTTCCCCTATCCCGGAGGGGAGGGGGCTGGGGGGTGGGGTTCGCCGCCTGCACCCACTGGCGCACCAGCTGGAACTGCGCTACGGGCTGGTCCTGGAGCTGGTCGATGGACTGCTGGAAGAGGTCGGTGGCGTGGCGCTCCTGCAGCTGCTTCTGGAACTGCTGGTGCAGGTCGGCGGCTTCCTGGGAGATGATGAAGGAACCGGTGTGGGTCAGCTCGTGGAACAGGTAGTCGCCGGCTTCCTGCACCTGGGCGGGGGTGAACAGGCCGGTTTGCGTGGCGAAGGTTTCGATGGCGGTTTGCAGCTCGGCTTTGAGGGCGTCGAACTCCTGCGAATCGGGGAAGACCTGGAGCAGCACGCCGATGCCCTGCAGCTGCCGCTCCCAGTGGGCGCGCTGGTCGGGGTCAGCGAAGCGCAGCCAGTAGAGGGCGGCGGCGGCGCGGGTGTCGGCGGGGTAGCGGAGCAGGTCGGCGGTACGGGTGAGGCGCACCAGGGCCGTGAGCAGCAGGGCGGCGTCGTGGTCGTGCACGCCTTTGAGGTAGCCTTCCTGGTAGCGCGCGGCCATGAACTGCTGCACGTAGCTCAGCAGCTCGGCGGCGCTCAGGTGGCCCAGCTCGGGCACCGACAGCACGGCGGGGTGGCCGGCCTCGGGGTTGGCGGGGGCGGGGTGCTGGGCCGCCTGCAGAATGCGCCAGGCCAGGAATTCGGCCCGGTACACATCCTGGTTTTCCGACACCACGGTTTGCTCCCACACGGGCCGGGAGGCCAGCAGGGCCGGGTCGGTTATCTTCTGGAAGAAGTTGGTGCCGGTGAGGTGGTAGTGCAGGTCGCCGTCGCGCAGCACTACGGTCAGCTCCAGGGGCTGGGTGTTCACCGTGAAGGCGTGGGTGCCGAAGCGCAGGGTCTGGCCGCCGTCGGCGAACAGGTCGGCCCGGTCGCGGAGCTGGCGCACGGCGTTTTCGCGCAGGGTTTTCAGGCGGCTCTGCACGTCGTCGGCCTTCACCGAGTCGCCGAGGCTGAGCAGGTCCTGGGCGGTCTGGCGCACCTTTTCCACCATCACGTCGGCGGCAAAGTACCCGTTGATGTCGGCCACCGATTCCAGCCGGCTTACGCGGCTTTGCACCGCCTTCAGTAGCCGCTCGGCGCTTTGCAGCAGGGCCGAGGCGCGCTGGTTGCGGGCGGCCACCAGGGCGGTTTTCTTCGACTCGAAGGCCTCCACCACCTGCTCGCGGCGGGTGGTGAGCTGCTCAATGAACTGGTCGAAGTCGGGAAACTTGCCCTCCAGCTCTTCGAGTTGCACCATGAGCTTGGTGAGGTACTCGTCGCACTTGGCGGGCGTGTCGGCCAGGTCGAGGTAGTTGGTGAGGGCCTGCTCCAGCAGCTTGAGCTGAGCGGTAAACTCGGCCTGGGCCTCGGTGCCGGCCAGCGCCTGCCGCCGCCGCTTCAGGGCCGCCCGAATCTGGTTGAAGCGGGCGTACACCGTCGAGATGTTGTCGATGATGGCCGTGGTCTGGGTGGGGTCGGGGATGGGCAGGTTGCTGACCACCTCAATCAGCAGCTCCAGCTCCTGGGCTACGGCGGCGGTTTCCTGCTCGCGCTGGTCGGCTTCGATGGTTTTCTGGACCTGCTCTACGCCGTCGGCAATGGCCTGCACGCGCTGGGAATAGGGCAGGAGGGCATCGGGCCGGAGCAGGAAGTCCACGGTTTGCAGCGCAACTTCCTTGCTCAGGCTTTCGAGGTCCTGGGCGTGCTTTTCCACGGCCGGTAGCTCTACGTAGCGCAACTCCTTCAGCGAAATTACCTCGCCACGCACCCCGCGCAACTCGCCCAGCAGCTGCACAAACTCCGTGACGGTATCGGGCGCCGAGCGGCGGATGCGGCCGGTCAGCTCGTCGGCTTTCTGAAACACGACGGCCGTTTGCTGGGCCGTGTTTTTGCGGATGCTTTGCACCTTCTCAAACTCCTCCACGGCCGCCGTGGCCGTCTGGCGGATTTCGGCCAGGGGCTCGGCCAACGCCTGGGCCGCCGGCTCGCGCAGCCAGTGGTAGGCGTCGGTGAGGGCGGTGGTCTGGCGGATCAGGTCGAGGTAGAGGCCGGCGTAGCTGTCGTCCTTGCCGGCGAGGGTCAGCACTTCCTGCACCTCGCTCATGGCCCGCACGATTTCCTTGTTGCCCAGCTTGTAGAGGTAGGAATCGGAGGTGACGGGCAGCTGGAAATCGGGGGCGGTGTAGGGCGTCTGCCAGATCTGCACGGCGTGGTGCTTCTTGGGCTCGTCGTCGGCCCGGAAGTAGCACAGCTCGCCGTTCTCAAACAAAGCGTAGCCGTGGCACACGATGGGGTTGTCCACGCGCTGGGCAATGCGGTTGTAGCTCAGCAGCAGGTAGGTGCCGTGGTCCTTGTTGAAGAACACGTACAGAAAATCCTCCCCGTTCGGCGACACCACGCGCTTCTCAAACAGCATCTCGCGCAGGCCGTTGTCGAATAGCTTGTTGTCGCCGGTTTGCAGGTAGAAGCCGTGGGGGAAGATCAGGCCCTGGCCATCGGGCAGCAGCACGCAGGCATCGGCCAGGGCATCGAGGCGCTGGGCGGTTTTGAGCTTGTGGTTGAAGATGAAGTAACGATACGTCTGCTCCTGGTAGGGCCGGATCTTGAGCAGAATCAGGTTGCCGACCACCGCAAAGTAGATTTCCGAGTCGTCGAGGGTCTGATCCTTATCATCGACCGGCTCGCTCAGAATGCCGTGGCCGGTGCTGGTGTTGTCCTCGATTTTGATGGTCAGGTCGCCGCCCACGGTTTCCACGAACACCTTGTCCTCGATGCTGATGTGGGGATGCTTGCCGCCGCGCTGCATGTCGCGGGTGGCGCGCTTCCACTGGAACTCGTGCTGGGGCGGGAAGGTGTACTCGTGGTCGGAGCGGTTGTCGAGGTAGGTCAGTGTATCACCTTGCACCAGCCACTTAAACGTCTTCACATCCGACGCACTCTTACCCACCCGAAACACCATGAACAGGTGCACGCCAATGACGGCGAACTTCACGAACTGGGTGTTTTTGTAGTAGCGGTAGAGGTTGCGGAACTCCTCCAGAAACTGCGGGTGCTGCAGCAGCTCCAGCCCCAGCGGCCGGAAATCGTGCCCGGCGTACTCGTACACCCCAAACACGTCGGCCAGATCTGGCTCTGCCTTCAGCCCCAGCACCACATTATAGCCGAAGATGAACCGCTGGCCCACCGGCACCATGTCCCAGGCCACGCAGTTATTTTCGGTGCTGATGCGGCCGGTGCCCAACAGGCGCGTATCCACGGCCCCGAACACCTGCTTGCGCTCCGTGTTGAGCTGGTCGAGGCGCTGGCGCAGGTCGGTGCTGCTCTTGAGCAGGCGGTTGCGCAGGATTTCGTAGGTGCCGGTTTCGAGTTGGGTAGCTTGAGCTTCCATAGGAGGGCAAGGCACAGACCCTTGCAGGGAGAAAAAACGGCTAATTAGTATCGTGACGACCGTAACCGGGCCTTCAGGATAGCATTGGCTGGATCTGATTTAGCGTAGATGACGGCGGTAGTGTCGCCTTTGGCGTGGGTGCGCAAAAAGTTTCTGGACACCCGCGTCCGAAGGAAATGCTCCACGCCGCCCACGGTATACCGCACGGATATGCGCCGGCCCTTGTACCTTCTGACTCGGGTAATAATGCCCGTGGCGTACCCCGGATTTTTCAGAATCAACGCCCGCTTTTCGGCCCTATCCGCTTTAACGAAGTAGATAAGGCCGGCAAAAAGGGCAATGCAGAAAGCCAGGCCAAGGATGATGCCCACGGTTTGCCGGCGGGTCATTTGGGGAGTGGTAGAATCGGGAGCTTGCATGAGCAGGTAGCCAGCGTTAGAATCTAGTCGCCTCACCCCAACCCCTCTCCGAAAAAGGAGAGGGGCTCTAGTTGTAGATTTTAGAGGTAGAGACGAGCCAGTACTAGCCTTTAAAGGGTAGAAGCCAGTTTCCCCTCTCCGAAAAGGAGAGGGGTTGAGGTGGAACGCTCTTACTTTAGCTCCAGCATCCGCGCCGGCTTATCTCCGATGCCCAGCGCCACAGCCGTGCCGGCCAGCTGCGTGATGGTGGCACGGGTGGCGTCGTCGCCGGCCTGGTTCATCATCTTCAGCAGCAGGGCCGAGACGCTCAGGTTCTTCATGTCCTCTGAGCTTAGGCCGAACTGGTCCACGAAGCGGCGCAGGTTGGCTTTGAAGTCGCCGCTGCCGTCGGGGCTGAAGAAGGCGTCCTTCACGGTGCCCAGCACTTCGGAGTTATGCACCGTGCGGTCAATCATCTTGCCCTTGGTGATGGAGCCGATGATCTGGTCGAAGAACATCGTTTCGCCGCCCACGATGTCGATTTTGGCGGCTTTGAGGGCCTCGCCGATAACGCCGGCCTGCGAGGCGGCAATGTCCTTCTGGATGTTGATCTGAGCCAGCTCCACCGACTTGTCCTTGTCGAGGCGCAGCTTGAATTCCTCGTGGTCTTTGCCCACGCCGTCGAGCTTCTTCATGGCGTCGGCCTTGGCTTCGATGCCCTTGGCTTCCACCGCGAATTTCTGCTCCGATACGGCCGCTTCGGCCAGCCCCTTCTTCTGGTCGGCGTCGGCGCGGAACTGGATGATGTCGGCATCGGCCTGGCCTTTCTCGCGGTTTACTTTGGCGGCTACCAGGCCCAGCTTCTCGTCGGCTTCGGCCTGAGCGCCGGCTTTGGCCTGGATGGCCTGGGCCTCGGCGGCGGCGGTGAGCTGGAGCACGGCGGCCTCGGTTTCGCCTTCCTTCTGGCGGGCGGTGGCTTTGGCCTGCATCACCTGGGCTTCGGCCAGGCCTACGGCCGTGGCCTTGCTGGCTTCGGCTTCGGCCAGCGTGCGGATGGCCTGGCCCTTGAACTCGGCGGCGGCCTTCTCGGCTTCGGCATCAATGAGGGCCTGCTTGGCGCGGAACTCGGCGGCCTGGCGCTCCATGTCGGCGTTGCCCACCAGCGTGACTGTCGCGGCTTCGGCCTGCTGCTTGGCGGCCGTCAGGGCCACCAGCTTTTCGCGCTCGGCCAGGGCCTGGGCGCGGGTGTCCTTGATTTTTTCTTCTTCCTGCACCGTGGCCTTTTCCACCGTGATTCGCTCCCGGATAATGGTCTGGATGTTCTTTTTCTCTTCTTCCAGGGCCTTCTCCTTTTCAATCTGGGCGAGGGCCACAATCCGCTCCCGCTCGTTTATTTCCAGGGCTTTGGCCTGGGCTACGCGCTCCGTTTCCACGGCGTCGGTGCGCTGCTTGTTGCGCTCGGCCACCAGCACCTGCCGGTCGCGGTTCTGCTCGGCAATGCCCACTTCTTCCTCGGTGGCGATGCGTGCCTTCTCCGATTTCAGGGTTTCTTCCTGCTGCACCTTGGCCGCCTCGGCGTTTTCGCGGGCCTTGATGTTGGCAATTTCCCGCTTCTGCTTTTCCTGGTTTTCAATCAGCTGCTTTTCCAGCTGCAGAATGGTTTCCTGGGCCTCTACGTCCTGCTTCTTGATGGTTTTCTGCTGCTCGCGCTGGATGGAGTTGGCCTGGATTTTCTGCTCCGAGGTCAGGGCAATAATCTTCTTGATACCCTCGGCGTCGAGAATGTTGTCCTGATTCAGGGCCGTGAGCGGGGTTTGCTCCAGGTAGTCGATGGCGCAGTCGTCGAGCACGTAGCCGTTGAGGTCGGTGCCGATGATGCGCAGGATTTCCTGCTTGAACTGCTCGCGGGAGTTGTACAGCTCAATGAAATCGAAGTGCTTGCCCACGGTTTTGAGGGCTTCCGAGAACTTGGCGTCGAAGAGGTTTTCCAGCGCGGCCGGGTCGGAGGCGCGGTGCGCGCCGATGCTCTGGGCCACGTTCAGCACGTCGTCGTGGGTTTTGTTGACGCGCACGAAGAAGTTCACCTTCACGTCGGCCCGCAGGTTGTCTTTGCACACCAGCCCCTCGGAGCCGGCCCGCTGGATGATGATGGTTTTGAGCTTGATGTCCATCACCTCCAGCTTGTGCAGCACCGGCACAATAAAGATGCCGCTGAACGATACCTTGGTTTCGCCCATGCCCGTGCGTACCAGGGCCTCGCCCTGCACAGCCTTTTTATACATGCGGGCCACAATGGCAATAAAGCCCAGAATAAGAACGGCGACGATGACCAGCACCGCAAGAGAGAGTTGTTCCAGCATGGAAGTAAGGAGTAGGAGTAGAGGCAAATCGGGAGAAAAAAAGAGAAAAATATGGGTAGCTGCCGCGCAGGAGCAGGATGTTAAGAGCCTGTATTGACCGATGTAGAGACGCGACACTTCGCGTCTCGTCGTTGCTGACGTTGGCTAATGGCGTAGTTTCGGGCCGTTCAATGACGAGACGCGAAGTGTCGCGTCTCTACACCGGATACCGCCCTGAGCAGCGTTCAGGGCGCGTCATAGGGCTCCACAAGGTAGCAGCGGCGGGCGGCATCGTAATCGATTATCAGGGCCGTGTCGCCTTTTTTTAGCTCGCTGGCGGCTGAGGCGGCCCGCACGTTGAGCACCAGCGGCGCGCCGGCACGCTGCGGCACGCTGGCCTGGCCCAGTTGCTCCTGGCTGGCGGGCAGCAGCAACGTGCAGACTTTGCCCAGCGGCTGCGCGCCGCTGTCGTGGTTGTGCTCCATGGCCGCAAACAGCCGCACAAACGGCGTGGTCAGCACCTTGCCTACCAGCAGGCTACCCAGCAGCAGCGGCATCAGCAGTGCCAGCCCCAGCAGCCCCGACGTGTTGCCCAGGTAGTAATTCAGCAGGATGCTGCCCACCCACCACGGCAGCGCCACCAGGCTCACGAACACCATCAGCGGCACCCGGCCCAGGTTGAAAAACGCCAGCGCGTGGTTCAGCCAGCTCACGCCCGCATGGGCCGTATCGGGCGCGGCGTGGCCATCGGTGCCCAGGTGCCCGGCGTGGTCGGTATCCACGTCGATGGTTTTGAAGTCGAGCACCCCCAGCAGCACCGTCAGCCAGTAGAGCAGCACAAACACCAGCAGGCCAGTCGGCAGCAGGTTGGGCGGCGAAACAGCAGCGTGTAGAAGTTCGGTCATAGAGCAGGGAACCGCCGGATACTAAGAATGAAATGTGGTTAGGCCGTCGGCAGCTGGCGGCGTAGCTCCTCGTTTTCGGCTTGCAGACGCTTGGCGTAGCCAACGTAGGTGGTCAGGCTAATCATGAGGCCAAAAACCATCAGCGTCCGGCCATTGCCGAAGTCAGTGAAGTGAAATATCTGAAAAGCCACGCCGGCCAAGAGCATCAAGACGCCCAGCACCCGCTGGGTTTTTTCTTTCATGTTCAAAGAAGTGCAGTAAGTATAACAGAGAGCTAGAAATGGGAGGAAGGGCCGTTTACCCCAGCCCCAGCTTCGCCTTCAGGGCCTGCAAATCGGCCGAGGCCTGTCCGCTGCTGTCTTTGCCCAGCGCCTTATCGATTTCCTGGTCAATGGACTTGCTTTCCTGCGCAATCTGCCCGTACGATTCGGCCAGGGCTTCCTCGGTGGCCACCTTGTCCTTCATGCGCTCCAGTAGCGCCACCGTGCCTGACGAATCCAGCTGGGCCAGCTGCTGGTTGATGGTTTTGGTGGCCGTGCTCACCGTCACGCGGGCTTTCAGCGTTTTCAACTCGTTGTCCCACTGCGAGATGGTGCTTTTGAGCTGCTGCACGTTCTGGTCGAGCTGCTGGGCCGAGGCCTCGAACTTCTGCTGCTCCTGGGTGGCGCGGGCGGCCTGGGCTTCGTGCTGGGTTTTCTTGAGCAGGGCTTCCGTGGCGAGGCGGTCGGCTTCGGGGGCCTCCAGCTCCTGGCGGTGAGCCTTTTGCAGCAGCAGCACGGCCTTGTTTTCGTAGTCGAGGGCGCGGCTGCGCTCCGTCTCAGCATCGTTGCGGCTGCGAATGACCAGGGCCTTCACCTCCGCCAGTGCATGCAGGGCCTTATCAAGGTCTTCGCGCAGATCGCGCAAACCCTGCTCGGTCAGCTTGATCGGGTCCTCGAACTGATTGACTGCCGAATGCGCTTCGGCCTGCCCAATTTTGAAGATGCGGTTGAAGAGGTTCATGGCTATTGGAAGTTTGGGGTGTTGAGGAAGTTTGGCTCGTCATGCTGAGCGAAGCTGAAGCATCTCTACCGCTTCGTCTGATTACTACTGCAACGAAGCGGTAGAGATGCTTCGACAGGCTCAGCATGACGGTCAGGCGTCCTCAGAACCCGATTTTGAAAACGCAATCAACTCGTCGCTGAACTCGCTGAGCAGCAAGCCCAGCGAGTTGAAAACGGCCTCCAGCTCGGGCCGGTCGAGGTGCTCCAGCTGCAGCGTGTCGCGGAAGATGACCTTGCGGCCCGTTTCGTCCAGCACAAAGGCCCCGTGAATGATGTCGCGGTTTTTCTGTAGCAGCCGCTGGTAGATGTCGCAACTGGGGGTGGGCAGCTCCAGCAGGTACTGCTCCAGAATCAGCAGCGGCTCGCCGCAGCCCAGCACCAAGTGCTCGATGCCCAGCTCCGGCTTGCTCACCACCAGCAGGTTGTTGGTCTCATCCTGGTGCTGAATGTCGAAGTCAAGCTCCAGTAGGTAGTTCTGAATCTTATAGAAGTAAGAGTTGGCCATAGAGTAAGCGGTAGGGGAAGTAGAAAACCGGCCAGAAGGTAAGCAGTATCGAGAAGCAGTTTGCCGCGTGGTGCAGGATGACTGCTATTCTAATGGCTCAAAAAAATAGCGGACTGAAAAACGGTCATCGGGAATATGTGCTAGCTTTACGATGCAAGTGTACTCAAAGTTTGAGATAAGCTCAAACTTTGAGCGAAAATAATTTCCGCCGCATGTCGTACGTAGGGAAGAACATCCGCAAGATAAGAACTGTCAAGAAGCTGAGTCAGGCCGCTTTTGCCGAGCTGTTTGGCCTGGCCCGGCCCAGCGTGGGGGCTTACGAAGAGGGTCGATCTGAGCCAAAAATGGAGACGCTGATCCAGATTGCTCATCATTTTGGCTTGTCCGTAGATCTGCTACTTACGAAAGAGCTAACCGTAAACGAGCTTTACCATTTCGATATTTTCCGGCAGGAAGCGACCCCCGAAGCACCCGCCACGCCAGTTGCTGCCACGGCCGACCGGCTGGCCCGACTCACGCCCTTCGTGCCCGCCGACCGCCTGCTTGAGTACATTGTGCAGCACCACAACACCGCCTTCATCGACGCGCTGCCGCCGCTCACGTTTCCGCACCAGCTGGGGCCGGCCACCCGGGCCTTTGAGATTGTTGGGGCCGAAATGCAGCACCAGCAGCAGGGCCTGCGCCATCAGGACGTGGTGCTGTGCTGCCGCGTAGATAAGGCCACAGCCACCCTGCGGCCGGGCCGCATTTATGCTTTCGTTACGCAAAACAGCTTGCTGGTGCGCCGCCTATCCGAGCGCCTGCCCGCTAACGTGCTCCGGCTCCGTGCCGACAATCCCGACTACGGCGCCCAAGAATTCTCGCTTGATCAGGCACTGGAAATCTGGGAAGTGAAGGCCGTGTTTACCACTCATCTGCGTCCGCCGTCCCGCATCGAGGACCGGGTGACGCGGCTGGAGCGGCAGGTGGAGGAGCTACTGGCGCGTCTGGACGGGTAGGCGGCGTTTGGGCAATAAGCCAATGGGCCTTCCGGTCATTTCTCGCTTCGGAGAGCTGGTCAGGAAGAAAACCAGTCGCTCAGCCAAGCGAATAAATCGGCGAGCAGACCATCCAGCAGGAGGTCGCCCAGCCAGCGCAGCCCGTCTTTCAGATACTGGAACAACTCAGCCATATCAGGTGATAGAAATATACCCCGGCAATATGCAAAGAAAATCGCCTATCA
Source organism: Hymenobacter swuensis DY53 (assembly GCF_000576555.1). Classification (NCBI taxonomy): domain Bacteria; kingdom Pseudomonadati; phylum Bacteroidota; class Cytophagia; order Cytophagales; family Hymenobacteraceae; genus Hymenobacter; species Hymenobacter swuensis. The sequence goes on from NZ_CP007145.1 coordinate 1,568,955, forward strand.
GACAAGTGCATAACCCGGTTCCTATACAGCTTATTCCGTTCCCTTCACTATCAAAACCTGTGGGTAACTGCTAAAAACCACTATCAATAAACTAATAGCCTGCTCCCTGTTACCAAACAAAAACGCGAAGCCAGGCTTCGCGTCGCGGAGAAAATAGGAAGGTAAATAACCGGGCCCATAGGCCAGGCAGCGGTTAGCCGTTGAAAGGCGTCACGCTGCGTAAAAGGGCCGAAATAGCATCGGAAAGGGGAGCGGGCTGGGGCTGCGGACGGTTGGCGGCTCCTAAGATCAGCAACACGAAAAGAACCAGAAAGCGCAAGAGAGTGGAAAAACGCTGCATAGAGTAAGGGTCAGGTAATCAGAAAGCTACCTCCTTGCCCGGAGGTGTTGCCGACTCATACGACAAAACTACGGCGAGGTATATTAATCCCAGGTTATTATTAGACGAACCAGGCTTCTTTGCCCGTCAGCCAGTGAATCTGGGACGAAGAGCCGGCAAAAAAGCTGCTCTATTTCCGGCTGTGGCTTCCGGCCGGCCGGCAAAAGCAATAACTTCCAGCTCCCAACTCCCACCCAATCCACTATGCCCCATTCCGCCCTCGATACGCCCGAGCTGAACCTGGAAGCCACCAGCCAATCGGCCGCGCCGGCCGCGTCCGCCACCCGGCCCATGTACTACGAGTACAAGCCCGCAGAAACCGTGCGCGCCCAGCACGGCATCACACTGCGCTGCAAAACCTGGGAAGCCGAAGCGGCCCTGCGGATGCTGGAAAACAACCTCGACCCGGCCGTGAGCCTCGTGTACGACGAGCTGATTGTGTACGGCGGGGCCGGCCGCGCCGCCCGCAACTGGAAAGAGTATCAGACCATTGTGCGCACCCTCAAAAACCTGGAGCCCGACGAAACCATGCTGGTGCAGAGCGGCAAGGCGGTGGGCGTGCTGCGTACCTGGGCCCACGCTCCGCGCGTACTCATTGCCAACTCCAACCTCGTGCCCGCCTGGAGTACCCAGGAGTATTTCGATGAGCTGGACCGGCTGGGGCTGATGATGTACGGGCAGATGACGGCCGGCTCTTGGATTTACATTGCCACCCAGGGCATTTTGCAGGGCACCTACGAAACCTTCGCCGCCGTGGCCGACAAGCACTTTGCAGGCACACTGGCTGGAACCGTTACCGTCACGGCCGGGCTGGGCGGCATGAGCGGCGCGCAGCCGCTGGCCGTGACCATGAACGACGGCGTGTGCCTGGTCATCGAGCCGATTGACGAGCGGGTGAAGCAGAAGGTGCGGGAAGGTTACCTCGACGAGCAGGCCCGCGACCTGCCGCACGCCCTAGCCCTGTGCGAGCAGTACAAAGCCGCCCGCACCGGCTGGAGCATCGGCCTCACCGGCAACGCCGCCACCGTGCTGCCCCAGCTGCTGACCCAGGGCTACAAAGTGGACATCGTAACGGACCAGACCTCAGCCCACGACCTGCTCGACTACATTCCTGAAGGCGACATTGACGCCGTGTTGCAGCTGCGCAAGGATGACCCCGCCGAGTTCCGGCGGCAGGCGCTGCAGTCCATCATGAAGCACTGCCAAGCCATTATTGACATGCAAACGGCCGGCGCGGTGGCCCTCGACTACGGCAACAACCTGCGCGGCCAGGCTGAGAAAGGCGGCCTCAAGGTACGCGACGACAACGGTCAGTTTCTCTACCCCGGCTTCGTGCCCGGCTACATCCGGCCGCTGTTCTGCGAGGGCAAAGGCCCTTTTCGCTGGGCCGCCCTCAGCGGCGACCCCCAGGATATTCTGCGCATCGACCGTGCTTTGCTGGAAACCTTCCCCGATAATAAGATGCTGGCCCGCTGGATTGAGAAGGCCCAGGCCAAGGTGCCGTTCATCGGCTTGCCGGCCCGGGTGTGCTGGCTGGGTTACGGCGAGCGGGAGAAGTTCGGCTTGGTCATCAACGACTTGGTGGCGCGGGGCGAAGTATCGGCCCCTATCGTCATCGGCCGCGACCACCTCGACTGCGGCTCTGTGGCCTCGCCCAACCGCGAAACCGAAGGCATGCTCGACGGCTCCGACGCCGTAGCCGACTGGCCCCTGCTCAACGCCCTGGCCAACTGCGCCAGCGGCGCCGACTGGGTGTCGCTGCACAACGGCGGCGGCGTGGGCATCGGCAACTCCACCCACTCCGGCATGGTGATAGTGGCCACCGGCACCCCCGAAAAAGCCGAGCGCCTGAGCCGCGTGCTCACCACCGACCCCGGCATGGGCGTCTTCCGCCACGCCGACGCCGGCTATGAGTTGGCCCGGCAGGTGGCTGAGGAGCGTGGGGTGCAGATTCCGGGGTGGGAGTAGCGTGTTTTCTGCAGGTAACGTTTCACGTTTCATCAACGCCGTATGTATCCATCACCTGAAACACCAGCAGTTCCTGCCCTCGGTGGCGTAGTTCCCATGCGGGTGCAGGCCATTGATGTCGTGCGTGGTTTGGTGATGGTTGTGATGGCCCTCGACCATGTTCGGGACTTCTGGAGTCCCACTGCATTCAGGCCCAAAGACTTGTCGCAAACGAGTGAACTGCTGTTTTTCACGCGTTGGATTACCCACTTCTGCGCTCCGACATTTGTGTTCCTTTCAGGCGTGAGTATCTGGCTGCAGCAGCAAAAGCTCAAAAGCCAGAGTGCTACCAGTCGGTTTTTGCTTAAGCGGGGGCTGTGGCTGGTACTGATGGAGGTGGGAGTTATTTCCTTTCTGCTGCAGTGGAGCTACAGCATGATTCTGTTACAAGTAATATGGGTTATTGGGTGCGGAATGGTACTGTTAGCGGCTCTGCTCTGGTTACCTCGCCTAGCCCTGATGCTGCTGGCAGCATTCATTCTGGTAGGCCATAATGCGTTGCCATCCGTTCAGCCTATAACTGCTGCTACTACTGGGTGGGCCTTGCTGCATAACGGCCCCTTTCTGCTGTCGGTCGGGCTACTACCGCCATTGTTGGTTGCGTATTCCGTTGGTCCCTGGTTGGGCGTAATGCTGGCTGGTTACCTGCTAGGGCCTTGGTTTGTGCGGCCGATGTCTGAGAGGAAGAAACTGCTACGTATGACTGGCGCAGGCATGCTGGCGGTCTTCTTCAGCCTGCGCTTTACAAACTGGTACGGCGACCCAACACCCTGGAGCGTGCAGCCCAAAGGAGGGCTATATACTGCCCTGTCTTTTCTGAATGTAAGCAAGTATCCGCCCTCTTTGCTGTTCGTATGCCTGACACTGGGGGTATCCCTGTTACTTTTGAGTCGATTGGAAGCGGTAGATAACCGCTTAACTCGCTGGCTGCGTACCTTTGGGCAGGTACCATTTTTTTACTTCCTGCTACACTTACTTGTAATCAGCGCAGGAGCCTGCCTCTGGACTCACTGGGCATTTGGGCAAGCCATTAATTTGGCATTTGCGAATCCCACAGCCTGGCCGAAGAATTATGAACCCAGCTTGTTGCGCGCCTATGTTGTGTGGGCCGTGGTAGTGCTGGCCCTGTACTGGCCCTGCAGTTGGTACCGCCGCTTCAAGCAAAGGAATAGCTACTGGTGGTTGGCATATTTGTAGAGAAGTGCAACTAGTAAACAGTTTCCTAACGCCGCCCGAACCTCGCTCGGGCGGCGTTGTTCGTTCTGATGAGTCCAGGAAAAAGCAAAACGCCCGTCTCCTTTGTTTACCTCCCTGCGGCCGCACCTAACGGCCATTCAAACCAAACCACACGAACTATGAACATCGGAATCATTGGCGCCGGCCACATTGGCAGCGCCCTGGCCGTGCGGCTCACCAGCCTCGGCCATAACGTATATATCGCCAACTCCCGCGGCCCCGAGACGCTCAAGGACGTGGCGCAGAAAACCGGCGCTACGCCCGTTACGGCCGAGGAAGCGGCCCGCCACGGCAGCGACATCATCGTGGTAACCATCCCGCTGAAAAATATTCCCGACCTGCCCAAAGACCTGTTCGCCAGCGTGCCGGCCGAGGTACCCGTCATCGACACCAGCAACTACTACCCCCACCTGCGCGACGGCCAGATTGCGGAGCTAGAAACCGGCTCGCTGACCGAAAGTGAATGGGTGCAGCAGCACCTGGGCCGCCCCGTGGTGAAGGTGTTCAACAACATCTACGCCGACCACCTGCAAAACAAGGGGCAAGCTGCCGGCACGCCCGGCCGCATTTCGTTGCCCGTTGCCGGCGACGATGCCGCCGCCAAGCAGAAGGTAATGGCCCTAGTTGACGAGCTGGGCTTCGACGCCGTGGACGACGGCACTCTGCACCAATCGTGGCGCCAGCAGCCCGGCACCCCATCCTACGGTGCCGACCTGCCCGCCGACAAGCTGCGCGAGCATTTCGAGAGCCTCGGCACCGAGCGCACCGAGGCCCAGCACGCCGAGTACCTGGCCAACCATGCCAAGACGGAGCAGGCCATGGAAGCTCAGGGCATCAAGTTGAAGTAGCAGAAGACCGGATAAACAACTGAAAAGGCTTTTACGGTTATCTGAAAATTATAAAAGATGCCGTTGTATTATCAACGGCAAACCACTACTGCGCCGTCCCGGGAAACTGGGGCGGCGTTGTTTGTTTACACTCATTCACTCCCAAAGTGCCAGCGGCAAACTGCTTCTGCCGTAGCCGTAGCGCGTCAGCTGCAGGCCGTTTCAACCCTGTCCCAAGTCCCCGCGTATTCCTGCGTATGCATCCTGTCGTGCCTTGGCTCCCGCTACTGTTCCTGCCCGTCTTCGGGGCCTTCTGGTGTTTGGTGGTGTTCATGATTTCCCGGATGGGTTGGAGTCGTTTGGCCGGTGCGTACGCCGTGGCCGACGTACCCGCCACGGTAAACCGGCAGTTGCTGAGCTACCTGCGCATCGGGCCGGTGAAATACAATAATGCCGTGCGGGCCGGCATTACTCCGCAGGGCGTATGGCTGACTACCTGGAAAATCTTTTACATTGGGCACCCGCCACTGTTCATTCCCTGGGCGGCTTTTGGGCCCGTGCAGGTTGAAACCTTTCTCTGGGCTACTACTTACGCTAGCCACATTGACTGTCAAGGAGAATCGGTCAGCTTCCGGTTCACCAGCAAGCAGCTGCTGGAGGCTTTGCCCGCTTCAATACGAGGAGCGGAATGATTGCCACCCCCAAAAGTGCTTCTTAGCAGGCAGGGGCGCTGGCAATGACTCCCATGCGGGAGGCTTCGCTCGGGCGCCGGGCGCAACATGCTTGGTAGAGGAGTTGACAGATAGGTTGGCTGCTATCCCTTCGTAAGCAAGCTGCCGATCAGGAAATAGTCGACCGGTGTACAAGAGGAGCAGGCAATAGGGGAACATTGGCCCGCTCATGCTCGATAAGAATACAACACTGGAGTATGTCCGCCGCCTTTACCCGGTTTCAGCCAAATAGAATGATGAACCCTCTGTCAGTCGCCCGGGAGAGGCAACGGATGCTGCGTTGCTATTGCTGTTCCGGAAAGGCCGCCTGCAGACGGTGGATTTCTGAATTCCGTGCTGATGGGCTAAAAGCCCTGTTTTGCTACACCTTCCTTGGTAATCTTCACCGGCAGGATGCGGCCCTGCGTATCGAAATACATCCGGTCGATGCAGGTGATGCGGTGGTTTTGGTCGGTTTCGGTAAGAGGCCGGCGGTGATACACGATGTACCACGTATCCTTACCCGGCCCCTGCACCACTGAGTGGTGCCCGGCCCCGGTGGCTACGGCCGGATCCTGCTGCAGAATCCTGCCTGCCCGCTGCCAGGGTCCCAGCGGCGAATCGGCTACGGCGTAGGCCACCGAGTAGTCAGGCCCCGTCCAACCACCTTCCGACCACATGAAGTAGTATTTGCCGTCGCGCCGAAACATAAATGGCCCTTCCACATAGTTCTGTGGCGTAATTTCTCTGAACGTGCTGCCGTCGGGGAAAGGCAGAAAGCCGGTGAAATCGGGCTTGAGGCGCGCAATGTTGCAGTGCGACCAGCCGCCGTACAGCATATAGTACTGCCCATCCGTGTCCTGAAACACAAACTGGTCGATGGGTTGGGCACCGTTGTGAATGTTGCCGATGAGCGGCTTGCCCAGATAGTCTTTGAACGGGCCTTGCGGCCGGTCGGCCACAGCCACCCCGATGCCGCCCGTTTCGCCTTCGTGCACATCGTTGGCCCCGAAGAACAGGAAGTATTTGCCACCGTTCCGGATTACTGACGGTGCCCACATAGCGCGCCGGGCCCATGTAACGCGGGCAGTATCTATAATGCGCGGATGCTTGGTCCAGTGCACCAGATCGGGCGACGAAAAGGCATCCAGAAATACCTGCTCATCAAACGGCGCGGAGTAGGTAGGGTACACCCAGTACGTTTTACCGAAAACAACGGCCTCGGGGTCGGCGTACCAGCCGGGAAAAATGGGGTTGCCGGACCAAGTGGTCGTGGTGACGGTTTTCGGCTTGGCGGAGGCCGGTTTGGTGGTTTGGGCCAGCGCGGTTTGAGTGAGCAACAGGCTAGGCAGCGTAAGCAAGAGCAGGCGTCTCTTCATGACGGCATACATACGGAGAAAATTCCAAGCCTGCTACTCAGTATGCAATGGAACAGCAGCAGAACCGCACCCCTGCGTATCCTGGTGTCCAGCGGCTGGAGCCGCACAATTTGAACAACGCCAGCAACGCCAGGACGCGCACGGGGCTTTACCTCGCCAGTAGCTCTCGTACCTGCGTGTAGCGGATATCCGGATAGCGGGCATTATCCAGCGTTGGCAGCTTGGCCTGGCCGCTAAGCATATTGTGCAGGTACTGCATCCCCTGCCAGGGCGGAAATACCTCGTCGTTGGCCGGCATCAGAGTGCGTGTCACCTTAATCATGCTTTGCAGTACTCCCAGACTTCCCACCCGAAATAGCTTAAACGGGTGCCCTGCGGCCGCGCTGGCCGCTGCCTGCAGCCCCCGAATAGTAGCCACTTCGCCGGCCACGCGCAAAAAGCGTGGCGTGGTAGGGTCAAGAGCGGCCGCCGCCGTGAAATTAGCGGTGTCCACCATGGTAGTAAAGTCCAGCGGCTGGTCGGCATCACCCCAGTATACTACCCGGCGTGGTCCTGGTAGTACTACTGGCGCCTGGCCTTTCAGCAAGTCCATAAACATGCCGTTGAGAATAGATGTGGCCTGAATAGGGGCCTTTTCGAGCCGGCGCTGAAACTCCCGGCGTAAATCGAAGTTCCGGTTAGAACCCTCGGGAAGCGTGGTAAAATCGGCTGAGAAGTCAGAAGGAATGAATCGCGGGGCACCCGCTGCCACGGCCGCATCGAGCAGGCGTGTCTGCGTGTCCACAATACTATCGCGCAGCCCCGAAAGGGCTGATACCACGCAGGCCGCGCCGGTGCAGGCGCGGGTAAGGTCGGCTACGCTGTTGAAGTTCGTCTCCACTACTTCTACTCCCTGCAGCCGCAACGATTCCGCCTCGGCTTTGCGGCTGGATTCCGGCCGAACCAGGGCCCGAACGGTGGCACCTCGCCGGCGCAGATGATGGGCAATCAGCAAGCCCAGACCACCAGTGGCACCCGCCAGCACAATGGGAGCGGCAGTAGAAGTGAGGGTAGAAGCCGAGGGCAACACTTGTTCAGGAACGGTAGGCAGCATGGTAATCGGGTTAGTCGTAATATCCATACGTCTACCCGGCCCGCCAGTTCAAATAAAACGGTTGCTGCACGGGCTTTGGCAGGCCGTCAGGCCCGTTATGCTGAGCGAAGCGCAATCGAAGCCTCTCTACCGCTTCATCTGCACGATTGAATTAGGCAGAGGTAGAGAGCCAGACAAAGCATAACATGCCTGTGTCTGGCTCAATCGGTTTTTCAGCTTTCCGCACCGTCTGCTCGACCGCTAAAAATTCTGGTTACCTGCAAGCTGATGGGTACGGGACCAGCGGGGCGCGAAGGAGGCAGTAGCGGGCATAAACCGACTTTCCAATACACGCTTCACGCTGTAGCCCCAGGCGTCCCAGTTCAGGCGCTGCTCAAAGAGTTGGCGCGAGGAAGCACACAGCCGGGCGTACTGCGCCGGATCTTCGAAGACGGGTTTGATGGCGGCAGCAAACTCCCGGCCTCGGGCCGCCAGACTGAGCCGGTAACCGTTCACGCCCTCCTCCACAAATTCAGCTATGCCACCGGTATCAGTCGTGAAGGAAGGCAGCCCGAAGGCGCTGGCCTCGCAGAAGACAATGGCGGCACACTCCGCCCGGGTTGGCAGTAGGAAAAAATCAGCGGCCAGATACAGGCCATCCAACTGCTCCCGCTGATGCGGGTCATTCTTATCCAGAAACGGAACAACCGTCAGATTCTCATGCTCGAAACCAGTTGGTGGCACACAGCCGCAAATGGTCAGGTGGGCGTCAATGCCTAGCTGGCGCAGTTCCAGCAACGTTTCAAAGGCTATTTCGCCGCCCTTGCGCCCCCATTCTACCCCCACAAAAAGCAGATGGCAAGTGGAAGTGCGCTTAGGCTGCAACACGGTGTCGCGGGGCAATACCTGCGCCATATTGGCTCCAAAAGGCTGCACCAGCACGTTGCGCCGAGCTGCCCCGAAGTCCTGCACGGCCGACTGCGCCGCCCAACGCGAGGAAAACAGCAATAAGCTAGCCTTCTTGATGGCCCGCTGCTCAATGTACGTCAGCTCACGCTTGGACACAGGCAGCAGGTTGGAGAGGCCTGCGTAGTAGTCAATCAACTGCGAGATGGTAGAGTCGCCGCAGTATACAATCGGAATATTGGTGCGCAGATAGGCTAGCTCAGTGTACGCAGCCGGCGCAAAAATCACATCGAAGCGGCGGCCCCGGAGTCGGGCCCCGAAAATGAGCCCATAGATTCTGGAGACCAGCAAGCTGACGCTATAATGGTAGCGCTTGCCGCCCGTCAGCCACCCAATAACCTTATTCAGCCGGTTGCCCAGCGCAAACAGGTAGCGGAGCGAAACCGGCCCCAGGTATTCTACATCGCCCACATGCTTTTCCAGGGTCTGGCCCAGCATGTAGTGCAGCCCCGACCAAGAGCGTCGGTCGTGCGGGTCGTTGGCAGTAAGAAAGGCAATGCGCAGGCGTCGGGGTTGTGGCGTCATACAACAGGAGCAGTAAAGAGGTAAACTAAAAGCGTTGGTGGGAGCCGGAAACTGATTTTCTCAGGTGAAAACCTAACCCAATTGCCACACCAGACCGCCCTGGCAATTGCCGGACGCGGCCGCACTAAAGCGTACTGCACTACCCAAATGCTTATTCCCAACAACAGAACCCGGTTATCCGGGCCTGCTGCCGTAACGTAAGCACGCAGGGTTACTTTGTTCTTGCGTAGAGCTTTTTATCCATTCCACTTCTGGGGTTTCTGATGTCTTGCTCTCGCTATTGCAAGCACACCCAATGGTTCTTCCTCGTCTACTGCCTGCCACGCGTTTTGGGGTGACGCGGGTGAGCAAATCCTGGCGTATGTGGGACTACGCGCACAGCTATTTCCGGGGGCAATTTACAGGCTGCCGCGAAAAAACAAGCGTTTTTGGCCCGTTGGTGCCATCAGACCGTTGCTACGCCTGAGCTTGGCAACGGTCTGATGGCAAGTTGAGTTGTTGTTCTCACACTATAGCACATAGCGGATAAAACCACGATAAACGTTGCAAAACCCCCGAAACGCACAAGTATCCTACCTGATGTGGTGTTGTCCTAAAATGGGAAATTTAGGAGTGTGGACGACGAGAAAAAGAAAAAAATATTTTTTGTTATAGCCTCAAAAGGCCAGATTTTTAGTTGGGTGAGCAGTCAGAAATTAGGCTACATCTGTTTCTATATCCTTGCCAATGGAATGCCTATACATGGAAGTATACCGGGTTAATCAGAAGCGTTACGGGTCAGAGTCGAAAATAAAGCCTACCTTTACATCGTTAAAGGCAAATCGTCTCGTTTCACTATCTTAATTCAGCTTATTGAATTAATTATAGGATTCCGCTGCAGCTTGCTTCATCATCCATCACCTCCTTTTAAGCATCATGCAGACGGGAACCGTAAAATTTTTCAATGAAACCAAAGGGTTTGGTTTCATCAACAACGCCGAAACCGGCGAAGACATCTTCGTACACGTAACCGGCCTCATTGACGAAATTCGCGACAATGACAAGGTAGAATTCGAAGTGGAGCAGGGCCGTAAGGGCCTGAACGCTGTAAAAGTGCGTCGCGCTTAGTCCAGCCCGCTTTGTAGCTAGAAAGAGGCTTCTCCGAAGGGAGAAGCCTCTTTTTTTGTGTCAATGTGCCAACGGCTCAAGCCTTGGGGGTGGGGCAGTACTGCTGCCAGCCGGGCAGTCGTGCCGGTTCGGATAAAGGCAAATGCGCTGTGAGTGATTGGAAAAGCTGAGGTTCCGGGTGTTTATTTGTGCACCCAACTTCTCCCACCCAACTCCACATGCAAGCCACTACTTCCGTTTTCATGGTGCGGCCTACGCGGTTCACCTTCAATGCCGAAACGGCTCATTCCAACCATTTTCAGGGATTTGTGGCCGGCCTCGATGATAGTGCTATTCAGGCGCGTGCTTTTGAGGAGTTTGACGCTATGGTAGCCCGGCTGCGGGCCCACGGCGTGCAGGTACTGGTGTTTGAGGATACTGCGGAGCCCCACACACCCGACGCGGTGTTTCCTAACAACTGGGGTACTTTTCACCCCGATGGCCGCGCTTTACTTTACCCAATGTGCGCCCTGAACCGCCGCGCCGAACGACGTCCCGATATTCTGGAGGCGCTGGGACAACAGTTTACACTGCGGGAAATAGTGGATTTGTCGGGCCATGAGCAGCAGGGGCGGTTTCTGGAAGGAACCGGCAGCATTATTTTCGACCACCTCCACCATGTGGCGTATGCCTGTCTCTCGGCGCGTACGGAGCAGGCGTTGTTTGCGGAAGTTTGCATTCGTCTTGGGTATCGGCCCGTAGCTTTTCACGCTTACGATGCGCTACGGCAGGAAATCTACCATACCAACGTGATGATGTGCGTAGGGACAGAGTTTGCGGTGATTTGCCTGGAAAGTATTACAGATGCGGCCGAGCGAACCGCAGTGGTAGCCTCACTCACGGGCACGGGCCACGAAATCATTGCCATCAGCTTGGAGCAGGTGGCCTGCTTCGCCGGGAATATGCTGGAGCTGCGCTCAGCGGCTGGAACGCCGCTGTTGGCCATGTCGCAGAGTGCGCATAATGCTCTGACGCCCGCGCAACGCCACGCCCTCAGCCAGTACGCCGAGCTATTGCCGTTAGCTATTCCAACCATTGAAACCATTGGCGGCGGCAGTGCCCGCTGTATGCTGGCAGAAGTATTTCTACCGGCCGCTGAGAAGGCAGGAATATAGACAACGGATTCGATCCTGTAAAATGGCCACGTTGAACCGAGTTCAGCGTGGCCCTTATGCCATTACCCGGCTGGTACCTGATGGCTACTGTTGCGCGGGGGTATTTTCGTTTAGCCCCAAAACGGCACTAGTGTGGGCGCGGAGCTGCGCTACCAATTGTGGCTCATCGTTCAGGTTTTTGCCGAAAGAAGGAATCATTTCGCGCATTTTGGCCTGCCAGGCCGGCGTGCGGGCACTTTCGGCAAAACACCGCTGCACCAGTCCCACCATAATGCTCACGGCCGTGGAAGCCCCCGGCGAAGCGCCCAGCAGGGCTGCAATGGAACCATCGGCGGCGGCTACCACCTCGGTGCCGAATTCCAGCACACCGCCTTCCTTCGCGTCCTTCTTGATAACCTGCACGCGCTGGCCAGCCGTTTCCAGCTGCCAGTCTTCGCCCCGCGCTTCGGGCAGGTATTCGCGCAGGGCCGCCAGCCGGTCTTCCGGCGACTGTCTGACTTGGTTGATCAGGTACTTGGTGAGGGGCATATTCTTGAGGCCCGCAATAATCATGGGCCGCATATTGCTGAGCTTCACCGACAGTGGCAAATCAAGGTAAGAGCCCTGCTTGAGAAACTTGGTGCTGAAGCCGGCGTACGGGCCAAAAAGCAATTCCTGTTTCCCATTGATGACGCGGGTATCCAAGTGTGGTACCGACATAGGAGGGGAGCCCACGGATGCCTTGCCGTACACTTTGGTATGGTGACGGGCAATGACTTCGGGGTTGATACACTTGAGCCATTGGCCGCTCACGGGGAAGCCACCGAACCCCTGACCTTCCGGAATTTCCGATTTGATGAGCAGCGGCAGTGAGCCGCCTCCGGCCCCAATGAACACAAACGGTGCCCGGATTTTTACTTTTTCGCTGGTGGTCAGGTCGCGGGCTTTTACACGCCAGCTCCCGTCTTCCCGGCGTTTGAGGCCTTCCACATCATGGTGGAAGTAAAACGAAACGCCAGGCTTTTCCTGCAACAGCGTGAACATGCCCCGGGTGAGGGAGCCGAAGTTAACATCGGTGCCCAAGTCCATGCGGGTGGCGGCTACGGGCTGCTGCGGTTCGCGGCCGTCCATGACCAGCGGCATCCAGCGGGCCATTTCGGCGCGGTCCTGGCTAAACTGCATGCCGGCAAACAGGGGGGACTGCACGAGGGCCGCGTGGCGCTTGCGCAGGAACTCCACGTTCTTATCGCCCCACACAAAGCTCAGGTGCGGAATGTGGTTGATGAAGCGTGTTACGCCCGTGACCTGGTACTTCTCCACTAGATAGGCCCAGAACTGCTTCGACTGTTCAAACTGCTCGGCAATTTTGATGGCCTTGCTGATGTCGATGCTGCCGTCGGGTTGTTCAGGCGTATAGTTCAGCTCACAAAAGGCTGAGTGGCCAGTGCCAGCGTTGTTCCAGGCATCGGAGCTTTCGGCAGCAGCCACGTCGAGCCGCTCAAAAACGGCTATGGTAAGGTCGGGTTGCAACTCCTTGAGCATCAGGCCCAGGGTTGCACTCATGATTCCAGCTCCAATCAGCACCACATCGGCGGTGAGAGGAGCAGTGCTGTCGGTCGTGCTCATGCGTAGTTCGGAATAGGACTTACGAAGTACGGCAGAAAGCGGAAAAGGTGGCCTGGGGTTTTAAAGAAATCTATGGCAGCGGCCCAGAAGCCGTGAAAACCAACCGATCTGGTTTCTAACTGCGGTGCTTCACCGGCCGGTTTCAGCAGTGTTCAGCCCTGCGGGTGCAGCGTGCGCCACTCGTGGTCCAGCATGCTCATCTCAATCAGGCTCCAGTATTCCCCTTCGTAGCGCAGAATATCACGCGAGCAGCCTTCCTGCTGCATGCCCGCCCGGGTGTAGGCCCGGATGGCCGCCTCGTTGAAATCGTACACGCCCAGATCAATGCGGTGCAGCTTGAGCTGCTCGAAACCGAAGCGCAGGGCTTCCGTCAGCATCCGGCGGGCCAAGCCCCGGCCGCGCTGTTCCGGTGCAATGAATACCCGGCTGATGCGGGCCGCACTGTTTTTCTGGCTGAGGCTGCCCAGGGAAATATGGCCGACAACGGTTTCGGTGGTCGTATCCACTGCTTTGAAAATGAACACATCAGACTCACCCAGCTGGTTGGTGTCCTGCAGATACCACTCCAGCTTATCGGGAGTGAGGGGGAAGTTGAACATCGGCCCCGACCAGTTCATGAGCAGGTGGGGCGAGTCGATCCAGGCAATAAGTTGGGAGAAGTCAGCAGGGGTGAAATAGTCCAGACGGATCATGCGGGCAACAACGGGCAAACCGGCCGGAAATCACGCAATAGGCAGATTTCGGGTGGCCTCAGAACTAGCGAAGATACGCACCGTTCAGCTGGTAAACAGCAGCAGGCACTACTTAATTGAAGGTGAGGATAGAGGGAGGTTGCCTGGCGGCCAGACAAGGAAGAACAGGGCTGGTTCGGAGAGAGCGAGGCAGTACGGACGGGCTGTAACGAGCGGATGCCCCTTGCCCTGTTCGCGGTAAGGAAGCGGAAGCGTCATGCGGGCAAAGTCAGGAACAGCACATCAACCAGCCGAAACCCTGGTTGATGTGCTGCTCTGAAGCCACTGGCAGAGCACTTACTGCCGCACGACTTTCAGTACCTGTTGCCGGTCGCCTTGGCGAATAGTGAGCAGGTATACACCCGACGGCCAACTGGCAGCATCAGGTAGAGCTAGCTGCTGACCGGCCTGAGCCCGCACTTGCTTGCGCAGGCGCACCCGCCCCAGTACGTCGTGCGCCGTAACCTCTATCGGGCCACTCCAGGGCAGCTGTAGCGTTAGCAAGGAAGTGTACGGATTCGGGTAGGCCTGCACCGGCGCGGCATCTGAGGCCGGCTGTGCGGTCTTCAGCACGTTACCACCAATCTGCAATAGCACACCAGTAGTGTAAGGCCCATTAGGTAAGATGATAGTACCGAAGGCAACGTTCTGTCCGCGGAAGTTGCCACTGGCGCGCACCGTGCCGCTAGCATCCACTGCAAGGTCTATGGGGTCGTTACGGTCCTGGCTGCTGGCGCTTAGGGCCCAGCGCCACTGGCCGCCGGAACTTAGTTTCGCCACGTACACATCCAGGGCGCGGTTACCCGCTGAAGGGCTGGTACCAACCAGCGTTGTGCTGCCAAACATAGCCGCCGCCGACTGGAGGTTTCCTAGTACATATACATCACCTCTGGAGTCCACCGCTAAGCGGCTACCGTAGTCAGTGCCTACGCAGGTAGGACTGACGGCCCATTGCCACTGGCCGTTGGCGTCTGCTTTGGCCACAAATGTGTCTGGCGTACCGAAGAAATTGGGTGGGTCGCCGCTGTAGCTTAGCGTGGTATTTCCAAACGTCATGGCGGAGGCAAATTGTCCTGTCAGATATACTGAGCCCGCCGCATCCACCACAATATCGTGCGTGAACTCATTAGAGGCACCACCGGCCGTATTGGCCCAAAGCCATTGTCCGTTGGCTGTCAGCTTGGCCATGAAGATGTCTCGCCCGCTCGTGGCAGTAAGCGTCGTGGGGCCGAAAGCCACGCTACGGAGATAATTGCCTGTTAGGTACGAGTTGCCGCTGGCGTCGGTAGCAATAGCCGTGCTGGATGCGCCAGGCCCCGCAATGGCCCACTGCCACTGCCCATTTGCTCCGAGCTTGGCCACGTACAATTCCTGAGCAGCACTTGGTGTAAGCGTGGTGGTGCCAAATGTGCTGCTATTTTGCAGGGTGCCGGTCAGATACACGTTGCCCTGTGCATCCAGACTGTGGTCCGTAGAAAAATTTCCGGCGGTGCCAATGGCCCACTGCCACTGACCATCGGCGCTAAGCTTGGCCACAAAGCTGCCAATACGACTACTACCGGTCGGGGTAGCCAGCGTAGTGCTGCCCAGCACCAAAGAAGCGCGGTAAACGCCACTGATCAGTACGTTGCCGGCAGCGTCTAAGCTGATGGTTTGCACGGTATTGTTACGGGAATCTAGGCCGGTGATAGGAACAGCCCATTGCCACTGGCCGCTGGTACTCCGCTTGGCTACATACCCGGCGGTGGTGGGACTGGTCAGCACTTGGTTACCCAACTGTATCCGGCCCTTGAAGTAGCCGAGTACGTACGCATTGCCCGCTGCGTCCCAGGTGCTTGAACCCAATACTTGGTCGCCGCCGCCCGCTTCCCGCACGGCCCACTGCCACTGCCCGCCGCTGATTTTGGCCACGAACAGGTCGGCGTAGGAACTGGAGTTGTTCTGCAATATTTGGGTAGAAGGTAGCTGGATGGTGCCCAGCGTAATATCGTCCTCAGCCTGGCCCGTAGTGTAGGCGTTACCGGCGGCATCAACAGCCACGCCTTCAACGATACCGGCTCTACTGGCAACCGCGCTGGCCCATAACCACTGGCCGCTGGCATCAAGCTTGGCTACAAACCCGTCGGTCGCCTGGGTACTCGTGTTGCTGAGCTGGCTGCTGCCAAAGGCGGCCGGCCGGCTCTTGAACCCACCGGTCACGTACACGCTGCCCGTACCATCAATGGCAATGCTCCGGCCTTGCTCTGTATCACTGCCCCCGGCCCGGGTGGCCCAGAGCCACTGGCCGCCTGTATTCAGCTTTGCTACGTAGATATCATGATGGCCGGCGCTGGTAAGTGTGGTGCTGCCCAGGGTGATAACGGAGGTGAAGGGAGCCATAATACACACATTGCCGGCTGCATCCGCCGCTATGGCATGGCCATAGTTGGCAAACTGGCTATCGTTGACGGTCATGCTGGCTACCTTCTCAACCCATTGCCACTGTCCGCTTGGGTTCAGCTTGGCCACAAACCCGCCGGTGGTGTTGCTAGACGTGTTGATGGTACCAAAAGTGATGCTGCCGGAGTGGGCGTAGCCGATAATGTAGGCATTGCCCGCCGCATCCGTTGCAATGCCGTTGGCATAGTCGTCGGCCGGGCCGCCGCCCTGCACGGCCCACAGCCACTGGCCACTCGGACTGAGCTTGGCCACGAAGGCATTGACGCCGCCGCTAGTGAAAAGCGCAATGCTGCCAAACGCCGCGCCCCCGAATGTGCCCGCTATCAGGACGTTGCCTGCCGCATCCAGGGCTAGGCCACTGCTATGGTCGGTTACTGGCCCCGCAGCACTGGTGGCCCACAGCCACTGGCCGCTGGCACTGAGCTTTGCCACGTAAGGGTCCGTGGCGCCACCGTTCGTGAGGGTACTGGAACCGAAAACGGCACTACTCCCGCTGAAATCACCCGTCAGGTACACGTTTCCGGTGGCATCCAGGGCCAGCCCGGTGTTGCTGTCGTCCGCGGCCGAACCGCCTGCGGCGGCCCACTGCCACTGGCCTGCACTATTGAGCTTGGCCACGAAGATATCGGTCTGGCCAGTGCTGGTAAGCGTGGTGTTACCCAGCGTGATAGTGCCCCTGAAAGTCCCCGAGACATACACGTTGCCCGCCGCATCTACGGCTGTGCGCGCCCCGCTGGCCACCCCGTTCACGGTTCTGACGTCCAGGGGGGCCACCTGGTTCCAGGACTGGGCTAGGGCTGAAAAGCTGCTCGTAACTAGGCCGCACAACAGCAGCCATAGCCGCAACACGCGGTACATGGTAGGTAGTGGATGGGTCATAGAGAGAAAGTTGGCTCCACTGCTGGGAATGTGGTTCTATGAGAATTGGTAGGAATATTTTGTTAATCAGTAGTCAAGGTAAGCAAAGCCTACTATACTAATATAGTAAGCCGTAACCACTGCTCTTTTGGTGCCGAAACCGAAGCAGTGAAATGGCTACTGTCAGCCCCTTCTTCCCGGTATCGTTAGCGCACAGCCGGCCTATCGTCCCGTTCGGCCATTAGCTGCCGGAATGGCCTCGGGCAGCCAATGGCCGAACGGCGGTAATTGAAGCGGGATGTGTAACTTAGCCACCACCACTTCCCGCCTGCTGCACTTGTCTCGCTTCTCTTTTTCGCGGCTGTGGCTGCTGCTGCTGGCCGCCCTGCTGGGGGCGGCGCTGGCCGCCTGTACATCCGCTACGCCTCCCCGCCCCATCTACCGCATTGGCTTTTCGCAGAGCGTGAGCTCCGGCGACTGGCGGCAGGCCATGCTGGCGGGCATGGAGCGGGAGCTGGCGTTCCACCCGGAAATTCAGTTTCTGATGCGCGATGCGCAAAGCAGCAGCCAGCGCCAGCAGCAGCAGATCCATGACTTGCTGCAGGCCGGGGCCGATGTGCTGATTGTGGCCCCCAACGAGGAACAGGCGTTGTCGCCGGCCATTGAGGAAGCCTATCGGCGCGGCGTGCCCGTGATACTGCTGGACCGCCACACAACCTCTCCGCACTATGCGGCCTACGTAGGCGGCGACAATACCGGGGTAGGGGCCGCCGCCGCGCGCTACGCGGCTCAGCTGCTCCTACAGCGCGGCCAAGTAGTGGAAATTACCGGCTCGTCTTCTTCCGTTACCAAAGAGCGGCACAATGGGTTTGTGCAGACGTTGCGGGCATACCCGCAGATGCGCGTGGTGGGCGCAGTAGCCGGCGACTGGGGTACCACCGCGCTACAGCCGGCTCTCACAGAGCTGCTCCGGAAGTATCCGGAAACCCGGCTGATTTTCGCCCATAGCGACCTGATGGCCCAGGGTGCCTACGAGGTATGCCAGAAGCTGGGCCGGAAGGATATCCGTATTATCGGGGTAGATGGGCTGGCGGGGGCGGACAACGGGCTGGAAATGGTGCAGCAGGGTAGGAGCACGGCTTCCCTGTTCTACTCGCCGGGTGGGGAGGAAGCCATCCGCGTGGCCCTCCGGATTCTGCACCACCAAGCCTACGAGCGGGAGAACATTCTGGGCACCATCGTCATCGACTCCACCAACGCCCTGACGCTGCAGCAGCAGGCCGCTAAGCTCACCAGCCAGCAGGAAGGTATTGAGCAACAGCAAATCCTGCTGCGCACCTTGCAGGCCACGTACGCCAGTCAGCGCACGGTGTTGTATGGGTTGGTGATTTCGCTGCTGGCGGCGGTAGTGCTGGGAGCCAGCGCCTGGCGGGCGGCCCGCAACAACCGCCGCATCAACCAGGAGCTAGCCCGGCAAAACGAAGCCAATAACGCCATCAACCAGGAGTTGGTGCGGCAGAATGAGGCTAACGACGTCATCAACCGCCAGCTCAGCACTCAGAACGAGGAAATCAGAGCCCAGCGCAACCAGATTGCGGAGCTGGCTGAGCAGGCCCGCCGCGAAACCGAGGCCAAGCTGCGCTTCTTCACCAACTTCTCCCACGAGCTGCGCACCCCGCTCACCCTCATTATGGGCCCGGTGGAGGAGATGCTAACCGGCCGCAGTAGCGCAGCCCTGCAGCCTACCCAGCGCCACGACCTGGGCCTGATTCGGCGCAATACCCAGCGCCTGCTCCAGTTGGTCAATCAGTTGCTGGATTTCCGCAAGATTGAGGTGGGTAAGATGGCCGTGCAGGCGCACGAGGAAGACGTGGTAGCCTTTGTGCGGGAGCTGGTGGAAACATTTGAGCCAGCCGCCCGGGTGCAGCAGGTGGCCCTGACGTTCGTGCCGACGGAGCCGGTATTACCGGCCTGGTTTGACCGCAACGTGCTGGATAAAGTATTCTTCAATCTGCTCAGCAACGCGCTCAAATATACTCCGCGCGGCGGGCATATTACGGTGCGCGTGCAGCCCACCGATGACGGCCGCAGCCTGCAGGTGCAGGTAACTGATACCGGCCGTGGCATCCGCCCCCAGGACAGTCCGCACATTTTCGAGTGGTTTTACCAGGGCGAGCAGCCGACTACGGGCAAAGGCTCGGGCATGGGGCTGGCCCTGGCGCAGGGGCTGGTACGGCTGCATCAGGGGCAGCTCACGGTGAGCAGTCAGTTGGGCCAGGGCAGCACCTTCACCGTGACCCTGCCCCGGGAGCTGCCGGCGGAACTGCGGAGCCTCGACTCGGCCGAGCCCCTGGATTTCTCCATGGATGAGCCGCTGGCCTTGCCAAGTGCTGAGGCCGAAGTGCCGGCTGCCGAAGCGGAGGCGTTGGTGCTGGTTATCGAGGACAATGCCGACGTGAATGAGTTTGTGG
Source organism: Hymenobacter swuensis DY53 (assembly GCF_000576555.1). NCBI lineage: Bacteria > Pseudomonadati > Bacteroidota > Cytophagia > Cytophagales > Hymenobacteraceae > Hymenobacter > Hymenobacter swuensis. The sequence goes on from NZ_CP007145.1 coordinate 1,588,421, forward strand.
CCCGCAAGCTGCGCCCCCATTTTCGGGTGCAGTCGGCCGCCGATGGCAAGGCGGGGCTACAGCTGGCCACCGACCTGATTCCGGACCTAATCGTGTGCGACGTGATGATGCCCGGCCTGAGCGGGCTGGAAGTGGTGGCCCGGCTCCGCGCCGACTGGCGTACCTCGCACATTCCCGTCATTCTGCTCACCGCCCGCAATGCCCCCGAGCAGCAGCTTGAAGGCGTGCAGGCTGGGGCTGACGTGTACCTAACCAAGCCCTTCAACCCGGCCTTCCTCCTGGAGAGCGTCCGGACGCTGCTGGCCAACCGCGCCCGGCAGCGGGAGCACCTTAGCCGGGAGCTCACTGCCACCCTGGAAACGCCCACCCCCCCCAATCCCGACCAGGAATTTGTTCAGGCCCTCACGGCCCAGGTAGAGGCCGACCTCACCCGCACCGACCTTACGGTGGAAGAGCTGGCCCACACTTTGGGTTTCTCGCGCATGCAGCTCTACCGCAAGGTGAAAGCCGTGCTCGGCACCAGCATCACCGATTTCATCCAGAGCGTGCGGCTGCAGAAGGCCTGCGAGTTGCTGCAGAGCGAAACTATGAGCGTGACGGCCGTGGCCTATGAGGTAGGATATGCCTCGCACTCTTACTTCTCCAACAGCTTCAAGGCGCGCTATGGCCTAGCTCCCTCCGAGTTCCGGGCCCGCCATCAGGCCGGAGTCAGTTGAAGTAATTGTTCACTCACCTCTTGAAATGCGAGTAAAAAGTTAAGGGCATTCAGTTGTTTATGTTGTGTAAATATCTGTATGACAACAATTTGAATATTTATTTCATATTGAACACAACCTGCACGATTTGAGCATAAGCGGGGAAGCTGGACACTGAATCTTTACGGAGTCATCCCATCCACCTTCCCACCTTTACTGCTCCTATGACCTCCCGTCGTGCCTTTGTGAAGTCCGCCGCCCTGCTTTCGGCAGGCGTACTGGCGGCCCCAGCCTTGTTGGCAAAATCACCCTCCACTATTGGGTTGCAGTTGTATACCCTGCGCGACGCCATGCAGCAGGACCCGGCCGGCACGCTGGTGCGGCTGGCCAAACTCGGCTATAACTCCGTGGAAGGTGCCACTTACACTGGCAACCAGAAATTCTACGGCATGGAGCCCGCCGCTTTTGCCAAGGTGTTGAAGCAGAACGGCCTCATCATGCCCAGCAGCCACTACCTGTTGGGCGAGCAGGAGAACAACGGGCAGGCCACCCAGGGCACCATCCTGCACGGCTGGGACAAGGCCGTGGACGATGCGGCGCAGGTAGGCATCAAGTACATGGTGTGCGCTTGGCTAACCGAGTCGGAGCGGGGTGACCTGGACCACTACAAGCTGCTGGCCGAGCGCCTGAACAAGGCCGGGGAGCGGTGCAAAAAGGCGGGCATTCAGATGGCCTACCACAACCACGACTTCGAGTTTGCGGCCCAGAACGGGAAGCTGCCCTACGATGTGCTGCTAAAGGAAACCGATAAAAACCTGGTGCAGATGGAGCTGGACCTGTACTGGGCCACCAAAGCCGGCCACGACCCGGTGGAGCTGTTCAAAAAGAACCCCGGCCGCTTCCCGCTCTGGCACGTGAAGGACATGGACAAAACGCCCCAGCGCAACTTCACGGAGGTGGGCAACGGCAGCATCGACTTCAAGCGCATTTTTGCCCAGGCCAAAGTGGCGGGCATGAAGTACTTCTTCGTGGAGCAGGACCAGACCCCCGGCTCGCCCTTCGACAGCATTCAGCAAAGCATTACCCACATCAAGCGCAACCTGGTTTAGCCGGCTGCGAACCTGCCTTCCCACACTTCCCACCCATTTCTTATGGAAAAGAACACCTATGACGCCATCGTCATCGGGTCCGGCATTTCGGGCGGCATGGCTGCCAAAGAGCTGACCGAAAAAGGCCTGAAAACCATCATGCTGGAGCGGGGCCGCAACGTAGAGCACATCAAAGACTACGTGAATGCCAACAAAAATCCGTGGGAATTTGCCCACCGGGGCGGCCGCACCGAGCAGATGATCAAGGACTACCCGGTGCTGAGCCGGGACTATACCCTCAACGAGAGCAACCTGGATTTCTGGGTGAAGGAAAAGGAAAGCCCCTATGTGGAGGTAAAGCCCTTCGATTGGTTCCGGGGCTACCAGGTGGGCGGCCGCTCCCTGATGTGGGGCCGCCAGAGCTACCGCTGGAGTGAGTATGATTTCGAGGCCAACGCCAAGGACGGCATTGCCGTGGACTGGCCCATCCGCTACAAAGACCTGGCACCCTGGTACAGCCGCGTCGAGAAGTTTGCGGGCATCAGCGGCAACCGGGACGGCCTGCCGCAGCTGCCGGACGGCGACTTTATGCCACCCATGGAAATGAACTGCGTGGAGAAGGACGTGGCCGCCCGCATCCGCAAAAACTTCAAGGACCGCCATATGGTGATTGGGCGCACGGCCAACATCACCAAACCCCACAACAACCGCGTAAACTGCCAGTACCGCAACAAATGCTGGCTGGGCTGCCCGTTCGGGGCCTATTACAGCACGCAGTCGGCCTCCCTGCCGGCCGCCGTGGCCACCGGAAACCTCACGCTACGGCCGTTTTCCATCGTCACCAAAATCCTCTACGACAAGGACACCAAGCGGGCCAAAGGCGTGGAAGTGCTGGACGCGGAAACCAACCAGACCTACGAGTACTTCGCCAAAATCATCTTCCTGAACGCCTCCACGCTGAACTCGGCCTGGGTGTTGATGAACTCAGCCACCGATGTGTGGCCCGAGGGCCTGGGCAGCAGCAGCGGGGAACTGGGCCACAACCTGATGGACCATCACTTCCGGGCGGGGGCCCACGGGGAGATGCCCGGCTACGAAGACAAATACACCTACGGCCGCCGCGCCAATGGCATTTACGTGCCGCGCTACCGCAACCTGTTCGGCGACAAACGCGACTACATCCGGGGCTTCGGCTACCAGGGCGGAGCCGGCCGGGAAGGCTGGGGCCGCGACGTGGCGGAACTCAGCATTGGCGGCGACTTCAAGGACGCGCTTACCGAGCCCGGCAACTGGACAATGGGCCTCACGGGCTTCGGCGAAACCCTGCCCTACCACGACAACCGCGCCTTCCTCGACAAAACCAAGAAGGACAAGTGGGGCCTGCCGGTACTGGCCATCGACGCCACTATTCGGGACAACGAGCAGAAAATGCGCATCGATATGATGCAGGACGCCCAGGAAATGCTGGAAAAAGCGGGCCTCAAGAACGTGAGCACCTACAACGGCGGCTACAACCTGGGCGGCGGCATCCACGAAATGGGAACCGCCCGCATGGGCCGCGACCCAAAAACCTCCGTGCTCAACCAGCACAACCAGGTGTGGGATGCCCCCAACGTGTACGTAACCGACGGAGCTTGTATGACCTCCGCGGCCTGCCAGAACCCCTCGCTCACGTACATGGCTCTCACGGCCCGCGCCGTGGATCATGCCGTGAGCGAACTGAAAAAACAGAACGTTTAATCCCCTTTGACGATGATGAACCGACGTGATGCCCTGGCCCGCGTAGCTCTGCTGATGGGCGGAGCCGTTATCGGGGGCGACTATTTTCTGAGCAGCTGCTCTTCCCCCAGCGAGGAAAAAACTAAAACGAAAGCCCCCACGGCCGCCGCGCCCAAAGAGCTGCCGGCCGTGCTAAACGCCGAGCAGGTGGCGTATCTGAACGAAGTAGGCGAAACCATTCTGCCAACCACCAAATCACCGGGAGCCAAAGCCGCCGACGTGGGGGGCTTTATGGCCGTGATGGTGCGCGACTGTTACAAGCCCGCCGACCAGCAGATTTTCAAGCAGGGCCTGACGAAGCTGGAAGCCACCGCCAACCAGCAGTATAAAAAAGGGTTTCTGGCCCTGGATGCCACCCAGCGCACCAACCTCCTCACGTCCCTGGATGCGGAACAGAAAAACTACGCCAAAACCAAAACCCCGGAAGCACCTAACCACTACTTCCGTATGATCAAGGAACTGACGTTGCTGGGGTATTTTACCTCCGAAGTAGGTGCCACCAAAGCCCTGCGCTATCTGCCCGTTCCTGGCAAGTATGACGGTTGTGTGCCCTACAAAAAAGGCGACCGGGCCTGGGCTACTACTTGAGTTGTCAACTCCGTTAACCGTCAGGCTTCATCTGGCCTCCACTTGTCGTAGCATCTCTACTGTTTCGTTGAATTTGCGCAGACGAAACAGTAGAGATGCTACGACAAGTGGAGGCCAGATGAAGCCTGACAGCTACCACTACAACGTCAGCACAGGAGCTTCATCGGCAAGCTCGGAATGACGTTCTTTTAAAAATAAACCAGCAACCGAATGAAACTACGATTGGGCATGATTGGCGGAGGCCAAGGCGCGTTTATCGGGGCGGTGCACCGCATGGCGGCCGCCCTGGATGGCCTGTATGAGCTGACCGCCGGTGCCTTCAGCAGCAACCCCGACACGTCCAAAGCCACCGGGCAGGAACTGGGTCTGGCTCCTGATCGGGTGTATGGCTCATACCAGGAATTACTGGCGCAGGAAGCCCAACGTCCGGCTGATGAGCGGGTGCAGGTCATCAGCATCGTGACGCCCAATCACCTCCACTTCGCACCGGCCAAGCTGGCATTGGAAAGCGGGTTTGATGTGGTGCTGGACAAGCCGATGACGTTTTCATTGGCGGAAGCCAAGGAGCTGCAAGCTGTAGTAGCAGCCACCGGCTGCAAGCTCTGCCTTACGCACACGTACACCGGCTACCCCATGCTCAAGGAAGCCCGGCAGTTGGTGGCCTCCGGAAAGCTGGGTGCCATTCGGAAGGTGTATGTGGAGTATCCGCAGGGCTGGCTAAGCGCCTTCGAGGAAGGCGGCGACAACAAGCAGGCTGCCTGGCGCACCGACCCCGCCCGCAGCGGCTTGGCTGGCGCCATGGGCGACATCGGTACTCACGCCTTCAACCTCCTGGAGTACGTAAGCGGCCTGCAGACCACCCAGCTCTGCGCTGATATCAATACCGTAGTGCCCGGCCGCCAGCTCGATGATGACGGAGCCGTGCTGCTGCGGCTTAGCGGCGGTGCCAGCGGCGTGCTGGTAGCTACGCAGGTGGCAGCCGGCGAGGAAAATAATGTGCGCCTGCGCATTTACGGGGAGAAAGGCGGCCTTGACTGGCAGCAGGCCGATGCCAACACGCTGCTGGTAAAGTGGCTGGACCGGCCCACCGAAATCCGGCGGACTGGCGCGAGTTACCTCAGCGCCGCTGCCCGCCACAATAGTCGCATTCCGGCCGGTCACCCCGAGGGCTACCTTGAAGCCTTTGCCAACCTCTACCGCAACTTCGCCCTGACATTGCTGGCCGAGCAAACCGGCCAAGCCGCTCCGCCCGAAGCCCAGGACTACCCCGGCATTGAGGACGGGGTGCGGGGTATGGCTTTTATCGAAAACGTCATTGCCTCGGGCCGCTCCGCGCAGAAGTGGACCGAGTTTACTGTGTAGCCGCTCATGAAAACCATAAAAGGACCCGGCATCTTCCTCGCCCAGTTTATTGGCGACCAGGCCCCCTTCAACAGCCTCGCCAGCATCTGCGAATGGGCGGCGGGCCTGGGCTATAAAGGCGTGCAGCTCCCGACTTTGGACAGCCGCTTCATTGATCTGAAGCTGGCCGCCGAAAGCCAGACTTATGCCGACGAGCTGCGCGGCACAGTGCAGGCCGCCGGTCTGGAAATCACCGAGCTTTCTACCCACTTGCAGGGCCAGCTGGTAGCTGTAAACCCCGTGTATGACCAGCTGTTTGACGGCTTCGCGCCCGAGGCGGTGCGCGGCAACCCCGCCGCCCGGCAGCAGTGGGCGGTGCAGCAGCTGGAGTATGCGGCCCAGGCTTCGCAGCGGCTCGGGCTGACGGCCCACGCCACGTTCAGTGGGGCGCTGCTGTGGCCCTATGTATACCCCTGGCCCCAGCGCCCGGCCGGCCTCGTGGAAACCGGCTTTGACGAGTTGGCGCGGCGGTGGCGGCCCATTTTGGATGTGTTTGACGAGTGCGGCGTGGATGTGTGCTACGAAATTCACCCCGGCGAGGACCTGCACGATGGGGTGAGCTACGAGCAGTTTCTGGCCAAAGTAAACCACCATCCGCGCGCCTGCCTGCTCTACGACCCCTCTCACTTTGTGCTGCAGTGCCTGGATTACCTGGCGTACATCGACATTTACCACGAGCGGATTCGGGCCTTCCACGTCAAGGACGCGGAGTTCAATCCCACCGGCCGTCAGGGCGTGTACGGGGGGTACCAGAACTGGGTAGACCGCGCCGGCCGCTTCCGCTCTTTGGGCGATGGGCAGGTGGATTTCAAAGCCATTTTCAGCAAACTCACCCAATACGACTACCCTGGCTGGGCTGTGCTGGAGTGGGAATGCGCCCTCAAGCACCCCGAAGATGGAGCCCGTGAAGGCGCCGATTTTATCCAGAACCAGATCATCCGCGTTACCGACAAAGCCTTCGACGATTTCGCCTCTTCCGGCATCGACGCGGCTCGCAACAATACCCTGCTCGGCCTCTAAACCATTCCGAACTTCCTCTATGAAAAACGCCCTTCTGCTCCTGACCCTGTGCGCCAGCCTGGCCGCCTGCGGCTCCGAATCCGACAAGTCCGCCGCCAAGGAATCCTACACCCTGGCCGATGAAGCCGCGCCGGCCCAGGACAGCACCACCGGTGCCAACATCAGCGCCGTGGCCCGCCAACCCCAGGTAGATACCAACGCCACCAAAATCGGGACGGCCCCCACGGGCGGCGCGGTGGCCAGCGGAGCCAAGCTGATGCAGGCATCCGACTGCGCCAGCTGCCACCGGGAAGGCGAAAAGCTACTAGGACCCGGCTACAAAGAAATTGCCGCCAAATACCCCGCCACCGCCTCCAACGTGAGCATGCTGGCCAAGAAAATCATAACGGGCGGCAGCGGCAACTGGGGTACCGTACCCATGACGCCCCACCCCGGCCTCTCCCAGAAAGACGCGGAGGAAATGACCCGCTATATTCTGAGTCTGAGGTAAGAACTGCATCTGCACGAATCCTGCACATCATGCTTCGACAAGCTCGGCATGACGGTTGGTTTGGCAATGTCAGCACGCGAGATTCCTCGGCTTCGCTCGGAATGACGTTCTACTTAACACGACCCTACTCCCAAAAACCATTCCCACCTGCTCATGACTTCTACAATCCGGGTAAAACTGTCCCTCATGATGTTCCTGGAGTTCTTTATCTGGGGCGCGTGGTTTGTCACGCTGGGTACGTATCTGCTGCGCAACCTGGGGGCCTCGGGCACGCAGGTGGGCGTGGCGTTCCTCACGCAGTCCATCGGGGCCATTGTGGCGCCGTTTATCGTAGGGCTCATTGCCGACCGGTTTTTCTCTGCCCAAAAGATTCTGGGCGTGCTGCACCTGGCGGGCGCAGTGCTGTTGTGGCGGGCCAGTCAGGCCCCGGATTTCAGCAGCTTTTACCCCAGCATCCTCACTTACATGATTCTGTACATGCCCACGCTGGCGCTGGTGAACTCCATTGCTTTTCGGCAGATGCAGAACCCGCAGAAGGAGTTTGCGCCTATCCGGGTGCTGGGCACGCTGGGCTGGATTGTGGCCGGCCTGACCATCGGCTGGCTGAACTGGGAGCAGACCAACAGCCTGCAATCCACCTTCCTGATGGCGGCCGGGGCCTCGGCCCTGCTGGGCGTGTTCAGCTTCATGCTACCGGCCACGCCACCAGTGAAGAAGGGGCAGTCCAGCTCACTGGGCAGCTTGCTGGGGCTCGATGCTATTGGCATGCTGAAAAACCGCTCCTACCTCACGTTTTTCCTGGCCTCCATTGCCATCTGCATTCCGCTGGCCTTCTATTACGGCTTCACCAATCCGTTTCTCAACGAAGTAGGCATGAAGGCGGCAGCTGGCGTGCAAAGCCTGGGTCAGGTATCGGAACTGCTGTTTATGCTGGCTATTCCTTTGTTTTTCAGTAAGCTGGGCGTGAAGAAGATGCTGGCCATTGGCATGGCGGCCTGGGTGTTGCGCTACGTGTGCTTTGCGTATGGCAACGGGGAAGGCGGTTACTGGCTGCTGATTGCGGGCATCGTGCTGCACGGTATCTGCTATGATTTCTTCTTCGTGACAGGCCAGATTTACACCGATAACTTGGCCGGCGAGCAGTTCAAAAGCTCCGCCCAGGGCTTCATCACGCTGGCTACTTACGGCGTGGGCATGCTGATTGGTACCCTGCTTTCGGGCCGCATCTTCGACAGCTACCAGCTTACGGCCGGCGCCCACGACTGGCGCATGATCTGGCTGATTCCGGCCGGTATTGCCGCCGCCGTGCTGGTGCTGTTCCTGCTGCTGTTTAAGGAGCGCAACGCCGCCGCCGCTTCCACCGAAACGGCTGGCGCTGATGCAGCTCCGCGCTTAGCCGAAGCGCACTAACCGATGGCTGCTATCTGGAACCGTCGCGCGGCCCTGAAAGGCTTGCTTACGGGTACTGCCGCCGTGGGCACTATAGGTTTGGCCGGAGCTGGCGCGCCCAACGAAAAACGCACCGCTATGCCTGCTGCCCTAAAAGAAACTATCCGCCAATCAGTATGCCGCTGGTGCTTCGCCGATTTGCCCCTGGAGCAGCTTTGCGCCGCCGCCAAGGATATGGGCATCCGGGGTATTGACTTGGTCGGACCCCAGGACTGGCCCACGCTGAAGAAATACGGCTTAGACTCACCCATGTGCAACGGCGCGGAAATCAACCTCACCGACGGCTTCAACGACCCGCAGTTTCATGCCCGCCTGCAAAAGCAGTACGCCGCTATGATTCCGCAGGTGGCAAAAGCTGGCTACCGTAACCTGATCTGTTTCAGCGGCAGCCGCCGGGGTAAATCGGATGAGCAGGGCTGGGCGAACTGCGTAACGGGTCTGAAGCCGCTGCTGAAGCTGGCCGAGCAGCACAACGTGGTGCTGGTGATGGAGCTGCTCAACAGCAAAATCGACCACAAAGACTACCAGTGCGACCGGACGGCCTGGGGCGTGGAGCTAGCCAAACGGCTGGGCTCCGAGCACTTCAAGCTGCTCTACGACATCTACCACATGCAAATCAACGAGGGCGACGTCATCCGGACCCTCACCGAGTATCACCCTTATATTGCTCACTACCACACCGCCGGCGTGCCCGGCCGCCACGAGCTCAATGACGCGCAGGAGCTGAACTATCCGGCCATTATGCGGGCCATCCGGGCCACCGGCTTCAAAGGCTACGTGGCCCAGGAATTTATCCCCCAACAGTCCGATAAGCTCGCCTCCCTCCGCCAGGCCGTCCAGCTCTGCGACGTTTGAACGATGTAGAGGCCACCGTCATGCTGACGCTGTAGTGCTAAATTGATTACTGCTGCACGCGACATGCTTCCTGTCGTCAGCATGACGTTCAAAAGAGCCCTTTTCCAACTCCTGTCCTCACTTCCGATGAAACTCCCACTCCTGACGGCCGCACTGTTCAGTTTTTCAATGGCTGCCCACGCCCAGCAAACCGGCAAACCCGAGGATACCGAAGTATGGAAGCCCGTACCGAAAATCGTGCGCGGTAAGCTGAAAACCACCCCGCCGCCTAGCGGTGCCATTGTGCTGTTCGATGGGAAGAACCTGAATGAGTGGGTATCGGCGGATGACCGTACCCAGCCGGCCCAGTGGACGGTAGCCGACGGCCTGCTGACGGTGGACAAGCCGAAGGGTAACATCGAAACCAAACGCACCTTCATCAATTACCGCCTGCACCTGGAGTGGCGCGTACCCGCCGACATCATTGGTCAGGGCCAGGTACGTGGCAACAGCGGCGTGTTCCTGGCTTCCTTGGGCAAAGGCGACTTAGGCTACGAACTGCAGATCCTCGACCCCTACCAGAATCCGACCTATGTAAACGGCATGGCCGGGAGCATTTACAAGCAGCGCATCCCACTGGCCAACCCTGGCCGCCAGCCCGGCGAGTGGCAGTCATATGATGTAGTGTGGATAGCGCCCACCTTTAAGCCCGACGGCTCGGTGCTGACGCCCGCCCGCGTGACGGTGCAGTTCAACGGCGTGACGGTGCAGAAAAACGTAGCCCTGGCCGGCCCCACGCGCTACATTGGCCCGCCGCAATACGAGGCCCACGGTGCCGCACCCATTAAGCTTCAGTCCCACGGCGACCCAAGCGCGCCCATCAGCTTCCGCAACATCTGGGTGCAGGAGCTGAAGTAGGAGCGGGCCAGATGGTATCCTTTCGTTGGCCGAGGTCTTTGCTGCAGTAGTCTGGTGCCGCTGGTTGCTAGGTTAGGAGGCTTTACTCCATACCGTCGGGCAGGGGCGTGAAAGGTCGGTCGGTGGGCTCAGATAAGGAGCGGGTTTTGGGCAGGCTTTCAGGGTGCTGTTCCTGAATAAAGCGCACCAGCTGTTCACGTACCTCACAGCGCAAATCGAAGGCCCGACTGGAGTTGCTGGCACTCACCAGGCAGCGCAGCTCCAAGGTGCGTTCCTTCGAGTCCGTGACCTGCAACACGCACACTCGCTGGTCCCAGAGCGGGTTGGCGGCTACCACGCGTTTCAACTCAGTCCGCACCGCTTCTACCGGAATAGTGTAGTCGGTGTAGAGAAACACGGTACCCAGTAGCTGAGAAGTGCTACGGGTCCAGTTCTGGAAGGGCTTTTCGATGAAGTAGTTGAGGGGCAGTACCAGCCGCCGCTCATCCCAGATGCGCAGCACCACATACGTAAAGGTTATTTCTTCCACCCGGCCCCATTCGCCCTCCACCACCAGCACATCGTCCAACCGGATAGGTTGGGTGAAGGCAATCTGAAAGCCGGCCAGCAGGTTGCTGATGGACCGTTGGGCCGCGAAGCCCACAATCACCGAGGCAATACCCGCCGAAGTCAGCAACCCCGTCCCAATTTTGCGCACCGTGGCAAAGCTCATCAGCACCAGGGCCACGGCCACAAACACAATCAACGATACCACCAGCTTCTTCACAAACTGCAGCTGTGTGAACAGCTTGCGCACCCGCAGGTTGTCGCCGTCCGTGAGTTGATAATGCCGCTGTACTAGGTCCTGCACCACATCCACGGCCTTCACCAGGCACCAGGCGAAGGTGGTAAGCAGCGCCGTTTCTACCAGCCGCCGCGCAACCTCCAGGGGGCGGTCATCGAGCAGGGTGAGTGGCAGGGTGAACGACACTACTAGCACCGGCAGAAACCAAGCGGCGGGCGTGCTCAGGTGCCGCAGCACCGACTGCGCTAAAAAGGCGTCTTCGCGACGGGCGTAGCGTTTCAGCAGGCCGAATAAGAACAGGCTCAGTAACCAGCCCACTGCCAGGCTGCCGGCAATAATGCCAGCGGCGCGAAGCACTAGCTGCAGCGGATCAGGAACGAGGTCGGCAGGAAGTTGCAGCATGGACAAGGTAAGCGGGCTTCATCAGGCGTAGCTTACCCGCAACGCGGGGTAAAGGTTACTGGGATACTTGCAGGAGCAGAAAAGGTAGAAAATGCTCACCTTGCTTTCCCTGCCTCTGTGCTTCCCGAACCCTGGAATTTACTGTCGTCCAGCATGCCTTCCGTACCTGCCAACTACCTAGAGCTGAACCGCCGCCTCTGGAATGCCAAAACGGCTCATCACGTTGCCTCCGACTTCTATAACGTGCCGGGCTTTCTGGCCGGGCAGTCTTCTCTGAACGAGGTGGAGCTCGGGCTGCTGGGGGAAGTAACCCGGCCAGCAGATTCTGCATCTGCAGTGTCACTTCGGGCAGGATTCCTTGTCGCTGAGCCGGTTGGGGGCGCGGGTAACGGGCGTTGATCTGGCCGAAACGGCCATTACCACGGCCTGGGAGCTGGCGGCCCAACTGCATACGGATACGCAGTTCATCTGTGCCGATGTGTATGAGCTGCCCCGGTACCTGGAGCAGCAGTTTGATGTAGTATTCACCACCTACGGAGTGCTGGGTTGGTTGCCCGATATGGAGAAGTGGGCCAGCGTGGTGGCGCATTTTCTGAAGCCCGGCGGCCGTCTGGTGCTGGTCGAATTTCATCCGGTGCTATGGATGTTCAACCCCGATTTCACGCGGGTGGAATACGCCTATTTCAACCGGGAAACCATCACGGAGGTAGAAACCGGAACCTACGCCGACCGTCAGGCGCCCATCGAGGAAACCGCCGTTTCCTGGAATCATAGTCTGGGCGAAGTGCTTGGGGCCCTGCTACGCCAGGGCCTCGAAATTCAGCATTTTGCGGAGTACGACTATTCTCCCTACGACTGCTTTGCGGGGTTAGAGCAGATAGCCGAGCTCCGCTATCAGCTAAGCGCCCTGCCCGGTAAGCTACCCATGCTGTATTCCGTGGTAGCCCGCAAAGCCCGTTAGCGCGGCAGTGACTATAGGTCTGCGAGAAGTTGGAAAGTTGCTCCCCGTTGGGCCAGCACGCGGCGGGCTTCCTGGTAGCCTTCCACTGAAATAGCGCGGGTGGCTTCTGCCAGAAAAGCAACCCGGAAGCTTTCCTGCAGCGCATCCAGCGCCGAAAAATACACGCAGTAATCGGCCGCCAGTCCGCACAGGTGTACTTCCTGCACCCCCCGGCCCCGCAGGTAATCGGCCAGGCCGGTGCTCTTGCGGTGGCCATTGTCGAAAAACCCGCTATAGGAATCTATTTCCGGGTTCATGCCCTTGCGGAAAATGGCCTCAATCCGGTGCTGATCAAGCTGGGTGCTGAATTCAGCCCCCGGCGTACCCTGCACGCAGTGGTCGGGCCACAGGGTTTGCGGGAGACCGTGCAAGTCAATCGATGAAAACAGCGCGTGGCCGGGGTGCTGGCTGGCAAAGCTCTGGTGAGCAGCCGGATGCCAGTCCTGGGTAGCTACTACCAGCTCATAGTGGGGCTGTAGGCGATTCACCAATGGTAGTATTTCGTGGCCGGCGGGCACGGCCAATGAGCCACCGGGTAAGAAGTCGTTTTGAATGTCAATGAGCAGGAGAGCGGTCATACAGCGAAAAAATGGCAGACTGGCGGTTCAGATTGGGAAATAAAAACTTCAAAATAGAGCACTATGTTTACATACTTGCACTCTGTTTAGTCGTATTTTTTAGTGTTTGATTTATACTTGTTGTTCTAAGGTATTCTGTCATGGATTCACTACACCATATCATCTACCAGAGCACGGCTGTCATGGCACTATCCGGGCCGGAACTGGAGCGGCTCCTGAACCAATCCAGAGTGCATAACCAACTGGCCGGGGTATCCGGCATGCTATTATACGACGGCAACCGGTTTCTGCAGGTATTGGAAGGTCCGGAGGTGGCCGTTACCCATATTTTCAGCCGTATTGTGCCCGACTGCCGCCACACCGACGTGCAGGTGCTGGCCAACGGCCCATTGGCGCAGCGACAGTTCAGTGCCTGGTCGATGGGATTGGTGAACTACGGCATCTGTTCCAAAGCTGACTTTGAGGACCCGCTACCGGCCATGCTCAGCGTTACCGACGCGGCCTTGTGGATGCTGCTCCATGATTTTCAGCTGAATGCCAGTCGTATGCAGCGGTATATGGCGTCTTAATTCCACTGCCTGCGCTTGTGCGCTGCAATTCGTCGTTACCTTGCGCCACACCGGGCCTCCCAGGTAGTGGGCTCCGGATTCTGGTACAACAAGGCAATGACAGGTCGTTTTTTTACGGAAATCAGTATAATAGTGGGGGCGGTGCTGCCAATGGCGGCGGCGGCTCAGGCCACGGAAGCCCGCGCCATACCGGGCACGCAGGTGTGGCTGGTACCGCCTCCCGGCTTCGGGTCGGCTACCGGCTTCGCGGGGCTCCGGCGGGGCGAAGCCGTGTTGCAGGTGTTTGATCTGAAGGGAAGCAACTATTACCGGCAGGCCGCCGGGTTCAGCTCGGCCCGGTTTGAGGCGCGCGGAGGCAAAGTTTTGGATTTTAGGGAAGTAACTGGTGCGGCTTATCCGGCCCGGCTGGTGCGGGTGCGCCTGTCGCCCACGCAGGAATCGTCGCAGCTGCTGTTCGGCGACTCCACATTTGCCGTGCTGCTGGATGCCCGCTACCCCGCAGCCGATACGGCCCTGGCCACAGCGGTGCGCCGCAGCCTGCTCAGCGCCACGTACCGGAAGGCCAATGAAACCGGCAGCCCCTCCACCATCGGCATGGTCTTCAGCTTTGATGAAAAAAAGTCTCCGTTTGCGCTGGCTGACCTACGGGCCGGCCGGTACGTGTATGCCCTGGGCGGACAGCGCAAAGCCGATTACGGAACCGAGCCTCTGGTGACGGTAACCACCCACGCGTACAATCCGTCCATCACGGCCGCTGATATCAGTCAGCAGGTGCTGGGGCAGCAAACCGGCCTGATGGGCTATACGGCCCGCAAAATGGCTTCGGGCAAGATAAACGACCTGGTAACCTACGAAACAGAAGGCTTCGCGCAGCTGCTGGGGCAGCGGGTGCTGGTGTATCAGCAGGTGACGGTAATAGGCAGCACTGCCGTAGCCATGCAGGCCGTTGCCCGTCAGGATTTTGAGGCGACGCTCACGCAGTTCAAAAGCCTGACGCACACCATAACCGCCCGCAAGAAGTAACTGCTACACCGCCGCTGCTTGAAACGGAAACCGTGCCAGCTCCTGCCACGGCCCGCCCTGATAAGCCCATAGGGTAAAACCCGTGCCCACGGCCTCCAACGGCGTAAAACTGGCGGTTAACTCTTCGTACAGAGTCCGAGCAACGGTGGGCAGGACTTTGTTTTGCACCGTAACGTGCAGCCGGAGGGGCTGCTGGTCCTGGGGCGTGAGCCAGTCCGCCCAGGTTTTCTGCAGTTCCCGGTGGAGCTGCTGTACCTGCGGGTTCTCAATCGAATACGCCACGCCCTGCCCCAGAAACCGCAAGCCGCTGACATGTAGCGGGAGGGGAGGCACGGAGGCGGTTACGGCCTGCAGGTGCTGCTCAATGGTGGCCTGCTCTGCGCCGGGCAAGTGGTGAAAAAGGGTAACGTGAGCTTCTAGGTAGTTGCGTTCCGGCGGGAAATGCTGTTGTCGTAGCCGGTTGAAGTACTGGTGTGAAGCTGCATCCAGCGTCAGCGTCAGAATGATGGGAGCCACAGGAGAATCGGTCATAAAAAAGGGCAAAGCCAGCTGTACGTGAAATCCACGCCCGGCGGCTTTGCCCCATTGATTTTACTTATGCCGGATTTACGGTGCCACAATCACCAGGCGGGAGGTTTTGCTGTAGCCGGCCTGGCTTACCCGCAGAAAGTAAACGCCGCCCGGTAGCCCGGCTGTACGCAGCTGTGCCGTGTTGCTCCCTACATCGGTGCGCAGCTGTCGAACCAGTTGGCCTCGGGTGTTGCGCAACTCCAGCGTAGCTGATAGTTCGGCGGTGGGCAACAGCACCTGTACCTGCTCCCGGGCCGGGTTAGGATACACCTGAAGCACAAAGTCGCCGGCCCTGTTGACGGGCTGAACCGAGGAATACGCCACGCGGCCGTCCTCATCGTGCATCGCCAGCCGGTAATACGACTGTCCGGCCAGGGGGGGAGCGTCCAGCACTGAGTACGACTGCCCACCGGGCCGGTTTCCGGCAACCACCCGCCCTACGGGCTGCCAGCTGGTACCGGTAGCACTGCGCTCAACCTCAAAATAGCCCACCTGCTGCTCGCTGGCAGTCAACCAGTCGAGCCGGACGCCTGCGGTGGTAGCAGTAGCGCCAAACCGCACGAGCGTGACGGGCAGCGGCAGCGCGTCGCGGAAGCTGACGGCGTCGCCCCGGGTGCAGCCCAGAGCCGCCCCGTAGGCCCGCCCGGTGTAGTTGCCCGTCTGGCCATCAATCCGGAAAATCTCCCCGGTGGCCGCCCGCACCGTGTATACATTGTCGAACCGGTCAGAGAACATGGCACCCACGTTCCTGTCGCCGGATGGGGTAGCGGGAATTGGGGTGGTTACGGCAGTTGTAACGGCCACCGGGGCGGTGGCCGGGTTGCTGATGGTCAGGTATTGGTCGGTGAGGCCCAGGTAGCTCACCAGGTTTCCGGTTGCTTTATCGTACACCCAGTCCTGAATACCGCCCTCGGGCGTAGGCCCAGAGCCACTGGAGCGGATGTAGGCCTCCGCCTGACTGCGGAATGACTCTACCACGGCAGCAGTAGCAGGGTCGGAGGTGTTGAGGCGCTGCCAGGTGGGCGCGGCAATACTGGTCAGGTCTACGGTGCCTACATACAGACGGGCGTCAGATACGCGGGCCGTATTGGGCAGCGGAAACCCGAAAAATGTATCGAAAATAATGCGGAATGTGGCTCCCCCGATGTAATACTGACCATTGGGGCCGCTATCAGCCACGAAGTTGAGTGTCTGCCGCACGTCCGTAGTAGTCTGAGAGCCGGTAGGTTGCGTCAGCTCACTGGCGGGCGGCGTTTCCGGAGCCGTCATGGGCCGAACGGAATCGGCCAGGGCAGTGCTCAGGTTAATGCGGTAAAGCTGAGGTGTAAACGTCGTGAAGTTGGCCAGGCTCTGCTGCTCCACCCGCATACCGTACAATACCGACTGATCGGCTTGGTCATAGCCGAGGCCATTGATGATCAGATTATTGCCACCGTTGATGCGCACGGTGCCAACTGTCTGCATGGAGCCATCCTGCAGTACCTGGTACAGCTGGGAAGGGTTCCGGGCCGAAGCCGGACACGCCGACGATACGGCAAAGCTGCTGGTAGGCAGTTGAGCCCACGCACAATGACTACTGAGCAGGAGTAGGAAGAGTATAGGGTTTTTCATTTTGGGAAGTAAGGCAGAGGCCCGAAAAAGTCCATATCCGCTTGTGAAAGCCACATTTAACGGTAGGTAAAAGGTACGAAACCTGGCCTATAAACTCCTCTTTCCCGAAAATGGATACGCTTTGGTAGGTGTATTTTTATTTGGTTATATAGCTGTAAACCACTCGTTGAGGGTGAAATACGGCCTTCACATTGCCGGTTCGGACAAAAGCCACCGAAAATTTTCTTCGCACTTTTACTACTCCACCCTACGTCCCGATGGCCTACTCACTTCTGATCCGCAACTGCGGCCAATTGCTTACGCTGGCCGGCTCCTCCACTGCCCGGCCCCTCACCGGCTCCGCGCTTACGGACTGGCGCAGCATTTCGGGGGGCTACGTGGCCTGTGAAAACGACCGGATAGTAGCCGTTGGCCCGATGGCGGAGCTGGATGAAACCCAAGTCACGGCGGCTACCATGGTGCTGGATGCGGCGGGGCGGGTAGTGCTGCCAGGCTTGGTAGAGTGCCATACCCACCTGGTTTTCGGGGGCAACCGGGCCCATGAGTTTCAGCGCAAGCTCAAGGGCGAAGCCTACCTCGATATTCTGGCCAGCGGCGGCGGTATTCTGAGTACGGTGCAGGCCACGCGGACCGCCTCGCAGGAGCAGCTACTGGCCAATGCACTGCACCACCTGGCGGGTTTTCAGCGTTACGGCATTACCACACTGGAAGCCAAAAGTGGGTACGGGCTTGATGCGGAAACGGAACTGCGGCTTGTGGAGGTTGCCCGGGAGGCCGGCCGACGGCAGCCGGTGCGGGTAGTGCCTGCTTTCCTGGGAGCCCACGTTCCCGGGCCTGAATACCGGGGCCGCCCGGCCGAGTATCTGGCCATGCTGGTGCGCGACGTGCTGCCGTACCTGAATCCGCAGGAAGTACCGTTCGTGGATATCTTCTGCGAGGAAGGCGCGTTTTCCGTGGCCGACTCGCGGCAGTACCTGGCGCAGGCGCAGGAGCTGGGGTTCGGCTTGAAAATCCATGCCGAGCAGCTGCACGACCTGGGCGGCTGCGAAATGGCCGCGCAGCTGGGAGCCATCAGCATCGACCACGCCGACTATCTGGCTCCGGCCGCCGCCGCGCGCATTGCCCGCCAGAGCCAGGGCCGCACCGTAGCGGTATTGCTGCCGCTGGTGCCGTTGTTTCTGCGGCAGGACCGGTACGCACCCGGGCGCGCCTTCATTGAGGCCGGACTGCCGGTGGCGCTCAGCACCGACTTCAACCCGGGTTCCTGCCCCAGCAAAAACCTGTGGTTGGCGGTGTCGGTGGCCTGTCTGAAAATGGGCCTGACGCCTCGTGAGGCCATAGCGGCTGTAACTATCAACGCAGCCTGGGCCATCGGGCAGCAGCAGGAGTGTGGCAGCCTGGAACCCGGCAAACGGGCCGATATTCTGGTGCTGGACGTGCCTGCGCTGGAGGAAATTCCGTACTGGCTGGGCGAAAACCCGGTGCAGCAGGTGATTATCGGTGGGAAATTGGTGTAGCACCTGACCAACAGAAAAGCCCGGCCGTCAGACCTGACGACCGGGCTTTTCAGTGCCTGTAGAGTGCGCTGAATTATAGAGTGTTTAAGCTGGCTATCAGGTCACCGGGGGTGGTTTCCTGCAAAACGGGTGCAAAAGGAACCCCAACCTGCACGGTGCCATCCTGGCGGCCGTAGTACAGCTTGTTGTCCACCGTCCGGATAACGACGATGCTGACTGCCGCCCCTAGTGGTACCCCACCGCTCCGGAAGATATTGGGTGCGGTAAAATCACACACGCTCAGGGTTCCGTTGAAGGCGCGGAACACGGCAAATACCATCGTGTTTTTCTGCGGGTCGATGTTGGTGCCGGCTACGTTGACGGTAATCGTCTGCGGGTTCGGGGTGGAGTAAAACCGGTCACAGTTAAACCAGCCAATGCCCTGGTTGTACAGCACACTGCTCACCGTTATCAGATTGCCGGTAGGAGTAGGGCTGAGGGTGGAGCCGGGGTCCGTATTCAGCGTCCAGTTAAAGCAGCTGCTGGCAGAGCCGGAACCGCTGCCGGAACTGCCCGGCGCGACAAACAGCCGCATGGTATCCTGCGGCGACACGTTGGGCGGGTTCATCGTCTGGAGCCGGATGGTGGCTCCCGGGGCCATGCGAAGGGTGGTATCCTGCGCGGGCTGCAGGTACACTTCCCCGGCCGACTGCAACACCCGCCCGTTGGATACCGTGGGCATGTTGCTGAGCACCATATCGGCCCGGCTGAAAATCTCCCGGAAAGCCAGTTGAACCGGTGCGGTTACCACCTGACCGTTCTTCACGAAGGCATTGGCCGGAATCGTCACGATGGTGCCTTTTGAGCCGGTGAAGGTATTGGCGCGGGTGGGGTCGTAGGTAAAAGTCTGCACGGCAGCTCCCAGCTGCGTCTGCAGGGCTTTCACGGTGCTGGGCACGGGGAGGGTAGGGCCGGGCGTAGTGCCGTCTTCACACACCACGGTGCCCGCATCAAACTGACAGGCCGGAAGCAAAAAAGGCAGGGTAAGCAGGCTGGCAAACAGTAGTCGTTTCATTGGGTTTTCAGAGGTAAGTCGGATAGAAGAAATAAGCGGCACTTAGTGTTTGCGCGGGTCTAGGTCCCAGCTGTAGCCAATCTGCACGCCGGTACTCCAGGGGCGGCGGGGCGCGCGGGTGCTGTCAGGGACCGTGAGCGAATTAAGAAATACTTGCCCCTGGGGCCGGATGGTAAGCCACTGCCCCGGTGCAAACTGGTAGCTGGCAAATACGCCCCCGGTAAGAGCCAGATTGAGGCGACGGAAGGGCAGATTCACCGCGTCGGTAGTCCATTGGCGCTGGCCGCAGTTGCAGGCCGAGCCTTCGGTGGTGCGGGCTCCGGTAAGAAAAGCCACGTTGCCGCCGCCCAGCACTCCGTAGCGCCAGCGGTGGTTGCCCTGCAGCGTCAGCTGGGCCTGCACCGGAATAGTCAGGAAGCGATACACGTCGCGGAAGTCCTTCTGCAGCAGATTTTCCTGGGAGGTTTTCTTCAGCTGGTAGTTCAGCGAATTGGCAAACTCGGCGTAGCCCAGACCAGCCGCTACTGTCAGTTGCCGCGAAAAGGCGTAGGCGGCCGTTGCCTGGCCCGAGAAGCCCAGATTCGGCCGCTCCAACCGTTCCAGCTGGGTAGGTGAGCCCCCCAGGAAGCGGTAGGTGAGGCTTGGGCCAAGCACCAGCTGGGCGCTCCAGTTGCGCAGCCGCAACTCCTGTTTGGTGGGGCGCTTACGGGCACGACGTTTGGCATGCACTTCCGGCTCGGCCGGCTCCAGCGGTTTGGGCCTGATGGCCAGTAGCGCCAACGGCTCGTTGCTGATTTTCTGCGTCTGTTTCCGGCTCCGTCGGGTAGCTGTGGCATTTGCGGTGGCGTCTCCGGCGGCAGGGTTTTCGGCGGCAGGGTTTTCGGCAGCTTCCCCGATAGTACGGTTCAGGTCGGTTCGGCTGCGACGGGCGGCACCGGGCCGCTGCAAGGCGCGGCGGCTCCCTTCGCTTTCCAGGCTCTGGTAGGAAGTACGAGTGGGTTTGGTGGTGCCTGTCAGCAGCCCGGCGGCCCAGCGTGGGTTGCGCCGCTTGCTGCGCGCCGCGCCGTCGGGGCCGTTTGCCACTCCCGCTACAGCGCCATTCCAGGTGCGCCGCTCCCGTTTGGTGCGGGCGGTTACAGCTGGGAGCATCGGTGCGCCGGACTTTCCTGCAACAGTTCCGGCTGGTCCCGCAATCGGGCTGACTGTTGAAGTAGTTGCGCGGGTAATAGCATTGGGTTCAGCAGAGGCCGCAGCAACGGCCGGATTAACCGTGGCGTAGGCTGGCGGTAGTTGCTGCCGGTTGGTTGCACGGCCAGCTTCGGGCTGGTTTGTGGGATGCTGGGCTGCCTGGCTGCCAGTTTTATGGCTTGCAAACGGGTGCCAATAGTCATTGCCGATTTTTACGGTGCCAACCACGAAGGCCAGCAGCAACAGCAGTAACAAGAGCCGCCAGTTGCGCGACTGTTTGGCGGGGACCTGTTCGCGGATAGCGGCCCACACCGCTTCGGGCGGGGCACTGCCGTAGCCTTCCAATTTGCGGTTCAGGTCCTGGTAAAATTGTTCCGATTCGTGCTCAGTCATGGTAGTGAGGGATGTGAGCCTGCTGGTGCAGGCGTTCTTCCAGTAGGCGGCGGGCCCGGGAAAGCTGCGACTTGCTGGTGCCTTCCGAAATGCCCAGCAGCTCCCCGATTTCGGCGTGCGAGTAGCCTTCGACGGCGTACAGGTTTAGGACGGTGCGGTAGCCGGGCGGCAGTGTGTTCATCAGCTGCACCACATCGGCAGCGGAAAGCTGATCGAAGGGCGTGCCGTCCGGATGGGGAATGTCGGCGGCTTCCTCCGTGTCCAGATGCGGCCCCCGCTGCTGGTGCTGGTGCCAGAGATTGAGGGAAGTCGTGACGGCAATGCGGCGCGCCCAAGCCTCGAAAGGCCCCTGATTACGGAACTGGTCGAGCCGCGTGAAAATCTTCACGAAGGTCAGCTGGAGGGCGTCTTCGGCTTCGGCCCGGGAGGGACAGTAGCGCAGGCACACGCCCATCAGCTGGTAGCCCAGTCGCTCATAGAGGGCCCGTTGCGCGGCCGGCTGTCCGCGCCGGCAGCCTTCCACGAGGTGGTCAATTGATTCGGCCATAGGCGGGAGGCAGATAAGCAGGTAGAAATAACATACGCTAGCGTTGTGCCTCCATGACCGGTCGACCCCGCTCCGGGGTTGCGTGGCCGGCAGGAATATTTTCGCCCGACGATAAAAGCTTGTACATACCGCACAATATCACCCGAAACCGTAGTTTCGCCGCATCGTCGGGCCTCTTTGGCCGACTAATTTCTTCGCCTTTGTTCCCGCCCCGCTATGCTGCTGCCCATTTATCAGGTGGATGCCTTCACCGACCGGCCTTTTGCCGGCAACCCCGCTGCCGTATGTCCGCTGACCGAGTGGCTGCCCACCGACACCATGCAGGCCATTGCCGCCGAAAATAACCTGGCGGAAACGGCCTTTTTCGTGCCAGGGAGCGGGAATGAGTACGAAATCCGCTGGTTCACGCCGGCCGTGGAGGTGGAGCTGTGCGGGCACGCTACGCTGGCCTCGGCGCATGTGCTGTACCGTCACCTCCGGTTTCAGGGCGCGGAAATCGTATTTCACTCGAAAAGCGGCCCGCTGCGGGTAAGTCAGGCTGAAGCCGGGATGCTGACCCTCGACTTCCCGGCCCGGCCCCCGCACCTCATCACCGAGCACCCCGATGGCCTGCTCGACGGCCTGCGGGCCACCCCGCTCCAGCTGCTGGCCGGCCCCGATCTGGTGTGCGTATTCGCTACCGAAGCCGAAGTGCGCGCTCTGCACCCCGACATGGCTCACCTCATTAAGGTGGAATACCGGGCCGTTATTGCTACCGCTCCAGGTTCTGAGGGCGTAGATTTCGTGTCGCGCTTTTTCGGCCCCCGGGTGGGTGTGCCCGAAGATCCGGTAACCGGCTCGGCCCATACTACCCTGGTGCCGTATTGGGCCGCACGGCTGGGCAAGACCCACCTGCACGCCCGCCAGGTTTCAGCCCGTAGTGGCGACCTGTGGTGCGAGCTGCGCGGCGAACGGGTGCTCATGAGCGGCCACGCCGTTACGTATCTACAGGGCGAGATTGAGGTACCAGCGTAATGCGGCGTGCGGCCTTGGGTCCGTGGGTGCTGCGTTGCGGCATTGCGGCTGTGTGGCTAATCAATGGGCTGATGTGCAAGGTGCTGCACCTAGTGCCGCGCCACGAAGCTATTGTGGCCCGCATGCTGGGGCCCGCGTATGCCAGCCCGCTCACAAAGCTTATCGGGCTGGCGGAAATAGGCATGGCCCTCTGGGTACTGAGCGGACGCTACCTGCGGCTGAGTGTGGCTGTGCAAATAGCTCTGGTGCTGACGATGAACGTGCTGGGATTCCTGTTGGCTCCCGATTTATTGCTCTGGCATCACTATAACCTGCTGTTTGCTGGCCTATTTACGCTGGTGCTATATTATTATGGCTTTCGGCTGACGCCCAGGCCTTCCTCTCTATTTTAATATCAGCCGTATGGCGCTTACCCATCACCCGTTTGGCGTAGAGGCGCTGCTGAGCCGTACCACGGTGCTGACGTACGCCGTGCCGGCCGCCGAGCTGCAAAAGTTGCTGCCGCCCTGCCTGACGCTCGACACCCTTGATGATACCTGGGGCTTCGTGGCCGTGGCGCTGGTGCAAACCCGGCAGCTGCGGCCTCAGGGGCTGCCGGCCTGGCTCGGTAATGATTTTTTTCTGATTGGCTACCGCCTGTTCGTGCGTTACACCACGGCCACTGGTAAGCGGCTGCGGGGGCTGTACATTCTGCAATCGGCCACCGATAAGCGCATGATGCAGTGGCTGGGCAACCTGTTCACAGGCTACCAATACCGCACCATCGACATTCGCCACGCAGCCACGGCGGCCGGCCTCACGTTTCACTCGGAGCAGGCGGGGCTGGCTATTGAGGTGGCCTATGGCACCGCGCAGGAGCCGGAACTGCCGGCCGGGTCGCCGTTTGCGAGCTGGGGGCAGGCGCGGCGCTTTGCCGGGCCGCTGCCGTTTACCTTTTCCTACCGGCCCCGCACGCGGGAGGTGGTGATAGTGGAGGGCATCCGGGCGGAGTGGCGGCCCCGGCCGGTACAGGTCCGCACGGCGCAGGTACCCTTCGTGGAGGCGCTGGGCATGAGCGAAATCCGGCTGGCCAGCGCCTTCACCATGACCGATATACCCTACCGCTGGCAGAAGGGCCGCACTGAACGGTGGGCCGGATGAGAAAGCGCGCGGAAGGAGTCAGGAATATCGTGCGCTTCAACTGGCACTTTTACGCTGGCGCGGGTGGAACTGCGCTGCTGCTGGTAGCCGGCCTGGTGCTGGCGGATGGCTATCCGACCGGGCAACTGGTGCTGGCCCTGGCGTTGCTGGCCGTGCTGCTGCCTACGGTAGTGTCGTTGGGCGTGTCGTGGTACGTGTATGATGCCTCGGGGCTCTACGATTTCGCCTGGCTGTTGCCGGCCGGGGCCACGCCGCCCACGCGGCTGGTAAACATCCACGCCGGCTTCGATGAAACCAGTGCGCTGCTGCGGCAGCAGTTTCCGGCCGCCGGGTTACGGGTGCTCGACTTCTATAATCCCGCTCTGCACACTGAGGTTTCCATCCGGCGGGCGCGGGCGGCGGCGGTGCCGTATCCGGGCACTGAGTCCGTAAGTCCGCACGCGCTACCGCTGCCCACCGCTGGCACCGACTACGTGCTGGTGATGCTGGCGGCCCATGAAATCCGGGACCCGGCGCAGCGGGCGGCGTTTCTGCGCGAAATCCGGCGGGTGCTGGCCCCCGGTGGGCGGGCCGTGGTGGTGGAGCACCTGCGCGACCCGGCTAACTTTCTGGCTTATACCATCGGCTTTCTGCATTTCTATTCCCGCACCACCTGGCGGGCGGCGTTTCGGGCCGGCGGCCTGCGCGTGGGGCAGGAGCAGAAGCTCACGCCCTTTCTTTCAGCCTTTATGCTTTATCCTGATACTGATGGAAGTACATTTTAAGGTTATCGGGACCCTGCTCACGCTGCTGGCCTTTCTGCACGCCGGCTTCCCACGCTATTTCAACTGGGCCACCGAGTTTGCGCCACTGAGCCTGATCAACCGGCAGATGATGTACGTGCACACCCTGTTTATTGCGCTGCTGGTGCTACTGAGCGGTTTGCTGTGCCTGGGCTACGCCCCCGATCTGGTTCATACGCCCCTGGGCCGGGTCGTATGCCTGGGCATGGGTATCTTCTGGCTGCTGCGGCTGGTGGTGCAGTTTGTGGGCTACTCGCCGCAGCTGTGGCGGGGCAAGCGGTTTGAAACCATGGTACACGTGCTGTTTTCCCTGTTCTGGCTGTACCTGACGGTGGTATTTCTGCGGGTGTACTGGCAGTGAAAACAGACGCTTTGCCTCGGCTCCGGCCAAAATACGTTTCTGCGTGATACTGTCGGTGCCGCACGTGCTGCCAGTATATCCGGGGAGTTTCGGTTACTTCGCTTCCCTCTCTTCAATTGTCCTTACCCGATATGCGCGCACAAAGAATACTTCTTATACTAACCCTGGGGCTCGGCCTTTCCACCCAGGCCACTGCCCAAACCACCGGCAGCCAGGAGCTGGTGCAGCAGGGCGTGGCCCTCTACGACCAAGGCAAGCCTGATGAGGCCGTGCTACGTTACAAAGAAGCCCTGAAACAGGACCCCACCAATACTACTGCCCGCTACGAGCTGGCTTTGACCTACAACGCCCTGGGCCGTAACGAGGAAGCTGTGGCCCTGAGCAAACAACTCCTGAAACAGGAGGCCGAGCCCGGACCCTCCATCTACAGCACCTACGGCAACGCACTGGATGGGCTGAAAAAGCCCAAGGAAGCCGCCAAAGTGTATCAGGAAGGCCTGAAACGCTACCCCAACGACGGCGCACTGCACTTTAACCTGGGTGTAACGCAGGCCACGGCGCTTGGGCAGCCGGCCGAGGCTATTGGCAGCATGCAGCAGTCGGTGCGGTGCCGGCCGGGGCACGCCAACTCGCTGAACGCGCTGGCCCTGCTGCAGCAGCAGGAGGGCAACCGGGTGCCGGCGCTGCTGGCCATACTGCGCCTGTTGCAGGTGGAGCCCACCGGGCAGCGCGCCGAGGCCGTGCTGGCCCGCTTCGATAAGCTGCTGGGCCGAGGCGTGGAGAAAACCAGCGAAAAAGCCGTCACTATTAATATCTCCCCGGAAACCCTGAAAAACGCCGGCAAAAAAGGCGGCCTCGACAACTTCGGCCCCGCCGACATGCTGCTGAGCATGAGCGGCGCCATGGATTACAGCGAGGAAAACAAAGACAAAACGCCCACCGAGCAGCTCATCCGTAAGCTGGACGCGTTGATCAGCGTGCTGGATGAGCTGCACCCGGAAAAGCAGAACGGATTTACCTGGCAGTATATGGTGCCGTACTTCGTGGAGCTGAAGAAGCAGGGCTACCTGCCGGCCCTGGCGTACTCCGTGCAGGAGTCGAGAGCTGCCCGCACGCCTGAGGTGCAGACCTGGCTGGCCAACCACACGGCCACTGTGGAGGAGTTCCGCAGCTGGTCGGCGGCATACGCGTGGCCGAAGTAGGAGCGGGGCCGCTACCCACGCGGCAGGGCACGAAAGAGCAGGGCCAGGAGCCCGGTGCACCACCATCGGGCAGGTAGTTGGCTGGCCAGGGCGTTGAAAGAGGGGCGCGTTCTGCGCTACGCCCGTAGCGCCGCCCCACGCGGACGGCTAACTGGCTGTGGAGAAAGGGAATGATGAAAGTAGAGCGACGGTGTACGGCACTTTTTATGCGGCATTTTCGCTTACCTTATCAGCCCACTCATCCGCCGTCCTATGCTGGCAACGCCCTACGTTACCGCTACTTACTTCCCACCTGTTCGCAACCCCCATGCCCTAGCCGCCCATTGCCCGGAGAGGTGGCGGCTGGGCGGGTTGCTCCTGTTACTTCTTCTGTTGCTGCTGCTGGGTGGGGCAGCCACCCCGGCCCAGGCTCAGGGCACGCCGCCCCCCGAGTGCGCGGCCGATGAGAAATTTGCCAATACCTGGTACTTCGGCTTCAAGGCGGGGCTGGATTTCAACCAGGCCTCGGCCGACTCTCTGCCAAAGGTGCTGACGGACGGTCAGATGGACGCCCCCGCCGGCTCCGGGGTAATGTCGGATGGAAATGGCCGAATCCTGTTCTACAGCAACGGCGAAACCGTGTGGAATGGCGACGGCACCGTAATGACCAATGGTACGGGGCTGGCCGGCAACCGCTTCACTACCGACGGCCCTTTGCCCATCCGGCTGCCGGGCGTCGTTGCGGCCGGTCAGCCGACGCGCTACCTGCTCTTCACCCTCAATAGCACCGTAGGGCTGAGCTACTCGGAAATTGTGATTCCGGCGGGTGGGGGGCCGGGCACAGTGGTAGCCGCCACCAAAAACACGCCGCTGGCTCGCGGTACGGCCGAAAAGATAACGGGCGTATTCCATAAAAACGGCTGCGACATCTGGATTATCACGCACGGCTGGGGTGATGCCAAAACCGGCAACGACAACCGGGGCGACGCCTTTCTGGCGTACCGCGTTACCACGGCTGGGGTGCAGCCTGTGCCTATCATTTCAACCGTTGGCAGTCTGCATGCCCCGACCGTGGCGGCCCTGGGCTACAAAGGCCAGATGAAGGTGACGCCCAACGGCCAGCAGCTGGCCCTGGCCCGCTACAGCGAGGTAACTACTGACAGCAGCAGCACCGTCGAGCTGTTTGGGTTTGATACCAGCACGGGCCAGGTGAGCGTCAACCCGCGGGTGCCGTATATCGTGGATAGCAAAGAAGGAAAATATTACGGGGTGGGGTTTTCGCCCGGCGGCTACCTCTACGCCACGGTGCGCAACCCGCCCAAACTGCTGCAATTCAATGTCAGCGGCAACGGGCCGTTGAACCGGCAGGTGATTCCGCTCAACCAGAAAATGCCCGCCGACCTGGGCTCGTTGCAGGCCGCCCCCGATGGTAAGCTGTACGTGGCCCGCGACAACCAGCCCGCGTTGGGCCTTATCGTCTACCCCGATTCGCTGGGGGCCAAAGCCCGCTACGCCGACGACAGCCTGCAGCTGGGTAGCGGCCGCAGTGGTCTGGGCCTCGTGAACTTCAACCAAAGCTCCCTGCTCCGCGTGGGGCCCAGTTTCCGAATTACGGGTTGTCGGCAGATTGCCTTTACCGCCCCGCCCATCGATTTCGATGGGAAAACTTACGCCTGGGATTTTGGCGACGGTACTACCTCAACGCTGGAAAACCCAGTGCACGTGTACGCCACGCCCGGCGACTACACCGTCACGCTGCGTATCACAACCGAGTGCTTTTGCCGTGAAAGCCGAGGCCTGCTCCGGGTGCCGGACCTGCCGGTACCGGGCAGCATTGCCGCGGCGCAGACGCTGTGCGCTGGAACACAGCCAGCGGCCCTGACCAGCAGTGCCGATGCTTCCGGCGACGCTGGCCTGCCCTTGGTGTACCAGTGGGAATCTTCACCAGATAACGTCACGTTTACGGCTATTAGTGGGGCCACCGGGGCCAGCTACACGCCTCCCAATTCGTTGCCGGTTGGCATTACGTATTTCCGGCGGCGCGCCCAACTGCTGCTGCCTGACCAATCAGGCCCGTACTGTGATTCCCGCTCGACTGCCTCAGTAGCCATTACGGTGCTACCGGCCCTCACGCCCGGTAGCATCGCCGCCGACCAGACCTTGTGCGCGGGCAGCCCCGCTGCGCCCCTCACCAGCACCGCGCCGGCTGTGGGCGGCACCGGCACGTTTGGGTACCAGTGGGAAGCCTCGCTGGACAACATCACCTGGAGCGACGTGCCGGGCGCTACGGCGGCCGACTACGCCCCCGGTACGCTCCCAGCCACCACCTATTTCCGCCGCCGCGTAACCTCCGGAGCCTGCGGGCCGCTGGTGTCGAATGTGGTAACAGTGCGGGTATTGCCGGCCCTGACGGCCGGTAGTGTGGCTGCCGACCAAGCTCTGTGCGCCGGGGCAACTCCCGCCGCCCTCACCAGTACCGCTCCAGCTGCGGGCGGTACTGGTTCGGTGGCCTACCAGTGGGAATCTTCCGTGGATAACGTGAACTGGGCACCCGTCAGTGGAGCCACCGGGGCTACGTACGCGCCCGGTCCGCTCACGGTAACCACCTATTTCCGTCGCCAGGCCAGCTCGGGAAGCTGCGCTTCGGCTCTGTCCAACGTCGTAACCATCACGGTGCTACCGGCCCTCACGGCGGGCAGCATCGGGGCCGACCAGACGCTTTGCCCCGGCGCTACGCCGGCCCCGCTTACGAGCACCACGCCGGCCAGCGGGGGCACGGGCACATTTGCTTATCAGTGGGAATCTTCTCCAGATAACGTGACCTGGACGGGCATAGCTGGCGCTACCAATCCTACCTACGCGCCCGGCCCGCTCTTGGCTACCACCTATTTCCGTCGCCGCGTAACCTCCGGGGCTTGCGGGCCGGAGGTTTCGCCGGCGGTAGTCCTGACGGTGCTGCCGGCCCTGACGGCCGGCAGTATTGCCGCCGACCAGACGCTGTGTGCGGGGGCTACGCCGGCTCCGCTCACCAGCACGGCGGGGGCCGGGGGCGGCACGGGCACCTACAGCTACCAGTGGGAATCCTCGCCCGACAATAGTAACTGGACGCCCATTGCCGGGGCTACCGGGGCCACGTACGCGCCGGGTGCACTCAATACCACCACCTACTTCCGGCGGCGCGTAACGTCGGGAGCCTGCGGGCCGGAAACGTCGGCCGTCGTTACCATCACGGTGCTGCCCGCCCTCACGGCTGGCAGTGTAGCCGCCGACCAGACCCTGTGCGCCGGCGTTGCGGCCGCGCCGTTGACCAGCACGGCCCCGGCCAGCGGAGCCACCGGCGCATTTGCCTACCAGTGGGAATCCTCACCCGATAACACAACCTGGACCGACGTACCGGGCGCTACGGCGGCCACGTACGCTCCCGGCACGCTCCCGACCACTACGTATTTCCGTCGTCGGGTTACGTCGGGAGGCTGTGGGCCGCTGGTGTCGAATGTGGTGACGGTGCGGGTATTGCCGGCCCTCACGGCGGGTAGCATCGGAGCCGACCAAACGCTCTGCCCCGGCGCTACGCCGGCCCCGCTTACCAGCACCACGCCGGCCAGCGGGGGCACAGGTACGTTTATTTACCAATGGGAATCCTCGCCGAATAACACGACCTGGACAGTCATTTCGGGGGCTACCGGGCCTGTTTTCGCGCCCGGCCCGCTGCCGGCCACTACCTACTTCCGGCGGCGCGTCACGGCGGGAAGCTGCGGGCCGGAGGTGACGGCTGCAGTGGTGCTGCGGGTGCTGCCCGAGTTGCTGGCCGGTAGCATTGCCGCCGACCAGGACATTTGCGCGGGTACGTCGCCCAACGCCCTGAGCAGCGGGAGCGGGGCCAGCGGGGGCACGGGCACGTTTGCTTATCAGTGGGAGTCGTCCCTGGATAACACTACCTGGACGGCCATTCCGGGGGCTACCAACCCTGCTTATGCGCCCGGCCCGCTCACGGCTACCACCTACTTCCGCCGCCGCGTTACGTCGGGTACCGGAACCTGCGCTACGTCTGTTTCCAACGTGGTGACGGTGCGGGTGCAGCCTTTGGTTACGCCTACCGTAAGCCTGGCTACGCCCCCGGTGCAGTGCCCCGGTACAGCTCTGACTTTTGCGGCCGTGGTTACCAATGCGGGACCCAGCCCCACGTTTCAGTGGTTTGTGAACAACGTAGCCGTGGCCAGCGGCCCCACGTTCAGCAGCAGCACCCTGGTTACCGGCGACCAGGTGCGGGTGCAGGTGACGCCCACGGCGGGCCTGTGCAGCACGGGGCCGGCCTCGGCCACCGTAACGGTTACGCGCACCCCCACGCCGGCCCCGACCCTGACCATTGCGGTGCAGCCGGGCGGACCGGTTTGCCTGGGCGCTCCGCTCACGTTCAGTATCGCCTCGGTGACTGGCGCCGGCCCGGCTCCCGGCTACCAGTGGCAGGTAAACGGGGCCGATGTGGCCGGGGCTACCGGCCCGGTGTTTACCAGCACCACCCTGCGCGCGGGCCAGACCGTGACGCTGCGCCTTATCACAGTCAATGTCTGCGCCCAGCCCGTTACGGCCGTATCCAACGCGGTGGCCGTGCGCATTCAGCCACCGGTTGACGTGGACGCCGGCCCCGATAAGGAAATTCTGGCCGGGGGCTCCGCAACGCTGGAGGGCCGCGCCGATGGCCGGTACCCGGTACGCTGGACGCCCGCGACCGGGCTGCGGTTTGTCTCGGCCGACTCGTTGCAGGTTGTGGTTTCGCCCACCGTTACCACCACGTACACGCTCTCGGCCGGGGCCGGCGGCTGCGCCGACTCCGACCAGGTAACCGTAACCGTGCGCCCGCCCATCCGGATTCCCAATGCCTTCACGCCCAACGGCGACGGCCGCGACGATACCTGGCAGATTGAGTTCATCGAGCAGTTCCCCGACAACACGGTAACCGTGTTCAACCGCTGGGGCAATAAGATCTTCTCCATGAACAACTACAGCCGGGCTAACGAGTGGCGGGGCGACATCAACGGGCAGCCCGCCCCGGTAGGTACCTACTACTACGTGGTGGTGACGAAAGGTCCTTTGGGCCGGTCCTACAGCGGGTCCATTACGATTCTCTACTAGCTCACGCGCCGCCGGCGGCCACGCATGCCGGGCCGCCGGATGGTGCTGCCCGATGCTGCGTCGCTTCATTTCTGTCTGTCTCTTCAAAGTACCCCGCCAGACCCTTGGCCGCGGCCCACGCACTGGCGGCGGCCAAGGGTCCTAAAGCCCCAATCCGCTATGAAAAACGTGTTACTTCTGGTGCTGCCGGCGCTGGTACTACTGGCTGCCCCGGCCCGGGCTCAGCAGCAGCCGCAGTACAGCCAATACATGAACAACAACTACATCCTCAACCCGGGCGCTACCGGCGTGGAGGACTACATCGACATCAAAGCCAGCTACCGCACCCAATGGGCCGGTCTGGAGGGAGCCCCCAAAACCTACTACCTCAGCGCCAGCTCGTCGCTGGGGAAGTGGCGCACCACCAGCAAGCGCACCCTGCGCGACCGGCGCCGGCCGTTTCATGCGCTGGGCGGCATGGCGTACAACGATGTAACCGGCCCCACCAGCCGCAAAGGGCTCTACCTTTCTTATGCCTACAACCTGGTGCTGCGGCCCAACCTGCGGGCGGCGCTGGGTGTATCGGCGGGAATGCAGCAGTTTGCCGTGGATGGCCAGCAGCTGCGCTTCTTCGACCCGACCACTGTGGCCGTCAGCGACGCTGCCCGGGTGCCCGATGCGTCGGTGGGCCTGTGGGTGTACAGCTCCGATTTTTACGTGGGCGTATCGGGCGCGCAGCTGCTGGCTAATAAGCTCAACTTCTCCTACGATCCTACTTCCCTGAGCCCCGGCACGGGCAACACCCTGCGGCGGCACTACTTTGCCACGGCAGGGGTGCGGGTACCGCTCAACGACGACTGGACGCTGGTGCCCTCGGTGCTGGTGAAGGCCGTAAGTCCGGCCCCGCTTTCTTTCGACGTCAATGCCAAGCTCAAGTACCAGGATTTGCTCTGGGCCGGGGTGTCGTGGCGGGCCACCGATGCGCTGGTGGCCCTGGTAGGTCTGAACTACGAGCAGTTTACGCTGGGCTACTCCTACGATGCCGGCGTATCGGGGCTGAACAGCTACCACCGCGGCAGCCACGAGGTGCTGCTGGGGCTGCGGCTAAAAAAGAAGCGGCAAGTAGTGTGCACCAACCGATTCTGGTAGCTTTCAGCCGCGCACCTGTTCCCGCTCGTAGCCCCGCTCCAGCACTTGCTCCACGAACAAGGCCTTATTGGGCAGCTGCAGCAACGCCGCGTGAATAGCGGCCGGCACGCCCGCGTACCGCACCAGCCCGCCGTGGCGGTACTCAATTTCCAGCGTCTGCGTGGCGGCCTCGTAGCCCACGGCTTTCAGAGAAGTAGAACGAACGGGGCGGCGCTGCATGGATTGGATATGGGGTGGTTTAATAGCGTGCGAAATGTTTTGACAACCTTTATTTCTGTTCAGTGAGTGAGACGTTATCTATAAAGTAGTAAGCAAGTAGTATTTGCTTACGGAGAAATTTTCCTCGTTGTAGCCCATTTTCAATTATAGAATGGTACTTCTTGCGAGTCAATGCCTTTCGTGGCAATCCAATGTAACAGTAAATAAATGGTTCAGTAGCAGTAATGTCGAGTTCAAATAACTCCCATTGATGTTGATTAGGTATCTTGATACCTTTATAAAAATCAGGTTCAATTAATTGATAATATTTATTGAATACAGTTTTGGTGGAGAAAGAAACATAAATAGAGTCACTTTTAATAAAGGATGAGTCTGCTAAAGAAAGATAAAAGCGTACATGATAGACAGTGCCTACGGTCAGTGGCTGACTGAGTTTGCTATATATCAGTTCGTGGGAAGCATAATTATAATTTTCTTTCTGATCCGAACTGTAGCGTAGTAGATATAAGCCTGCATATCCCTTTCCTTCATATGCTTTACGGTATCCTACAAAATTGCCGAGGATGTCCATAGAATCACGGTGCTGTTCTGAGCAGGTGTGTAAAAAATCCGGGGTGCCTTCATTGCCCTGCCAACCTGTTGCCAGAATAATTTCACCAGGTTCAACGGGACAAGAACTCAGTGTTTCAAAACCACCATTAATGATATATTCCTGCGCTTGACCTTTGACTTCCGAAACTGACAGGATACAAGAAAATAGAGTGCACAATAAGTAATATCGCTGCATATTAGATAAAAATCAGAGTGAAAGAGTGCCCACTCACGCTGCTGGCTTCTTCCGCGTGGCGGGGACTTTTTTGCCGGCGACGGGAGCGGCCAGCTTGCCGGGATTATCGGCCAGGAACTTGCCCCAGCTTTTGCCGCCGGCTTTCACGTTGTTGCCCTTCTGGTAGTGGTGGCACATGGCCACAGCCAAGGCATCGGTGGCGTCGAGGAACTTAGGAGCTTCTTCGATGGGGGGTAGCTTGAGCGTCTGGCGCAGCATGTGGGCCACCTGCTCCTTGCTGGCGTTGCCCGCGCCGGTTACGCTCTGTTTTACCTTGGTGGGAGCGTACTCCACGTACGGAATCTGGCGGGCCAGGCAGGCGGCAATGGCTACGCCCTGGGCCCGGCCCAGCTTGAGCATACTCTGCACATTCACCCCAAAAAACGGCGCTTCAATGGCCAGTTCATCGGGCAGGTGCTGGTCGATTAATTCCGTCATGCGCTCAAAAATGCGCTTGAGCTTGAGGGCGTGGTTGGTGCCCAGCTTGCGCATATCAATGACGTCGTACTCCAACATGCGCACCTGCTGGCCCTGCACCTCAATTACGGCGTAGCCCATCAGGTTGGTGCCCGGGTCTACGCCCATAATTACTTTAGGCAGTAGCTCGGAAGAAGAGGCGAGGGGCAGAATCATAGTAGACAGCGGCCGGCAGTAAGCCGTCCGCTCGAAAAAGTACATGGCAAACAGCCGGTGAGCGTAGAGCGGGTGGCCACCAACGAAAGTAGCTGGCCGCAGGTGGGGGAGCCGCTGACAGCGCGCAACCCGCTAACTTGCCGAAGTTACGCAACTACCCGTCGTTTTGCCCCTGCCCAAGCCTCAAAGCTACGTCCAAACCCCCGAACAACCCGCGCCCACCCGGCGGCGCGGCTGGGTGGTGGCCGGCAAAGTAGGCATCACACTGCTCACACTGGGCCTGCTCTGGCACTCGGTAGTGGCCGATGCTGCTACGGCCGCCGCCTGGCGGGGGCTACTTGCCCGCGCCCTCAGCGGCGCGGGGCGCGGCCCGGTGCTGCTGGCCCTGTTGCTGATGCCACTCAACTGGGGACTGGAAGCCTGGAAGTGGTGGCGGTTGGCCCGGCACCTGGAGCCCGTATCGTTTCGGCGCAGCTTCCGGGCAGTGCTAGTGGGCCTCACGCTGGGCTTCGTGACGCCTAACCGGGTGGGCGACTACGCCGGCCGCATCATGGAGCTGAAAAGTCGCCGCCTGGATGCGCTGGGGGCTGTGTTTCTGGGGCGCTACTGTCAACTTGTGGCCACGGTGGCGGCCGGCACGCTGGGCTTGCTGTACTTTCTGCTGCGGTTTTACCTGCCCGCTTACCCGGCGGCTAAGTTGGGCCTGGTCGGACTCACCCTGCTCATCAACACGCTGGTGCTGCTGCCGCTGTATCACTCCGAGCTGCTGGTGGCGGCGGTGGAGGCAGTGCGGCCATTGCGCCGCTTCAGCCGGTTTCTGGCTGTCATGCCAACCTACCCGGCCCGCATCCTGACCGATGTGCTGTTGATTTCCAGTCTGCGCTACGCCGTATTCTGTGCTCAGTTTGGGCTGCTGCTGCTGGCATATGGGGTACAGGCTCCCGCGGGGCATGCTCTGGCGGCTATTGCGGGCACGTTCCTGCTCAAGTCTTTGGTGCCCTCGCTCAATGCGCTGGCCGATGTGGGGGTACGGGAGTTGTCGGCCACGCATTTGTTCGGGCTGCTGGGCGAGCCGGTCCTGCCGGTGCTCAGCGCGAGCCTGAGTCTGTGGGTGCTGAATATTGCCGTTCCCAGTGCCATCGGGCTGGTATTTGTGCTTCGGCTGAACGTGCTGCGCAAGCGTAAAACGCCGGCTTCGGCCCCATCTGTATGAATGTAGCCGGGTGGTTGTGGTCGGTGGGGCTTTGGGGAACGGCGGGCATGTACCTGGGCCGGATGCTGCAGTACCGGCGGGCGTGGAAACGGCTGGTGGCAACTCCATCAATGCCCCACCTTCCGCAAGACCTGACAGAAACTGCTCCAGGAAAGTCAACGCCAGCCTTTTCCATCCTGATTGCCGCCCGCAATGAGGCCGGAAATCTGCCTTGCCTGCTGCGCGACCTAGCTGATCAACTTCTGGTATCGGGTGGCTTTGAAGTGATTATCGTAGATGATCATTCCACCGATGCCACGGCGGAGGTGGTGCAGGAGGCCGCGCAGCGGCTGCCGTTTCCGGTGCGGCTGCTGCCGCTGGCTGGCCAGCCCGGTGCCCCCACGGGCAAGAAAGCGGCTGTGCAGGCGGCTATTGCCGTAGCGCGTGCGCCCTGGCTATTGCTTACCGATGCTGACTGCCGGGTACCGGTCGGGTGGGTACAGGCCTACGCCCGCCTGGTTGCCACCAATGCCACTGCCCGCTTCATTAGCGGCCCGGTGCTGCTTACCGGCGCGGGCTGGTTGGCCACGTTGCAGGGGCTAGAGTTGGCCGGGTTGGTCGGGGTAGGGGCTGCCTCCATCGGCCGGAGCGCGCCCACCATGTGCAACGGGGCCAACCTGGCCTACCGCCGCCAGGATTTCTACGCCGTGCAGGGCTTCCGGGGCAACGAGGCCGTGGCCAGTGGCGACGACGAATTTCTGCTGCACAAGCTCCACGCGGCCTTTCCCGGCAGCATCCGGTTTTTGGCTGATCCGCAGGCCGTGGTGCAAACGGCCGCGCAGCCGACCCTGCGGCTACTGCTGCGGCAGCGGGTGCGCTGGGCCAGTAAGTGGCGGCATTACCAGACGCGCACTCCGCAACGGCTGGCCGTGCTGGTGCTGCTGGCTAACCTCACGTTTCCGGTAGGAGCGGGACTGTGGGCAGCGGGGCTGGTGCCGGGCGAAATTGTCGGCCTGAGCTGGGCCCTCAAGCTTCTCGCCGACGCGCTACTGCTAGGGCCGGTGCTGGGGTTTCTGGGCCGCCGCCGGTGGCTGTGGTGGGTGCCGGTATTGCAGCTCGCCTACGCGCCCTACGCGTTGCTCACCGGCCTGGCGGGCCTGCGCGGCAGCTACCAGTGGAAAGGCCGGCAACTGCGGTAGGGCGCTTAAAGCCGACGGTTTTGCTTGTTATTGCGGCCGTTGCGGGCGTACTTCAATGGGTAATTCATTAGCCCGTATCCGCATGAAAAATCTGTTGGAAATCATCATGCCCGCCAGCCTGACGGCCGTGGCCGGAGCCATTGCCGTGTGCCTGTTTACCCTGGGTGACTATTTATCAGCTTCCCCTAACTTATCAGAAAATGTCACCGCGGCCGCTGATTCTGTCGTTGCTACTCCCTATGGAATGATGCGCATCACGGCTACTGGAATAGAAAGGCTACCTGATTCGCTGGCAATTAAGTATATGTCCCCTGCTGATTCAGCTCAGTTCTTTGCTCGCCAAGACCCGGCCGCCGTGGCCGCTGGCGACGCGCTGTTCAAGAGCAACTGCGCCCAGTGCCACGCCGTGAATGAGGTGGTAGTAGGCCCGGCCCTAGCCGGTATCCGCAAGCGGCGGCCCGAAACCTGGATTCGGGCCTGGGTAAAGAATTCGGGCAAGTTGGTGGCTCGCGGCGACGAGTACGCGGTGAAAGTCTTCAACCAGTACCAACAGCAGCAGATGCCCAGCTTCCAGCTGTCTGATCAGGAAATCAGCCAGATTCTGGACTATATCGAAACTCACCAGGGCCAGGGAGTGGCCTACGCGCCGGCCCGGCCCTGAAGGCGAGGTAACCAAACGGCTCGGTAGCGGGTTGAATTCGGACAATCTGCCTTCGAGAACAACCCGCCCGGAATACTACCTTTGCCTTAAACCCCTGCTTTCTGTGACTGACGCTGAATTTGATATCCTCGACGAGCTGTACTTCGTCACTTCCTTTGCCGATCTGAGTCGCAAAACCAGCCTGCCACCTGCCGCGCTGGAGTCCGCGCTGCGCACCCTGCTGGAGCAGGGCCTTGTGCGCAGCTACTGGCCCGACCCCGATACAGAACTGGCCTATGAGGAAAGCTCCTATGGGGCCATCGTGCGCGACAGTTTCTTTCTGGCCTCGAAAGAAGGTCTGCTCCAACATAACACGCGCTAATGGTTGGGGCCTCTGCCGTTGCTGCGGTGACCGAGGCGGCTGCCCGGCCGCCCGGTTACTATGTGCGCCAGCGGCTGCTGCGTAATACGCCGGCTATGCTGGGCCTGGGGTTCATTATACTCTGCACCTTGGTGGCACTGCTGGGCTACTGGGTGCTGCCGGATAACTCGCCCTCGGCCAATAACGGCGTGGTGCAGCTGCAAAAGGAAGCCCCCGGCTTTCAGGCCACCCTGCTGCGCCTGCCGCTACGGGATTCCGCGCGGGCCGACAACCCGCTGCTTACTTGGTGGCAAGGCCGCGCTCCGCGTTACCAGGAGGTGCCTATTGCCAGCTACCGTATTCAGGGCGATTCGCTGCTGACCCAGCCCTACCAGAACCATTCGGCCTTGGCCGACCAGCCGCAGGCCTACGCCCTGACAGCCGTAGCGGGCCGCTCCGGGCTAGCCGCCGACCTGGCCCGCACGGTGGAACAGGAGCACATTGTGCGGCGCACCTACTGGCTGGGTACCGATAAAGCCGGCCGCGACGAGCTGAGCCGGCTGCTGCTGGGCACCCGTGTGAGCCTGGGTATCGGGCTGGTGGCGGTGCTGATTTCGGTGTTGCTGGGCATGCTCATCGGGGCGGTAGCCGGCTACGTGGGCGGCTGGCTCGATTCGCTGCTGTTGGGCCTGATGACGGTGGTCTGGAGTATTCCGGGCATCATGTTGGTCATTGCCATTTCTCTCGCCCTCGACAGCAAGGGCGTCTGGACCTCCTTTGTGGCCGTGGGCCTGACCATGTGGGTGGACGTGGCCCGGGTGGTGCGCGGACAGATGCTGAGTCTGCGCGAAAAAACCTTTGTGGAGGCCGGCCGCGTGTTGGGCCTGCCCCAGAGCCGGCTCATCTGGCGGCACCTGCTGCCCAATATGACCGGTCCGCTGATTGTGCTGGCAACCAGTAATTTCGCGGCGGCTATTCTGCTGGAAGCCGGCCTGAGCTTTCTGGGCCTGGGCGTGCAACCGCCCGCGCCGTCCTGGGGGCTGATGGTCAACGAAGGCTTTCAGCTGCTAGGCACCGAGGCCGGCCTGTGGCTCACGCTGCTGCCGGGCCTGGCCATCAGCCTGCTGGTGCTCAGCTTCAACCTGCTCGGCAACGGCCTGCGCGACGCTTACGACCCCAAAACACCACTTTCCTGAATGATGAGTTACGAGTGTTGAATGATGAATTTGGCACAGGCAAGCCTATCGGCCACGAGGAAACTCATCATTCAACGCTCAACACTCATAACTTAACTCCCGATGCCCAATACTACCCCCGAAAAGCGCTTGTTTCTGAAGGAGCGGGAGCTGGGTGCTCTGCTGGAAATTACGCAGGCCATCAACCTCGACTCCACGGAAGCGGCCCTATACAAAATCTTTCAGTTTACCCTGCTGGGGCAGCTCAACATCCGACGGTTGGTGCTTTACGTGAAGGAGGAGCAGGAATGGGTGTGCGTTGTCTCGTTCGGGGCTGGCCTGAGTGACTTCCGCAAGCTGGAGTTGCCGGCCGCCATCCTGGACGGCTGCACTGGCCAACCCTGCCCGCTGAGCAATTTCGGACCGCTGCCGGCCGAGTGGCAATTGCTGGAAACCAGCATTCCGGTGGTGCAAAACGGCAACGTGCTGGCGTACGTATTCATCGGTAACGTGCATGATGACTACGCGGGCGAGGAAGCCACCAAGTTTCTGCAGACGCTGAGCAACATCCTCATCGGAGCCATCCAAAACCGCCGCCTGGCCCGCCAGCGGGTGGCCGACGCGGCTATGCGCAAGGAAATTGAAATTGCCCAGGAGGTGCAGACGATGCTCTTCCCGCGCAAGCTGCCCAACGATGCTCATGTGGCCGTGCAGGCCAGCTACGTGCCCCATACCGCCGTGGGCGGCGACTATTATGATGTGGTAGACCTCGATGCCGACCGGTTTCTGTTCTGCGTGGCCGACGTGTCGGGGAAGGGCGTGGCCGCTTCGTTGCTGATGTCGAACTTCCAGGCCGGCCTCCGGACACTGCTCCGCCAGAAAGTGGACTTGGCTACCGTGGCCCAGGAACTCAACAACCTCATCTTCCGCAATGCCGGCGGCGACAAGTTCATTACGGTTTTTTTCGGCCTGTATGACCGACGTACGCGCCTGCTGGAATACGTGAATGCCGGCCACAACGACCCGTTGCTGGTGCCCGATTCCGGCCCGGTGCTTCTGCTGAAGGACGGTACTATTATGCTGGGCGTGATGGATGAATTACCCATGCTGAAGGTTGGCAGCATCGTAGTGCCCCCCCATGCGCTGCTGCTCACCTACACCGACGGCCTCACTGAAGTATTTGATGCCGACCACGAGGAGTTTGGTGAGGAAGGCGTACTGCGGGTGCTGCGCCACAACCGCTACGCCCCGCTGGCCACCGTACACCGCGAGCTACTGCGCGAAATAGAGGTTTTCAACACCAACGGCAACCGCTTCGCCGACGACGTAACCATCCTGAGCTGCCGGTTTAAGTAAAGGTGAAATTGTGAAGTGGTGAACTTGTGAAGTTGACGTTCCGCTTGCACTATCTGCGCGGGTTGAACGTCAACTTCACAAGTTCACCACTTCACTTTTAGTCCAGCTGCCTACCCGGATAAGCATGAACAGGTTGATGAAGAAGAAGGAGCCGATTTTATCGACTTCTACCAACTCGTTCAGTAGCAGATGGAATACAATGATAACGAAGCTCATGCCGCAGGCCAGCAGCACGTAGCGGGGCTGAGTACCTGGATGGGTGCGGTGATACAGCGTTTCGATGGTAATAAGCGCGGCCCCCAGCAGCGTGATGAACAGGACCACACCCGGAAAACCCTGCTCGGCCAGTACCAGCAGAAAGTAGTTGTGGGTGGTTGATTTTTCGGGGTTTTCGCTCACGTAGGTGCGAAAGCTGCGCACCGTGTAGCGTTTGTATTCGGGGTAAAATGTGCTGGGGCCGCTTCCCACGAGTGGCTTATCGGCAGCCATGCGGCCGGCAGCCACCCAGCGGTATACCCGCTCCATGCCCGACACGTCCTGCAGCTTGTAAGTAGCTTCCAAGTGCTTCTCAAAGTTCTGGCCGTTAAAAACGGTTTTCTCGAAGTTAGGCGCGAACAGCATGTAGTTGTTCTGGCTCAGAAAGTAAGTGGCCCCGCTGAGCACAGCCACCAGCACGGCCACTAGCAGCAGGCGCGTCTGCCGCAGCCGGATTACGCCGTAGAACAGCCCGGCCACCGGCAACGACAGCACCGAAGCGCGGGTGTAAGAGGTCAGAAGCCCGAACACCAGAACGACCAATGCCACCCACCAAGCCATTTTTTCCTTGCCGTGTGTACTCCGGATGCTGTACAGCGCAAACGGTAGCAGCAACGCCAGCACGGTGGCATAAATTACGTGGTTGCGGTACAGCGGCTGCACGGCTTCGTTAATGGACTCGAAGCTGAAGCCGTGGGCCGCGTGTTTGGCAGCCGTGACTAGCACCGTAAGCGTGGCGCTAATGACGTACAGCCCGGCCAGCCGCCATACGTCGGTGGGGCGGCGCACCAGCAGCAGGGTGCCCAGCCCGAACGGCACGAGGTACCAGACCTTCGCCAGCAGGTATTTAACGGACTTGGTGGTATCGACTGAAAAGATGGTGGATACTACCGACCAGAGCAGCATCAGGAGCAGAATAATTACCAGCGGATGCCGCAATTCCTGCCCCGGAATGGCTGTCCGACGCATGAGTACCGTGGCCAGCACGCAGCCTGTGAGCACCAATAGCAGCGGCTCAGAAGGCACATCCATGCTCAGGCCTCCGGGTAGCGGGAGTTCCCGGGAAAAAGCCAGCGTCAGGAACAGCAGGTAGTAGAGCAGCCGCCACTCCGTGAACACCACCAGCAGGCCCACGCCCAGTACCAACGGGAGCAGGGCAAGCGGGGTATCAAGCAGCAGGGCTGTGGCACCGCCACCCAGCAAAATCACCACAAACCCCACGAAGATTCGCTGGGCCGGGTCGGAGGGCAGGAGCGAGGCGAACCGCTGACTCACAGGGCTGGCCGGCTGGTGGGGCGCCTGGTGGTACGCCGCCACAATTCCAGCAGGGTAATTACCACAATGGATAGGGCCAGCGTCAGGAATACCGAGCCGGCCACAATCAGCCAGCGGATGGGCTTGCTCTTTTTGGTGGCCGGATACGCTTTCTGCACCAGATACAGCGAGGAAAGCTTGCCTTTCAGCGCTACATCGGCCGTTTCATAGTCGCCGCGAGCTTTTACCAGGCGGCCCTGCAGGTCCGTCATGCGGGCCGTGAACAGGTTCAGCGAGTCGACGCCGCGCGTGTAGTCCTCCAGGTTCAGCACGTTGCCCTGCTCCGAGCGGGTGAGGCCCCGCAGCGCGCGGCGCAGGCCGGCAATTTTGCGGCTGTCGTCGCCTTCGCCTTCCGCTTTACGCAGGTCGGTTTCCACTTCAATGATTTCCCGGGCCAGGTAGCGTGATTGTTGTTCCAGCCCATAAATGCCGTAGCGGCGGCGGGCCTGGATGAGCTTCTGGCGGGAGGTTTCAAACTCCTTGTTCAGGAACTGAAAGCGTTGCTGATACAGGCCCAGCACGTTGCGGCGGTTTTCCAGCGTGAGCTGTTGGTTCACGGAGTCAATCACCTGCACCAGGGTATTGGCAATGCGGGCGGCCAGCTGCTTGTCTTCATCGAAAAACGTTAGCTCAATGGCGTCCCGCTCGTTGTGCACAATGTCGAGGTTAGAGCTGAACTTGCGCAGGGCTGCGTCGTCGGCAGCATCGTCGCCGGCCGCGCCGGTTTCGTAGTGCTCATGCAGCCCGAAACGTTTGATCATCAGCTCAGCTATCGGCTGCGACTCACCAATGGTGATGATGCGGTCCAGGTCTTCGGTCCGGCCGCCCAACTCCAACTTGCTACCTTCGGTGGCAATGCGGTCAGGGTCGGTGGTTTGTGGGTTAGTGGGAAAGAAAACGGCGGTGGACTTATACACATTAGGCATCAGCAGCGCCACGGCTACGCTCAGCACCAACGCCAGCACCAGGGCGGTGCCTACAAGTTTCTTCCAACGGTTGATAATAGGCCACAGGCCCAGGAGGGAATAAGACGGCTCCGACATGCTGCAAATAAGGCCGCGCGACCGGAAAGTGGAAAGGTCAGACGTCGGCGGCAGGCAAATATAGAGGAAAAAACGCCCGTGCCCGGCCCCTATTTGCGGCTTTAACCCCGGCGGCTTTTGTGTAGTTTTGCGCTTTCCTGCTGGTAGTGGTTGGCTTTTGCAGCCACGCAGTGGGGCCGTTTTTTTGTTCTCCTAGCCTCTCATCCATCAAACGATTCCTCGGAAATATCAGCTTCGTGGTGTTGCTCAACCTGCTGGTAAAGCCGGGTTGGGTAGTGCTGGAAAATGTGGTGCAGGACCGCATCGGGCATGAGTTGTTCGGCACATTCACGGCTCTGCTCACGCTGGCTACCATTGTGGCGGCCGTTTCCGATCTGGGCACCACGCAGCTCACCACCAAGCGGTTGGCCGCTTCCCCCAGCTTCTTCACCGACTTCTTCCCGACCTTGCTGCCCTTGCGAGCCGGGCTGGGGGTGGGGTTTCTGGCCCTCACGGTAGGGCTGGGCTGGGTGCTGGGCTACCGGGGGCACTGGCTGCTGCTGCTGGCTATTACCGCCGCCGGCCTGCTGCTGACGCAGTACACGCTGTTCCTGCGCGGGGTGCTGCAGGCACATCAGCGGTTTAATACTGACGCGGTGCTATCAGTGCTGGAGCGGCTGCTGCTGCTGGGGCTGGTGTTGGCACTATTGCCGATGGGCCTCACGCTGGACCGGTTTGTGGGCGTGCGCACCGTGGCGGTGCTTTTCACGTTCCTGCTGCTGGTGGGCCTGATCCGGCGGCTGTACGGGCGGGTGGCCCTGCGGCCCCGCTGGGCCCAGGCGCGGCAGGTGCTGCTGGAAAGTCTGCCGCTGGCCTTCATTACGCTGGTGTACGGCCTGAATGAGCGGATTGATATGCTGATGCTGGAGCGGCTGGTATCGGCCCGCGAGGCCAGTTACTACGCGGCGGCCTACCGCTGGGTAGATGCCGTGATGATGTACCTCTGGACGGTGCTGCCACTGTTTTTTGCCCGCTTCGCCCATGCTACCGGCCGCCCCGAAGAGCAGCAGAAGCTGCTGTGGTTCGGGCAGCGCATCGTAACGGTGCCGCTGCTGCTGGTGGTGGGTTTCGGGCTGTTTCGGGGGGAGTTGCTGTTCTTTCAGTTTAAGCACAGCACCCCGGCCGAGCTGCTGCGCATGACGCAGTGCCTACAGATTCTGTTTCTGAACGTGCTGGTGCATGCCTTCTTCGCCATCTATAGCACTTTACTCACCAGCACCGACCATGAAAAACCGGTTTCCTGGCTCGTAACGGGTAGTATCGTGCTCAACACCGGCCTCAACTTTCTGCTGCTGCCGCGCTACGGCGCGCTGGCCGGAGCTGCCAACACGCTGCTATGCGCGGTGGTGGTATCCGTTGGCTACGTATGGCTGGTACCGCGCCGGACCGGCGTACAACTGCCGCTGGCAGTGCTGTGGCGGCTGGCCCTGGCGTTTGGCGGTTTGTGCGCGGGTTGGTACGCGCTGCGC
Organism: Hymenobacter swuensis DY53; assembly: GCF_000576555.1. Taxonomy (NCBI): domain Bacteria; kingdom Pseudomonadati; phylum Bacteroidota; class Cytophagia; order Cytophagales; family Hymenobacteraceae; genus Hymenobacter; species Hymenobacter swuensis. Next base: position 1,632,379 of record NZ_CP007145.1, read on the forward strand.
ACCTACGCCGGCCTACCCTGGTGGCTGGAAACCGGCGTAGCGGGTATCTGGTTACTGGTGCTGATATTTGCTCTGGGCATCGTCAGCATGTCGGAGCTGCGGCAACTGCGGAAAAAGAATGAATAGCTGGATGTGGGAAGTGGTGAAGGGTTGGATTGTTGAACGGATGAAAACAATTCACCCATTCAACCCTTCGCCACTGCCCCCATCCAGCCGTTTACCAGTTCAGCCATCCACCCGTTCAGCCATCCAACTTGCACATAGCCGTTAACGTCCGCTTTTTATTGCCCGGCGACAAGCTGGAGGGCATCGGGCGTTTCACGCTGGAAACGCTGCGCCATATGGTAGCGCAGCAGCCGGACCACACGTTTCATTTCCTGTTCGACCGGGCTTTTGATGAGCGGTATCTGCTGGGCCCGAACGTAGTACCGCACGTATTGCAGCCGCCCGCCCGGCACCCGTTGTTGTGGGCGGCCTGGTTTGAAGGAGCCGTAGCCCACTGGCTGCGGCGCAACCGCCCGGCCGTTTTTCTTAGCCCCGACGGCTTCACCACCCTGCGCACCCGCGTACCCCGCGTAACGGTGCTACATGACTTAGCCTTCGAGCACTTCCCGGCCGATGTGGACCGCCTGGTGCTGCGCTACTACCAATATTTCACTCCCCGGTTTGCCCGCGCTTCCGCGCGGCTGGTAGCGGTATCGGAAGCCACGAAGCAGGATATTGTAAGCACCTACGGTACCGAGCCGGCCAAAATCAGCGTGGTGTACAACGCGGCCGATGCGCACTTCCAACCTCAGCCGGCCGCCGTGCAGCAGGCCACCCGGGAGCGGTTTGCCGCGGGTAAACCATATTTTCTGTTTGTGGGCGCATTGCAGCCGCGCAAGAATCTGGTCAACCTGCTGCGTGCCTTTGATGCGTTTAAAGCAGCCACCGCGTCGCCCATGAAGCTGCTGGTGGTGGGCCGCACTGCCTGGAAGGCCGGTCCCATCTTCGATGTGTATCAGCAGCTACAGCACCGCCACGATGTACACCTGACCGGCCGCGTCACCGATACCGAGCTGGTAGAACTGTACGCCGCTGCGCTGGCTACCTGTTACGTGCCGTACTTCGAAGGCTTCGGCATTCCCATCATCGAAGCGCAGGCCTGCCACTCGCCCGTCATTACTTCCAACTGCAGCTCTTTACCCGAAGTAGCCGGCGACGCCGCCTGTTTGGTCGACCCGTTCTCGGTGGTTTCCATTACCCAGGGCCTGACTCAGGTATATGCCTCCGCCGACTACCGTCAGAAGCTGATTCTACGCGGGCAGCGCAACATCCAGCGGTTTTCCTGGGCAGAAAGTGCCCGGCGGCTGTGGGCGGAAGTGGAGCGCGCTGCCTCAGATGGCAGTTAGTAGATTTTGGTTGCTGGCCGTTCGTTTGTTGAGATTTGACCGGCGTGAAAAGCAGCAACTACCGGGCAACTGAGAACGAACAGCCAAAAAACCGCACCCAAAAACCAAGAACCAACATGCACCTACACCGAATGCCCGGCCTGGTGCAGCGGCTGTTTCCCGACTGCCTCTGGACGATGCCGCCCACCACGCCGCCCACCCTATACCTGACGTTTGATGACGGTCCTATCCCGGAAGAAACGCCGTTTGTAGTGGAGCAGTTGGCTCGTTTCGGGGCCAGTGGCACGTTCTTCTGCGTGGGCGACAATCTGGCCAAGCACCCGGATGTGGCCCGGCAGGTGCTGGCAGGTGGCCACCGCCTGGCTAACCACACCTACCATCACCTCAGCGGCTGGAGCCATTCCCGCCCCGAATACCTGGCCGACGTAGCCCGGTGCCATACGTTGCTGCAGCAGCTGCAGCCCGAAGCCCGGCCCCTGCTGCGTCCGCCCTACGGCCGTATTACTCCTGCGCTGGCCCAAAAGCTGAACCAGACCCACCAGGTAGTGATGTGGGACGTGCTGACCTGTGATTATGACCGGGATTTTGCCCCAGAGGAATGCCTGGCTACTGCTATTCGCCTGACCCGGCCCGGTTCCATCGTCGTCTTCCATGACAGCCTGAAAGCCAGTGCCAATTTGCGCTATGTGCTTCCCCGTTACCTCACGCATTTTGCCGCGCTGGGCTATACGTTTGCCCATCTGTAAGCACCGCGTTGCCCGGTGCTGGTCAGGATGCTGAACTGCCTGTATTACTTCTCCTGATGCTTCTCCTTGTCTTCTATTTTGCCAGCTGGTTTGCTTTGCTGCTCACGGCCACGGTGTTTTTTGGGCGGCGCGGCAGCCAGCCGGTGTCGCCGCCCGCCGCACTGCCCCGGATCAGTATATTGATAGCCGCCCGCAACGAGGAAGCCACCATTGGCCGCTGCCTGCAGGCTATTCGCATGCTGGACTACCCACCGGAGCTGCTGGAAGTGCTGCTCGGCAACGACGGCTCAGTGGATCAGACCGACGCCGTGGCCCGGGCCGCCATGCAGGGCTACGCGGGTAGTTTCCGCCTGATTTTCATTACCGATAATCTGGGCACGGCACGGGGTAAAGCCAATGTGCTGGCCCACCTGGCCCACACTGCCACCACCGATATTTTCTGCATTACCGATGCCGATATTGCCGTGCCTGCTACCTGGCTGACCGGCCTATTGGCTCACCTGCACCCCGGCGTGGGCAGCGTGACCGGCCTCACGCTGGTAACCGGCCCCCGCCTGTTTCACCGCCTTCAGGGCCTCGACTGGCTGTTATCGTTGGGTCTGGTGCAGGTAGTTACCGACCTGGGCCGGCCCGTGACGGCTATGGGCAACAATATGCTGGTTACCCGGACCGCCTACGAGGCTACCGGCGGCTATGAGAACCTGCCGTTTTCCGTCACCGAGGATTTTGAGTTGTTCAAAGCTCTGCTGCGGCAGGGCTACGGCTACCGGAATCTGTTCCGGCCGGAAGTGCTGGCCGAGTCACTGCCCATGTACACCTGGCGGGAGCTGCTGCACCAGCGGCGACGCTGGTTGCGTGGAGTCGAGCAACTGCCCGGCTGGCTACAGATCTGCCTGTTGCTATATGGCTCGTTTTATCCCGCTCTGCTGGCTATGGCACTGGCTGCCGGGCCCGGTGTGGCATTGGGGCTATGGGCCGCCAAAATGGGGGTGCAGGGGCTGTTGGCGGCTAAGTGCTTCCGCGCAGTAGGCCGCCGGCCACCTTTAGAGCTGTTGCCTATATTCGAGCTCTACACCCTTGCCATGACAACCGGTTTGCTTCTGTTTCGCCTGTTGCCGCTGCAGTTTGAGTGGAAAGGCAGACGCTACCAGTAAAAAAGTGCGTTGTTTTTTATCTGGCGGGCTTTCCGCAGCAGAACGGGCTTAGTGGAGAAAGCAAAGCCAAGTTACGTGTGCAGTAAGTGTTTGCTAAGGGCATGCACAATCCATTGTGTGGCTATTAGGACGGTTTTTACGGTGGATTTCCGTGTTTTCGAAGGCTACATTTGGCAGTAACCCACTACTACTAGGCCGGGTTCTGGCATCCAGATCGGTTTTATCAGGTAGGGAGTTGCCCGTTGTATTCACACTAACCCGCTCTCTCATTTTCCCACTGCGCTTTGCGCTGTCTGTATGCCTCTATTCTGCTCCCGTGCCGCGTTGCTGGCGGCCTTGCTGTACGCCACTGCTCCGGCGGCCTTCGCCCAGACCAAACCTGCCACCACTCAGCCCAAGTCAACCGCTGCCAGCTCTGCCAACCGCCAGCAACTGCTACTGGCCAACGAGGCCAAAATTGACCAGCTGCTGAAGAAACTCACGCTGGAAGAAAAAATTGCCATGATCCATGCCAATTCCTCCTTCACTTCGGGTGGAGTAAAGCGGTTGGGTATCCCGGAAATAACCACCTCCGATGGCCCCCACGGCGTGCGTCCTGAGCACGGCCGTGACTGGACCCTCGATGAGGGAGTGAATGACTCCGGCACCTACCTGCCCACGGGCAATACGCTGGCCGCTACCTGGAATCCGACGCTGGGATACGCTTTTGGCACAGTGCTGGGCTCGGAAGCCAATTTCCGGGGCAAGGATATCATTCTGGGCCCCGGCATCAACATCATCCGCACGCCCCTGAACGGCCGCAACTTCGAATATCTGAGCGAGGATCCGTACCTGATTTCGAAAATGGTGGTCGGCTACATTCGCGGGGTGCAGGACCAGGGTGTATCGGCCTGCGTGAAGCATTACGCAGCCAACAACCAGGAACTGCACCGCAACGATATTGACGTGAACATGAGCGAGCGGGCTCTGCGGGAGCTGTACCTGCCGGGCTTTCAGGCCGCCGTGCAGGAAGGAGGTGTACACACGCTCATGGGTTCTTACAACAAGTTTCGGGGCCAGTACGCCACCCACAACGCCTACCTGATGAACGACATCCTGAAAGGGGAGTGGGGCTTCAAAGGGCTTGTGATAAGCGACTGGGGCTCGGTGCACGACACCCAGCAGGGCTTGCGTAACGGCACCGATCTGGAAATGGGTACCGACCTCTCCCTGATGTACAGCAGCGTCGACCAGACCGCCAGTGCCGGGATGCCGGCTCTCACCCCGGCCCTCTACGACCGGTTTTTCTTCGGTACTGCCGCCCTGGAAGCCGTAAAGAAGGATAAGTCGCTGGAGCCCCTGCTCGACGACAAAGTGCGCCGGATTCTGCGGGTGATGTACAAAACCAACATGCTGGACGGGGCTAAACGCGCCAAGGGGGAGTACAGCACGCCGGCCCACCAGGCCACGGCCCTGAAGGTAGCCGAGGAAGGCATGGTGCTGCTTAAGAATGAAGGCAACGTGCTGCCCTTGCGCAAAACCGCCAAAACTTACGCCGTTATTGGGGCCAACGCTACCCGGGAGAATGCGCTGGGCGGCGGTAGCTCGCAGGTGAAGGCCAAGTATGAGATTACGCCGCTGGCCGGTCTACAGAAAGCCCTCGGGCCTAACGCGAAAATTACTTACGCGCCCGGCTACAAAATTGCCCGCGACCAGTCTGCCGATCCGCAGCTGATTGCCCAGGCTGTAGCCGCCGCCAAAGCCGCCGAGGTAGTCATTATCGTGGGCGGTGCTACCCACGGCTATGACTATAAGGTGTGGAGCGACAATGCCTACGATGCCGAGGGCTACGACAAGCCCGATATGAAAATGCCCTTCGGCCAAGACGAGCTGATTAAGGCTGTATTGGCGGTCAACCCCAACACGGTGGTGGTACTCATGAACGGCGGCCCTATCGATGTATCGGCGTGGGCGGGACAGGCCAAAGGTATTGTGGAGGCTTGGTACCCCGGTATGGAAGGCGGTACTGCGCTGGCGCGTGTGCTGTTTGGCGACGTAAACCCCTCCGGTAAGCTGCCCATGACCTTCCCCGTGAAGCTTGAAGATTCGCCGGCCCACAAGCTGGGCGAATACCCCAGCACCCCCGGCGACCCATTGAAGCAGACGTACAAGGAGGATGTTTTTGTAGGCTACCGTTATTTCGACACGTACAACGTAGCTCCGCAGTTTGCCTTCGGCCACGGCCTGAGCTACACCTCGTTTGAATACGGCAGGCTGGCAGTCAAACCCACCAGCCAGGGCGCCACTGCCACGCTCACCGTGCGCAACACCGGCAAAGTAGCCGGGGCCGAAGTAGTGCAACTCTACGTGCATGACGACCAGGCCAGTGTGAATCGCCCCGAGAAGGAGCTCAAAGCCTTCGAAAAGGTTTTCCTCAAGCCCGGCGAAACCAAAACCGTTACACTTACTCTCGGCTCCGACGCCTTCCGCTTCTACGACGAAGCCAAAAAGCAATGGGTCTTGGAACCCGGCCAGTTCACCCTGCAAGTTGGCAGCTCCTCCCGCGACATCCGCCAGACCGGAACGGTGAAGCTGTGAGATGGTGAAATTGGGAAGGGTGAAGTTGTGAGAGGGGATGGGGAACCCGTCATTGCGAGGCGGAGCCGAAGCTAATCCGTCCTTCTTGAAGCTCCCATCGTTGACCCATTCCAAAGCCCCTGACGCCCACCCGGACGTTAGGGGCTTTTCTGTATGACAAGGCTTCGCGCGCTGAAAAGGATGGGTTAGCTTCGCTGTCCTTCGGGTGCTTCGGCTCCGCCTCGCAATGACGTTTCACCACTTCACAATTTCACCTTTCACCACTTCACAACTTCGCCGCCGGCTTACCTTTGCGGCATGCAGTTTTCCGATTCGCACGCCCACGTTTACTCCGAGCAGTTCAAGCCTGACCAGGATGAGATGCTGCTTCGCGCCTTTGAGGCCGGGGTAGAAACTATCTTCATGCCCAATATCGACCACGACAGCATCGACGCTATGCTGGAGGTGGAGGCCCGCTACCCCAACCAGTGTTTCGCTCAGATGGGCCTGCACCCCTGCCACGTCACCCGCAACTTCGAGCGGGAGCTGTATGAGGTAGAAACCTGGCTCAACCAGCGGCCCTTCGCGGCGGTAGGGGAGTGCGGCATTGATTTGTACTGGGATAAAACCCTGCTCACGGAGCAACAGGAAGCCCTGCGTATTCAGGTGGCCCTGGCCAAAAAGCATAACCTGCCGCTGGTACTGCACACCCGTGACGCCTTCCGCGAAGCCGCCGACATCATCACGGCCGCTCAGGATGGCACGCTGCGGGGCGTGTTTCACTGCTTCTCGGGCACGCGCGAGGAGGCGGAAGAAGTTATCCGGCTGGGCTTCCGGTTAGGCATTGGCGGGGTGTCTACCTTCAAGAATGGGGGCCTTGATAAAGTGCTGCCCGGCCTGGGCTTGGAGCACCTACTGCTGGAAACCGATGCTCCTTACCTTGCTCCTGTGCCGCACCGGGGCAAACGCAACGAGCCCGCTTACATTCCGCTGGTAGCCTACCGCGTAGCCGAAATCTTAGGCGTAACCGGCGCCGAAGTAGCCGCTGCCACTACCCGCAACACCCTGGAACTGTTCGGGGAAGCCGGGCGACTGAAGTAGCAGGTCCATAGAACGTCATTCTTGACTTAGCTCGGAACAGCGTTCTGTTTCGGTTGCTAACTTGCCGCTCCACCCAATCTGCCACCCGTGTCTGCACCCGATAACCGCCCGCAAACGTCTATTCTGATAATTTACACCGGCGGCACCGTCGGAATGGCCTATAACAAACGGGGCGAGCTGGTGCCCATGAATTTCGAGCAGATCCGGAAACGGATGCCTGAGCTGCGCCAGCTCAACATGCAGGTAGACGTTACCAACCTCGGCGACCCAATTGATTCCAGCAACGTAACAGCGCAGGACTGGCTGCGGCTGGCGGCGCTTATCCAGGAAAACTACGCCCGCTACGATGGTTTCGTGGTGTTGCATGGTACCGACACTATGGCCTACTCGGCGGCGGCGCTCAGCTTTCTGCTGGAGAGCCTGGGTAAAACGGTGGTATTTACCGGCGCGCAGGTGCCCGTGGGCCGCATCCGCACCGACGCCCGCCGTAATCTGGTTACGGCCCTGGAAATGGCCGCCGCCCGTCACCCCATGGCTGACACCGTACGCGTGCCCGAGGTGTGCCTGTTCTTCAACGACCAGCTCATTCGGGGCAACCGGGCCAAGAAGGTGGAGAGCCAGCAGTACAACGCCTTCCGCTCCGAGAATTATCCGTCCCTTGCGGAGGCTGGTATCGAGCTGGTTTTCAAAGATGAACAGATTCGGCGGTTGCCTGATACGCCTCTGCGGGTGCATCAGCAGCTGGAAGAAAATGTCACCATTCTGCATCTGTTTCCTGGTCTTACAGAGCGGATGGTGCGCGCCCAGCTCGAAGCCCCTTACTTGCGCGGCGCAGTGCTGCTCACGTATGGCTCCGGTAATGCACCCACGGCTCCCTGGTTTCTGCAGGCCCTGCGCGACGCAACGGACCAGGGGCTGTTGCTGCTCAACGTGAGCCAGTGCGAAGAAGGCCGGGTGCTCCAGGGGCGCTACGAAACCAGCGCCCATTTCACCGATCTGGGCGTTATCGGGGGCGATGATATTACGGTGGAAGCAGCTATTACCAAGCTGATGTTTGTGCTGGGCCTCAATGAGAAACCAACCCGGACGCGCCACCTGCTCACCCAGGACCTACGCGGTGAAATCACAATAATGTAGCGGAAGGCGCGGCCGGGGCTTGCGTATCCCGAAAATCGGGTGTTATTTTGCGCCACCTAACCGCATCCCCGATGCATCCTAGAGAGGTGTCCGAGTGGTTGAAGGAGCACGCCTGGAAAGTGTGTATGGGTCTAAAGCTCATCGTGGGTTCGAATCCCATCCTCTCTGCTGAAAGTCCGTTTGCAAGCTGCAAACGGACTTTTTTTGTTTTCCACAATCTTCAATGATAAAACGCGGCTGCCCGTCTCGGCAAGGCAGCCGGATACAGAGTAGTAGACCGTGAGGGCGGAATTACCGTTGAAGGCCGACTATGAAACGACCCTATGTAATCTGCCACATGATGTCCTCCGTGGACGGAAAGATTCTGAGTGCAAACTGGAAGGATAAGGAACTGACCAACACCTTCTCCGGTTACTTTGAGCAGTACCACGACACGTTCACCAGCGAGGCCTGGATGTGCGGGCGCGTGACGATGGAGCGCGACTTCTCGGGCGGCGTGCAGCCCGATCTGCAGCCGGCCCCGCATCCGATAGCACGCGAGCCGTTCATTGGGGATGCGCAGGCTACGTCCTTTGCCATAGCCGTGGACGCGCACGGTAAGCTGGGTTGGGACAGCAACGCCACCGGCGGCGACCATCTGATAGAAATCCTTACCGAACAGGTCAGCGACGAGTACCTGTACTACTTGCAGCGGCAGCGGATTTCCTACCTGTTCGCCGGGAAAGAGGAAATTGACTTTGCCTCGGCCCTGGAGCAACTGGCAACCTTGTTCCCCATTCAGACGCTGATGCTGGAAGGCGGTGGCCACCTGAATGGCTCCCTGCTCAACGCCGGCCTGATTGACGAGTTGAGCCTGCTGCTACTACCCATTGCCGACGGCACGGCCCAGTCGCCCACCACCTTCGAGGTGAGCGACTACCTCAAAAAAGGTGCTGCTACCCGCCTACATCTGGTCCAGGTGCAACAGTTGGATAACGACGTAGTGTGGCTGAAATACCGCTTTAGAGCGGTATAAACGCACTTGCTGTTTTGGAAGTGGATTAAAATGAAACGGCCTGCTTCCAGCATTGGAAGCAGGCCGTTCAACAGTACAGCGGTGCGCATTTACCGGCTCTTGAACTGCTGAATAGCGTCGCGGGTGAAGTCCGACAGCACCAGCCGTCCGCTGATGGCGGCGCGCTCGGGTAGTAGCTGGTCCCAGTGCCCGGTGCCCTGCCAGATAACCTGTTTCAGGTCCGTCAGGGCCTCCGGATTGTAGGCCGCTAACTTGGTGGCAAAGGCCAGTACGGCCGCATCCAGCGCCTCAATGGAATCGACTACCTCAGCGTACAGCCCTTTTTCCCGCGCCCAATCGGCGCTCCGGAATTCTGCCGCGTCCAGGGCCAGTTGGGCAAAGGCGGCGGTGCCGATCTTGCGCTCCACAGCCGGTCCTACCACAAACGGCCCGATTCCGACCACCAGCTCGCTCAGCTTTACCGAAGCTTGGCTGGTAGCGAAACAGTAGTCGGTAGCGGCTGCCACGCCCACACCGCCGCCAATGGCCTTGCCCTGCACCCGCCCGATGATGATTTTGGACGAGGTGCGGCAGGCATTAATCACCTTCGCGAAGCCGGAGAAAAATGCCAGGCCCTGGGTTTCGTCCTCAATGGCAATCAACTCATCGAAGCTGGCCCCGGCGCAGAAGGTTTTTTCGCCTTCACTTTTCAGGATGATAACCTTAGTTTCCGCCGCCTGACTTACGGTGCTGATGGTTTCGGCGAGTTGGGTGAGCAGCGCGCCGGGCAAAGAGTTGTGGCTGGGATGGAAAAAGCTGATAGTGCTGATGCCTTCCGAAGTGGTAGTGGCGGTAACGGTTCCTGTTTGCATGTGGGGAAATAGTAGGTAAACAGCCGGTCATGTTTCGGCAAGCGCAGCATGACGGGCTGAATGGTTTACGCTTGATCTTTCTTTTTCACCATCGTCAGGATGGTGGCTACGGCTACGGTTTCGCCGGTTTCGTCGGACACGTCTACCAACCAGCGTACGATGCCTTTGGCTACGTCCTCGGCGTCGCGCTTTTCCTGGCCTATTTTCTCCTTCACAGTCAGCTTCACGCCGATGGTCATGCCGGGGTACACGGGCTTGGTAAAGCGGCACTCATCGAGGCCGTAGTTGAGCAGCACGGGCCCTTTGCGCGGGTCCACGAACATGCCGGCGGCTTTGCTCAGAACGTAGTAGCCATGCGCCACGCGTCCCGTAAACAGCGTGCCATCCAGGGAAGTAGCATCGACGTGGGCGTAGAAATTGTCGCCGGACACCTGCGCGAAGTTGGTGATATCGGCTTCCGTGACGGTGTGACGATGCGTAGTGTAGGTCTGCCCGATTTCCAGCTCCTCGAAGTAGTGCTGGAAAGGGTGCTTGTCCTTCTCAATCTGCTTGGCCTTCGGCTGATATACTTCCGTAATGGCTGTAATCATGCTCGGGGAGCCCTGAATGGCAACGCGCTGCATGAAGTGCTCCACGCCGCGCATGCCGCCCATTTCCTGTCCGCCGCCGGCCCGGCCGGGGCCGCCGTGGACCAGCAGCGGCAGCGGCGAGCCGTGGCCGGTGCTTTCCTTGGCTACCTCGCCGTTGAGCACCAGGATGCGGCCATGGTGCGTGGCTGCGCCCAGCACAAAGTCCTGCGCCACGCTGGGGTCGTTGGTGGCCACGGAGCACACTAAAGAGCCTTTGCCCAGGTTCGACAAGGCAATGGCTTCATCCACATCATTGTAGGGCATCAGCGTGGCCACCGGGCCGAATGCTTCTATTTCGTGGGTGTCGGTGAATTTGAACGGCTCGGAGTTCAGCAGCACAATCGGCGACATGAACGCGCCCACCTTACAATCGCCTCCAATTACCTGCACGTTGTCCAAGTCGCCATACACAATGGGCGTGTTTTTGGCGAGCTGCTGCACCTGCTGGCGTACTTTCTTCACTTGGTCCAGGCCGGCCAGCGCGCCCATGCGCACGCCCTCGGCCTGCGGGTGCCCGATGGTGGTCTGGGCCAGGGCTTTGCCTAGTGCAATCTGCACGTCTTCCACTAGGTTCTGGGGCACGATGATGCGGCGGATAGCAGTGCATTTCTGCCCGGCTTTGGCCGTCATTTCCTTGCGCACCTCCTTGATGAACAGGTCGAACTCAGGCGTGCCCGGCACGGCATCCGGACCCAGCACGGCGGAGTTCAGCGAGTCGGCCTCCAGGTTGAAGGGCACGGCTTCGGCAATAACGCGCGAGTGGGCCTTCAGCTTGCGGCCGGTTTCGGCCGAGCCGGTGAAGGTTACCACATCCTGATACGTAACATGGTCGAGGATGCCGTGGCCGGTACCGCACACGAGTTGCAGCGCGCCTTCGGGTAGAATCCTAGACTTGATGATTTCACGCACAACCGCTTCCGTGAGGTAGGCCGAGGGGAGGGCCGGCTTCACAATGGCGGGCATGCCAGCCAGCAGGTTCACCGCAATTTTTTCCAGCATCCCCCAGATGGGGAAGTTGTAGGCGTTGATGTGCACCGCCACGCCTTCCTTGGGCACCAGAATGTGGTGGCCGATGAAGTTGCCGGCCTTTGACAGCGCAATCGGGTCCGACTCCACGTAGAACGGCTTGTCGGGGAATTTGCGGCGCAGGGAGGCGTTGGCGAACAGGTTGCCAATACCGCCTTCAATGTCAATCCAGGAGTCGGCGCGGGTGGCGCCGCTTCGGTAGCTCAGGGTGTAGAAATCCTCCTTCTTGTTGTCGAGGTGCAGGGCCAGGGCCTTAATCATACGGCCCCGCTCGTGGAAGGTCATTTTGCGCAGGGCTTTGTTGCCCACACGACGGCCGTAATCCAGCATCGCCTCAAAGTCAAGACCCTCACCGTTGGCAATGGCCACGACTTCGCCGGTGCTGGCGTCGTAGAGTTCCTGCTGGTCGCCGGTGCCGGCCATCCAGCGGCCCAGGGCGTAGTTTTCGAGTAGTTCAGGCATGGTGGTTTTTTGCGTGGACCTCATCCCCTAGCCCCCTCTCCTCAGGGATAGAGGAAACTAGCTGCTAGCTTCCTAGCTGACAAGCTGGATCAAAGAGAATGAGGTAGAGTGAATTTGTCTAGACCTAAAAACTAGTCTCCCTCTCCCTTTGGAGAGAGTGCTAGGGGGGGAGGTTTACACCCGCTCAATTACCGCCGCGTAGCCCTGGCCTACACCGATACACATCGTGATAAGGGCGTAGCGTTTTTGCTGGCGGTGCAGCTCGCGGGCGGCGGCATTGAGGATGCGGGCCCCGCTCATGCCTAGCGGGTGGCCCAGAGCAATAGCGCCACCGTTGGGATTCACGCGCGGGTCGTTGTCGGCCAGTTCGAGGGCGCGTAGGCAGGCCAGGCTCTGGGCGGCAAAGGCTTCGTTCAGCTCGATGACGTCGATGTCGTTGAGCGTGAGGCCAGCTTTTTGCAGGGCCTGCTGCGAAGCCGGCACCGGACCGATGCCCATGATGCGCGGCTCCACACCAGCCACACCCATGCTCACGATACGGGCCAGTGGGGTCAGGCTATGTTGCTTAATACCGTCTTCCGAGGCCAGCAACAGCGCCGCCGCGCCATCGTTGAGGCCGGATGCGTTGCCGGCCGTGACGGTACCGGTTTTGCGGAACGCCGGCCGCAGTTTGGCGAGGCCTTCCCGCGAAGTATCCGGCTTCAGAAACTCGTCTTCGGCAAACAGCAGCGGCTCGCCCTTGCGCTGGGGTATAGGCACGGCCACAATTTCCTCAGCCAAACGGCCTTCCCGCTGCGCTTTGGTAGCTTTCTGCTGCGACGCCAGGGCAAACTGGTCTTGGTCGTCACGGCTGATGTGGTATTGGTCCACCAGGTTTTCGGCGGTTTCACCCATGGCGTCGGTACCGTAGAGGTCCTGCATCTTCGGGTTGATGAAGCGCCAGCCGAAGCTGGAATCATACAGTTGCGAATCGGTGCCGAAGCCTTTGCTGGGCTTGGACACCACCAGCGGGGCACGGGTCATGTTTTCCACCCCGCCCGCCACAAACAGGTCCCCATCGCCGCTCCGGATGGCGCGGGCGGCGGCAATGCTGGCCGAGAGGCCGGAGGCGCAGAGGCGGTTCACGGTTTCACCAGGCACGGTAGTGGGCAGGCCCGCCAGCAGCAGCGCCATGCGGGCTACGTTACGGTTGTCCTCGCCGGCTTGGTTGGCACAGCCCAGGATTACATCAGCTACGGCCGCCGGATCGACGGATGAATTACGGAGCAGCAACTCCCGGATGGTAAGGGCCGCCAGGTCGTCGGGGCGCACGGCACTCAGGGTGCCGCCGAAGCTGCCGATGGGCGTGCGGATGCCGTCGATGATATAGGCTTGATTCATAGAGGCGGATGGTCTTTAGGTCAGAAAAGAACGTCATGCTGGGCATGTGGCGTTCTTAGGTCTATTTACAGTATCTCATTGCTGGTGCGGTAGGCAGTGCCTTTGAACAGGGCTATTAGCACGCCGTGCTGGTTGGTGAGCTGGATCTGGTAGACGCCGATTTTGTGCTTCAGGCCTTCCTCTTGGGCTTCCACCGTGATGACGTCGCCGAGCTTGCCAGCTTCCAGGTAGTCGATGGTGACGGTGAGGCCCACGCTCTGGCGGCCGTGGCTGTTGCAGGCCAAGGCAAAGGCTGAATCGGCGGCCGAAAACGTGACGCCGCCGTGCAGTGCCCGGAAACCGTTGAGCATATCGGGGCGCACGGTGAAGTGCAGGCGGCAGTAGCCGGGACCAACTTCCTCGACCTCCAGGCCCAGCCACTGGCTGAACGAATCGTGCTGGAGCATCAGGTTTTTCACGGCCTCGGCGCGCAGCACGGCGGCATTAGCGGTTTCCGGCTGGCTCATGTGAAAGGAAAGTTTGGCCGTTTTTCGCTAGGCGGCGCAGTAACGGGCTGGCGCGGTACCGGTCCTCGTGATATTCATCGTAGAGCCCGTCGAGGGTAGCTAGCACGGTGGCGGGACCCAGCTCGTCGGCCCAGGCCAGCAGGCCTTTTGGGTAGTTCACGCCCTTGGTCATGGCCAGCTCCAGGTCTTCTTTCGAAGCCACGTTCAGGGCCAGAGCATCGACAGCTTCGTTGATGAGCATGGCCAGAACGCGCGTCAGAATCAGGCGGCCCAGAACTTCGTCGTGCATCGGCTCGGGCGGGGTGGTGCCTTCGCGGTAATCGTAGAAGCCGCGGCCCGATTTGCGGCCGTAGTAGCCGGCCTCAAACAGGCGCTTTTGAGTAAAACTGGGCTTGTAGCGCGGGTCGTAGAAGAACGAGGTAAACACCGACTCCGTGACGCGGTAATTGACATCGTGGCCAATGAAATCCATTAGCTGAAACGGCCCCATGCGGAAGCCGCCCAGCTCGGTCAGGGCCCAGTCGATGGTAGCGGCGTCGGCCACGCCTTCTTCCAGCAGCCGGATGGCCTCGCCGTAGTACGGCCGCGCCACGCGGTTGACAATGAAGCCCGGCGTGTCTTTCGCCAGCACCGGCAGCTTGCCCCAGCTTTGCACCAGCTCCCGGATTTCCCCGGCCAGTCCGGCGCGCGTCTGTACCGCCGGAATGATTTCCACCAGCTGCATCAGCGGGGCCGGATTGAAGAAGTGGATGCCGATAAACCGCTCCGGCCGCTGGCAGGTGCTGGCAATGGAAGCAATGGACAACGACGACGTATTGGAAGCCAGCACGCAGCCGGCCGACACTACTGCTTCTACGTCGCGGAACACTGCCTGCTTCACGGCCAGGTCCTCCACAATTGCCTCAATTACCAGCCCGCAACCCTTGAACGAGTCCATATCGGTGCAGGTGCGCACGCGGCCGATAGCCGCCTCTGCGTCTTCCGAGCTGAGCTTGCCCTTCTCAACCAGTTTGCGCAGACTGGCCGCAATGCCGGTGCTGGCGCGCTGCAGGGCGGCGTGGTTCTGGTCGTGCAGGCACACAGGGTGGCCGGCCTGGGCCACTACCTGCGCAATGCCCGCGCCCATAGCCCCGCTGCCGATGATACCAATGGTTATCATGATGAGTGATGGTTGCTGGTTCTGAACGTCATGCTTCATCTGGCGTGCTGACGTTGAATTACTACTCCAACATCAGCACGCCAGATGAAGCATGACGTGCTTTTTATTGCTGCTTACTGCCCCGTAAACGTGGGCTGGCGCTTTTCCAAGAAGGCTGAAACGCCTTCTTTGTAGTCGGTGGTGCTGCCGGCGCGGAGCTGGTAGTCGGCCTCGGCGCGGAGTTGCTGGGTGAGGTTGTTGCCGAAGGTACCGTTGAGCAGCTGCTTGGTATAGGCGAGGCCCTTGGTGGGCATAGCAGCCAGCTTCTGCACCAGTTTTGCTACTTCGCTATCAAACACCTCATCGGAAAATGCCTTATAAATCATACCCATCTGCACGGCTTCGGTAGCCGATACTTTGTCGCCGGTGAGCATGAGGGCCGAGGCGCGCTGCATACCAATGAGGCGCGGTAAAAAGTAGGTGCCGCCGCTGTCCGGAATCAGTCCGATTTTGCTGAACGCCTGAATAAACGAGGCCGATTCCTTGGCCACCACCACGTCGCAGGCCAGGGCCAGATTGGCTCCCGCGCCGGCCGCCACGCCATTCACCGCTGCCACCACTGGCTTATCCAAGGCCCGGATCAGCTCCACAATGGGGTTGTAGTGCTTTTCCACGATTTCCGCTACTTCCGGACTGTCCGGACCGGTAATTTCCGCCAGATCCTGACCCGCGCAAAAGGCCTTGCCGGTGCCCGTGAGCAATACAGCGCGTACCTCCGGATTCTGCTGGCACTCGCGCAAGTGCTGCTGTAACGCCAGCGCTACGTCCTTGTTGACGCTGTTGAAGACCTGGGGTCGGTTGAAGCGGATCGTGGCAACGCCGGCTTCGATGGAAAAGTGCAGGGAAGGAGTTTCGGACATGCGGAATGGGGTAGGAGAACAAATAAGACCGTCATGCTTCGGCAAACTCAGCATGACGGGCAATGTATAAGGGGCTTAGGCGTGGCATTTAAAGTAATCGAACGGCTCCAGGCAGTCGTCGCACTGATAGTGCGCTTTGCAGGCGGTGGAGCCGAACTGGCTGACCAGGTGAGTGTGGGTGGACTTGCAGAGCGGGCAGCGCACGGCCGTATCGGCCCCGAACAGGTTGAGGACGTGGCCGGTGGCGGTGCCGTCTACAGGCGGAGCAATGCCGTAGTCTTCCAGCTTCTGGCGGCCGGCCTGGCTCATCCAGTCGGTGGTCCAGGCAGGACTGAGCTGGTTGTGGATGTGCACCTGCGTAATGCCTTCAGCCAGCAGCCGGAGCCGGATTTCAGTGGCAATGACATTCATGGCTGGGCAGCCGGAGTAGGTGGGCGTGATGGTAACGTGCACCTGCTCGCCTTCCAGCCGCACCCCGCGCACGATGCCCAGGTCTAGAATGCTGAGCACCGGCACCTCAGGGTCGGAAACCTCTTCCAGCAGCTGCCAGATCTGTGCTTCAGTGGGCATTACGTGGGGTTGGTGGGGCATATGGAATGAAGTCAGAACGTCATGCTGGGCTTGCCGAAGTATCTCTACTACTTCGTCCTCACGACTGAGTTAGCCAGCGGTAGAGAGGCTTCGACAAGCTCAGCATGACGGGCTAATTTAGCCTACCACTGCAGGCCGGGGTAGGTGCGTTGCAGGTACTGTAACTCGGCCAGCAGGTAGCCCAGATGTTCTGAGTGGCGACCGTCTTTGCCACCTTGCTGCATGAACACGCCTTCTGGCACAGGCAGAGTGGCTTCCTCGAACACGCGCGCGACGTGCGCCTCCATCTGCTGGCGCAGGGCGGTATAGTTGGGCACGAGGCCAGCGGCCTGCAGGGCTTGCTCGGTAGAGGTGGACGTGGTCAACTCGCCACCGAAGCGCCACAGGTTGCGAATGGCCTTCTCAATGCGCTGCCGACTTTCGTCGGTGCCGTCACCCAGCCGAATTACCCATTCTGAGCTCCACTTGATGTGGTAAGCCGCCTCCTTCACTGATTTCTCCGCAATGGCTGCCAGCTGCGCATCAGGGCCCTGCTGGAGCTGGAGAAGCAAATGGTAGTGAAAGGCGTCGTAGATAAACTGCCGCACGATGGTGTGGGCAAAGTCGCCGTTGGGCTGCTCCACCAGCAGCGGGTTGCGGTACTCCACGGCCGGGCGTAGGTAAGCCAGGTCGTCCTCGGTGCGGCCCTTGCCTTCCAGTTCGGCGGCGTACTGGTAGTAGCTGCGCGCCTCGCCCAGCAAATCCAGGGCAATGTTGGCCATGGCCAGGTCCTGTTCCAGAATGGGGCCGTGGCCGCACCACTCCGAAAGGCGGTGGGCCAGAATCAGGCTGGTGTCGGCCAGCTGCAGCACGAAGGGCAGCAGCTGAGCCTGAGTTTCGGGCGTGGCGGCAGGGGCGTGCGCGGGCATGGTGGAGTCCGTCATCATTACATGTGCTTGATGGAATCCGGCACTTGGTAAAAGGTCGGATGGCGGTAGATTTTGTCGTTGGCCGGCTCGTAGAAAGCCGCCGCATCGTCGGGGTTGGAGGCGTGCACGTGCGTGCTTTCCACCACCCAGATGCTCACGCCTTCGAGGCGGCGCGTGTACACGTCGCGGGCGTTCTGGATGGCCATCGTGGCGTCGGCGGCGTGGAGGCTGCCCACGTGCTTATGGTCGAGGCCCTGCTTACTGCGGATGAAAACTTCCCACAGCGGCCATTCTTGTTGCGTCATCATTTTGTGCTTAGTGCTTGGTGCCTTGTGCCTAGTCAGAGTAGAACGTCATGCTGAGCTTGCCGAAGCATCTCTACCGCTTCGTCCTCACGACTGAGGTGGTCAGCGGTAGAGATGCTTCGGCAAGCTCAGCATGACGTTCTGTGCCAGAACTTACGCGGCCGACTTGGCCAACTCGCGGCCGGCGCGTTTGGCGGCGTGGGCCAGGGCGGCTTCGCGCACCCAGGCGCCTTCTTCCCAGGCGTCTACGCGGGCCTGTAGGCGTTCCTGGTTGCAGAGGCCGTTGCCTTTCACCACGTTCCAGAACTCCTCCCAGTTCACCTCGCCGAAGTCGTAGGCCTGGCGCTCCTCGTTCCAGCGCACCTTCTCATCGGGCACGGTGAGGCCCAGGAACTCGGCCTGGGGCACCATCATGTCCACGAATTTCTGGCGCAGCTCGTCGTTGGTGAAGCGCTTGATGCGCCACTTCATGCTCTGCTCGGTGTTAGGCGAATCGGCGTCGGCAGGGCCGAACATCATCAGCGTGGGCCACCACCAGCGGTTGAGGGCTTCCTGGGCCATGGCTTTCTGCTCGGGCGCGCCTTCGCACAGCGTCTGCATAATCTCGAAGCCTTGGCGCTGGTGGAAGCTTTCCTCCTTGCACACGCGCACCATGGCGCGGGCGTAGGGGCCGTAGCTGGTGCGGCACAGCGGCACCTGGTTCAGAATGGCGGCGCCATCTACCAGCCAGCCCACGCAGCCCATATCGGCCCAGCTCAGGGTGGGGTAGTTGAAGATGCTGCTGTATTTGGCCTTGCCAGAGTGCAGGTCGGCCAGCATCTGGTCGCGGGTGGTGCCCAGGGTTTCGGCGGCCGAGTAGAGGTAGAGGCCGTGGCCGGCTTCGTCCTGCACCTTGGCCAGCAAGATGGATTTACGCTTCAGCGAAGGGGCACGAGTAATCCAGTTGCCTTCGGGCAGCATGCCCACCAGCTCGGAGTGCGCGTGCTGCGAAATCTGCCGGATCAGCGTCTTGCGGTACGCCTCGGGCATCCAGTCCTTGGGCTCGATGCGCACATCGGCATCAATGCGGGCCTGAAACTGTTCTTCCTGGGTGAGTTCTAGGGTTTCCATGCGCCTTCAACAAAGGTTAACTAACAATCGTTAGTTAAATGTAAGGAAAAATTTGGGCTGCTGGCTTGCAGTATATTAAAAGAACGTCATGCTGAGCGAAGCCGGAGGCGAAGTCGAAGCATCTCTACCGCTTCGTATTGATTACTAGTGCAACGAAGCGGTAGAGATGCTTCGGCAAGCGGACGCCAGATGGAGCATGACGTTCTATTTACGAGGCCATCGATTACTGGTCGAAATCCACAACTACCCGCTCCGAGGTGGGGCGGGCTTGGCAGCTGAGGACGTAGCCCTGGGCCACTTCCTTTTCGGAAAGCGAGTAGTTCACGTCCATTTCCACGGTGCCTTCCGTCACGCGGCAGCGGCAGGTGCTGCACATGCCGTTTTTGCACGAATACGGCGCGTCGGCTCCGGTTTCGAGCACCGCGTCCAGAATCGTGTCGCCGTAGTACGACATTTCCAGCACGCGCTTCGTGCCTTCCAGTTGCACCGTGACTTGGCTGTGCTTATCGTCCTGGCCGGCGGGGCGCTGGGCCTGGCGGGCGGCGGCTTTCTGGACACCGGCGGCCGAGGCAAACAGCTCGAAATGCACCTTCTCGGGCGCAACGCCGGCTTCCAGCAGCACGCTCTTCACTTCCAGAATCATTTCCTCAGGCCCGCACAGAAAGGCCTCGTCGATTTTTTGGGCCGGAATGATCTTGTCGAGGAACACGCGTGCTTTGGCCCCGTCGATGCGGCCGAACAGCAGGTCGGTGTCGCCCTGCTCGCGGCTGAGTACGTGGTACACGCTCAGGCGCTGCAGGAAGCGGTTTTTCAGGCCCTCAATTTCCTCCTTGAAGATGATAGAGTTGCGGCCTCGGTTGCCGTAGATGAGCGTCACGCGGCTGTCTGGCTCGGTGAGCAGCACCGTTTTCAGGATAGACAGCACCGGCGTGATGCCCGAGCCGGCTGCGAACAGCACGTACTGTTTGGCCTGGCCGACGTGCAACTCAGTGGTGAAATGGCCCATCGGCGGCATCACCTCCAACTCCTCGCCCACACGCAGCTGGTCCACGGCGTGCGACGAAAACCGACCTTCCGGCACCTTCTTGATGGCCACGCGCCACTCGCCCTCCAGGGGGCTGCTACAGATGGAGTAGCTGCGGCGCAGTTCCTCGCCCTCGTGCTGCCGCCGAAACGTGAGGTATTGGCCCGGCGTGAACCGGAACGTTTCGCGCAGGTCGGCGGGCACATCCAGGGCCACGCTCACGCAGTCCGGCGTTTCGCGGGTGATGCTCTTGATTTTGACTTTGTGAAAACGACTCATAGCTACTTTTTCTCCAGCCCGGTGAGGAGCATGGTAATAATGTTGGCTTCCAACTCTTCCGCCGACAACTCGCGGCCGGGGCGGTACCAGAGTTCTACCCAGCGCACTGCCGAGAGGATGGTAAACAGTGCCACCGACACATTCACGGGCTGAAACTCGCCAGCCGCAATGCCTTTTTCAATCAGGGCGGCGAAGCCTTTCTCGTATTGCTTGCGGGCCTGCTTGAACTCCGTCAGGGCCGGCTCGCGCAGGTATTTCCAGTCGTGGTTGCCCACCGAAACGGCCGCGCCATCTTCAATCATCAACCGAATATGCAGCCGGATCAGGGCCTTGATTTTCTCGACATAGGAGGCGTCGGTGGCTTCAATTTCGGCCAGCTGGGAAATGTAGGTGCTCGACACGCGGAAGCAGATCAACTCCAGAATCTCGTCCTTGGACTTGATGTGGTTATACATGCTGGCAGCTTCTATGCCAACCTCACCGGCCAGATCCCGCATGGAAGTGCCGCCGAAGCCTTTCTGCTTGAACAGTTTGGCCGCTTCTTCCAAGATGAGTTGCCGCTTGTTGGTTTTTCGGATCGGGAGCATGGGTGGGAAGGACGCTGGCAGTTCAGGAGCTAATGTACTACTCTTTACCGCTATGCAAACTAATGTTTGTTAGTTTTCATTCAGCATTGCTTACGTTCCGAAATTAGGAAACGCTTTATACGGCCGATTACTTCTACAATTTCCCCACAATACTTTTCTACGACTTAGAGAAGATTTTTGTGTAGTCAGCGGGCGATGCATACCGCCCTGAATCTCTATTTGCTGACTGTAGTGGGGACATTGAGCATTGGGCGGCTAGGGCATATATCCACAAAGCCTAGGTATAAACTATGTACCTACCTCAACCAAGCCTGCGCCTAAACGTAAAAGCAGCGCATACGCTGCTGGGTCCCGGCATGCCAATATGTTGTAGCTGACCTAGGGAAACCCCATCCGGTCTCGCACAGTTGTATTGGCCCAGGGCCGTACGTGGTGCGGGCTTTTTACTATCTGCTTTGTATGTCGACGTTTTCTTCTCCTGATACTCCGGAAGGCCAGCCAATGCGCCCCGAAGACGGCACGCGCCGTTCGTTCATGAAACAGGCCGGGGGCCTGCTGGGGCTGGCCCTGGCTCCGCCCTTCGTGGGGCCCGCCGAGCGGCTGGCAGCCTACTCTAAAACGGTGGAGGGCGTCACGTCGCTCCAACTCAAAATCAACGGTACCGTGCGCACCATTCAGGCCGAACCCCGCGTGACGTTGCTGGACGCTCTGCGCGAATACCTGGATCTGACCGGCACCAAGAAAGGCTGCGACCATGGCCAGTGCGGCGCCTGCACTGTGCACGTTGATGGCAAGCGTATCAATTCCTGCCTTACGCTGGCCGTGATGCAGCAGGGCAAGGAAATTACTACCATCGAGGGCCTGGCTCAGGGTGACAATCTGCACCCAATGCAGGAGGCATTCATCAAGCACGACGGTTTTCAGTGCGGCTACTGCACCCCCGGCCAGATTATGAGCGGGGTGGCGTGCGTGAAAGAAGGCCACGCGGGCTCTGACGACCAAACCCGCGAGTGGATGAGTGGCAACCTCTGCCGCTGCGGCGCTTACCCCAACATTGTGGCCGCCGTGCGGGAAGTAGCTGGTAAGAGTTGAGTTATGAATGAAGAGTTATGAATTATGAATTGTCCTCCCGGGTAACAAGTGATTCAGCATAGCTCTACTCATAATTCATAATTCAGAACTCATAATTCAACGAAAGTGAACAACTTTAGCTACACACAGGCCAATTCGGCCAAGGAGGCCACCGGGCTTCTGAAAGACAAGCCCCAAGCGGCCTACATTGCCGGCGGCACCACGCTGCTGGATATGATGAAGGCCAACCTAGTGGAGCACCCGCAACTGGTGGACATCAATACGCTGCCGTTCAAAGGCATCGAGCAGACCGCCGACGGCCTGCGCATCGGAGCCATGGAGCGTATGAGCGACGTGGGGGAGAATAAGCTGGTATTGGAGCAATATCCGGCCATTTCCGAGTCGTTGTTGTTGGCAGCCTCACCGCAGCTGCGCAACATGGCCAGCATCGGGGGCAACATTTTGCAGCGCACCCGTTGCGGCTACTTCCGCGACCCGGCGTTTCCGTGCAACAAGCGCGTGCCCGGCTCGGGCTGCCCCGCTTTGGAAGGCGACAACCACAACCTAGCCGTGCTGGGTACCTCCGACAGCTGCATTGCCACCGCTTACCCCGGCGACCTAAGCGTGGCGCTGGCCGCGCTGGACGCCGTGCTGACGCTGGAAAACCAGAAGGGCAAGCAGCGCCGCGTGCCCGTGACGGAGTTTTACCTGCTGCCCGGCAAAACGCCGCAGAAGGAAAATGTGCTGGAGCCCGGCGAGCTGATTGTGGCCGTAACTATTCCGGCCGCCGCGCATGCCCGTCGCTCTACTTACTTCAAAGTGCGGGAGCGGGCCTCCTATGCCTATGCGCTGGCCTCGGCTGCCGTGGGGCTGGATGTGCAGGGTGGCACCATCCGCTCGGCCCGCGTGGCGCTGGGCGGCGTAGGCACCAAGCCTTGGCGCAGCCTCGAAGCCGAGAAACTGCTCGTGGGTAAACCTGCTACCGAGGCCACGTTCCGGGCCGCTGCTGCCGCCGCTTTGCGTGGCGCCCAGCCGCGCAAAGAAAACGCTTTCAAGGTAGAGCTGGCGCAGAACACGCTGGTGCAGGCCTTGATGAAAGTAGCCGGCTAAGCACGGGGTAGAGACGCGACACTTGGCGTCTCCACGTTGAAGCACTTGTCTTAAAAAAGACCGGTAAAACAACGTCAGCAACGATTGAGACGCGAAGTGTCGCGTCTCTACAGCCAACTTACGGAACTCATCCCAATGGATACCGCAGAACCAACTTTCTTTGATACTAACCCCAAAGCGGGCGTCGTAGGGCAGCCGCTGGACCGGATCGACGGCCGGGCCAAGGTGATGGGCACGGCCAAATACTCGGCCGAGTTTAACCAGCTGCCGGGCTTGGTGCACGCTGTGCTCAAAACCAGCGACGTGGCCAAGGGCCGCATCACCGGTTTTGATACTTCGGCGGCCCTCAAGCAGCCGGGCGTGGTGGCCATCCTGACCCACCAGAACGTGCCCAAGCTGGCCAAAACCCCCAACGACGCCGAGGGCAAAAAGGCTACTGGCGCGCCCATGGGTTTCCTGCCGCTGACCTCCGACCAGATTCACTACGCCGGCCAGCCGGTAGCCATTGTGGTGGCCGATACGCTGGAACGCGCCCAGTATGCTGCCGCGCTGTTGCGCGTACAGGTGGCTGCCGAGAAGCCCACGGCCTCTTACGAAGACCCCAAAGCCGAGCTGTTCGACCCCGAGAAGATTCAGGACGGTAAGGCCAAGGGCCACACGGTGCGAGGCAATCCGCAGGCGGCTTTTGCGGCAGCTCCGGTGCAGCTCACTCACAAGTACACCCACGCCATCAACCACCACAACCCCATGGAGCCCGGTGCTACTACCGCCCATTGGGAAGCCGCCGACCGCCTGACGGTGTACGAATCCACGCAGGGCGTGTCGCGCACACAGAAGTACTTGAGCGCCATGTTTGGCCTCTCGGCCGAGCAGGTACGGGTGGTGACCAAATATCTGGGTGGCGGGTTTGGTTGCAAGGGCGCTACTTGGCCCCACACGGCCCTGGCAGTGCAGGCCGCTAAAGCCGTGGGCCGGCCCGTGAAGCTGGCCCTCACGCGCCCCCAGATGTTCACCAGCATGGGCCACCGCGAAGACCAGACTCAAACGCTGAAAGTGGGTGCCACCCGCGACGGGAAACTCACGGCCCTCATCCACGAGAAGACCTCGACCACCTCGCCGTGGGACAACTATGCCGAGTCGAACAGCAAGATCATCAATATGCTGTACGAGTGCCAAAACTTTGAGGCCTCGTACCAGCTGGCTCGCGCCAATGTGATGACCTCCACGTTTATGCGCGCCCCCGGCGAAGCCCCCGGCTCGTTTGCGCTGGAGTGTTCCCTCGATGATCTGGCCTACCAGTTAAATATTGATCCGCTGGAAATCAGGCTGCGCAACTATGCCGAGAAGGACCCCAGCACCGGCCAGGCCTGGAGCAGCAAAAGCCTGAAGCAATGCTACGCCCGCGGGGCCGAGCTGTTCGGCTGGAGCAAGCGGAACCCCAAAGCCGGCGCCACCCGCGACGGCCGCCTGCTGGTGGGCTGGGGCATGGCCACGGCCAGCTACCCCGTCCACAACTCGCAGGGCACGGCCCGCGCCCGCCTCTACGCCGACGGCCACGCCGTGGTGCAGTCGGGCGCAACCGACCTGGGCACCGGCACCTACACCGTGATGACGCAGGTAGCGGCCGATGCGCTGTTTCTGCCCGTGGACAAGGTGCGCTTCGAACTGGGCGATACCAAGCTGCCTACTGCACCCAACTCGGGCGGCTCGGTGGCGGCTGGAACGGTGTCCTCGTCGGTGTACATGGCCGCGCAGGATGTGTGGCAGAAGCTGATCAAGGTTGCGGTGATGGATAAGAAGTCGCCGCTGTACCGCGCCAAATCGGCTGATGTGGAGGTGAAGCAGGGCCGTTTGCAGCTCAAGAACAACCCGCAGAAAGGGGAGGACTTTGCCGCCATCATGAAGCGCGCCGAAATGGCCGACATTGAGGGCAACGGTCAGGGCCGCTACGGCAGCGGCTACGAAGATGCTCAGGCCGCCGCCAACGCCGACCCCAGCAAGAAGGACGAGGCCGGCGACCATTCCATGCACTCTTTCGGGGCGCACTTCTGTGAAGTGAAGGTGGACCCCGAACTGGGCACCGTGCGCGTCACGCGCTGGGTGAGCGTGCACGGGGCTGGCCGCATCCTGAACGCCAAAACTGCCCGCTCCCAGATCATTGGGGGCAGCATCTTCGGCATTGGTTCGGCCCTAATGGAAACTACCGTGCGCGACCAGAACTACTCGCGCTACACCAACGCCTCTCTGGCCGACTACCACATCCCCGTCAACGCCGACATTCCGGAAATGACGGTGGAATTCATTGATGAAAAAGACCCGTATATCAACGCCATGGGCGTGAAAGGTATCGGCGAAATTTCGATGGTAGGCGTCGCTGCTGCTGTGGGTAACGCCGTATTCCACGCCACCGGCAAGCGGGTGCGCAGCCTGCCCATTACGCCCGATAAAATTCTGGCCACGAAGTCGGTGCAGGCATAACGCTCTTAGGTTTCTCCGATTTTCGCTAATACAAAGCGGCCCGTCTCCAAATGAGAGACGGGCCGTTTTGCGTTGAAATCAGACGTAACGGTACTGCTTGTGGCGTATGTAGCGGCACTATTCTGTGGGCTTTTTACTGCACAAAATAATGGCCCTGTTCAAGATCGGCCAGAAGGCCCGGGCGGGTAGGCTGCCAGTCCAGCTGCTGTTGAGTGAGGACGCTGGACGCCGGCATATCCATGCCCACGAAGCGGGCCATCCAGCCAAAATGTTCAGCAGCTTCTTCAACAGGTTTGGAAGCCGCCGGCAGATTCAGGTGCCGCCCGATAACGGTGGCTATTTCCCGCATTGGAATGCCCTCATCGGCCACGCCGTGGTAGCAGGTGCCGGTAGTACCCTGCTCCAGGGCCAGCCGGAAAAGCCGGGCCGCATCGAGCCGGTGCACGGCAGGCCAGCGGTTCATCCCTTCGCCTAGGTACGCCACCACACCTTTCTGGCGGGCTATACTGATCAGAGTCGGCACGAAGCCACAATCGCCTTGGTCGTGCACTGAGGGGGGCAGGCGGATCACCGAGGCGCGTACACCCTGTGTCGCTAAAGCAAGGGCCGCGTTTTCCGACATGCGCGGCGAAGGGCCGGGCGTATCATCTTCTGTGCCCAAACGGTCAGTGGTCAAACCGGCCAACCCAGCCGTAACGATGAGCGGCCGCGCCGAGCCGACCAATGCATTGCCAAGGGCTGCAATGGCAATCTGGTCTGTTTCGCCGGCTGCTTCGTACTCAACGAAGTTGTGATTATAGGCAGTATGGATAACGCCATCTGAAGCCGCCGCTCCGCTCTGCAGGCTGTTGGGGTCGTCGAGAGAGCCATGGTGCACTGCCGCACCAGCAGCGCGTATAGCCTGGGCGGCCGCTTCGGAACGGGCCAGGCCGAGTACCTGATGACCCGCGCCAAGTAATTCCTGAACTATGGCGGAGCCGATAAAGCCCGTAGCGCCGGTTACAAAAACACGCATATGCTGGTTCTTTGGAAGTGAGGTTTTTTTATGTTCCAAAGGTCTGGCGCCTGGACAGGACCAGCATTGCGCGAACCAAACTGTCTGCTGAATAATTCAAACAACTGACCTACCCCCGATAGTCGCCTGGGGTCATAGTAGTCTGACGCTTGAAGAAGTTGCAGAAATGTGCCACATCGGCAAAGCCTAAGCTGTCGGCAATTTCCGAGATGGTCCAGTTGGTTTGTTTCAACAGCATCCGGGCCTCCTGCGCTACCCGGCTGCCGATAAGAGCGGTGGTGGTTTGGCCGGAGGTTTCCTTCAGTACCCGGTTCAGGTGGTTTACGTGTACGGCCAGCTGGTTGGCATAGTCGGCGGCCGTGCGCAGGCGCAGGCGTTGCTGCGGCGACTCCAGCGGGAACTGTCGGGCCAGCAGATCGGCAAACCGCGCCGCCAGTCGCTCTGCAGCAGAATGGGCCGGAGCCAGGGCCGAGGCAGGCTGAAACTTCTGTACATAATGAATCAGCTCCAGCAGGTAAGCCCGCAGTAGGTCGTACTTATAGGCGTAGTCAGACGCAATTTCCAGCGTCATCTTCTGAAAAATAGCTTCCATAGCCGTGTATTCCACCTCAGATACCTGCACTACCGGGTAAGCACCCGGCTGAAAAGCCGGCAGTTCCTCTACCGCCATCCGCCCTTGGGTGGGTAGCAGGAATTCAGCGGTGAAAACACAGAAGTGCCCGGTTTGGTCTGCCTGCTGCGGCAGCCAGCGGTAAGGCACCCGCGAGGAGGCAAACCACAGCGCACTTTGGTTAACGTCCACTACCTGGTCGGCATACTCAATGCGGCTGCGCCCACGAATCAGACTGATTTTATAAAAAGCCCGCCGGTCAAATGTCATGGGGGGCCTTTCCCGGTTGGCCAGCATTAGGTCGGCTACATTGAAGACGTTGAAATGACCGACTTCCCGCTGCTGGTCTGACATCAGCAACGTACGGTCAGGTGCTCCGGTCTCCGGAAGTAGTTTGGTATACAGTTCTTCGAGCTGGCCGGATTTCATAGCAAATGGTTGTAAGAATCAAAGATAAACAGTTCCTGAGCATACAGCTGCTTTCACAGTATGGTATCAGGCGTATTCAATACTCAACCAGTAACAGGGACCATGTAGTCTGCTTACCGGAAGCGTATATGCTCTGACAAGTTGTTATGGAGGCCGTCACTATTTTTCGAATACGTGCCTGCGAATGGCATGCAACGCCATTCCTGAGCTGAAACCTTGGCCTTGGGCGGGGCTGTTCTTACAACCCCGCCCCGTCGCCCGGCGTACTGTCTAAGCTAATTCTCTTTGCATCATGACCGAATTACAACGTCTGTTAAACGCTTATGACGAGCACCGGGCCGCTGGCCGCGCCTGCGCGCTGGCCTCCGTGGTGGATGTAGCCGGCTCGGCGTATCGTCGGCCGGGTGCCCGTATGCTGGTGACGGATGAAGGCCAACTGACCGGGGCCATCAGCGGCGGCTGCTTGGAGGGGGATGCCCGGCAGCGCGCCCGCCGCGTGATTCAGCAGGGCCGCCCCACCGTTGTTACGTATGACTCCACCGACCCCGACGATGACCTACAGTTCGGGGCCGCATTGGGCTGTCAGGGTATCGTGCAGATTTTGCTGGAGCCGCTTGATTTTCAGGCTGTCGATAACCCGGTAGAGCTGTTACGCCGCTGGGCCGATGGGGTAGAGGAGCCCGCCGTTATTGCCACCGTGTTCAGTACCGCTGGTGCCGCCTCGGAAATAGCCGTAGGTCAGCGCCTGTTATTGACCAGCAATAACGTCGCCCAGGGTACTCTGCCTGGGCAGGCCATTCTATATGCACAAATTCTGGCCGATGCCCGCACTGCGCTAATGGCCGGACAACCTGCTACCTGCCACTATGCAACCGGCCCTGGCACCGTGCGCGTGAGCCTGGAAATTCTGCGGCCCCCAGTGCGACTCACCGTGTATGGCGCCGGCAACGACGTACAGCCGCTGGTGCGGCTGGCGGCCGGCCTTGGCTGGCGCGTGCGGGTGGTAGATGGCCGTCCGGCCCAGGCCCAACTCAGCCGTTTTCCCGAAGCGGATGAGGTTCGGGTGCTGCCCTTGGCGCAGGTAGGAGCAGAGCCGCACGACGGAAGCTTCGCGCTGCTGATGACCCACAACTACTACTATGATCTGGCCGTGCTGCAGCATCTGCTGCCCGCTGCTTCGGCTCGGTACATTGGCTTGCTGGGGCCGCGCAAGAAGTACGAGCGGCTACTGGACGACCTGCGCAAGGATACTCCTGATGCCGCCGAAAAGCTCCAGGGCCGCATTCATAGTCCCATAGGCCTGAACTTAGGTGCTGAAACGCCGGAGGAAATAGCCTTGTCTGTGGTGGCCGAAATTCAGGCCGTGCTTACCGGCCGACTGGCTGGTTTCCTGCGCGACTCGCCGCACCCCATTCATCCGCCCTTGCGCGCCAACGCGCCGCTGGCTCCGGAAGGAGTAGTAGATGCTGCCTGCGCCATTGGTGAGTAGTCTGCTCATGTCTTCTCCCATTATTCTCTTGGCTGCCGGTTCTTCTTCGCGCCTCGGGCAGCCTAAGCAACTGCTGCCCTACCAGGGCCAAACGCTGTTGCGCCGCGCCGCCGAAACGGCCATAGCTGCCGCCGCTGGTGCAGCCGTGGTAGTAGTGACGGGCGCGCTGCACCAGAAGCTGCTGCCGGAGCTGGAAGGGCTGCCGGTACACGTTGTGCGTAATCCGCACTGGGCGGATGGAATGGGAAGCTCCCTCAAAGCCGGATTGGCCTGCCTTGATGCGTTGCCTCAGCCGCTCACCTCCGTTACCATCATGCTTTGCGACCAGCCTTTTGTGACATCCGCGCTGTTGGAGGAGCTATTAGTAACTCATACCCGCACCGGCCGGCCCATTGTGGCCTCTGCTTACCAGGAAGCAAGCGGCGTCCCCGTCTTTTTTGCCCGCGAGGCATTGTCGCTACTGCGTAACCTGCTGGCCACTGCCGGGGCAGCCCAGCTTATTCGTCAGCATGCGGAGTTGGTGGCTACCATTTCCTTCCCCAAGGGCGCAATAGATGTGGATACCCCAGAACAGTACGCGGCCCTACTAGCCGAATGAGACTTCCTGAGTGGTAGATTCGTCACGTTAACTTTCCGCTACGGCTTGTACCGCAGCGTTAAGAACCCCGGCAACGGCAACGGCCACGCCGAATTCCCGTTATCTTGCCCTAACCTACCTCAACCCCCTCTTTGTATGAGCGACGCTACCGCCGCCGTAACCACGCCCGAAGTGGGCTTCGAGAACATTCCCAAGGACGATAAGCGCATCACCCGCGGCTGGACTTTCTACGACTGGGCCAACTCGGTGTACCCGCTGGTGATTACCTCTAGTATCTTCCCCATTTACTGGGGTGCCATGGTGAAGCAGGTGACGGGTACCGACAGCGGTAAAAGCCCCGTTGATTTCCTGGGTTTTCAGGTGCCGGGCTCCTCACTGCTGACCTATGCCATTTCGGCGGCGTTCCTCTTCATTGCCATTATCAGTCCGTTTCTGACCTCTCTGGCCGACTTCTCGGGACGTAAGAAGCTATTCATGCAGGTGTTCTGCTACATCGGGGCGTTTTCCTGCGCCGCTTTGTTCTTTTTCACCCCCGATACGCTCACGCTCAGCACCTTCGTGTTCGTACTGGCCACCATCGGCTTTTCGGGTTCCATTGTGTTCTACAACTCCTACCTGCCGCTGATTTCCAGCGAGGAGAAGTACGATTCGCTGTCGGCCCGCGGGTTTTCCATGGGCTACATCGGCTCGGTGCTGCTGCTGCTGATTTGCCTGGGGCTGATTATGGGCCACGACAAAATCGGGTTGGAAGAGGGCTTTGCTACCCGGCTGGCGTTCCTGCTCACGGGGCTGTGGTGGGCCGGTTTCGCTCAGATTGCCTTTTTTGCGTTGCCCGCCGACCCTGGTCGGCCTGCCGGCGCGGCCGATGAGGCGGGCTGGCTGCTCAACGGCTTCCGGGAGCTGGGCAAGGTGTGGAACCAGCTCAAGCAACTCCCCAACCTCAAGCGCTTCCTGCTGGCTTACTTCACCTACAACATGGGTGTGCAAACGGTGATGTACGTGGCCACCATTTTCGGCGACGAGGAGCTTAAGCTCGAAAGCTCAGCTCTGATTATGACCATCCTACTGCTCCAGATTGTGGGGATTTTGGGGGCGTATCTGTTCTCGAAACTCTCGGAGCGTATCGGCAACACCCGGGCTCTGAGCTGGTCGGTGTTTATCTGGATGTGCATCTGTGTGGCGGGCTACTTCGTGCAGGCCGGCTGGTCGTTCTACGCGCTGGCTGCCGTCATCGGCCTCACGATGGGCGCGGTGCAAAGCCTTTCCCGCAGCACCTACTCCAAGATTATTCCGGAGAATACACCCAATACAGCGGCTTTCTTCAGCTTTTTCGACGTGACCGAGAAACTTAGCATCGTGATAGGTACCGCCGTATTCGGCATCATTGCTCAGGTGACGGGTTCCATGCGCAACAGTATTCTGTCGCTCATTGTGTTCTTCGTGCTGGGCTTGATCTTTCTGCTCACGCTCCGCGGCAAGAAGCTCCGCGACGATGTACACGGAGCCGATCCGAAGCTGGCGGAAGGCCTCAGCGGCAACTAATGGCCGGGAGGTTTCCGGCCGCCGAATCCCGGTAAAATTCAGTACTTGCCAACGAGCACCGGTCGCCCCGGTGCTCGTTGCCGTTTTTATCCAACCAAACCGCAGTTCCTTATGCACACGTCCTCTCTCCAACAGAACATCCTCGCCGAGCTCGACCACGAGTTGGCCACCACCCGTAAGCTGCTGGAGCGCGTGCCCTACGAGCAGGCTGATTTCACGCCCCACCCGAAGAGCATGAAGCTGTGGCAGCTGGCCACGCACGTCGTGAACCTGCTGGCGTTCAACCAGCTGTTCGTGCAGCACGCTTCCCGCGACTTCCTCGACCCCAATGGCCCCAAGCCCGGCCCCACGCCCACCAGCTCCGAGGAACTGCTGCAACGCTTCGACCAGTACGGCGCTAGCCTGCGCCAAGCCCTGCAAGACTCCGACGATGAGAAGCTGACCGACAGCTTCCGCCTGCACCGGGGCGAGCAAACCCTGATGGAGCGCCCCAAAGGTGCTGCTATCCGTATCATGGGCCTCAACCACAGCATCCATCACCGCGGCCAGCTCTCGGTGTACCTGCGCCTGTTGGATATTCCGCTGCCTGGCATGTACGGTCCCAGTGCCGATGATCCGAGCTGGGGAATGTAAGACAGGAGGGATTGTTGAAGCCCTAGATAATAGTATATTTCAATCAATTAACATTGAAATTACTTTACTCCTTCGCATATGCCAGCAAGCCGTACGTTACCTGTCCTGCGTTTCGCTCTTGGAATCTGGGTGCTGTTACTGGCACCGTATGTCAGAGCACAGACCTCGTTTACTGACCCTGCCTTCCCCGCTGTTAAGGCTACTTTTACGCGGAACAGCGTTGCCCAGCCAGCTATTATCTACGATGTAGTACGTCAGGCAGACGGTAAGTACATTATTGGAGGCAACTTCACGGCTATCAATGGTATAGCCGCATCGAGACTGGCTCGTCTGGAGCCCGATGGAACGCTTGATGCGGCCTATACTGCTGTTTGCCGAGCGAATGGTACGGTTACTTCCCTCGCCCTACAACCCGATGGCCGCCTGCTGGTAGGAGGGGTGTTTACTGAGTTAGGTGGAACTGAAAGAGCATATCTGGGGCGGTTGGAGACTTCAGGGGTACCGGATGCCAGTTTCACTCCATATACCGCTCCCCCAAATACAGGTGGTGAGGGAGTAAATAAACTATTAGTGCAACCCGACGGGCAGGTGCTGGTGTGCGGGCGGTTAAACTTACGCGGTGCCGGTTTCCCGGAGCAGTATCTGACCCGGCTGAACGGTAAGGATGGCCATTACGACCCGAGCTTCCAGTTTACGCTTCCAACTCCTGATACTTCACCGAAAACCATAGCTCTGCAGCCCGACGGGCGTGTACTGGTGGGAGGCTACGGGCCTTCCTACCGGCAGGCCATACTGCTCATGCGCCTGCACCCGAATGGTACTGCCGATAATACTTTCGCGCTGGTTAAGAGTAGTTTTACTTCGGAACTAAATGCTTTGGCGGTGGATGGAGCAGGCAGGATTTATGCGGGCGGAATGTTCAATTCTAATGGCCCTGGTAACACCTTCCTCCGCCGGTATCTACCCGATGGTACCCTGGATACTTCTTTTTCCTACCCGATTGGGGGGCAAACTAGTGTTATCTATGTGCAAACCCTGGCAGTACAACCCAACGGACGGCTCTTGGTGGGCCATATGGTAGCTGAGCGGTTGATGGCCAACGGTAGCTTAGATACCAGCTTTTTGAGCGGTATTAATGGGGCTATCCAACGGTATTTGGTACAGCCTGACGGAGCTATCATGGTAGCTGGCTCCTTCCGGGCAGGGCCTGGGGCTACGGATGCCGTCAGCTTGGTGCGTGTACTTGATACCAATGTACTGCGGGTTCATACTTCCGTTGCTGATGCCCGTACCACCGCCTGGCCAGTACCCACCCATGATGTTCTCCACCTCCAACTGGATGCGGCCAGTGGGCCCCAGCGGGTGCAGTTGTTGGATATGCTGGGAAAAGCAATACGAACAATAGAACAGCCGACGGCTGC
Organism: Hymenobacter swuensis DY53; assembly: GCF_000576555.1. Taxonomy (NCBI): domain Bacteria; kingdom Pseudomonadati; phylum Bacteroidota; class Cytophagia; order Cytophagales; family Hymenobacteraceae; genus Hymenobacter; species Hymenobacter swuensis. The sequence goes on from NZ_CP007145.1 coordinate 1,665,591, forward strand.
GCTTTCGCTGCCGGTGGTGGGTCTGGCGTCTGGTACGTACCAGCTGCAGATAAAATATGCCAAAGCAGGTCAAGTGTCGCGGCGCATTGTACTGGAGTAAGGTCAATAAGATAGAAAGCCCGAGAGCCAGCCGTTTTCAAACGACTAGCTCTCGGGCTTTCTGGTTTTAAGCAGACGCTATAGTTATGGGTTTATAGAAAACACCCGCTCCCCAGCAATCCAGGTTTGCTGGACTTTGGCAGTGCGGAGCTGTTCTTTGGGGGCTTCCAGCAGATCGGTTTTCAGGATCACGAAGTCGGCGGCCATACCGGGCCGGATGCTGCCTTTCTGCTTGTCCTCGAAGGCGGCGTGGGCGGCCCAGGTGGTCATGCCGCGCAAAGCATCGGGGCGGCTGAGAGCGTTTTCCATCTGGAAGCCGCCAGCCGGGTAGTTCTTGGCGTCCTGCCGGGCCACGGCCGAGTGGAAGCCGTAGAGCGGGTTGATGTCTTCCACCGGAAAATCGGAACCCAGGGCCACTTGACCGTACTGCTTGCGCAGGTCGTTGAAGGCGTAGGCAGTTTTGAGGCGGTCGGCGCCCAGCCGCTCGCCGGCCCAGTACATATCGGAGGTGGCGTGGGTGGGCTGCACCGAAGGCACGATGCCATACTGTCCGAACTTGGCCACGTCGGCGCGGCTGACCACCTGGGCGTGCTCGATGCGCCAGCGCCGGTCTTTCTGGCCCTTCAGCGCCTCACCGTAGATATCCAGCAGCAGGCGGTTGCTAGAGTCGCCAATGGCGTGGGTGTTCATCTGGAATTTGCTGGCGGCCAGCTCTTTCGCCAGGCTACGGAAGTCCGCCACCGACGACAGCAGGAAGCCGGTTTCCTTCGGGCGGTCAGCATACGGATGGATCAGGCAGGCACCGCGGGAACCCAGAGCACCGTCGGCGTACACCTTGAACGAGCACACCGTGAGACGGTCCTTGAATACTGGGCCATTTTTGAGGTAGAACTCCTTGTTCTCTTTAGTGGGGGCCAGCATGGCGTAGAGGCGTACTTTCAGCTTGCCCTGCTGCTGTAAGACATCGAGCCGGTCCACGTTGGTTTTTTCCAAGCCGGCGTCGGCCATGCTGGTGAGGCCCACGGCCACGCACCGCTTTTGGGCTTCCAGCAAAGCTGTTTCGGCTTCGGCGGCGGTGGGCTCCGGGATTTTGGCGGCCACCAGCTTCACGGCGTTATCCACCAGCAGCCCGGTGAGCTGTCCGGCGGCGTTTTTGGTGATGGTGCCGCCGCTGATGGGCGTGCGGGCCGTGACGCCCGCTAAGTCCAGCGCCTTTTGGTTCACGAGGGCCGCGTGGCCATCCACCCGAATGATGAAGACGGGCGTATTCGGAAACAGCGCGTCGAGGGTGTCTTTGGTGGGGAACTGCTTGCCGTCCCAGTCATTCTGGTCCCAGCCGCGGCCGGTGAGCCAGGCGGCCTGCGGATACTGCTGGCGTTGCTGCTGGAGCTTCTCTATCACTTCCTTCCAGGAGCCCGTGCCTACTAGGTCGGCATCACGCAACCCCAGGGCGTAGCGGTAGAAGTGGCAGTGTGCGTCATAGAAACCGGGGTAGATGAACTGGCCCTGGGCGTCCACTTCCTGCTTGCCCTGGTACTTGGCCCGAATTGCCTCTGCCGTACCCACACCCACAAACTTGCCATCCTGCACGGCAAAGGCCTGCGCCTTGCTGAACGCCGAATCGACGGTGTACACGGTGGCATTATACACGATAAGGTCGGCGGGCTGGCGGGTGCCGGAGTTGCAGGAAGCCAGAGCGACGGCCGTAACGGCCATCAGCCAGGAGGAGCGTAGGAGTGAGGTCATGGCAGCGAAGGTACGCCCCGTTGCGGAATTGAATTGGCTCAGTGAAAAGCCCGGTAGCGCTACTGCGGTGCGGTTTTGCGGCGGCGTGCCCGGGCATCCTGCTGCCGGCAGTGCTGTAGCCATTCCAGCGCGTCTGCTTGCGTCGTGAACCGCTCAATGCGGTAAGGCCGCCCATCAAAATAGGTGAGGGCCGGAATACCGGGGTTGGCCAGCACACCCGCGAGTTGGTGCGGTGCCATTAGGTAGGCCAGGTACGCCGGCCGCTTTAGGCGCGCGGGTAGCTGCGGGAAAAAGTCGCTGAGCATCCACTGCACGTCGGCGGCATCGACGCCACCAGCCCGAGTGCTCAGGTCTACCAGCCAGAAGCGGCAGCGCCGCGATACGGCCGCATTGAGCAGGGCAGCGTAGCCGCGGTGTAATTCAAATGGCATTACGCTGCGCCACCAGCGGCCCACCAGTATGCGTGGTTCCGCCAGATAATCGATGGTGAGATAAGGGGAGGAGAAGTGATTCATAGCGGAGCGGTTGGGGAGTGAGTGGGAGCGGAAACCGGAAGCAAAGGCCCGTGCAGCAACGAAAAAATCCCCAGAACTGCAGCAGATCTGGGGATTTAGGTGCTGCACGCAGTGGTGCAAGCTAAAAAATAAACAGAGAGGTTAAGCCTACTCGAAACGCATGTGTTTCACCGATTCGCCGGAGTTCTTTAGCTCCAGCAGGGAATCAATGCCGATTTGCAGGTGTGAGGTTACGAAGTCGGCGGTTACCTTTTTGTCGCTCTCCGACGTTTTCACGCCCTCTGGCGTCATCGGGTTGTCGCTCACCAGCAGCAGCGCGCCGTGCGGAATCTCATTCACGAAGCCCACCGTGAAGATGGTAGCCGTTTCCATATCCACGGCCATAGCCCGGATCTGGCGCAGGTACTCCTTGAAATTCTCGTCGTGCTCCCACACGCGACGGTTAGTTGTGTACACGGTACCGGTCCAGTAGTCCTTCTCGTGCTTCTTGATCATGCTGCTCACGGCGCGCTGCAACCGGAACGACGGCAAAGCCGGGATTTCGGCGGGCAAGTAGTCATCGGACGTACCCTCGCCCCGGATGGCAGCAATAGGCAGAATCAGGTCACCGAGCTTGGTTTTATTTTTCAGGCCGCCGCACTTGCCCAGGAACAGGGCTGCTTTGGGTTTCACGGCCGAAATCAGATCCATTACCGTAGCCGCCATTGGCGAGCCCATGCCGAAGTTGATAATCGTAATGCCGTTGGCCGTGGCCGTCTGCATCGGTTTGTCGAGGCCGCGTACTTCCACGCCAAACTGCCCGGCAAACATGTGCACGTAATTGATAAAGTTGGTGAGCAGGATATACTGTCCAAACTCATTCAGCGGCACGCCCGTGTAGCGGGGCAGCCAGTTCTCGACGATGTCGGCTTTGGTTTTCATAAGGTAAAAAAAGTAAGTGTTGCGTGAAAAAAGGCTACGACTCCGCCGGTTGCTGCGCCGGGCGGCAACCAGCTGCGTTCAGCCGGAAAGGGGAGGTACAAAAAAACCGTCGGAACCCACGGGGAGGGGTGCGACGGTACGGGGCGAAAAGCGGGAGTTGACTACCCAGGGCCGTACCTTTGGAGGTGATGCAAGAGCTGAACCTGCCGCCTTTCGAATACAAAGTTACACAATCCAGCGAAAATTTGCTAATCTGGGACGTTCTGCGCCGCCGCAACGTGGTACTCACGCCCGAAGAATGGGTGCGCCAGCACGTGGTACATTACCTGATTACGCACCGGGGTTACCCCAAAGGCCTGCTCAGCCTGGAGCGCGGCCACCGCTATAACCAGCGCCAGAAGCGCACCGACCTGGTAGCGCTGGATGCCGCCGGCCGGCCGCTGCTGCTGGTGGAGTGCAAGCGGCCTACGGTGCCCATTACGGCGGCCACAGCCATGCAGGCGGCTACGTATAACCAAACCATCGGGGCGCCGTTGCTGCTACTGACCAATGGCCTCCAGCACTTTTGCTGGCGCGTAAACTCCACGGAGCGCACCAACGAGCGGCTTACTGAAGTGCCCTTGTACGCGAGCCTGACGAGAGAATAAACTGCTGATAAAAGGGTTTTCAGTGGGCTATTTGCGGCAATTTGCTTTCTTTAGGTCGTGGCCGCCATATGGTTGCCCCTATTCCCAACCAAGTGCAACGGTAGGTTGCTTCGAAGCCGATACTGCTTTTTCAGCGTAGAGTATGCAGGATTCCGGTGCATCAGTGGCCCATGAGCAGTTTGAGCAAAGCGCGGAAGCGGCTTTCCGGTTAAACGCGGCCGGCGAGCTGCAGCAGGTGACGGCCGGTTTCGCGAATCTGCTGCAGCAGGCTGCTACCGCCCTGGTTGGGTGCCGGCTGGAAGAGTTACTCCTAGCTGCCGCGCCGGAAACGGTGCCCCAACAACTAGGCCGTGCCAGCGCCGGAGCAGTAGTGAGCTTCGAGGCCGTGGTGCGGAGCGTGAGCCCACCCGAGCAGTACAATTTCACGCTGTTACCGCTATTCGGCGGGCAAGGCCTCGCGGGCGTGGCAAAGCGGTTGGTGCCGGTATCAGCCGCCGATGCGCTGCTGCTGGAGCGGGAGCGGCAACTGTCCATCATTTTCGACAACATTGCGGATGTGACCTTTGTACTGCGGGTGGAAGCGGGCGGCTGGTTCCGGTTTGTATTCGTCAATAAGGCGTTTGAGCAAACGACCGGGCTACCGGCCGCGCAGGTAATGGGCCGGCTGGCGTCAGAAATTATTCCGGAGCCAGCCCTTAGTGACGTGCTCGAATACTACCGGACCGCTTTGCGCACCCGGCAACCTGTGGCCTGGCAGGAAACCTCTGACTATCCCAGCGGCCGCAAAACCGGCGAAGTCCGGGTGACGCCGGTGCTGGAAGCCGACGGAACCTGCTGCCAGTTGGTGGGCATTGTGCATGATCTTACGCCGCAGAAGGAAGCGGAAACACGGCTTCAGGTCAGCAACGAGCGGTTTCACTACGCCCTGAAAGCTACCACCGATGCTATTTATGACTGGAATATTGCTGCCGATACGTTGTACTGGGGCGAGGGATTTGAGGAGTTGTTTGGGCATAAGCTGAAGGAAAATCCGACGCCATTTGATATCTGGGCCAACTACGTGGAGCCCACTGAACACGACAGAGTAGTGGCGGGCCTGCGTTACACCGCCTTCGAAACAACCAGCCTGTTCTGGCAGCAGGAATACCGCTTCAGCCGGGCCGATGGCTCCTGGGCCGTGGTATTTGACCGGGGCTACATTCTGCGCGATAAAGAGGGCCGGGCCATCCGTATGATCGGGGCCATGCAGGACATTACCGCCCGCAAGGAGGCCGAGGACCAGCAGCGCCTGCTGGCCGATAAGCTGGGCCGGCAGAACGCCGATCTGCAGCAGTTCACTTACATCGTGTCGCACAACCTGCGGGCTCCGCTGGCCAATGCCCTGGGCTACGCCGACCTGCTTTCCCGAGTGAAAAAAACATCCCCGGTATTCGACGAATCCCTGCGCAACTTGCGTACCAGCCTGCAGCTGCTGGATGGCGTGCTGACGGACATCAACGGGATTCTATCCATCCGGGACCAGCAGGGCAGCTACCGGCCCGAGCTGGTGGCTCTGGCTGAGGTGTGCCGGCAGGCAGTACACAGCCTGGCCCGCCAGCTGCAGGAATGCGGAGGGGAACTGCGGTGCATTATTCCTGAAGAGCTACGGGTACCGGGGAGCCGTGCGTACTTCCATAGTATTTTTCATAACCTGGTTTCCAATGCCATCAAGTACCGTTCGGACACGCGTGCTTTGCAGATTGTCATTGAAGCCATCGGTAGTTCCGGCGGGCCAGTCCGGATTGTCGTAGAAGACAATGGGTCAGGCTTCGACCAGGAGAAGGCGGGCGGGGATATATTCCAGCTGTACCGCCGCTTCCACCCTGATAAGCCCGGCCGGGGTATCGGCCTGTTTCTGGTGAAATCCCACGTTGAATCCATGCATGGGCGTATCAGCGTGCAAAGCCAGCTCGGTGTCGGCACTCAATTCACTCTCCTCTTTTAACGCTCGTTCCAGCGCCCCGCGCATGAAAACCTACCTTATCGACGACGATACACTTAGTACTTACTTAACGGAGCAACTATTGCGGGCCGAAGGGTTTTCAAATACCATTAATACGTTTGACTCGGCGCAGCAGGCGTTGCAGCAACTGGTAGAGGATAAAGACAAAGCCGCGCCTCAGGTCGTATTTCTGGACCTGAACATGCCTGCCATGAATGGCTGGGAGTTTCTTGATGCCCTCGCCCCCTACGAAGGTGAACTGCTGGGGCACTGCCACATCTACATCCTCACCTCCTCGCTGGCCCTCGCCGACCTGGAAAAATCAAAGAGCTACGACTTGGTTTCCGGCCTCATTCATAAGCCCATTGATATAGAAGAAATCCGGGCTATTCAGTCGCAGTTGGAAGAGGAGGATACCTCTTCCAACTGCGTGCAGGGCTAGCGGTATAGGCTGTTATCAAGCAAGCCATCGGTATAGAGCTGGGCGGCGGCTTTCACCTCATTGCCGTACTGTTGCGCTTTAACCGGGTCCGGCTGCGCCAGCGGTTTCGTAGGGAGTTGGTGGGTCTGGTAAGGATATAACCGGATTTTATCATCTGCCGTCAGTTCCGTCACAAAGTCGTGGTGGACCAGGAATAAAGAGCTACCGCTCAGGAAAAAGGCCCGTCCGGTAGTGCTGGCATCAAAAACGGAATAGCCGAAAGGCAGTAATTGCCGGTTGGTAGGCAGGCCTAGCACGTCTACCACGGTAGCTGGCACATCGGCCTGCTGCGTGATGCGGTGTACATCGGCCGGCGGCAGCCGACGGCCCGGGTGGAAAAGGAGCAGTGGCGTCTTGTAGTTGCCCAGGATATTCTGGTAGTCGGGCCTATCTGATTGGGAGGTGTGGTCCGCCAGCAGAATGAACAGGGTGTGCTCGTACCAGGGCTGGCGACTGGCCGTTTTGAAGAACTGCCGCAGGGCAAAATCCGTGTAGCCGATGACCCCATGAATCGGCAGCGTGCCACCGGGAAAGCGCCCCTCGTACGGCTTGGGCACCACAAACGGCTCGTGTGAGGTGAGGGTAAAGAGCGTGGAGAAAAACGGCTGCGGCTGCTGGCTCAGCTGCCGCGCAAAATACTGCAGGTACGGCTCATCCGAAATGCCCCAGTGTCCATCGAAATCGGGGCTTTTTCCGCCGCCTGGATACTCGTTCAGCCCGTAGTATTGCTGCACGCCGGCAATACCGCTGAACGTGTTGAACCCCATCGTGCCATTCTGCGCCCCGTGAAAAACCGATGTTGCGTAACCCTCACGGCTCAGGATTTCGCCGAGGCCATGTAGCTCATCGGTCTGGAAATTGGAGGTGATAAACGGACTTTCGAGCAGGGAAGGCAGGCCCGTCAGCACCGCCGGCAGGGCTTCAATAGAGCGGCGGCCGTTGGCATAATGCTCCCGAAAAAATAGCCCTTTAGTGGCCAGGGAATCGAAAAAAGGCGTGTAGCCCTGGCCGTCATTTTCAATGCCGGTGTACTCGGAGGCAAAACTCTCCAACAGCAACACCACTACGTTGTCGCGAGGTGCGCCGGGGCGGGGGGCGGGCGTGCTGCTACCCAGAGCTTGGCGGGCCAGCAGCGCGCTGGAAAAGAACGCGCGCCGCTCTAGCGTCTGGTAGCCCAGGCTTTTGAGAAAAGTAAACGTACTGTTGAGGGCAACGTGGCCCAAAACGGGCGGACTCTGCATAAAGGCGTGACCCGTGCGCAACGGTTTTAGCTGCAGCCCCCCCCGAATACCCAGCACAAGTAAGCCGCCCAGTAACAGCACTTGCCCGGCATACACCAGCACCGCGCGCTTGCGTGGTCGGGAAGAAGCAGGAGCAACGGCAGCCCCGGCCTTGGGCAGCGGATACAGCAACCATAGCCCCACCAGCAACACCCCGAATGGCAGCAGCAGAAACCAGTAGCTGAGAAGCAATTGTCCGGCCTGTCGGCGCACATCGTCGCCGATGGTGAGCAGCTCGTTGCTGGTGCGTCGCCCGATAAAACGGAAGTACTCCACGTCAATCAGGTTGAGCGCAAAGCCCAGGCTATTGAGCAGCAGCCACACCACGCGCACCAGCCGCTGCCAGGCCCGCGCCCTGCTCGGCACCAGTGACAGTACAATAAACGGCAGGTTCAGCAGCAGCAGCGCCGAAATATCGAATCGGAAGCCATGCCAGAACGCCAGGGCTATCTGCGCTACGGAGGCATCCTGAAACGTGGTATAGTTGAAGGCAAAGAACCCCGCGCGCAACAGCAGGTAAACGCCCAGCAGCAACGAAAAACGACGAACAAGTAAACGCAGAAACTCAGCAGGCATATGCAGTGGACCCAGGCAGTACGTCGGCCCGATGCGGACGGAATCAGGTAAAAGCGGCGTGGTAGCGCGTAGTAGCAGGCCCTTACAGCGGCTTGAGCGTTACTGGCTGGCCGTCGGGGAGGTTTTTGATCTGCTCGTGGAAATCGGCCAGCCACCGCAGCCGCTCCGTTACCGATACGGCTTTTGCCCCAGCTTCGGATTGGTTCTTGGTGGCAATGCATACTGGTGGGTACAGGCTCAGTAGCTGGCCCGGGTGCAGCACCCCGCCCGCCTGCTGAAACGCCCGTAGCGGCTGCATGCCCAGGGCATCCAGCGGAAACTTCTCAGCCCCGAACAGGAAGTGCTTGAAATCCACTTCCAGGTCGGCCAGCTCGCCGGTTTCGGTATCCAACCACAGCACCGCGTCGCCGCGCAGCAGGAACTGATTGCCGGCACAATCCTGAGCAAAGGGAATATCCGCTTTCTGCACTTCGGCGTAGGTACGCCACAAAGCCCGTTCGCCCTGCCATACGCCGGCCAGCGCGTGCCAGCCGGGAGCCGCCACGCAACCCCGGATGTGCAACCCGCCGAAGTAGGCTACCACGCCGTTTTGCTCGCGCAGAAAAGCCTGCAGATAGGAGGGAAGCCGGGCAAACGTTACAAGGTCCGTCAGCTCGCCACCGGTGTAAATAATGCCTTTCATTTTCAATTAGAAATTGAGACTTGAAAACTGAGAATTGGAAAAACGCCCTGCATAATCCATTCAGGATGATGTGAGGTGGTTCGTCGCAGAAAGTAAAAATTGAGCGTCCTAACGCCCAAAGGTCGCCAGAACGCTCAATTTTTACTTTTTAACGCTCAGTTTTTACTTACGCCACAGCGGCTTCCATTACGGCATCAACCGACTCCAGAGGTAGGCCCCAGGCATCGGCTACGCCTTTGTACACCACTTTGCCGTGTACCACATTCAGACCGAGGCGCAGAGCCTCGTCGCGGCGGCAGGCTTCCTGCCAGCCCAGGTTGGCCAGCTTCACGGCGTAGGGCAGCGTGGCGTTGGTCAGGGCCAGGGTAGAGGTATAGGGCACGGCACCCGGCATGTTGGCCACGCAGTAGTGCACGATGTCGTCGATGATGAAGGTCGGGTTTTCGTGGGTGGTGGGCTCGCAGGTTTCGATGCAGCCGCCCTGGTCCACAGCTACGTCGACCAGTACGGTGCCGGCCCGCATGGTCTTGAGCATGTCGCGGGTGATGAGGTGCGGGGCTTTGGCACCCGGAATCAGCACCGCGCCGATGATGAGGTCGGCGGTTTTGATGGCTTCGCGGATGTTGTACTCGTTGGAATACTGCGTTACCACATTTTTGGGCATGAAGTCGTCCAGCTCGCGCAGGCGGTTCAGGCTAATGTCCATCACGGTAACTTTCGCGCCCAGGCCGGCGGCAATTTTAGCGGCCTGCGTGCCCACGATGCCGGCACCCAGTACCAGTACTTCAGCAGGCTTTACACCGGGTACGCCGCCCAGCAGAATGCCACGGCCTTTCAGCGGCTTCTCCAAGTACTTGGCACCTTCCTGCGGGGCCATGCGGCCGGCTACCTCACTCATCGGGATGAGCAGGGGCAGGGCGCGCGAAGGCAGCTCAACAGTTTCGTAGGCCAAGCACACGGCTTTGCGCTCAATCATGGCGTGGGTCAGTTCCTCGCCCGAGGCAAAGTGGAAGTAGGTGAACAGCAGCTGGTTTTCCTTGATGAGCGGATATTCCGAGGCAATCGGTTCCTTCACCTTCACAATCATCTCCGCCTTGGCGTACACCTCCTCAATGGTAGCCAGCACGGTAGCGCCAGCCTGCTCGTATTCGGCATCGGAGAAGCCGCTGCCGTTACCGGCAGTAGCCTGCACGTACACCGAGTGGCCGTGCTTGCGGAATTCAGCTACACCGGCGGGCGTCAGGCCCACGCGGTTCTCGTTGTTCTTGATTTCTTTCGGTACGCCGATCAGCATGAGATAATGCGGGTGGTGAAACGTAGGTGGATGAAAATGCCCGGAGAGCAAGGCAAAGATAAGACAAGCCGTTGGCATTATGCGGGGGTACGCCATTGCGGGTAAGGGGCGGCACCAGTTTGCCCGCAATGGTGCCCAAAGCCCTGAAAAATAAAAAGCCCCGATGCCGGCAGGACATCAGGGCTTGGGCCTGGTTATGAGCTTGAAAAGTAAAGCCGGATAGTATGCTTTCGTGCAATCCAGTGGGCTTACTTGAACGGAACCGAAGCGCCGCTTTCCTTCACCATGCTGCTGCCATTCAGGTCCTGCACCACGTTGGCCTTCAGGGTCAGTTTAGCGTCGCCGGTAATGTCGTTGCTGGTAATAACCACGGGTTCAGCCTGTTCGCCTAGTTTGCGCTGGCTGTATACCAGCTCTACCACGCTGCTCTGGCCGGGTTTGATGGGGCCGGGTACGTTTTTGTAGCCCACGCAGTAGCATTGTGAAGTAATGGCGCCCAGCACCAAATCCTGCTTCCCGGTATTCTTCACCGTGAATTTGGCCGTCAGGGACTGGCCGGCTTCCATTTTGCCGAAATTATGCACGGCGCGGTCCAGCGTCAGGCGGGGCGACTGCGCAATTTGCTGGGGCGTGAGCGAGGATTTCATCTGCTCCTTGTTCAGCACATTGCCCTTGATAGTCAGCACCGAGCTGGGCGTGGTAGCGTTGCTGGTCACCGTGACGGTTTTGTTGAAGACGCCGGGGCGGCCGGCACTGCTATACACGGCTTTCACGATGCCGGTTTTACCGGGTAGTACAGGCGTTTTGGTCCAGTCGGGGGTGGTGCAGCCGCAGCTGGCCTGTACGTTGGCAATGATGATGGGCTGGTTGCCAGTATTCTTGAAGCGAAACTCGTGGGTGGCCATGGTGCCTTCCGGCACGCTGCCAAAATCATGCAGCTCTTTGTCAAAGGTGAGCACGCCCTGGGCCTGGGCGGCACCGGCCAGCAGCACAGCCAGCAGGAACGAGAAGAGGTGTTTCATTTTCGATGGGGTTAGAAAAAAATGAACGTCATGCTGAGCTTGTGAAGAAGCGCGCAGGATGAGGCTGATTATTTACTCAGGTAGCAGCCGAGCGAGCTGCTTCGGCTGCGCCTCAGTATAACGAGCCTTTATTACTCTACTCCAAAGATAACCACAAAACTGCCTGTCACCGCATCAACGGCAAAGTCCGTACTTTTGGGGGCCTGTTTCCCGCCGGGCGTTTTCCACCCACCCACTTTTTGCCCCAACACCCGCCTTTCATTTATGTCTACTGCCGAAACCGCCGCCGACGTGCTATCCTCAGTTGCCACTCTCAGCAAAGAAGACCTGCTCCGGGACTACCGCCTGGGCTGGGAAAGTCGCCACGCTTCCCTGGCTGGCCGTAAGGAAGTGTTCATGGGCAAGGCCAAGTTCGGTATCTTCGGCGACGGCAAGGAAGTGCCCCAGCTGGCCATGGCCCGCGCCTTCCGGGCCGGCGACTGGCGCGCCGGCTATTACCGCGACCAGACGTTTATGCTGGCCATTGGGGAGCTGACGCTGCAACAGTATTTCGCCCAGCTTTACGCCCACGCCGACGTTGAGGCCGAGCCCAGCACTGCCGGTCGCGCCATGAATGGTCACTTCGGCACCCGCCACCTCGATGAGAACGGTAACTTTAAAAACCTGGCGGAGAGCAAAAACTCCTCGGCCGATATTTCGCCTACCGGTGGCCAGATGCCCCGGCTCGTGGGCCTGGCTTACGCCTCCAAGCTCTTCCGCCAGAACCCCGATCTGCACCAGTTTTCGCAGTTTTCGGTGAACGGCAACGAGGTGGCGTTCGGCACCATCGGCAACGCCAGCACCTCCGAGGGTATGTTCTTCGAGGCCATAAATGCCGCCGGCGTGCTGCAGATTCCAATGCTGGTGAGCGTGTGGGATGACCATTACGGCATTTCGGTACCTGCCGAGTACCAGACGACTAAGCAGAACATCAGCGAAATCCTGAAAGGCTTCCAGCGCGAAGGCGAGGGCCAGGACGGCTTCGAGATTTTCCGGGTGCGCGGTTGGGACTATGCTGCCCTCATCGACACCTATCAGCGCGCCGCCGAGGTGTGCCGCACCCAGCACGTACCCGTGCTGATTCACGTGCAGGAAGTGACCCAACCCCAGGGCCACAGCACCAGCGGCTCGCACGAGCGATACAAGAGCAAGGACCGCCTGAGCTGGGAAGAGGAGCACGACTGCCTGCGCAAAATGCGCGAATGGCTGCTGCAGGAAGGCCACGCCTCCGAAGACGAATTGACGCAGATTGAGAATGAGGCCAAGGAAACCGTGAAAGTGGCCCGCACGGCCGCCTGGAGCGAGTTCTTTAACCCCATCAAGGCAGAGGCCGTTGAGGTAGTGGCTTTGCTGAACCGCTTGGTGAAGGAAACCGGCACCGAAAACAAGCTGCACGAGCTGGTGGAGCCGCTGGAGCATAATCCGGCCCCCATCCGCGCCGATCTGGTGCGTACCGTGCGCCGTGCGTTGCGCGCCGTGCGCGGCACCCGCAGCGCCGCCCGCCGCGACCTGCAGAACTGGCTGGAGCAAGCCCTGGCCGAAAACTCGGACCGCTACAACTCCTACCTGTTCAGCCAGAGCGAGGAAGCCATTGGCAACATTGAAGAAGTAAAAGCCGAGTTTGCCGCCGACGCCCACCAAGTGGATGGTCGGGAGGTGTTGCAGGCCTGCTTCGACGCCAACTTCCAGCGCGACCCGCGCATCTTCGCCATCGGGGAGGACGTGGGCCGCATCGGCGACGTGAACCAGGCGTTTGCCGGTTTGCAGGAGAAATTCGGGGAACTGCGCGTGACGGATACCGGCATTCGGGAGTGCACCATTGTGGGGCAGGGCATCGGGGCAGCCATGCGCGGCCTGCGGCCCATCACCGAAATCCAGTACCTCGATTACCTGCTCTACGCCATCCAGATTCTGAGCGACGACGTGGCCTGCCTGCAGTACCGCACCAAGGGTGGCCAGAAAGCCCCGCTCATTGTGCGTACCCGGGGCCACCGCTTGGAAGGCATCTGGCACAGCGGCTCACCTATCCAGATGATTCTGGGCGCTATCCGGGGCATGCACCTGTGCGTGCCGCGCAACATGACGCAGGCTGCCGGTTTCTACAACACACTGCTGCGCAGTGATGAGCCGGCTATTGTCATTGAGTGCCTCAACGGCTACCGCCTCAAGGAGCAGATTCCGTCCAACGTGGGCGAGTTCACGCTGCCCCTGGGCCGGCCTGAAACCCTGAAAAAGGGCGACGACCTGACCATCGTCACCTACGGCTCGATGTGCCGCATTGTACTGGATGCCGCCAAGCAGCTGGCCGAAGTAGGCATTTCGGTAGAGGTAATTGATGTGCAGACACTGCTGCCCTTCGACGTGGACCACATTATTGCCGACTCCCTGCAGCGTACTAACCGCGTCCTGTTTGCCGATGAGGACGTGCCCGGTGGCGGCACCGCCTACATGATGCAGCAGGTGCTCGACGAGCAGCAGGCTTACCGCTTTCTCGACTCGCAGCCGCGCTGCCTCGCGGCCCAGGCCCACCGCCCACCCTACGGTTCCGACGGCGACTACTTCAGCAAACCCAACGCCGAGGACGTATTCGACACGGTGTACGAGATGCTGCAGGAAGCTGACCCCAAGCGGTTCCCGACCATTTATTAGCGGCAAAGGCTACTAACGAACTATGGGCCGCAGATTATGGGGTATTGCACCCGTAACCTGCGGCCCATAGTTGCCTTTTTGCTCTGGTTTTACCAGCTATTGCAACGTGATGGGGTCGGTAATGACTTCGTTGCTGACGCGTAAGGCCCGGTCTTTTATCTTCACTTTGAAGCGTAGCACGGTTCCGGTGCGGAGCACCGAGTTCTTAAAGATTTGCAGGTTATAGTCGATTTCGCCCTTCAGCGGGGCTTTCCGGTCGCCTTGCTCATCTGGGGTGAGGCGGGGGTAGCGGCCATCGTAGCCGGGGTCGTTGGGGGAGAAAACGATGTCCTGGAAGACGGCGTTGGCATCCCGCACCTGCAGCCGGCAGATGTAGTTGTAGCCGTCGGGGTTGAGCGTGTTATCCGGCTTGGTGACGTTGAACGGCGGGTCGGTGTCCGTGTCGCGCAGGCCCAGGTCACCGTCGCCATCCTGATAGCTCACCGTCACGACTACCTTATCGTAGGTGCCGGTGGCATCGGAAATACGCTCCTTGGTGATGCGCCTGAACTCGATTTCCGGCGTTTCGGGGTAATCTGGCGGGCTGATGCAGGAAGTAATCATCAGGCCCGAGAGTGCCAGCAGGGAAGCAGAGCGGAGCGTACGAAATATGGCCATACAAAGCAGAATAGGCAGTCGGGGGAAGCGGCCCCCGCCGGGCAGGAAGGTACAACATCTCAACGAACGAAGTACCGCCCGCATTGTTCTCTGTTCCGCTAACCCCAACGTACCCGAATGAGTTTCCGCGCCGAATACCTCCGCCAGCTTCCCCTCCTGACCGATACCACCGCCCCCGCTGCCGCCCTGGAGCTGTTCCGGTACCAGGCTCAGCACTGCGCCCCATATGCCGCGTATCTGGCGGCTTTGGGCTACCAGCCAGCGCGGGTGCAACGGCTGGAGTCCATTCCGTTTCTACCCATTGAGTTCTTCAAAACCCAGGACGTACGCACGGATGCCGTTGACTGGCAGCCGGAGGAAACGTTCCTAAGCAGCGGCACCACCCGGCAGAGCCGCAGCCAGCACTTTGTGCGCGAGCCGCTGCTCTACCGCCAGCACGCGGCCCGCATCTTCGAGCAGTTCTACGGTCCGCTCACCGGCTGGACTTTTCTGGCACTGCTACCCTCGTATCTGGAGCAGGGCAACTCCTCATTGGTGGCGATGGTGGAGTACTTCGGCCAGCAGTCGGGGCAGCTGCAGCCGGCCTTCTTTCTGCACGACCACGAGGCTTTGTTGACTGCACTGGCGCAGGCTAAGCAGCAACCCAGCCGGAAAGTGCTATTGCTGGGCGTAAGCTATGCGCTGCTTGATTTTGCGGCTACCTACGCCGGCCGTCCGGAGCTACACGGTGTTACGGTGCTGGAAACCGGTGGCATGAAGGGCCGCCGCCGCGAGATGATCCGGGAAGAGCTGCACGCGGAGTTGCAACAAGCCTTCGGGCCGGCCGGCATCCATTCCGAGTACGGCATGACAGAACTGTTAGGCCAGGCTTACAGCTTCGGCGACGGCCGGTTCCACGCGCCGCCCCAACTGCGGGTGCTGCTGCGCGACCCATCTGACCCGTTCTCCGTATCGGCTACCCGCGCCGCCGGGGCTATCAACGTTATTGACCTAGCCAACGTGGACAGCTGCGCCTTCATCGAAACCAAAGACTTGGCCCGTCTGCACCCCGATGGCTCGTTTGAAGTGCTGGGCCGCCTGGATAACTCCGATGTGCGCGGTTGCAACCAGATGGTGTAAAGCCTATTACTCCGCTTTCTTCACTACCGTGATAACGCCGTCGTGCTCCAGGCGTACTGTCTCCAGGGTGCTCAAATCGTCGGTGTTGGCGGCGGCCCGGATGCCGGCGTGCAGCTCCGGTTCGCTCACGCTGGCTCGGCGCAGCTCGTGCTGATGAATGGTAGAACCCTCGGCCAGTACGGAATCGGAGCCTTTGACCAGCCGGCGCAGGGTGGGCGAGAAGTAGAGTGCGTAGGCCAGCGCCCGGTGCACGAACACCAGCGCGGCGGCAGCCGTGAAGGTGATGCCCATCGGGGCATCGGCAATGATGACGCGGCTCAGCAAAGCTCCGAACATAAACTTCACCACCATATCCAGGGCGCTGTTGCCGCCAAACGTGCGCCGGCCTGAGAGCCGCAGCAGCACTAAGGCCACCAGAAAAACCAGCACGGCCCGCGCGCAGGTCTGGGCCACCGTGATGGTTTCGGCCGTAGCCTGCATGCCCAGCAGTTGATTAAAAAAAGCTTCCATAAACACACAAAATGCCGGCCCAGGCGGGTCGGCATTTTGCTTACGCAGTTAGGTTAAATTTGGTCTGGACTACTTGCCAGCAAAGGCTTTCGCGTCGGTTTCCGTGATGGTGTCGTCGCTCATGATGACGAGGCGCTCTACCACGTTGCGTAACTCCCGGATGTTGCCGCGCCAGTCGAGGCTCTGGAGGTATTTGAGGGCAGAAGGGTCCACTTTTTTGGGCTTGTTGCCATAGTCCTGGGCAATGTCCTTGAGGAATTTCTCGATGAGGGCCGGGATGTCGTCGCGCCGGTCGTTGAGGGCGGGTACCTGAATCAGGATGACGGACAGGCGGTGGTAGAGGTCCTCGCGGAAGTTTTTGTCGGCAATTTCATGGAGCAGGTTCTTGTTGGTGGCGGCCAGCACGCGCACGTTCACCGAAATTTCCTTTTCGCCGCCCACGCGGGTAATCTTGCTTTCCTGTAGAGCCCGCAGCACTTTGGCCTGGGCCGACAGGCTCATATCGCCGATTTCGTCCAGAAACAGCGTGCCGCCATCGGCCTGCTCGAACTTGCCGATGCGCTGCTTCACGGCCGACGTGAACGAGCCCTTCTCGTGGCCGAACAGCTCCGACTCAATCAGCTCGGAGGGAATGGCGGCGCAGTTGACTTCTACCAGCGGGCCGCCGGCGCGGTTGCTGAGCTCGTGCAGCTGGCGGGCCACCATTTCCTTGCCTGCGCCGTTGGGCCCAGTGATGAGCACGCGGGCATCGGTGGGGGCCACCTTCTCGATGGCCTTTCGCACGGCAGACAGCGCCTCGGAGTCGCCAATCATTTCCGAATTTTTGGCCAGCTTTTTCTTGAGCGTCTTGTTCTCGGTGCTGAGCTTGGTGGTTTCGGTGCTGAGCTTGCTGTGGTCGAGGGCGTTACGCACCGTTAGGAGCAGGCGGTTCAGGTCCGGTGGCTTCTGCAGGAAATCGTAGGCACCTTTCTTGGTGGCATCCACGGCCATTTCCACGTTGCCGTGGGCCGATACCATGATGAACGTGGCACCAGGAGCCAGAATGCGGGCCCGCTCCAGCACTTCAATGCCGTCCATCTTGGGCATCTTCACGTCGCAGAGCACCACGTCGTACTTGTCGCGGATGAGCATGTCGAGGCCGGTCGGGCCGTCTTCGGCCTGATCTACCTGGTAGCTTTCGTATTCGAGAATTTCCTTCAGCGTGTGCCGAATGGCCTTTTCGTCGTCGATAATGAGAATGCGGGGCATAAAACAAGGAAGGTGTAGGCCGCGAAAGGTACAAAACGCGCCGCCGAGTTGCGGGGTTGGGTGAGCCAGGATGGTAGGTCGATAAAAATCAGCCCGTCATGCTGAGCATTCTGCGCATAAAGCAGAGGCGTAGCCGCAGTCGAAGCATCGCTACCGCTTCGTTGTGATAGTGATTAGTTAGCCAGAGGTAGCGATGCTTCGACTACGCTCCGTCTCTGCTTTATGCGCAGAATGCTCAGCATGACACAGACCTTTCGGTTTCGCACCTGACTCGCCTACCGCAACTCCACCGACTCAATATCCAGAAACGGCCGCTCCGTAGAACCGGAAGCCGCAGCCGGGCTCAACAGAATCTGCAGGATTTCGGCCTGGGCCAGCGGCAGGGCGGGGCCGGCATTGCTTGGAGAGTTCATCGGCAAAAAGCTGGGGTAGGGGCGCGGCAGCAGCACTTGCTGCGCCGGCCGGAATGCCGCCAGCGGCATCCGGATTTCCTGCATGTCGGCTCCCACTTCTACTTCCGTTGCGTAGGCTGCCGCATCACGAGTGGTGAGCACCAGACGGACCGGGCCGGCCGCGCCGCCGCGCCGGGCGCGCAGCACCAGCTCCCGGAAGTTGCCCGCTTCACTGGCCCGCGCCGCCAGCCGGTCACCGAAATACGCTCGCAGAAACGCTACCGGCGCGGTCGGGTCGAAGAAGGCCGGCGGGCTGGCGGGCGTGGGGGCCTGGAGCAGCCGCAGGGCCAGGTGGCCGGTGCTGGTCGTCACGTAATCGGTCCAGCCGGAGCCGTTGACGCCGCCGGCTTCCACCCGCTGCTGGTCGTGGGCCGCCTGGAACAAGGGGAGCGGTGCCCCGGCTGGTACGATAGGCGTTTCCCAGCGGTCCTGGGGCGCGTAGTCCCAGTCGCGGGGGCTGCCGGCGAAGCCGCCGGGGAAGGTGGTGGTTTGCTGGTTATACTTCACGGCCACCCAGTAGCGTAGCAGGCCGGGGTAGAGCAGCTCGGCGGGTACGGTGGCTTCGGCGGTGGTAAGCGTAGGGCGACGCATAGGGATAGTGCGCGTCTGGCCATAGAAATGCTGGGCAATGAGCAGCACCGAATCGGCCGGCTCGGCCCCGGCAATGGTAGCGCGCAGCACCGCCGGCTGCCCGGCCGGCAGTTGGGCCGGAGCCGCGTGCATCACTTGAACCGGACCCGGAGTGGCCGCCGGAGCCACAAACTCGCCCAGCTTGAGGGCACCCAACTGGGTTTGCGCCGTGTAAGCGGTGGTACTTTTGCCCCGGGCTGCCACCACGTACACACCCGGCCGCAGCACCACCGTGCTATTGCTGGCCTGGGTTTGGAAAGCATTGCCCTCGTTCAGGCCGCGCACCGTGAAATCAGCGCCCAGGCCGGGCAGCGTGAGACGCAGGGGCTGGGTGTTCCACGCAATGCGCGTGACGGTCTGGCGCAAAGACGTCTTAGCGAATGGGTCGCGCACCTGGATGGCATCGGGCATTACCTCCAGCCGCCAGATGCTGGGGGCCAGCTGGTCGAGGAAGTAGGCGCCGGTGCCTTGGTACTGCACCACGGGCGAGGAGCCGGTGCCGGCTACGCGGCGCAGAGCGGCGGGCTTGCGCGGGGCGGTAGTGGTGGTGCTGGTGTAGTAGAACTCCTCGGGCGTGTTCAGCTCGCTCAGGCCGTTGCGGTAGCTCACCCGGAAGTTGCCGAAAGTGGAATCCTGGGGGTAGGCCGCAAATTGCTGGTTGCGCTTCACCTGCCGGAATACCTGGCCCGCAATCAGTAAGCTGATGGCTTTGGCGGGCGTGTAAGCCAAGTTGAGGTAGTGCGTTTGGTATTCGGTGTTGGCGTAGGCCAAGGCCAGCGGGTCGTAGGCAAACTGGGTAGCCCACTGCATCCCGGCCGCCCGGAAGCTGCGGGCCATCAGCGGGTACATCACCGGTTGCAGAATATCAGCCGACTCAAACTCGTATACCAGCCGGGGCTTGCTGACGAAGCGTGGGTCCTGGGCGTAGGGAATCGGGTATTTTTCCACCAGCGGTAGCAGGTTGCCGCGCAGCGTGTGGCCGTTCACCAGCGCCGAGGGGTACCACTGAAACGTGAAGCCCTGCACCGGGCTGCTCAGAATGGCATTGGCCACGGCTGGGCTTTCGGCTAGGTTGTAGAAGATGGGCTTTTTGTACCCCGTGGCCCGCATGGCGGCTACCATGCGCTGCACAAACTCGCTCACTTCGGCCTCGGGCTGGCGGTAGTGGGGCTCGTTGCAGACCTCGTAGGCAATGATGTCAGGGTCTTCGCGGTTGAGCAGGCCGGTGTACTGGTTGCGGTGGTTGAGGAACTGCCGGAGGTAGTTTTCCTGGGCCCGAATGGCGCGCGGGTTATTGTAGGCCTGGCCTTTGGGGTAGATGGCCGAGAAGCCGGTCTGGGCCGTGTCGGGCTCGGGGTAGCCGTTGCCCCAGTAGGCAATGGGCGTCAGCACCGTTTTGATGCCGCGCTGCTTGAGCCGCTGCAGCAGGTAGTCGAGCAGGCGCAGGTGCTCGTTTTCCAGCACGTTGCCCAGCGTATCCGTGATTTCCACGTCCCAGACGTGCACCCGGAATGCATCAATGCCCAGCCGGGAGAGGTGGTACACGTCTTGGTCAATGCCCTGCTCGGGCGTGATGCCCAGGCGGCGGTGGGCCCGGTAAGAGTGGGCGAAGGGTGTGGTGTAGTTCACCCCGAACAGGGCTACTTCCTGCTTCGAGCCCTGCCAGCGCAGCACCCCGGCCGCATCCACGTACACGTCGGCCGTTTTGGGTGGGGCTTTCTGGGCGAAGGCAGGAAGGGAAATCAGCAGCGCCAGCAGCCAGCCGCAGCCAGCCAGCACCACCGGCCAGCGGCGGGAGACGCTGGGTACTACACGTATCAAATTAGACATTATGCAAACGTTTGTGTATGCTAAATAACACTATTTAGCAACAAAAACGGCCGCCGCACCCGAAGATGCGGCGGCCGTTTGATGACGGTGATGAGTCTGTAAGCCGGGTTTTGTCCGCCTGCCCGAAAGCAAGCGGCCCCACCATTTATCTAGGCCCGAACTTGCGCGCGGGCTCCATCAACCTACCCGCCAGCGCCGGACGAGCCGCCCGGTGCAGCCCCGAAGGGCCACGTACTGGCTTATTTGGTCTTTCAACCCCTGAGGTTTACCCAGCCGGACTAGTCACCCAGCCGCTGGTGCGCTCTTACCGCACCTTTTCACCCTTACCAAAGGTGAAATTGAGAAGTGGTGAGATTGTGAAATTCACAACTTCACCTTTCACAACTTCACCGCCTGGCGGTACTTTTCTGTGGCACTGGCTGTCCTGAGAAGCTTTACGCCGCCCAGTCCTTCCCGTTAGGAAGCAGGGTGCTCTGCGTTGCCCGGACTTTCCTCGTCGCCTTGCAGCGCCGCGGTGGGGCGACCCATCACTGCGGGCAAAGGTAGGTAAAGATGAACAGTGAAGCATACCAACTGTGTATTAATAGGACGGTTTGATGCTTAGAATCTTAGGTACGCTCCAACGCTCGGGTACCAGAAAGAAGTAGCCGCAGACGAACGGAAAAATGAGACTTACGGCCGTAAGGAGCGAATTAGCCACTAGCAGACCGTGGCCATGCTCCCAAAACCAGGTGATGAGCAGCCCTATTCCGCCCGGCACAATTACGCACGAGTTGAGGTACACGAAAGGAGGCTCCAAAGCGTGGAGTTTACCAGCAATTTTCCACCGGATAAGCGGTCCAATCAAGCCCAGGAGCGCCAGCAGAATACCAGCCGCAACTTCAATGGAATCCAGTGGCCAGCCACCAGCAACAATGTAAGCTGCCAACCCCCAAACCAGCAGGCCCGGAATGAACACGAATAGAAGTAAAAGTCCCACAGTGGTAACGGCTACCTACTTCCCCTCCCACACATTATCCTTTGGGTAGCTGTCGGGCACGAGGGTGGCGCCTAGCTTCACTTGCTTCACGGCTTTGGTGGTGGTCAGGGGTACGGTTACGGTTTTGGCACCCTGTTCCCACACGCCGATGGTGCGGTGCAGCTTCTCGGTGGAGTTGTCCTGGTAGGTTACGGTGAGGTCCACAGGGACGGGCTTGGTACCTTTGGCCTCTACCACCACATCGTAGCCAGCCGACGTTTTGGTAACCTGCCGGATGGCCAAGTCGGGGTAGCCGCCGTCGAAGAACCAGCGCTGCCAGAACCAGTTGAGGTTGCGGCCGGCCCCGGCGTTCATCGAGTTGAAGAAGTCGTAGGGCATGGGGTGCTTGCCGTTCCACTGGCGGATGTAGGTGTGCAGGGCCTTGGTGAACAGCTCGTCGCCCAGCAAATCCTTCACGTAGAGGTAGCCCAGGCCCGGCTTGGGGTAGGAGTTGAGGAAGAAGGGCGTGCCCGTCTGCTGGGTGCTGAGCGTGACGATGGGTAGATCGGCCTCGGTATCGGCGGCGGCGGCGTAGGGGGCAATGCCGTAGTCGTCATCGAGCTTGGGGTCGATGATGCCCGAAATCAGCCACTCGCCGATGGTGGCCCAGCCCTCATCCATCCAGCCGTACTTGGTTTCGTTGATGCCCATGTAGAACGGGAACATCGTGTGGAAAATCTCGTGGTCGGTGAGGGTAATGGCGTCCTCGCGGGTGCTGGTGGGGTTGTCGTTCACCATCATCGGGTACTCCATCTGGTCCAGCCCGTCGAAGATGGTTTCGTGGGCGTAGGGGAAGGGCCACTTGGGGAAGGTATAGCTCATGGCCTCCACCGTCTGGCGGGCGAAGTGCACCACCTCCTCGTAATCCTTGTGGGCGGGGTTGTACACGGCATCCACGCGGGTGCGGCGCTTGGTGGCAGGGTCCACTACCAGGCTGCTGGCCTGCCATACGTAATGGTCGGTGGTGGCAAAGGCGAAGTCGGTCACGTTTTTGGCCTCGAAGTGCCAGGTATTCTGGGCGGCGGGGGCCGTCAGGTCTTTGGCCTTAAGGTCGGCGGCGGTGATGATGGGGGTGATGCCGTCCTTGGTTTCGGCCTCGCGCAGGCGCTGAGCGTACTTTTTGCCCAGCACTTTGTCGGCGTTGGTCAGGTCGCCGGTGGCCCACACTACGAAGTTGCGGGGCACGGTGATATCGGCCGAGAAGTTGGCGAAGTCGTTGTAGAACTCCTGGCTGCCGAGGTAGGGGTTGCGGTTCCAGCCGTCGATGTCGTCGTACACGGCCACGCGGGGGAAGAAGTAGGCTACGAAATCGGCTCCCGGCTCCACCTCGCCGGTGCGCATGTGAGAGCCTTTGTTGAGGGTGTAGGAGTAATTGACAGAAATCTGGACAGTCTGCTTGGCCCCGATGGCCCGGCGCAGCGGTACCGTCAGGTTGGTGAAATCAGCTTTCAGTTTGGCTACGTCCATCGTCTGGCCGTTGATGGTCAGCTTCTCCAGCTTCATGCCTTCGCCCACGTCCTCCGGGCTCATGCCGCCGGCGCGGGGCGCGCCTTTCTTATACAGGTTGGAGTAGAGCTTAAACCACAGCTGCCGCAGCGAATCGGGGCTTTGGTTGTGGTAGGCAATATCGGCCGTGCCCTTCACCAGCCGCGTGGTAGGGTCGAAGTTCACCTTCAGCTGGTAGTCGGCCGAGTTCTGCCAGTAGTTAGGGCCGGGCTGGCCGGTTACCGAGCGGGTGCCTTTGGTGTAGGTGGCCTGGAGGTTGCGCGGCACGGGCAGCTGCTGGGCCGCTAGGGATAAGGGGAGGAGAGAAGCGGCGAGAAGCGCAGGGAATTTCATGCGGAAAGTTATTGCCAAAGATGTTGAAGTTTATGCCGGATGCGTTGCTGAAGACTATCTGGCATTTCACGCGCGTGACGTCGCAAAGCGGCTTCAACTACTTGATATATTCTGTGCTTTTCAGCCGTAGTGTCAATAGATAGAACATAATCTGCTGGGCCGCACCTTACCAATTTTAAGTCAAGCGGAGTAATACGGTGTTTGCCGTTTATGAAATACACAAAGGAACTATGAGAGCTGTTCTGTTGATCAATGGAAATTAGTCCTATACAAGTAGCAGATGTGGCTTCTGGAGAGAACCTGTAGGCTTTTATAGAATTATGCCGTTTGTCATAGTGGCATCTATCACTATTCTGCTGCCCTACAAACCGTTTAAGTCGCCAAAGTTGAATCTGATTAAGCCCAAGCTGTCTTGGAGAAAATGTGGAACGGTGGTACCCGTTCGTACATCCGGAGAGAGTGTAACTTAACAATGCAAGAGATGTCAAGACACATACAAAACGAATAGACATGAGAGAGTGTGTAATTAATAAGTCTGCCCCGGAAAGCTACTAGTCAATAGCTTTCCGGGGCAGACTTAGTTTCAGTCAAATCTACTTTAGCCGCACCAGTGTGGCACCGTAGCCGAACTTCTCCTTCTTTGAATCCTCGAAGAACTTAATGTCGCGGTTGCGGCTGAGCAGCTTATGTAGCTCCTTGCGCAGGGTGCCGTTGCCGGAACCGTGGATGAACACGATTTCGTGCATGTTGGTGGCCAGGGCACGGCTTAGGGTGTCCTCGAAGGCTTCGAGCTGGAGCTTGAGGATGGCGGTGTTGCTCATGCCTTCGGCCCCTTCCGGCAGTAAGGCTTCCAGGTGCAGATCCACCTCATGGGATGGAGCTACGATGGCCTTGGCAGGCTCGGGGGCCGGGGCTACGGCGGCGGGTTTGGCGGGAGCGTTGCCGGTCAGCTGGGCTTTCAGGGTTTCGGCCAGTTTCTCGGGGGCAATAACAACCGGGGCGGCGGGCTTCTCATCCAACTGGAAGAGGTAGGCTTCGCGCTGCAGCACTGGCACGTTGGGCTGGCGGCTGGTGTAGAAACTGGCGGCCTTGAACTGCAGCCGCTTGGTGAGCAGCTCGAAGGCCTCAGTACCATTGAACTTGTAGGGCAAGAGCTGCACCACGGCGGCCGGCCATTGGTCGAAATCCTTGAGGTGCCAGTGGCCCAGGGCCGGGCTGGCGGCCTTGGCTTCCAGCTTTTCGGCCCGGAGGGCGCGGTACTTGCCCTGACGGTCCTCGCCGAAAGTGTAGAGCACGTCCCGCTCGGTGTGGTTGACCAAGTATAACGCCAGCAGCTCCGGCGACTGGTGGGTGAGGGCCAGATACAGGCCTTTCTGCACCGGCGGGGCCATCGTTTTATCGGCTTTCACCGGGGCGGGGCCTTCCGATTTGGCCGGTTGCGGTGCGCTTGTGGAGTTACCCGAGGCCTTGGCAGCGCGGGCCGCGTGGGCGGCTCCGGTGGCGGCGGCTTTCTTCTCGGAGGCAATGGCGGCGGCGCTCTGGCCGAAAGCTTTGGTTTCCTCAGCGGCTACCACTACTACTTCGCGGCGTAGCACCGGAATGGTGAAATCGTTATCAATGGCTACCTCAACCAGCTCGTCGCTGAGCAGGCGGGTGACAATACCTTCTTCGCGCCCGGTGAGCAGGCGTACACGGTCTCCAACGTTCATATCAAGGGAAAGAAAAGTGCGGGTGGAATAGCAAACAGCAAAGGTAGGTGCAAATTGGCCCCCTACTGGTACTGGTTTACGCAGTAGGCCAGCAGTCGGATCAATAGTACAGGCTGTGCGCTACGAAACCGCGCCGCTGGTTCCATTCCAGGGCGGGGGCGGGCAGGTGGAAGATGCTGGCCACGTAGAACACGCGCTTCAGCAGCTTGCTGCGGGTCGGAATCTGGCGCAGATCCACGTCTAGGCTCAGGTAGTATTGCCGGTAAGGGCGCAGGCCCAGGGCCGCGTTGGCGGCCGGGTCGTTGAATACCATCTGCTGGGCCCCGTAGCCCAGAGCCGGCTGCAGCCAGCGAGGCCAGAGCGACGTAGCCGGGAGCCAGGCCCCTACATCGGCGCAGAGCCAGTAGGTCTGGCCGTTATAGTCCTTCAGATGCTTTTCGGCTAGACTGCGGCCCAGCACGTTGGGGCGCATGGCGGAGTAGCGGGTGGTGTGGAACGAGTATTTGGGCATGAGGCGCACCTCGCCCCAAGCCAACTGCTGCCCGATGAGGCCGGCCGAGCCCAGGAAATTGGCGGCCAGATCGGTAGCCGACGCGCCGTACTGCGGGTCGCGGCCATCGAGCAGTTCAATGGGGCTTTGCAGCAGAAACCCCACAAAGCCTCCGTACCAGGTGGCGCGGCGGTCGGGCACACCGGCCCAGCGCAACATATCCACGGCGCCCCGGCTTTCGTGAAACGCCCCCCAGAAGTGTCCTACTTTGTCCATCTGCTTCCACTCGTGCGAATCATCAAACCAGTGAAAGCGGCTCCGCTCACCCGTGTACCAGCCTTGGCTGAGCAAGTACATCGTGGCCGAGTACGACACCACCAGCCCACCGGCCAGCACTGGCAGCCGCTGGTTGAGGCGGCCGGCCGGCGCGGCTACACTGTCGGTAGCCGCTGGCACGGCTGCCAAGGGCGCCTGGGCTACGGCCGGCTGAAGACAGAAGCTGAAGGCCACGAATAGAACCGCTCGGCTGGCCGCTTGTACTACTGACGAAAAAGAGGCGGACGATTGATGCACAAGCAGAGAAGAAGAGAATTAAAAAGGGCTTAAAGCTACAAGAAAAGCCGCTGTTGACTTGGTGGTGTGTGAGTGGTTACCTTATCTTTAATGCCCTCTTGCGCCTGTTTGTTTGCTTAGGCAGCAAGTTAGGTTAATATAGGATTGGTTTTTACGTCAACTTTCCAAAATTCCCAACCCCTTTCTTACATGAAAACACTTCGACTTTTACTGAGTCTGGTGGCAATGCTGAGCGCTATGCCGGTTTTGCGGGCACAGGTGGTCACCACCCAACCTACCTTCTTCCGCGACACCGACGCAGTGACCCTGACCTTCGATGCCACCCAGGGCAATGGAGCACTAGCCAACTTCACCGGCGACGTGTACGCGCACACCGGCGTTGTCACCAACCTGAGTACCACCAACTCCGACTGGAAGCATGTCAAGTTCACGAACTTTAACGCTCCCGATCCTTCGGTAAAGCTCACGCGCAGCACCACGAACCCCAACATATATACGCTGGCCATCACGCCCAGCGTGCGTGCCTGGTACAACGTTCCGGCTACCGAGCAGATTCAGAAAATAGCTATCCTGTTCCGCAACGGCACCGGCACTATCGTCGGCCGGGCGGCCAATGGCGGTGATATTTTCCTGGATGTGGCGCAGGGTGCCCTCACGGCGCGCATCACGGCTCCTTCGGTAACGGGCGCGCAGTTTGTTGCCCCGGGCACGCAGGTGAGCCTCACGGGTGAGGCCTCTACTTCTGCCGCCCTGAAGTTTGCGCTGAACGGTACTACCCTGGCTCAGCAGACGGGTACTACCCTTAGCACTACGGCCACTATCTCGCAGGCCGGCCGCAACGTGGTGCGTTTCTCCGCTACCAGTGGTGCCACCACCGTTACTGACTCCGTAGTGTATGTAGTGCGCCCCGCAGTGACGGTAGCCGCGCTGCCGGCCGGTGCCAAGGACGGTGTGACGTACCTGAACGGCGGTACCTCGGTACTTCTGAACCTGACGGCTCCCGGCAAGCAGTTCGTGTACGCCATTGGCGAATTCAACAACTGGCAGCCCGAAACCGGAGCCTTCCTGAACAAAACGCCTGACGGCAAGAACTGGTGGGTGCAGATCAATGGCCTCACGCCCGGCCGCGAGTATGCCTACCAGTATCTGGTAGACGGCAGCCTGCGCGTAGCCGACCCTTACGCAGAAAAGGTGCTTGACCCTAATAACGACGACTTCATTCCGGCCGTTACGTATCCCAATCTGAAAGCCTACCCGACCGGCAAAACCACCGGTATCGTTTCGGTGCTGCAAACCAACCAGACTCCGTATGCCTGGCAGGTAACCAACTTCGCCAAGCCAAAGCGCACTGATCTGGTGATTTATGAGCTGCACCTGCGCGACTTCATTGCCCGCCACGACTACCAAACCCTACGCGACACGCTGGGCTACCTGCAGCGGCTGGGCGTGAACTGCATCGAGCTGATGCCCGTGAACGAGTTCGAGGGCAACGAAAGCTGGGGCTACAACCCGTCCTTCCACTTCGCGGCCGACAAGTACTACGGCCCCAAAGATGAGTTCAAGCGCTTCATTGATGAGGCCCACCGCCGGGGTATGGCCATAGTGCTGGACGTGGTGCTGAACCACGCCTTCGGCCAGAGCCCGATGGTACAGATGTACTTCGATGCCGCCACTGGCAAACCCACAGCCAACTCGCCTTGGTTTAATGCCGACGCAACGCACCCCTTCAACGTTGGTTACGATTTCAACCACGAAAGTGCCGATACCCGCTACTATTCCAAGCGCGTGATGGAGTACTGGCTGAAGGAGTATCACGTAGATGGCTACCGCTTTGACCTGAGCAAAGGCTTTACCCAGCGCAACAACGCCAACGATGTAAACGCCTGGGGCCAATTCGACCAGTCGCGCATCAACATCTGGCAGGACTATTACAATACCATGGTGGCCGTGGACCCCACGCTGTACCCGATTCTGGAGCATTTTGCCGCCAACAACGAAGAAATTGCGCTGTCAAACATGGGCTTTATGCTGTGGGGCAATATGAACCACGACTATAATGAGGCCACCATGGGCTACCTGCCTAACTCCAACTTCAGCGGCGGCTACTACGGTGCCCGGGGCTGGTCGCAGCCGAATCTGGTGACCTATATGGAAAGCCATGATGAGGAGCGTCTGATGTTCAAGAACCTCACGTACGGCAACCAGTCGGGCAGCTATTCTACCAAGGACCTCACGACGGCTCTGGCGCGGCAGGAGCAGGCAGCCGCTTTCTTCTTCACGGTGCCCGGTCCCAAAATGGTGTGGCAGTTCGGTGAGCTGGGGTACGATATCAGCATCGACCAGAACGGCCGCGTGGGCAACAAGCCCATCCTGTGGAACTACCAGCAGGTGGCCGCCCGCCGTAAGCTCTATGACACGTACCGCTACCTGATTGCTCTGAAAAAGGCTGACCCGGTGTTTGAAAACCCCACCAGCTACACCCAGAGCCTGGCCGGCGCCGGTAAAACCATTCACCTGACCAGCGCCACCCAGAACGTAACCATCATCGGTAACTTCGACGTGACGGCTACCAGCGTGAACCCCGAGTTCCAGCGCACCGGCAAGTGGTACAACTATCTCTCCGGCGACTCTATTACTGTAACGAGCACCACCAGCCCAATTTCGCTTCAGCCCGGCGAATACGCTGTGTATACCACCACCCGCCTGAAAAAGAAGCAGTTGGTTCTCGGCACGAAACAGCAGTTGCGTGATGCAGCCGCTCTGCAACTCACGGCCTGGCCAAACCCCGCTGGTTCAGCAGCTCAGCTGCGCTATGAGCTGCCCCAGGCCAGCACGGTGCAGGTAACCGTACTGAACCTGCTGGGAGCCGCCGTACAAACGCTGCCCGCTACCCGCCAGTCGGCCGGCCCGAAAGTGGTGGAGCTGCCCCTGCAGAACTTGTCCAACGGCGTGTACATTGTGCGCCTGAGCACTGGTCAGCAGCAGCAAACTATCCGGTTGGTAGTGCAGCACTAGGCTGTTGCTACCGAATGCAAAAAAAAAGCGGCCGCTTTTTTTTTGCGTTATGGGCTATCGAAGATGTCTCCTTGAAGTTGACTTGTGGTACTTACTTTAGATTTTCTTCGTGGTAAGCCACCAGGTCATCAATAGGGGAACGGATGATCTTGCCCACTTCCATGCTGTGGCTACGTGCTACCTGGGTGAGGGCGTCGCGGAAGTTGTAGCCCACTGAGCCCACGCAGTTGAATGTGTATTCCTGGTAGCTGGGGTAGTGCCGCACCAGGTTGTCAAAGAACGTTTCGAAGCCCTGTACCACAATGTCGCGGCAGTAGCTGATGTTGTTGTGGTCGTATGTGAATTTAGCGAAGCTGGCCAGAAACCGGTTAGGCAGCGGCTGGTTGTAGAGCCGGTCCAGAATTTCGTCGCGCGTGAGCTTGAACTCTTCCTGAAATATTTCCTGCAACCCATCGGGCAGCAAGCCGCGCAGGTAGTCTCGTAGCAGCCGCTTGCCAATAAATGAGCCCGAGCCTTCGTCGCCTAGGAAATACCCCAGCGAATCTACGTTGTAGGTGATTTTCTCGCCGTCGTAGAGACAGGAGTTGGTGCCCGTGCCCAGAATGGCCGCGAAGCCCGGCTTGTTGCCCAACAGCGCGTGGGCGGCCGCCAGCAGATCCTCAGCCACGTAGGCGTTGGCATTGGGAAAGGTTTCGCGCATGGCAGCCGCCACCCGCTCTGCTTTCTCCGCGTTGTGTACGCCCGCGCCGTAGTAATACACCTTCGTCACTTCCTGCCGGGGCAGGTTGTCGGGTAGGTTTTTGTCAAGCGAAGCCGCGATAGCCGCGGTGCTCATGAAATCGGGGTTGTATCCTTCGGTGTTGAAGTACACGCGGTTGCCCGTGTT
Organism: Hymenobacter swuensis DY53; assembly: GCF_000576555.1. Lineage (NCBI taxonomy): Bacteria > Pseudomonadati > Bacteroidota > Cytophagia > Cytophagales > Hymenobacteraceae > Hymenobacter > Hymenobacter swuensis. Next base: position 1,695,499 of record NZ_CP007145.1, read on the forward strand.
ATCAAGCTGGCACCAGTTGCTCTTGGTCGAGCCGCCGTCGGCAATAAGAATCATATTAGGTCGGAAAAGTGAAGAAAAGAAAGTGTCCGGTTACTACCACGCACGGTGATACGCAACGCAAGTTCCACAGTTATTGGAAAGGAAACCAAAAAAATCCGACGCTAAGAAATAGTGCTGGCCGCAGAGGTATACAATAAAAGTTAGCCAGAATGAATCTAGTGAGTAAAAAAAGTGAGTAAGTGCTCAATATATTACTAACCAATGAGGCTTCAGCAACGTACATTTTGTACTTTTAATCCTCTGCCACACCCGTGGGTAACGCGCAGTATTTTTCACTTCTTCATTTTTCAAATACCATGAAAAAATCCTTTACTCTGGCTGCCCTTGGGCTTTTAACTGCTACGTCGTTTTCGGCTAGTGCCCAGATTGTACTTGACGGCAAAGTAGCAGCTACCGAAATCGGAACTGGTACTAACCGATACCAATTGGCTGGTACTTATGCCGGGACACATTCAGTAACCGGCAAAGGTTTACAGTCGTTGTACGTTGGTGCGAGCAGCACGAAGCTCTACGTAATGCTGGTGGGCTCTGCTGAAACAGCTACCGATTATCCCGGCTACGTGGTATACCTGAATGTGCCCGGTAAAGCGGGCGTAGCGGCAGGTACTCAACTCAAAGGCGGCTCAGCTGGTGACAGCCCGCTGAAGCATACACCCACGATGGACATGGAAACGGATTATGGGGTGCGCGCCACCTTATCTCCTTCCAATATGACTGATGTGTACTACAGCTTTGTCGATTACACCAGCGGTAATACGGCTCCGGTCGCGGACAGCTACCAGGGTGCCGGCAAAAAGGACGGCACGGCTTTGACTTTCTCCGCAACGACGGGCCCTTTCACTGGCACACGAGTGGCACTGGTGAAATCGGCCGACCTGACGGCGGCAACAACCGCTGGCACTGGGCTGGAAATGGAGTTCGATCTGGCCGCTATGGGCCTGACCGCTAGCAGCCAGATTAATCTGATGGTAGGTTACGTGAAAGACGGTGGTGCTTTCACTTCTGATGTGTTACCTCAGGTAGTAGGTCAGACAACTGACTTAGGTTCGTCTCCTAATTTTTCGACCTTGGCTGGCCGCCAAAATGTTACGTACAACTTGAGCACCGGGATTCTGGCTAACCGTAATGCCATTGCTTCCGCGCTGAAATTTAATGTTTATCCAAACCCTAGTGCTGGTACGGCACAGGTTAGTTATCAAGTGCCAAACGGCCAGCAAGATGTGCAAATGGAAGTGTTCAATTGCCTAGGACAGCGGGTACAGCAACTTAGCTTGGGACGGCGTAGCGGTACCCAGGTGCAGCCGCTAGAGGCACTTCAGGCCGGCTCCTACTTCGTGAAACTGCGGGTAGGTGACCAGACTACGGCCCAGCAATTGTCTGTGCTGTAATAAGCATGCTTTACCGAAGAGTGCCGGATGCGCATCACGCGTGTCCGGCACCCTTCGGTAAAACTATTTCAATAATTATGCAGCAAAGGTATTTTGGCCATAAGTATTTTCAATTGTGCAAGGAGTACAGGTAAACAAGCGGTATTAATTTTTTTGGGTATACACTATAATTTGGCGTATTATGCCCTCTTATTTCGGTACACAATAAAAATTATTGTGTACCGAATACAATAAAAAGAGCCACTGGTATACCAGTGGCTCTTTTTATTGTATTCGGTAAGTAGGGCTAGGGAGTAATAGTTACTTTACCAGTTGCTGCACCAGCAGCATCGGTACCAACTTCTAATTTAACAGTATACGTACCAGGGGTTGTAATCACCAAGTCCGAACCATTCTGAGTTAAGGCAATTCCTTTGGTAAAATCACCCGATGGGCCGCCAAGATTGGTGCCCCAGTCTTGATTACGCCGGAATTTAAAAGGACCTGCATTGAGTGCCATACGGGCCACATAAGCGCGTACCCGGCAGTCATAAGGTAAATTACGGTCAGTAGCAGTAGCACCAGGCCAGCCATCACCAGCTGGGCCTACTAAGCCCCACCGGTCAGTAGGAGCTATGAAGTCAGGATAAGGAGATGCTACCAGCGTTTGTACCGGAGAAATTACAGCAGGCACTGCATCCCCAATTGTCGCTCTCACCCGTACCTCCAGTGGAAAAGGCGTAGGGGTCGCAGGGAGACTACAGTCCACAGCATTATATAGGTCGTTCAACTCTTTTACGGTGAATGACTTGCTAAGATTGCTGCCGGCGTTAAAATCCTGAGTGGCTGCGAAATTGGTTCCTTGCTTGGCAAATTGCAATGTGTATACCACTGCAGCATCGTAGCCGTAGTCAACCTTATTCCAAGAATAAGTTACTGCTTGAGCGCTAGAATTCGACGTAGTTATGGTAGCAGACGTAGCAGAAGCCGTTAGAGTAGCAGAGGCTTCTGGGTTGATAACTACTTTGTCTTCATCTTTTTCGCAAGATGCCAAAGTAACAGTTGCCAAGGCAAATACACCGGCAACAGTTCGAGTAATCCAAGTTTTCATGAAAAGTCGATAATGAGTGGGAAATTCAGCAAGATTTCTCTGGTTTTTGGAATTGATTTTTAACCCTTTTGATAAGAAATCAATTCCAAAAACCAGAGAAATACCCTGGGATTAGTAACCAGGATTCTGACGACCTGCCAGATTGGGATTGGCTACAATATCTGTGTTAGGGATGGGGAACAGTACACGCGTGGGCTCCACATCGCGGCCGGCACGTACGCCTCCTTTGAAGGGCCAGTTGTTACCCGATGTATACCGTCCAAAACGGATCAGATCGGTACGACGGTGGCCTTCCCAAAACAGTTCCCGAGCCCGCTCATCTAAGATATTGTTGAGAGTGAGACTGGCCACAGTAGGAGCCTGAGAACGAGTGCGGAGTTCGTTCACATACGCTACGGCTTGAGCAGTGCTTCCACCAGAACCACCACGAAGTACGGCTTCAGCATACATGAGCTGCACATCAGCCAAACGGAACATTGGATAGTCGGTATCAGCAAAGTTACCTTCACCGCCTTGTTGCTGCGAGTCAGAACCACCTCTGCCCGTAGAAGTTACATTACGCCACTTGGTAACTAAAGGCCCGCTGCTAAACTGATCGAGAGAATCAACGTTTGGGTTTTGGCCCCGGGTAAAGAGCATAGCCCGTCGCGTGTCATCGGCATTAGAGCCATTGAAGATTTGCGTCAGGTTCTGCTTGGCCCGCAGCCCCGCCCAGCCATTGTTGATGCCTGCGCTGGTTGGCGATACGCCGCGACCAACGGGAGCATGCACCAAAAACGTCATGCCACCAAAGGTTTTGGTACGCAAGCCGTCAAACGTAATAGGAAAGATAATCTCGTTTTTTGCGCTAGAGGTATTGTTGTCAGCTAGGAACAGATTAGCGTATACGGGGCTAAGTGTGTAACCGGCTGCCAGTACTTTTTTTGCATAAGTAATGGCTTCCGTGTTCTGAGCCGTGCCCGTATACACCTGAGCATTCAAATACAACTTGGTCAATAACGTCCAGCATACAGCCTGATCAGCACGGCCATATACAGCACGGGGTGCTAGCAGTTCATTACCAGCATCTAAGGCTAACAATTCCGTTTCTACGAAACGGTATAACTCGGCCCGATTGCGATAAGGTGGGTTCGTTCCGATTGCGGCTTCTTCAGTAGCGAATGGACCACCGCCGAACAAGTCAACTGCATGCCAGTAGCAAAGCGCACGTAGGAGACGGGCCTCAGCCCGGTACGTACGTACTGTAGCAGCAGCGTCACCATTGATACCACGCTCACTAAGCCGTGCGTCTGTGGTCTGGCGAATAAACTCGTTACACAGACCAATTTCGTAATAAATACGGTCATACGTGGCACGTACAAACTCATTGTCGGCATTCCACTGCAAAGTGTTTACAGAAGGCAGGTTACCGTCATTCCAGCCCAGCACGGCCTCATCAGTAGTAATTTCCTGCAGCTGCCAATACTGACGAATATAGTTTGAGAACCCTTCGTCAATACCCGTAATATCAGGCGAGCCAGCCGGACCGCTCTGGCCACTCACGGCGAAGGTCGCATATAGTCGCGCCAATACCTGTTCAATCTGAGCTGGATCGCGGTACACTACTTCGGAGTTAGCAGAGTAGTCCGGAATTTGATCCAAGTCGTTAATGCAAGAAGTAGTCAGGGAAGAGAGTCCGGCCGTTAGCGCCAGCATTCCCAACATGCGGGTGAATTTGTTGTGTGTCATAAGGCGAATGATGGGAAGAATTAGATACCGAGATTCAGACCGACAGTGAACGTACGAGGACGCGGGTAAATCGTATTGTCGATGCCGCCAATTACCTCTGGGTCAAGTCCCTTGTACTTGGTAAGGAGGAATACATTTTGAACCGCGAAGGACAGGCTTAAGTTCGTGCCTTTGCGCACCATTTCGCCAAAATTGTAGCCGAGTGTAACGTTCTCCATCCGCAGAAAGGAACCATTCTCCACAAAGTAATCGGAGAAGTACTGAGCACTGGAGAAGCCTGAGTTCAGTACCTCTCGATTCCGGTTAGGAACAAAGCCGCTGGTACTCAAATCGTAGAAGCTACTCGCGCGGTTATTATTGTACACGTAATTGCCAAGGTTGGAGCGCAGCGTGAAGGCTAGGTTAGCCCCACCGTAAGAAATGTTGGCGCCGCCACCCAGCACGTAATCCGGACGAGCCGACTTGTAACGGTACCGGTCAGAACTGGTAATGGTGCCGCTACCGTCACGGTCTACATACACACCTTCCAAAGGCTTCCCATTCTGTCCATACACCTGCTGATTTACATAGAACGTTTGGGTAGAATAGCCCACTGTATTTACCTGAATGGTATTACCAACGCCGCCGCTGATACCACCCGTCAACTGACCAATGTCATTAGGCGAATCAGAGCCAGTGAGTTTGGTGAGGCGGTTGCGGTTGTACGTTGCATTGGCATTCACCGTAATGTTCAGCCGGTCACCTTTCACTACATCTACGTTGGCAATCAATTCCACGCCCTTGTTGGTGAGGGAGCCAGTGTTGAAAGTGCCACCGTTGGAGAGGCCAGCCAGAGCTGCTACTGGCCGGAAGTTTAACAAATCCTCCGTGTCACGCTTGTAGAAATCCACCGAACCAAAGAAACGACCACCGAAGAAGCCATAGTCAAGACCGGCGTTGTACGTGGTAGTGGTTTCCCAAGTAATATCACCGTTGTACTGGTCAGGGCGTAGGGTACGTAGGAAGCGCGGGGTGCCATCGGCATTGTAGCCCACTTGATATTGCGCCGTGAGGTTGCTGAGCGAGAGGTTAGCCAGGAAGGGGTAGAAATTGCCGCCTAAGTCCTGCTGCCCGGTCTGGCCGTAGCCTAAGCGTATTTTCAGATCGGAAATGGCAGTGGCATCCTTCAGAAAATCCTCGCCTTTGATCCGCCACGCGAAGGCACCGGAGGGGAAGAACCCGAAATGGTCAGGATTAAAACGCGACGTCCCATCCGCTCGGAATGTACCAGTGAACAGGTACTTATCAGATATATTGTAGTTCAGACGACCAAAAAAGCCGAGTAATACGTTGGTATTCAGATAAGTGTCCTCTCCCGAGTAGCTCAGAGATACCGGCGCGAAGATGCTGCCATCGGCTCGGAAATCATTGAATACGTAGCTGCGGTTGTCAAACTTCTGGTAGGAGTAACCAGCTAACAATTCAGCCCGACCCGGTCCAATGGTACGCTCATATTTAGCGTAAGCTTCGAGCAAGGTATTATCTAAGTCCTGCGAGTAGTTGTTGTTAACACCCTGACGGTTGAAATCGGAACCAGCAGTGGCGGGCACGAATGTGGTACCTCGGCCGCGCTGGATATCGTAGCCCAGATTCAGGTTTGCACTCAGCCCCGTCAGAAATGGGAGTTTGTAATCTAACTGGATGTTTCCAATGCTACGCTTCACCGTGCTCCGGTCGCGACGCTGGTTAATCAAGCCCAGCGGGTTGCGGGGCGAGAGAGTATTCAGCGAAACGACGCCGTTTTCGTCTCTGTTGTTGAATTCCGTGTAGCCGCCATAAGCCCCCAACTGAGCAGGAGTGAGACCGAAAGGGTTGCCTTCCGTACCATTTACCTGAATAGGCTGCGTGGGGTCAAAAGTTACGGCATTGCCTACGGCACCTTGGTTAGAGAAGTTATTGTCAATCCATGAGCCTTTTACGTTCACGGAAACGCGCAAGTTGCCATTGAGTAATACGGGCGTGAGGCTCAACGCGCCGCTGAAACGCTTGAGGTCATTGGCCTTCAGCAAACCCTCCTGCGAGAGGAAACCACCCGAAACCCGATAAGGCACTTTGCCAGCATTGCCGCTGATGCTTACATTGTTATCAGACGTATAGGCTGAGCGGTAAATTTCGCGCTGCCAATCGGTGCTGGCCGTGCCTAAAGTGGCCTTCTGGCCAGCCGTGCCCCGGGTGTTCACCAGTTCCCGGAATTCATCGGCAGAAAGTATGTCGGAATATTTAACAACGTTAGCTATAGACTGCTGAGTGGACACGTTCACATGAAACGCCTCTCCTTGCACCCCTTTTTTGGTAGTTACCAGAATTACACCGTTCGAAGCCCGTACCCCATAAATAGCTGTGGAGGAGGCATCTTTCAAAACCGTAATGCTTTCGATGTCATTAGGGTTGATCAACGACAGTGGGTTAGTCGCGCCAGCTAACCCATTATTATCGACAGGCACACCATCAATGATAATCAACGGAGAGTTGGAGGCCGATAAAGAAGAACCACCCCGAATCAAAATCTGAGAGCTTGTACCTGGTGCGCCACCGCCTGTCGTAATTTGTACGCCGGCTACTTTACCCTGCACCAACTGCTCGGGATTAGTTACTTGGCCTTTCACAAACTGCTTCTCTGAAATCTGCTCCACAGCACCAGTCAGATCCTGTCTACGTTGCGTACCGTAGCCTATTACCACGGCCTCGTTAAGCAGCGTGGTGTTCTCCGAAAGCGTCAGGCTGCTGACGGCCGTGTTCTGGCCGGCCGTTACGCTGATGCTCTGGCGCTGTGTGGTGTAACCCACGAACGACATGATGAGGGTATGCGGGCCGGAAGGTACATTCTGTATTGAGAAAGAACCGTCAGAATTGGTGGAGCCACCCAGATTGGTGCCTTCAATGATTACAGTGACGCCGGGCATGCCTTCGCCTTTCTCGTCCAGTACACGGCCGCTCACCGTCCCGATTCCCTGAGCGTATGCGCTGCTCACGCTTGCACCTGCGAGCAGGATTGGCAGCGCCAGTTTCGCTAGATAGGGGTGTTTCATTGAAAAAGAATTAGGGGTTGAAATGGATTTTTCCGGTCAGACCGGAGTGGGAATTTAGTGGTCCTTCTCAGCGGAAAGTGAGTACGGTACCGGGTGAGTGACCCATTCTGTACCGACTACTTTATTCCGCGTTCAACATCACCAAATCGTTAAGAAACACCGCAAGTTAAAGGGTTCGACCAGATAAAAACAATGCCCCCTAGGTAGTAAGTAGGTTTCTTTATAATTGGATTTTGCAGCGGTAGGCCGGTTGGGTGCCCCAGAAGGACGGTTTCCCCTCGCGCTGGGTAGGGCATCTGCGTATGGGCAAAGCCAGTGTCAATACACCATAAAAGCCCTGTGGTTTCCCGATTCGCCAATAAAGAGTGTCAATGGTAGGTAGTTTTGAATTGATAATATATGATGTTGTATTGACTAATATGTGCTTTGGATGTTGGCTTGCCGGAAGCGTTTTATGCTAATTATGTTTTCATGATAAGATCCTGGATTGATAGTGTGTTGACCTATTGTAGACGGTAATGGGAATGATTGTGGTGTTTATGGAGGGGTTTGCTAGTGAATATTCTGAATATTTGAATTCACTGGCCTGAAAATAGAGGCTTAGCCGGTGTCAACAAAGAACTGGTTATTTGGTAGGAAATGGTTTTGTCGACGCAGGTCTTTTTTGTATATATTCTAGGGCGGTAAGGATGCCTGGAATAAGGTGGGAAAAGCAGGGCTTTGCCAGACGTGTGCAATAGCTAACGGCTGTTGTTTCGTAAGGGCTTACTTACCAGTCGCGGTCAAAATAACCGAAGAGTTGATATGGCACTTTCCCGGAAAAGTACAGGTTGAATTTGGCCAGTATTTTGACTTTATCAGCCCCACTGGCAGAAAACATTGCCAACACTGCCGCGTCCGGCCTCAAATGGTGGTAGCTTGCTTTTTGTTTCCATTCATTTTGTTTCTATGAATCGTTTTTTATTGAGCGGTATGCTTGCCCTGTCTGTGGGCAATGTGGTGGCTCAGACTACCTTTCGCCTGACAACGGTGCCGGCATCTACCCCCGCCGGGGCTACTGTGTATATGGCGGGTACCGTCAATAACTGGAGTCCAGCCAGTGCCGCTCACGCCTTTAGCCGCAACCCCGACGGCACCTACCAACTGACGTTGCCAGCTACCGTGACGGGTACCATCGAGTTTAAGTTTACGCGCGGTTCCTGGGCCACTGTGGAGTCGGATGCTCAGAATAACGATATAAGCAACCGGCAATACACGGTAGGCAGCGGCCCCGCTACCATAGAGTTGCAGGTGGTGAACTGGAAAGATATGGGCACTACCGGTGGGAGTTGCCAGAGCACAGCCCTGCAGCCCAACGTACGGGTGCTGAGTACCGGTTTTCAGATACCGCAGTTGGGCCGCACCCGCCGCGTGTGGGTGTACCTGCCCAACGACTACGCCACGGCCCCCGCCAAGCGCTACCCCGTACTGTACCTGCACGACGGTCAGAACGTGTTCGATGCCTGCACCAGCTTCTCGGGCGAGTGGGGCGTAGATGAAACCCTGAGCCAGCTGCAGCAGCAGGGCCTCGACGCCACCGGCTCCATTGTGGTGGCCGTAGACAACGGCGGGGCCGACCGGCTAAACGAAATGTCGCCGTGGAACAACCCGCAGTACGGCGGCCAAGGCGACCAGTACGTGGATTTCATGGTGCAGACGCTCAAGCCTGCCATCGACCAGCAGTACCGTACCCTCACCGGCCGCGAGTACACGGGTATTGCGGGCAGCAGCATGGGCGGGCTGATTTCGACCTATGCCGCGCTGAAATACCCGCAGGTGTACGGCCGGGTGGGCGTGTTCTCGCCTGCCTTCTGGTTTGCGCAGGCGCCCCTGTTTCAGTACCTACGCCAGCACCCGGCCAATCCGGCCACGCGGTTCTACTTCGTGAGCGGCACACAGGAAAGCCAGACGATGGTGCCACTCATGCAGGCTATGCGGGATTCGCTGTCCCGCGGCGGCGTGCCGGCTGCTAACCTGAGCTTCAATGTCAAAGCCGATGGGCAGCACGCCGAATGGTTCTGGAAACGGGAGTTTTCGGCGGCGTACCAATGGCTGATGCAGCCGGCCGTGGTAACCGGCACCCACGCCGGCCGGCTGGCCCTAGCATTCAGTGCTTATCCCAACCCTGCCAAAGACCGCCTGACGCTGCAACTGCCCGCTTCCCTGCGCGAAGCCAGGGTGGAAGTGCTGGATATGAGTGGCCGGGTAGTGCTCCGCGACAAGGTAAAGGCCGGGGGCGTGCTCGATGTGAGCCGGCTGGCCAAAGGCCAGTACCAACTGCGCGTCACGGCCGGCCGCGAACAGGGTACGCAGGCGCTGGCGAAGGAGTAAGGCTACTGCTCTTGTCATTTCTCGCTCCGTCCTCAATAGCGTAGTTATCTGAGACGCGCGGCCCAGATAAAAAATTCGGGCCTATTGTTGCGCAAATCCGAACCCGGTGTACATTTGCACAGTTCAACGCTCCAAATTCAACTTTCGGCAATGACCCTTTCGATGAACCTGCAAGCATGGTGGTGGCCCTACGGAGAATCCGGACGGGACAGCCTGTGCGTGCGTTAAGGTATCGAACTACTTTTTTCGCATCAGCTCAAAAGCCCGGCCGCCAAGCCGGGCTTTTTTTATTGTCCGGCGCTGGCCAACCTCTACCAACACAACCAGCCCCGCTCATGCAAACCTACCAGCTCACTACCCGCCACCTGCGCGTTCTGGCCGATACCGTAACGCCCGTTGGCCTCTACCTGCGCCTCCGTGACCGGTACGACAACTGCCTGCTGCTGGAAAGCTCCGACTACCACGGCCAGCAGAACGCCTTCAGCTACCTGGCCTTCGACCCGTTGGCCCGCTTTGAACTGCGCGGCCGGGAACTGACCCTCACGCTGCCCGACGATACCACCGAAACCGAGACGCTCGACTCGCCGCGCACGGCTCTGGCGCGCCTGCAGGCCTTCGCAGCCAGCTTCCAGACCGAGGATACCGGCCACGACTTCATCACGGGCGGGCTGTTCGGGTACCTGGGCTACGAGGCGGTGCAGGCCTTTGAGGACCTCACGCTGAACCCCGACAAGCAGCCCGCCGGCCAGATTCCGGATATCCTGTACGGCACCTACCGCTACGTCATTGCCATCAACCACTTCCGCAACGAGTTGTACGTGTTCGAGCACACGCTGCAGGGCCAGGAAGTGGACGAGGATGGGCTGACGAAGCTAGTGAACCTGATCCGCAACCCCTCGTTGCCCGATTTCAAGTTCCGGACGGAAGGGGAGGAGCAGACCAACCAGACCGACGAGGAGTTTCTCAAGGTGCTGGCCCAGGGCCAGCAGCACTGCCTGCGGGGCGACGTGTTTCAAATTGTGCTGTCGCGCCGCTTCCAGCAAGGGTTTTCCGGCGACGAGTTCAACGTGTACCGGGCACTGCGCTCCATCAACCCCTCGCCCTACCTGTTCTACTTCGATTACGGCTCCTTCAAGATTTTCGGGTCGTCGCCGGAGGCGCAGGTGCGTATTCAGGGGCGCGAGGCCAGTTTGTTCCCGATTGCGGGCACCTTCCGCCGCACCGGCCACGATGCTGAGGACGCCGCCCTGGCCCAGCAGCTGGCCGACGACCCCAAGGAAAACGCTGAGCATGTGATGCTGGTGGACCTGGCCCGCAACGACCTGGCCCGCCACGGCGACAACGTGCGGGTGAAAACATTCCGCGAAATCCAGTTCTACTCGCACGTGATTCACCTGGTAAGCGAGGTGAATGCCACCCTGGCTGCCGGCACCAACTCCCTGCAGGTGGTGGCCGATACCTTCCCGGCCGGCACGCTCTCGGGCGCCCCCAAGCACCGCGCCATGCAGCTCATTGATGGCCTGGAGCCCACCGCCCGCGGCTACTACGGCGGCGCCATCGGCCACCTGGGCTTCAACGGCGACTTCAACCACGCCATCATGATTCGCTCGTTCCTGAGCACCGCCGGCCAACTTTATTTCCAGGCCGGCGCTGGCGTGGTAGCCGCCTCCGATATCAACTCCGAACTCAACGAAGTGCACCACAAGCTGGCCGCCCTGCGCAAGGCGCTGCAGGCCGCGGAAGCCATTTAAGTAGTGAGTAGTGGGTATTGAGTAGTGAGACAGGTATGTAGAATCCAGCTTGATAGATGGGTTTCCGCTCTGCTTCCCTCAATACTCCACCAATAATCTAACTACTCACTACTTAGTTCTCTCTACTGAACCATGAACATTCTCGTTCTCGACAACTACGACTCCTTTACCTACAACCTCGTGCAGGTGCTGCGGGAGCTGGGGCATACGGACAACGTAACCGTGATTCGCAACGACAAGCTGGCCGTGGACGATGTGGCCGCATACGATGCGGTGCTGCTGTCGCCCGGCCCCGGCGTGCCTTCGGAAGCGGGCCTGATGCCCGAAATCATCCGCCGCTACGCGAGTTCCAAGCGCATTCTGGGCGTGTGCCTGGGCCATCAGGGCCTGGCCGAGAGCTTCGGCGGGGAGCTGTACAACCTGCCCCAGGTGCTCCACGGCTTTGCCACCGACGCCCACCTCACTGCACCCGACAAGCTGTTCGAAGGCCTGCCCGATACCTTTAAAGTGGGCCGCTACCACAGCTGGAGCGTGCGCCCCGAGAGCGTGCCCGCCGAGCTGGAAGTCACCGCCCTCGACGCCGACGGTCAGGTGTTGGCATTCCGCCATCGGGAGTATGATGTGCGCGGCGTGCAGTTTCACCCCGAGTCCATCCTCACCGAGCACGGCCACCAGATGCTGCGCAACTGGCTGAGCTGAACAGGCTGAATGTAGAGACGCAATACTTTGCGTCTCGTCGTCGAACGATAATAGTAGCGCGGAGCTAACAACATCAGCACGCGGGGAGGCGCAAAATATTGCGTCTCTACCTCCTACAATTACCCACCCAATTACCCCAAACCCGCCTTCGTGGCGGTCTGATTGTGAAACAGATCCTCAATAAACTATTCGACCAGCAGCTGCTGACTCACCCCGAGGCGCTGGAAGCCATGCTGCGCATTGGGCAGGGCGAGGCCAACGCGGCGGAAATGACGGCCTTTATGAGTGTGTACCGGATGCGGCCCATTTCGGTGCCGGAGCTGGCGGGCTTCCGCGAGGCCTTGCTGAGCCTCAGCCGCGACCCGGAGCTGGGCACCCGCGACACGGTGGACATTGTGGGCACCGGCGGCGACGGCAAAGACACGCTCAACATCAGCACACTGGCCTGCTTTGTGGTGGCCGGGGCCGGCTACAAGGTTACCAAGCACGGCAACATCGGCGTGTCGTCGGTGTGTGGGTCGTCGGATGTGCTGCAGCAGCTGGGCGTGGAGTTTGGGGTGGGCAATGACGTGTTGCAGCGGCAGCTGGAACGGGCCGGCATCTGCTTTCTGCACGCTCCGGCCTTCCACCCGGCCATGCGCCACGCCGGGCCGGTGCGCCGGGAGCTGGGCGTGCGTACGTTCTTCAACATCCTAGGCCCGCTGGTGAACCCCGCGCGGCCGAAGTTTCAGGTGGCGGGTACCTTCAGCCTGGAGCTGCTGCGCCTCTACCACTACCTGCTGCAGCAAACCGACACCCGCTACGCCGTGGTGCACGCCCTGGATGGCTACGATGAACTCTCGCTGACGGCCGCCGCCAAGCTGGCTACGCCCGAGGGCGAGCGGGTGGTATCAGCCGCCGACCTGGGCCTGACCCTGAACCAGCCCGAGGAGCTGGCCGGCGGCCGTACCGCCGCCGAATCGGCCGCCATCTTTGTGGATGTGCTGGAAGGCCGCGCAACCCGCGCCCAGCGCGACGTAGTAACGGCCAACGCAGCCCTGGCCATCGGTTGCCTGGAACCCGCCTTCAGCTTCGCCGACAGCCTGGCCGCCGCCCGCGAGTCGCTGGATTCCGGCCGCGCCCGCCAGGCGCTGCGGGAGCTGGTGGCGGCTATCTGACCCCAATAAACAGGTCCTGTCATCCTGAGCGGAGCGAAGGACCTTATCAAACCAGAACGACTGTTGTTGTTACGCTTCGTGCGAATGGCACAAGGTTCTTCGCTCCGCTCAGGATGACACACGATTTTCGAAACAGCTATCAGTCAACAGCTAATAGCTAACAGCTCAAAAAAATGACCATTCTCGATACCATCATTGCCCATAAGCGCCAGGAAGTTGCCACCCGCCAGAGCCTGGTGCCGGTGAAGCTGCTGGAGCAAAGCTTCTATATGCCGGCCCAGCCGCTGAGTTTGCGCCGCTACCTGCTGCGTGACGATTTGAGCGGCATCATTGCCGAGTTCAAGCGCAAGTCGCCCAGCAAAGGCATCATCAACGCCCACGCGCCGGTGGAGCGCACCACCTTGGGCTACATGCAGGCCGGGGCTTCGGCGCTGTCGGTGCTGACGGATACGGAGTTTTTCGGCGGCAAGAACGAGGACCTGACCACGGCCCGGCGCTTTAATTTCTGCCCCATCCTACGCAAGGATTTCGTGGTAGACGAGTACCAGATCATCGAAGCCAAAAGCCTCGGGGCCGATGCCGTGCTGCTGATTGCGGCCGTGCTCAGCGGCGAGGAAGTGCTGCGACTGGGCCGCCTGGCCAAAAGCCTGGGCCTGGAAGTGCTGCTCGAAATCCACAACGCCGAGGAGCTGGACAAAACCCTGCACCCCGACGCTGTGAGCCTAGTGGGCGTGAACAACCGCAACCTCCACGACTTCTCCGTGAGCCTCGACACGTCCGGCGAGCTGGCCCAGCGCATCCCCGACGAGTACGTGAAGGTGACCGAAAGCGGCCTGAGCACCGCCGCCGACATCGAAGCCCTGCGCGCCGTAGGCTACCGCGGCTTCCTGATGGGCGAAACCTTCATGCGCCACTCGCGCCCCGAAAAGGCCTGCGCCGCCCTGGTGCAGCAGCTCCGGGCTACCGAAGCGGTGACGTTGTTGTAAGGGCCAGAAAGCTAGAGCTAGCTCCCCTCCTTGGAAAGGAGGGGCTGGGGGTGGTTGACCATCGTCAGAACAACAGCTAGCTCTAGCTTCTAACTCTAAAAATCAACCACCCCCAGCCCCTCCTTTCCAAGGAGGGGAGCTAGTTTTAGCTTATCATCCACATGCCCACTAACACCCACCACACGCCTCACCTCAAAGTCTGCGGGATGGCTGATGCCGACAGCTTGCGGGCAGTGGCGGCGCTGCAGCCCGATTTTCTGGGGTTCATCTTCTACCCGAAGTCGAAGCGGTACGTGGGGGAGCGGCTGCCGGCGGCGGCGGTGCGGGCCTTGCCGGTCGCCATCCGCAAGGTGGGCGTGTTCGTGGACGACGACGCGGCTACGGTGCTGGCGCGGGTGCGGGAGTTTGATTTGCAGCTGGCCCAGCTCCACGGCCACGAAACGCCCGAAACCTGCGCCGCGGTGCGGACCGGGGGCGTGCCGGTGGTGAAGGCGTTTGCGGTAGGTGAGGGGTTCGACTTCGCCCAGCTCCAGCCCTACGTGGGCTGCGTGGAGTATTTTCTCTTCGACACGGCCGGTCCCCAGCCCGGCGGCAACGGCACCGCCTTCGACTGGACGCTGCTGCAGGACTATAACCTGCCGGTGCCGTACTTTCTGGCCGGCGGCATCGGGCCGGAGCACGCGGCGACGCTGCGCAACCTTCGGCTGCCCGGCCTGTTTGCCCTGGACCTGAACAGCCGCTTCGAAACCGCCCCGGGCACCAAGGATGCCGGCCGGCTGGAGGCTTTTTTTCAGGAATTGAAAGCAGAATAAGCCAGCATCATACACAGGCAGATTGCGCCAAAGACGGATATACGAAAGCTATGAGCGAAATAAAGATTGCGCTGGACTGGACGGTAAACACCAACCACACGGGCTTTGTAGTGGCCCAGGAGCTGGGCTGGTACGCACAGCACGGGCTGGAAGTGGAGCTGCTGACCCCGGAAGCCGACAACTACGCCCTGACTCCGGCCAAGAAAATAGAGCTGGGTCAGGCCGATTTTGCGCTTTGCCCGCTGGAAAGCATCATCAGCTACCGCACCAAGGCCCGGCCGTTCGATGCCATAGCCGTGGCCGCCCTGCTGACAGAAGATCTGAGCAGCATCGTCACGCTCAAGCGCCCGGATATTCAGTCGCCCAAAGATTTGGCCGGCAAAATCTACGCCTCGTACCAGGCCCGCTACGAGGACCAGATAGTGGCGAAGATGCTGGAAAACGACAGTGCTACCGGCCCGCTGACCATCACCTACCCGGACAAGCTGGGCATCTGGAACACGCTGCTGCAACAGCAGGCCGACGCGACCTGGATTTTCGATAACTGGGAAGGCGTGCAGGCCCGACAGCAGGGCGTGGAGCTGACCAGCTTCCGCTTGGCCGAGTATGGCATTCCGTACGGCTATTCGCCCGTCATCATGGCGTCGGAAAAGCGGGTGCTGGAAAACGGGGAGGCCTACCGGAAGTTTCTGCGGGTGTCCGGGCAGGGCTTCCTGCACGCCAAAGACCACCCGGAGGAGGCGGTGGCGCTGCTGCAGAAGCTGGTGCCGGCCGCCGACCGCAACCCCGGTTTCCTGCTCGAAAGCCAGCAGTACACGGCCGAACACTACGGCAGCGGCCCCAACTGGGGCCACATGAGCCCTGCCAGGGTGCAGCGCTACCTGGACTGGCTGGCCGAGCATAGCCTGGAAACCCGGAAGCTTCCGTTGTCGGAAGTCATGACCAACGACCTGTTATAAGAACCCTTTTTTGCGTCTGATTTCGCGGGGTAATCCACTGCGAGATCCTGCGCCACCCATCCCGAGACCCTGCGAGAAACTATCATGAAACCAACCTACCAACAACCCACGGAGCGCGGCTACTACGGCCAGTTTGGGGGCGCGTTCATTCCCGAAATGCTCTACCCCAACGTGGAGGAGCTGCGCCAGCAATACCTGAGCATTATGGCCGAGCCGGAGTTCCAGCAGGAATACCAGCAGTTGCTGCGCGACTACGTGGGCCGGCCCACGCCGCTGTTCGAGGCCAAGCGTCTGTCGGCTAAGTACAACACCCGCATCTACCTCAAGCGCGAGGACCTCTGCCACACCGGCGCCCACAAGGTGAACAACACCGTGGGGCAGATTCTGCTGGCCAAGCGCCTGGGCAAAACGCGCATCATTGCCGAAACCGGGGCTGGTCAGCACGGCGTGGCCACCGCCACCGTGTGCGCCCTGATGGGCATGGAGTGCATCGTGTACATGGGCGAAATCGACATGGAGCGGCAGAAGCCCAACGTGTACCGCATGCGCCTGCTGGGGGCCGAGGTGCGGGCAGCTATGAGCGGCAGCCGCACCCTCAAGGACGCCACCAACGAGGCCATCCGCGACTGGATCAGCAACCCAGTAGACACGCATTACATCATCGGCTCGGTGGTAGGCCCGCACCCGTACCCCGATCTGGTGGCGCGCCTGCAGGCCGTTATCAGCGAGGAAATGCGCAAGCAGCTGCTGGAAAAAACCGGTTCCGAGCTGCCTAACTACGTTGTAGCTTGTGTGGGCGGCGGCTCCAACGCGGCCGGCGCGTTCTACCATTTCCTGGAAGAACCCTCGGTGCAGCTGGTGGCCGTGGAAGCCGCCGGGCACGGCGTGCACTCGGGCCACTCGGCCGCTACGTCGGTGCTGGGTACGCCGGGCGTCATCCACGGTAGCCGCACGCTGCTGATGCAGGACGAGGACGGCCAGATTACCGAGCCTTACTCCATTTCCGCCGGCCTTGATTACCCCGGCATCGGACCGCTGCACGCGTTTCTGGCCGATTCCAAGCGCGCCCGCTTCATCAGCATCGAAGATGAGCAGGCCCTGAAAGCCGTGGCCGAATGCAGCCGCCTCGAAGGCATCATCCCGGCTCTGGAAACCGCCCACGCCCTGGCCGCCCTCGACCAGCTCGGTGCCGGCCCCGACGACGTGGTGGTCATCAATCTCTCCGGCCGCGGCGACAAGGACCTGGAAACCTACATCAAGTACGCTGACGCTATTATGTAAGGCAATGGCATCGTCATGCTGAGCTTGTCGAAGCATCTCTACCTCTGGCTAATTTCTACTTGTAGACCAAGCGGTAGAGATGCTTCGACTGCGGCTCCGCCTTCGCTCAGCATGACAGACAATATCACGTGACATGACCAACCGAATCAAAGACGCCTTCGAAAAAAAGCAGAAGAACCTGCTCAACATCTACTTCACCGCCGGCTACCCGCGCCTGCACGACACCGTACCGCTGATCAAAGCTTTGAGTGAAGCCGGGGCCGACCTCATCGAAATCGGGATGCCGTTTTCGGATCCGCTGGCAGATGGGCCGGTGATTCAGGCCAGCAGCACCGTGGCCCTGGCCAACGGCATGAACCTGCGGGTGCTGTTTGAACAGCTGAAAGGCATTCGGGAGAGCGTGCCCGAAACGCCGATTCTGCTGATGGGCTACCTCAACCCGGTGATGCAGTTCGGGGTGGACAACTTCTGCCGCGAAGCCGCCGCCGCCGGGGCCGACGGCATCATCCTGCCCGACCTGCCCCTCGACGATTACGTGGCCGAGTACCAGGACATCTTCCGCCGCCACAACCTGCGGCCGGTGTTCCTCATCACCCCGCAAACCGCCCCGGAGCGCATCCGCCGCATCGACGAGCTGACCGATTCGTTCCTGTACCTCGTGTCGGGTCCCGGCACTACGGGCGGAGCCAACACCCAGGCCGAGGGCGTGCAGGAAGCCTATTTCCAGCGCATCGAGGCCATGAACCTGCGCAACCCTCGCCTCATCGGCTTCGGCATCGGCGACAAAGCCTCCTTCCAGAATGCCTGCCAGTACGCCGAGGGCGCCATCATCGGCTCCGCGCTGATTCGCGCCCTGGAAGGCGTGGATGACGCCCCGGCCGCGGCCAAGCGGTTCGTTTCTTCGGTGCTGGCTTAAGCAACATAAAAAAGAACGTCATGCTGAGCTTGCCGAAGCATCTCTACCGCGAGCTAACGCATTTTGCCCAAACGATAACCGCTCGCTAGCCCAGGGTTTAAACCCTGGGCTACGGAGAACGGCCAACGAAGCGGCAGAGATGCTTCGACTACGGCTACGCCTTCGCTCAGCATGACGTGCTGATATTTTTCTCTCTCCCGAACATGATCATCCAACTCGACCCCCATATCACCGCCGCCAACAAAGCCGCTATTGAAGCCCGCATTCAGGAGCTGAAATACAAGGCCACGGAGGTGAAAACCCAGCGCGCCCACTACCTAGTGGCCATCGGCAAGGCCGATGTGGATCTGCGCGCCATCGGCCAACTGCCCGGCATCCTCGACATCCACCGCGTCTCGGACGACTATAAGCTGGTGAGCCGCAAGTGGCGCGTGCGCCCCACGGTGCTCGACCTCGGCGACGGGGTGCGCATCGGGGAAGGCTCGCTCACGCTGGCCGCCGGCCCGTGCAGCATCGAGAGCGAAAAGCAGATGGAACTGATCATGCAGCACCTCGTGGACAACGACGTGCGCATCATGCGCGGGGGCGTGTTCAAGCCCCGCTCGTCGCCGTACGCGTTCCGCGGGCTGGGCATGGAAGGCCTGAAGGATTTCCACCGCATGGCCCGGGAACGGGGCATCAAGATTGTGACGGAGGTCATGCAGGTGTCGCAGGTGGAGGAGATGCACGACTACGTGGACGTGTTCCAGGTGGGCGCCCGCAACACCCAGAACTTCAACCTGCTGGATGCCCTGGGCGGCGTGGATAAGCCCGTAATGATCAAGCGCGGTATTTCCGGCACCATCGAGGAACTGCTGTCGTCGGCCGAATACGTGTTTTCGGGCGGCAACGAGAAGCTGATTCTCTGCGAGCGGGGCATCCGTACGTTTGAAACCGCCTCGCGCAACACCCTCGACTTGAACGCGGTGCCTATCCTGAAGGAGAAAACCCACCTGCCCGTCATCGTGGACCCCTCGCACGGCATCGGCATCCGCGAGTACGTGCCCACGATGGCCCTGGCTGGCGTCATGGCCGGTGCCGATGGCATCATCTACGAAGCCCACGAGAAGCCCGAAGAAGCCGCCTCCGACGGTGCCCAGACCCTGAATTTCGCCGAGTCGGAGCGCCTGATCCGCAACCTGCGCAAAGTGTACGCCCTGCGCCAGGAGCTGGAGTAGAAGGTAAACTAAAAGCTAGTTCCCCTCCTTGGAAAGGAGGGGCTAGGGGTGGTTGATGAACGTCAGAACGATGCTAGAGCTAGTTCTAAAAACCGTTCTAATGCAAGGTCAACCACCTCTAGCCCCTCCTTTCCAAGGAGGGGAACTAGCTTTTTGAACATAGTAGAAGTCCGATCTACTGTTACCTTGCCGGTATGTTCTTCGGCTTCAACCTCTACAGCGGCTTGCTGCTGCCGTTTTTCCTGCAAGGCGTAATCGTGGCGGCGGTGCTGTGGGCGCGGCGGCGGCGCGAGGATACGGCGGCCGATGGCTGGCTGGCCCTGCTGCTGCTGCTGTTTGCTGTGCGGCTGGCCCAGTGGATGCTGGGCTTTGCCGGCTGGTACGACTCGCACGACGCCCGCACGACATTCATGTTCTATTGGCCGTTCAGCAACTGGCTGGCGGTGGGGCCGGCGCTATACTTCTACTTCCGCAGCCTCACCAACCAGGAGTTCCGGCTGCAGCGGCAACACTGGTGGCACTTCGCACCCGCGCTGGCCTTCGGGGCGTGGCTACTGGTGGTGTTCGGCTACGATATTGGCTGGTGGCACGGGCTGCAGGGTCAGCCGCTGCCCGCCCATTTCGGCACCAAAGGCCCCCTGGCCAGCTGGGCCGATTACCAACCCATCGGGCTGCTGGCCGATACGCTGGGCTACCTCTCGGTGCTGGCCTACGCGGTGCACACCCTGCGGGCCTACCGCGCCTACGCCCGCTACCTCAACGACAATTTCTCCGATACCGAGCAACTCCGGTTTCGGTGGCTGCGCAACGTGCTGGTGGCCGTGGTGGTGGGCACTGGCGTCACGCTGGTGTTCGGCGCGGTCAACCTCTTCATCACGCCCCTCAACTACGTGCAGAGCTGGTACGACTACCTGTTCACCGGCCTGCTGATCTACTACCTCAGTATCTCGGGCCTGCTGACAGGTTACCGCCTGGCCGCCCTGCGCTTCCAGCTGCCAGTTGCCGTGACTCCGTCGGCAACCTCGTTACCAACGATAGAAGCTGCCGACGAAACGTCTGGCATCGTTGTACCGGCGGTAGACAAAAGAACTGTTGCCGATGCGGTACTCGATCTGCCTGAAATACCTGTTTCGGCTGCTACTGCGGCTGCCAGCGTACCGTTGGTAGCTGATGCCACCGTTGAAGAGCCAACTGAAACGGCCGCCGAACCCGACGCGGAGCTGGCCCGCTGGACGACCCGGCTGCTGGCCCATATGCAGGCGGCCCGGCCCTACCTGGAGCCCGAGCTGACGCTAGGCGAGCTGGCTACCCAGCTGCGCACCAACACATCCTGGCTCTCCAAGGTCATCAACTCCGGCTGCGGTCAGAACTTCAACGACTTTATCAATGAGTACCGAGTGAGCGAGGCCGAGCGCCGCCTCCGCGACCCGCAGTTCCGGCACTATACGCTACTGGCCGTAGCCCTGGAGGCCGGCTTCAACTCCAAGTCCACGTTCAACCGCGTCTTCAAAAAGCTCCGCGGCCAGACTCCCAGCGAAGCCGCCCGGCAGCTGTAGAGACGCATACTTGCGTCTCCTCACTGAACGACTAATCCTGCGCCAACAACACGGTGTAAAGACGCGACCCTTCGCGTCTCGTCGTTGAACGACCCGGAACTGCGCTAATCAAACAACTTCAGCAACGGCGAGACGCGAAGTGTCGCGTCTCCACGCCTGCCCAGTGTCAAACTATAAGTTGAGGCATCCCAGGCTGTAAACTGGGGCGTTTGGGGGCGGCGGGGGCAGTTCCTTTGGGACATTGTTTCACTTCACCCCCCCATTGCCATGCGTACTTTCCTGCCTTCCCGTTCGGCCACTGTTGCCACTTTCGCAGCCTTGTTGCTGCTTGTTACAGCCTGCTGGGCGGGCATCACTTCCAATCTGCTCATTGAGCCGGGCAAGCAGTTTGTGCTGGGCGGTGGCCAGCTGGGCGGCTTCAAAGTAGAGGCCCACAACGTGGGCAAAGTACCCGTCGAGTTCAAGGAGCGGCCCCGCGGCGGCGGCATCTTCGGCAAGACGACGCTGGCCCCCGGCGAGCGGGGCACGTTGCGGTTCATGGCTGGCTCCACGGCTTTATTACTCAACCCCTCGGCCCAGCAAGCCAAAGTAGACCTCAAAATCACCGGCGACACCCGACTGAGCATGACCTACGAGCCCAACGGCAAGCTGTAGGCGGCATCATCACAACCAGAAGGCTTCGTCATGAAAAAGCAAATTCTCAGGTTCGCGCTGGCCTTGGCCAGCTTGGTTACGCTGGTAGTGGAGCGCGGCAATGCTCAGGCTGATGCTCCCCGCCTAACCATGCAGGAGCTACAGCTCCTGACGCAGCAGTGGGAGCAAGGCCAGCTCACGTATGCCAATGAGGCTTCGGCCCGACCCGTTGCCATTCGCAGTGGCCTGAACGGCATGAGCCCCGGCCCTAACGCCTTTGTCCTCGATTATATCTACCAGCAGCCCGAGGGCGGTATGGTAAAGGAGTTCGACAAGCTCTGGCTGGCCCGCGACGGTCGTTCCGTCCGTTGGGACGATGCGCAATTGCAACTCCGGTCCAAAACCCGCCTGCCCGATGGCCGCCTTCAGGCAGTGTTTGAGGGGTCGGGCCGGGAGATGGGTCAGCCGTGCGAGCTGCGCCGCGTACTTACGCTGGGCTCCCAGAAGCTGGAAATCAGCAAAGAAGTGCGTCGGGCTAATACAACCACCTTCGTCGCCCTAGCCCGTTACGAGTTTACACGATGAAAATGGCTTGTTTGAGAAATAAGACCATTCAATTATAGGGTAGTTAATCATAAATAGTATAAAATTTTTGCTGGTGACCCCTTGTACAAGGGTGGTTATATGGGATACATGTGCCTGTTTATGTATTAGGCACTCTAAAATAAAGCGTTCTGAAATCTTGCTTATTCCGGAAGTCTTCTATATTTGCATCATCATGCTGAACCTATCCGCGAAATGCTTTATGACCATTAATCGTCCTGTCCAGGACGAGGTCGGGCGCTTTTGCGGGTACGAAAGGTAGAACACGGCATGCTTCTCCTTCTCTGAAATCCACTTAAGAGCCCGACTCCTCCCCAGGAGCCGGGCTTTTTTTCTGCCCTGTACGCGCTATGATACAGCAACACTACGACCAGTATACCACGCAGGATCAGCTGGTTTGGAAGGTATTATTCGACCGCCAGACGGCTTTGCTGCACAAGCGCGCCTGCTCGGCCTTTGGCCGGGGGCTGGAGGCCGTGGGCTTCCACCGTAACGCCATTCCCGATTTTCAGGAAGTAAGCCAGCGCCTGCACAAGGCCACCGGCTGGCAGCTGGAACCGGTGCAGGGCATGCTCAATGATGCCGAGTTCTTCGGGTTGCTGGCCCAGCGCAAGTTCCCGGCCACCGTCTGGATCCGGAGCATGGCGCAGTTCGACTTCATTGAGGAACCCGACTTGTTCCACGGCGTATTCGGCCACGTGCCGCTGCTCATGGACCAGGCCTTCGCCGACTTCCTGCACTTCCTGGGACAGGTAGCCGCCCAGCACCTCGACGATGCCGTGGCCCTGGCCCGCCTCGAGCGGCTTTACGGTTTCACGGTGCAGTTCGGGCTGGTGGAAGAACACGGCCAGACGCGCATGTACGGAGCCGGTCTGCTGTCGTCGTCGGGTGAAATCCACCACTGCATCGGCGACGTTTCGCGCCGCTTCCCCTTCGACCTGGCCACCGTGCTGCACACGCCCTACAGCGAAGCCCACCTCCAAGACCAGTACTTCGTGCTCACCAGCTGGGACCAGCTCACCGAAAGCGTAGCCGAGCTGGCCGCACTGCTGTCCTCGGGCTGGGAGCTGCAGCCGGTGGAGTAGCCAAGCTGTCATCCTGAGCGGAGCGAAGGACCTTATCACGTCTGAACGAGTCGTTGGGCGTGATAAGGTCCTTCGCTCCGCTCAGGATGACAGAGTGAAATCTACTTAATCCAAAATCTCTCGTACATTTGCTGCACATGCTGCTGTTCACGTCCCGCTATTATTACGCTGCCACCTATTACGCTCCCCTCCGGAGCGGAGCGGCCGCGGCGTACGAGAGGAACTGAAACTAGCACTTCACCCTCCCCAACGTCATTTCAAGCCTGCCTCCGCTCCCTGCGGAGGCAGGCTTTTTCTTTTTCCACCTTCCCCGTTTTCGTTATGCAGTCTGTTTCTGCCGCTCCCGTTGCTTCTGTTGCCCTGCCGCTACTCACCCAAGTATATGCCGATTACACCGCCGCCGACCAGCACGTGTGGCAGCTGCTCTTCGACCGCCAGATGGCCCTGCTGCCCGGCCGCGCCGCTGAGGCGTTTCTGGAAGGCGTGCGGCGGGTGGGCTTCACCCGCGACGCCATTCCCGATTTCCGGGAGGTGAACCCGCGCCTGCAGGAGTTGACCGGCTGGGAGCTGGTGGTTGTGCCCGGCATTGTGGACGCCGCCGTGTTTTTCCAACTGCTGGCTGACCGCAAGTTTCCCGCCACCACTTGGCTGCGCACCCTCGAGCAGCTCGACTACCTCGAGGAGCCCGACATGTTCCACGACGTATTCGGCCACGTGCCGCTGCTGACGGATGCCGGCTTTGCTGATTTCCTGCAGAAACTGGGCGCGGCCGCCGTGCACCACGGCCAGCGCTGGCCCGGCACGCTGGAGCAGTTCACGCGCCTGTACTGGTTCACGGCCGAGTTTGGCCTGATTCAGCAGCCCGATGGCCTGCGCATCTACGGGGCCGGGCTGCTGTCGTCGCACGGCGAGGTGAAGTTCAGCCTCAGCGACGCGCCCACCCGCCTGCCCTTCACCCTCGACGGTGTGCTAGATACGCCCTTCGAGAAGGACAAATTCCAGGACCTCTACTTCGTGCTCACTGACATGCAGCAGCTCCCTGAGAGCCTAGCCCCGCTCCAGGCACGGCTGTTGGAATAAGCTGCGGTTGATAAACAGCGCTGAACGTCATGCAGAGGCACAGCCGAAGCATCTCGCGTGCTGACGTTGCTTCACTAGCCCAGGGTTTAGGCCCTGGGCTACGGAGCGGTTATCGTTTGACGATTGGATAACATCAGCACGCGAGATTCCTCGCAGGCTCGGAATGACGTTCTATTTTGTCCAGCACCTTATCAATACCGCCAGCCCAGCCGGCGGTAGATAAAATGGAGCAGCCACAGCGGGCCGATGAGCAGAAACTGTAGGTCTTTGAGGAAGCTGGGCTTCTTGCCTTCTACCTTGTGGCCCCAGAACTGCCCAACCCAGGCCAGCACGAAAATAATCAGGCATACGGCCCACAGGGGCAGGGCCGCCCCGCCATCTATCACGCGCAGTCCCAGTGCCATAGCCGCCCACACCAGCACCATCCCTACCGCCAGCCGCCCCGAGAGGCGCAGGTAATACCCTACGGCCAGCACCATTACCACAGTAGCCCAGTTCAGCCAGGGGCAGATGTTCCGCACCGCCGCCGGCACCGGCAACGACCACAGCAACCCCAGAATGGCGAACATAATCAGCGGTACGCACACCCAGTGCACCAGCTTGTTGGTAGGGTTCTGGTGGCTTTCGGCGTACTCGTTCAGCAGCCGCTGAACCGGAGAAACGAGGGCAGTAGACATGGCGCAGGGCGTTGGTGGGAGCTAAAAGGTAGCAGATTCCCCGCAGTCTGGAAAGCTCTACATGGCTGTAGAGACGCGACACTTCGCGTCTCGGCGCGTGCTGACGTTGTTCAGGGAGTGCGGTGTCGGTTGTTCCGGCGGGAGACGCTACAACCGTGCAGGCTGAAACAAAAAAAGGCTGCCCAAGCGGGCAGCCTCTTTTTTCTGGGGCGGTCAGTAGCGCGAACTTTGTAGTTCGCGCTCCAGAACGACAAGGATTCTAACGGCGCAGGGACGCGAACTACAAAGTTCGCGCTACTGACCGATACTGCGGAAAGCTATTTTACCTTCAGGTTCTTCTTCAAGTAGGCGACTGAGGCGGCGTGGGCGTCGGCAGCCATGTCCTTGCTGTATTTGGGATTGGATGGGTTGGCGAAGGCGTGGTCGGCGTCGTAGGTTTTCACCGTGAGGCCTTTTTTGGCGGCGGCCATGTCCTTGCGGAACTGGTCTACCACTTCTTGGTTGATCCACTTATCCTGCTTGGCGAAGACAAACAGCACATCGGTGTTCAGCGTCTTGAGCTTGGCTACGTCCTTCTCGGGCATGCCGTAGTAGGCCACGCAGGCTTTGGCTTTAGGTCCGGCCAGCAGGGCCGTCTGGATGCTCCAGCCGCCACCGAAGCACCAGCCGATGCTGCTGATCTGGGCTTTGGGGCCAGCGTAAGCCAGGGCACCGTTGATGATGGCCTGGGCACGCTCGGTTTTCACGCCCTGCATCAGCTTACCGGCTTGGTCGGCGTCGGTAGCAATCTGGCCGTCGTAGAGGTCAAGGGCAATGACGTTGACGCCGGGCAGTTCCTCGGCGAAACGGCCGGCTTCCTGCTTGATGTAATCATTCAGGCCCCACCACTCGTGAATCACGAACAGATACTTGTCGGACTTGGTCTTGCTCTTGATTTCGAAAGCTTTGCCGGTTTGGCCATCGGTGGTTTTGAACTCAATCATGCCGCCTTCGCCGGCGTAGGTGAAGGGCAGGGGGGCATCGTGGCCGCCGGAGAAGTCCTCGTTAGAGGCCAGCATGGCGAATACCTCGGTGGCAGCCTGACCAGCGGCGGGCTTGGTGCAGCAGCTCATCGTCGATTGGGCCGAGGCCACCGATACCACGCTCAGCAGCGCGGCGCAAAGGGTCCAGAGTTTTTTCATGGAAAAAGGGAGGTGAAGATGGGGAGAGAAAAAAAGCATCCCGGAGTAATTCGTGTAAGTACACGAGTTGCTCCGGGATGCTTAAACTAGGCTATGCCGGTTTAGTTTATAAACCCTCGATTATTCGGCGGGATTGGTGCGGATGGAGGCGCGTAACTCCGTGAGCAACGCGTAGAGACCCACGTAGGTGCGATTGAGGTAGATGAAATGCTCGGAGCCGCGGGGCTCGCGCTGCTGGCGCAGTTCGGGCTCCTGCATCAGGTCGTCGCCGAGGGCGTAGAGGCTTTGCATGTAGGCTGGGTCGCCAAAATCGAAGGTGGGCTGGCGGAACGGGCGGCCCACCAGCTCCAGTGACGACTGCATGGTGCGCACGTAGAAGTCGCGGCGGGCGGCTGGGTCGTCGGCGCGAAGCACGCCGCCTTCGGTCAGCAGCGCCGCTAGTTGGGCGGGGTCGGCGAGGGTTTCGGGCGTGAGCAGGGCCGTGAACAGGCGGTGCACATCGGCCGGAACTTCCTTTACACAGCCAAAATCCAGCACGCCCACGGTGCCGCCGTCGGTATCCGTGAGCAGGAAGTTGCCAGGGTGCGGGTCGGCGTGCACCTGGCGCAGCTCGTTGAGCTGGAACATGTAGAAGTCCCAGAGAGCCTGGCCGAGCTGGTTGCGAACTTCCTGGCTGGGGTTGGTGGCCAGAAACTCCTTCATGTGCTGGCCGGGCAGCCAGTCCATGGTCAGAATGCGCGCGGCCGACAACTCGGGGTAATATTGGGCGAACTGCAAATGCGCCAGACCGGCTGAAGCGGCGGCAATCTGCTGGCCGCGGCGCAGCTCCAGGGCGTAGTCGGTTTCTTCGAGCAGGCGGGTTTCCACTTCCTGCATGTAGGGCCGCACGGTGGCTTCATCAAGGCCCAGCACGCGCAGCGCAATGGGCTTCACCAGCCGGATATCGGAGCGGATGCTGTCGGCCACGCCGGGGTACTGCACTTTCACGGCCAACTCCCGGCCATCCTTGCGCGCCGCGTGCACCTGCCCGATGCTGGCCGCCTGCCGGGCCTCAATGTCGAACTCGTCGAACACCTCGAACGGCGACTTGCCGAATGCCTCCCGAAACGTCTTCACCACCAGCGGGCCCGAGAGGGGTGGGGTCTGGTACTGAGCCTGGGCAAACTGGTCGGCGTAGGCGGTGGGCAGCAGGTTTTTTTCCATGGCCAGCATCTGGGCCACTTTCAGCACCGAGCCTTTCATTTCGCTGAGCGTGCCGTACAGCTCGGCCGCGTTGGCCGCGTGCAGGTCCTCGGTGGGGCTGTCGGCGCCCACGGCCCGCTTGGCGTAGTGCTTCACGTAGTTGGCCCCCACGTTGAGGCCGGTTTTGGCGAAACGCGCCGCCCGGGCCACTTTGGTGGTGGGCAGGGAAGTAAGCGACTTGGGGGTATCGTCCATGAGGATGTATTATAAACCGAAAACGGTCATGCTGAGCTTGCCGAAGCATCTCTACCGCACTGTTGCCTTACTACAACAACGAAGCGGCAGAGATGCTTCGGCAAGCTCAGCATGACCGTTCTGATACAACTGAAAAACCTTACCGGCGCACCAGGAACCGCACAAAATCGGCAGCGGAGTCCAAGGTGTTGCGGCCTACCAGATCGAAGCTCAGCGTTACGGCCTTTTCGATGGCGGCGTCGGTGCGCTCGAAGTTTACGGTGTCGTCTTTGGCGAAGAAGCCGAGCACGAACAGCTGCTGTTGCCAGAAGAAGCGCGGGTAGCCGTGCTGCACCAGCTGGCGGCTGGCCACTTCCTCGGTACGGCGGCCCTCGCGTAGCAAGTCCTCCACGAAGGCTTCAAAATCCTGCCGGAAATCGTTGAGCACGCGGGGCGTGATGCCGGGCATTTTGGAGAGCGAGCGGCGCAGGCTTTGCAGGGCATAGCTGCGGTTGTGCTTGAGAATCTCGATGAGCGTGTAGTAGTAGCCCAGCAGCTTTTCGCGGGCACCGTATTGCTCCCACACCGGCTCACGGGCGGCCGTGGCGCGGGCCTCTCGGCCAAAGTCAGCCCAGATTTCCCGGTCGATGGCGTCGAAATTGGCGTAGCTGGCGTAGAATTCCTGCTCGGGCAAGCCCAGCTTCTGGGTCAGCTTGAACACCGAAATCGGCGGCTTGCCTTTGCGCAGCACGTAGTCGAGGTAGGCTTGCTTGATCCGTTCTTTGGGCGAGAAAGCCGCTTCGGGAGCGGGCGTGGGTTGCTGTTTCATAGTAGCAGGATAACCGCTTCGGCGGCTGAAAGTTGTGAGAAACCCGGCCGGATTTGGCTAGGCGTGCAGGTCGCGGGAGGCGCGGTAGGCGGCCAAGGCCCGGTCGCGGGTGGCGGGGTGCTCCACCATGGGTTTGGGGTAGCGCGGCGTGCCAAACTCGGGCACCCACTGTTTCACGTAGGCGTGCTGCTTATCGAACTTGGCCAGCTGCGAATCGGGGCTGAATATGCGGAACCAGGGCTGCGAGTCGGCGCCGGTGCCGGCTACCCACTGCCAGTTGCCCACGTTGGAGGCCATTTCGTAGTCGAGCAGCTTCTCGGCAAAGTAGGCCTCGCCCCATTTCCAATCGATGAGCAGGTTTTTGATGAGGAAGCTGGCCGTGGCCATCCGCACGCGGTTGTGCATGAAGCCGGTGGCGTTGAGCTGGCGCATGCCCGCGTCGATGAGCGGGTAGCCGGTGCGGCCCTCGCACCACGCCCGAAACTCGTCCTCGTTGTTGCGCCACTTAATGTCGCGCAGCTTGGGGGCGTAGCTTTCGTGGGCGGTATGGGGGAAGTGCCAGAGCAGTTGCATGAAGAAATCGCGCCAGATCAGCTCACTCAGCCAGATTTCGGCCTTAGCCTCCAAGGCCCGCTGCACCAGATGCCGAATGCTCACGGTGCCGAAGCGCAGGTGCAACCCCATGCGGCTGGTAGAGTCGCGGGCGGGCAAGTCGCGGGTGTCGGCGTACTGCTCCAGTGTGCGGGTAACCAGCCGCCGGCCCGGAATGTGTTCGGGGCTGCGCTCAAAGCCCATATCGGCCAGGGTGGGGCGGGAGCCGGCCGGCACGCGGGCCAGCTTATCGAGGTGGTCGGCGGAAGGGTGGGGGCGGTAGTCGGCCTCGGTGAGGCGGGCCAGCCAGGCGCGCTTGTAGGGGCCGTAAATCTTGTAGGGCTGGCCGGTTTTGGTCTGCACCTCGTCCTTCTCGAAGACGACCTGATCCTTATAGGTGTGCAGCGTTACGTTGTGCTTATTCAGCAACTCGGTCACGGCTGCGTCGCGGGTTTTGGCGTAGGGCTCGTAGTCGTGGTTGGTGTGCACGGCGGCTACGTCCAGCTCCTTGAGCAGCTCGGCAAATACCTTTTCCGGCTTTCCGTAGCGCACCAGCATGGTGCCGCCGGCCGCCTCGGCTTCCGCCACTAGCCGCTGCACCTCGTCAAAGATGAACATGACGCGGGTATCCTGGCGGTTTTCCAGCTTGTCGAGGATTTTAGGGTCGAAGATGAACAGCGGCACCACCGGCTGCTCGCCCTGCAGCGCGGCGGCCAGCCCGGCATTATCCTGAAAACGCAAGTCGCGCCGGTGCCAGAACAGGGATACTTTCATAGGAGAGAAGTGAGATAATGAGAGCTGAGAAGTGAGACTACGTTGAGCTCCCCATTGTGGAGGTTGAACATCGTCTCATTTCTCAGTTCTCACCGTCTAAGGTCTGAAAAAGGCTACTTCAACCGGCTCATGCCGCCGTCTACGGGCAGTACCTGGCCGGTGATGAAGGAGCCGTGGTCGGAGAGGAGGAAGGAGGCCATGTAAGCCAGATCCTCGGGCTCGCCGATGCGCTGCAGCGGGTGGCGCTTGGCGCTGGCTTCGGCTTTTTCGGGCGTGTTGAGGAGGGCGGCGGCCAGCGGGGTGTTGGTGAGCGACGGGGCCACGGCGTTTACCCGCACGCCGCTGGCGGCGTATTCGGCGGCCAGCGCGCGGGTGAGGCCCTCTACGGCGGCTTTGGAGGTGGCAATGCTGGCGTGGAACGCCATGCCCGTATCGGCGGCAACGGTGCTGAACAGCACCACCGAGGCTCCGCCGGCTTTCTTCAGCCGCTTCATGCTGGCCTGCAGCACCTGCACCGCGCCCAGCACGTTCAACTCAAAATCCCCGCGGAAATCCTCCACCGGAATCCGCTCGAAGGGCCGCAGCTTGATGCTGCCGGGGCAGTACACCACGCCGTGCAGCACTTCCGGCAGGCTATCCAGCGCCGTGCCGATGGGTTTGGTCACGTCCAGCTCCAGGAAGGTGGTGCCCAACTCGGCCAGCTCGGCCGACTGGTGGCGGGAGGCGGTGTAGAGGTTGGCGCCCAGGCCGTGCAGCAGCCGCGCCGTAGCGAGGCCAATACCTGAGGAAGCCCCTACGATGAGGATGTTTTTGTCGGCAAATTCCATGTGTGCGAAGTCAGGAGTGAGGGAGTGGGTTCAGAACTGACCGATTACGGGAAAGTTTTGGGCGTTGGCCATTGGAGCGGGGTGTCAATCGGGCTTGGCGGCCCGTTGCTGATTCTGCATATTGCTGATTGGACACGTGTTTCGCCTTTTTATCCCGCTATATGGAGCCAACCCAGGATATTCTGCTCTACCAATCGGCCGATGGCCGTGCCCAACTCGAAGTACAGCTCCAGAACGAAACCCTCTGGCTCACCCAGGCCCAGATGGTGGCGTTGTTTGGTCGCGACCAAAGCGTTATTAGCCGCCACTTGCGCACTGTTTTTCAGACAGGTGAACTAGTCGAATCCGACTGTGTGAGAAGCGCGACTGACTTTCCCGTTTTCACGGCTGAAAAGTCGGAAACGACTTCTATGCAAAAAATGCATAGAAGTTCAGAAGGAGCAAAAAAGAGGGACGGCCGCCCGGCCGACTACTATAACCTCGACGTCATCATCTCCGTCGGGTACCGGGTGAACTCCCGGCAGGGCACGCAGTTCCGGCAGTGGGCCACGCAGGTGCTGCGGCAGTATCTGGTGCAGGGTTTTGCGCTGAACGAGAAGCGGTTGCGCGAGGACGCCCGTAAGCTTACGGAGCTGAAACGGCTGTTGCAGCTGCAGGGCGAGCTGCTGGAAAACCAGGAGCTGACGCCCGACCAAACCACGGCCCTGCTGCGCGTGCTCAGCGACTATGCCCGGGCCCTCGACGTGCTTGACCAATACGACCACCAGCGCCTGCGCATCACCGGCACCACGCCCGATACGCCCTTCGAGCTGACCTACGAGGCCGCTTTGCAGGCTGTGGACGGCCTGCGCCAGCAGTTCGGGGGCAGCGTGCTGTTCGGGCGGGAGAAGGATGAGTCGTTCCAAAGCTCAGTTCGCACGATTTACCAGAGTTTTGACGGCGTAGAGCTGTACCCCAGCGCGGAAGAAAAAGCAGCCCACCTGCTCTACTTCGTGGTGAAAAACCATTCCTTTTTCGATGGCAATAAGCGCATTGCGGCCTTCCTATTCGTGTGGTTCATGGATAAGAACCACTGCCTCTACAAACCCGACGGCTCCCGCCGCCTCGCCGACAATGCCCTGGTGGCCCTTACCCTGCTAATTGCCGAAAGCAAGCCGGAGGACAAGGATGTCATGGTGAAGCTGGTGGTCAACCTGATCAACCAGGAAAACTGATGCTTTGCTATAGAGACGCAGTAGGTTGCGTCTCTTCTTTGAACAGTACGGTAACGCACGTTTTAAACAACCTCAGTAACGACGAGATGCAACCTATTACGTCTCTACCCTCGCCTAAGCCTGACCATCCCACACCACTGTTTTCTGCGAAAAATAATCGTTTAGCAAAAATTCGCTGACGAATCCCGCCCCGTTGCGTAGCTTGCACCGCTTCCCTGTTCCACCTTTCAACTTCTCCTGAAAACCGATGAACATCCGCAAACTGCTGGTCGCCAACCGGGGCGAAATTGCCATTCGCGTGCTGCGCGCTGCTACCGAGCTGGGCATCCAGACCGTTGCCATCTACACCTACGAGGACCGCTACTCCCTGCACCGCTACAAGGCCGACGAAGCCTACCAAGTGGGCCGCGACGACGAGCCGCTGAAGCCTTACCTCGATATTGAGGGCATCATCCGCACCGCCAAGGCCAATGGGGTTGATGCTATTCACCCCGGCTACGGCTTCCTGAGCGAAAACGCCACCCTGGCCCGCCGTTGCGGCGAGGAAGGCATCATCTTCGTGGGGCCGCGCCCGGAGGTAATGGATGCCCTCGGCGACAAAGTGGCTGCCAAGCGGGTGGCCGTGGCGTGCCAGGTGCCCATCATCGAAAGCAGTGAGCGGGACCTGACCGACCTCGACGTGGCCCTGGAAGAAGCCCACCGCATCGGCTACCCGCTGATGCTGAAAGCGGCCAGCGGCGGTGGCGGGCGGGGTATGCGCGTGATTCGGGACGATGAGCAGCTGGAGCGCGGCTTCTTCGAGGCCCGCAACGAGGCCCTCAAGGCCTTCGGCGATGATACCGTGTTCCTGGAGAAGTTTGTGGAGCAGCCCAAGCACATTGAGGTGCAGCTGGTAGCCGACAACCACGGCGGCCTCACCCACCTCTACGAGCGAGACTGCTCGGTGCAGCGCCGCTACCAGAAGGTGGTGGAAGTAGCACCTTCACTCAATTTGCCCGACCACCTGCGCCATCTGCTATACGAGTATGCGCTGCGCCTGGGCCGGGCCGTGAACTACAACAACGTGGGCACCGTGGAATTCCTGGTGAACCCCGAGCAGGACCGCATCTACTTCATCGAGGTGAACCCGCGCATTCAGGTAGAGCACACCGTGACGGAGATGATTACAGGCATCGACCTGATCAAAACCCAGCTCCACATTGCCGACGGCCGCCGCCTCCAGGACCCCGAAATCGGGCTGGGGCCGGACGTGACGCCGCTCAAAATCGGGGTGGCCATCCAGTGCCGCATCACTACTGAAGACCCGGAACAGGATTTCAAGCCCGACTACGGCACCATCACGGCCTACCGCTCGGCGGGTGGCTTCGGCATCCGTCTCGATCAGGGCTCGGTGTACACCGGCGTGAAAGTGTCGCCGTTCTTCGATTCCCTGTTGGTGAAAGTCTCGACGCACGCCCCTTCGCTGGCCGAGGCCGCCACTAAGATGGCCCGCACCCTCGATGAGTTCCGGTTGCGCGGGGTGAGCACCAACATCCAGTTTCTGCAGAATATTATTGCCCACCCGGTATTCATGGCCGGCGAGGCCAACGTCGACTTCATCAAGGACCACCCGGAGCTGTTCCGGTTTAAGCGGCGGCAGGACCGCGCCACCCGCGTACTCAGTTTCCTGGGCGACGTGATTGTGAACGGCAACCCCGACGTGCGCGGCCTGCTCGACCCCAAGCGCGAACTGCGCAAGGCCCGTCTGCCTGAGGCTGACCTGGCCGCCGCGCCGCCCGCCGGCACCAAGCAGAAGCTCACTGAGCTGGGCCCTGACTGCTTTGCCCAGTGGCTGCGGGCCGAAAAACAGGTGCATTACACCGACACCACCCTACGCGACGCCCACCAGAGCCTGCTGGCCACCCGCATGCGCACCTTCGATATGCTGAAGGTGGCCGAGCGCTACGCCCGTCAGCATCCGCAAACCTTCTCGTTGGAATGCTGGGGCGGGGCTACGTTCGATGTGGCCTTGCGCTTTCTGCACGAAGACCCCTGGGAACGACTGGCCAAGCTGCGCGCCGCCGTGCCCAATATCTTGCTCCAGATGCTGATCCGCGGGGCCAATGGCGTGGGCTACAAGGCCTATCCTGATAACCTCACGGAGCAGTTTGTGCAGCAGGCCGCCGAAACCGGCATCGACGTATTCCGCATCTTCGATTCGCTGAACTGGATGCCGGGCATGGAGGCCTGCATCGGGTTCGTGCGGAATAAAACCGACCGGCTGGCCGAGGCCAGCATCTGCTACACCGGCGACATTCTGGACCCTAAACGCAACCAGAAGTACAACCTCGACTACTACCTGCGCCTGGCCCGCCAGATTGAAGACGCCGGCGCGCACATCCTCTGCATCAAGGATATGGCCGGGCTGTTGAAGCCCTACGCCGCCACCGAGCTGATTTCGGCCCTGCGCGCCACCGTCAGCCTCCCCATCCATTTGCACACCCACGACACCAGCAGCCTGCAGGCTGCCACCTACCTGAAGGCCGTGGAAGCGGGCGTAGATGTGCTCGACGTGGCTCTGGGCAGCCTTTCGGGCCTTACCTCGCAGCCCAACTTCAACTCGGTGGTGGAGATGCTGCGCGGGCAGGAGCGCCACCGTGAGTTCGACCAGAAGTCGCTCAACGAATTCTCGAACTACTGGGAAACCGTGCGCGAGTATTACTACCCGTTCGAGTCGGGCCTGAAGGCGGGTACCTCGGAAGTATTCCAGCACGAAATTCCGGGCGGGCAGTACTCTAACCTGCGGCCCCAAGCCGCCTCGCTGGGCCTGCTGGATAAGTTCGAAACCGTGAAAACGACCTTCGCCGACGTCAACCTGCTGTTTGGGGACATTGTGAAGGTAACGCCCAGTTCCAAAGTGGTGGGCGACATGGCCCTGTTCCTGGTCAGTAACAACCTCACCACCCACGACGTGCTGGAGAAAGGGGCGGGCCTGAACTTTCCCGAATCGGTGCGGGAGCTATTCCGCGGCGACATCGGGCAGCCCGAAGGCGGCTGGCCGGCGGAACTGCAAAAGCTCATCCTCAAAGACGAGCAGCCCTTTACCGACCGCCCCAACGAGCACCTGGCCCCCATTGATTTTGCGGCCGAGGAGCAGCGGTTCGAGGAGAAATTCGGGCGGGCCGGCAAGTTCACCGATGTGCTGTCGTGGCTGCTGTATCCGAAAGTATTCGAGCAGTACTGGCAGTTCCGCGAAGACCACGGCGACGTGGCCGTGGTGCCGACCCCGGTCTTCTACTACGGCCTGCAGCCTGGCGAGGAAACCATCATTGACATTGCCCGGGGCAAGAGCATCATTGTGGGCCTACAAAGCATTGGGCCGGTGAACGAGGACGGCTGCCGCACCATCTTCTTCAACCTAAATGGCCAAACCCGCAACCTTGAAATCCGAGATACGAGCGTAGAAGTCAAGTGCATCTTCAACCTCAAGGCCGACAAAGGCAACCCGCGCCAGTTGGGGGCCCCGCTCCAGGGCATGCTCAGCCGCGTGCTGGTGGAAAGCGGCCAGCAGGTGCGCAAAAACGAGCCGCTGTTTATCATCGAGGCCATGAAGATGGAAACCACCATCACCGCCCCCGACGATACCACTATTCAGGCCGTGAGCCTAACGGAAGGCAGCATGGTAAACGCCGACGACCTAGTACTGACGCTGGGGTAAGTCCCGGAATCAGCCGCAAAAGCGTACATTAGGGCTTGCCTCCTTATCCTAAAAATGATGCGTATTTATTTTGCTTCCGTATTTCTGCTGGCCGTTTGCGCTACGTCCGGCCAGGCGCAGCAGTCCATCAGTCAGGCGGGTACTGCTGCGCAGGCAAACATCGATGCCTTAGCAAACGGTGCGGCAGCCGTGTTACCTAAAGGTGAGTCTTACGGTCTGATTGGTTCACCTTATGTGGAAAACAGCTGGCTGCCGGCGCGGCTGAAGATGACTACCGGTGTACCTTTGGCACCGGTGCCGGTGAAGTACGATGTTCTGAACCACCGGCTGCTGATGCTGCCGCTCCACCGCAAGGACTCTTTGGTGCTCGATGACCGGAAGCTGGCCAGCTTTGAGCTGGATGTACCAGCCCGTGGTCTGCAGCCGGCGCGGGTGCGCAGGTTCCGACGCTTTACCGAGGCTCCGGTGCTCAGCCAGCGTGCGGAGTACGTGGAAGTGCTGCACGAAGGCAAGTACGCGTTTCTGAAACGTTATGCCAAAACCCTGCGCAAAGCCAATTACCAGGGCCCGTACAGCACAGGGGAACGGTATGACGAGGTCGAAGACAAAATCACCTATTACCTGTTGCGGCCCGATGGACAGCTACTGCCGGTAAAGCTCGGGCTGAAACCCCTGCAGGCGGCTGCCCCCGCGCTGGCCGCCGCGCTAAAGGCAACTCCCGAAGCTGCCACTGCCAAAACCGATGCCGATTGGGGCGCGGTACTGGCCAAAGTAGACACGCAGTAAAGCAACCACCGGTTTGTAAAAAGCCCGGCCGTCCGAATTGTCGGGCGGCCGGGCTTTTTACAAACCGGTGGTTACCCTATTGACCTTTGTGCAACTCCGCCAGAGGTAGCCCTGCAGGTTCCCCGTATAGCCGCAGTGTGTCACGGCTGATGCGGTAGGTGCGGGCGGCGTTCAGCGCACTCATAAACCCGGTTTCGATGGTTAGATCAGGGCAGGCCATTTTGGTAGCCATCAACGGTCCAAAGCGTAGCTGACCGGTGGCGGGCAACTCAATATTACCCCGAAAACGGTTGCACCCCGCCTGTCCTTCTGCCTGTAGCTCGGTGGTATTGAGTTGCAGATACACCTCCTTGCCAGCCGTAGGGGTAGTTGGTTGTTTGTCGAGAGCGTGCAGAAGCCAGCGGGTGCCCCGTAGCTCGGCGGGTGGAGTAGCTGGAGCAGCAGAAGTGGTAGTTTCCGTTGTAGGAGCTGTTGTCTGACAGGCCCCCAGCAGCAGGAGCAGAGGCAAGGAAAGGCGCATGCTATAAGGAAGGTGAAGTGAGAAAATAAACCAGCAGAAACCGGCTGGTTACGGCACACAAATTGTACCGGCTAAAGAACAAAATGGTTATTTTGCGGTATGCGAAAATTCCCCCCCTTCGTTCTGTTCCTCGCTCTGTTCAGTGCCAACGTTTATGCTCAGAAAAAACCAGCCATTGCCCCACTGACAGCCGGTGTTTCGGCCGCTACGGTAGAACGGATAGTGCGTACCCTAGCCGCTGATGATATGCAGGGCCGCGCCACCGGCAAGCCTGGCAGCCTGAAAGCCGCCGAGTTTCTGGCCGCTGAATTCCAGCGCATCGGTCTGGAGCCGCTGCCGGGTCTGACGTCTTTCGCCCAGACATTTCCGGCCTATGAGGCCCGTACGGCGGCCGCCTTCGTGTCCATCAACGGTAGCAATGTAAGCCCGGATAA
This sequence comes from Hymenobacter swuensis DY53, assembly GCF_000576555.1. Lineage (NCBI taxonomy): Bacteria > Pseudomonadati > Bacteroidota > Cytophagia > Cytophagales > Hymenobacteraceae > Hymenobacter > Hymenobacter swuensis. The sequence goes on from NZ_CP007145.1 coordinate 1,732,884, forward strand.
GCTGCTGCTGATTTCCGGCCAGCCGCACCTGAACTGGACGGAGGCCGATGAACCCGCTGCCCGCGTTGTCACCATTGGTCCCAAAGACAACCTGATGAAGGACGTGCGGGCACTGCTCGACCCTAAGGAAAACACTATTGTGTTTGTGGACCCCACGCAGGCGGCCGCGTTTGCCAGAGTGGCTGGCTACGTGAAACGCGGCGGCCTGCGGGCCGATAAGCCGGCTCCGTTCACCACCTTGCTTATTCTGGCGCCTCCGGCCCCTACGCCCCTTAAGTTTCAAGTGGCCGCTACCACCACCATCCGCACGGTGGAGTTGCGTAATGTGGTGGGCGTGCTGCCTGGCAAAGATGCCGCCCGCGCCACCGAGCAGGTGGTGTTCAGCGGCCACTACGACCACCTGGGCTTCCTACCCGCCGTGGTCGGTGACTCCATTGCCAACGGGGCCGACGATGACGCCAGCGGCACTACTGCTGTGGTAGCCTTGGCCGAATATTTCAAGAAGAAGAACGATAACGCCCGCCCGCTGGTGTTCGTGGCCTTCACGGCCGAGGAAATTGGCGGTTTCGGAGCCCGGCATTTCTCGAAGCAACTCAATCCCCAGCAGGTGGTGGCCATGTTCAACATCGAAATGATTGGCAAGCAGGCCAAATTTGGACCCAACACCGCCTTCATTACCGGTTTTGATCGGTCGGATTTTGGCAAGATGCTGCAGGATAACGCCAAAGGCACTGTGTTCCGCTTCGAGCCCGACCCGTACCCCGAGCAAAACCTATTCTTCCGCTCCGACAACGCCACCTTGGCCCGCTTGGGTGTACCCGCCCACACCATCAGCACCGACCAGATTCCGACCGACAAGAAGTATCATTCCGTGGACGATGAAGTCGAAAGCTTGGATCTGCCCAACATGACGGCCGTTATTACGGCCATTGGCCGGGCTGCCGTCGGCATCGTCAGCGGCCAGCAGACCCCCACCCGCATTGCGCCTGAAACGGTAAAGCAATAGCTGCCGGTAGCTTGTCAGCCCGTCAGATTGAGTTTTGGACTTAACCTGACGGGCTGCTTTTTTATTTTCTGTAAACGGTTCTCAGCTTACACTAAACTATCTATGATACTATTACCCGAGTATCGTAGGCTACTGGTTATCAATGGAGGTCTGCTGATTTTGGGTATACTTCTGTATGGATTTACCTACATAGCAGGTTTGCCAGACCGTAGGTTAGATGAGAGTGTGTTTACAGTACTCTTGCTTCTACTCGTGTTCCTTTTTGCTACTGTGTTGATTAATAGCTGGTACGCTGTGAAAATGCTGTTCAAAAAGAAATTCAAACTAACTCTATGCTACACGTTGGCTGCTTTGGTATGGTGGCCTCTATTCTATTTTTTGCTTGATGGCATTGGGCACTTGGGTGACAAGATTGGGGGCTGAATAGCAGGTCGCCAGCTAGAATATTTGACAGCTCAAAAACGGGGAGAAGAGTCCAGTGCACCGGACTTTTCTCCCCGTTATCTTTGTTGATTCCCTGCTGGCCCCGGCTGGCGTACTTCATCCAATCCGCTACGAGTGAAAGTTTGCATTGCCGAAAAGCCCAGCGTGGCCCGCGAAATTGCCCAGGTGCTGGGTGCCAACCGCAAAATGGACGGCTACTTCGAGGGCAACGGCTACCAAGTTACCTGGACGTTCGGCCACTTCTGCCAGCTGCGCGAGCCCGAGGACTACCGCCCCGAGTGGAAGCGCTGGAGCATTCATGATTTGCCCATGTTGCCCGAGCAGTTTGGCATCAAGCTCATGCGCCGCGACGACGGCGTGGTGCGGCAGTTCAACGTGATTAAGAACCTGCTGGCCTCCGCCGAGGAAGTTATCAACTGCGGCGACGCCGGGCAGGAAGGGGAGGTGATTCAGCGCTGGGTGCTGCTGGAGGCCAAGTACCGCAAGCCCACCAAGCGCCTCTGGATTTCCTCGCTCACCGAAGAAGCCATCCGCCAGGGCTTCCAAAACCTGCGCGAGGGCTCGGAGTTCGACTCGCTGTACCAGGCCGGTAAGAGCCGCGCCGTGGGCGACTGGCTGCTGGGCCTGAACGCTACCCGGCTGTTCACGCTCAAGTACGCGCCCGGGCAGCGGCAGGTGCTCAGCATCGGGCGAGTGCAGACGCCCACGCTGGCATTGCTGGTAGACCGGCACCACGAAATTCAGAACTTCCGGCCCGAGCCCTACTGGGTGCTGCGTACCGAGTACCGGGGCACCATGTTCAGCCACGTGGCCGTGGTGAAAAAGGGCAAGGACGACGACGAGCCCGACGAAAAGGCCCGCCTGAAGGCCCGCGGCTACTTCGTGACCCAGGAGGAGGCCGATGCAGCCCTGGCCCAGGTAACCGGCCAGCCCCTCACGGTGACCAACGTGGAAATCAAAAAGGCGCTGGAGAGTCCGCCCGCGCTGTTCGACCTGACCTCCCTGCAGGTGCAGTGCAACAACCAGTTGGGCCTATCGGCCGAGGATACGCTCAAGACGGTGCAGGGCCTCTACGAGAAGAAAGTGGTGAGCTACCCCCGCGTGGATACCACCTACCTGCCCGACGACCAATACCCCAAAATTCCCGGCATCCTGCGCGGGCTGGGCGGGGCGCACGCGGCGCTGGCGGCCCCGCTGCTGGCGGGCGGCAAAATCCGCAAGAGCACCAAGGTGTTCAACAACCAGAAGGTAACGGACCACCACGCCATCATCCCCACCGGAGCCAGTGCGGGCAGTCTGCACGGCACCGAGCAGCAGGTGTACGACATCATCACGCGCCGCTTCCTGGCCGCGTTTTACCCCGATTGTGAAGTCTCGAACACTACCGTGACGGCCGACGTGGCCGGGCGCACCTTCCGGGTACGGGGCCGGCAGATTCTGAGCCCCGGCTGGCGCGAAGTATACGGCGACCCGGAGAAGCAGCAGGCCCCCTCGGCCCCCAAAGCGGCCGGCGAAGGCGACGACGACGTGGTGAGCACCGTGCTGCCCAGCTTTCAAAAGGACGAAACCGGCCCCCACAAGCCCCGCCTCGACGCCAAGCAAACCCAGCCCCCGCGCGAATACACGGAGGCCATGCTGCTGCGGGGCATGGAAACCGCCGGCCGCAACGTGGACGACGACGAGCTGCGCCAGGCTATGAAGGAAAACGGCATCGGCCGCCCTTCTACCCGCGCCGCCATTATCGAAACCCTGTTCAAGCGCGGCTACATCCGCCGCGACCGGAAGAAAATTGTGCCCACGCCCACCGGCGTGGAGCTCATCGGCCTCATCCGCAACCCCACGCTGAAGTCAGCGGAGCTGACGGGCCAGTGGGAGCGGAAGCTGCGCCAGATTGAAGGCGGCCAGCTCGACCAGGAGCAGTTTCTGGGCGAGCTGAAACAGCTGGTGCGCGAAATGGTGCACGAGGTGAAGCATGACGGCTCCGGCCGCGCCGTCACGGTAGCCAACGCCGCGCAAGCCGCGCCGGCAGCTGGTAAACCTGCGGCTACTCGTCCGACTCCGGCAGCCGCCACGCCGGCCGTGCCGGGGGCATTGGGCCCATGCCCAGCCTGCGGCAGCGGCCACATCCTGCGGGGCAAGTCAGCGTTTGGTTGTTCGCGCTGGAAGGAGGGTTGCCAGTTCCGGCTGCCGGTGGAATTCGAGGGCAAGAAATTCACCGATAAGCAGGTGGGCGACCTGCTCAAAAAAGGCCGCACTCAGGTGATGCAGGGCTTCCTGGACGAGGTCGGTAATAAGTTCGGGGCCGCCATCCGCCTCACGCCCGCCCGCACCCTGGAACTGGTGCGCGCCGCCGAAAGCAAGCCTACCACCCCGCAGGACCCCGGCCAGATACCCTGCCCGGTGTGCCGCTTGGGCCAGATGCTGAAGGGCAAGAGCGCCTGGGGCTGCTCCCGCTTCCGCGAGGACTGCCAGTTCCGGGCCCCATTCGAGTGGGGTGGCAAAACCCTCACCGATGCCCAGATGAACCAGCTTCTGCGCAAAGGCAAAACCGGCGTCATCCGCGGCTTCATTTCCTCGAAATCTGGCGCGCGGTACGAAGCCGCTTTGCAGGTCGGGGCCGATGGGCGCATTGAGCCGGTGTTTGATAACAAGGGGTAATGCAAAGGTGGTGGCGTCCTGAACCCGCGAATAGAACTGCGCGCGTCTGAACAGCTGCGCAAACGTCTGTGCCCTCTGCGGGAACCGATGGTAGGACGGCTCTGCACCAGTGACACAAACTTCTCAATCCGATAAAATGCCGCTGGCTTCCGGGCTGCTGGTGAGCATGCTGCTGAGCGCACTTCTGTGGCTGGGTGGCGATTGGTAGAATAGCGAAAGGCAGAATATGATCGGCCTGAATATGCGCTAAATACAATTTATAGGCAGGGTGTCCGAAACTGCTTTTAAGCTGACGGAGGTGGTGTGGCATTACTATATGCCGGGCAGGGGCGGATAAAAAGCGCGTAATTCGGCTACTGGCAACGTTCCCGACAACGATTGCGCAAATAATCAGCGGGTTGAAAGGCAGGAACTCCCGGAGATAGACCTAACATTAGTGAGGGCTTACTTCTTCAGGCTCTCAGCTCTTTCTTCGACCAGTCAAAATTCCCCGCTATGAAAAAAAGCCTACTGTTGAGCTCATTGGTGCTGCTGACGGCGGGAACGGCGCTGGCCCAGCAGACCCGCCCGGTGCAGGGCCGGGTGCTGGATGCAGCTACCGGCGAAGCCCTGCCCGGCGTCACGGTCATTATCAAAAACACCACCATCGGGGCCACAACCGATAACGACGGCAGCTTCTCGCTGAGCGTGCCCGCCGGCACGGAAGCGGTGCTCACCTTCAGCTACATCGGCTACGTGCCCCAAACGGTACCGGCCGGCAACCTCGACAAGCTCAAAGTGTCACTCAAGCCCGATCAGAAGGCGCTGGATGAGGTGGTAGTTATTGGCTACGGGCAGGTGAAGAAGAGCGACGTAACCGGGGCCATCGTCTCGGTGAAGGAGGAGGATTTGAAGAAGGTGCCCTCGGCCAACGTGATGGAAACCCTCCAGGGCCGCCTGCCGGGCGTAGATATTACCCGCAGCAGCGGCTCGGCCGGCTCGGGCGTGAACATTGCCGTGCGCGGCAACCGCTCCATCACGGCTCAGAACGGCCCGCTGTTTATCGTAGATGGCGTGCAGTACAACTCCATTCAGGACATCAACCCCAACGACATCCAGAGCATGGAAGTGCTCAAGGACGCCGCGTCCACGGCCATTTACGGCTCGCGGGGAGCCAATGGGGTAATTATCGTCACGACCAAAAAAGGCACCTCGGGGCAGCCGCGCGTAACGGTGAACTCCTACTACGGCATCACCGATGCCGTGTACTACCCGCGCGTGAACGATGCGGCGGCCTACGTGGCCCAGAAGCGCGAAGCCAACCGCACCACCGGCACCTGGACGGATGTCTCCAACGACAGCAAGATCTTCACGCCGCTCGAAATTCAGAATATCAACAACGGCGTGAGCACCAACTGGATGGATATGCTGCTGCGCCAAGGCGTGCAGCAGGAACACCAGATTGGCCTGGCCGGCGGCTCCGACAAAACCAAGTTCTACACCTCGTTCGACTACTTCAACGAGCAGGGCCTGTTCCGGATGGACGACCTCAACCGCTACTCCATCCGTTTCAACCTCGACCAGAAAATCAACGCCAAGGTGAAGGTGGGGCTGCAAAGTCAGCTCACCTACTTCAACCTCGACCGGCGGCGCGACCCCACCAACCAGGCCAACAAAATCAACCCGCTGCTTACGCCCTACGAGGAGAACGGTAACCTGGCCATTTTTCCCAACGCGGGCAACTTCATCAACCCGCTTATTGATGAGCAGCCGGGCAACTACCAGAACAACCAGCGCACCACCCGCACCTTCACCACGGCCTACGCCAGCTACCAGATTCTGCCCAGCCTGAGCCTGCGCTCCAACCTGGGCCTCACGCTGTCTAACGCCCGCACCGGCATCTACCAGGGTTCCAACACCCTGGACCGCAACGGCTCGGTGGCGCAGTCGGCCTACGGGACGGAGTTCGTGACCAACTGGAGCTGGGAGAACATTCTCAACTTCAACAAAACCTTCGGCGACCATACCGTTACGGCCACCGGCATCACCTCCCTGCTCACGTTCAACAACGAAAGCTCCAATGCCCAGGGCCGCAACCAGCTGCTCGATTACCAGGGCTACTACGCCCTGGCCAATGCCAACCAGCAGGTGGGCATCAACAGCGGCTACGTGAACAGCAAGCTGATTTCCTTCACGGGCCGGGTGCAGTACAACTTTAAGAGCCGCTACCTGCTCACGCTCACCGGCCGCTCCGATGGTTCCTCGGTGCTGGCCCCCGGCAACAAGTGGGCATTTTTCCCCTCGGTGGCAGCCGCCTGGCGCATTATTGAGGAAGATTTCATGAAAGGCGTCACGCCCGTTACGGATCTGAAGCTGCGGGTGAGTTACGGCCGTGCCGGCAACTACGATATTCCGGCCTACTCCACCCAGTCGTTGCTGGTGCGGATTCCGTTTGGCTTCGGCGAAACGTCCTCGCCAGCTTACACTTTCGCCAACCGTATCGGGAATAAGGCGCTGGGCTGGGAGCTGTCGAACACGCTCAACTTCGGCCTCGATTTCGGGCTGCTGCAAAACCGTCTGACCGGCACCGTGGACGTGTACGACACGCGCACCAGCAACTTGCTGCTCAACCGTGTGCTGCCGGCCACTTCGGGCTACTCGGTAGTCACGGAAAACGCTGGCAAAACCCGCAACCGGGGCATTGAGGTGGGCCTGAACGCGCTGGTGATGGAAAAGGAAAGCTTCCGCTGGAACGCCGGACTCACCTGGTTCAAGAACAAGGAGGAAATTACGGCTCTCACCATTTCGGGCAACGACGTGAGCAACCGGTGGTTTATCGGCTCGCCGGTGAATGTGTTCTACGACTACGAAAAGCTGGGTATCTGGCAGACCTCGGAAGCCGACGAAGCCAGATCCTTCGGCCAGAAGCCCGGCCAGATCAAGGTGCGTGACCTGAACGGCGACGGCCGCATCACGGCCACCGATGACCGCAAGGTGCTGGGCACTACGGTGCCCAAGTGGAGCGGCTCCTTCAACACCGATTTCAGCTACAAGGGCTTCGATTTGTCGGTGCAGCTGTTCGCCCGTATCGGCCAGATGCTCAACTACGAGTACAACGGCTTCTTCGATCCGCAGGGCATTGAGAACAGCTCGCGCCAAAACTACTGGACGCCCGAAAACCCCTCCAACGACTTCCCGCGCCCCGACGCCAGCCTCTCGAAAACCACGCTGCAGAACGCCCTCTACGGCACTACGCTGCTGTACGAGGATGGCTCCTATGCCAAGCTGCGGGCAGCTACTTTCGGCTACACATTCCCGGCAGGGCTGGCCTCGCGCCTGCACATGTCGTCGTTGCGGGTGTATGTGCAGGGCAAGAACCTCTACACCTGGAGCCACATCGACAACTACGACCCCGAGCGGGGCGGGGCCATCAACACGCCTATTCCCCGGGTGCTCACGGCGGGTCTCAATCTGGGTTTTTAAGAAGTCAGGGCTAGTTTAATGCTGCATACGAAGATGAAATTCCCGACTCACCGTCCGCTCAGACTGCTACTGGCCGCCGGAGCCCTCACGCTCACACTGCCGGCCTGCGAGAAGCAGCTGGAAGAATACAACCCCTCGGGCCTGACGGCCGAGGCCGTGTACAAAACGCCGGCCGGCTTCGAGACGCTGGTGAATGCCGCCTACTCGTACAACCGCTGGTGGTACGGCAAAGAAAACGGCTACAGCGCCTCCGAAATGGGTACCGACCTCTGGCAGCGCGGGGCCGGCGACGTAAACCCCGACCTGACGGAGTACACCACGCTGCAGGGCAGCTCCACGGCCCTCACCGAGCTCTGGAACAAGCTCTACGCCGGCGTGAACGTGTGCAACGCCGGCATCGGCCGCATCGGCAGCTCGGGCATGACCGACGCGCTGAAGAAAACCCGGGAAGGCGAGCTACGCTTTTTGCGGGCCTTCTACTACTGGCAGATTGTGGAAACCTGGGGCGGCGTGCATTTCACCACCGAGGAAGCCACCAGTGTGCAGAACACCGCCAACCGTACCCCGGTGGATACCTTCTACAAGCAGATTTTCGACGACCTGACCGTGGCCGTGGCTAACCTGCCTGCTACCACCACCGATTACGGCCGCGTGACCAAGCCCGCCGCCGAGGCCTTTCTGGCTAAGATGTACCTCACCCGTGGCCAGAACCGGCAGGCTGCCGACTTGGCCCAGAAGGTTATCAGCAGCTACGGCTACGCCCTGCAGCCCCGCTTTGCTGATCTGTGGTCGATGACCAATCTGGAAAACAAGGAAATTGTGTGGGCCGTGAACTACTCCCGCGACCTAAGCCTGAACGACCGAGTAGATGCCACGCTGTATCCCGATGGCCATCCGCGCGGGGCCAACAATGGCCACCTGTTGTTCCTGATGAAGTACGACGACCAGCCCGGCGTCATTCGGGACATTCCTTACGGCCGGCCGTTCAACCGCTTCATGCCCTCGCTCTTCTACTTGAACCTGTTCAACGAGAAGGTCGATTCCCGCTACGCCGCTACCTTCCAGACGGTGTGGTTTGCCAACCGCGCCGTCACCAACATTGCCGTGGGCGATACGGCCATTGTGGCCAGCAAGTACATCATTCCGGCCGCTACTAAGGCCAAGAGGAAATACCGCATCTGGGACCAGAGCGCCGTGTACAGCCCCACCGGGGCCGTAACCGGGGACCGGATCCATTACATGACCATGAAGAAATTCCTGGACCCCACGCGCCCCACCATTGCCGAGGAGCAGAGCGCCCGCGACGCCTACGTGATTCGGCTGGCCGACGTGTATCTGACGGCGGCTGAGGCCGAGTTTAAAGCCGGCAACGCTACTAAGGCTGCCGAGCTGATTAACGTGGTGCGCCGCCGGGCCGCCATTCTGGGCAGGGAAGCCGATATGCTCATCACCCCCGCCGACGTGACCCTGGATTTCATTCTGGATGAGCGGGGCCGGGAACTGGGCGGCGAGCAGCTGCGCTGGTTTGACCTCAAACGCACCGGCAAGTTGCTGGAGCGGGTGAAGAAGTACAACCCCGACGCGGCCAACACTATTCAGGAGTTTCATTTGGTGCGACCCATTCCGCAGCGCCAGCTCGATGCTGTGTCCAACAAAGGCGAATTCACCCAGAACGCGGGCTACAGATAACCTTTTGCACCCGGTTCAGTCCGGCCCCTGGGCCAGGCTGAACCGGCTCTTTTTTTCTTCTATGAAACAACTTGCCATCCTGTTTTTCGCCGTTTTACTGTGGGCCTTCCGGCCGGCGGACGACAAGAAACCTACTATTTTCCTCGTCGGTGATTCGACTATGTCGGATAAGCCGCTGGACAAGGCCGAGCGGGGCTGGGGCATGTACTTCCGCCAGTATTTTAATGCGAGCGTAACGCTACAGAATCACGCCATGAACGGCCGCAGTACCCGCAACTTCCGCCACGAAGGCCGCTGGGCCAAGGTGCTGGAACAACTCAAGCCCGGCGACTGGGTATTCATCCAGTTCGGCCACAACGACAGCAAGCAGGAGGACACCGCCCGCTACGCCGCCCCCCAGACCGCCTACCGCCAGAACCTAACCCGCTACGTGCAGGAAGCCCGCGCCAAAGGCGCCAACCCGGTGCTGCTGACGCCCGTCGGCCGCCGCTACTTTGATGAAGCCGGCAAGCGCAAGGACGACCACGGCGAATACCCCGGCGTGGTGCGCGAGGTAGCCAAAGCCCAGAAAGTGCCCCTGATTGACGCCCACGAAGCCACCTGGGCCATGTACACCCAGCTCGGCGACGCGGGCACCAAGCCGTTGTTCTGGAGCTACCAGAACGGGGCCAACAACACCAAACTCGACAACACGCACTTCTCGGCCTACGGCGCTGAGCGGGTGGCGCAACTGGTGGCGCAGGAAGTGAAAAAGCAGAACCTGGGAATTGCCACCCACCTCAAGCCGCTGGCCTTTGCTGGCAAATACGCCTACGAGTTGCCCATCGTGTTGCAGCCCACTTTCCGCAAGGATACCTTCGACATCACCAAGTACGGCGCCGTGGCCGATGGGCAAACGCTCAACACCGAGGCGTTTCGCAAGGCAATTGACGCCTGCAGCCAGCAGGGTGGCGTGGTGTTGGTGCCGCGCGGCCTCTGGCTAACTGGCCCCATTCAACTGAAAAGTAACGTGAACCTGCACGTGGCCAAAGGTGCGCTGGTGCAGTTCAGCAACCGGCTTTCTGATTTTCAGCTGGTGAAAACCAACTGGGAAGGGGAGGACGCCGTGCGCAACCAGTCGCCCATTTCCGGCTTCGACCTCGAAAACATTGCCATTACCGGTCCGGGCACCTTCGACGGCGCCGGCGACGCCTGGCGCATGGTGAAAAAGGAAAAGCTCAACGCCGGCCAGTGGCAGCGCCTCGTGAAATCGGGCGGCGTGGTGGATGAGAAGGGCACCACCTGGTACCCCTCGGCCGGCTCGCTCAAAGGCTCCACCCTCAACAAGCCCTGGACGCTGACCGCCGGCCAGGAGCCCGACTTCAGCAAGTACGCCGAGTTCAAGGATTTCCTGCGGCCCAATATGCTCAGCCTGCAGCGCTGCAAGCAGATCCTGCTCGAAGACTTCACCATCCAGAACTCTCCGGCCTGGACCATCCACCCGCTGCTCTGCGACAACATCACCCTGCGCAACGTGACGGCCCGCAACCCCTGGTACGGCCAGAACACCGATGCCCTGGACCTGGAATCCTGCCGCAATGGCTTGGTGGAAGGCTGCACGTTTGACGTGGGTGACGACGGCATCTGCATCAAATCGGGCCGCGACGCGGAGGGCCGCCGGCGCGGCGTGCCGACCGAGAACTTCATCATCCGCGACACGAAAGTGTACCACGCCCACGGCGGCTTCGTGATTGGCTCGGAAATGTCGGGCGGCGCGCGCAACCTGTACGTGAGCAACTGCACCTTCATGGGCACCGATGTGGGCCTGCGCTTCAAGACGGCCCGGGGCCGGGGCGGCGTGGTGGAGAACATCTTCGTGGACGGCGTGGACATGACCGACATTGCCGGCGAGGCCATCCTGTTCGATATGTACTACGCCGCCAAAGACCCCGTGCAGGTGAACGGCGAGGCCTACGGCATTCCCGAAATCAAGGCCGAGCCGATGAACGAGGGCACCCCGCAGTTCCGCAACTTCCGCATCACCAACGTGACCTGCAAGGGCGCCAACACCGGCATCCTGGTGCGCGGTCTGCCCGAAATGGCGGTGCAGAACATCGAAATCGAAAACACGGTGCTGGAGTGCAACAAAGGCTTGGTGTGCCAGGAAGCCGACGGCATCCGGCTCAAAAATGTGACCCTGCTTTCCCAGGAAACCAAGCCCGTACTGGAAGTCCAGAACAGCCGCAACATCAGCTTCGACAACCTGCGCTACACGCCCGGCGCCGAGCTGTTGCTGCGTGTGACGGGTGCCCGCAGCAAAGCCGTCACCCTGCGCAACACCGACACCAAACCTGCCAAGAAAGGTGTGGAAATGGGGGAGAAGGTGGCGAAGAAAACGGTGACGGTAAGCAAGCTGTAATGAATGAAGCTCCCCTCCTTGGAAAGGAGGGGACGCGGCGGCGCAGCCGACGCTGGGGTGGTTGACCCGCGTGCTGATGTTGTTTACCGGAACATGCCGGGCTGAGTCGTCCAACGAATCAACCACCCCTAGCCCCTCCTTTCCAAGGAGGGGAACTAGTTTTCTTGCTCTAGCTTCCTACCCATGTCCTTCCGCTCTTTCCTGTTTGCCGGCCTATTCACGGCCTCGCTTTCCACCCAGGCCCAGACCGCACCCGCGGCGCGGCCGATGTCGCAGCGCATGGCCGATGCGTTTATCAGCTGGCACCCCGATTCCATCCTCATCGGCAACCGCAAAACGGCCCGCTGGGACTACGAGCAGGGACTGATGCTGAAGGCGCTGGAACGGGTGTGGCAGCGCACCGGCGACGCCCGCTACTTCACCTACATCCAGAAGGACCTCGACCAGTTTGTGCGCCCCGACGGCAGCATCCGCACTTACAAGCTGGAGGACTACAACCTCGACAACCTGACCACCGGCCACGCCTTGCTCACGCTGGGCCAGATGTCGGTGCCCCAGGCCGAGAAGTACCGGCTGGCGGCTCAGCAGTTGCGTAAGCAGCTGGAGGGGCAGCCGCGCACCAAGGCCGGCGGCTTCTGGCACAAGAAAGTGTACCCCAACCAGATGTGGCTGGATGGCCTGTACATGGCCGAGCCCTTCTACGCCGAGTACAGCCAGGCCTTCAACCAGCCCGCCGGCTTCGACGATGTGGCTAAGCAGTTTGCGCTGATTGAAAAGAACCTCACCGACCCCAAAACCGGCCTGATGTACCACGGCTACGATGAAAGTCGGGAGCAGCAGTGGGCCAATAAAACCACCGGCCAGTCGGCCAATTTCTGGGACCGGGGCCTGGGCTGGTACGCTATGGCGCTGGTGGATGTTCTGGATTATTTCCCCCAGCACCACCCGCAGCGCCAGCAGCTCATCCAAAATGTGCAGCGCCTCGCGCCGGTGCTGGTGAAGTACCAGGATGCCACCGCTGGCACCTGGGCGCTGGTGATGGACCAGGCCGCCCGCAAGGGCAATTACCAGGAGGCTTCTGGCAGCAGCATGTTCGTGTATTTCCTGCAGAAGGGTGTGCGCATGGGCTACCTCGATAAGAAATACGCCGCCGCCGCCCGCCGCGGCTACGACGGCCTGCTGAAGCAGTTTGTGGCCGAGGAAAACGGCACGCTGGCCTTCAACGGCACCGTGAGCGTGGGCGGCCTCGGTGGCAAGCCCTACCGCGACGGCAGCTTCGAGTATTACCTCACCGAGCCGCTGCGCAAGAACGACCTGAAAGGCGTGGGCCCGTTCATTCTGGCCAGCGTGGAGATGGAAACCGCTGCCAGCACCGTGGGAACCGGCAAAACCGTGGCCGTGGACAACTACTTCAACCACGAGCTGCGCAAAAACGCCCTGACCGGCCAGCCCGAAACCTGGCACTACACCTGGGATGACCGCACCCACGGCGGCTTCTACTTCTGGGGCCAGCAATTCCGCGACCTGGGCGCGAAAACCGCCACCATCAGCACCGCGCCCACGGCCGCCGCACTCAAAGGCGTGGACGTGTTCATCATCGTGGACCCCGACACCCGGAAGGAAACCCCGCAGCCCAACTTCGTGCAGCCCGCCGATGTGCAGGTGTTCACCAAGTGGGTGAAGGACGGCGGCACACTGGTGCTCATGGCCAACGACACCAGCAACTGCGAAATCCCGCGCTTCAACACCCTAGCTCGGGCCTTCGGGATGGAGTTCTTACCCCTGAACCTGAACATGGTGAAAGGCAGCGAATTCGAGCAGGGCCGAGTGACTATTCCGGCCGGCAACGCCGTCTTCAAAACCGCTAAATCGGCCTACATCAAGGAGCTGGCCCCGCTGAAAGTGCAGGCTTCGGCCACGCCGCTCGTGAAGATGGGCGAACATACCGTCATTGCTACCGCCAAAGTGGGCAAGGGCACCGTGCTGGCCGTCGGCGACCCGTGGCTGTACAACGAGTACGTGGACGGCCGCAAGATTCCGGCCTCATTCGAGAACTACAACGCCGCCCACGACCTGGCGACCTGGCTGCTGCAACAGTCCGGCCGCAAATAGCGGCGCACACCCGGGCCGGCCGTTTAGTGAGTGTGCCGCTGGCCCAGGTGCTGCCGCCCGTCATTCCGACCAACGGGAGGAGTCTGAGGTTCGGCCCAGCCGGATTCCGCAGAAGCCACCGGTTGGTCGAAATGATGGTTTTTGGTCTTACCTGCAACAACCCAACTCCATCTGTCATCCTGAGCGGAGCGAAGGATCTTCAGTTGAACGACAATCGTGAAAACGACTCGTGCTGATGTGTTAAGGTCCTTCGCTCCGCTCAGGATGACAGGAGGTTTTAAACCGTCTCCGTATGAAGTTTCGTCTGTTTCTGCTGGCTTTTCTGCTGCCGCTGGCCACCCGTGCTCAATCGACTATCTCGCAGGTGTGGGTGGCGGATCTGGGCAACGGCAGCTACAAAAACCCTGTTCTCTACGCCGACTACTCCGACCCCGATGTGGTGCGCGTGGGCCCGGATTATTACCTCACGTCGTCCAGCTTCAACAGCGCACCCGGCCTGCAAATTCTGCACTCCCGCGACCTGGTGAACTGGACAATTATCGGGGCCGCGTTCAGTCAGCAACTGCCTTTGGCGCGCTACAACCAGGCCCAGCACGGCAACGGCGTGTGGGCCCCGGCCATCCGCTACCACAAAAAGGAGTTCTACATTTATTATCCTGATCCAGACTTAGGCCTGTTCGTAACCAAGGCTAAAAACCCGGCCGGGCCCTGGAGTACGCCTATCTGCATAAAGGAAGCCCGGGGCTGGATTGACCCCTGCCCGCTCTGGGACGAGGACGGCCAAGCTTACTTGGTGCACGGCTTTGCCGGCTCGCGGGCGGGTTTTAAGAGCGTGCTGGCCGTGAGCCGGATGAGCCCCGACGGCCTGCGCTTGCTGGGCGACGAGGTGCTGGTATTCGACGGCCACGACCAGCACCCCACCATCGAGGGCCCCAAGTTCTACAAGCGCCACGGCTACTACTACATTTTCGCGCCGGGTGGGGGCGTGAGCACCGGCTGGCAGGTGGTGCTACGGTCCAAAAACGTGTTCGGCCCTTACGAAGACCGTATTGTGATGAACCAGGGCAAAACGCCCATCAACGGCCCGCACCAGGGTGCCTGGGTAGATACGCCCGATGGTAAGCAGGATTGGTTTCTGCACTTCCAAGATCAGGGCCCCTATGGTCGCGTGGTGCACCTGCAGCCGATGCAGTGGCGCAACGACTGGCCCATCATCGGCGAAGACCCAGACGGTGACGGCATGGGCCAGCCCGTTCTCACGCATCGCAAACCCGCCGTACGCGGCCCGCAGCCCCTGGCCACGCCCGCCACGTCCGACGAGTTCAGCAGCGCCGCGTTGGGGCTGCAGTGGCAGTGGCACGCCAATCCGCAGCCGGGCTGGGCGTTTCTGAACCAGAGCACGGGCACGTTGCGCGTGTACTCGGTGCCGCTGCCGGAAGGCACCAGGAACCTGTGGCCGGTGCCCAATCTGCTGCTGCAGAAGCTGCCTGCCGAGCAGTTCACAGCCACCGCCAAGCTCACCGTCACGCCCCGCATCGAAGGTGAAAAGGTCGGCCTCGTGATGATGGGCCTCGACTACGCCACGCTCACCCTGACCAACACCGGCGGCCAGCTGCAGCTAAGTCAGACGGTGTGCAAAGAGGCCGACAAACTTAGCCCGGAAGTGGCTGGTGCGCCCGTTTCCGTACCCGTGCGCCAGCCCGTGTACCTGCGTGTAGCTATGCAGCCCGGCGCGAAATGCCAGTTTAGCTATAGCCTCGACGGTCGGGCTTTCACGCCACTAGGCACCGTGTTTCAGGCCCGGGAAGGCAAGTGGATTGGCGCGAAAATGGGCCTGTTCTACACCCGTCCAAGCCAGACCAACGACGCCGGTACCGCCGACGTGGACTGGTTTCGGGTGGAGGCAGTGAAATGAGAAACCGGGGTAGAGACGCAAAATATTGCGTCTCATCGTTGCTGACGTTGTTCGAACCGTGCCTTGCCGCATCGTTCAACGACGAGACGCAAAATATTGCGTCTCTACAGCCGCGTAGAACAGCGCCGCCGTGGTTACGGTCTGGCGGCTAAATGAGCCTCCAGACTGGAGCACCTATACTACCTGCGTCAACGTGATAAGGTCCTTCGCAAGCTCAGGATGACAGTGTTTGTTTACAGCTTCACCGCTTCCAGGCGCGTTGAACTGCGCACGATCAGCTCGGTGGCAATCTGCACGGTTTCGATGGGGAGGGCGCGAAGCTTGCGCTCAATCTGGTCGATGAGGCGCTCGGCGGCTACTTGACCGATTTCCTGGGCGGGCTGCACTACGGTACTCAGTGGCGGGTCCAGCAGGTCGGCCACGTTGAGGTTGGTGAAGCCGATCAGTGACACGTCGTCGGGAATGTGCAGGTTACGCTGGCGTAGGGCCTGCAGGCAGCCCACGGCCAGGCGGTCGGAGGCCGTGAAGAAGGCGTCGGGCGGCGACTCCAGGTGCATCAACTCGTCTACCATCGGGCCCACCTCATCGGGACCGAAAGTGCCATAGCGAATCAGGGTTTCGTCGAATTCTAAGCCGTTTTGCTCCAGCGCGGCGCGGTAGCCCGCCAAGCGCTCCTGTGTGATGCTGAGCCAGGGTTGAATGGTGAGGTGGGCAATGCGGCGGCGCCCGCTTCGGATCAGGTGCTCAGTGGCGGCAAAGGCTCCACCGAAGTTATCGGCCACTACCTTAGTCACGTTCAGCTCGCTGGAAACCCGGTCGAACAGCACCAGCGGCACGTTTTTATCCAGCACGTCCTGCAGGTGCGTCACGTCGGAGGTTTCACTTGACAGCGACATAAGTAGCCCGTCCACCTTGCGCGACATGGCCTGCTGCACGTTGGCCATTTCCCGTTCGTAGCTTTCCTGGCTCTGGAAGATGATAACGTGGTAGCCGCGGTTGTAGGCAATGGCCTCGATGCCGTTGATGGCCTGCGAGAAAAAGTAGTTGGCCACCTGGGGCAGAATCACGCCGATGGCGCGGCTGGCGCTGCCCTTCAGGCTGAGCGCAATAGGGTTGGGGCGGTAGTTGAGCCGCTCGGCGCACTCCATCACCAGCCGCTTGGTTTCGGGGTTGATTTCGTAGCTGCCCCGCAGCGCCCGTGATACCGTGGAAGTGGAGATGCCCAGCTCGCGGGCAATGTCTTTGATGGTGTAAACTTCCACGGGTAAAAGCGGACTGAAGGTGAGACGAAAGGAGCAGAGCGAGTGGGTACTTACTAAAGTACAAGAACGAAGCTAGTGATTACCCACCGGCTCCGGGCCGGAAAAGTAGCGATACCGGGTGAATTTATGGAAATCAGCCTCGCAAAAACCGTTCTGGCGGTACGTTGGCAACGTTCCCGACATCGTTTGCGCAAATTATTAAGATGATATTCTTCCGAATGGAAAAGGCTTCCTGTAACCTTAATCATGTCGATTGACCACCGGCGGTTTTAAAACTACACCGGTCTTCTTCGAAAAGTTTACAACGCCTTCTGCTCATGTCGCTTGCCGCCTCCTTTGATTTAACAGGTAAAGTCGCCCTGGTAACCGGCTGCAACCGGGGTATCGGGCAGGCTATGGCGCTGGGGCTGGCCGAAGCCGGCGCCGACATCATCGGTGTATCGGCCACGCTGGCCCTGGAAGGCTCCGACACGGCGCAGCAGGTGCAGGCTTTGGGCCGGCAGTTTCACGCCTACCAGGCCGACTTCAGCCGCCGCGCCGCCGTGGATGCCTTCCTGGAACAGGTGCAGCAGGATTTCCCCCGCATCGATATTCTGATCAACAACGCCGGCACCATCCGGCGCGCCCCCGCCGCCGAGCACGCCGACGCCGACTGGGACAACGTACTAGCCATCAACCTCGACGCCCCGTTCCGGCTGGCCCGGGCTATTGGGGGCCGGATGCTGGCGCAGGGCTCGGGCAAAATCATTTTCACGGCCTCGCTGCTTACGTTTCAGGGCGGCATCAACGTGCCGGGCTACGCGGCCAGTAAGGGCGCCATCGGCTCCTTGGTGAAGGCGCTGGCTAACGAGTGGGCGGGCCGGGGCGTGAACGTGAATGCCATTGCCCCCGGCTACATCGCCACCGACAACACTGAAGCTTTGCGCCAGGACCTTGAGCGCAGCAGCAGCATCCTGGGCCGCATCCCGGCCGGCCGCTGGGGCCAGCCCGACGACTTCAAAGGCCCGACGGTCTTCCTCGCTTCCGAAGCCGCCAGCTACGTCCACGGCACCATCCTCACCGTGGATGGCGGCTGGATGGGACGGTAGAGTAACTGAGTAAGCGGAGTAACTGAGTTAACCGTTCTGACATCAGCACATACAACTACTCAGTTACTCCACTTACTCAGTTACTCTGCCCTTACTCAGCTACTCAGCTACTCACTTACTCAGTTACTCAAACATGCGTCAGTATTACGCCATCGGCCCGCGCGAAACAGCGGCAATGAACACTGCCGAGCTGCGGGAGAATTTCCTGCTCGAAAACCTGTTTGTGGCCGGTGATATTCAATTGGTGTACACGCACTACGACCGGATGATGGTGGGTGGCGTGGTGCCCACGGCCGCGCCCATTGCGTTGCCAAACCCCGCTAATCTGAAAGCCGACTTCTTTTTGCAGCGCCGGGAGCTGGGCATCCTCAATATTGGGGCGGCTGGTACCGTGACGGTGGACGGCACCGCCTACGAGCTGGGCCGCCAGGACTGCCTGTACGTGGGTCGCGGTGCCCGAGAAGTGGTTTTTGCCAGCCTTGAATCCGCCACGCCAGCTAAGTTCTACCTGCTTTCCACGCCGGCTCACGCCAGCTGCCCCACCACCCGCCTCACGCAGGCCGAGGCCACGCCCGTGACCATGGGCGCGCTGGAAACCGCCAATCAGCGCACCATCTACAAGTACATCTACTCCGAAGGCATCCAAAGCTGCCAGCTGGTGATGGGCCTCACGCAGCTGCACGCCGGCAGCGTCTGGAATACCATGCCCGCCCACACCCACGACCGGCGCATGGAAGCCTACCTCTACTTCGATTTGCCCGAGGGCCAGCGCGTGCTGCACCTCATGGGCCAGCCCCAGGAAACCCGCCATTTGTGGGTAGGTGAGGGGCAGGCCATTCTTTCCCCGCCGTGGTCCATTCACTCGGGCTGCGGCACGGCCGGCTACACCTTCATCTGGGGGATGGGCGGCGAAAACCAGGAGTACACCGACATGGACCCCGCGCCTATTGCGGAACTGCGCTAGCTCCCCAGGCCCGCGCAGCACCAGTTCCCACACCAATTCCCACACCAGTTCGTCATGAAAAAAAATCTACTGTTGCTGGCTCCCTTGTTGGCGGCCGTCGCAGCTCCCGCCTGGGCCCAGGAACGTCGCGTTCAAGGGGTTGTTAAGTCGGATAAGGGCGAGGCCTTGCCCGGCGTGACGGTGGTGGTGAAAGGCACCACTGCCGGCGCCAGCACCGACGGCGAAGGCCGCTTCAGCTTGGCCGTGCCTGCCAACGCCACCCTGCGCTTCAGCTACATCGGCTTCCTGCCGTTCGAGGTAGCAGTAGGCGACCGAACCGACTTCAGCGTAGCGCTGAAGGAGGACAGTAAGACGCTCGACGACGTGGTGGTCATCGGCTACCAGGCCGTGCAGCGCCGCGACGTGACGGGCTCGGTATCGTCGGTGAGTGCCCAGCAGATCAAGGATATTCCGGTAAACTCCGCCGCCGAGGCCCTGACCGGCCGGCTGGCGGGCGTGCAGCTGACCTCATCGGAAGGCACGCCCGGCAACCAGGACGTGCGGGTGCGGGTGCGGGGCGGGGGCTCTATTACCCAGGACAACTCGCCGCTCTATATCGTGGACGGCATCCAAATTGAAAACGCGCTGAGCGTGATTGCGCCCCAGGATATTGCCTCTGTGGACGTGCTCAAGGATGCTTCGGCCACGGCCATTTATGGGGCGCGCGGGGCCAACGGCGTCGTGATTATCACCACCAAAAAGGGCATCGAGGGCAAAACCGTCATCAGCTACAACGGCTTTGCCGGCTTCCGTCGCATCAGCAAGAAGCTAGGTGTACTCAAGCCCGATGATTACCTCAACTACCAGTTTGAGCGCGCCCAGCAAGCCGGCGCGGCCGGGCAGGGCGGCCTGAGCACGTTCGCCAAGCTGTTTGGCTCGCGCAATTATATGAGCGACACGCTCACCCGCGCCCGCCAAGCCCCGTTTATTGACTGGCAGGATGAGATTTTCGGGCGCGACGCTTTCCAGCAGACGCATAACCTGTCGGTAGCCGGCGGGGTGAAGGGTACCACCTACTCGCTGAGCCTGACCCACAACGACGAGGACGGCATCCAGCGCGGCTCCGACTACACCCGCAACCTGGTCAACTTCCGCTTCGATACCAAAGCCACCGAGAAGCTGCGTGTAGGCCTGAATTTGCGCTTCAACGACCAGATTACCAACGGTGCCGGCACCTCTACCTCGGGTTCCAGCGTGACCTCCCGCCTGCGCAACACGGTGCAGTACATGCCGCTTTCGGTGCCCAACTCCTCGGGCGTGGTGGTGGACCCCAACACCTTCGACGACGACTTCTTCACCAACTCCTCGCTGGTCAACCCGCTCATCACCATCGACAGCGAGTACCGCCGTGACAAGCGCCGCACCTTCAACATCGGGGGCAACGTGGGCCTGGAGCTGATGAAGGGCCTTACCTTCCGCTCTACGGCCGGTATCGACATCACCAATTTCGACCTGAGCACGTTCAACGGCCGGTTTTCGCCCACCATCCGGCAGGCGGCCGGCGGCTACCTGAACCTGCCGTTTGCCACCATCACCACGGCCAACCAGCTCACGTTCAATAACAGCAACGTGCTGGATTACTCGCTGGCCACCGGCAAGCACCAGATTGGCGTGCTGCTGGGCGAGGAAACCTACCAGCAGCAAACCAAGCAGCAATACATCCAGACCAACTACCTGCCGCTGGATATTACCGCTGAGCGGGCCTTGGCCAACATCAACCAGGGTGTGCTGCCGGCCGGCGTAACGGCCCAGCCCGTGCTGCCCAATACCAGTATCCCGAATGACTACCGCCTACTCTCGGGCTTCGGCCGGCTGACGTACTCATTTGATGATAAATACCTGTTCACGGGCACGTTCCGGGCCGATGGCTCGTCGAAGTTCCGCGACGGGAACCGCTGGGGCTACTTCCCGGGCGCATCGGTGGCCTGGCGCATTTCCAAGGAGGAGTTCTTCAAGGGCGTACCGGCCGTGTCGGACCTGAAATTCCGCCTCAGCTACGGGCAGGCCGGCAACAACCGCATCAACGACTTCCTGTACGACCAGCTGTTCGGGGCCGGCAACGCGCCGTACTACCTCAACCACCTGCAGGTGCTGGGCTCCTCGGCCACCACGCTGCCCAACCCCGACCTGAAGTGGGAAGTAACCACCTCCCGCGACTTCGGAGTGGACCTGGCGCTGTGGGACAACCGGGTGCAGTTTACCGGCGACATCTACTACAACACCACGACCGATCTGCTCATCAACCGGCCCATTCCGCCGTTCCTGGGCTACACCAGCCAGCTCCAGAACATCGGCAAAACCTCCAACAAGGGCATCGAGCTGCAGTTGACGGGTAACATCGTCAGCAAGCCCAACTTCACCTGGACGGCCACGGCCAACGCCTCCCTGAACCGGGGCAAGATTGAAAGCCTGGGCTCGGGGCTGGAGGAAATTCCGGGTATTGCCTCGGGTTGGGCTGGCACTGCCCTCAACCGCGACTACGTGGCCCGCGTGGGCCAGCCGGTGGGGCAGATGTTCGGGTACGTGACGGACGGCTACCTGACCGCCGACGACTTTGAAACCTACAACACCACTACCCAGACCTGGACGCCCAAGGCCGGCTTGGTGAACAACCTGGGTCTGATCGGCGAAACGGCCTTCCGTCCCGGCCTCATCAAGCTCAAGGACCTGAACGGGGACGGCCTGATCAACGACCAGGA
This sequence comes from Hymenobacter swuensis DY53, assembly GCF_000576555.1. NCBI lineage: Bacteria > Pseudomonadati > Bacteroidota > Cytophagia > Cytophagales > Hymenobacteraceae > Hymenobacter > Hymenobacter swuensis. The sequence goes on from NZ_CP007145.1 coordinate 1,754,620, forward strand.
CCAGACGGTTATCGGCGACGCCAACCCCAAGGTGGCCGGCGGCCTGAACCAGCAGTTCACGTTCCATAACTTCGACGCCAGCGTATTCCTCAACTTCGTGCTGGGCAACGACATCTACAACGCCAACAAGCTGGAGTTCACCTCCAACACGGCCAATACCGTGTTCAGCAACGTGCTGGATGTGATGGAGGACCGCTACCGCACCATCAACGCCGACGGCACGCCCATTACCGATCTGGCTACGTTGCGCCAGGTAAACCAGAACGCCAGCATCTGGACGCCCACCCGCAACTACTTCCTGCACTCCTGGGCCGTGGAGGATGGTTCCTTCCTGCGCATCAACAACGTGACGCTGGGCTACACCCTGCCCAAGGCCCTGACCACCCGGGCCAAGGTGCAGCAGCTGCGCTTCTACGTGACGCTTAACAACCTATATACCTTCACCAAATACACCGGCTACGACCCGGAGGTGAACACCCGCCGCTCGTCGCCGCTCACGCCCGGCGTTGATTACGCGGCCTACCCGCGCAGCCGTGCCTTCCTGTTCGGCCTGAACCTGTCCCTGTAATTCCCACCCGCTTTTTGCTCACCGCACTATGAAATCCTTTGTTTCCGTTCGGGCCGCACTGGCCGGGCTGGCCCTGGCGGGCAGCGCCGGGGTAATCACCTCCTGCAAAGACTTCCTCGACGTGGAGGCGCTGGCCCTGAACACCACGGCCTCCACCTTCAGCACCGTGGCCGGGGCCACGGCCGCCGTCATCGGGGCCTACGACCCGCTCTCGGGCGACCCGGGCTACGGCCAGCGCATCAGCACCTATTTCCCGTATGATTCCGACGAGATGATCGGGTCGTCGGGGGCCGCTGACGGGGCGCGGCGCAGCATTGCCCGCTACCGGTCGCTGGCTACCAACACCGAAATCACGAACCCCTGGAATACGCTGTACCAGGGCGTGGAGCGCAGCAATATCTGCATTCAGCAGATTCCGCAGATGGCCCTCTACAATGGCGGTACCGCCGCCGATACAGCCGCCCTGCACCGCCTGCACGGGGAGGTGCTCACGCTGCGGGCTCAGTACTACTTTGAGCTGATCCGCAACTGGGGCGACGTGCCCGCGCAGTTCACGCCCTCGGTTTCGGGCCAGGATTTCAACCTGCCCAACGCCGACCGCAACGCCACGCTTACCCGTCTGATTGCCGATTTGCTGGAAGCAGAAAAGCTGGTGCCCTGGCGCACCCGCGCCGGTGCCGCCAGTGAGCGAATCACGAAAGGGGCAGTGAAGGCCCTGCGCGCCCGCCTGGCTTTGTACCGGGGCGGCTACTCGCTGCAGGGCAACCAGATGACGCGCCCCGCCGACTACCTCGACTACTACCGCATTGCCCGCGACGAGTGCGCCGGCCTGCTGGCCAACCGGGGGGAGCACACGCTCAACGCCAGTTTCCTGGAGCTGTTCAGGAGCATCAATGAGCAGCGTCCTGAAGCTGCCAACGAAATTATGTTCCAGGTGGGCATGGGCGGCTCCACGGCCGCGTCGGACAGCAAGCTGGGCTACTACAACGGCCCGCGCCTGAACGCCTCGCCCATCTATGGCTCCACGCAGGGCGCCGTGACGGTGGTGCCGACGTACTTTTACGCCTTCGACTCGCTGGACGCCCGCCGCGACGTGACCATCACCACGTACAGCATTCCGGCCACCAACTTCCAGACCGGGGTGGCCCTGGGCGCTATTACCGACGGCAAGTTCCGGCGCGACTGGCACTCGCCCGCCATTCCGGGCACCGGCAACTACCTGGGCTACAACTGGCCGCTCATCCGCTTTGCCGATGTGCTGCTGATGTTTGCCGAAACCGAAAACGAGCTGAACGGCCCCACCGCCGCTGCTCAGAACGCTTTGCTGGAAGTACGCACCCGCGGCTTCGGCGGCAACCGCACCCGCGCCCTGGCCGGCCTGGATCTGAGTTCGAAAGCCAGTTTCTTCAACGCTCTGGTGAACGAGCGGTACCTGGAGTTCGGCAGTGAAGGCATCCGCAAGTACGATTTGCTTCGCTGGAACCTGTTCGAAACCAAGCTGGCCGAAACCAAGGCCAACCTGCTGAAGCTGGCCCTCAACCAAGCCCCGTATCAGAACGTGCCCCAGTACATGTACTACCGCACGCCGGCCGCCGGCAACGTGCAGTGGGCGCGCTCCTTCTACCGTCCGGCCCCCGCAACGGCGCCCACTGGCACCGTGCGCGTGAACTGGCGCCAGGCCATTGACGCGGCCTACATTGCCAATACCCGGCCCACCGGTACCACCGCCACCGTCGGCACAGCCACGGCCACCAGCATCGGCTCCGGTCTCGCCGCCGAGTACGTGCCCGGCCAGGGCAAGGAACTGCTGCCCATCCCGCAGAGCACCCTCGCCGCCGACCCAGCCCTGAAGCAGAATTTCGGCTACTAATTCAGCTGCTAGCTGCTGGCTGTTGGCCAATGGGCCGTCATGCTGAGCGTAGCCGGAGGCGGAGTCGAAGCATCTCTACCGCTTCGTTGTGGTAGTAATCCAACGAAGCGGTAGAGATGCTTCGGCAAGCTCAGCATGACGGTCTAATACTCCTCCATCTCATCCTAACTCACCATGAACAACGAAACCTGGCTGACCGTGGCCGACGGCGTACAGCGGCGGGTACTGACCCACGGGCCTGACCTGATGCTGGTGAAAGTGCGGTTTGAAACCGGCGGCATCGGGGCGCGGCATCAGCACGTGCACAGCCAGATTACCTACGTGGAAAGCGGGGTGTTCCGGTGCGTGGTGGGGGAGGAGGAAATGGTGCTGCGCGCCGGCGAAACGTTCTATGCCGCGCCCAACGTGTGGCACGGCGTGGAGTGTCTGGAAGCCGGCGTGCTGCTCGATTCGTTCAGCCCCATGCGGGAAGATTTTGTGTAAACGCGGCGGCTGACGCCTACTGTCTATGAAACGAGTATTGACCTTGCTGTTCCTGCTGGTGGGGGTTGGGGAAATGGGAATCTTTACGGCCCGAGCCCAGCAGGTAACGGTGGCAGCGGATGGTTCGGGGCAGTTCCGGACCATCCAGGCTGCGCTCAACAGCTTGCCCAACGAGGCCACCAAGCCGCGCACGGTGTACATCAAAAACGGCACCTACTGCGAGAAAGTGCTGCTCGATGGCAAGCAGAACATCATCCTCAGAGGCCAGAGCGAAAAGGGCGTGGTGCTGACCTACAGTCAGGCCCGTGACGCCTGGCGCTGCGACCCGGCCGGTGGGCCCGACGACTTCGGGGCCGCCACCCTCAATCTGCGCAACTCGCCCGACATCACGCTGGAAAACCTCACGGTGCTGAACCCTTATGGCTTCGAGGCCGCCGGCGACGTGCTCATTCCCTGCCCCCAGGAGCCCAGCGGCCAGCGTAAAGTGGGCAAAACCGGCCACCAGATGGCCCTGCGCACCATGCCCGGTACCACCCGCCTCATCGTGAAGCACTGCACCTTCCGGGCCCTGGGCGGCGACACTGTGAGCCCCTGGGACGTGGACGCCGGCCTGTACTACTTTCAGGACTGCACGATGGAAGGCGGCGTGGATTTCTACTGCCCCCGGGGCTGGGCTTACGCCGAAAACTGCCGGTTCATCTGCCACAATCCCAACGCCGCCATCTGGCACGATGGCTCGGGGGAGGAAGACCAGAAAACGGTGCTGAAAAACTGCCGCTTTGAGGGCGACCCAAACTTCAAGCTCGGCCGCTTCCACCGGGAGGCGCAGTTCTACCTCATCAACTGCCGCTTCGCCAAGGAAATGGCCGATGCCGATATCTACTGGGCCGAATCGGGGCCCGGGGCCAAGCAGTGGGGCCGCCGCGTGTACTACGCCGGCTGCCACCGCGAAGGCGGCGACTACGCCTGGTTCCAGGACAACCTGAGCGCGGCCAAAGGCAGCCCCAAAGCCCGCCAGGTTTCGGCCGACTGGACCTTCGGGGGCCGTTGGTATCCTAAATCGAAACGGCCGGCTACGGTGCCGCTGAAGGCTGCCGCGCCCGGCCCCGATAAGTACGCCGGCCTGCCCCGCCAGACGCTGGTAGCCGCCGAAACCGGCGCGGCCGCGCTGCCCAACGCCACGGCCGCCGCGCTGGCCGCCCCCCTGCGTGACTCGGTGGCCGACCGGATGCTGGTGTACCAGCGCGCCGTGGGCGGCTGGCCCAAGGCGGTGAACGAGGTGAAGGTGAAATACGACCACCCGCTGACGGCCGCCGAGCGCGCCGCTGCCCGTGCCATCACCAGCAAGCCCGACGCCACCATCGACAACGAGGCTACCACCCGCGAAATCCGCTACCTGGCCGGGGCTTTTGCCACCACCCGCAACCCCGTTTACCGGGCTGCCGCCGAGAAAGGGGTGCGCTACCTGCTGCAGATGCAGTACCCCAACGGCGGCTTTCCGCAGTACTACCCCGACCTGAGCAGCTACCGCCACCAGATTACCTACAACGACGACGCCATGATTCGGGCCCTGCAGGTGCTGCGCGACGTGAGCCGCCGCGCCAACGGCCTGGAAGTGCTGGACGCCGCGCTGACGGAGCCCGCCCAGCAGGCCGTGAACCGCGGCATCGAGTGCATCCTGAAAACCCAGTATGTGCAAAACGGCACGCTGACGGCCTGGTGCGCTCAGCACGACGAGAAAACCCTACTGCCGGCCAAGGCCCGCGCCTTTGAGCTGGCCGCGCTCAGCGGCATGGAAACCGTGAACATCGTGCGCTTTCTGATGGACACGGAGAACCCCACGCCCGCCATCAGAAAATCGGTGGAGGCCGCCGTGGCCTGGCTGGAGGCGGTGAAGCTGCAGGGCTTCGCCGTGAAAGACCAGCCCGACCCCAAGCAGCCGAAAGGCTTCGACCGGGTGCTGGTGCCCGAGGCCGGCTCCGTTATCTGGGCCCGCTTCTACGATCTGAAAACCAACCAGCCCATCTACGTGGGGCGCGACTCGCAGCCCCGTGCGGCCCTCGCCGACATCGAGTACGAGCGCCGCACCGGCTACGCCTACGCCGGCGTGTGGCCCGCCAAGCTGCTGAGCCGCGACTACCCGCGCTGGCAGCAAAAATGGAACAGCAACGCCCCGCAGGGCCGCAACAACTAACGGTTTTATCATGCCGCAACTTTCCCGTCAACTTCTCTCGCCGGCCGCCGCCGGCCCCGTGGCCCTGCCGTCGGCTGACCTGCTGAACCTGCCCGAAAAAGTGCTGCAATTCGGCACCGGCGTGCTGCTGCGCGGCCTGCCCGATTACCTCATCGACAAAGCCAACCGCCAGGGCATCTTCAACGGCCGCATTGTGGTGGTGAAAAGCACCGACGGCGGCGACATCGACGCCTTCCGCCGCCAGGACGGCCTCTACACCCTCGGCATCCGGGGCATTGAGGACGGCCGGGAAATTTCCGAAAACGTGGTGTGCGGGGCCATTAGCCGGGTGCTGTCGGCCAAAAGCCAGTGGGCCGATATCCTGGCCTGCGCCGCCAACCCCGAGCTGACGGTTGTCATTTCCAACACCACCGAAGTCGGCATCCAGCTCGTTTCCGACGACATCACCCAGAGCCCGCCCCAGTCGTTTCCGGGCAAGCTGCTGGCGTTTCTGCTGGCCCGCTACCACGCGTTTCAGGGCGACAAAACCCGCGGCCTGGTGATTGTGCCCACCGAGCTGATTCCGGAAAACGGCAGCAAGCTGGAAAGCATTTTGCTGGAGCAGGCCCACCGCAATAACCTCGACGCCGAGTTCATCGACTGGCTGGAAACGGCCAATCAGGTGTGCAACTCGCTGGTGGACCGCATCGTGCCCGGCCGCCCCGACGCGGCCACCCAAACGGCCCTGGAAACCGAGCTGGGCTACCACGACGAGCTACTGACCATGTCGGAGGTGTACACGCTCTGGGCCATTGAGGGCGACGCCCGGGTGAAGCAGGTGCTCAGCTTCGAGCAGGCCGACGCCGGCGTGGTGGTACAGCCCGATATCAACTTGTTCCGGGAGCTGAAGCTGCGCCTGCTCAACGGCACGCACACACTCAGCTGCGGCCTGGCCTTCCTGGCCGGTCTGCCCACCGTGCGCGAGGCTATGGAAGACGCCGACCTGGCCGGCTTCATTCACAACCTGATGCTGGGGGATCTGCTGCCCGGCATCCCGTACGCCGTGGATGAGAAAGTGGGCCAGCGCTTCGGTATGCAGGTCCTCGACCGGTTCCGCAACCCCGCCATCGAGCACCGCTGGCTCTCGATTTCGATGAACTACACGGCTAAGCTGCAGATGCGCTGCGTGCCCACGCTGCTGCATTACCACCGCAAGCTGCAGGCCGTGCCGCATTACATAGCCCTGGGCTTTGCCGCCTACCTGCGCTTCATGCGCGCCACCCGGCAGGAGGGAGGCGTGTGGTACGGCGAAGCCAACGGCCAGCCCTACCCGATTCAGGACGAAAAGGCCAGCTACTTCGCCGACCTCTGGCAGCGCCTGGAGCCCGCCGAGCTGACCCGCACCGTGCTGCACAACCAAACCCTCTGGGGCCACGACCTGCTGCTGCTCCCCGGCTTCGCCGACTGCGTGACCCGCTACCTGGAGCAGCTGTTGGAGCTGGGTGCCCCCGCCACCGTCGCCCACGCCCTCAACCGCAAGCCGGTGGCAGTGTAAAGACGCGACCCCAAAAGAACGTCATGCTGAGCGAAGCCGAAGCATCTCTACCGCTTCGTTCTCACGATTGAGTTAGCCAGCGGTAGAGATGCTTCGACTACGCCTCCGGCTTCGCTCAGCATGACGGTTTATCAGCTTAACTGCTCCAATAAAAAATGAAACACCTGGTAGCCAAAATTCACCCCGACGATAACGTGCTGGTGGCCCTGCAGGACCTGCCGGTGGGCACGCCCGTGACGTGGGACGGCACCACCGTAACCACCACCGAAAAGATACCCGCCAAGCACAAGCTGGCCCTGCAGTTCCTGGCTCCCGGCGACCCGGTGCACATGTACGGCGTGCTGGTGGGCAAAGCGGCCCAGGCCATCGGCGTGGGTGGCCTGCTCACCACCAGTAACATGCGCCACGCTACCGACAGCTACGACGAGCACCGCCAACACCGCCCGGAGTGGCCCGCCCCCGAAGTAAGCCAGTGGCAGGAACGCACCTTCCAGGGCTTTCACCGCCCCGATGGTCGCGTGGGTACCGCCAACTACTGGCTGGTAATTCCGCTGGTGTTCTGCGAAAACCGCAACATTCAGGTGTTGGAAGAAGCCCTGATAAACGACTTAGGCTACGCCCGCCGCAAAAGCTACCAGCCCCAGACGCAGGAGTTGATTTCCCTGCTGCGGGCCGGCAAAACCGTGGAGGAAATCCTGGCCACCGATCTGCACTCGGCCGAGGACGGTCAGGCCCGGCCCCGCCTGTTTCCGAACGTGGACGGCGTGCGGTTCCTGACCCACGAGGGCGGCTGCGGCGGCATCCGGCAAGATGCCCAGACGCTGTGCGGCCTGCTGGCCGGCTACATCACCCACCCCAACGTGGCGGGCGCTACTGTGCTCAGTCTGGGCTGCCAGAACGCGCAGGTGAGCATGCTGCAGGCCGAAATTGACCGGCGCAGTCCCGGCGGGCTGCAGAAGCCGCTGTATATTTTGGAACAGCAGAAAATCGGGACCGAGGAGGCGCTTATCAGCACGGCTCTGCGCCAGACGTTTGCCGGCCTCATGCTGGCCAACCAAGCTACCCGCCAGCCCGCCCCGCTCAGCAAGCTCTGCATCGGGCTGGAGTGCGGCGGCTCCGACGGCTTCTCTGGCATCTCAGCCAACCCCGCCGTGGGCCACGTCTCCGATCTGCTGGTGGCCTTGGGCGGCTCCGTGATTCTGGCCGAATTCCCCGAGCTGTGCGGTGTGGAACAGGAGTTGGTGGACCGCTCCGTGGATACGGCCACGGCCGAGCGGTTCAGCTCCCTGATGAAGGCCTACGGCGACTCGGCCGTGGCCGTGGGCTCGGGCTTCGACATGAACCCCTCGCCCGGCAACATCCGCGACGGGCTGATTACCGACGCCATGAAATCGGCTGGGGCGGCCCGCAAGGGCGGCTCCTCGCCGGTAGTGGCCGTGCTCGACTATCCCGAGCTGGTGACGCAGCCCGGCCTGAACCTGCTCTGCACTCCCGGCAACGACGTGGAATCGACGACGGCGGAGGTGGGTTCGGGGGCCACGGTGGTGCTGTTCACCACCGGCCTGGGCACGCCCACCGGCAACCCCATTGCCCCGGTCGTCAAGATCAGCAGCAACACGGCCCTGGCCCGCCGCATGCCCGATATCATCGACCTGAACACTGGCACCGTCATCGACGGGGAAGAAACCATCGAACAGGCCGGCGCCCGCATCCTCGACTACGTGGTGCGCGTGGCCAGCGGCGAGGAAGTAGCCGCCGTCCGCCACGACCAGACAGATTTCATCCCTTGGAAACGCGGGGTGAGTCTGTAGGTTGGTTTTTGGTCGTTGGTGGACGATTGTTAGTGCTCTGAATGACGGGCTAACAACCGAAGGCCACTCACCAACAACGAAGTCCCCGGCTACCGGGAACGTTTGCGTAGATAAATATGCGTTTCGACGCCGGAAACGGCACTTATCGGGGAGGGAACCCGGTATCTTTAACCGACCCATCCTTCCCACCCACCAGGAACCACCCGCTAGTTTTTGCCGCTTATGAAGCCCTTTCTCAACGAGGATTTCCTGCTCCGGACCGCTACGGCCCGCACGCTCTACCACGAGTATGCCCAGCAGATGCCCATCATTGATTACCACAACCACCTGCTGCCCGACCAGATTGCCGAGGACCGGCAGTTCGACACCATTACGCAGGTGTGGCTCTACGGTGACCATTACAAGTGGCGGGCTATGCGCACCAACGGCGTGCCCGAACGCTACATCACCGGCGACGCCTCCGACTGGGAGAAGTTCGAAAAATGGGCCGAAACCGTGCCCCAGACTGTGCGCAACCCGCTCTACCACTGGACGCACCTGGAGCTGCAGCGCTACTTCGGCATCACGGAGCTGCTGAGCCCGGCCTCGGCCCGCCGCATCTACGACCAGTGCAACGCCCTGCTGCAAACCCCCGAGTACTCGGTGCGCAACCTGCTGCGCAAGATGAACGTGGAGGCCCTCTGCACCACCGACGACCCTTCTGACTCCCTGGAGCACCACCGCGCCCTGCAAAGCAGCGGCTTCGAAATTCAGGTGCTGCCCACGTTCCGCCCCGATAAGGTTATGGCCGTGGAGGACGCCGCCAGCTACAATGCCTACCTCGACAAGCTGGGCCAGTCGGCGGCCGTGGACATCCACACCTACCACGACCTGCAAACGGCTCTGCGCCTGCGCCACGACTACTTCGCGGCCCTGGGCTGCCGCCTTTCCGACCACGGCTTGGAGCAGCTCTACGCCGCCGACTACACTGACGCAGAAATTAACGACATCTTCCTGAAGATTCGGGGAGGAAAAGAACTGATCCCGGCCGAGGTAGTGCAGTTCAAATCGGCCCTGCTGATTCTGTTGGCCGAAATGGACTGGGAAAAGGGCTGGACCCAGCAGTTCCACCTGGGCGCGCTGCGCAACAACAACGCCCGCATGCTGCGCCAGCTCGGCCCCGATACTGGCTGGGACTCCATCGGCGACTTCTCGCAGGGCCGCGCGCTATCCACCTTCCTCGACCGCCTCGACGGGCAGGACAAGCTGGCCAAAACCATCCTCTACAACCTCAACCCCGCCGACAACGAGCTGATGGCCACGATGGTGGGCAACTTCAACGACGGCTCGGTGGCGGGCAAGGTGCAGTTCGGCTCTGGCTGGTGGTTCCTGGACCAGAAGGATGGCATGGAAAAGCAGCTCAACGCCCTGAGCAACATGGGCCTGCTGAGCCGCTTCGTGGGTATGCTCACCGATTCGCGCAGCTTCCTTTCATACCCGCGCCACGAGTATTTCCGCCGCGTGCTCTGCAACCTGCTGGGCCAGGACGTGGAAAACGGCGAGCTGCCCCACGACCTGGAACTGCTCGGGAGCATCGTGCAGAACATCTGCTACCACAACGCCAAAGCCTACTTCGGCTTCGAGAAAGTACCCGCCGAAACGGCCGCGGTGTAAGAACGTCAACTCCCTTCCTTGGAAAGGAGGGGTTGGGGGTGGTTGACAATCGTTGAACAGCCCTTGAAGCACTAGCTCTAGTAATCGTTCTTCCCTCTTCAACCACCCCCAGCCCCTCCTTTCCAAGGAGGGGAGCTAGCTCTAGCTTTGTTCCCCAGCATCCCTCACATGAAGCAAGTCGTCACCTTTGGTGAAATCATGATGCGGTTGTCGCCGCCGTTGCAGAACCGCTTGTCGCAGGCCAGTTCGCTGGATATCACCTACGGCGGCGGCGACGCCAACGTGGCTGCCGGGCTGGCCTACCTGGGCGTGCCGGCCGCCCACGCCGGCTGCTTCCCTGATAACGCCGTGGGCCAGGCCGCCGCCCAGCATTTCCGGGGCCACGGCGTGGACATGCAGCACTGCGTGTTTCGGGGGCAGCGGCTGGGGCTATACTTCTTGGAAGTAGGCGCTTCATTGCGGGCCAGCCGCATCGTGTACGACCGCTACGATTCGGCCTTTGCCAACCTGCAGCCCGAGTGGTTTAACTGGGACGAGGTATTCCGGAATGCCCAGTGGCTGCACTGGACGGGCATCACGCCCGCCATTTCGGCCACGGCGGCCCAGGCCACCCGCGAGGCCATTGCCGCCGCCCGCCGCCTCGGCCTCACCATATCGGCCGACGTGAACTACCGCCGCAACCTGTGGCAGTACGGCCAGCGCGCCCAGGACGTGATGCCCGAACTGGTAGCCGGCTGCGACCTAATAGTCTGCACCGAAGGCGACGCCGAGGACCTGTTCGGCATCCGGGCCGTCCCCGATACCGACAACAGCTTTGTGTCGATGAGCGAGCAGCTGATAGCCCGGTTTCCGCAGATCCGGACGGTCATTGCCACCCGCCGTGACACCCGCAGCGCCTCGCATGAGCGCATCCAAGGCCTGGCCTTCAGCGGCGGCGACTACTACGAAACCGAGTTCTTCGACATCAACCCCGTGGTGGACCGCATCGGGGGCGGCGACTCCTTCATTTCCGGCTTCATCTACGGCCAGCTAACCTACCCCACGGTGCAGCAGGCCCTCACGTTTGCCGTGGCCGCCTCCGCCCTCAAGCACACCATCCCCGGCGACATCAACCTGGTAACCGCCGCCGAAGTCGAGCACATCGTGGCCGGCAACACCACCGGCCGCCTGCTGCGGTAAGGGTGGCGGCGATGAACGTCATGCTGAGCGCAGCCGAAGTATCTCTACCGCTTCGTCTGATTAGCCTTACAACGAAGCGGTAGAGATGCTTTAACTGCGGCTGCGCACCCTGGCTTGATTCGCCACATGCTCAGCATGACAAGAAAACAGCAACTAATAGCTCAACAACACATGCCCCGCTTCTCCCCCGAGTATATCCTCGAAACCGTGCTGCGCTACCCGGTGGTGCCGGTGTTCTACCACGCCGACGCGGCATTTGCCCAGCGGATTCTGGCTGCCTGCTACGCGGGCGGACTGCGCGTGTTTGAGTTTACCAACCGGGGCAGCAATGCCTTTGATGTATTTGAGCAGCTGGTGGCCTACGTGTACGACCACTGCCCGGATATGCTGCTGGGCATCGGGACCATTTACACGGCGGAGGAGGCCAACCGCTTCATCCGGGCCGGAGCCGACTTCGTGGTGCAGCCCTGCCTTACGGCCGACGTGGCCGATGCCTGCCGCCGCAGCGGTACGCCCTGGCTGCCCGGCACCATGACGGTTTCGGAAGTATTCCAGGCCACCCGCCTGGGCGCGGCTCTCGTGAAAATCTTCCCCGGCAACGTGCTCGGGCCGGGCTTTATCAAAAGCCTGCGCGGGCCGATGCCTACGGTGCCGCTGATGGTAACCGGCGGCGTGGAGCCCACTGAAGCCAGCCTGCGCGAGTGGTTTGGGGCCGGCGTGAACGTGGTAGGCATGGGCTCCCAACTCTTCAAGAACCCCGATGATACCGAGGCGCTAAGCCGGCAGATTGCCGATCTGTTAGCCTTCGCCCAAACCGCCGTGTCATCCTGAGCGGAGCGAAGGACCTTCTCACGCCTGAACGAGCCGTGTTAACGGGATAAGGTCTTTCGCTCCGCTCAGGATGACAGCGCCGATTATGCCGACAGCGCCAGATACCCTGTCCAGTGCCAGCCGGTTGCCCCAACGGCCGGCTGCTACAAATTCCCTTTCCAGTATCAGCCCCCGAATTCCCATGAGCGCCATGATACAGACTTCCGCCGCCGCGCCCCCGGCCGCGCCGCCAACTACCGGCCTCGGCCGGTACCGCTGGACGATTTGCGGGCTGGTGTTTTTCGCCACTACCGTCAACTACCTCGACCGGGCCGTTATTTCCCTGCTTAAGCCTTACCTCGAAACCGAGTTCAAGTGGAACGCGGGCGACTACGCTAACATAGAAATTGCCTTCAAGCTGGCGTATTCGCTGGGCATGTTGGGCGTGGGGCGGGTTATTGATAAGCTCGGGACCAAAATCGGCTACGCGCTGTCTACTTTTCTGTGGAGTCTGGCGGCCATTGGACACGCGTTTGTGAGCAGCACCATCGGTTTTTCGGTGGCGCGGGCGTTTCTGGGGGTTACGGAGGCCGGTAACTTTCCGGCCGCTATCAAAACCACGGCCGAGTGGTTTCCGCAGAAGGAGCGGGCCCTGGCTACCGGCATCTTCAACTCGGGCTCCAATGTGGGGGCCATTATTGCTCCGCTCACGGTGCCGCTCATTGCCGAAACCATCGGCTGGAAATGGGCCTTCGTGATTACCGGGGCGCTGGGTTTCGTGTGGCTGGCCTTATGGTTCTGGCTCTACGAAGTGCCCGCCCGCCAAGCCCGCCTCACCCAGGCCGAGTTCGACTACATCCACAGCGACGTGGACGACCAGGCCGCCGCGGCCATTACTACCGAGCCCAAGGTGTCGTGGTTTAAGCTGCTCACCTTCCGCCAGACCTGGGCTTTCGTGCTGGGCAAATTCCTCACCGACCCGGTGTGGTGGTTTTACCTGTTCTGGCTCCCCGATTTCCTCAGCAAGCAGTACGGCCTCAAGGGCACTGATATTGCTTTGCCCGTGGCCATGGTGTACATGCTCTCGAGCGTGGGCAGCGTGGGCGGCGGCTGGATTCCGCTCAACTTCATTAAGCGCGGCTGGGCCCCGTTCCGGGCCCGCAAAACCAGCATGTTGCTCATTGCCTTGTGCGTGTTCCCGATTGTGTTTGCCCAGCAACTGGGGCAGGTAAATATGTGGCTGGCGGTGTTGGTGATTGGTATTGCGGCGGCGGCTCACCAGGCCTGGAGCGCCAATATCTTCACCACCGTCTCGGATATGTTTCCCAAGAAAGCCGTGGCCTCGGTGACGGGCATTGGGGGCATGGCCGGGGGCTTCGGCGGTATCGTGCTGTCGGCGCTGGTACAGAAGCGCATGTTCGTGTACTACGAAAGCATCGGGCAGCTCGATAAGGCCTATTTCATCATGTTCTGGATTTGCGGCGCGGCCTACCTGCTGGCCTGGGTGCTGATGCACTTCCTGGCCCCCCGCATGAAGCGTATCGACCTCGACGCGGCCCCCGCGGCCTAACCTTTTCTTCTTTCCCAAGCTATGAAAAAACTACTGCTGTTGCTGGCCCTGCTGGGGCTGGCCGGGCCGTTCTATGCCTTCGCCCAGGCCACCAAAAAAGACCAGGCCGCTGCCAAAGAAGTGGAGCTGCTGGAGCGCCAGCGTTTCGAGGCCCAGGTGAAAAAGGATTACGCCGTGCTGGAACGGGTGTTTGCCGACGACCTGGTGTACACGCACTCCAACGGCAAGCAGAACAACAAGCAGGAATACCTCCAGAGCATCCGTGACGGCAAAAGCCAGTACGACAAGATTGAGGTGGAAGCCCTGAACGTGCGCGCCTACCAAGACGGCCACACCGCCGTGGTCAACGGCACCATTACTATCACCCTGCCCAATAAGCCCGACGGCACGCCCAACCTAGCTCACCTCAAGTACGTGGTGGTGCAAATCAAAGACCCCAAAAAAGGCTGGCAGGTAGTGCTCTGGCAAAGCCAGAAACAGCCCGACGCCAAGAGCTGACAAGTTGCCCGGTCCGGCGGCTGCAAGCCGTCGGGCCGGTTGCCGCTAGCTGATGTTGCCACGGCCTCGTGCCGATGGCCCGAACGACGACCGGCCCGACGGCTTGCAGCCGCCGGACCGGGGCCGCCTTTTTTGCATTCCCTATTCTGCATGAATCTTACAACCGAAAACACCATTGCCCAGCCGGTAGGTACCACGCTGGAGCGCTACATCATGCGCAAGCAGGCCGAGTTTCAGTTTGCTACCGGCGAGCTGAGCCAGTTGCTGCGCGACATTGCATTGGCCGGGAAAATCGTGAACCGGGAGGTGAACCGTGCCGGCCTCACCAGCATCATCGGGAGCATGGGCCAGCAGAATGTGCAGGGCGAAGCCCAGCAGCGCCTCGATGTGGAAGCCAACATCCGCTTCATCCGGGCCCTGACCAACGGGGGCGAGGCCTGCGCCGTGCTCAGTGAGGAGGAGGACGACATCATCCATACCGGCAACTGCCAGGGCAAGTACGTGGTGGCCATCGACCCGCTCGACGGCTCCAGCAATATCGACGTCAACATCAGCATCGGCACCATTTTCAGCATCTACCGCCGCGTGTCGGCGGTGGGGCAGCCGGCCGGGCCCGAGGACTTTTTGCAGGGCGGGCGCACCCAGGTGGCGGCGGGCTACATCCTGTACGGCTCCAGCACCATGCTCGTGTACACCACCGGGCATGGCGTGGCGGGCTTCACCTACGAAAACTCCTTGGGCGAATTCTTCCTCTCGCACCCCGATATCCGGATTCCGGCCACCGGCACCGTGTTCAGCTGCAACGAGGGCTACTGGTTCGATTACCCCGAGTACGTGCGCTCCTATCTGACGGAGTGCAAGCGCCAGGGCCAGAGTGGGCGGTATGTGGGCTCGTTGGTGGCCGACTACCACCGCAACCTGCTCACGGGCGGCATCTACCTGTACCCGCCCACCCGTAAGAACCCCGAGGGTAAGCTACGCCTGCTCTATGAGGGCTTCCCGCTGGCCTACCTGATTGAGCAGGCCGGCGGCCGGGCCGAAACCGGCACCGGGCCGGTGCTCGACGTGGAGCCCACCGACTTTCACCAGCGCAGTCCATTATTTGTGGGTTCTCCCGAGCTGGTAGCCAGACTGTTGGCCGGCGCGGCCGAAGCGGAGGTAAACCCGTAGAAACTCCAGATAGTTTATGCTTGTGGTTTAGGCGATTTGCTCGAACCGTGTACCTTGACGCGCAACGTGCCGGCCGGACCTCCCGCCGCCGGGGCGCACTGCAACCCTACACCTTTCCCCCTCATGGCAAAACTGATTTCTCCGCAGGTTGAGTTTAACTTCCTGCTGCAACAGACCAAAAGTGTAACCCCCGAAATCTTCGCCCCCGACGGCCACGGGTTCCTCAACCTGATGGAAGGCCGCTGGCAGGAGCCCGGCAAACCCCGCGAGTTCATCTCGCCCATTGATGGCACCCAGCTCGGCTGGTTGCCCATGCTCGACCACGCCACCGCCCTGCGTGCCGTGACGGCCGCCAAAAAAGAAGCCGCCGACTGGGCCCGCGTGGACCTGGACGAGCGCAAGCGCCGCGTGCAGGACTGCCTCAACCAGCTCCGCGACAACGTGGACCTAGTAGGCAAGCTGCTGATGTGGGAAATCGGCAAAACCTACAAGCTGGGCTTCACCGATATCGACCGCGCCATTGAGGGCGTGCAGTGGTACGTGGACAACATCGAAAGCATGCTGGGCACGCGCAAGCCGCTGGGTTTGGTGAGCAACATCGCCTCCTGGAACTACCCGATGTCGGTGCTGCTGCACGCGGTGCTGGTGCAGGCGCTGTGCGGCAACGCTGTCATTGCCAAAACGCCCACCGACGGCGGCTTTATTTCCCTGAGCCTGACCTTCGCCATTGCCCGCCGCTGCGGTTTGCCCGTCACGCTGGTGAGCGGCTCGGGCGGGGAGCTGAGCGACGTGCTGGTGAAAAACGACGCCGTGGACTGCCTCTCGTTCGTGGGTGGCCGCTACAACGGCCGTAACATTGCTGATGCCCTCAGCTCGGAGCACAAGCGCTACATGCTGGAAATGGAAGGCGTGAACACCTACGGCATCTGGAACTTCTCGGACTGGGACGGCCTTTCCGACCAGCTCAAGAAGGGCTACGACTACGGCAAGCAGCGCTGCACGGCCTACGTGCGCTTCGTGGTGGAGCGCCGCCTGTTCCCGCAGTTCGTGGAAACTTACTGGAACACCATCAAAGGCCTGAAAGTAGGCAACCCCACGCTGGTCGATTCGGCCGACGACAAGCTGCCCGATCTGGCCTTCGGTCCCGTCATCAACCGGGCCCAGGCCGAGGACCTGGACCGCCTCTACGCCGACGCGCTGAAAACCGGGGCCACGCCCATCTACGAAGGCAAGCTCGATGACAGCCTGTTCCTGCCCGGCCAAGACAGGAGCGCCTACCGTGCCCCGCGCGCCCTCGTGAACCTGCCGCGCCAGAGCGAGCTGTACTTCAAGGAGCCTTTCGGCCCCATCGACAGCATTGTGCTGGTTGACCGCGTGGAGGAGCTGGTGGGCGAAATGAACATCAGCAACGGGGCCCTGGTGGGCGCGTTGGCTTCCGACGACGAGAAATGGGCCGCCCGCACGGCCAAGGAAGTGCGCGCCTTCAAAATGGGCATCAACAAGCTCCGCAGCCGCGGCGACCGGGAAGAAGTATTCGGCGGCCTCGGTGAGAGCTGGAAAGGAGCTTTCGTGGGCGGCGCGCTGCTGGTAGAAGCCGTAACGGAAGGCGAAAAGCCAATTCTGGGCAATTTCAACGAATCCACGCTGCTGCCGGAGAAAATCTAGGCGTAGCGTTCCGCACGTAAAGGCGACAAACACGAAGTGAGACTTTCGTTCCTGAGGCATGATGCCGGAACGAAAGTCTCACTTCGCGTTTATAGCCTGCTTACCGTCGGCTTATCAGCGGCGGGTGGAGTTTTTCGGCAACCGGTAGCCGAACCGCAAACCGATCTGCTGCTGGTTGGGATTGCCCAGCGTAACAAAACTGCTGGCCTGCCACTGCGGCGTGAGGTTGCCCCGTGCTTCCAGAAACCCTGACCACCGGCTCTGGCCTTCGGCAATATCGTAGTCCCTGGCCCGGGCTGCGCCGCCTACCACCTGCCAGCGCGTACCGCCGAAGCCGGTGCCCAGTCCCAGCCGGTGTTGGGGGTTGGCCGATCCGTAGCCCAGAAAGTTGTAGTCGGCAATGGCAAACAACTGGGGCCGGGGCCCTACCCGCAACGACGCCTGGCCATCCAGCATGCTTGGCTCGTCGCCATAGTAAATCCGGTGAAACCCTAAGTTGCCAGCCATCACGCCCACGCCCACGCCCAACCATTTGCGGTCCAGCTGCGCATAGGGGTTAAAGGAGATGAGTAAGTTGTCCGGCCGGTAGTCAAGTTGATAGATAAGGCTGTCGGAAGTTGGCTGCTGATGATCGACGCCGGCATGCAGCCGAATGCCCCAGGTGACCTCGGCCTTGTGGACGCGGCCATTTACGTCGGTGCCCGGGAGACGGGTGTGGGTGTAGTCGAGTGTGCCGGTGGTGTAGCGGTGGCGGTACTCCTGCAACTGCGAGGCTCCCCCGCAGCCCCCGCCGGTATTTTGCTGCCGCTGAAACGAGCCCGTGCTAAACCCGGCGCTGATGGTGCTGTACGACTCGGCCGCGCCCACTGAATCAACCGGTACCTGGCTGGTTAACACCACTACGCCCGCAACCAGGCAAAATGGCAGGGCCACCCGGGCCGGCTGAAACTGCCGGGCGGAGCCCCGAAGCGCGGTCCCGGCTTCTAGCACCAGTACGGTAAACAGCAGGGCTTTCATCACCAAGATTTCGGGAAGGCTGAGGGCCGAGCTGCCCAACCAGCCCGTAACCAGCAGCAGGCCGGCCACGGCCAGCAGGTTTAGGGCCGGCCGGGCTGTCGGGAGCTTCTCGTAGTGCGGATACACGGTAGCCGACTTACGGCGCAGCTGCCACGCCCACAGGCCCAACAGCACGGGCACCAGTACCAGTAGTGCCCATTGCAACTCGTTCATTGTCAGGCCGCCGTGCTTATGCAACGTTGCGCCTACCGGCTCACCGGCTGCGTCCCGCCAGAACTCAATCAGCCAGCGGCCAGCCAGCAGCAGGCCCAGGTGCAGCAGGTTGCGGCTGCCGCCCGGCCAGGGCTTATGCCGCGTGCATATCAGCAGCGCCCCCACACCCGCGCACAGCAATAAGGTGTAGAGCTGCGTCGGATGCACCGGTAGAGAATGGGCCGCGCCTGCCGGAATGGCACCTTGCACAACCTGGGCCACGTAGGGCCAAGTGCCGGGCGCGTACGTGAGGCCCCAGCCCCCGGCCGTGGCCTCCCCGAAACAGCAGCCGGTAAGCACGCAGCCCACGCACTGAATGGTCAGGGCCACGCACATGGGCAGGGCAAAGGCGTCGAACATATGCCAGCTGAACCCGAGCGGGCGGCGCAGCAATAGCAGCAGTAGCGTGCCGCTCACGGCGCCGCCCAGCACCGAGCGGGCTCCGGACACGGGCCAGTGGCCGGTCGTCAGCAGCAACTGCCACTCAGGGCCCGAAAAAGCCAGCAGCTTGGTGCCCAGAATGAAGGCGAGGGAGGAGCAGGCCAGCACCACCAGCCAGGAGCGCATGGGGTAGCCGCGCCGCCAGCCTTCCCGCAGTAGCAGTAGCAGGTTCAGGCCAAACGCCAGCACGTAGAAAGAGGTATAATAGTCGTAGCCTGCATCGGCCGGCACGGCCCACGAAAGCGGCACGGTAAGTAACGGGTAGCTCATACGCACGAGAGTAAAAAACCAGTTCCTGCCGGGCCGAGGGCACTAAAAAGGCCGCCTCTGCTTCCTCAAAACAAGGGGACAGAAGGCGGCCGAATGCGCCAATAAAAAACCAGTCAGCTAATGGAGGGCGGTGTGACCCGACACGGAGGAATAGGAGGATGAATAACTGCTGGAAAAGTAGCTTGCTCCCGCGACCTGCCCTTAACCAGTTTATCTGACTATCAGACTTTGTGCACAAGAATAAACAGTATAAATTATCTGAAATTCAATAGGTTGTATTGTAGTATAAGGGATTTTGTGGTTTTGTATTATGGCACTGAATGTTTGCCTTAACCACCAGCGGAAGTATGTTTTATAAGCAAAACGTTATTGCCGCGAGTAAGAACGTTCTGCAGTATGCCGAACCCGGAAGCGTGGGGTGCCGGACGGCTACTTTGGGGCCACCGCTTGTTTGGTGGGGAGCGGGGAGCTAGCAGAAGCCGGCAGCGGCACGGTTTCGCCGTACTGCACGATGTTCTCAATCATGCCCTTGAAAATGATGAAGTGGAAGGGCACCAGCGAGTACCAGTACAGGCGGCCCAACAGGCCGTGGGGCCGGAAAGCGGCCAGTTGTTCCAGCGTATGAGAGCCGTCGTCGTGGGGCAGAATGCGGAACTGCAGCCAGGCCTCGCCCGGGAGCTTCATTTCGGCGTAGAGCAGCAGGCGGCGGCCGGCGCGGTCGGCTACCAGTACGCGCCAGAAGTCGAGCGGGTCGCCGGCGCGCAGGTCGGTGGGGGAGCGGCGGCCCCGGCGCAGGCCCACGCCACCCACCAGCTTATCGAGCAGCCCCCGGATGCGCCACAGCCAATCGACCTTGTACCAGCCCCGCTCGCCCCCGATACTCCACACATTCTGGAGTACTTCGCGGGGCGGGCGGGTGAAACGCAGCGTCTGGCGGTCAGTGAGTAAGCCGTGCTGCGGAATCTGGATGTGGTCCATATAGTTGCGGGGCATCACGCCGCTGCTCAGGGCGTCGCTCCAACTGCTGACCACCTCGTTCTGCTCGATGCGCTGGAAGGCCAGTTCCACGGCGGCACGGTAGGGCATGCAGATATGCGGTACGGCCTCGCCAATGCTGCGGCGTGGGTCGGCCACGGTATCGTTGCGCAGGCTTTCCACCAAGCTCTGGGCCAGGGAGAAGGTAGTGCTGGTAACCAGATACAGCCACCACGACGACAGTCGGGGCGTGAGCACCGGCACTGTCACGATGTAGCGCTTGAGCCCGCGTGCGGCCGCTAGCTCCAGCAGCATTTCGCGGTAGGTCAGCACATCGGGCCCGCCAATATCAAACGACTGGCCCAGGCAGGCCGGGTTATTGAGCACCGTGGTGAGGTAGTGCATCACGTCCCGAATGCCAATGGGCTGGCAGCGCGAGTTCAGCCAGCGCGGCGTCACCATCACGGGCAGCTTCTCCACCAAATCCCGGATAATCTCAAAGGAAGCTGACCCCGACCCGATGATAATACTGGCCCGCAGCACCGTCAGCTGGGCTTTCGAGGTTTTGCGCAATACTTTCTCTACGGCCTTGCGGGAGCGGAGGTGCACGCTCAGGGCTCGGTCGTTGGCAATGCCGGAAAGATAGATGACTTGCCGGCAGCGGGTACGGTTGAGGTAATGCGCAAAGTGCTGCGCCGACTCCTGCTCCAGCCGGAAAAAGTCCTTATCGTGGCCGCTCATGGAATGCACCAGGTAGTAGGCCACGTCAACATCCAGGGGGAGGTCGGTCAGGGAGTCGGGCTTGAGCAGGTCACCTTCCGCTACCACAATACGGTTGCGTAAGCCGGCCGGGAGCTCGAAGCGGCGGGCGTCGCGCACGAGGCAGGTAACGTGGTGGCCGGCCTCCACCAGCAGCGGTAGCAGGCGCTGGCCAATGTAGCCCGTGGCTCCGGTGAGCAGAATGTTCATGGCAGCAGCGTTAGAAGGATTGCTTCTTATCTAACTGCTTTGCGGAAGGGAAGTTGCCGGGCGGTGTTTGGGCAGCGTGAATGATTAGTGCAAACGGGTAACACCGACAAAGCCATCATGCTTCGACTATGCCTCCGGGACTATGCCTCCGGGACTATGCCTCCGGCTTCGCTCAGCATGACGGGCTAGCTGCGCTACTGGTCTACCGTCTCGGGCGTTTGCGGCGGATGCGGGCCAGCCGCTCCCGCTCCGCCTTGCGCTCCGCCCGCATGAGCAGGCGCTCCTCTAGGCGACCCATGAGCTGGCGGCGCACAAAATGGGCCAGGTCGGAGAGAGGCACAAGCTTGGTGGTGCGCAGAAAGCTGAGGATGTCGCGACGGCGCAGGGTGCTCACGCCGGGCAGGCCCCGGGCCAGCAGGTACTGCTTGATTTCCGTCACCCGCAGCAGGCCGGCCACGGCGGGCCGCTCCACGGTAGCATTGTAACGGGCCGGACGGTGCAGCGTCAGGCCGGCCTCGGAGGCCACCAGCACGCCCACCCACTCAGGCAACTGGGGCAGGAGTTTGGGGAGGTGCTTCTCCGTAATGACGAAGGTGACAAAGTCATACGCCTGGCTGTAGCAGGGCAGCTGCCGGGCCACCCGCTGCAGCGTGTCCTGGTCGCCCTTCAGCTCATAGCCGTGCATGAACTGCTCCGTGATGTGCACCACATCGGCGCGGGTGGTGCCAGTGGGCAGCTCGTCCACGTACACGCCGCCCAGCAGCAGCGGATAGAGCAGGACGCGGATGTCGGGGTCGTTCATGAAAATGGGTTACCGCAGCGGCAGCAGCAAAGTTCGCCAGAACCGGGCAACAACGCTACCCATTCAGTACATTCAGGAATGAACAACAGGATTGGTCGTTATCAGCTGGCGCCTATTTTCTATGCAGGCCTCGTGTGGGTGTGTATTGGGTTATTTGGCAAGCACCAAACTGCCTTTCTCATCCTCGGGCTGTTGTTTATGGTCATGGGCCTGAAGCGGGTAGAAGCGGCCGCACCGGAGCCAGAGCCGTCCGATGGCCCTGAGAGTAAACCGGAAAGCGACTAGCGGGGCTTTGTGGCTACCTTCGCGGCAGATTTTTTCTTTGCCGCTGATTTCTGCCCCTATGCCGTTTCCCATGACCTCCCGCCGCTGGCTCTGGATTTTTGTACTGGTACTAGGGGCCGCGTTTCTGGTGCAGCTGGGCAGCTGGGGGCCGCTGGAAAGCAGCGAGGCCCGCTACGCCGAAATCGGACGGGAAATGCTGACGGGTCAGGACTGGCTGCACCCGCAGCTGCTGGGCATCTACCATTTTCACAAGCCCCCGCTCACCTACTGGCTCACGGCCGCCGGCCTGGGTTTGTTTGGCGAGAATACGCTGGGCGTGCGCCTGCTGCCGGTGCTGGCCGTGCTGCTGCAGGTGGTGCTGGTGTATGGGCTGGGGCTGCTGTTGTTCCGCCAGGACCGGGCCCGGGCGCTAGCGGCCGCCGTCATTTACGGCACGCTGCCGGTGGTGCTCATTTCGGCCCTCAACGTCACCACCGACGCCTATTTGGCCACGCTGGAGCTGGCGGCGGCCTACGGCATTCTGCGCTATTACCACCAGGGCGGGACACGCTGGCTGTACCTGTTCTGGGTGGGACTGGGGTTGGCCTTTCTCACCAAAGGCCCTGTGGGCTTCATCCTGCCGCTGATGGTGGTGATTGGGCACTACTTCCGGCAGGGGCAGGCCAAGCGGCCGTTCACGGTGCACCACGCGCTGGGCTTCGGGCTGTTTGTGGTGGTAGGGCTGAGCTGGTATCTGTACCTGATGGCGGAAAATCCGGCTTTCGTGCGCTATTTTCTGGTGGAGCACACTGTGGAGCGGTTTGCCAACGCGGCCACTTTTAATCGGGCCAAGCCGTGGTGGTTTTACCTAGTGCTGGCCCCGGCTACCAGCCTGCCCTGGGCGGTGGCGCTGGTGGTGCGGGCCGTGCGCACGCCCTGGAACTCGGTACCGCGCGAGTGGCGCAACGTGCTTATCTTTTGGGTACTGCTGCCGCTGCTGTTCTTCTCCTTGTCCAAATCCAAACTGCTGCTCTACGTGCTGCCCATCTTCCCCGGCGTGGTGCTGCTGACGGTGTACTACCTGGGCCGCTGTACAGAGGCTATGCTGTTGCGCTGGTACGTGGGCATCGTGGCGTTTTTCGGGCTGTTGCTGGGGAGCCTATGCCTGTTGCCCATTCTGAGCACGGTGCTGCCGCTGGGCTTGGAGGTGAAGCCGCTTACGGCTGCGTGGCCGGCGGCGGGCGTGGTGGCGCTGGTGCTCACCCTCACCCTCTGGAACCAGGTGCGCATTGCGCCCCGCCTGCTGGTAGCTACCACGCTGTTCACGGTGTTTCTGCTGCTCGCGGCCAAGCCCATCATGCAGCAGAATGAGCTGAATTTCAACGGGAGCCGCCCACTGGCCGGGTTCATCCGGGAGCAGCAGCTCACGGGTCGGCCGCTGCTTGTGTATAACGAGCTGTTGCCGTCCCTGGCCTTCGAGTTGGGGCAGATTCCGGTGTCCTTGTTCGATGGCAATGCCAGCCTCCAGCGCGAAACCCAGTTCCAGACCAATGACGCCTGGCGGCGGCAGTTGCTCAACCTCCAGGACCCTCAGCAAGAACCAGCCTTGGGCGCGCTGCTGCTCCAGCGGCCCGTACTGCTCACCAAAGGCGAACTGCTCCCTGAGCGCCGATGGATGTTGCGCTATTTCACCCACGCCCAGCAGCTAGGCAAGTGGACAGTGCGCTGGTAGGCTCCGCGCCTGGAAAGCAAACCCGGTAGATAAACGGGATATTTGCGGGGCATGCATACCGCTACCTTGCTGCGGCCAGACCACCCACACCTATGCGCCTGCTTCT
Source organism: Hymenobacter swuensis DY53 (assembly GCF_000576555.1). Classification (NCBI taxonomy): domain Bacteria; kingdom Pseudomonadati; phylum Bacteroidota; class Cytophagia; order Cytophagales; family Hymenobacteraceae; genus Hymenobacter; species Hymenobacter swuensis. Next base: position 1,778,453 of record NZ_CP007145.1, read on the forward strand.
CGTTCTTGCCGCTCTACTTTCTCTGTTGACTTTGCCGGTCCATGGCGCAGCGCAACCAATAGCAGCTGAAGTAGTAGCCGTGGACGTGTTGCCCGACCGCAACTACTCCTGGCCGCAGATCCGCACTGACACTGCCCTGACGTTCCGGCCCGCCGACTCGCTACGGACGGCGCAGGCCCGCCGCTTCTGGCTGCGGCTGACGATGCGCAACCCCAGCCGCTACACCGCCGCCACCCGGCTCACGGTACTCCCCAACCTTGCCAACACCCTCTTCTACTTCGACGAGGACGCCCGCGCCTGGCAGGTCCGGCCCATGAGCGTGACCCTGGTGAACTGGTGGCCGCTGCGGCTGCGTGGGGGCGCTACCACTACCTGCTACGTGCGGTTAGATCTGCCGGCGGGGGCCGCGCTGCCCCGTACCATCGGGCTGCGGGTGCTCCTGGAACCGGCCGAAGCAGTGCAGGCCACCGACCGGCTGCACAGCGCGGTCTGGGCTGCGTCGTTGGCGGTGCTGCTGTTGCTGTTGCTGGCTAGTCTGCACGCGTATGGCCGCTGGCGCGACCGGGCCACTTGGTACTACCTGTGGGCGCAGGTGGGAGCAGCACTGTACATCACGGCCCTTCAGGGCTGGCTCCGGGAGCTGTTGCCGGCCCCCTTGTTCAGTATGCTGGTGCGACCCAACGGCGTCGGCTACGCCTACACCCTGAACAACGTGGCCATGCACCTGAGCGTGGTGCTGCTGCTGGTGGGCATCGGGCAGATGACCCGCGCCTATTTCAGCACGCCCCGGCGGCTGCCCCGCCTGGATGCGGCTTTGCGCTACGCGCTGGGGGGTTACTGCGCGTTTACGGTGGTGGTCGTGCTGGTTAACTGCGGCGGCTTTTACCTGGAGTATTACAGCCTGCCGTTCCACAACCTGCTGGCGCTGGGGGTAGTGGGGCTGCTGCTGGCCATTGCCCTGGTAGCCACCCGCCGCCGCCTGCCCTCGGCCCGGATTTACCTGCTGGCCAACGCGCTGCCGCTGCTGGTCATCCTGCTGGTGGCGGTGTATAACGTGGTGTTCAGCTTCGACTCCGATACCGATAACCTGCTGCTGCTGCCCAACCTGGCGGTGGTGGCCCACGCACTGTGCTTTGCCGCCGCCCTCAGCATCCGGCTGCAACAGTTGCAGCGCACCTTGCTGATTACCGAGCGGGAGGCCCAGTCGCTGGCCCTGGATATTCAGCAGAAGGAACTGCGAAACCGGGAAATCGTGCTCAAGAACAGCCACATCCAGACGGCCCTGCTGGAGATGCGGCGGCGGCAGCAGGCCCGCGACGAGCAGGCCCACCAACTGCACGCCGACCACCAGCAGCAGCAGGCCACCAACCAGGAGCTGCAGGAGCAGCTGGAAGCCAACCAGCGCGAGCTGGCCTCTACCTCCCTCTATGTGCAGCAGAAAAATGCCTTGCTGGCCGAACTGAAGCAGCAGATCCGGGAGCTGAATGCCCAGAGCCCCGCCACGCAAAGCGAGCTGTCGGGTATTAAATCCATTCTGCAGACCAACCTGTACCTGGATGAGGACTGGGGCCGGTTCAAGCTCCACTTCGAGCAGGTGCATCCGCGCTTCTTCGAGGACTTGCAGGTCCGCTACCCGGCCCTCACCAAGCACGAGCAGCGGCTGTATTGTTATTTCCACATCAACCTTTCCACCAAGGAAATTGCCGCCCTGCTCAACATCGACCCGGCCAGTGTGCGGCGGGCCAAAACCCGGCTCTACAAAAAAATGGCCGCCGCCAACCACGGCCAAGAGCCCTTGGCAACGGAAGCCCCGGAGCCGCCCGCCGGGGAATAGCCCTCAGTCTGGCCTCTGACCGGACGGAACGAGGAAAAACCCGCCGGGAAAACCGGGTGCGGCCGGGGATGTCTACACTTTGTCTACACCCCGGGTTAGGTAAACTACGTGGCCCCGGTGGACTTTTGTGCCGTGGGAATGAACCGGGCTTGCCAGGGCCGTTGCCGCCGCCAGCTGCCCCGCGCGGCCGGCGCTACTGGCACCCCGTAGTCTGAGGTCGGCCCTCGGCTGCGGGGTGGCTACCGGGGTGCCGCCGCCCCGGCCGTTGCTCATTCCTCCTTCGCAGTCAGTATGCGTTACCTGCTTCCTATGGCCCAACCGGCGGCCCGGCTTGTTCCCCGGCTTCCCAAAAGAAGTGTTACTCAGTTTGATGTGCCGCCCCTGGCCTGCTGCTACTCCCCATGCTGCCCCTGCAGGCCCGTCGCGCGGCAGTAAGTACTAGTTCATAAGTAGCCGTATGAACTTCATGCTTCCTCCGGCGTCCGCTTATCGAAGCATGACCGTTTTGGCGTTTTCAGATGCCGCCTGGCATGCTCCGGCGCGGGCCGGGTGCCGGGAAGGGATGGGGTGAAAGTCAGCTAGTTCTGAAAGCTGTCTACACTTTGTCTACGCGCCCTGTTAGGCGGCCGGGCCGGGCGGGGGGTACTTTTGTGGGGGTACTGCTCCGGCCGGTGCCCCGTGTGCCCCGCTCTTTTCTGCTCCTTCCTGTTGCCGCCTATGCTCCACCGCTACCTCCTGGCCGCCGCGCTTTTGCTGGCCGCCGCCCCCTTCACCGCCCTTGCCCAGACCACCGGCTCCGTCGGCATCGGCACCACCGCCCCGGATGCCTCGGCGGCCTTGGATATTGTAAGTAGCAGCAAGGGGCTGCTGCTGCCCCGGGTGGCCGCTGCCACCAGCATTACCAGTCCCGCCCCCGGCCTGCTGGTGTACCAGACCGGCGCACCGGCCGGCTTCTACTACAACGCCGGCGCCGCCGCCACCCCTAGCTGGCAGCAGCTGGCTACTACCGGCAGCATCACCGGCGGGGATAACCTCGGCGACCACACCGCCAGCCAGAACCTGAACCTGGCCGGCCAGAAGCTGGTAGGCGGCACTACCGCCCGCGCCGTGCGCGGGGGCCTGGGCCTCGACGGCAACGGCCTGCTGACGGTGGGGGCCGCCCGCCCCGGTACCGACTCCATTACCACCTTTGGCGCGCGTCTGCTCAGCTTCGACCAGGATTTTGTGCTTACGTCGAAAGGCTTTTTCGTGCCCGGCCTAACCAAAACTCTTCCCGTGACGGGGGTGGGCGACCGGGTGATGTGGCTCGCCTATTACAGCGCGTTCCGGGCCGGCGGGGTGTCGGGTAACGGCACTATTAACATCGGCAGCCAGCCCACGAGCAATCAGTGGGACAATCCCAACATCGGCCAGTATTCGGCGGCCTTCGGCCTCGACAACCTGGCCCGGGACCGATACAGCGCGGCCTTCGGCAACAACAACGTCATCCGGGCCGGGGAGGGCACCTTCGCTACGGGCTACAGCAACAAAGCCGTGCAGACCTTCCAGGGCGTGATGATGGGCAGCGAAAACCAGATGAAGGGCCGCAACGGCCTGGTGGGCGGCTACCAGAGCAAGACGCAGACCAACCTCACCCAGGAAGCCCCCTCGCTGGCCTTCGGCTACCGCGCCCAGGCCCGCAGCAGCCAGGCGAGTTGCTACGCGCTGGGCTACTACGCCCGCACCGGCGGCTGGGAGGGGTGCTTCACGCTGGCCGACTACTCGCCCTTCCGGACGGATTATGTCAACGACTCGTTGGTAAGCACGACCCGCAACCAGTTCTCGGCCCGCTTTGCCGGGGGCTACCGGCTCTTCACCACCACGGCCACCAACGGCAACAATAACGGCCAGGTGCAGACGCCCATTTGGGCCGAGCTTTCCCCCGGCAGCAACTCCTGGTCGATGATGTCGGACTCCACCCTGAAGGAGCTGCGTCGGCCGGCCGACGGCAACCTGTTTCTGGCCCGCATCAACCGGATGCGCCTAGGCTCCTGGAACTACCGGGGCCAGAGCCCCGACACCATGCGCCACTACGGCCCCATGGCCCAGGATTTCTACCAGGCCTTCGGCCACGACGGCGTGGGCCGCAGCGGCAACAAGACCACCATCAACCAGGCCGACTTTGATGGGGTGAACCTGATTGCCATTCAGGCCCTGTACCGCCGCGTGCTGCTGCTGGAAGCCGAAAACGCCCGGCAGCAGCAGCTACTCCGTCAGCTCCAGGTAACCACTACCGCGCCCGCCCGGTTGCCGGTGACGGAAGTAGAGGAGCTGCGCCGCCAAAACGCCGCGCTGCAAGCCCGGGCCGCCGCCGCCGAAACCACGGCCGCCCGGGCTACGGCCACGCTGGATGCCTTCGAGGCCCGGCTGCGGCGGCTGGAAGCGGCTACCGGCGGCGCGCCCGCACCGGCCGCGCAGGCCCGCAGGTAGCCCCTGCGGGTGGGCCTGCGCCGTCGCAAGGGGATACATTCCTGTTAGACTGCCGATGGGCGGAAGATTGGCAGGAATTTGCCCTTTGGTCGGGGGGGCGGCCTGCCCTTACGCCGGCACCCGGCGCGGCCCGCGCCGGGTGCCATGTTTCTTTTCTCAGTGCGGCCCGTTTGCGCTGGCCGGCTCATTCGCGCCGTGTACCTTCGTTGTTTCCTTTCTTCTTTCCTATGCATCAGACGCTTACCCCAATTGCCCGCCCCACCCACCGCCTGCGTGGGGCGCTGGCCGCCGCCGCCCTGCTACTGCCGGGTGCCTACCAGGCCCAGGCCCAGACTGGCTCGGTGGGCATCGGCACCACCACTCCCGCTGCCTCTGCGGCCTTGGAAGTGCGCAGTACCACCCAGGGGCTGCTGCTGCCCCGCCTCACCCTGGCCCAGCGCAACGCTCTCACGGCCAGTACCACGGCCCCGCCGGTGCCGGGTCTACTCATCTACCTCACCGACAGCACCCCCGGCCTGTATGCCTACGACGGCACCACCTGGGTGCGCCTGGGGGCCGACAACCTGGGCAACCACACCGCTACTCAAACCCTGGACCTGAACGCACAGCGCCTGCTGGGTACCCTCGGCACCTCCCTGGGCGACTCCACGGCCCAGGTAGAGCTGACCGCCAGCGTGGGCACGCAGAGCGCCGCCCTGATGACGCGCAGCAACTTCGGGGCCCGCTACTCGCGCGTTATCCTCTCCGGCTACGGCAAGCTGCCCGAGGGCACCTCCACGGCCAACGACTTCGGCATCTGGGCCACGGCTTACCGGGGCGGCGGCTGGGCCGGCTTCTTTACGGCGGCGGGCTACGGCGCCAATAGAGAGCCTCTGCGCTGGGTGGGCATCTGCCAGAACCCGGGCTACAACGGCACTGGCTCGGCTATCCGCATCGTGGATGGCACGCAGGGGGCGGGCAAGGTGCTGACCTCGGATGGCATCGGCTATGGCCGGTGGCAGGCCATTACGGCGGCCGGGGGCGACTTCAACCTGGGCTCTTACTCCCTGGTGGGCAATGGCGGCACCACGGGCATTGACATTACCAGCGCGGGCCGGGTGGGCATCAATACCGCCACGCCCTACTCGCAGCTGGCCAATACCGCCACCAACATCATCGGCAGCGAAGGTACCGGGGGCAACCCCGGCTCCCTGGCCTGGGCCGCCAACCAGTCGGGCTACGCCGGTATGTTTTACAATGCCAACACGGCCACCAACGCCACCGGCCTAGCCGTCAAGATAGCCGCCACGGGTACCACCGCCGCTTTCGACGTAAGCCAGGGCACCACCCAGGACGCGCCGGGCACCACCCTGTTGCGGGTGCAGGGCAACGGCAACGTGGGCATCGGCGTCGCCACGGCGAACTACAAGCTGGACGTAGCTGGTCAGATACGGGCCAACAACGTAGCCGTCACCTCTGACCAGCGCTTCAAGACCAACATCCAGCCACTTCGTAGCGCCCTGGCCTCGGTGCTGGCCCTGCGCGGGGTACGCTATGAGTGGAACGCGTTGGGCATACGCCACGGCGGCACGACCGGCGCCCGGCAGGTAGGCCTGCTGGCCCAGGAGGTAGAGAAAATCTACCCCGAGCTGGTGAGCACCGATGCCGAAGGCTATAAAGCCGTGAACTACGCCCAGCTGACGCCCGTGCTTATTGAAGCCCTCAAAGAGCAGCAGGCGCAGATTGTGGCCCTGCAAGCCCGCGCCGCCACAGCGGAGGCCGCTGCTGCCCGGGCTACCAGCGCCGCCGGCTCGGCCCAGGCCCAGGCCGCTCAGGCCACGGCTACACTCGAAACCTTCGAGGCCCGGCTGCGGCGGCTGGAGGCCGCCACCAGCGTTCAGGCGCAGCGCTAGCTCGCTCACCTGCCTTACCTCCTTCGGAGCTTACGCTCTTCGCTTATGAAACACGCTTTACCTCTTGCCTTGCTGCTGACGCTGCCCGCAGCTGCCGCCCAGGCCCAAGATCTGACCAATAACGGCGCGACCATCAGCCTCACCAACGGGGCCGTGCTGTGGGTGGGCGGTACGCTGCAAAACGCCAGCGGCACCCTGGACCTGAGCAGCGGCAGCAACCAGCTGTACGTGGGCGGCAGCCTGACCAACGCGGCCGGGGCCACCCTGCAAGCCGGTACCGCCAGCACCGTGACCCTGAACGGCGCGGCCACCCAGCAGCTGGACCTGGCCGGGGCCCGCCTCTACAACCTGACGGTGAGCAACACCGGCGGCGGCGTAACCCTACCCGCCGCCAGCAACGCCGATGTGGCCGGCCGCCTCACGCTCAGCAGCGGGATGGTGGCGGTGAGCCCCGGCTCCGTGCTGCGCCTGGTGGAGGGGGCTACCTTGGCGGGGGAGCAGAGCGGCCGGTACGTGTGGGGCAACCTGGCGGCCGTGCTGGCCTCGGTGCCGGCCGGTAGTGCCACCAGCTTTGCCAACGGCTTCGTGCTCACGCCCGCCGCCGGCCTCAGCAACCTGACCGTCACCCGCCGGGCCGGCCTGGGCGCGGCCCAGGTCAGCTACGGCACCAGCGCCAGCGGGGCGTACAAGGGTATCGACCGGATCTGGGCTACTTCCATGGCCGTGAGCGGCACGGTGCAGCTAAGCTGGCTATCCGACAACGACAACGGCCTGACCGATTTCCGCCAGAGCCAAGCCTGGGCCCGCGCCGCCGCGCCCGTAGCCGGCTCCGACTGGTCGCGCATCAGCCCGAGCCAGGATGCTACCGCCACCCGCACGGTCACGGGCACCATCCCATCGAATACCAGCTTCTCCTTTTTCACGGTTAGCACCGCCGATTCGCCGCTGGGCAGCGCCCCGCTACCCGTAACGCTGACGAACTTCACCGCCGCCGTCCAGGGGCCTGACGTGCTGCTGCGCTGGACCACGGCTTCGGAAGTCAATAACGACCGGTTTGAGGTGGAAGTCAGCCCCGACGGGCGCACCTTCCGGCGCATCGGGCAGGTAGCGGGCCTGGGCAGTAGCAACCAGCCCCACGCGTACCAGCTGCTGGACCCGGCCGTGGCCCGCTACGCCATCAGCCTCGTGTACTACCGCCTCCGCCAGGTTGACCGGGACGGGACGGCCGCCTACTCGGCCGTGCGCACGGTAGCCGTCAGCGCCCAGCCTGGCCTGGCCTTGTTCCCGAACCCTACTACCCAAGCCGCCACCCTCACGGGTGCGCAGCCCGGCACCGTGGTAACCGTATTTGATGCCGTGGGCCGGCAGGTGCTGCGCGCCACGGCCGATGCCGCCGGAACGGCCGCGCTGGTGCTGCCGGCCGGGCGCGCCACCGGGGTGTACGTGGTGCGGGTGGGCGCCACAGCTTTGCGCCTGACGGTGGAGTAACGGGATAGTGGTAGCGCGTGAACGGCCACCCTTCCCGGTAGTAGTAAGGCCGTTTACTGTACTGACTACTCAGTCGGACTACTATGGATAAAAAGAAAAGCCGCTGCCAAAGGCAGCGGCTTTTTCCTGACGGGGCTATGATCGGCCATTCCTATATCCACCCTACGTACCGACCATAACACTCCGCTGCGAGAGGTGCTCCTTTCCATACACCTCACCAGCGCCGCTTAGTATTGAAACAAAGATAGAGGCCGGCCCGGCGGGTGCAGGGAAAGTTTTGATCAACAAGGATTTCTGCCAAGCCAACGCCCGGTTTTGGCCGGTAAAGAACAGGTGGGGCACAACCTACCGGTACACGGCCGGGGCCTTCTCGCGCAGGTTGTAGCCTGAGGCCATGACCTCGCCGTAGGCACCGGCCGAGCGGATGGCCACCAGGTCGCCGCGCTGTGTTTCGGGCAGCAGCACGCCCTTAGCAAACGTATCCGATGACTCGCAAATGGGGCCTACCACGTCATAGGGTAGGAAAGGACCCTGGCTGCTTAGGTTCTGAATGTGGTGGTGACTACCGTACAAGGCCGGCCGGATCAGCTCGGTCATGCCCGCATCCAGAATGGCGAAGCGCACCTGCTGGCTTTCCTTCACGTACAGCACCCGGCTTACCAGCGTGCCGCACTGCGCCACCACAGCCCGGCCCAGTTCCACGTGTACCTGCTGGCCCGGCCGCCGCTGCAAGTGCTGCTCAAACATACCGAAGTACGCCGCAAAATCCGGAATCAGGTGTTCGTCGGGCGCGTGGTAGTCGATGCCCAGGCCGCCGCCTACGTTGAGGTGGGGCAGCCGGTGGCCCCGGCCTTCCAGCCAGGTTTGCAGCTCGTTGAGCTTGCGGCTGAGTTCGGCAAATACCGTCAGGTTCGTAATCTGGGAGCCGATGTGGGCGTGCAGGCCAATCAGCTCTACGTGCGGCAGGCTATCGAGGCTGTCGATTACGCCCGCCAGATCCTGCAGGCTGATACCGAACTTGTTGGCTTCCAGGCCGGTAGTAATGTAGGCGTGGGTGTGGGCGTCCACGTTGGGATTGATACGCAGCGCCACCCGGGCCGTGCGGCCCTGGGCGGCGGCCAGCTCGTTGAGCACCTGTAGCTCCGGCACTGATTCGGCATTGAAGCAGAAGATATCGGCGGCCAGGGCGCGGTTGATTTCAGCATCCGACTTGCCCACGCCGGCAAACACCACGTGGTCGGGGGCGAAGCCGGCCTCCAGGGCCCGCTGCACCTCACCGCCGCTCACGCAGTCGGCCCCCAAGCCGGCGGCCCGGATGCGCTGCAGCAGCGGTAGGTTGAAGTTGGCCTTGAGGGCGTAATGCACCTGAAAATTGCCGGGCCGGGCGGCGGCCGTCAGGGCCGCCAGCGTCTGGTCCAGCAGCGCGAGGTCGTAATAATAGAAGGGCGTAGGCTGCTGGGCAAGCTCCGCCGGGAGGTGAAAAGGCATCGGAGAAAAAAGAAAATTACCGCTGGAACAAGCCCGCATTCAGCGCCTGTAAAGCACGGGTTTTGTCGTGGGTACTGACGAGGATGCTGATGTTGTTGGGCGAGCCGCCGTAGCTGATCATGCGCACCGGAATGTCCTTGAGGGCCGCAAAGGCGCGGTTGGCCGAGCCGTGCGCGTCCTGCTCCAGGTTGCCCACCAGGCAGATGATGCTTTGGTTTTCATCTACCACCACGGACCCAAACCGGCGCAGCTCCTCCAGAATTTGGGGCAGGCGGGTGGCGTCGTCGATGGTCAGCGACACGGCCACCTCGGAGGTCGTAATCATGTCGATTGAGGTGCGGTACCGCTCAAAAATCTCGAATAGGCTACGTAGGAAACCGTGGGCCAGCAGCATCCGGCTCGATTTCACGTTAATGGCCGTGATGCCGTCCTTGGCGGCCACGGCCTTGATGGCTTCGGCCCCGGTCTGGCTGGAAATGATGGTGCCGGGGGCTTCGGGCTGCATAGTGTTCAGCAGGCGCACCGGAATGCCGTGCTTGGCCGCCGGCAGTATGGAACTGGGGTGCAGAATCTTCGCCCCGAAGTAGGCCAGCTCCGCCGCCTCATCAAACGACAGCTCCCGGATAGGGTAGGTGCCCTGCACCACGCGCGGGTCGTTGTTGTGCAGCCCGTCGATGTCGGTCCAGATCTGGATTTCCTCGGCCCCCACGGCCGCCCCGATCAAGGAAGCAGAGTAGTCGGAGCCGCCGCGCTTGAGGTTGTCGACGGAGCCCTGGGCGCTGCGGCAGATGTAGCCCTGGGTGATAAATAGCTCCTGCGCGGCGTGCGGGGCCAGTGTGGCAGCCAGCAGCTCCCGGATGGCGGGCGCGTCGGGCTCCTCGTCCACGTCGAGGCGCATGAAGTCGAGGGCGGGTAGCAGCACGGCCGGGCGGCCCAGCACCTGCGTCACGTAACGATGCACCAGCAACGTGCTCAGCAGCTCGCCCTGGGCCAGAATCACTCGTTCGCCGTCGGCGGAAAGCGGTGCGGCCGTAAGGCCCAGCAGGGTATCGAAATGTTGGTCGAGGTTCTGGATGGCTTGCCCGGCTACGGCTGCGTCGGGCAGCAACTCGCGGGCTACCTCGTGGTAGCGCTGGCGCAGGGCCTCAATGCGGGCCGTGGCGGTGGTGGCATCACCGGCGTAGAGCAGCTGCCCGATTTCGACCAAGGCGTTGGTGGTGCCGCTCATGGCCGACAGCACCACGATGCGCCGTTGCAAATGGGATGCGTGAATCAGCTCCGCCACTTCACGCATCCGCTGCGCCGACCCGACGGACGTGCCGCCAAACTTCAGAATTTTCATAATGCAGGAAACCGAATCGGAGAGTCGGGAAATGCGCCCGCCAGGTTGCGGGCAAGGTGAAACATCAGGCCAAAAAAAGCGCCGGCCCTTGGCAGGACCGGCGCTGGAAAGTTCAGTGGTAGGGAGGTACGACGAACGGTTGCGACGGTCAGGTCGGGTTACGTTTCTTCGATTTCTTGACCATCATGAGGCCCACGGCCAGGCCGTCGGCTACCCGTTTGCCACGCTTCAGCATTGTACACGCCACGCACGCACCAGCAGAAGCCGGTGGGGTGGAGGAAGCGTACGAAACAGCAGAAAGCAGCATGCCAGAAGGTCAGAAGCAGGGTCATACAGCGGGCCCCGCGTCGTTTAGTGGCCGCAAGTACGGCTACAGGTTCGATAACTTCCAAATCGGGGGCTTAAAAAAACGCGGCTTAGCCCGCCAGCTGCTTTTTCACCCAGTCAGCCAATGTGCCGTTGGAATCCATTTTCGTCAGCTCTTCCAGCTGCTTGTTCTTTCGGAAGCCACCCGCCTTGTACGCCCGCAGCATTGTCCGGATACCTTCCGTATTGAGCTGCACGGTGTCCTTCGCTTCCGGGTGCTGAAGCTGGTAGCGAGCCCAGCCGCCCATAAACAGCATCAACAGCTCCGAGTCCTGCCCGGCGAGGTCGGCCACGTATTTCTGTAGCTGCACCGACACCGCCGCGCTGCCGCTGATCCACTGGAACAGGAACTGGTCGGTTTCCTTACGTAGCGCAGGCTGCTGGCTAAGCGGGGTTTTCTCCAGCCAGTTTACTGCCGCAATAACCTGCGGCTCATATTGTGCATAGTCATCGGGCGTCTGGAAGGCGTAGCCGGTAGGTGGTTTATAAGAAGTCTGTGCCAGTGTCGGCAGAGCCGCCAACAGCATTCCAAAGACAAGTAAGAGGGTAAATTTTCTCATGGTAATTACGGAAATAACGTAAGCGAATCACGCCACTAAACCTATCAAAAAAACGGGCTGGTTGTTAGCCGGAATCCGTATAAAAAGTACCGGTCCGGCGCAGAGCCGGACCGGTACTTTTATGCCAGCAGTGAAGAAATAATGGCCGTTTACGAAACCGTGGTGCCCGACTGGTTTTGCGCAAAGCTCCGGGCCAGGTTGGTGAACTCGGAGGGGATGAGCACCACGGTGGTCGTGTTGTTGTCGATGCCGATTTCCGAGAGCATCTGCATGCGGCGCAGTTCCAGGGCCATGGGGCTGCTTTCCATCTGCTTGGCGCCCTGGGTGAGTTTCAGCGAAGCCTCCAATTCGGCTTCGGCCTTGATGATGCGGGCCCGCTTCTCGCGGATGGCCTCGGCCTCCCGGGCCATGGCGCGCTGCATGGATTCGGGAATCTCCACGTCTTTGATTTCCACCATCTCAATCTGCACGCCCCAGGGCTCGGTGGCAGCATCCACCAGCTGCTGCAGCGTAGCGTTAATTTCCTGGCGCGACTTCAGCACCTCATCCAGCTGGTGTTGCCCGATAACGTTGCGCAACGCCGTAACGGAAAGCTGGTACACCGCCTCGTTGAAATTAGCCACCTTGATAATGGCCTTTTCTGGGCTCAGTACCCGGAACCAGAGCACGGCGTTCACCTTGATGGTCACGCTGTCTTTGGTGATGGTTTCCTGCTGCTCCAGCTCCACGGTTTTGGTGCGCATATCTACCGTAATGCGGCGCTCAATGAACGGGATAATCCAGTATAAGCCCGGGCCACGCTGGCCCGCGTACCGGCCCAGACGGAATACAATGGCCCGCTCGTATTCCTGAGCAATGCACAGGCCCATGAAGAGCAATATTAGCCCTAGTATAAGAAAAACGTACAGCGTAATCATGTTCAGGAGTGGCCCAGGGCCGCAAAAGTGGATACTATTACAGCAGCCGGTACACGCGCTATGCCAAGTAGGGCAACAAGCACAAAAAAGCCTGTTATCAGGTTGATAACAGGCTTTTGTTACGATTAAAAATCAGGGGGAGCGTACGACAGTACCCCGTTTTGGTAGGGGGAGCCAATCGAAATGGCAGGGAGGAAAGGTCAGCTACCGCACTGGCTTCGGCAGCACCGGCAGGCTCTCGTGGCCCTCGGCATCCACGCTTACCACTCCGAAGATGAAGTTGTCCTTGCTGTGGGGTAGGTCGGCTTTGGTATCGGTTACGAAGAATTTCTGCTGCCACTCGGGGGCGCTGGTTTCGCGCATGAGCACGTAATAGCCGGCCGGTTTTTTGCCGGCGGCGGGAGCGGTCCACTTCAGCTCAGTACGGTTGGTGAGGTTGGCCGTAAGCACGCCCACGTTTTCGGGGGCGGCGGGGGCCAAAGCCAGGGAGGCCAGGGTAGCCAGATTTACGCCGGTGTTTTTGCGCAGGTAGGCGAAGTCCATGAACTTGGCGTGGTCACCGTATTCCTCGCCGTTTTCGGTGCGCAGATCCTGGTGCTGGTGGCGGAAATCCTCGTTCACTTCCGAGAAGCGTACCGCCGTGAAGCCCTGCTGGTTGAAGGGCGTGTGGTCGCCACCCCGCAGGAACCGGTCGGGGCGGTACTCCAGAATTACCTCGTGGCCGGGCACATACTGCTTGGTGGCCGTGCGGGTGTAGCGGGCCAGGTTGCGGCTGGGCGAGTCGTTTTCGCTGCTCAGCGTGCGGCGCACTTTGGCTTCGTCGGGCGTTTCGGTGGCGGGCACGCCTTCGCTGAACACGCGCAGCTGGGTGGTGTTCTTGATTTCGGGGTCGTGGCCAGTGGAGTTGCCCATGATGTCGTTATTGAGCATCGCCACCAGGTTCCAGCCTTCTTTCTTGGCGCGCTTGGCCAGGTAGGTGGAACCGTAGAGGCCTTGTTCCTCGCCCTGCACCGCCACGAAGATGATGGTAGCCGGGAACTGCTGCTTGCTCATCACGCGGGCTAGCTCCATCACGGCCACCGTGCCCGAGCCGTCGTCGTTGGCGCCGGGCGCGTCGGCAGTGGCGTTCATCACGTCCGACACCCGCGAGTCGATGTGGCCGCTCACGATGAACACGCGCTTGTCGGTGGGGTCGGTGCCGGGCAGTGTGGCCATGACGTTAGCCATCAGCACGGGCCGGTCGATGCGGCGGCCGTCGGGCTTGATGGTGAACGTGTCCTACTCGACTTTGAGCCGGCCGCCGCTGGCCTTGCTGTACTTGCGGAACTCGCCTTCCACCCAGTTGCGGGAAGCCCCAATGCCGCGCTTTTTGCTTTTGGTGTCACTCAGGGTGTGCCGCGTGCCGAAGCTCACGAGCTTGTCGATGTCGTCGCGCAGGTTTTTTTCGGAGATTTCCTCCACCATCTTCAGGATAAGCGGATTGGGCGTGGTGGCCGGTTTGGTTTGGGCCAGGGCCGGCACGGAAAGGCCGAGGGCCAGCAGCAAAGGGGAGAAACGACGCATAAGTTGGTTGTGGTGTGGAAGGCTATAGACGCAGGATTGCCGCTAGCGTTGCGGGAAGAGGCAGTAGCGCAGTAGCGCGAACTTTGCAGTTCGCGTCCCCGCGCCGATTGGTCCGGTTGTGGTTTCGTTTGAACGGCGCGGGGACGCGAACTACAAAGTTCGCGCTACTGCGCTACTGCCGCTCCACCACCACGCTGGCCGCGTTGCCGCCGAAGCCGGCGGCATTTACCAGAATGCGCCGAATGGGTTTGTCAGCTGCAGAAGCCAGATCGGTCGTAAACGGAGGCGCGGGCCACTGCTGGGTTTCCAGCACGTGGCAGGCGAAATCCAGGCTCAGCGCCGCCGAAGCGCCCAGCGTGTGGCCGAGCAGCCACTTATTGGACAGCAGCAGCGGCAGCTCCGCCCCGAAGATGGCGCGCAGGGCGGCCCGCTCGGCTGCGTCGCCGGCGGGCGTGCCGGGGCTGTGCAGCACCACGGCGTCGATGTCGGCGGGGGTGAGGGCAGCCTGGGTGAGGGCCTGGCGAATGGCTTGCTGGAAATGCCGGCCCTCGGGCGAGAGGCCGGTTTTGCTACCGATGGCCTCGAAGCCAAAGCCCACGCCGGCCAGCACCAGCAGCGGCCGGGTTTCGGCGGTTGCCTGAGCGGCGGAAAGCTGCTCTAGCGCAAACACGGCGGACCCTTCGCCCAGCACAAAGGTAGAGGGGCGGCCCGCGCCGGGCCGGCAGGGCCAGTCGGCGGCGGCTAAGGGCGAGTAGATACCGATGGCGCGCATCTGAGCCAGGGTGAAATCGGTGAGCGGAGCCTCGGTGCCGCCGGCCAGAAACCGCGTGGCCATGCCGGCTTTCAGCCAGGCCAATGCGTTGCCCAACGCCTGGAATGCGCTGCTGCAGGTGCTTGAATGACTCAGGGTTGCCCCGCCGGTCTGGCCCGCGTCGTAGGCCACCCAGCTGGCCACATTACCCAGCGTGGTGAGGGGTGAAGCGGCCACCGGCACGCTGCCCTCGGCCAGAAAGCCAGCGTGAAACTCCTCCAGCCGCCCCGTGGCGCCCCGGCTGCTGCCAATGCTCACCGCAAGCGGTGGAATGGTGAGTTGGTAAGTTGGTGAATCGGTAAGGTGGCGTTCTTGTCCATCATTCATCATTTCACCATTCCCCCACCCGGCCTGGGCGGTAGCCTGGCGGGCGGCCAGTAGGGCCAGCAGCACGGTGCGGTCGAGCTGGCGGTAAGCGGGGTGGCGACGACGCAGCTCAGTTACGGCCGTTTCGGCGGCGGCGGGCAGGGCGGCCACGGGTACGCCGGTGGGGTGGGTGGTGAAGGGGGGAACGGGGGCGTCGCCAGAGGTTGGCAACGCCACGCCCAGCGCCGATACCCGGCCCCGGCCCCGGATAACGGTAACGGCTGCGGACCCGGTGAGGAAGTTAGTCATGCAGGATTTCGGGCAGGTTGGGGGCGGGGGTGAAGTCGAGCACCAGATGGCGCATGCGGCGCAGCACGTCGTAGAGCAGGTCTAGCTCCTCGTTGGTAGTGCAGTAGGGCGGCAGCAGATATACCACATTACCGAGCGGGCGCAGGACTACGTGGTGGTCGAGGGCAAGTTGGTAGAAGGCGTCGCGGAGGCGGCTGAAGTAGCTGGTGCCCTCGCCGGGGTCGTACTCCACGGCCAAAACGGTGCCCCGGTGCCGCACCGCCCGCACGCCCGGCTGGCCTTTGATTTCCTGCCTAAACGCGGCATGGGCGGCCTCAATGCGCTGGCGCTGCCGGGTGCATTCCTCGGCCCGCGTCAACTCCAGACTCGCCAGGGCGGCGGCGCAGGCCACCGGGTTGGCCGTGTAGGAGTGGCCGTGGAACAGGGCCCGCATCTTGTCGTGGCTCAGAAACGCCTCGTACACCTGCGCGGCGCAGGTGGTCAGGCCCATGGCCAGGGTGCCGCCGGTGAGGCCCTTAGAAAAGCACATGATGTCGGGTTGCTCAGTGAGCAACTCGGAGGCAAACAGCGGCCCGGTGCGGCCGAAACCGGTCATCACCTCATCCGAGATGCAGAGCACCCCGGCCTGGTAGCAACGGCGCAGCATCTCGCTCAGCACCTCAGGCTCGTACATCACCATGCCGGCCGTGCCCAGCACTAGCGGCTCGAAGATGAAGCCGGCCACGTCGGGGCGGAGCAGCAGGGCGTCGAGCTGAGCCAGGGTTTCGGCTTCGTGGCCCGGCACCGGCACGTCCAAGAATTCCACGTCGAACAGCAGCGGCCAGAAGGGTTCCGTGAAGGCTCCGCGGCCACTCACGGCCATGGCTCCAAAGGTGTCGCCGTGGTAGGAATTCTGGAAGCAGAGGAACGTGCGGCGCGCGGGCTGGCCCTGGTTGTGGAAGTATTGCAGCACCATCTTCAGGGCCACTTCCACGGCCGTCGAGCCGTTATCAGAGTAGAACACGCGGGCCTGGTTGGCGGGCAGCAGGGCCAGCAGCTGCTCGGCCAGCTCCACGGCGGCGGGGTGGGTGAAGCCGGCAAACAGCACGTGCTCCAGGGTGCGCAGCTGCTCGCTCACGCGGGCGGCAATGGCGGGGTGACTGTGCCCGTGCAGGTTCACCCACCACGAGGAAATGGCGTCGAGGTAGCGGGTACCATCTTCGGCAATCAGCCAGCTGCCTTCACCCCGCACAATGGGGATGGGCAGCGGGGCGGTCTGCATCTGGGTATAGGGGTGCCACAAAACGGCGTGGTCGCGCTGGGCAAGGGAAGTAGGATGGGGCATTGCGGATGGGGCCAGAGGTAGCGGCCGCTGCAAAGCTACAACCGCCCGCGCAGGTGGTGGTTTCGCGGGAGATTTTCGGGTGGCGGTGTAGAGACGCGAAGTGTCGCGTCTCTATAAGCGCTGGTGTTGCTGCTGGTTTGTCATCCTGAGCAGAGCGAAGGACCTTGCCACTGCAATACGACATGCGTTTCGATGTAGTAAGGTTCCTCGTAAGCTCAGGACGACACATTTACAGCCCAAACCATGCCCGGAACTCGGCGGCGTAGCGGCTGACTACGGCAGGTGCTACCTCAGGCTCGGGGAGGATGCGGGGCATGAGGGGGACACCCGTGTACTCGGCAATGAAGGTTTCGGTAGCGGGCGTTGGCTCGCCGTTGAACACGAGGCCGCGCACGCGCAGGCCGCGGGCCTGAAGGGCTTCCAGCGTGAGCAGCGTGTGATTGATGCTGCCTAGGTAGTTGCGCGATACCACCACCACATCGAGGTCAAATTGCCGGGCCAGATCGGCCAGCAGGAAACCGGGGGCCAAAGGCACCAGCAGGCCGCCCGCGCCTTCTACCAGCAGGTGGTTGTCGGTTTGGGGCAGCTGAAAGTCCTCGGGGCGCAGCGTGAGCCCCTCGGCTGCGGCAGCAGCGTGGGGTGAGGCCGGCAGTTGCAGCCGGTACCGCTCTGGCCAGAAGTGGCTGATGGGGTTCTGCACGAGGCCGCGCACGGTGGCCGCGTCGGTGGTGGGGGTGAGGCCGGCCTGCACGGGTTTCCAGTAGTCGGCCTGCAGGGCTTCGGTGAGAATGGCCGAGACGAAGGTTTTGCCTACGTCGGTGCCGATGCCGGTGATGAAGAGTCGTTCCAAAGGGGGGAGATAAGGTTGAAAGTAGCCGCCAATGCGTTGCGCTACCGTGTAGGGGATGAAGTGGGAAGTGAAGTGGTGTGAGCTGTTTGCATGCTCAGGAATGCACCTGACAGAATAGCCGCTGCAGAATAGGCAGACATGAGGGCAACACCTAAACTGCCACCAAGTAGCTGCATAGTAAGAACAACGCCACCGACGGTGAGGCCAATTAAAGTCAATCTGGCAATGCGTTGATGAACTCGTTTTTTAAGTAAGACAAAGAACACAAGGTAGCATAGCAGTAAGGTTGGCAATGAGAGAATGAATGAGAGTACTAGTACCACAGGAAGGAGCTCTAGGTAACTCATAACCTGTCCTTTTAATTTGCCAAACATCCATTCGTAGCCCACCAACAAGCAAGGCGCAAGGAGCAACGTGACTAACCAATACCTGAAAACGAAGCAGAATCTCATATATCCTTGTTAAGGATTTTGTGTCTGGAAAATGCCATTAGCACGAAGCATAGACGCAGATGGTCGTCTTGCCGGCCGCACATCAAGGCTTGATTTCGCTTGACGGGAAAACGCAACTACACGCCTCTACAGCGGCTTGCGGCAGCGGAAATGCAGGAAGTAGGGCACCACCCGGGCTTTGCGCAGAAACGGGTGCCGGGCCATTTGCTCCTCGGTGGGGCAGGGTTCCTGTAGGGCTTCCAGCGTGAAGCCGGCCGCTACAATGGCATTCACCCACTGGCTCATTGTTAGGTTGAACACCGGCACCTGGAAGGGCGCGTGGCGGGCCTGCTCCTGGGCCGGGGCGGCGTGAAACATCCACTCCTCGGGCTGGCCGTGCTGGTACTCGAAGTAGCCGCCCACCTCCACGGCGTAGGGCTGGCCCTGGGCGTCGCGCAGGTTGCGGCGGTGGGGCGTGGTGAAGCATGGGTGGCTGATGGAAAATTGCAGAAACCCGCCCGGCCGCAGTACCCGAAATGCCTCCTGCAACGCCAGCGGCGGGTTGGGCACGTCCATCAGGCACATAAACGAAGTGGCGAAGTCAAACGCTGCCGCCTCGAACGGCAAGGCGGCGGCGCTGCCCATTTGGTACTGGATGCCCAGCGGCTCGGCGGCCTCAGCCTGCTGGGCCGCTTCCACAAACGCCGGGGCAATGTCGAGGGCCTTGACGTGGGCACCCTGCTGGGCCAGCAGGCGCGTGTTGTAGCCTTCGCCGCAGCCGATGTCGAGGCCCACGAGGCCGGCCACGGGGGGCAGCAACTCAAAGAAGGCGGGCGTGTTCAGGTGGTTGCGGTACACGTCGTAGCCGGCGCGGGCCAGGGTGGTCCAGGCTGGGGCGTTACGGTTCCAGTATTCGCCTACTTCCTGGTCGTTCATAAGCAGTTAGGGTTGGTGGTGAACGGGTCGTTGAACGGTTGAGAATGGGTCGTTTACTGTAGAACGTCATGCTGAACTTGCCGCAGCATTTCTATCGCTTCGTTCGGTCCACTAGCTCAGGGTTCAAACCCGGGGCTACGGAGCGGTGGTCGTTGCAATGCCAGTTGATTAGCCAGAGGTAGAGATGCTTCGGCTGCGCTCAATATGACGTGCGGTAGTAGCTTATACAAACGTCAGCACGCGAGATGCTTCGACTACACTCCGCTCTGTTCTGCGTGACGTGTTATTAAATAACGACGAGACGCACTATGCGCCTTTACACCGTTTCGGCGGTCAGCACCCGCGCTAATTCGTCAATTTCGGCCTCTGTATTATACGAATGAATGATGAGGCGGAGGCGCTCGGTGCCCAGTGGCACGGTGGGCGAGACGATGGCGCGCACGTCGAAGCCGGCGGCTTGGGCGGCGGTGGCTACGGCGCGGACGTGTGCCGGGCCTGGGCTGGTGGTGAAGAACACCGGGTGGATAACGTGGCTTTCGGCCGGGACGTGCAGGCCCGGCACCGCGTTCAGCCGGGCTTTCAGGTAGTCAGACAGCGCAAACAGCCGGGCGCGCTTCGGGTTGAGGTAGGGCAGCACCGCGTAGGCGGCCGTGAGGGCGGCCACCGTGAGCGGGGACAAAGCGGTGGTGTAGATAAAGGGCCGGCTGAAGCTCAGCAGGTAGTCGCGCAGCACGGCCGAACCGGCCACGGCGGCACCCTGGCTGCCCAGGGCCTTGCCGAAGGTGAGGATGCGAGCGAATACGGCATCTTCCAGGCCCATCTCCACGACTAAACCTTCGCCCTGGGGGCCATAGAGGCCGTTCGCGTGGGCCTCATCCACTACCAGATACAGCCCTTCGGCCTGACATACTGCTGCCAGTTCTAGAAGCGGGGCCACGTCGCCATCCATTGAATACAACGCCTCTACGGCCACGAATACGCTGCCGGTGGCGCGGGCTAGTTTGCGGCGCAGGTCGGCCACGTCGTTATGACGGAAGCTCCAAGCGGTGGCGAAGGAGCCGCGGATGCCGTCCTTCACGGAGGCGTGGGAGGCCTCGTCGTAGAGAATCGTGTCACCGCGCTTGGGCACAGCCGCGAAGAAACCCAGGTTGGCCGCGTAGCCCGAGTTGAACAGCAGCGCCGCCTCGGCGTGGTGAAAACTAGCCAAGTGGGTTTCCAGGGCTTCGGCGGCGGCGGAGTTGCCCGTGAGCAGACGCGAGCCGGTGCTACCAGCAGGCAGTTGTGCGGCGGCCTGCACGGCCGCCCGCACCTGCGGGTGTCGGCTCAGCCCCAGATAGTCATTGGAACTGAAGTCGACGAGGCCAGGGGCGGGCAGGGCAGGCAGGCGGCGGCGCGTGCCTGCGGCCTCGCGTTTGGCCAGTTCTGCGGCAAGTCGTTCGTGAAGGGAGGAGGACATTGGAAACCGGTAAAAACAGCGTCATCCTGCGCCAGCGCCGAATGCATCACCGGGAAACCCTGACGCGCCAGACGCCAACGGTTCACGTGCAACAACATTCTGCGCCAGTGCAGGATGACTGAAAAGAGCAGTGCGGAAAAGGCCCGGAGCTATACCTCGAAGCGCTTCACCGAAAGCCAGACATTGCCACTCTGCCCGAAGGTGCGGGCGTTGATGACCATCCATTCCGAATCCACTTCCACCCGGTCGCCGATGCCGGGCAGCACGCTGTGCCGCTGCATGATGAGACTAATAGCGGCCCCAACTTTGTCTTCCAGCTCGGAAATCAACTCGTGCGCCTCGCGGGATTCGTATTGCTGGCGGAAAGTTTCGGCGTAAGCGTGGTCAAGGTTGAGGTCGAAAGCAATATCCATTGTGAGCGGTTCTGAGTCAGGGAGAAAATAACCAGCCGTGGGCATTACGCCTCCACCGTCGCCGTGCGGCCCAGCACCGTGGCACCCTCGGGCACGTCCTTGAACGATTTGCGGGGCTTGAGGCCGAGCAGGGCGAACATCTGCTTGTCGGCGTCGAAATCGGGGTTAGGCGTGGTCAGCAGCTTCTCACCC
Source organism: Hymenobacter swuensis DY53 (assembly GCF_000576555.1). Taxonomy (NCBI): domain Bacteria; kingdom Pseudomonadati; phylum Bacteroidota; class Cytophagia; order Cytophagales; family Hymenobacteraceae; genus Hymenobacter; species Hymenobacter swuensis. The sequence goes on from NZ_CP007145.1 coordinate 1,799,400, forward strand.
GAGAAGATGGAGTTGGCCCCTGCCAGGAAGCACAGGGCCTGCTCCGTTACGGGCATTTCCTGGCGGCCGGCCGAGAGGCGCACCATGGTGTGAGGCATCAGGATGCGGGCCGTGGCAATCATGCGCAGCATTTCCCACACGCTCACGCGCGGCTGGTCGGCCAGAGGCGTGCCGGCTACGGGCACCAGTGCGTTTACCGGCACCGACTCGGGGTGAGCGGGCAGGGTGGCCAGCGTATGCAGCATGGCAATGCGGTCCTCGTCGGTTTCGCCGAGGCCGATGATACCGCCCGAGCACACCGAAATACCGGCTTTGCGCACGTGCTCCAGCGTATTCAGCCGGTCGTCGTAGGTACGGGTCGTGATGATATCATCGTACTTCTCGCGGCTGGTGTCGAGGTTATGGTTGTAGGCGTAGAGGCCGGCCTGCTTAAGGCGCTCGGCCTGATACTCGTTCAGCATACCCAGGGTGCAGCACACTTCTAGGCCCAGGCCGTTCACCTGCTCCACCATGCCCAGCACCCGGTCAAAGTCGCGGTTGTCGCGAATTTCGCGCCAAGCGGCGCCCATGCAGAAGCGGGTGGAGCCCGAGTCTTTGGCGCGCTGGGCCGAGGCCAGCACTTCGGCGTCGGGCAGCAGCTTGTGGGCCTGCACGCCGGTGTGGTAGCGGGCCGCCTGGGGGCAGTAAGCGCAGTCTTCGGGGCAGCCGCCGGTTTTCACGCTCAGCAGGGTGCACACCTGCACTTCGCCGGTGGCCTGCGTCTGGGCGTGGATGGCGGCGGCCTGGGTGACCAGTTCCAGCACGGGCTGGTTGTAAATAGCGTGTACTTCGTCGAGGGTCCAGTCGGTACGGAGCGTCATGGGTGGGATGCGTTTCGGTGGTTGATAGACGTCTGGCAACGGGGCCAAACGGGGCGGGCTGCCGGAGCCAAAGCTGCCAGCGGCCCGCAAGATACAGGAGAAGCGGATTTGTCGGGCAGTTATAGTAGTGTTCCGGTGGTAGGAAGGACCGCAACCAAGGTATGAGCCAGAGAAATTGCCTGAGCAAATTCCTCATTGCGAGTTTCTTCCTGAAAAAAGCCGGCCTCCAGAATCGGGAGTTGCTGCCCCAGCCACTGCCGTAACGCAGCAATATGACGGGACGCATCCTCCGGATTACGTGTGCGAATATGCTGCTCCAGATCGCTGAGGACTGGTACAGTGCGCACTAGATTCTCAAAGGCCCAATCGGTTTCAGCCGGCTGCCACGCTTGCAGTAAGGGTTGTATTGAGCCGGTCAGTCGAATCAGCCAGCCCAGTAACTCTTCCTCAAAAAAGCACTCCTGCTGAATGTGATGCGCCCACCAGGCCCGCAGGACTTGCCGTACGGCTGCCTGCTCCGCCGGCCCCCAGGAAGTCCAGCCGGCCAGTTCCAGCTTGCTGAAGACGGTTTCTTTTTCAATAGCTGCATCTAGCCGCAACGACAGTTCCAAGAGCCGGGGCAGGAAGTAGCGGAAATCGGCGGCGTTTCCCCAGGTCGTCATGGCTTTGAACGCGTAGCGTTGCAGCTGCGCTTCTGTCTGATCGGCCAGCGGCACCGTAAACAAAACCCAGCTCTCAGCGGCCGTAATACAGCAGGGGCAGGCTTCCGGCAGCTTCCGCAACTGCTGATGCGAAAATGTGGCGTACAGCGCCGCCAGTGCTTCCGGCAACGACAGACTGGCAGCAGTTGAAGCCATGCTCACAGCGTCCGAACTACCCGGCAGGGGTTGCCCACTGCCACCACGCCGGCCGGAATATCGCGCGTAACCACGCTACCGGCCCCGATGGTAGTGCCCGCCCCTATGGTCACGCCCGGTAGCACCAGCACGCCCGCGCCCAGCCACACATTATCACCAATGGTAATGGGCCGGGCAAACTCCCAGCCGGCAATGCGCGACTCCACCTCCACCGGGTGGCCAGCCGTACTCAGCACCACATTGGGCGCCACAAACACGTTGTCGCCGATGACGACCGGGGCGCAGTCGAGTACCGTGAAGTTGTAATTGGCGTAGAAATTCCGGCCCAGCTGAATGTTGTAGCCGTAGTCGCAGCGAAAGGGTGCTTCGATGTGGGCGTCGGTTTCCCGGCCCAGCAAATCGTTCAACACCTGCCGGTTGAGGTGCACGGGCTCCTGGTTGTAACGGTGGCAGAGCTTCTTAGCGTGCAGGCGTTCGGCTACCAGTTCTGGGTCGTTAGCGAAGTACGGCTCGCCGGCCAGCATCTGTTGTTTCGGGGTCAGGTTCATAGCCTAAAAGTAGCGCGAACTGTGTAGTTCACGCTACTTTTAGGCTGCTAGTTATGGAACGTCGATTCCGCCTCCGGAGCGGCGGTAGTTTTGGCGTCACGGGTGTTTTTCTGCACGGCAATGGCCCCGAACAAACTCAGCAGAAAGGCCATGGCATAGAAGCCTTTCTCACTCAGCAGCAGCGTGGCGTTCCACAAGCCCACCGTGAGCAGCGCAATGGCCAGAATGGTGGAAAACCAGCTCAGCCCGTAATAAATGCCCGTGACAGGAATGCCCTCCAGCTGGTCGCGCACCGATTTCTGCAGTGAAATCCCCGAAAACAGCCCGTACATGAGCACCGTGAAGTAGTAGCCTTTCTCGTTGAGGGCCATCTGGGCGTTCCAGAGGCCGATGATGAAGGCGGCCATCCCGGCCAGCAGGGCAAACCAAGAAGCAGCAATAAAGGCGTTGGAGGGTTTGGCGGTGTTCATGGCACAGAAAAATACAGCAGTGAAAAAACAACCCGGACGTTTCCTCGTCCGACCCTTCAAACATAGCAGGGAAACCATGCTGCTCCGTACACCACCATTTCCACAAGTCAGACTTTTGGTGTGTGGCCAGAAAATCCTGAAAGCCACATTGTCTTAGCAGCTTTTGGTCAAGTAAAGCCCTTTTTCAATAGTATGAAAGTGGTTTCGCTGTCAAAGCAGGCAGGCATGACAACCTGTGTGTTTGTCGGATATCAGATATTACAAAAGGCCTGAATACCGCAATAAAAAGCTCTGGGCCGCCTCAGTGGAGGAGGCCCAGAGCATCAAAAAACTAAGCTGGGCCAAGCCGCAGCACGTGGTGAGCGGCACAACGAAGCGCACCGACTGGCTCCGTGCTGCCTAGCGCTTGCCGGGGCGGCTGGCTCCGCGCGAGCCGCGGGTGCTGGGTTTGCCCTTGGGTGGCGCGGCCGGAGTTTTGGCGGGGCCGGTGCTGCGCGAACGAGGGCCAGCCGGCCGGCTAGCTTTTCCGAAGCCGGGGCCGTCGGGGCGGATCATGCCGCCGGCCGCCCGGCCGGGACCGGTGGGCCACTGCGGCGGCTCGGTGGGGCTGGGTGCGGTTTTGGTGGCGGGCTTGGCGGCGCGCGCGGCGGCCACTTTCTTGCGAGTGGGCTTTTCTACCCAGGCCCCAGCGGGGCGGCTCTGGTCGGGGCTGGCCTCGGGGGCTTTGGAAGTGCCCTGGCGGGCGGGGCGGTCGGTCCAGAAGGCGGCGGTGGAAGGGCGCTTACGGCGGCGCGAACCGGAGCCGTCGTCGGTGCCGCTGGAGTCTTTGATCATCTCAAACAGCACCTTCAGCTCTTTTTCGCGCAGTTCGCGCCACTCGCCCACGCCCAAGCCCTTCACGTTGATGTTCATCACCCGGATGCGCTCCAACTGCACTACCTCGTAGCCGAAATACTCACACATGCGGCGGATCTGGCGGTTGAGGCCCTGCACCAGCGTGATGCGGAAGATGTAGGGCGTTTCCTTCGACACCTTACAGGGCTTGGTCATCACGCCGCCCAGCGGTACGCCGTTGGCCATCGACTCAATGAACTGCTCGTTGATGGGCTTGTCGAGCATCACGATGTACTCTTTCTCGTGCTGGTTGCCAGCGCGCAGGATTTTGTTGACGATGTCACCGTTGCTGGTCAGCAGGATCAGGCCCTGCGACTCCTTATCCAAGCGGCCGATAGGGAAGATGCGCACCGAGTGCTTGATGGCCCGCACAATGTTGTCCTTGATGCCGGTATCGGTGGTAGCAATGATTCCAGGAGGCTTGTTGTAGGCAATGTACACAGCATCTTCCTCGGCCCGGGGCTCGATGAGGTTGCCGTTCACCACCACGCGGTCCTTGCGCGTCACCTGGTCGCCGATGTTGCCCCGCTTGCCGTTCACGAACACGTTGCCCTGCTCGATGTGGCGGTCGGCTTCCCGGCGGGAGCAGATGCCACTTTCGCTGATGTATTTATTGAGTCGGGTTGCCATGGGTTGAGTGCTTAGGGCCTGACGCTTGGTGCTGAGGCACTTGGGCAGGCGGGTAAAAAACAGGCTGCCGGCCCCCTGAAGGGTCGGCAGCCTGCAAAGATACGGCATAAGCGGCGGCCGGCCGTACGGCCGGCCCGGGGTTTAGGCAAAAAACGCAAACAGCGCCGTTTCCAGCGCGGCGGGCAGCGTGGGCGGCGTAATGGTACGCAGCGTCAGGGCCGGGTCGCCCTCGGCAGGCGTGAAGGTGGCGTCGGTGGCGTTGAATCGTAGCTGGCCTTGGCTGAATTCGCGCAGGTGCTCCCCGGCCTCCGTGCTCATCGACTCAAAATCCAGCTGGCTGAGCCGGCCGCTGGCATGGTCGAAATACAGCCAGAAGTACAGGTGGCCGGGGTTGGTACTCTGGATATCCAGGCGCTTGATTTCAAAAATGGTGGCCGTGTCGGCTTCAAACAGAAACAGCGGGCGGTAGGGAAAGGTCATGGGGCAAAGGTCGGCAATTCTGTATTTCGATAGAGTAAGAGATTCGCTATGTCACCCACTGGCAGGCATACTTCGTCGGCAATGGAGCGTAGTCGATGCGCTACTAGCGCCAGTTCCTGTACGGCGGTGTCGTAGGCGGCTGAGAGGGGAATTTTCGGAACTGATACCTCAATTGGAGCAGCAGGGCGGAACTCCTCATATTCATCCCGGCAGTTAAAGACGACGTAATCATCGGTAAAGTAAATCTCAGGATATGGATGGCCATGATAATATACAGCGCGGCCGTACTTGGCTATATTCTTCCAATAGATGATGTCCGAAGGTTCGCCGCAACACTGTGGGAATAATGTGTCGTGTCCGGCAATTCGCAGAATATAGCCTCCAAAGAAAGTGCATTGCTCATCAAGCGTCCATTCACCATCCAAGTAGCCTTGTATATGTATTTTAGACAGAATCTTTAACGATTCTGTAGACAAATCACTGGCGCGATACAAGAAAGTTTTCGGGGAAAGAGGAACTACCGATGCCAATGATTCTACCAAATCTTGGTACCGTGTATTGACTTCAATAACTGGGATTAGCTCTACTTCCATGTCGTGCGCATAAGGTCCTTTGTAAGCAGACGCCAGATGAAGAGATGACAAGATAAAATTACAATTCCACCGTTTTCTCGCCTCGGTCCACGGCGTGCAGCCACTTGGTGAGGCCGCGCATGTAGGTGGGCTGGTCGTCGTAGAAGCTCATGTGCGAGCCATTGGGGCAGATCAGGGCCGTGCCGTGCTGCACCTTGCGGGCTACCATGCGCATGTGCTCGGGGTCCATGGTATCATACTTGCCGCCGATGCTGAGTACCGGCACGCGGAGCTTCGGTAGGTCGGGCACACGGTTCCAGTTCAATAGCTTGCCCGACACGCCAAACTCGCTGGGCCCCTGCATGGTGACATACAGCGACTGGTTCATCTTGGCGAAGGAGCGGTTCACCGGCTCGGGCCACTCGGCGGGCGGGCGGCGCAGGATGTGCTCGGCGTAGAAGTTGGGCAGCAGCAGCTCCATGTAGCGCGGGTTCTGGAAGTCCTTACGCGCCTCAATAGCCCGGATTTCCTTCAGCACTTCGGGCTTGAACTGTGGGGCCAATACTTCCTCGGCGTACTTGCCGTAGTCGGGGATGCTCATCATCATGTTGCTGATGATAAGGCCCTTGAGGTGCTGCTGGTACTTGAGGGCGTACTCGGCGGCCAAAATGCCGCCCCAGCTGTGGCCCAGCAGCACGAAGTTGCTGCTGTCAAGGCGCAGAGCCTGGCGCACTTGCTCTACTTCCTCCACATAGCGCGGCAGGCTCCACATGCTGGTGTCTTTGGGGTTGTCGGAGTTGCCGCAGCCGAGCTGGTCGTAGTAGATAATTTCCACGCCTTCGCGGGGCAGGAAGCTTTCCATGCACTCGAAGTACTCGTGCGTGGCGCCCGGTCCGCCGTTGAGCAGCAGCAGCTTCAGGCGCGGGTTATGGCCGATGCGCTTGGTCCAGACATTTAACCTTCCCTTGGGTGTGTTGATGGGCACCATTTGCACGCCGCCGGTCTGCAGCTGCGTGGTATCGGGGGCGGGGAAGTAACTGGTGAGGTCCGGCGCTTCGGTTGTTGCGGGTGGTGTGGGTTGGGAGCAGGCGGCGGCGAGGAGGCTGATAAGCAGTAAGGCAGCGGCGAGGAGCTTGTGTGACATAGTAGGTTAAACCTAGCTATATTTTACTCCTTCTCCATGCGCAACGAAGCCCTGCTTTTATTTGATGACTGAATGAAACGCCATTTCATTCTTCTCCATTTGCGTGATGTGTCTTCTGCCGTGCTGCGCCAGGAAGTAGATGTACTCATACACGTTGAGCTTGCCCAGGCCATTTACGCTCATCGTAGTCTTGTACAGCACACCTTCCCCGCCACTAAGCCTGTGGAGTGTATGTAAGCACTGCTGTACCTGGGTCTTCAGCTGCTGACGAACTTCCGTCGAGGCATTAATACCCTTCGGTTCCATGTGCTCAGGGCGAATCCAAGTAAACGACTGGTGTTGCCCTATGGTAGCTAACTTTTCGTGCTGAAAAGTATGATTGGCCAGCTCATTTGCCAAGTCTGCCTGCTGGATATTTGCTACTGCTTTAGTAGCTGCCTTCTCGATGAGAATAAGCAGGTAGTGGTTGGTTAGCCCGATGTGCTCCAGAATCTCATCAATCGTCCAGCCGTTGTGTACTGGGCGGTAAGCACGCAGGTTGCCGTCCTTCTCAAACCACGTATCGATAGTGGAAAACGTGTCAATAAGCGTATTACTGACATCGGTAATAACAGCCGCTATAGTCATGGCTTAACGCTTTGTTTAGATAAGATAAGTTGCAAAATGCAGCTATTAGCTGAAAACCATAGCGGGCTGCCTTAACCAGAGCTGTTCATTATGAAGTAAATCACCCATAAAATCCCGAAAAACCTGCCGGAAGTCTGTCGCCTTGGTGACACGGTTTTTGGCTCTGTCAGGCCGGAGTATAGCTGGGGGTGGTAGTTTTATTCTAAACTTGCGGCTATGAAGACCACCGACGTTCTGCAGGTGTACGATGCTGGCTATGCGGCTGACTACGATAACCGTTTCTTGCTGCTGCCCGATATTCGGAGTAATACCGAAGCCGATCTGACGGTGTTGCGGGGGGTGCTGGGTCCCGATGCCCGGTGGCTGGACATTGGGTGCGGAACCGGGTACTTCCTGAGTAAGTTTCCGGGCGTAGCCCGCGCCGGGTACGATTTGTCGGCGGCTATGCTGGCCCAGGCGCAGACCGCCAGCCCAGATGCCCTGTTTTTTCGCGAAGGCGACTTCCGGGACCCGGTGCCGGAGTGGCGGGCGCAGTGGTCGTTGGTAACGTGCATGTGGTCGGCGTATTCCTACTGTGAAACCGTGAAGGAGGTAGAGCAGGTGGTGGCCAACATGGTGGAATGGACGCGTCCCGGCGGCGCCATCTTCATTCCGGTGCTTGACCTGGAGGAAATGCGCGGTACCTCCGTACTGTACCACACCGACTCCGCTGGCATCTATCCTGGCGACTTCTGGATAACGGGCATCACCTGGTCGTGGGCGGAGAGTGAAACGGGCAAAACCCACCATCACCTCATCGCACCGCATCTGGAGCACTTTATCAGGCTGCTGGCACCACACTTCGAGCGGGTAGAAGTAGTAAGCCACCCGCCGGTGACGCCCGGTGGCCCGGCCCGCCGGGCCGTGCTGGCTACAGGGCGGCACGCCGGACCTGAGGTTGCTCGGCCCGCCGTGGTTGCGTGGCCTGCGCCTGCACCCAGTGTTTCGCTGGCCGCTACGCTGCCTTTGGCAGTATTGCTGGAGGAAGTGGCCGCCCGCTTGCGGCCGGGGCACATATGGCGGGCTGTGCGCCACCGGCTAAGCCGCTGATTTACCGATAAGTGGCTGCCGCCCAAAGTTAATTGTGCCAGTCAATGGGAAGCGTGACCAACTGCTGAATCATTGACTGGAAGCTTTTTTCGAGACTGAGTTCCCCTTGTACCACCAGCGGTACCGGGGCGTCCTCCCAGCCAAGTAAGGCTAAGGGCTGCTGCGACTGTAGCTCGAAAATGGCGACTTTCACCAGATACTGCCCAACTGTAAGGGGCAGCCGCGCTACCGTGCAACTTAACTCATGCCGGCCCGAAATCAAGTGGCTCGGCGTCAGGTTTACGCCCCCGGTAACGCAGGTAAGGCCATCATTGGTCCAGATGTAAAATGCCCAGGCAACGTTAGTTTGTGGCGTTTGGGCTCGGTATGTAAGCCGCACGCGCACAGCGCCGTCGGTGATGATGGTGGGAGCCGCAATGCTTTCAAAAACCAGATCTTCAATAACCACGGGGGCGCTGCCCCCAGACTGGGCGTTACGTTCCGTCAACTGTTGCTGTTGCAGCGCGTAATACCGGTCGAGGGTTTCCAGGCCGGTGCCCGTAAACGTCAGCCGTCCTCGTTCCAACAGTACGCCCCGCTGACACACGGCCTGCACATGGTATGGATTGTGCGAAACGAGTACCACCGAGCCACCCGTTGCCAGGTAGGCCAGCATATGATTGACGCACTTGCGCTGGAATTCCATATCGCCGACGGCCAATACCTCATCCACCAGCAGAATATCGGGCCGCAGGTGAACGGCAACGGCGTAAGCCAGGCGGGCTACCATCCCCGAGCTGTAGAACTGTACGGGCATGTCGAGGGCCGTACCCAAGCCGGCAAATTCTTCGATCTGGGCAAATAGCGGCAACACTTGCGCCCGGGAAAACCCCAACAGCGCGGCCCGGATAAACACGTTTTCCCGGCCGCTGAGTACCGGGTCGAGTCCCACACCCAACTCAATAAGCGCACCTACCTTTCCGCGGATGTGAATACTACCGCCATCGGGCTTAATCAGGCCATTGAGCAGCTTGAGCAAAGTGCTCTTGCCGGCTCCGTTAGCGCCTACAATGGCCAGGGCCTCGCCCGGGCGTAACTCAAAGGATATGTCCTGCACCCCCCAGAACTCGTGCGCCCGCAGCCGCGCGGCGCGCGCCCGGTACCCGGGCCAGGCTTCGCCCAGTATGTCGCGCAGGGCATACCACATAGAGAGGCGCAGCCGGGTGCAGAACTTTTTGGCGAGGTGGCGTACCTCCAGTAGGGGAGAATCGGAGGCGGGGCTAACGGGATGCAAAGGGTCGGGTAAACGAATGAAAGTAAGCAGACTATGACTTAGAGGCGGGCTATCAGGTGCGGCTGGGCCAGGCGGTAGGCCAGCCAGCCCAGCAGCACGCTGGCCCCGGCCAGTCCTACTACCGGCCAGAAACCGGGCGTGGGCTGAAGCTGACCGGTTAGCAGCCAGTTGCGAGTAGTCGTGAGCAGGGGCGTTACTGGGTTCAGGCTGAGCACGGACGCGTAGCGCGTGGGCACAACGTACACGACTGGCGTTATCAGAAACCACATGTTGATCAGCAGGCCCAGGGCGTTGGCTACGTCGCTGTACAGCAGCCCGAGCAGGGCAATGACCCAACCCAGGCCCAGGCCCAGGCCCAGCAGGCCCGCCAAACCCAGTGGGACCCACAGCAACGTCAGGTGCCAGCCAACATCATACCACCACATAACGACCCCCAATACCAGCAGGCGTACCAGCAGGTTAAATACTACCACGCCCATCCCCGCCACTACAAATGCCTCGTGGGGTACCCGCACCTTAGCTAAGGTAGCGCGCACGGCGGTAAGCTGCTGCAGCGGGCTATTGAGCATTTCCACAAACCCCTGCCAGAGGAAAATACCCGTCAAGACAAACAGGGGCAAAGGAACCGTAGGCTGCTTGCCCTGGAGCAGGTTGGCTTTGCTCAGCAGGGTCCAGGTCAGGGCCAAGAACAGGGGCGGGGCCAGCAGCCAGAGGTAGCCCAGCACACTTTGCCGGTACTGCACCCGCAGGTTGCGCACGAATAATTGGCGGCCGACCCGCAGCACTGCCCGCACATCGTCCCCAATGGCTTGCCCAAAAGCGTGCGGATCAGCCAGCGGGGATGATGAATTATAGATTATTTCCCTCATTTTTGTTCGCAAAATACAAGTCTTCCTTCACAGTCGAGGCTGTTTTCCAGGCCATATCGACCGGGGATGCAGCTCATCGGCCTTATTTTCAGATGACCGCATCTTTATTTATTCGTCGATTGGCCACTGTTGCCCGTGTTACAGAGTGGTGGGGATACAAATTTGCACCAATTATGGCTATTTGTTTTGCCTCCGTGCTGCTGACAAATAGCTCAATTTGGCTGGTAAGTAGTCAACTGCTGCTGTTGCTGCTGGCGCTTACGGTGGCAGCCACCTACGTGAGCTTGCTCAACGACTGGACCGACCGCGCCGATGATGCCCGGGCAGGAAAGGCTAACGGCTTAGCCCATACTTCGGGTGGGCGCGTTGCGCTGCTACTTGGGGTATGCCTGCTGGCCGGCGCTGGGTTTGGCTGGTATTTTTGGCGTATCAGCCCGGTGGTGACGGGACTCTACCTGGGTACCTGGGTCGTATTCACGGCTTACTCGCTGCCGCCCGTGCGGCTGAAAGGCCGGGCCTTGGCCGGTGTATTGGCCGATGCCGCCGGCGCGCACTTCTTTCCACAGCTCACAGGTGTTACACTAATGGCCGCCAGCCTGCACCAGCACCTGCCGCTCCTGTGGCTGGGGGGCGTGGGCGTGTGGGCATTGGCCTGCGGTATGCGGAACATTATCTGGCACCAACTCAGCGACGCCACCAACGACGCGGAAGCCGGCATGAACACCTTTGTAACGCGTTTTGGGGCCTCAACTGTCCGGCGCGTGGTAGAGTGGGTGGTATTTCCGGTAGAAGTGGCGGCGCTGCTGGTACTGTTGAGCGTGAGTGGCCGCGTAGCTCCCCTGGTGGGCCTGGTGCTCTACGTGGGGCTGACCTTAATTCGGTACTACCGCTGGAAAATGACCCTAACGGTAGTACAACCCCAATTTCATTCTCACGTGCTGCTCAACGAGTATTACGAAGTATTCCTGCCGCTTTCCTTGCTGCTAGCGGCCTGGTGGCACCAGCCTGCCGATGCCTTAGTCCTGCTAGGGTTTGGGGTGCTGTTTGGGCCTACCCTTTGGCGCACTGTGCGCCTGTTTGGCCGGGCTGCTTGGTGGCTCACCGGGCAGCGGTGGCCTACCGGGTAGTTTATCGGCACAACGGGTAGGCAAGACGTGATAACGCTGGATTCACCACCAAACGAAAAGCGGGCTGCCCCAACCGGAGCAGCCCGCTTTTACATACATCGGCTACAGAATTCGACTAACCGGGCGAATCCGGTTGACTCCGTGAGTTAGCCCAGCGTGTGGTACACGGCCTGCACGTCGTCGTCCTCTTCAAACTTCTCGATGAGGTTCATTACTTCGTCCAGCTGGTCGCCTTCGAGGTGCACTGTGGTGTTGGCCACGCGTTGCAGCTGGGCCGATACCACGTTCAGGCCTTTCTCCTCCAGGGCTTTCTGCATCTGGCCGAAGTCGGTAAATGCCGTTTCTACCACGATGTAATCTTTCACGCTGCCGTGCTCGTCCTCTTCCTGGTCGGCGTACACGTCCTCGGCGCCGGCGTCAATGAGTTCCAACTCCAAATCGTCGAGGTCGAGGCCTTCAGCAGCCAGCTTGAACACGCCCTTGCGCGTAAAAGTGTAGTCAGAGGAGCCGGCGGTGCCCAGGGCGCCGTTGCCCCGGTTGAAGTACATGCGCACGTTGGCCACGGTGCGGGTGGGATTGTCAGTGGCGGTTTCGATGACGATGGCCACGCCGTGGGGCGCGTAACCCTCATACACCACTTCGGTATAGTCTTTCTCCTCCTTGCTGCTGGCGCGCTTGATGGCGGCTTCCACCCGGTCTTTGGGCATGTTCACGCCCTTGGCATTCTGCATGGCGGTGCGCAGGCGGGAGTTGGTATCGGGGTTGGCCCCCGATTCCTTCACGGCCATTACAATTTCCCGGCCGATGCGGGTAAAGTCTTTGGACATCCGGTCCCAGCGCTTCATTTTGCGGCCTTTACGGAATTCAAACGCGCGTCCCATCTATCAGTGAATTGGTGAAGTGGTGAATTTGTGAGTGGCCCAGGCGGCGCGGGTGGGGCCGAAAGGGGCCGCAAGTTAGCAGAAAGGCCGGCGGGGCGCAATGCACCCTGGTTATTGCGCCCGCAACGTGTAGATACTCTGGTTGCCGGCCGGATACCCCTCCAGCGTGATAGTGAGCAGCTTGCCGGTGAGGCGGAAGGTGCCCGCATCGGTGCGGTTAGTACCACTCGGGTCGGGGTGGGTAAAGGTGATGCGACCGGGGGTAAGGCTGAACCGGCCCTCCTGGTCGAAGTGCTGGGTGGTGCCGTTGGCGGCCAGTAGCAAGCTTTTTTGGTAGGTGCCGTCGGGGCGGAGCGTGAGGGTACCGCCCACTCCTTTAGCCGATAACGGCTTAGGACTGGTGCCTTTATCAAGAATGGAATAAGTCAGGTAAGTATAGGTGGTAAAGAACGGGGCCGCCGGCCTGGCGTTGGCCGGCCGGGCCTGGGCGTGGCATTGGGGCTGGGTCAGTACCAGTAGCACCACGAGCAGCGGAACCGGAAAGAGTAGTTTCATCATGAAAGGTAAGCCGCCCGCTGCAAAAAGCCGGCGGCTGCGGTCGACCGGGCTGTGTGGCTGGTAAGCGAAAAGCCTCTTGTGTCGACTACCGCGGAGCATCTCGCATACTAAACGTGCCATGCCGTCGATTACTAGTGCATGCCGGGCCTATGTGCTGCCGACACAGCACATAGGCCTTAGCTGAAGCATCAGGTTTCACTGTCTAAGTGCCTCCAGCAGCTACGCGGCAGCCGGAGGCGTTTGGGAAAGCAGCCAAGCATAAGCAGCGTCCTGCTCGTCGAAGTCAAAAATCCAGACTTCCAGACCTTGCACGTGCGGTAGGGTGGAGGCAACCGAGTGGCGGGAGGGCCAGTCCATTGCGTTGATCCAGGCAACGGCCCGAATACCCCGCTTTCCTAACTCGAAGGCAAAAACCTGCCCTACCCATTCGCCGGCTTTCCACCAGTCGCCGTACACTTCGCTGCTGTCATTGAGCATCAGGGAGCAGCGCGTGTGGCAGATGTGAGCCAGAATATGCTCGCAGCCGGTCCGTGCCGATTTGGCGTCGTATTGGCCCCGCCAGGTTACCCGTAGCAGTTGCAGCCGAGGTTCGTGCAGAATCAGGAGCGTGGGCGTGTCAAGTAGTACTGTTTCAAGAATCGGCATAGCAGCGGGCGAATAGAAACGGTAGTGTAATACTTACTGTCTGCGGTGTATAAAGTTGCCAAAGCTTGGTAGTAACCAACTGCCGAAGAATGAAAACTGCGCCAACAGATATAGGTAGTCTGGTACGTCGGATTTCGTCCTACATTTGGGCATGCCCACCTTTGTTCGTGACCTGATTCGCCCGGCCGGGCAGCTTCCCGAAGCCGATGTGTGCTTGGTTGGTCTGCCCCTGGATTTTGGCACCGTGCTGGAAGGCGGCCGGGCCGGGGCTGCTAATGCTCCCGAGGCCATCCGGCGGGAGCTGCGCCGCTACCACAAAACCTATAATCTGGAGCACAACGTGCGTCTCGACGGCCTGCGCATTGCCGATGCCGGTAACCTGGACCTGCGCCACCCCGACCACGCCACCAACCACCAGATCATCCGGAGCGAGCTGACGCGCCTGCTCAACCAGTACCCGCGCGTGGTAGTATTGGGCGGCTCCCACGATGGCACTTACAGCACTGTGCGCGGCCTGCGCGACGCCACCGGCAGCCAGTCGGTGGGCGGTATCAACCTGGATGCCCACGCCGACGTGAAGGACCGTCCGCTTATCAGCAGCGGAACGTCGTTTGGACGGCTGCTGCGCGAAGGGGTGCTGGCCGGGGAGCGGTTCACCGAAATCGGTCTGCACTCCAACCTCAACACCTGGGAGGATATCGACTTTCTGCACCAACAACAGGCCCGACTGGTGCCGCTGGCCCATGTGCAACAGGATGGCATGCCCGAGTATATGACGCGCGCCCTGCGGCACGCCACCGCCGCCGGCCCGGCCTTTGTGAGCTTCGACATGGATAGCTGTGCCGAGGCGTACGCGCCCGCCGTGAGTGCGCCCAGCGCCGATGGCCTGACGCCGCGCCAAGCTGCCCAGGCCGCGTTTATGGCCGGCAAAGAGCCCGAAGTGCTGCTGTTTGAGCTGATGGAGCTGAATCCGCTGTTTGATCGGGACAACCAAACGGCCCGGCTTGCGGCCACCATCCTTACAGCCTACCTCACCGGTGTGGCCGCTTCCCTCGATACCTGATTACCCGCGCCTGTTTTTAATCTTCTGCCATGAAAACCCGCTTGCTTTTCCTGCTGCTGCTGCTGACCACCTGGCCGGCTGCCGCCCAGAAAATGCCCGCTCGTCCTGCCCCGGCCAAAGTACCGGCCGGCCCGGCTTTTACCATTACCTGCGCCGATCAGAAATCGGCCAGTGCGCTGCAGAAACTCTACTGCGAAACCCGGGACCTGACGCTGCCCGCGCCGCCCACCGGTACAGCCCTCACGGTGGATGCGCGCGTAAACGGCGGCCTCACGGTGCGTGGCTATGGCGGCAGTACCGTACGCGTGCGGGCCCGGGTAACGGGCCGGGCGGCCACGCCGGAATCTGCCAAAGCCCTGGCCGCCGCCGTACGTATAACGTCAGAGAACAACACTGTGCGGGCCGGCCGGGCCAATGAGTCGCTGGATGGATGGGCGGTAGACTACGAGGTATTTGTGCCCTCCCGGACCGATCTGGTGCTGAAGGCGGTGAATGGCGGCATCACGCTGGAAAACGTGGAAGGCAGGCTGCGTTTCGATACTACCAACGGCGGGCTGGTACTCACCGGCATCAACGGCGACGCGCGTGGCCAGACCGTCAACGGCAGCGTAACCATTGCCCTGACTGGCCCGGTCTGGGTCGGCCCAGGGCTCGATGTAAATACTACCAACGGCAGCGTAAACTGGGAACTGCCTGCTACCTATGCTGCTACGGTGCTGGCCCGCACTACCCACGGCAAAGTAACGGCCAGGCTGAACACCAAGCGCAAAAGCGTTATGCCACATAACTTGGTGGCCACGCTGGGCAAAGGTGGAGCCCAGCTGAAAGCCAGCACCGTACACGGTAGCGTGGAGGTAAAGCAGCCAGCCGAAACCGTCCCTGTCGTGCCCGGCGACTCTATAGATACAGAATAAGTTAGCTGGTAATGGCGCGAGCTTTACAGGTCGCGTCTCCGTGCTGACACCACTGCTTAGCGGTATCAATTGCAAAGCCTTCGTTACCGCTGGCTGATCTGAAAAAGTCCTGAATACATGCAAAAAGCCTCCCAGCTAGTAACTGAGAGGCTTTTTGCTGAATACGGTTGCACAGATTTACCGCACTACTTCTTCGGTCCGTTCCCGCTTGGGCTCGGCGGCCACGGGACGCGGGTATTCGTTCTGCTTGCGCTTCTGGTACCGCTTCACCAGCAGGGCGGCTCCTACCAGTGCCCCGAGGCCGGCCGCGGTTATGGCAAACTTGGCGCGGATGGGGTCGTGTGGCGCCGGGGGCAGGTAGGCCACGCCGTTTTCATCGGTGCGGGCAGGGTGCTGCACGTAACGGCCGCGCACGGGAATTTTAAACTCGTCGGCCAGCTTCTGCAGGCCCTCGGCCGCCTGCGGGCCGCTGATAACCGGGCCGTGGCCGCAGCCAATGGCCTCGGGCCGCAACGCCGCCAGTGTCCGGATGGATTCGCCCACCTGCTGCCAGTTGTAGTTGAATGGTGCGCCCGCCACGCTGATTTTCGGAAGTTGCAGCAGCAGTTCCGGTACCGATTCGTGGTTGGCGGTGGCAAAAGCATCGGCCCCCAGCAGTGTCCGGTCCTTCTCGCGGAACAGGGCTACCTGGCCGGGCGCGTGGCCGGGTACGTGCAGCCACTGCCAGTCAGGTAGGAAGGGCGGGTCGGTGTCATTGGCCGGTAAATGCTGCACGTAGTCGCTGAGTTGAAACGACTGGGGCGGGAAGAACCGGGCCACAAAAGCCAACGAGCCGCCTCCGGCTACCGTGGGGTCGGCGGGCGGATACACGGCTTTGGCGGTAAGGAACGGCAATTCCAGCGGGTGCGCCAGCACTGGTACCTTCCAGTGCTCGGCCAGGGCCTGGGCCGAGCCCGAGTGGTCCATGTGGCCGTGGGTCAGGATGATGGCCTCTGGGTGGGTGCCGGGGTAGAACAGCTTATCGGCGGCGGCAATAATGGACTTCTCCGAACCGGGCAGGCCGGTATCCACCAGTACCCACTCGCCGGGCGTTCCGGTTTCTACGAAATAGACATTGACAAAACGCTGAATAGAGAGCTGGTGGACCCCAGCGGCTACTTTTTCCATGGGTTCGGGGATAGATGAAAAGGATACGGGTAGTACGCGGACCGGGCCAATAAGATATGCCCGGCTTATGAGTGTGTTCCGCAAAATTGTCGGTTTGAAGTAGATCAGAAAAGCACGCCAATTGCTACATTGAGCCGACGTAGCGGCCCGCCGTGGTTACGCGTATCTGTCACTTGCCTTCCGAATTTCTCTTGTATGGTATCTACTCCCGAATCCAAAACGGCCTTATTCGAGCAGACCGAACGTCATTTGCTGCAACAGGGATTCCGCATTGAGCGCAAAGACGAAGCCCGGCCCTGGGGCGGCTTTTTCGTGCTCGATGAAACCCAGGCTCAGCAGTTTGCCAACAACTACTTCGACGGGCTGGCAGTAGAAGACCTGCGGATTTCGGGCAAGCTCAGCCCCAAGATTCTGCTGGTAGCTCCGCACCAGCGCCTAAGCTGGCAGTACCACCACCGTCGCGCCGAAATCTGGCGCGTGGTGAGCGGCACCGTAGGCGTCATTACCAGCTCCACCGACGAGGAAGGCCCCTTGAAAACCTATGGCCCCGGCGAGCAAATCATACTGCAGCAGGGCGAGCGGCACCGCCTCATCGGCCTCGACGGCTGGGGCCAGATTGCCGAAATCTGGCAGCACACCGACGCCGCCTACCCCTCCGACGAAGACGACATTGTGCGTGTGCAGGACGACTTCGGCCGCTAGCATCAAGGATTCGCACGGATTGTATGGACGGTACTGTGCTGCTTCCGTTGGTTATACCGAAACGAAAAGAGGCTTGAAGCCTCTTTTCGTTTCGGTAAGTGGAGAACCGGTGCTACTCCGCTACCAAGGCCGTGCGCAGATCCTGCAGCAGTTGGGCTACGCCGGCTTCTTCGCCTGCGGAGCCAAGGTGGACGCGTAGGGTGCGGCGGTTGTAGTTGTGCAGGGCCTCCAGGTCGCCGGCGGCCTGGGCGTTCTGGAACGTGCCGAAAGTGTAGGGGCGGCCGGGCAGGGGCAGGTCCTGGGCGTGGTCGGTGGTGAGCTGCAGGAACAGGCCGGTATCGGGGCCACCTTTGTGGTACTGGCCAGTGGAGTGCAGGAAGCGGGGGCCGTAGCCGGAAGCCGTGGCAATGTGTAGGCGCTGCTGCACCAAGGCACGCAACTCGTTCAACTCGGTGTTAAGAGCCGGCGTTTCCATCAGGTAGGCCTGAATGCAGAGGAAGTTATCGGCACCAGCCTGCTGGAAGAAGGCTTTGAGCACATCGGCTGCGTTGGAGCCGGTTACGCTGGTGTAGTAGCTGAGGCCGTTTTCTTCCAACGCGGGCGTGCTGGTCTGGGGCAGCGCGCCGCGTTCCACCACCACTTTCATGAGCTGGTCGGTGGCGGTTTTGGCGGCCTGTACGTTGGGCTGGTCGAAGGGGTTGATCCGGAGTACGGCGCTGGCTACGGCCGTGGCCACTTCCCAACGGAAAAACTCGGCCCCCAGGTCCAGCGCATCGCGCAGCAGGATGGTAATAACCGGGTGGCCGGCGGCCTCCAGAGCAGCTACTTTGCGGCGGTTTTCTTCGTCAGGCTGGTTTTCGAAGCCTACGTACACGAACACGCGGTCCGAGCCGTACACCTCGGGGCCGCTGAGCGGGTCGCCGGCTACGGGCAGGATGCCTTTGCCTTCCTTGCCAGTGCTTTCGGCAATGAGCTGCTCCAGCCACAGGCCCAAGTCGGTGAGGTTCTCGGGCACTACCAGCGTCAGCTTGTCGCGGCCCTGCTCAGCCAGCACGCCCAGCGCCACGCCCAACTCCAGGCCGGGGTTGTGGGCTACGTCGCCTGCCGAGCCGGTGGCGCGCATCATCTCAATGGCGCGTTCCAGCAGGGTGTTGATGTCGATGCCGTAAAGGGCAGCGGGCACTAGGCCGAAGTAGGAGAGGGCCGAGAACCGGCCACCTACCTCGGCGAAGTTCAGGAAGATGCGGCGGTAGCCCTCGGCCGTAGCCTGGGTCACGAACTTGGAGCCCGGGTCGGTAATGGCCACGAAGTTCTCGCCGGCTTTGTCGCCCTTCAGTTCCTTGAGGCGGGCGTAAAAGTAGTCGCCGAACGCCAGTGGCTCGGCCGTAGTACCCGATTTGCTGGCCACCACAAACAGCGTTTCGGGCAGGGAAACGGCCTCCTCAATCTCGCGCACTGAGCCGGGGTTGGTGGTGTCGAGCACCAGCAGGGGCAGGCCATCGGCACTTTTCTCAAAGGCCTGCTTGAACACGATGGGCGTCATCGTGCTGCCGCCCATGCCCATTACCACCACATGCGTAAAGCCGGCGGCGCGCACTTCCCGGGCAAACTGCTGAATTTCTTCCACGTGGGGCAACATGGTTTCGGCCACGCGCAGCCAGCCCATAAAGCTGCGTACGCTCTGCTGGGCCTCGGCGTCTTGTACCCACAGGTCGGCCTGTTTCTGCCAGAAACCAGCGGTGAAGTTGCGGGCGTTGAAATCGGCAAGTCTGGCCGATACGGCAGCCTGGTACTGGCCCAACTGCACGGTCATGGCGGGGATGGAGAAGGAAGAGGTATCCATACTATTCGGGTTCACAAAATGACGGTTGAAAAGGCGACTGGTAGCGCAACGTCCTGCAGGAAAGTTTTGCTATACGCCGCGCTGCGCCTGCGCCGACCGGAGCCGGGCGGTCGGGCAAAGGTAGAGAAGTCGGTACATACGTGCCCTATGCTGTGTATTGTTCGTTTTCAGCCGAAACGGCGAGCTGAAAACCCGATTTCCCGGTCAGCCATTCAGTGGCGGAGGATATTCCGCCCGCAGCTGCCACTCCGGCGGCCGGGTGCGCCCCACGCATCCGCCAGGCAAGGGCCCCGGCAGCGTTGCTGAAAAACGGAGTTCCGTAGTGCAGGAACTGGCAGCCGAATTGCTTCACCAATTGAAAAGCCTAATTCGGGCCGGGATGACGGTCTTTCGCGCGTAGCAGCGGATATTTGCGGCATGCCTACTATTTCTCCGTCCCCGGTTGTCAGTCTGCCTCCGGCCATTAAGCTGCTGCGACTGAAGTTTCGGGTGCTGGCGGCGGTTTCCACGGAATGGGCCTTCGGGGAGGCTTGGAAGCTGTTCACCACGCCCCGGCGGCTCCCCGAAAAGCACTGGGAAGCGGCGGCGCTGGCTGCGGCCCGGCCGTTCACGGTAGCTACCAAAACCGGTTCGGTAACCGCCTATGAGTGGAACCCGGCCGGTGAGCGCACGGTGCTGCTGGTGCACGGCTGGGAGCACCGGGCCAGTTTCTGGGGCGTGTTGGCCCGGGAACTGGTGGCGGCGGGCTTCCGGGTGGTGGCTCTGGATGGGCCGGCACACGGGACGTCGGAGGGCCGCCGCACTACGCTGCCCAACTTTGCCCGCGCCGTGCAGGCCGTAGCCGATGCGCTGGACGACGTGTACGCTGTGGTGGCTCACTCGCTAGGCGGGGCGGCCACGGTGGGCGTGCCGGTGCAGTTCAACCAGGCCCGAACCGGCCGGCTGCCACGCCTGGTGCTGCTGGCGGTGCCGGGCAGCACGGCGGCTGTGGCGCAGCGTTTTGCCGGGCTATTGCAGCTGCCGCCGGCCGTGGTGGCCCGCATCAACCGGTACGTGCAGGAGCAGCACGGCCGCGACGCCGAGAGCTTCAGCCTGATTCAGGTGGGCCGCCAGTTCCCGGCCGACCGCGCCCTGCTGCTCCACGACCATAACGACGCCAGTATTCCCTTCGCGGAAGCTGAGGAAATTGCCGCCAACTGGCCCGGCCTCGATTTTCGGGCCACCGCCGGCCTGGGCCACAACCAGATTATGCGCGACCCGGCGGTATTGCGGCAGGTGGTGGCCTTCATGGAATAGGCAGTGGGGAAGCAGATGAGCAGCGCCGTGGGCCGTAGCGGTAATCCGTCCGGATTGAGCCACACAGTGGTGCGTTGCATATAGTTGATAAGCTCTATATTTCAGGGATTTGTATAGGCACCCCGTCACTACACCCAACTCCCTTCCTCATGACTACTTCTACCCGCAACGTCGTTGCCTGGATTTTGCAAGGGCTGCTGGCCCTGGCATTCATTGCTTCCGGAGGCAACAAATTCCTGAATCTGGCGGCCACCGTTGAGTCGTTCGGGAAGCTGGGCTTGCCCGGTGTGCTGGCATACGTGGTAGCCGCCGCCGAAGTGCTGGGTGGTATCGGGCTGTTGATACCGCGCTTTGTGCGTCCGGCGGCCCTAGGCCTGATGTTGATTATGGTAGGCGCGGTGGTGATGCACGCCACTAGGATTCCGGGTGGTTTGGCTGGTGGGATGCCAGCCCTGGCTCTGCTGGTGTTACTGGGCGTGGTGTTCTGGTTGCGCCAGCTAGCTCCAGCAGCGCGCTAACGGCACCTAGTTGGCCGAAATGCGGCCGTGGCATGCTTATACCGTGGTGTGCCCTTCGGCAGCCAGCTCCCGTAGCAACTGCCGCAATCCAGCCGGCTCCTGCACCACCTGCGTAACGTGCTGAAGGTACTCGGCCTCGGCGCGCAGGTGGCGCTTGAGCTGGCGGATTTCCTGCTCACGCTTCTTGCCGGTGCTGCCGCTGAAGCCATTTTCGCCGTATTTCAGCTCGTTGAGCTGCTGCTTTAGTTCCTGCTGTTGCTGCTGTAGCGCCTGGGTGTAGCGGCCGAGCACAGTATCGTCGGCGGCCGACGCGGGGGCAGTTTCGGAGAGCAGTTGGAGCAGCGTGTACAGGTCATTGGTTTCGTAGGCCTCCGTGATGCGCTGCATCAGCTGGGTGCGGTGCTGCTGCGCGGCTTCGTCCTGCACCAGGTCGGGGTGATGGGCGCGGGCCAGCTGGCGGTAGAGGGTTTTGGTGTTGGAAAGCAACTGCTGCTCCTGGTCGCGGGCGGCCTGGGTGGCAGCTTCCTCGGCTTTCTGCTGCTTGGTTTTGCGCCGGGTGCGGGCCGCCTGGGCCGCCTGCTCGTGGGGCGGCAGGGTTGGGTCGAGAGCCTCAGCGGTGGGTTCGGCAACTTTCACCGCAGGCTGTTCGTCGTCATCGTCCACCCGGCGGCGGGGCGCGTATTTGCGCAGCACCTCGGCCGCATCTTCCCCGAAGCGGTTCTGCAGGGAATGGGCGTTGCCCACGATGAGGGCGGTAATCTGCTGCTCTTCCAGCCGGCTGAAATAACCCAGCAGCAAGGCCTCTTCCAAAGGCACAAACAGCGTCTGTCGAGCTTTTACCACGGTTTCGGCGGCGGGGCCAACCTGCTGCCAGTAGCGGCGGCGTGCCTCGGCTTGCTCCTGTTGCAGCTCCCGCAGCCGGTGGCGCAGTCCTTCTACCTGCGCCACCGCCTCCCGAAACGCCCGCTGTGTCGGGGTGCCCGGGGCTTCTGCCGGGGCCGGCGTGGGGAGTTGGTTAGCGGCGGGCAAATCGGTGAGCGGGTTGTGCAGATTCATAGGTGCAAAGGTAAGGAAGAGGGAAAGAGGAGAAGGCTACTTTGTCCCGCAAGACTACTCGGTGCTGCTGGTCAGCTGGCCAGAGTGTACTGCTGCCTACAATGCTTGGTTAACGGTAATTTTTACTATTCCGGGAAATAAAAGCAGCCTGTAGGGTTTGGGTTATTCTCTACCTTACCGCTTCCTTTTCCATCATTCACCACACTACTTCCTATCCTCATGTCGTCGATTACCTCTGCCACGCAACAGCTGCCGTTGGGCGATGCTGCATTTTCCCTCGTGCCACCCGATGGTATTATTGTTCCGCTGCAGCCCTTATCTACCGAGCTGCGGGCCCTTATTAAAAGTCATGATCTGGTTATCAGTGAGGAAGGACTGTTAAAGGCGAATGATGAGCCTAGGCCAACCTCAAAATTTGTCATCTTCTCCTCTGATTTCATCAACCTGCAGCTGGCCACCGTTACCGCGCTGGCGTTGCCTATTGCGCTGGCCGATTTCGACACCCAGTATGGAAGTTTCACCAGCAGAGACAAAGTGGTGGGCTGCGTTCAGGCGCTGAAAGACCTGAACGCCCACTGCGCCAAATTCGGGAACCCAGCCAAGCTGGCCGCCGAAATTACCAAGCTGGCCACGGGCGACAAACCCGCCACGCTCTACGGGCAGATTGTGTGGCTCTCGCAACGCATTGCCAACGCGGCGGAAACCTTCACCTTCACCTACAAGGAACTGCAGGAGGCGCTCAAAGAAACGGACGATGAGGAGGAGCGCTATGATATGCTGAAATCATTGCTGCTGGGCAGCGGCAAACGCGGCCTGATAAAAACGGCCGAAACCATAGGCAAGGAAACTGTTGCGCTGCGCGCTGCTTTGCTGAAGTACAATGAAGAGATGGCCGTAGTAAAAGCCCCCATTGATACGTACTTCAGCAAGCAGTCCGATATCTACAAAGAAGCGGAAAAGGCCAACAAGGATATTGCCGAAAAGCTGACCCAAAAACAGGCGCTGCTGGAAAGCACACGCTCCGCTTATGTTGATTTGGTAGCGGCGGCTACAGCCAGTTCCGTGGGGCTGTTTATTATCAGTGGCGGAATGCTCTGGCCGCTGTCGGCCGTGGCCGGCGGGGTACTCGGCGACCTAGCCGAGAAAGCCCGGAAGCGAGCCAATGAGATAGAGGCCGAAATTGGCAGCCTGAGCGCGGAAACCCGGAAAAAGGCGCGCCTCGTTACCGATATCGGCTCTCTGAACCAAGCCCTGACGCCGCTGGATAAGTACCTCAAAGCCGTCTGCAAGAGCCTGGAAGACATTGCCGGCGTCTGGAACGATGTCACGTTCCGGCTGCATAAAATAGTGGAGGAAACTTCGCCGGAAGCTCTCAAAGACCTGGATACATACGAGCAGCGGACTAATATTCGGGTGGCCCAGGAGAAGTGGAAGAAAACGGCCGAGAAAACCTACGACTTCACTTCCAAGGCCTTCATCACCGTGCAAAGCAACTCCCAGGTATGAGCGCTACTTCCTCATTAACAACGGTGGGCACCGAACTGCTCACCAGTCCGAGTGGCTTCGATTTCGTGCAGTGTATCCCCGATCAGGCCATTATCATTGCCCGCCTGCACATCCGGGCCAGCGAAGTAAGCGCGCTCATCCGGCAACTGGACCCCCAGGAGCTTACCAAAGCGTCGCCGCTCTACATTTTCGTCGATACGTTTGTGCCCGACGTGCAGCTCTACGACGCGCCGCTTACCAACATTGTGGCGCGGGTAATAGATGTGGGCACCCCAATGAAGCCACTCATCATGCCCGCAAAATCCAGCATCGGTGAGGCTACGCTGCTAATCCTCACGCAGGAAATTCGTGGTAGCGGCGACCAGCCATCCATCAAGGCAAGTCCCAGCGGTGGTACCTACGCGTTGCCGATGTCGTTCAACACGGTAAAAACGCCCCAGCTGATTTCGAGCGTGGTGGATGGGAAAGAGTTTACCGTCACGGTAACTACCGAGCCGATGCGCATCAAGGCCATTGCGCGTAAACCCCACGTCTGGAACATGCTAAAGGCCCAGTTTGCCCGGGCTGCTGAGCTGCTGGAGGTGCCGGCCCAGCGGGCCGAAGGGGTATCCATCCTGAAATGGGTGGTGGGCTGCACCCACACGCTGGGCACGGCCGGCGGCGCATTGGGTCCCGAAGCCACGCAGCTCAACTACCAGGCAACGGCCCTGGTACTGCTGGCCAGTGGCGACGGAGCGGCCCGCTCGGTGCCGGTCTGGAGCGAAGCTTATCTCCAAACCCGCATTACCGACTTGCTGTCGGTGCTGCAGGGTTATGAAAACAAGATCCAGAGCCTGGAAATCCGCTCGGATGTGCAGCAAACTGTGGAGTCGTTGGCGGCGGCGCTGCGCGACGTGGCCGGGGCCGATGAGCAGGCACTGGCCACGGCCGCCCGGCTCAATCAGGAGGAAATTGACGCCGCCTGGAAGCAGTACGGCGAGCTAAGCTGGGCCTATGAGCTGCAGGAGCACACCGTACGGCTGGCTTTTCTGCAGTTTAAAGCCGGCCTGGATATGGCCTCTACCATGCGCACGCTAACGACCGTGCTGGAAATTGTGGGCGTGGCCGTGCAGTTGGGTGCCGCCTACTTCGGAGCTGGCGTGCCCGACCCGAACGCGGCGGCGGCCTCGGCGGCCAAAGCGGAATCGAAGGCCGTTGACCTAGCCCGTTCGTCGGCCTCGGCCATCGAGAAAATGGCCTTGGATATCGTGAAAAAAAACCTGGTAGAGCAGGTGATGAAGTTGAAAACCGCCCTGGAGCACTCGGCCAAGATTGGCAAGGCGGCGGCGGAAGCAGGCAAGAAAGCCTTGGATATCTCGAAGGCCCAGACGCTGGAAGAACGCAACACCATTGCGCTGCCGGATTTGGCCGAAATTGGCGCCATCGACCCGGAGCTGGACTGGAACATCTTTATCACTCGCACCGAGCTGACGCTGCACGATAGCATGCACGGCGGCAGCGGCAAGGACGGGGCCGCGCCCGTTGCCGGAGCCAAAGAGTACTACATGAGCCTGTACACGCTCACAGAGTATGGCAAAGCCCTGAGCCTGAAATCAGTGGCTTTGGCGCGTCTGCAGGCCCGGAGCCTGGAAATAGCGGCCCAGCGCAACGCCGCCCGGTTTGCCATGGCCCGCTGGGACAAGCTGCAGCGGGAAGCCAAAACCCTGGAAGAGAAGATTAGCCTCTGCAAGTCGTTGCTGCTGGAAGCGGCCATCAACACGAAACGCTCCCTGCTGGTTATAGCGGAAGGCTACCGCGCCGCTTACGCCTACAATTACCTGGTGGAGCCGCCCATGAAGCTCCGGCTAAGCATGGACTATAATGCCCTCAATGAGGAGTTCAAGTCCATCAAGCGCGACATTGAGCAGCTTTTCGCTAAGCCCCGCCTGGATCAGGAGGTGGAAACGGGCTTCTTCGAAATTCCGGTGGTGCGGGCTTCTTCCTTAGTGCCCGATACCGGCAATTACGCCCAGCTTTCGGTGCTGCCGGGGCAAAAGCCCCGCCTCAGCTGGTCAACGCCGCTTAACGCCCCACCTTTTGATACCTGGCTAAGCGAAGGACAACGGTCGGCGTATTTTATTACGGAAGCTTGGTTTTACCTGAAGGGTGCCCAGCCCAGCTCGAAAGGAGTTATCAGCCTGCGGGTGGCTACAACCGGCCGCTATGAAAACGGCTACGGCGGCTCGCCTTCGGCCCACTTCATCTCGCAAGGCATGGGCCTTAACTTCGGATATGAAGCCAACGAAAAGCCGTTTACGCGCTGGCGGCCCATCGGCGTGAGCAAGGATAACTACATGATGCCAAGCCCCTTCACTAACTGGCTGGCCACCATTGAGCAAGCCGGCGACCTGTCGGGCCTCACGGCCATCCGGATGAAGCTGTTGCTCACGCGCCGGGACCTGGACTAGCGGCATGATGGTATTTACTCCCAATCCGGAGCTTGATCTGCTGCCGCCCGTTGAGCAGATACAAGCCGCCCTAGCGGCCTGGCATCCGCGCGCTAAAGCCGTGGCGGCGTACGTGAACGACCTGCAGGCCCTGGCCACGGGCGCGTACGACGTGACGCTGGAGGGCATGACCGTGCATCTGCCCGACCCGTTCGAGCAATTCCCGGCCACGCGCGCGGCCCTGCAACGTGCCCAAAGCCGGGCCGGCACGTACTGGGCCGGCAATACCCTGCTGATGCGTTGGGCCACGGAATTCCTGCAGTTCAACTCCTCCTTCTCGGGCATTAGCACCCGCATTCTGGCCATTTACGGGCAGCTGGGGAAGGCGCCCCCAACGGTCGGGCAGCGGCAGGAAATCCTCGCTCTGTTCACCCAGCTCATCACGGAGCTGGACAAGAATCAGCAGCTGCTCGTGGCGGCGGCCCAGGCCTACGGGGCGGCTCTGCCGTTGCTGGCCGAGGACAAGGATAGCCTTGGGGCCGAAGTGGCCGGTATAACAGCGGCCACCGACTCATTCGAAAAAAAACTGTTGGACCTGATTCTCAAATACACTTTGTCGCCGCTGGGGCCGGGGCTGGCCCGCATTGCCGGGCAGGCCGGGCACCTTCAACTCGACCAGCTGCGGCGGACGGGGGCGGCGCTGCGGCAGGTAGTAGCAGAATGCACGCAGGCCCACCAAGCCGTAGCCCAGCTGACCGGCGAGCTGGCCACCACCCTGGGCCGGTTCCGGGGCCTGGCCGACGCGCTGGAAACCGCCCAAGAAGCCGAGTTTACGCATCGGCTGCAACAGATGCAGTTCAACATTGCCCAGCGCCAGTGGCAAAGCGTGTATGATGCCGTATTCAAGCTGCTGACTTCTCCGTAAGAGGGCGTGACTGTCGCACAAAAAAGCCCTGACGCATTGCGTTAGGGCTTTTTTGTGGGAAAGCAGGTTGGAATGCAAGGCCGAGTATATGGCGCATCAAGCCAGAACGAAGCATCCCGCGAGAGGCTTCCTGGCATCAGCCTGATGTTCCGGTAACTCACCCAAACAGCTCATATGCCACCCGAAACGTGTTGCAGTGCGCATCCACGATGTCGCGGAGCTGCTCGGAGTAGCCGCCGCCCATGCTCACGGCCACGGGTAGGCCGGCTGTGCGGCATAGGTTCAGCACGTATTCGTCGCGCTGCCGACAGCCGGCTTGGGTGAGGGCCAGTTTGCCCAGCTTGTCGGTAGCTAGTACGTCCACGCCGGCCTGGTAGAAGATGAAATCAGGTTGCACTTCCGCCAGAAGCCGGGGTAGCGTATCGCGTAGAATGCGCAGATACGTTGCGTCGTCGGTGCCCAGCTCCAGCGCAATATCCAGGTCTGACTGCTCCTTGCGCAACGGGTAGTTGGCCCCGGCGTGCATGCTGAAGGTGAACACGCGTGGCTCCTGTCGGAAAATGCTGGCCGTGCCGTCGCCCTGGTGTACGTCGAGGTCCACCACCAGCACCTGGCGGGCCAACTGATGATGAAGCAGATGAGCGGCAGCCACGGCAATGTCGTTGAGCACGCAAAATCCCTCGCCCCGGTCCCGGAACGCGTGGTGGGTGCCGCCAGCCAGGCTCAGTCCGATACCGTCCTGCAACGCCCGCCGGGCCGATTCTACGGTGCCGGCCACGCTGCTTAAGGAGCGGCGCACCAGCTCGGGGCTTTGGGGCAAACCCAGGCGGCGCACTTCGGCAGCGGAGAGCTGCAGGTCACGCACCCGCTGCCAGTACTCAGCAGAATGTACGCGTAAAACGTCCTCTTCCGCCGCAAAGCCGGGGTCATAAAAATCGGAGGGAGCGGCAATGCCCTGCCACAGCAGTTGCTCCTGAATGAGGGCGTACTTGGCAATGGGGAAGCGGTGGCCGTTGGGCAGGCTGATGCTGTAGCGGGCGGAGGAGGCGAGACAGGGCATAGAACAGGGGCAGAACGCAGGGCCTGGGCCGGAAGTTTTTTCATTTTTTCAGCCCTCTGCGAAAAAAATGCGCGGGCAAACTGCCGATAAAAAGCCGGAAGTGGTCTGTGATATCAGGCCGTTGGTAGAGTACAGGTCGGGCCCGGGAGTAGGTAAAACCAACTCTGCCGGGCTTGCGGGCCATTTCTGGGTGCAACCTACTGCCGTCGGCGCGGGCTCTCCCCAGCAAAACCAACCTATTCTTTCCCCATGAAACACCCTCGGGTACTACTCTGGCTGCTCCTGCTACTCACCTGGAATTTCGCCCTGACTTCCTGCTCCAACGACGACGACGACACGACGGAGGAAGTGCTGGGCGACTGGACCACCCGTTCCCAGTTCGAAGGGCTGGCTCGAAACGCGGCTGTCAGCTTCACGCTCAACGGCAAAGCCTATGTGGGCCTCGGCACCGATGGCGTGGACCGGTTCAAAGACTTCTGGGAATACACGCCCGCCACTAACACCTGGCGGCAGCTGGCCGATTTCCCCGGCGTGGGACGCATTCAGGCCGTGGCGTTTGCGGCCGGCGGTAAAGGCTACGTGGGTACCGGCTACGATGGCGTGAACAAGCTGCGTGACTTCTGGCAGTACGACCCCACTACCAACACCTGGACCCGAAAGGCCGATTTTGGCGGGACGGCCCGCTACGGCGCGGTGGCCCTCAGCTTGGAGGATAAAGGCTACGTGGGTACTGGCTACGATGGTAACTTCAAGAAGGACTTCTGGCAGTACGACCCCACGGCCGACCAATGGACGCAGAAGCCCAGCTTCGGGGGCAACAAGCGGGTAGGGGCCGTGGCCTTTACGCTGCACGAAAGCGGCTACATTCTGGCTGGCACCGACAATGACCTCATGCTGACGGATATGTGGTCATACAGCCCCGCCACCGAGCAATGGACGGAGCGCCGTGCCCTCGTCAGCAATACCGACGAGGACTACGATTACAGCAACGTGCCGCGCAGCGCGGCCTCGGCTTTTGTGGTGAACAACCGGGGCTTTGTGGCCTTAGGCACCAACGGCGGCTACCTGACTTCGTGCTGGGAATACAACCCCGACGAGGATACCTGGAAAGTAAAAACGGCGTTTGAGGGCTCGGCCCGCATTCAGGCCGTGGGCTTCGGGCTGGGCGACTATGGCTACCTGGGCCTGGGCACCACTGGCACTACCCGTCTGGATGATTTCTGGCAGCTGGCTCCCGACGCGGAAGATGCAGACTAAGTGGCCATACTCATTAGGCAGGCGGCTCCGGGGAGCTGCCTGCCGGCTAGCCTTGCTCATCGGGCTGCCTGTGTTGCTCAGCAGCTGTGAGCTGAGCGAAGACGTAGTGGGCGACGTTCCCGCCGCAGCCGTAACAGGCACGATATATATTGATACGCTCACGGTACGCATGTCCACGGTACTGGTCGATTCGGTGCCGACTTCGACCAGCAGCTACCTGATGGTGGGCCAGTACCAGGATGCACGCCTGGGCACCATCACGGCCCGCAGCTACCTGCGCCTGGGCCTGGCCGGCGGGTTCACGCCGGAAGCCGGCGCGCAGTTCGATTCGCTGGTGCTGGTGCTGCCCACCGACAGCTACCGCTACGGCGACACCACGCAGGTGCAGCACTTGCAAGTTCATCGGCTTACGGAGGCGTTGCGGCCCGCCAATACCTACTATGCTTTCAACTCCCGGGCCTATGAGGCTGCGCCGCTGGCAACGCGTCCGTTCCGGGCCCGTCCCAACCTCAGCTCCATCCGGGTCCGGCTCGCCGATGCGCTGGGTCGGGAGCTGCTGCAGGCCGGTTTGAGTCGGCAGTTGTCTTCCACGGATGAGCTGGCTGAGCGGCTGCCGGGGCTGGCTCTCATGCCCTCCGCCGCCGACAACGGCGCTCTGCTCCGGCTGGCGGCCACCTCCGAAAGCATGGTGCTGCAGCTGTTTTATCACTATTCCTCGGCCCCCGACAACGGACAGGTATTCGACTTTACGGCCGTGGCCGGTAGCCGGCATTTTTACCAGGTGCAGGCCGACCGGCGGAGTACGCTGCTCAGCACCCTCGCCACTACCCGGCACGCCATTTCCAGCACCCATACCGCCGCCGAAAC
Source organism: Hymenobacter swuensis DY53 (assembly GCF_000576555.1). NCBI lineage: Bacteria > Pseudomonadati > Bacteroidota > Cytophagia > Cytophagales > Hymenobacteraceae > Hymenobacter > Hymenobacter swuensis. The sequence continues at coordinate 1,829,524 of NZ_CP007145.1, forward strand.
CTACATTGAGGGAGTCCTGGGCCTGCAGACCAAGCTTGAAATTCCGTATCTGCTCAACCTGAATGAGCTGGGTGGTACCTGGGTGCTGAACGCGGCCACGCTCACGCTGGAAACGGTAGCGGGCAGCGAAAACCGGTTCCTGCCGCCTCCGGCCACCCTCACGGCCCAGGCCACTAACCGGGGCAACCAATCTGGGGAATTTCTGGCCTCCACGGCTGGCACGCAACTGCTGGGTACCTACCAGACCGGCGTATCCGCGCACACCAACCTGGAACAGGGGAGCTACACGTTCCTGCTGCAGCAGTATTGTGAAGCAGTGCTGAAACATACTATGTCTAACACGGGCATGTTGCTGGCTCCTGCTACCCTCGATACCCCGGAGCGCGTAGTGCTGGGGGCGCCTAGCAGTACCAATCCGCCCCGGCTGGGCGTCTATCTGACGCGGGTGCAGTAGCCGGCCGCTCCCTCAATGGCTTTAGCGGATTCCGGTCGGGTTGCGTAAGGCGGAAAGCAAAGTGCATACCTTCGCTTTCCGCCTTACTTCCTGTGCCCGCATGACTTCTTCGGTTTCCTCACTCGCGCCTACGCTGGCGGCCAGTCATGATCTGTTACAGAAGCTGCTGGACGTATCGTTGACGGGGGTTATTCTGTTTCAGCCGGTATACGCGCCAGCTACCTCTGCGCTTGTTGACTTTGCTTACCTGGAACTGAATCCGGCGGCCCAACGGATGCTGAGCCTACCGGCACACCCCACCGAAACGTTCCTGACGTATTATCCGCACGCCCAGGAGGCTGGCATTTTTGCCTTTTACCACGACGCGTTTCTGGCTGATCAGCTCCGTCGGGAGCAGTTCTATTATCAACAAGACGGACTGGATAATTACTTTGACCTCTCCGCTCAACGCAGCGGAGACTTGTTGATAGTAAGCTTTACAGACAACGCCAGCCAGGACCGCAGTGCCGTGGAGCAGGTTCTGCGCGAAAGCCGAGCCCGCGAGCAGGCCGCCCGCGCCGAGGCAGAGCGGGAGCGGCAGTTGCTGCAGGCCCTGCTCACGCAAGCTCCAGTAGCCATTGGCCTGTTTCAGGGGGATGAGCTGCGTATCACTACAATCAACGAGAAGCTGGCTCAGCAGCTGGGCCGACCACTTGAGCAACTGCTGGGCCAGCCGTTGCTCACGGCCCTGCCGGAGTTGCAAGGTCAGGGCTTCGATGACTTGCTGCGGCAGGTGCTCACTACCCGGGTTCCGGTAACCGGTACCGAAACCCCGGCCACTATGCTGCGCGATGGGCAGCTGCAGACTTCTTACTACAACTTTGTTTATCAGCCCCTCTACGATGTGCAGGGTAAGGTGCTGGGAGTAATTGATGTAGCCGTGGAAGTGACCGAACAGGTGCGGGCCCGCCGCGAGGTAGAAGAGCTGAACCAGCAGCTGGAAAGCCGCGTACAAGAGCGTACCCGCCAGCTCCAACAGCAGCAGCAGCTTCTCAGCCAGATTCTGGGCCAGGTGCCGGCGGCCGTTGCCACGCTCACTGGCCCCGAGCATCGGTTTTCCTTCGTCAACGACTTGTACCAAGGGCTGATCGGGAAGCGGGCCGTGCTGGGCCAGACGGTGGCCGAATCATTACCGGAAGTGGTGGCCCAGGGCATTATTGAGCTGCTGGATGAGGTGTACGTTACGGGCCAGCCGTTTATTGGTCGGGAAATTGCCCTGCAGCTCTATGATGACACGCTGGGTGAGCTGCGGCAGCGGTACGTGAATTTCGTGTACCAGCCTTTGCACAGGACACCGGCCGGCGATACGAACATGCTGGTATTTGCCGTGGATGTAACTGACCAAGTGGTGGCCCGCCAGCAGGTGCAGCAACTCAATGAGGAGCTGGAAGCCCGGGTACAGGAGCGCACTCGTGAAGCCCAGGCTGCTCGTACCGAGGCCGAGCGGCAGCGTGGCGAGCTGCAACGCGTCTTCGAGCAGGCTCCCACCGCCATTGCCGTGTACCGGGGGCCTAACTACATCATCGAGTTGGCTAATCCCACCGTGTGCCGGCTGTGGGGCCGCACCCAGGAGCAGATTGTGGGCCGGGGCCTATTTGAGGCATTACCCGAAGTGGCCGGTATGGGCTACGAGGAACTGCTGGACGGCGTAATGGCTACCGGCGTGCCTTACGTGGCCCACGCCATGGAGGCCGTGCACGAGCGGGAAGGCCGCCGCGACACCGTGTATTGGGACTTTGTGTATGTACCCATGTACGAAGCCGATGGCAGCATTTACGGGGCTATGGTGGTGGCTACTGAGGTAACCGAGCAGGTGCGGGCGCGCCAGGAAGTAGAGCAGCTGAACCAGCAGCTGGAAACCCGCGTGCAGGAACGCACCCAGCAGTTGGAGCTACAGCAGGGGCTGTTGCGCCAGATTCTGGGCCAGGTGCCGGCCTGCATTGCCACGCTCACCGGCCCCGCTCACCGGTACACCTTTTTCAATGAGCCCTATCAGCAGTTTACCGGTAACCGGACTGTGATGGGGGCGGCCGTGGCCGAAGTGTTGCCGGAGCTGGTGGATCAAGGTTTCGTGGGCCTACTCGATGAGGTGTACGCCACCGGCCGGCCTTTCATCGGTTCCGACAGGGCCGTGCGGCTGCTGGATCCGCAGACTGGGCAACGGCAGGAGCGGTACGTGGATTTCGTGTACCAGCCGTTGTTTGATAAGGCAGATCAGCCCCAGGGTATTCTGGCCTTTATTGTCGATGTGACCGATAAGGTCGGGGCCCGCCGGCAGGTGCAGAACCTCAACGAGGAGCTGGCCGCCATCAACGCGGAAATGCAGGCTACTAACGAAGAGCTGAATGCCACCAACGCCCGCCTTATCCGCACCAATACTGACTTGGATACGTTCGTGTACACAGCCTCACACGACCTGAAAGCACCCATTGCCAACATTGAAGGCCTGCTGGATACCCTGCGCGACTATCTGCCCGCCATCGGCTCCGAGCCTATGATACCGCGCCTGTTGGATATGATGCAGGGAGCCGTGGCCCGCTTTCAGCAAACCGTGGGGCATCTGACCGACGTATCGCGCCTACAGTATGGCAACACGCAGCCCATCGAAGCCGTGGACTTGAGGGCTATGGTAGAGGATGTGCGCCTGGATCTGGCTCCATTAGTAGCCGCCACCCGCGCCCGGGTGTTACTTGATCTTGATGCCTGTCCAATCGTTTACTTTACCCCGAAGGATCTGCGCAGCATCGTGTACAACCTGCTCAGTAATGCGCTCAAATACCACGCTCCTGAGCGGGAGCCTATTGTGCAGGTACGGGCCCACTGCTCGGCCAGCCAGGTGTTCCTGGAAGTGGCTGACAACGGTCTGGGCCTGGATGAGCAGCAGCAACGCAAGCTGTTTGTGCTGTTCCGGCGGCTGCATAACCACGTCGAGGGCTCGGGCGTAGGCCTGTACATGGTGAAACGCATTGTGGAAAATGCCGGTGGCACTATCACGGTGCAAAGTCAGGCCGGCACGGGTTCCCGCTTTCTGGTAACGCTGCCCCGCTCGTAATTCCCTTCATCCTTTATTTTTCAGTACATGGAAAAGCTTCCCCATATCCTGCTGGTTGACGACGACGACACGACCAACTTTCTCAACGAGCATATGCTCCGCAAACTCAACGTGACCGATCAGGTGCAGATAGCCCACGACGGCCGCGAGGCGCTGGCTCTGCTTACCCAGCCGCCCCCGTACATGCCCACCTTGATGCTGCTGGACGTGAGCATGCCCGGCATGGATGGCATTGAGTTTCTGGAAGCCTATATGCGCCTGCCTCAGGCCCAGCAGGATGCTACCATCATCGTGATGCTCACTACCTCCATGGACTCCTCCGACTTGGCCCGCATTGACGAGCTGCCCATCAAGGGGCTGGTCAGTAAGCCCCTTAGCCGGGAAAAGATAGACATGCTGCTTCAACTGCACTTCCAGCGCCAGCTGCCCGGCGAGTAATCTGGAAAAGAATGAAAACCGAAAACGCCCTCCGCATGCAGCGGAGGGCGTTTCTTGTAATACAGCAGCGCCGGCGGCTAGTGCATGTTGCGCCCTTCAATCAGCTTGAAAAATGCTTCTGCGTAGGACTCACCGATGGGAATGATATCGGGGCCCATGTAAATGCGGTTTTTACGAATGGAATCAACGTGGGCCAGGGCCACGATGTAAGAGCGGTGTACGCGCACAAAGTCGGGGCTGGGGAGGCGGTCCTCAAAGGCCTTGAGCGAGTTCAGGGTAAGAATCGGCTTGGCCCCGGCGTAAATCTTGATGTAGTCTTTCAGGCCCTCCAGGTAGCGGATGTCCCGTAGGTTGAGGCGTTGGGTATGGTAATCGGCCTTCACGAAGATGTAGTCGTCGGTGGGGCTAGCGGGCGGGGGGAGCACTGGCACAGGGGCCGGCTCTGGTGGACGCGGGGCTAGGCGGTCCTGGGCCTTCTGGGCCGCCTGCACAAACCGCTCGAAAGCAATAGGCTTCACCAGATAATCCACGGCATTCAGGTTGAAGCCTTCTAGCGCGTACGCCTCGTAGGCGGTAGTGAAAATCACCAGAGCCTGGGGCTGCATACTACGCACAAATTCTACCCCCGTAAGGTCCGGCATTTGCACATCCAGGAACAGCACATCCACGGCTTCCCGCTGGAGCACCGTCATGGCTTCCAGGGCGCTCCGGCAGGTGCCCACCAGTTCCAGAAAGGGTACGCGTTCCACGTACGAGGTGAGCAGGCGCAGAGCCAGGGGTTCATCATCCACGAGCAGGCAACGGAGCATGGGCAAGGGTCAGGGTTAGTTCCACAATAAATTCGTCGCTGGTTTCTTCTAGCAGCAGCAGGTGGCGGCCGTTGGGATACAGCAGGCTGAGGCGCTGGCGCACGTTGGGCAGCCCGATGCCCGAGTTCGGGTCGTGGCCACCCACGGCCGGAAAGCGCGAGTTCTGTACCGTAAACAACAGCTGGTCCTGCCGCATAATCAGGTCTACGGCAATCCGGGAAGAATGCCGGGCGCTGACGCCATGCTTAAACGCATTTTCCACGAACGGAATCAGCAGCATGGGCTCAATTAGAGCCCCGTCCAGCGACCCGTCCACCGTAAAGCGAATATCTACCTGCTCCGGGTCAAGGCGCAGCCGCTGCAGATCCATGTAGTTGCGCAGATACTCCACCTCCCGGCCCAGGGGCACCCGCGCCGCCTCCGATTCATACAGCATGTAGCGCATGAGCTGGGACAGTTTGAGAATGGCCTCCGGTGTGTCGTCGGATTTCAGGTGGGCCAGGGAGTAGATATTATTGAGCGTATTGAACAGAAAATGCGGGCTCACCTGCGACTTCAGAAACGCCAGCTCGGCCGTAAGTTGCTTGTTGGCCAAGTCCTGCCGGGCCCGCTCCGTGTCAAACCACTCGCCCGTGATGCGCATGCCGCTACTGATAATCCAGGCTAGTATCCCAATCAGCCACAGGCCCTGGGGGGGGCGGGAGTAGTGGATAGCACCCGGCGGCAACGGATAATGTGGGTGCGGCGGGTGGTGCGGCAGCATTCCCGTGATGCGCAGCAGCATGGGTAGATATACCAGCGCCAGCAGGCCGGCGGCCAGCAGGAAGTATAGGGCAAACTTTTTCCGGGCAAAAAGCCGTGGAATTAGTACGTAATAGTTCAGATAGAAATACCCCGCCAGCGTCAGAGGCAGCAGCAAGTTTCCCGGCCGAAACGGTGGCGGATTTTCCGAGAGCAGGCGCGGAAGAGTGGCCACGGCCACCCACGCGGCTACGTGCACAATCACGCGCAATACTTGCTGACGGGATACTCGGGGCAGTTGCATGGGCATAAAGCGGGAAGCGGATGGAAAAGCAGTACGAGGAACCCGGGCGCTCAGCCAGGGAGAGCCCAGATTCCTCGCACCGCAAAGAAAGTCTGTTCGGTGCCGTTAGCGGTTGGTGCCCGACGGTGGCCCCTGCCGCTTCATGCGTTCCTGTTTCTTAGCCTGGTATTTCTGGTATTGCTCTGGTGTGAGCACGCCTTTGAGTTTAGCATCGGTGCTTTCTTCCTGCGCCCGCATCTGCTGCATCCGAGCCGTCCGGTCCTCGGTGCCGCCGGTACCGCGCTGCGCCTGCATCTGCTGCATTTGCTCCTGCTGAATGGCCGCTACTCTGGTTTGCTGGTCGGCGGTGAGGTTGAGGTCTTTGGTCATTTCGGCCAGACGGTTCCCCTGTCCACGGCCTCCACGCCCTTCGCCGGGCTTTTCGTCGCCTTCGGTTTTCGTTTTGAGCTTATCCTTTTTGGCTTTCACCTTGGTAGGTGCGGTTTGGGCCTGGGCCGAGGGAACAGTGGCGCCGGCCAACAGGCCCAGCAGGAGGGAAGCTACCAGTAGCTTTTTCATAGGAAGTAGTTGAGAGGAAAGAGGTGTAGCCGCTTTACACGTTCAAAACAGCTCCCAAACTTAGCCACGTGCTTTCCGGCGCACGAAAAACATCTGCCAATCTCCCGTTTCCCTCGACGCTTCCGCTAATTAGGTACGCCAGCCGCCTTTGGTGTCATTCAGCCTGTAGCACCACGTGCCCTGCCATAACCCGGCTGCATAGAAATTGCGTTGCTCGGATTGGTTGTTTTTTAGGTTGCACTCGACAGTGTACGTTGATTAATTGTATACAAGTGCTGATTGAATTTTTCTGCCGAAAATAAACGTTTGATAAATTTTGAAAAAATACTTTTGTCAAGTATTGACATTGAGAAAATAAATACTCTACCTTTGTCACGTTCAAAAGCAGTAGCCTGCTCAACGCCTTTATCCTTCACTGCCATGCGTCGCCACTTTATCAACTATCAGCCAATGCTCAATGGCCTGGATCGGAAGATTCAGCCGGGGTTCGGCGCGCAAGCTCGCAGATGAGGTTCTACTCCTGACATCATCTTACCGCAAACGCCCGAATCCAGCCAGATTCGGGCGTTTCCCTTTTGTGTCCATCCGTTAACTATCCTCTTGCTAAATGCTGCGCTTTTCCTTCCCTGTCCCCGCCAACCGACTGTTACTGCCAGTTAACCAGTGGCCAACTACTTACCGCATACTGCCCGGCACTATCTCACAAGACCCGGAATAACAACTGTATCAGCCGAGTTTGCCCGGGCAAAAGTCCGACTAGGAGTGTGTTTAAGAATTGCCACGCCTTGCCAAGCGGATGCCAGATAATGACTGAAGCAAACGACGTTTGGGTAGAATTTCAAGCACTAATTAAGTAGCCAGGTAATTGCTGTTTTATTGATTTTTGTCCGTTGAGAAATACGGATTAGGGAAGATATTGCCTGTTTTTTTATTGTCTGATATCATTTTAATTAAGATCTATTAGTGTAGATAAATGAGGTAATAAAAGTCTGTATCAATGCATGAAAACGATGAAAAATCCGCGTAAAGACCGATTGTCATCTTCCGATATCCAGCGTTTTGTCAACTTTCTGCTGGCAGTTTTCAGTCCGGTATCTCCCGTAACAAAGTAAGGGGTAACTACTCCTTTGGCCCCTTTCCTTTGCCTTTATTTCTTACTTCTATGCGTTTCAATACCTCTACTAACCCCATCCGTAACCATGCCGGTGCGCCGGCCTACGCCCTTACGCCCGCGCTGGAGCTGTATGCCGCAGTAGCTACTGCCGGTCTGAGCAACCAGTTCTACGAAAAAGCCGATACGCGCCTGGCTCGTTTGCGCCAACTGGTAGCTCAGAATGACCCGCTGTTCGTGGCCCGGCTGGCAGTATATGCCCGCGAGAATCTGCACTTGCGTTCCGTGCCGTTGGTACTGGCCGTAGAACTGGCCCGCCGACACCACGGTACCAATCTGGTGAGCCGCCTAGTGGCCCGGGTAGTGCAGCGCCCCGACGAAATTACGGAGCTGCTGGCCTGCTACGCCGCTGCCAACGGCCGAACCGGGCCTAAAACGCTGGGCCGCCTCTCCAAGCAGGTGCAGAAAGGACTTGCTTTGGCTTTCCACAAGTTTGATGGCTACCAACTGGCCAAATACGACCGGGCGGGGACTATCCGGCTGCGCGATGCGCTGTTTCTGGTGCATCCCCGTCCCCAGGATGAAGCGCATCAGGCCCTGTTTAATCAGCTGGTGGCTGGTACGCTGCCAACGCCCTACACCTGGGAAACCGAGTTGTCGGCACTGGGACAGGAGTCGTTTGCTACGGCCGATGAGCGGGTTGCCGCCTTTCGCCGCAAGTGGACGGAGCTGATTGGGAGTGGCAAACTGGGGTACATGGCGTTGCTGCGTAACCTGCGCAATATGCTGGAGGCCGGTGTGCCCACCGAGGCCTTGAGCCAGGTGTGCGCCACGCTGGCCGATGCCCGGCAGGTGGCCCGCAGCAAGCAGCTGCCCTTTCGCTTTCTGGCAGCGTACCGCGAGGTGAAAGAGCTGGAAGGCGGTGTGGTACGCAGCACGCTGGTGGCTTTAGGCCTACGCCAAAATCCTGTAGCGCAGGTGTTGGAGGCACTAGAAACTGCCATCGGCCATAGCGCTGCCAACCTGCCCGGCTTCGGCTCCGGAACCCGGGTGGTAGTGGCCTGCGACGTGTCGGGTTCCATGCAGCAGCCGGTATCGGCACGTAGCAAAGTGCTGCTCTATGATGTGGGCCTGGTGCTGGGAATGTTACTGCGGAACCGCTGCCAGAACGTGGTAACGGGCATATTTGGCGACACCTGGAAGCGTATTACGCTGCCCGGTGCCCAGGTGCTGCGCAATGTGCAGGAACTCTACAAGCGCGAAGGTGAAGTTGGCTACAGCACCAATGGCCATCTGGTGATTGAGGACCTGCGTCGTCGCCGGGAGGTGGTGGACAAAGTGATGCTGTTCACCGACTGCCAGCTCTGGAACTCGCGTTTCAATGGGGCCAGCATCGCCACGGAGTGGGCCGAATACCGTCGCACGGTGGCTCCTGAGGCTCGCCTCTACCTCTTCGACCTAGCTGGCCACGGCACTACGCCCGTGCAGCTGCAGCCGGAGCAGGGTGCCTTTTTGCTGGCCGGCTGGTCGGATAAACTGTTCGACGTGCTGACGGCGCTGGAAAACGGCGGCTCAGCTCTTACAGAAATCGAGAAAATAGAGCTGTAATATTCTGTTAAAAATCTGATTTTCAACTATATGTATCCTGTTGATTCGTGCTCTATTCCTAGCAGTAATATTCCTCTAGTTACCTGCGGCCCCGGGAGTAGCTTATACTTATACTGCTACGCTGTGCTACTCCCGGGTTGCGAATCAGGTATTCGCTCTTTAACTACTCATGAACCCATGTTCCTTCTGACTAAAGCATAAATGCATTGGGAAGGCGGCTGACCCTGTAGGGCTGCCGCCAGCCGGAACGGTGCGGGCCGCTACTTTAGGCGGCCCCCTGTTCCAACCCGACTGATTCTCCCTTCCTGTGGGTGTCGTAGGCAGGCGTTCCTTCGTCTGGTTGAAGCCAGTCCTTCGGGTCTGGTTTGGGTTCGAATCCCGACTGCAGCTTTGGCTGCAGTGCACACGCCAGCCGCCAGTTACCCCGCAGCGGGAGTTCAGTTGAGGCGTCACCGGCCGGGTGCCGTAGGACCGCGTTACTTCGGGTCGCACGTTCGAATCGTGCCGCCGCTTCGGGGGCGTAGCTCAGTCTGGTAGAGCAGAACGGCCTTCGGGCTGGTCATTTCGCTGTCCGCTTGTTGCCCCGGCTTGTTGCCGCCATTTCTACTTTCTGTGTTTCCTTTTTACCCTTTCATTACCCTCCTTTTCCGTTAAGTGGGTGCCGTAGCCGAGGCTTACTTCGCACGCACAACGCCCAGGTCGCGGGTTCGAGTCCCGCCGGTTGCTTCCTTGCACGAAGCGGCCGTAGCTCAGTTGGTTAGAGCAGGACTAGCCCGGCGCTTATTGCCCCAGTTGGCGGAATATTTCTGAAAAAGGTGGCCTGCAACAGCCCTGCTTCGTGCTGATACCAGCAAGGGGGGCTGTTCCTAGTTCATCCGTTTCACCTTCACTCGCCGGATGCCGTAGGCCCGCGCTACTCCGACCTGTCCCGTCGGGCCCGTCAGGGCCCGTTGCGCGGGCCGTCTGTTGCTCCGGTTTTGTACTTACAATCAAATGGGCCGGTGCCGTAGCGGTGCCTTACTTCGCTTAGGACGATGAAATGCCGGTTCGAATCCGGCCCGTTGGCTTCGGCTGGCGGTGGCGTAACTGGTAGCGCGCATAATGGCAGGCACTGCGCCCTGTTGCCCGGCCCGTTTGTACTGTTTTTCTGTATTCACTTCTCACGAGCAGGAGCCGGAAACCGGCCCACGCATCGTGTAACAACCATTAGTATGGCCTCTCAATTACGTGGCAACGACCTTCGCCAACTGGGTTTCCCGGAAGGTCGGGCCATTGGGCTGGCGCTGGCCCAACTGCAGCGCAAACACCTCAAAAAACTCTCTCAAACCGACCAGCTGACTTTATTGCAGGAGTTACTGGCTAACCCGCAAACCTACCTCACCCACCTCGACTGGAGCCACACAGCGGCCGCGCTGTTGCCACCGCCCAGTCGCCACATTGCCCTGGCTGAGCGTAAGGAGTACGTCGTTTTCGGAGCCGAACACATCGAGCAGGGAGCCATTCATCAGATGGAAACCGCCATGAAACTGCCCGTGACTGTTGCCGGTGCCCTCATGCCCGATGCTCACCACGGCTACGGACTGCCCATTGGCGGGGTGCTGGCTACCGATAACGCCGTAATCCCCTACGCTGTGGGGGTAGATATTGGCTGCCGGATGGCCCTATCGGTATTTGCACTGCCGCCCAAGCACTTGGAGCAACGGGTGCAGGAGTTGCGCAAGTTGCTGCTGGAGCACACCAAGTTCGGTGGCCGTGACGTATTCCGTCACGGTCAGCACCTAGACCACGCGGTGCTGAGCCGGGATGAGTTCCGGGACATTCCGTTCCTGCGCAATAAGCTGGATACGGCAGCTTCGCAAATCGGCTCTTCGGGCGGCGGCAACCACTTTGTAGAGTGGGGCGTAGTGGATATCACCGACCCCACCAACGAGTTGGGCGTGCCGGTTGGGCAATACCTGGGCCTGCTTTCACACTCCGGCTCCCGGGGCCTGGGAGCCAGCGTGGCAAACCACTACACCAAACTGGCGCAGGATACCTGCCAGTTGCCCGCCGAAGCCCGCCACCTGGCGTGGCTGGGCCTCGAAACAGAAGCGGGGCAGGAGTACTGGGCCGCTATGAACTTGGCTGGCGACTACGCCTCAGCCTGCCACCACCAGATCCATCATCGTCTGGCTAAGGCTCTTGGTGAGCGGCCGCTGGGGAAAGTGGAAAACCACCACAATTTCGCCTGGAAGGAGCGGCTGGTAACGGGGCAGGAAGTGGTAGTGCACCGCAAAGGAGCTACCCCGGCCGGGGCCGGCGTACTGGGCATTATCCCAGGCTCCATGACGGCTCCCGGTTTCATTGTGCGGGGGCGGGGCGAGGCTAGCGCCCTAAGTTCGGCTTCGCACGGCGCAGGCCGGCAAATGTCGCGTACCCGGGCCAAGCAGGAGCTGGGCGAAGCTGAAATGCGCCGCTACCTGCAACAGCACGGCGTAGAGCTTATCGGTGGTGGGCTGGACGAAGCCCCGCAGGCTTACAAAGACATCCGCCAGGTGATGCAGAGCCAGACAGAGCTGGTAGACGTGCTGGGGTCCTTCACCCCGCGTATTGTGCGGATGGAAGGCGGCGTATAGCAGACAGCCATCCATGAAAAAACCGCAACCCCGTCCCACGAATGCAGTGGGGCGGGGTTGCGGTGTTTATGGGCAAAGCAACTGGTTACGGCCGGTGCCGCCGGTGGCGGCAGGGAGCCGCCGCTGAAACAGATTGGTGGTTGTGCCGGAAAACGCTTCCGTTATCAATGGGGTAGGTGGGGAGCAGGTCAGCTAAGAGCAACAGGGCCAAAGCAGTTGCCGCCAAGTTGGGAGTGGAGACGGAGGTATCCATGGTGAGCAGAATAAGACATACACGAGGAACTGTTCAGGGCCTGCAACCGGTGTGTGGGTGCGAGGCAATAAGATAGAGGCGGGGCAGTACTGTCGTTGTTGCAAAAAAGAAATACCCGGACAGCGGCAGGTTGGTGGTATTTACGGCTGCAAAGATAGAGGCGGATTTGCCGTTGGAAACTTTTTCTAGGTAAATGGTAGGCTGCAGGGCGATGAATAGGGCATTGGACTCGTTGAAAACAGAAACAGCCCACCCCGAATAATGTCGGAGTAGGCTGTTTTACAAGAAGGCAGAATAGGATTATGCCCGGCGCCGGTCCCGCAGCTTTTTCAGGCCCAGGCCTACTCCTGCCGCCAGCAGCAGAGAAGCGCCCCCGTCAATCGGCACGGCCGTAGGATCAGGGGTAGGGCCACCGGAGCCCTGTGCCCGAACGGAGGAGAAGGTACCGGTAAGTAATAACAGGCTTCCGGCCGCAAAAGCCAGCCGGTACGCAGTAGCGAGGTTTTTCATATGAAGAAATTGCAAAAGCTGGGAGGAAAATCGGTCTGCTCCCGCCAACGCGGGCTGGGGAGCAGACCGAACAATCAGGCTATTCAATAACAAGGCGCTTGTTGATGATGCCCTGGCTGGTTTGCAGGCGCACCATATACACACCCGGTGTCACGCCATTGAGCGGCAGTGTCCGCACCTCGGCCCCGGCGGGCAGTACTGCGCGGCGCACCACCTGCCCCAAGGAGTTTACCACCGATGCCTCCACAGCCTGCCGGTTGAAAGCTGCCGTGAGGCTCACGGAAACTACGTCGCGGGCTGGGTTGGGGAATATATCCACCTGCCGGCTGAGGGCGGCCGGGGCGTTAGCTAGTACCCGCTGCTGCGTGAAGAGCAGGCTGAAACGGCCCATACCCGCGCCCGGGGTCAGCGTGAACGAATAGCTGGGCTGGGCGGCCAGATCCACTACCGCGCCGGTCTGCGCATCGCGCAGATACACCAGCGTGCCAGCGGGCAGATTCAGCAACTGTTTGGCCTGCAGCGTATAGCTACCCGCCTGCGGAGCCGATACCAGCAGCGGCACGGTTACATCAGATGTAGTCAGCACGGGCAGGCCGTTGATAGCCAGCTGTTCCGAGCCTGCCTGCGAGGCCAGTGTAGGAGTAGCAGTTTGCCGCTTGGCCGCGTCGAAGGCGACATCGAAGGCAGCAGTAGCACCGGTTTCAAAATACACCGTGGTCTGGTCGCCCGGGCCGCCGGTAGCGGCGCGTAGCTCCAGCTGCGCCAGCGGCCGGGTTTCCTGGGTGCGCTGGAATACAGGGCTTTCTACTGTCAGCACACGAGCGGCGTTGGTAAAGCTCACTTGCCCGTTGGTAGAGCCGGGTGTAGTTACCCGCGTAAAGAAGCCCTGGCCCAGCCCGATAACGTTGGTGCCGCCATTGTTGCCCACGCCATTCACATAGCTGGAGTAGGAGCCGCTGTACTGTCCGTTGGAGCGGAACACGTACACGGCGTTATCCACGTTGGTGCGCCCTACTTGGTCCCAGTCAATAGGTGAAGGGTAAGGGTTGCCCAGCAGCTGCCAGCCCGATTCGACCTGGGTGCCGCGACTCAGTCCTCCTACGTTAATGGTGCCGTTGTTGAGAATGCCCACGAAATCAGTAGTCAGGCCGGCCGGAATGTTCACGGTGTAACCGCGGCCCGGCGTCATGGCGTCGCTCAACGCGGCAGGTGAGAAGAATCCTTTGTCGAAATCCTGCGGGGCCGGGTTGCCGCTCGTCGTCACGCGGCTTTGGTCATAGCCGAATACCGTGGGGAAGGGCGTTACCGCCCCCGGGTTCGGGGCCGAGTTATAAGCCGGGTTCACCACCGGAGTGTAATTGGCGGTAGTCAGATCAGCCACGGTGGTGTTGTTCACAGGGGCCGAGAAGTGGCGGTAACCCGCGCCGGCGTTCATGCTCGGGTCGATGTAGCGCTGCACCGTCACGTTGCCGAAGATGGTGTTGCTGCCCGTGTTGAGCACCTGCGCCGTGCGGTCGGCGGTGGAGAGCAGCGTCAGGTTGCCATTCGACACCACGGCCCCCGTCACGTTAAGGCTGCGCTGCACCTGCACAGGACCATCCAGCTGCAGCGTGCTGACGTTGGTGGTTAGAATGTTGAAGACGGAGGTAGTGCCACTGACGCGCTGCGTGACTGAGTTGTTGACAAAGCGGATTTCGCCAAATCCGGTGCCGCTGGTGGTGCCGCCGTTGTTGGTAAAGTCGCCGCTGATCTGCAAGATGGCACCGGGACCAAAGGTGAGTTGGGCCCCGCTCAGCAGCGTAACGTTGTTTGCAAAGCTGAATCCTACGGACGGGTCATTGGCTACGTTCGGAATGGTCACGTTGTCGGTGGCGGTGGGTACCTGCGCGGGATTCCAGTTGCCGGCGGTATTCCAGTCGGTACTCACGGCTCCGGTCCAGGTGAGGCCGGCGGCAATAACGGGTGCGGGCGTCAGGAAGGCGGCCAGGCCGGTCAGGTTCGAGCCGTTGCCAATGCGGCCGACCGAGGTGGCGCTGCCGCTAGTCAGGTCAACGGTGTACAGGTTATCAGCCGTCGAGCCCGTGGGCGACGCCACCAGGAACGCCGAGTTAGCCGGGGCCGAGGGGTTGCTCACGTCCGAAAACACGTCGAAATCAACTCCTGGGTTCACCGTCAGGCCCGTGCTGCCTTGGTCCACGTAGGTGCCGGCATTGGCGTTGGTGGAGCGTAGCAGCACATTGCGGACCTGGTCGTAGCCGTAGAGTGTGGTGCCGGTGTTGGCGTTGTTGTCGTTGTTGGTGTAGGCTGCGGCCGACATAGCCGGCGTACCGCTGGGGTTGGTCAGAGCCGTGTCGGTGATGTACGTGCCATCGGCCGGATTCATGCGCAGGTTGGCCTGGTTGGTGGCTGAGGTGATGCGAATCCGGTCCACGGTAGGGTTAAAATCAAACCCAATGGCCGACGCCGTCGTGCCCAGTGGCATGCTGCCCGCGCTACCCACGGCCGTGAGGGCCCCGGTGCTCAGGCTTAGGGTATAGAGCTGGCCCTGCTGATTGGTGGCATCGTAGCCCAAGGCAAACAGCTCCCCGGTAGCCGGGCGGAAATCGGTGCCCACCAGCACCTGCGTAGCCGCCAGTCCGGTGATGTTCACGGCCGTACGGATAACGCCTGGGTTGCCTGAATCAAAGGAAACCAGGTTGCCACCGGCCACGCCGTAGAGCAGCTGCCCTGTAAGCGCCGCTGAAGCGTTGGCCCCGTTGAGCACCGCCGCCACGTCGCGCACTGGAATGCCCAGCCCGATGCGGCCCACGGCCGTCGTGGTGCCGGCACTCACATCCAGCGAGTACAGAGAGCTAAAGCTGGCCGTAGTGGTGTTGTTTTCGGCATTTGATACCAGGTACCCCCGGTTCAACTGGGCGGCGGCATCGTAAAAGAAATCCAGGTCGCTGACGCCCCCGGTGCCGGGTAGTAACGTGGTGCCGCTGGCTGAGGTGAGCTGGCCCGCGTTGGGGTTGCTCTGGATGAAGAGCTGGTTGCGCTGGTCATCCACGTCGTAGAGCGTGGTGCTGGTGCTGCCGGGGAAGGAGTTGGTGTATGCTACAGACCCAATGGTGGGCGTACCTGTAGCCCCACTCACGAAGTTGAGGTTGCCGTCGGGAGCCGCAATGGCCCCGTTGTTGGGGTTGAGGCGGAAGTTGCGCGCGTTCAGGCCCGTCACCCGGATCCGGTCCACGGTCGGGTTGAAATCAAAGCCAATGCCGTTCACCGCCTCCGCCGAATTGCCCAGGTCCAGGGTTACCGGGCCGGAGCCTACGGGCGTGGCCACGGCCGTGCTCAGATTGATGATGTAAAGCCGCGTTTCGCCGTTGGCGGGGTTATAACCCATGCCGAATAGCTCCCCGGTGTTAGGCCGGAAATCGGTGCCTACCAGCGTTTGGCCGGCTGTGAGGCCGGTAATGGCCACTGCCGAGTTGATAAAGCCTGGCGTCCCCGAATAGAAGGAAAGCAGGTTGGCGTTGGTGCTCACCGCGTACAGCAGCTGGCCGCTCATGGCGGGCGCGGTGCGGTCGATGCCAAACGTAATATCCGAAATCAGTACCCCCGGCGTACCATTCAACAGCAGCGAAGCGTTGCCAGTGGTCAAATCAAGGCTGTAGAAGGTGGTGCTGACGCCGGAAATGACCGACAGTATCGCCTGCTGCGTACCGCTGGCGGGGTCGGTATAGATGTCGAGGTCCGTGACTTCGGTGCCGGTCAGCAAGGGCAGGCTGTTGCGGGTAATCGGGACCGGGGAGCCCAGCACGCCGCCATTGGGGTTGGTCTGGATATAAAGCCGGGAGTTGGCCACGTCCACGTCGTAGAGCACCGTAGCGGCGGCCCCAATGAAGCTGTTGGTGTACGCCACGGCATCAATTACCGCGCCTGGTGCGCCGTTCAGGTTGGTATCGGTGCCGGCCAGGGCCCCGTTGTTGGGGTTGAGGCGGATGTTGGCGAGGTTGCTGCTCGTCACCCGAATGCGGTCCACGGTCGGGTTGAAATCAAACCCGATACGCTCCGTGCTGGCGCCCAGGGCCAGCGCAACAGTGCTGCCCACGGCCGTGGCCGCGCCAGTGGTTTTATCGATGGTGTACAGCTGGGCCGTGCCCGAGCCGTTATAGCCCAGCGCAAACAGCTGCCCGGTAGCAGGCCTTGAATCGAGCCCAACCAACGTCTGGCCGCTGGCAATGCCCGAAATCGGGAGCAAGGTTGGGGTGCCCGTGCCGTTGGAAGGCAGGGCAACGAGAGTGGTGCCGCCCTGCGCGAGGCCATACACCGTGGTGGTTTGGGCAAAGGCTGCCGGCGCGGCCAGCAGCGAAATACCCAGCGTAAGCCCCAGCAAACGACGGTTGAAAGTGGGCAGTATGGGTGTCTTCATGCGGATAGAAAGGGGGGTAAGGATGGAAAATACACGTCCGCCAACCTCAGCTTTCTATTGCACTATAGCTACCTCGCGCTGAGCTTTGACTGGAAAGCTTACGCCGGAAGGAACTAATATGGATTGTTGATTTTCATTAAAAATTCATTAAAAATAGTTGATGTATATAATTGTGCTCCAGTGCAAACAATCCGACTAATACTGTCGTTTCAGCCGTCCTGATCAGTTGGATTCTCCCGCCGCCGGGGCCGGAGCTGGTTTCTTTTCCAATTCTAGTACCCGCACCACGTCGCCCACGGCAATATGGCCGCCTTGCACAATGCGGGCCGTGAGGCCACCGTGGCCGCGCATAGCATTGTAGCCGCCTGGTCCCAGCTCTTCCTCCATGCGGGAGCAGGGATGGCACTCGCCGGTAATTTCCAGCACCACCTCGGAGCCGATGCCGATGCGCCGGTTTTTTAGGGCTAGCAGGTTCAGGCCGCTCACCACCAGGTTGCGGCGCAGCCGCTCCGGGGCTACCGGCTCCGGCATCCCCAGAAACCCGGCCACGGCGCCCAAATGCTCGTGCTGAATAAGGGTAATCTGGCGCTTGCCGCCGGCTTTGGGCCGGGCGTGGTCACCCAGCAGATGCCGGTCGGTTTCGGCCTCAGCTTCGGGCACGCTCAGTAACGGCTGGCGGCGGGCTGGGCGCAACCCAATCCACTCTACCCGGCCCTGTTGGGGCAAGGTGCTGAGTAGGCGGGCAATGGTTGATTTATCGTCGCCGAAAAAGGGGAAGGGCATACTGGTACGTTCAGGGTGAAGTGGTGGAAAGGTTGTGTACGGCCGCTACTGCCTCTCGAACTGCCGCGCGACCAGAAAAGCCGCACCAGCTGCTAGGGCTCCGGTACCGGCCATCTTGAGGGCTCCCCACACCGGTGGCTGGCCGGTCATGCGGCTCTTGAGGTAGCCGAAAATCAACAGGCACACCAGCGTCATCACGGCAGACAGCACCAGACCCTCGGTGGGCGTAGCCGTCAGGAAGTAGGCGCTGAGCGGAATGAGGCCGCCTACTGCATAGGCCGTGCTGATGGTAAAGGCACTCTTGGGGGCCTGGCGTGGGTCGGGTTTTTCGAGGCCCAGCTCGTATTTCATCATGAAGCGCACCCATTGGTCGGGGTCGGCGGTAAGCTCGCGCACGGCCTGCGCCCGGGTGGCTGCCGAGAGGCCCATTTCCTGGAGTAGCTCGTCTACCTCGGCCCGTTCGACGTGGGGGACTTCCGCAATTTCCTGGTATTCACGCTGTAGTTCGGCCGCGTAATGCTCTACCTCGGTACGCCCGGCCAAGTAGCCGCCTAGGCCCATGGCAATGGAACCGGCCACCACCTCGGCCAGCCCGGCCGTAATCACCAGCCCTGAGGATTGCACCGCCCCACTCAGACCAGCCGCCAGCGCAAACGGCACCGTCAGCCCATCCGAGAGGCCGATTACAATGTCCTGTAGCATGGCCGAGCTGGTCAGGTGGTTTTCGGGGTGCGGATGTTGGTGCTGCATAGTAGGTAAATGTAGGCGTATTGTTAACCTGATAGGTTTTTACGCGTATGCAGGCCAGACGGTAGCCGATTCGGCTGCTTTCCTTCCAACCGATATTCTTTTTCCCTTACGTACCATGGCCAAAACCACCGCCAAACCAGCTGCCGCCCCCAAGGCTGCTCCTAAAGCCTCGGCTGCTAAAAAAGCTGCTCCTGCCTCTAATGGCCAGACCGCCAGCGTGCAGCCCATTTTGAACCAGCAGTTCAACGCCCCCGCGCCGCTCCAGAAGTACGGTACCGTGTCGCAGCGCTTACCCATCGGGCTCGACGAGAAAACCCGTCAGCAGAGCGTAACCAATCTCAACCAACTGCTGGCCGACACCATCACGCTGCGCGACCTGTACAAAAAACACCATTGGCAGGTAGTAGGCCCTACTTTTTATCAACTGCATCTGCTCTACGATAAGCACTACGAAGAGCAAAGCACCCTGGTAGATACCATTGCTGAGCGCATTCAGATTCTGGGTGGTGTGGCCGTGGCCATGGCCCACGATGTGGCCGAGCTGACCAGTATTCCGCGCCCGCCCCGTGACCGGGAGGAGGCCCCGATTCAGGTAGGCCGTCTGCTGGAAGCCCACCAGATCATCCTCAAAAACTGCCACGACTTCGCTAAGCAGGCCGATGAGGCCGGCGACGACGGGACCAACGACTTGGCTGTGAGTGACGTCATGCGTCTCAACGAATTGCAGGTATGGTTCGTGTCGGAGCACGTAGTAGATACGCCTTTGGCCCGCGCTGAGTAACAGCGGCTACCGGCTTTTTTGCCAGCAAACGGCTTCCTTCCCACGCGGAGGGAAGCCGCTTGTGTTTTAGCGATGCGCCTTTTGCTTTTCTTGGTGATTTTCTTCCGCTTCCTCCACTGAGTGCATGCGGCCCAGGTCGTGGTCCTGCCGGGCCTTCTCAGCCAGTAGGCTGAAGTAACCGTGTAGCAGGTTGATTTCCTGCTCCGAGAAGTCCTGAGCGTTGATGAGGCGGTTACTGGCTCCTTTGTGGGCGGCAATCAGCTCATTCAGCTTCAGGTGTAGCACCAGAGAATCCTTGTTCTGGGCCCGCTGAATCAGAAACACCATCAGAAAGGTCACAATAGTGGTACCGGTATTAATGACCAGCTGCCAGGTTTCGGAGTAGTGAAACAACGGCCCCGTACCGGCCCATGCCAGTACTATGCCCAGGGCCAGACAAAACGCTTGGGTAGTACCCGACCAAGCAGTAACTGCCCCGGCAAAGCGGGCAAAGAAGTTGGACCGGGCAGTAGAAGTGAAATCAACAGCCATAGACAGTGAGGGAAAGTAGGCCAGAGCAGCCCGGGCAGGTAGATAAAGTGAAAATTACGGCGGGGAGATGAGGCGCAGCTGAAATTTTTCGGGCTGACACTGAGCAGGAAACCGTAGCGCAACGTAAAATCTACGGTAAAAAACGGGACTGGCCTTGCACCCTTGCCGGCAACCCTCTACTTTTGTCATCGATTCGCCGCCTCAGTGAATCCGGAAGCAACAGCTTCTGCTAGAGTAACAGGAGTGCCATCAGCATCTGCGCACGTGGTGAAACTGGTAGACACGCCATCTTGAGGGGGTGGTGCCTTCGGGTGTGGGAGTTCGAATCTCCCCGCGCGCACTCTTGAAAAAAGCCGCTTTGGTCTGCCGAAGCGGCTTTTTTTGTGCCCGGCTCCCACTGCAAACCGGCAGCAAAAACGCAGGTGCCTATCCGGCCGAAGTATAGCGAAGCTGCTATGCTTTTCGTTTCTTGAAGGCCGATTCTCGTGTTTTCATGAAACTACCCTCTCTGCAGCAACTGGCTGCCGAAGCGGCCCGCGTGGTGCGGCGCTTTCCTTTCACGTTGCTATGCGCCGTTGTGTTGTGCGGAACTGGCATCTATACCAACCACCTCAACTATCAGCAGCGGCAGCACCTAGAGTGGCTGTTTCCGTTGCTGTCGGCGGCGGGGTTAGGCTTATCGGGCACGTTGGCGGTGGCTCTCACGGCCGAGCGATATTACTGGCGGCCGGCGCTGCGTTGGGGCGCGTTGGCGGCGGTGCTGGGGCTGCTGGCAGTCTGGTACGCCGTGGCTCCCACCGAACCCACTTCGGAGTGGGGCGCGCGGCTGGCCTTGCTGCTGTTGGGTACGCACTTGACCGTAGCCGCCGGCCCCTACCTCTCCGAGCTGCGCCGCCAAGCCGATACGCCGGGTTTCTGGCGCTACAACGAAACTCTGTTCCTGCGCATCCTTACGGCCGGGCTGTATTCCGGGGTACTGTTTGCGGGCTGCGCGTTGGCCTTGGTAGCCGTCGAAAACCTGTTTTTCGTGGATATCAAGCCGCGGGTTTATGCCGATTTGTTTGTGGTGCTCGGCTCCGTCTTCAACACTTGGTTTTTCCTAGCCGGGGTGCCGCACGACTTCGCGGCGCTGGAGCAGGAAACCAGCTACCCCAAGGGCCTAAAGGTATTTACCCAATTCGTGCTGTTGCCGCTGGTGGTGCTGTACCTAGGCATTCTGTACGCCTACCTAGGCCGGATTCTGCTGCTCCAGGCGCTGCCGCAGGGCTGGGTATCGATGCTGGTGCTGGCCTTGGCTATGGCCGGTATCTTTGCGCTGCTGCTGATTCATCCTATCCGCCACGCCGCCGAAAACACCTGGATTCGCACCTTCGGGCGGTGGTTTTACCTGGCGCTATTTCCGTTGCTAGGGTTGCTGGCCGTGGCCATAAGCACCCGCATCCGGGCCTACGGCATCACCGAGGAGCGGTATTTCGTGCTGGTGCTGGCCGCCTGGCTATTCGGCATTGCCCTCTACTTTCTGGCGCGGCGCGGGCAGGGTATCATTTGGATTCCGGCTTCCCTGGCGGTGGTGGCGTTGCTAGCGGCCGGTGGGCCGTGGGGAGCGTTTGCCGTGGCCCAGCGCAGCCAACTCAACCAACTACGTGAAATCAGCATGCAGTACAAGTTGCTGAAAGATGGGAAGCTGGATGGAGCGGGGAAGCGGGTGCCTAATTTGCCCAAAGAAGCCCGCAAGCGCATTAATTCGGTGTTTGACTTCTTCGCAGATCGGGAAGATGTGGAAAAGCTGCAACCGCTGTTTGCCACAAAGCTTGTCTTGCCCGGTTCACTTCAAAACAAGCCCAGATGGTTGCATACGTATCACCGAACCAAACAACTCCACACTATCAGCGGGTTGCCAGAGTGGAATGAGTACGGAGCAGATGCCATAGATAACACGCACTTTTCTTTTACTACTGAGCACTTGGATGCTCAGCCACTGGGCCAGGGCCGGTGTTGGCTGCGCACATTGGACTTATCAACGTACCAAAGGCTGAAGGATGTAAACCAAGCAGAATTTACACTCCGTGAGGGCACCTTTCAGCTAGTAAAAACTCCTCAAGGCCAGTATCTGGAGTTGAGGAAGCAGACGGATTTGAACAGTTGGAAGCCTGTTCTAAAAATGAATATGGCGGCATTTTGTGATTCATTGATAGAATATAGCGGTGACTCTGATTTTACTTCAGTCCCCCTTACCAGCGCAGCGACTTACCCTGCATATTCGCAATAAGCAGGTGGTGTTGCATCTGTATCTGAGTGATATAGATAGAATGAAGACTGAGGCAACTGGCAGTCAAGAGTACACCTACGGTGGAGATGCACTACTGGAAGTAAAATAGAGAAGGCCCGGAGTGTGCAATACACTCCGGGCCTTCTCTATTTTACAGTGAATTATTCCCACTCAATTGTGGCTGGTGGCTTCGAAGAAATATCGTACACCACGCGGTTGATGCCGCGCACCTGGTTGATGATTTTGTTGCTCACCTCAGCCAGGAACTCGTAGGGCAGGTGGGCCCAGTCGGCCGTCATGCCGTCTACGCTGGTAACAGCGCGCAGGGCCACTACCCGCTCATAGGTCCGCTCGTCGCCCATTACGCCTACGCTTTGCACCGGCAGCAGCATTACGCCGGCCTGCCATACTTTTTCGTAGAGGCCGTGCTCTTTCAGGCCGTTGATGAAGATGGCGTCGGCACGTTGGAGCAAATCCACTTTCTCGGGCGTGATGTCGCCGAGGATGCGGATGCCCAGACCGGGGCCAGGGAAGGGGTGGCGGTGCAGAATGTGCGCGGGCAGCTCCAGGGTGTGGCCTACTTCGCGCACCTCATCCTTGAACAAGGCCCGCAGCGGCTCCACAATTTGCAGGTTCATCTTCTCGGGCAAACCACCCACGTTGTGGTGGCTCTTGATGGTCACGGAAGAGCCGTGCACCGACACCGACTCGATTACGTCGGGGTAGATGGTACCCTGGGCCAGCCAGCGCGCGCCTTCCACTTTCTGCGCTTCCCGGTCGAACACCTCAATGAAGGTGCGGCCGATGGCTTTGCGCTTCTGCTCGGGGTCAGTCAGGCCTGCCAACGCGTCGTAGAACTCCTGGGAGGCATCCACGCCCTGCACGTTCAGCCCCAGGCCCTGGTAGGAGTGGAGCACCTGCTCATATTCATCCTTACGCAGCAGCCCGTTATTTACGAAAATGCCGTGCAGGCGTTTACCAATGGCCTTGTGCAGCAGCAGCGCCGCCACACTGGAATCCACGCCGCCGGAAAGGCCTAGAATTACCTGATCCTGCTCGCCGATGGTACGCTGCAGGGTTTCCACCATGCTGTCCACGAAGTGCTCGGGGGTCCAGCTCTGGTCGAGCCCGCAGATGTTCACCACGAAGTTCTGGAGCAGCGTTTTGCCGTCCGTCGAGTGCGTGACTTCGGGGTGGAACTGGATGCCGTAGGTTTCCTGGCCCTGAATTTTGAAGGCAGCTACGGCCACTTCCGGGGTGCTGGCTACAATATCAAAGCCTTGGGGCAGCGTCTTAATCGTGTCGCCGTGCGACATCCAGACCTGCGACTCGGTGGGCACGCCGTGCAGCAGCGGGCTTTCGTGGTGCACGCGGCTGAGGCGGGCGCGGCCGTACTCGCGGATGGTGGCCGGTAGCACTTCGCCGCCCTGCTGGTGGGCCAGCAGCTGCGCGCCGTAGCACACGCCCAGCACCGGCACTTGGCCCAGGTAGGCGCTCAGGTCGGGGCTAGGTGAGTCGGCGTCGCGCACGGAGCACGGGGAGCCCGAAAGCACAACGCCCCGGATATCCTCAGTGAGGGCCGGGGCGTGGTTATACGGATGAATTTCGCAGTAAACGTTCAGCTC
This sequence comes from Hymenobacter swuensis DY53, assembly GCF_000576555.1. Classification (NCBI taxonomy): domain Bacteria; kingdom Pseudomonadati; phylum Bacteroidota; class Cytophagia; order Cytophagales; family Hymenobacteraceae; genus Hymenobacter; species Hymenobacter swuensis. Next base: position 1,853,169 of record NZ_CP007145.1, read on the forward strand.
CCGGATGCGCCGGGCAATGAGCTGGGTGTACTGCGACCCAAAATCGAGAATCAGAATTTGTTGTGGCATGGGCAAAAGTAGCGCGCAGATTTCAGACCTGCCGCACCCAACTGGTTTTTTCTGCGCGGTGTGTCTGGCCGCGGGCTCATCTTCGTCAGCTACCAGTTGGGGATAAAACAGGCTCGTTCCAAAGTCACAGAGCAGGTCTTCTGAGGTAGTGCCGGTGTTATTTGAATACGGCTATATAAAGCGTAGTAGCGGATTGTACAGGCAGTATCCTATTGATTTCTGAGGTCAGTACTAGTCACAAATGGCCACCAGATTGCCTTGACTACCGCCCGCCAATGCCTGACCTTTGGAATGGTCAGTGTTTCCAACCCTTCCCTCACTTCTTTCCCATGCGTTCATCTCTACCGCTACTCGCGTTATCGTCGCTGGGAGCATTGGCGCTATCGATGCCGGCCCAGGCCCAACAGACTGTCGCTACCCCGGAGTCAGCCGTTCCGGCCACCAAAGCCACAGAGTTGCTGGCCGAGGCGGTACCTGCACCCTTGCCCGTTGAGACTCCCAAGCCCGTCAAAAAAACGCTGGCCGGCAATGTGGTGGACGAATGGGGTAACCCGCTGATGGGAGCCACCGTGATGGTGCTCGGCGACCAGCTGCATTCCGTCAGCACCAACTCGGCCGGCGACTACCTGCTGCCGACTACCGGAGCCGCGCCGGTAGTACGCGTGAGTTTTGCCGGCTACCAGGACGCGGAGCGCGTGGCCCGTGGCCCGGCCGACCTGCTGTTTAAGCTGGAGCCCATTGAAGACTATAAGCGCAACCTCAAAAAGCGTAGTAAAGCCGCCACCAAAGCCTGGAAACGGTAGCCGAAACGCGGTAAAACGAGGCTGTGTGAAAAAAAAGCCGCTGATACTCTTGTTGATACCCGCGTCACCGGAAAAAAGATTGGGCGCAGCGCACCAAACGGGTTCAAGGCGTGCGTATCTTTGCACTCGGCGAGTCAGAACGACCAGCTCCTGTTGAACTCCCCCAGGACCGGAAGGTAGCAAGGGTAGACGGTTGAGCGGTGCGATTTTGGCTCGCTTTTTTTTGCTCAAATTTTGCAAATAAAGGCGGATTTCGCGGAGTTTGCAGACCTCATATACCCCCTGTTAAAAACCAAGGAAGCGGCTCATAGGGCCGCTTCCTTGGTTTTGATGCTTTATGCCTGCTGCTGTACGATAAATTAGGCCACCACGCAATCTGCCTGATCTGCCTGATCTGCAAAATCTGTGATTAGCTTTGCGCGCATTATTGTTTCCCAACCTTCCCGCATGAAATTTTTCATTGACACCGCCAACCTGAAGGAAATTCAGGAAGCCGTAGAGCTTGGTGTGCTCGACGGCGTGACTACCAATCCTTCGCTGATGGCCAAAGAAGGCATCAAAGGCACCGATGCCGTGCTGTCGCACTACCGCCAGATCTGCGAAATCGTGGACGGCGATGTGTCGGCGGAGGTTATTGCCACCGATTTTGAGGGCATGATCCGGGAAGGGGAGGCGCTGGCCGATCTGCACCCCAATATTGTGGTGAAGGTGCCCATGATCCGAGACGGGGTGAAAGCCATCCGTTACTTCTCCGATAAAGGTATCAAAACCAACTGCACGCTGATTTTCTCGGCCGGTCAGGCGCTGCTGGCTGCCAAAGCCGGCGCTACCTACGTGTCGCCCTTCGTGGGCCGCCTCGATGATATCGGGCACGACGGCCTGCAACTGGTGCAGCAGATCGTGGACATCTTCTCGAACTACGGCTACCCCACCCAGGTGCTGGCCGCCTCGGTGCGCCATGTACCCCACCTGATTCAGTGCGCCGAGCTGGGCGCCGACGTGGTGACCTGCCCGCTGAACGTCATCACCGGCCTGCTCAACCACCCCCTCACTGACAAAGGCTTAGCCACCTTCCTGGCCGACCACAAGAAGGTAAACGGGTAACTTTTCGTAATGTGTGAAATGTGAAAGATGTGTTGAATGTGCTGAAAGGACATTTTCACATTTTTCACATTTTCACATTTCCCACATTATCGCCGATGTACATCATCAAAGTAAAAGGCAAGGCCAAGATTCCGGACTACATCCAACTTCGGGACGAGCAGTTCGTACTCATTGCCTACTTCCGCGCCGACCGGCCCCTGAAGGATCTGCACCGCTACGGGCTGGAAGGCAAGGAAGAACCCCTGGCAGCCGTTATTGCCAGTCTGGCATTCGGCAAGCTGCAGAAACTGGAGGTATAGGTTTTGTCTGACGGCCTTGCGGCGCGCCCGTTTTTTTGCTGTTTTCCCAAGTTCCCTGAGCCATGACCGTATTAGAGCTGCATGACGCATACATTATGCAGGACGTGAATACAGTACTGCAAAAGGTCACGTTTGCGCTGGAAAAAGGGGAATTTGCTTACCTGGTGGGCCGCACGGGCTCGGGAAAAAGCTCGTTGCTCAAAACCCTGTATGCCGATCTGCCCCTGCCTGCCGGCACCGGCGCCGTAGCCGGCTTTGCGCTGCCCAAAAAGGGCGTGACCGACAAAGTGCCTTTTCTGCGCCGGAAGCTGGGCATCATTTTCCAAGATTTCCAGTTGCTCTTCGATCGGTCGGTGGCTGATAACCTGCTGTTTGTACTGAATGCTACCGGCTGGAAGGGTAAGGCCCGCAAGCAGCAGCGTATTTCGGAGGTGCTCATGCGCGTGGGATTGGCCAACGTGGCCAGCAAGATGCCCCACCAGCTTTCCGGCGGCGAGCAGCAGCGCGTAGTTATTGCTCGGGCGCTGCTCAACGAGCCGCTGCTGCTGCTGGCCGACGAGCCCACCGGCAACCTTGACCCCGACGTGGCTGACAGCATCATGCGCCTGTTCGTGGAAATCAACAACGCTGGCACGGCCGTGCTCATGGCCACTCACAACTACCAACTGATTCAGCAGTATCCGCGCCGGGTGCTCAAGTGTGAACAGGGCCAGTTAATTGATTCCGCCGTGACGCCCTTTACGCTGGGGTAACCCGACGCATTCTTCAGGCAGCCAACTTATAGGCACTAAAAATTCTGGCTCCTGACAACCTTCCGGCCGGTATCGGACTCCTGGCTAAAAGCCAGGCCAATAATAACCGGCGGCAAAATCCTTTCTTACTTGTGCATGACGGGGCTTTCGGTACTGATTCCAGTGTTTAATTGTGACGTGCGGCCGTTGGTGCGCACCTTGCTGGCACAGGCGCAGGACTGGCACGGCCCCGTAGAAATTTGGTGTCTGGATGACGGCTCCCGCGAGGAATTCCGGCTGCGTAACCAGGAACTGGGCCAGTTGCCAAACGTAATGTACCAGGAGCTAAGGCAGAATGTTGGGCGGGCCGCTATCCGGAACCAGCTGGCCGCTGCCGCCCAACACGAATGGCTGCTGCTGCTGGATAACGACAGCCTACTGCCCGACGACCAGTTTCTGGCCCGGTACGCAGCGGCCCGCCATAAGGCTCCGGTACTATCGGGCGGCACTGCGTATGAGTCGGCGCCACCGAGGGAGGCCGATTTGCGGCTGCGGTGGTTATATGGCCGGCACCGGGAGGCCCGCCCTGCCGCCGTGCGCCAGCAGAGTCCTCACGGTCAGCTCACGCTCAATAATCTGCTGATCAGGGCAGACTTGTTCCGGCAGCTGGGACTGGATGAAAAGCTGACACGCTACGGCCACGAGGATACCAAGTTTGGCTGGCTGCTACGCCGCTCCGGTATTAACGTTTTTCATCTGGACAACCCGGTGCTGCATGATGGGCTGGAGCCGGCCCCGGTATTCCTGCAAAAAACCCACGACGCCGTGCGCAACCTAGTGCAGCTCTACCGCGCCGAAGGTCTGGGTGCCGATACCAAACTGCTGCAAGCGGCTCTGCGACTAAAGCGTTGGGGCCTGAGCGAAGCGGTCCGTACGGCCTTTGGGCTGCGCCGGGAGCAGGTGCGGCGCAACCTGCTTTCCAATCGGCCTAGTTTGCGCCAGCTGGATGCCCTGAAGTTATATTGGCTGCTGGACGAGTTGCGGTAGAAGTCGCCCAAAATAAAAAAAGCGGATGCCGACAGGGCACCCGCTTTTCATTGATGGCAAAGGCCTAGTCGTTATCGGTATTCTTGACTTCTGACTTTGCTTCTTTAAAAGCACCTTTTACGGCACCGCCTACTTTCTTGCCGGCATCTTTTACGTCGGAAGCAGTATTGCTGGCCGCGCGGCCCACGGCAGAACGCTCATCCTGCGTTTCAGCAGCTACGTTTTCTGCGCCGCGCTCCGTAGCATCGGCCCCCTGAGCGGCGCGGGCTTCGGCTTTGTCGTAGGATTTGAAGGCGGCGTATTTCAGCTTCTCCTTCTGGATTTCAGCCAAATCACGCGCCGGAATGTCCTTTTTTACCTGGTCGTAGGCCTCATCCAGTGCGCGCCACTCCGCGTTGATATTGCGCCAGTCGTTGATGTCGTACTTATCCTCGTTGGCTTTGATGTCGTTCACAAACGCTTCGTAGGTCTGGCGGGCATTGGCGGCAGTAACGCGGCTGGCCGGCGACGTAGGCTTGTAGTACTTGCCCATCGTCATGGCACCGGCCGAAGCTGTCCCCGTCATGGCAGCGGTAGCACCCGGACGGTTTTTCCAGGTCATTTCGCGCTTGTCGTAGGCCGTGGTGTAGCGGGTGCGCAGTAGCTCAATTTCCTGCCGCCGGGCCTCGTCGTACTGGTCGGCATATTTATCCACGGAAGCTACTTTGGCATCAAAATCCGACTTTAGCTGGGCGGTTTCCCGGTCATAATCGGCCTCAGCTTCGTTGGCTACGGCATCCACCTTGGCTTCGGTATCCGAAACGAACGTCTTAAAGTCGTTGTACGCCTGGTCGCTATCAGCAGATACTTCCTGCTTTTGGGCTTGGTTGCAACTGGTGAAGGTAGTGCCGCCCAGCAGCATGGCCGCGGCAAGTGCCTGGAGGGTGAGAGTTTTGCGGATCATAGTAGCAGGGGTAGGATGGGAGAGAGAGAAATGGAGCCCGCACGCAGGAGCCGGCTTTTGTTCCGGGTAACGCAACTGTCGCGTGTGTGGTTGCGGCGGGCCGGCCGGGTATGACCGGTTGATGCGGGCTCCTATCTTTGGGCTATCCATGTCTGATTTTGCCTTCGTGCCCGCTTCCGTTCCGCCTTCGCTCATTCAGTTACTTGATCTGACTGCCCAGCACGCGCCCATCCGAACCGACCTGGACGCGGCCCTAAGGGCTACGCTGGAGCAAGGCACGTTTATTCAGGGGCCAGCCGTGGGGGAATTTGCGCAGGAGCTGAGTCGGTTTATGGGCGGGCCGCATGTCATCCCCTGTGCCAACGGTACCGACGCGCTGCAACTGGCCCTGATGAGCCTGAAGTTGCCGGCCGGCACGGAAGTAATTGTCCCGGCCTTCACGTATGTGGCCACGCTGGAAGCGGCGGCCGTGCTGGGACTGGTGCCGGTGCCGGTGGATGTGCGGCCTGATACCTTCAACCTCGATGCTGCCGCTGTGGCGGCTGCCATTACGCCCCGTACTGGTGCCGTTATAGCGGTACATCTGTTCGGGCAGTGTGCTGATCTGGAAGTGTTGCGCCACTTAACCAGCCGCCACGGCGTGGCGCTGATTGAGGACAATGCGCAGGCCATTGGCGCTACGTTTACCACCAGTTCCGGCGAAGTCTGGATGGCCGGTACGGTGGGGGAGGCCGGTACTACCTCGTTTTTTCCCAGTAAGAACTTAGGCGGTTTCGGCGACGGTGGCGCACTATTTACGCAGGATGCGGAACGTGCCGCCTATCTGCGTCAACTGGCCAACCACGGCCAGAGCCGCAAATACCACCACCAGCACATCGGCCTCAACTCGCGCCTCGATACCCTGCAAGCCGCCTTGCTCCGCGTGAAGCTGCCGCACCTTCCCGGTTGGACAGCAGCCCGCCAGCGCGTGGCCGCTCACTACAATGCGCTGCTGACGGATGTACCCGGCGTGCAGGTTCCGGCGCGCGACCCGCGCAGCACGCACGTTTTCCACCAATACACCCTCACAGTAGCCGATGCGCCCGGTCGCCGCGACGCGCTGCAGCAACACCTGGAGCGTCATGGTGTACCTAGCGCGGTGTATTATCCGCTGCCCAACCATCGGCAGCCGGCTTACGCGTATTTAGGGTACCGGGAGGGGCAGTTTCCGGTGGCGGAGCGGTTGTGTCGTACGGTGCTGTCGTTGCCCATGCACCCAACGCTTACGGAGGCACAGGTAGCGTATATCGGTGCTGTTGTTCGGGGCTGGGCCGAGGGGCAGTAAGCCGCTTGGCCCGGCATCGGGGCCTGAGTTGGCACCGTTTTTTCTTTTGCCCGTATGAGTACTTCATTTTGACCTTAGCTTCCTCCCGCATGCGCCGTTCTTTTCTGCCGCTCCTACTGCCGCTGGCCGGCGTAGCTGCCCTTACCACCGCCGCCATCAACAAGCCGGCTCAGGGCTTCAGCCTGTTTTCCATCGACCAGGATATTGCCTTAGGGGCACAGGTAGCGCGCCAAACCGATTCTCTGTACCAAGCCAAGGGCCAACTCATGACCCGCGCTGGTAATGCCCGCGCTTACCAGTTGCTGGATGGTGTGGTGAAGCGCGTGCTGGACAACGGCAACGTGAAGTACCGCACCCAATTTCCGTGGGACGTGAAGCTCATCAAGGATGACGCTACTCAAAATGCCTTTGCTACGCCCGGTGGCCACATTTACGTATTTACGGGCCTGGTGAAGTTCCTGGATAATGAAAGCCAGCTGGCCGGTATTCTGGGCCACGAAATTGCCCACGCCGACCGTCGGCACAGCACCCAGATGCTGCAGAAGCAGTATGGTACCAGCCTGTTGTTAGGGCTGCTGTTGGGCAACCGCTCCTCGGGCCAGCTGGTGCAGATTGCCGCCGGCCTGGGGCAGCTCAAGTTCAGCCGTGCCTATGAGGTAGAGGCCGATAAGTATTCCACCATTTACCTCAACGGCACCCGCTACTACGCCTGCGACGGGGCGGCGGGCTTCTTCATCAAGGCCGAAAAGCAGGGCAGCGGCGGTACGCCGGAGTTCCTGAGTACCCACCCCAACCCCGGCTCCCGTATCAGCAGCATCCAGAAAAGCGCGCAGCAGCTGGGCTGCACCAACCGCAACGTCAGCAACACCAACTTCACCGAGCTGAAGCGAATACTCTAATTGCTGGCATTGTTTGTCATTCCGAGCGGAGCGAGGAATCTGGGGAGTCGCCTAACGGTTGTCCCGGATTCCTCATTCCGCTCGGAATGACCGTTTTCAGTCGGCATCCGATGGGGTGCCGGGAGCCAGATGCACGCGGTTCAGCTCGGCCTTGTGCGTGCGCCAGTCGGGCATGAATTGGTCCATAAGGCCCCAGAAACGGGCGTTGTGCAGCCGCTCATGCAGGTGCGTCAGCTCGTGTACCACCACGTATTCCAGACAAAGTAGCGGGCGTTTCATTAGCTCCAGGTTCAGCCAGATGCGCCGCGCCCCGATGTTACAGGTGCCCCAACGGGTGCGCATCTGCTTCACGCCCCAGCTGGCGGCCGGCCGGCCCACTACCGGTTCCCATTTTAGGAGTAATTCCGGCACCAGCTGCTTCAGCTGCTGTCGATAAAAGGCCACTAATACCGCTTCCCGCTGTGCTGCGCTGCTGTCGGCGGGCACGCGTAGGCGGAGCTGGCCAGCGGTTTCGTCCAGTGTCACGTGGGCGCGGCCGGTTTCCACTACCAGTTCGTAAGCGCGGCCCTGGTACGGGTATTGCTCGCCGGAGGTATAGTGCAGGCTGGGCCGGGGTTCCCGGGTGGAAAACTGCTGCTGGTGTTTCTCAATCCAGGCGCGGCGGGCGGTTATAAACTGCTCCACTGCCGCCACCGACGTGTGCAAGGGCACAGCTACCCGAATTCGCCCGCCGGCGTATACCGTTAGGCGCAGGCTGCGCATGCGTTTGCGCACAAGGTCTATTTCGAAGCCGGCAATAGTGGTAAGGGACATAGAGACACCAAAGATACGGCTACCAGTTCGAGTGAAAGGTCGACCTGTCAGTCTGAGCAGTGTGAAGGACCTTACTATGGTTGAACAAGTTGCTAGCATGCTTATCGTTTTGCTGTCAGTAGGTCCTTCGCGCTGCTGCGGATGACGACTTACCCCCACTTTTCGCAGAACCGACCGTTTTTTCGCAGTTTGCGGGCTGTATTATCCAACTCGTGTCCAGTGCCCGTTTCTGCTGCTGTTTCTCCGGTTCGTTTTGTTATCTGCGGTGTGGGCCACATCGGCCGCCGCCACGCCGCGCTGGTGGCCCGGCACCCGGAGGCGCATTTAGCGGCCTTGGTGGACGCGCGGCCGGAGCTGGCCGCCGAGTTGGCCCAGGAGTTTCCGGGCGTGCCGTTTTATGCTTCCCTCCATGACTACCTCGCCCACGGCCCCGCCGCCGAGGTGCTGACGGTGGCCACGCCCAACGGCCTGCACGCGTCCCAGGCTCAACAGGGCTTGCGGGCGGGTTTACACGTTGTCATCGAAAAACCCATGGCCTTGCGCACCACCGATGCCCAAGCGGTGGTAGAAGTAGCCCGGCAAACCGGCCGGCTGGTGTTTGGGGTGATGCAGAACCGCTATTCGCCGCCGGCTGCCTGGCTGAAGCAGGTGATGGACGAAGGCCGCCTCGGGCAGGTACACATAGTGCAGCTCAACTGCTTCTGGAACCGCGACGAGCGGTACTATACGCCCGGCAGCTGGCACGGCACCCAGGCCCTCGACGGCGGCACGCTGTTCACGCAGTTCAGCCATTTCGTGGATTTGCTGTTCTGGGTGTTCGGCGACATCACCAACCTCGCGGCCCGCTTCCGCAACTTCAACCACGCCGGCCTCACCGAATTCGAGGACAGCGGCCTTATCACGTTTGATCTGGTACGCGGTGGCTCTGGTACCCTGCAATACAGCACCGCCGTCTGGGACCGAAACCTGGAAAGCTCCCTCACGGTGGTGGCTGAGCACGGCAGTCTGCGCCTCGGTGGTCAGTACATGGACAAAGTAGACTACTGCCACCTGCGCGACTACACCATGCCCGAACTTGCGCCCACCAACCCCGCCAACCAGTATGGCCCTTACCAGGGCTCGGCCGCCAACCACGTCCACGTTATCGACAACGTAGTGGATACTCTCCGCCAGCGCGGCCAGGCCACCACTAATGCGCTGGAGGGCCTAAAAGTGGTGGAAATGATTGAGCGGATATATGCTGTAAAAAGCCCTGAACGATTCTCTCAGATACAAGAAGCGGGTTGATAGCGCAGCCGCTGCGCTGGCATGAGTGGCTGATACTGGGTGCCTACGCCTCGCTTGTGGCTTGGCCGGCAGTTCCGGTCAGGCTGCTGGCTAAATCCTCGACGCTTACACCCGGCGCTCAGGAAGCAATGGGGTTGTTCCTGGCAGGATTTACGGTAAGGTTAGCCATGCTGACATTCTCACCGGGCACACGGTATCGGAACATCTATTTTTCGGTGGCTTGGTTGGGGTTGAGCATTTGGTTGATGATAAAAAGCCACGGAATTGCCATCGAACCAGTAGCGCTGTTGCTGTTGTATCACGCGGTTCGTGGGTATTTCTGGTGGAATCATCAGCGCGAATTTGTTCCGGCCAGTGTTGGTCGGAATAAGTATTATCGGAAGTATTATCAGTTGGAAAAGCGACACGGCTCATTGGAGGATACCCGATACACTAAGTTCTGGTTCCGGGTGGGAATGGTGGTACTTTTCGCTTCGTGGCTGCTACCGCTACATTTCGTTTCAGATCCAACCTGTACACCGCCATGTCTCTACCGACCGACCAGCAAGCCCTGACTGAACTACGCGCCTGGCAGCGGCAGATGCAGCAGAAGCCCACGCTGCTGAACCGCGTTACGCGCCGGGTGCAGGCGCGGCTGAATGCGCTGTTGCCGGAAAAAGTGCACGTCGCCATTACTGCGGCCATTCAGAAAATGGTGCAGGGCGTGCTCTTCGGCTCCACGCACACTACCCAGCGGCCGGTGTTGGAAGGCACGCTGCAGGAGCGGGAAGAGCGGGTGCGGGCCCGTATCCGGGCGTACCGTAACACGGCGGCCCTGGAAGGTGGTGTGACCGGAGCCGGCGGCTTCCTGCTGGGCCTCGCCGATTTTCCGCTGCTGCTGGGCATCAAGCTCAAGCTGCTATTCGATATTGCGGCCCTCTATGGCCACGACGTACGCAGTTTTCCCGAGCGGCTCTACCTGCTGCACATCTTTCAGCTGGCCTTCAGCAGCCAGCACACCCGCCGCGAAACCTACCAACAGCTAGCAGCATGGCCCGAAACGCAGCAAACCGTCACGGCCGAAACCTTCGACTGGCGCACCTTCCAGCAGGAGTACCGCGACTATATCGACCTGGCTAAGCTGGCCCAACTGGTGCCGGTGATTGGGGCAGCAGTGGGGGCCGTGGCCAACTATCGGCTGCTGGCGCAGCTCGGCGAAACAGCCATCATGTGCTACCGGCTGCGGTGGTTTGCCGAGGAGAATCTCTTGTCGGAAAAACCGTAGAAGCACGGCTCTTAGCATCAAGGTTTGCGAATGGTATTTAGCCAGCAAAGGTTCAACCATTCAATTATACGACACGAAGCATCACGTTGCTACAACCAAAAAAGCCCCGACGGAAACGCCGGGGCTTTTTGCACGATGGGAGAGAGAGTTAGCTTTTACCTTGTTTTGCACCCGGCTTCATGCCTTGCCGGTGAGCTTTGTGCTTGGCCATTTTATCTGCCTGCAGCTGCGCGTACTTAGCATATTGGTCAGCGCTCAGGATTTGTTTGAGCTGGGCTTCGTACTGTGCTTTTTCAGCCTTCATGGCCTCGTGATGCTGCTTTTTGTCGGTGCCAGTGGAGGTTCCGGCCTGCGCCTTGTGGGCCTGCATCTGGCGGGCCCGGTCGAGGTGGAGCTGGCGAACCTGGGCCGTTTGGGCAGCTGAGAGGCCAAGCTGCTTGGTGAGGGCCTGAGCAGCGTGGTCGGCGCGCTGCTCAGGCGTTTTGGGGGCTTTGTCGCCGTGCATCTTACCTCCTTTCATGTGCTGGCCGTGGGCGGCTTTAACGGGCGTCGTCTGGGCCGAGGCAGCAGCGGCGGAAAGGGAGAAGGCAGCGAGAAGGATGAGGAGCTTTTTCATGAGGCTATGCGGAGGAAGTTGTATCGGTGAAAGCAGTGCGCCGTTGCCTGAACTGGCAAGCGGGCTGCTACAAGGGTAATTACAACTCCGGTGCCAGTTTTGACATAACTGGGCCAAAACTGGCCTTCGTGAAAATTTAAATTTTTTGATTAAACCTTCGTTTCCAGGCCGCGTCGCGGGATTTTTGACGGTGTGGAGAGGTGTATTATTGGGTGAGGCCAGCGTACCACCAGTTGCTTCCTGGTTGCGGGGGCAGCAATCTGGCTTTACCTTTGCCCCATCAATTCTTTCTAGCCAAAGGATTGTTTTTATACAGAGGCGCTGAGAGACAGGCTCGATGACGCGTCGGCAACCACCCGCAAGCTGCGGAACGGTGCCAATTCCTGACCATATAAAAACAAGTTGCCGTGCGCTTTCTGCCCTGCTTATCAGCCCGTGTTGCCGTTTCTGCCGCCGCTTTGCGCCCCTCGGGCATGGCCGCAGCCTGTTGTAGCCCGCGTTGTTGTAGCTAACCCCTAGTCCAAAGTGCGCGCGCCAGTTGGTGCCCGCCGTTTCCCGATACTGCTGCGCTGAAGTTGGTTCCGTTGCTGGTTTTCTGCCATCCGGGGCCGTGGTGGCTCCGGCAGATTCGGGCCGCTTTATCCGTTTGCTTCCCTCTTCTTTTACGACCTGTCGGGCCGATGTCCGACGCACCTAATTATGCTCAGAAAATCACTGGAACTGCTGCGGCAGGAGGCGGCCGAAACCGGCGCCGGAACGCTTAAACGAAGTCTGAACGGCTTCAACCTCATCACCATCGGCATCGGCGTGATTATCGGAGCAGGCTTGTTCTCGCTCACCGGTATTGCCGCCGCCAACAACGCCGGTCCGGCCGTGACGCTCTCGTTTGTGGTGGCGGCAGTGGGCTGCGCTTTTTCGGCGCTGTGCTACGCCGAGTTTGCCTCCATGGTGCCCGTGGCCGGCTCGGCCTACACCTATGCCTACGCTACCATGGGCGAACTGTTTGCCTGGATTATCGGCTGGGATTTGGTGCTCGAATACTCGGTGGGCGCGGCCACCGTGGCCATCAGCTGGTCGCAGTACCTGCTCAAATTCCTGAGCAAATACGGCATCATTGTGCCGCCGCAGCTGGTGATGTCGCCGTTTGAAACAGCTACGCTGGCCGACGGCAGTATTGTGCACGGCTTCGTCAACATTCCAGCTATGTTGATCGTGTTGGCCATCACCCTGATTATCATTCGCGGTACGTCGGGTTCGGCGTGGTTTAACGCGCTGGTGGTTACACTGAAGGTGTCGGTGGTGCTAGTGTTCATTGCGTTAGGCTGGCAGTACATCGACCCGGCCAATTACCAACCCTACATTCCGCAGAACACCGGCACCTTTGGCGAGTTCGGCTGGAGCGGGATTCTGCGCGGGGCGGGCGTGGTGTTCTTCGTGTTCATCGGCTTCGACATTGTGGCCACCATGGCCCAGGAAACCAAGAATCCGCAGCGTAACATGCCCATTGGCATCATTGGCTCGCTCGTTATCTGCACTATTCTGTTCGTGCTCTTCGGGCACGTGATGACCGGCTTGGCCAACTACACCGAGTTCAAGAACAGCGCCGCGCCGGTGGCTATTGCCATCGAGAAAACGCCCTACGCCTGGCTGTCGTCGGCCGTAATTCTGGCCATCATCATCGGCTACACTTCCGTGATTCTGGTGGACTTGCTGGGCCAGAGCCGGGTGTTTTTCAGCATGGCAAAAGACGGCCTGCTGCCCCCGGTTTTTGCGCGCATTCACGAGCGGTTCCGCACGCCGCTGCAGTCGAATCTGCTGCTGGGGCTGTTCATTGCGCTGTTTGCCGGCTTCGTGCCGATTTCGGTGGTAGGTGAGATGACAAGCATCGGCACACTGCTGGCCTTCGTGATGGTGTGCGTGGGCATCCTGATCATGCGCAAGCGGGAGCCGGATGCGCCGCGCGGTTTTCGTACGCCTTTCGTGCCGCTGGTACCCATCCTCGGCATCCTGACCTGCGTGGTGATGATGCTGGCGCTGCCTTGGGAAACGTGGTTGCGGCTGGCGGTGTGGCTGGCTATCGGCCTGGCCATCTACTTCGGCTACGGCCGCAAGCACAGCAAACTGGGGCAGAATAATGCGGCGCAACAAGCTGCGTAAGTATCATCTTCGTTGACACAAAAGAGACCTGCCACATACATATGTAGCAGGTCTCTTTTGTGTCAACGAAGTAAGCAGGATAGTTACATGAACAGCTTCCGCAGTGCCCAGAGGCTCCAGACGATGACCATCAGGCCCACGCCCACAAACATCCAGCGCACGGGCAGTCGGCCGGCGAGGCGGGCGGCCAGCGGGGAGGCCGCTACTCCGCCCAGAATCAGACCCAGGATAATCTGCCAGTGCGAGATGCCTAGGGTGGCGAAGAACGTGACGGCGCTGGCAAACGTGACGAAAAACTCCGTGACGCTCACCGAGCCGATAACGTACTGCGGCGTGCGGCCCCCGGCAATGAGTGTGCTGGTCACGAGCGGCCCCCAGCCGCCCCCACCGAACGAATCGAGGAAGCCGCCGGCCGCGGCCAGTAGCCCCAGCTTCTTGTGCTTCTTGCGCGGGCCAGGCTTGCTGAACGCCTTGCTGATGATGCGAATACCTAAGAGGAGCAGATAAGCCGCCAGCAACGGCTTCACGTAGCCGGCATACGTTTCCCCGAATTTCGACAGCAGATACGCACCCGCAATGGCCCCCAGCACGCCCGGAATCAGGAGGGCCTTGAACAGGCGCTTGTTCACGTTGCCGAAGCGGTAATGGTGGTAGCCGGAGGCCCCGCTGGCAAACATTTCGGCGGTGTGGATGCTGGCACTCACGGCGGCGGGCGCAATGTTCAGGCTCATCAGACTAATGGCTGTGACCACGCCGTAGCCCATGCCCAGCAGCCCGTCAATGAGCTGCGCGCCGAAGCCGATAGCCACGAACAGCCAGAAGGTTTCGGCGTGGGTGGCTGCGCCCCACACCTGCGGCCAGGTGAAGTAGTAGCTCAGAATATTGAACACCAGCATAGCCGCAAAGGCCAGCAGCGCCCCGGTAGCAATTTTGCGCCACCGAGCCGCGGCGGGTGATTCGTAGGCCGGGCCGCCGGTCAGCTCGGCCGTGACGGCGTTCAGGGATTTTACCTTGAGGGCGAAGTCGCCGCCTACCTTCTCCCGAATCTGCGACATGCGTTGGAGCACGTCGTGCAGCTCGTCGGGAAGGGTGTGAGTGAGCATTTCGCGCAGGCGTTTGGCAATGGTGGGCGACTTGCCGTTGGTGCTGATGGCGATTTTCAGGTCGCCCTTCTGCACAATGGAGCCCAGGTAGAAGTCGCAGGCAGCGGGCGTGTCGGCCACGTTGCAGAGCAGGCGCTGGCGCGTGGCGTCAGCCTTGATCTGCAGGTTGAGGGCTTTGTCGTCGGTGGCCACAATCACCAGGTCGTGGCCGACGAGGTGGGTGAGGTCGTAGGGCTGTTCGCGCAGCTGCACGGCGGGGTGGCGAGCCGCCAGGGCCCGCAACTCGGCCCCAAACCAGGTGGCCACCACCGTTACGGCAGCGTTGGGGCTGTTAGCCAGCATGGCCGAGAGCTTTTCATGGCCCACAGCCCCGCCGCCCACCAGTAGCACGTGCAGCTGTTCCAGTTTCAGAAATACTGGAAACAGCCGGTTGCCATCGGGCACCGCCGGCGGCGGCTCGGTCTGGGTTAGGGCGTTGGTGGAAAGGGACATGGTGGTTGGTGATGGTTGGGGTCAGATGGAAGGGAAGGCAGAACAGCACTAACAGAACGTCATTCCGAGCGAAGGCAGAGCGAAGTCGAGGAATCTCGCGCGCAATGGTAATCCTGTCGTTAGAATTAGTTGCTACAACGTCAGCACGCGAGATTCCTCGCGCTGCTCGGAATGACGTGCTAATGTTGTTCGTTCTATCGGTTACTCGTGAAACGTCAGGCCGCTTTCGGTGGACTGCACGTAGCCCTGGCGGATGATGAAATCACCAAACCGCTCCTGGGGCTGGCGGTTCTGGGCGTAGTCGGCGAGCAGGGGCGTGAGCTCCCGCACGATGCCGTCTTCATCCAGCATTTCCTTGTAGAGCTTGTTCATCCGCTCCCCGTTGAAAGCGGCACCGAGGTACAGGTTGTAGCGGCCCACGGCCCGGCCCACCAGCCCGATTTCGCCGAGGTAGGGGCGGGCGCAGCCGTTGGGGCAGCCCGTCATCCGCAGCAGAATATCGTCCTGAGCCAGACCCTGTTGGCGAATCACCCGGTCCAATCTATCCAATAATTCCGGAAGATACCGCTCGGCCTCCGCGAAGGCCAGCGTGCAGGTGGGCAGGGCTACGCAGGCCAGCGCCCCGCGCCGCAGGGCCGTGTATTCCTTGCCGGCCTCGATGGCCACGCCGTGCTGCTGCAACACCGCCTGCACGCTCAGCCGGTGCTCGGGGGCAATGTTGGCGACGATGAGGTTCTGGTTGCCGGTGAGGCGGAAGTCGCCGGTGTGGAAGGCGGCAATTTCGCGCAAAGCGGTTTTGAGCGCGTAGCCGTCCCGGTCGAGGATGCGGCCGCCTTCCACGAACAGCGTGAGGTGGGCCCGGCCATCGGACTGGAGCGACCAGCCGTAGGCGTCGCCGGAGCTGCGGAACTGGTAGGGGCGGGCGGGCTCCAGCGGGTAGCCCAGGCGCGCGTCCAGCTCGGCTCGGAATACATCGAGGCCCACCCGGTCGAGGGTGTATTTGAGGCGGGAGAACTTGCGGTTTTCGCGGTTGCCCCAGTCGCGCTGAATCGTCACGATTTTCTCGCAGGCATCTACCACTTTCTCGGCGGGCACGAAGCCGATGATGTCGGCAAGGCGGGGGTAGGTGTCGGGCATGCCGAAGGTCATGCCCATGCCGCCGCCCACGGCCACGTTGAAGCCCACCAGCTGGCCCCGCTCCTCAATGGCAATCAGGCCCAGGTCGTTGGCGAAGATGTCGGTGTCGTTGTAAGGCGGGATGGCCAGGGCAATTTTGAACTTGCGGGGCAGGTAGGTTTTGCCGTAAATGGGCTCGGCGTCCTCCTCGCCCTCGTTGGGGACGCTGGTGAACTGCGGTTCCCCGTTTAGCCACAAATCCCAGTAGGCCGAGGTACGGGGCGTGAGGTGGGCGCTGATCTGCTTCGACACCTCGTACACGGCCGCGTGCAGGGGGCTTTCGTGCGGGTTGGGGTTACACATCACGTTGCGGTTCACATCGCCGCAGCCCGCAATGCTGTCGAGCAAAGCCTCGTTGAAGCCCTGGATGGTTTTTTTCAGGTCGCGCTTGAGCACGCCGTGCAGCTGAAAGGCCTGGCGGGTGGTGAGCTTAAGCGTGTGGTTGCCGTACTCATCGGCCAGCTTATCCATGCGCCGCCACTGGGCCGGCGAGGCAATGCCGCCCGGCACCCGCACCCGAATCATGAGCGAGTACAGCGGTTCCAGCTTCTGGCGCTTGCGCTCCGAGTCCAGGTCCCGGTCGGTTTGCTGGTAGGAGCCGTGGAACTTGATCAGGTGGGTATCGTCGGGGTAGAGGGCGCCGGTGAGCGGGTTCACGAGGCTTTCGGCCAGGGTGCCGCGCAGGTAGTTGCTGGCCTGCTTGACGTGCTCTACTTCGGAAAGTTTGGGGGTATCGGCCATGAGAATCAGGGTGCTGGGTTTGGCACCGGCACGGCCGGGGCCGTGGGGCGCAAATCGAAGTTGTGGAAGTAGAAAACCCGGATGGTATGCTGGTTCCGGTAGGTGCTGCCGGCCGGTAATTGCTGAAACAGGTGCATGTAGCCGGCATGGAGCTGCGCGTGCTTGTTGAGCGGGTACACCACGCCGGCAAACAGCCGGTTCTGGTCGAAATAATTCAGCCGAATTTCCTTGCCGAAATTCATCATCACCTCGTTGTTGAGCAGAAACTGCCAGCCGCCGGGCTCAAAACCCCGCTTGGTAAGCGGCAGAAACAGGGCGGCGTTGTAGCGGGTGCGGTAGTTGAAATCGAAGTCGTCGGTGCGCTCATTCTGCCGGATAGTGCGCCGGAATCGTTCTTCCAGCCGCACCCACTGCATCAGGCGGGCCTTCGGGAACTTGGTGAACCACTGCACCTGCTGCCAGGGACGGTGCTCGGGCTGGCCCACAGTGCGGGTGCCGTCGGGGAAGTGATGCACGTAGGCGTAGCCGCCGGTGAGGCGCACGTCATCGGTGAGGTAGTAGGTGAGGCCCACGCGCGCTACCGTCTGGAATTTGGCTTGCACGAAATGGTCGTGCAGGCGCAGGTGCAGGTCGGTCCAGCTGCCCCAGTGCTGCGAAAACCGGGTCTGGTTGAACACGCCCAGCCACGTCTGCTGCTCGCGCACGTACTGTTTCTGCGCTAGCAAAGGCCGGGTCAGAAGCAGCAAGCCACAAAAGAGAAGGAGCCGTTTCATCACACTTACCGCAGCACGGTGTTATCAAAGGTCAACGCCACGTAGTACAGGCCCCCGATGGTGGGGCCGGCGGCGTACTGGTAGTAGCGGTTGTTGAACAGGTTGGCCCCGCCGGCTTTGATGGTGGTTTTGAGGGCGGGCACGCGCACGTTCACCTGGGCATCCACGGTTTGGTAGGCGGGTACGCGGCCGTTGGCCAGGGGGCTTTCCCAGTAGAAGGTGCTCTGGTGACGCCACACCAGGTTGAAGCCCACGTTGCGCACAATTTCGCGGTTGCCGAAGCTCACGTTGGTGACCCAGTGCGGGGTGTTGAAGCCGGTCACGAAGATGTCGGGGGCGTTGTTGGCCGACAGGGCGTTGTAATTCACGTTGCCGCCCAGGGTATACTTCTGGTAGAAGTTGTAGGTGACGCCCAGGGTGGAGCCGTAGCTGCGGTAGTTGTTGCGGGCGTTGGTGTACACCCGGTACCGGTCCTGGCGGGCGGCGCGGTTGCTGTTGAGGGCGGCTAGCACGGCATCATCGGAGCCTACCTGCACCTGCTGACCGGCGGCGTTTTTGGGCACGCTCACCTCCACCTGGCCCAGGAAGCCGGAGTACACGTTGTAGTACGCGTCGGCGTCGATGGAGAGGCGGTTATCCAGTAGCACGCTGCGGTAGCCCATCTCGTAGGCGTTGATCTGCTCGGGCTGCTCGGTGGGCAGGTTGCCCACCTGCAGCACGCCCCGGATTTCGGGGCGCAGGGCGGCCTGGCTGGCGGTGGTGCCGGCGTTGGCGGCCACGTAGGCATTCACGGCGGCGTTGAACTTCGAAATAGACGCCAGCGTGTAGGAGTTGTCGAGGTAGTTCAGGCCCTCATTCACGCGGGCCAGACCGCCTACCCGGCGCACATTGCCGTTGTTCACGAACGACAGCGCCTCAAACAACGACGGGAAACGCCAGCCGTTCTGGTACGAGGCCCGGAAGTTGTGCAGGCCGCCGGCCGTGTACACCGCCGCCACCCGCGGGTTCAGCTTGGGGTTGAACTCGGGGTTGTAATCCAGGCGCAGCGAGGCGGTGAGCTTCAGGCGGTCCTGCAACAGGCGCTTGGTGGCCTGCCCGAAGCCCCCGATTTTCTTGTAGTACTGGTTCTGGCCGCCGGGCTGGGTGCGCTCAGTGAGCGGGCGGCTGAAATCCACGAAGTTGTTGCCGTCCGGAATCACCTCATACAGGCGGGCATCGGCCCCCAGCAGCACATCGGCAAATTTCACCCGCGGGCCCAGGTTCCAGATGGCGTCGGAGTGGTAGGTGCGGCTGCGCTGGGTGAGGGCGGCCCCACCCGGAATGGGCGCGCCGGGCACGTTCACGCCGCTGTCCCAGTTGTTGGTTTTCACAATCTGGGCTTTCAGCGCATCGAAGGCGGGCGTACCGGGCACGGCGCGGCCGGCGTCGGCCACGGTGCGGGCCTGCTGCATGGCCTGGGCCAGGGTGGCCCCGCCGCTCAGCTGGCTTTGCAGCTCGGCCTTAAACTTGTTGCCCCAGGCGGCGTTGGAGCCGTTCTGCAGGTCCAGGTTCAGGGCCAGGGGGTTGAGGTTGTAGGAGTTGCCGGTGTTTTCGACCAGCATGTAGGCCCGGGCCGTGAAGTTCTCGCCCTTCAGCTCCACCTTGTGGTTTTGCACCGTCACGCCGTCGAGCTGAATCTTGTTGCCGCGCTGGAACACGCCGTCCATCAGCCCGAACCGGTAGCCGTAGCTCAGCTCCAGCTTATCGGTGAGCTTGTAGTGCAGGCTGGCGTCGGCCTTTATATTGCGCACGATGGGGTTGGTGAGGTCCCGCTCGTAGTAGCCGGTGCGGCGCACGTTGAAGGTTTCGTTGCGGCCGTTGTAGGGGATGGTGATGCTCACGTTGCCGGCGTTGTCGTCGCCGTAGCGGTTCCAGAGGTCGGCGGCGGGGTTGTTGGCCCCGCTCAGCTCGGGGAAGCGCGGGTTAGCCGAAGCCAGGTTTTGCGGGTTCTGGTCGTTCTGGGTGTTGGCAAGCCAGTCGGTGCCGCGCAGGAAGCTGCCGTTCACCTTGTAGGCCCAGCGGCCCGAAGCGCCCAGGCTCTGGGCCCAGCGCACGGCCGTTTCCGTCAGCACGCTTGGGTCCCGGTCTTTGCCATCCACGTGGTTTACGCCCACCTTCTGGTACACACTCAGGCCCTGGTAGTTGAAGGGGCTTTTGGTGGTAAGGTTGGCCATGCCGTTGATGGCGTTCATGCCGTAGAGGGCCGAGGCCGCGCCGGGCGTAATTTCCACCGAAGCTACGTCCAGCTCGGTGGGCCCGATGGCGTTGCCCAGCGGCACGCCCAACGTGGCCGCCTGCATATCTACCCCGTCCACCAGCTGCATAAAGCGGAAGTTGTTGGGGATGTTGAAGCCGCGGGTGTTGGGCACTTTGAACGTAAGCGAGCTGGTGGTCATCTGCACGCCCTTCACGTTTTCCAGCGCGTCATAAAAGCTGGGGGCCGGGGTTTCCTTGATGGCCCGGATGTCGAGCTTTTCAATGGCCACCGGCGAGGTCAGCCGGCTTTCCTCCACCCGCGACGCCGATACCACCACCTCGTTCATCGACACGGCCTTCGACTCCAGCTGCACGCTGATGGGCTGGCTGCCGCTGGCAATTTCCAGCTCCCGCGACTCGTAGCCCAGCGTGTTGAACACCAGCGTAAACGGAAACCGCAGCTTAGCCTTCAGGGCAAACTGGCCGTTGCCGTCGCTGAGCGTGCCGGTAGTGCCGCCCTTCACAATAACGCTCACGCCCGGCAGCGGCTCGCCGGTAGTTTTTTCGCGCACGGTGCCGCTCACCGAAATTAGGGCCTCCTGGGCGTGCAGGCCGGTGGCGCTGGCGGCAACCAGCGCCGGTACTAGAAAGGAAGAGGAGAGAAGATGTTTCATGTATGTTTTTACAAGGGGAGAAAGAACCCGGGGCGGGGCAGACGGCAGGCCGGCGCAGCCTCCGCGCCCGGGGCGCAGCGGCCGTTACCGGCTACAACATCGTCTTGGAAAAACAGCGGACATGGAACGGAAGAAGAGTTTTAGAGCTAGCTCCCCTCCTTGGAAAGGAGGGGTTGGGGGTGGTTGATTTTTAGGGCTAAAAACTAGAAGTCGTCGTTGTTCAGGAGCGGGTCAACCACCCCCAACCCCTCCTTTCCAAGGAGGGGAGCTAGTTTTCTAGCTCTAGTTTTTAATACACATCCTCCAGAAACCGGCGCGACTTCTTGAGCTGGCGCAGGTACTCGGCGGCGTAGTCGGCGTCGTGGCCGCTTTCCTGCTGGATGATCTGGCGCAGGGCCTGCTGCACGTCGTGGGCCATGCGGGATTTGTCGCCGCACACGTAGAAGTAGGCCCCGTTTTCGAGCTGCTCGTACACGCGGCGGCTCTGTTCCAGCAGGCGGTGCTGCACGTAGAGCTTCTGGGTTTGGTCGCGGGAGAAGGCCACGTCGAGGCGGTTGAGGGTGCCGCGCTTGAGGTGCTGCTGCCACTCGGTCTGGTAGAGGAAGTCGGTGGTGAAGTGGGGGTTGCCGAACAGCAGCCAGTTACGACCGGTGGCGCCGGTTTCGGCCCGTTCCTCCACGAAGGCCCGGAAGGGCGCTACCCCGGTGCCGGGGCCCACCATGATGATGTCGGTGGTGGCGTCCTGCGGCAGCTTGAAATACTCGTTACGGTCCACCCACACCCGGGCCGTGTCGCCGAGGTTGAGGTGGTCGGCCTGGTAGCCGGAGCAGGCCCCGTGCTTGGCGCGGCCGTGGGTTTCGTAGCGCACGGCCCCCACCGTCAGGTGTACCTCCTCGGGGTGGGCCAGCAATGAGGAGGCAATGGAGTAGGCCCGGGCCGGCAACGGCCGCAGCACCGCCGCCAGCTGCTGCCCCGACAGCTCCACCGGAAACTCGGTGAGCAAATCGGCCACGTCGCGGCCGTAGAGGTAGGTGCCCAGCCCGGCCGTATCAGCCAGAATTTCGCGGAGGCGCGGGTGCTGCGGGGCCACGGCGGCGTAGCGCTCCAGCACGTCGCGGGTGATAACCGACAGCTCCAGCCGCTCGGTGAGGGCGGTGGTCAGGTCCAGCTCCTCGGCTTCAAGGCGCACCGGGGCGGCTTCGGAGAGGCGGGCAGCCTGCAACACCTCCTGCACCAGCGCGGGGCGGTTGCGGGGCTGCACCATCAGGGCGTCGCCGGGCTCGTAGGTCAGGCCCGAATCAGCCAGGGAAAACTCCAGGTGGTAGGTTTCCTTGGTAGAGCCCCGGCCGTTGAGCTGAATCTTCTCCAGCAGCTCCGCCCCGAAGGGGTTGCGGGCGTTGTACTCCACGGCGGCAGGCAGCGGAGCCACTTCCGGCGCGTAGCTCCCACCCACTACCGCCACCACTGGCGCGGCCACAGCAACTCCGGCTGCTACTGGCGTGGGCTGTAGCTCGGCAATGCGGCTGAGCACCTGCTCGGCCCACTGGCGGGTTTCGTCCTCGAAGGTTATGTCGCAATCCAGCCGTTCAGCTAGGCGGCGGCCACCTAGCTCGGCCAGGCGCTGGTCGAACTCGAAGCCGGTCTGGCAGAATTGCAGGTAGCTTTTATCACCCAAAGCCAGCACGGCGTACTGCAGGTCGGGCAGCTTGGGGGCGCGGCTGCTGAGCAGGAACTGGTGCAGCTCCTCGGCCGCAATGGGCGGGTCGCCTTCCCCCTGGGTGCTCACCACCACCAACAGCAATTGCTCGGTTTTGAGGTCCTTGGTGGGGTAGTCGTTCATGTCGCGCACCTGCGGCTGCAGGCCCCGGCGGCGGGCCGCCTCGGCCACCAGGCCGGCGGCTTTTTTGCTGTTGCCGGTCTGGGAGCCGAACAGGATGGTTAGCCGACTAACTGCGGCTGCTTCCGCCACCGCCGGAGCCGGGGCCACGGCCGCAACGGGGGCCGTCGCGCCGGCGCGACCGTAGAGGTAGCCGCTTAGCCACACCAGTTGCTGGGAGGTGAGGCCCGCCGCCAGCTGCTGCAGCGCCTGGTCGTCGAGGCCAATGGGAAGCGTGGGGGAAGCTGAAAGAAGTGACATAGGACGTGGTGGTTGGGACTGCTCTAGTCGTAGTCGCCTCACCCCCAACCCCCTCTCCGAAAAGGAGAGGGGGCTCTAGCACTAGTTTTTAGATCTAGTGTTACTTCCTGTTCAGGAAGAAAGAGCGGGGTGGAGGGTATGGCCGAACAGTGCCTAAAGCTAGAATTAGAGCCCCCTCTCTGCCGGAGAGGGGGTTGGGGGTGAGGCAACTACGCCGCGTACAGCTCCGGCAGCAGCGCCAGCTTCTCCGGCGTGGCCAGGCGGGTGACTTCGCCAATGATGATGATTGCCGGCGCGCCGATTTCGGCGGCAGCGGCGCGGGCGGGCAGCTCGGCAACCGGGCCGGTTACCAGGCGGGCGTGGGGCAGGGTGCCGTTCTGGATGATGGCGGCCGGCGTATCGGCGTGGCCCTGCTCGCAGAAGGCCTGCACAATGCGCGGCAGCTCGCCCAGGCCCATCAGAATGACGGTGGTGCCGCGGGCGTCACGGGCGGCTTCCCGGATGCTGCCGGCCAGCTCGCCGGTGGCGGTGGTGGCCGTAATCACCCGGAAGCCTTCGCTGAAGCCCCGGTGCGTGACGGGAATACCCGCTGCCCCGGCCGCGGCCACCGCGCTGCTGATGCCGGGCACGTAGTCCGTCAGCAGGCCGTGGGCTTCGGCGTAGAGCATCTCCTCCCGGCCGCGCCCGAACACAAACGGGTCGCCGCCCTTGAGGCGCACCACGTGGCCGTAGCGGCGGGCGTGGTCCACAATCAGGGCGTTAATGTCGTCCTGCGAGTGGCTGCGCATGCCGCGTCGCTTGCCCACGGGCACCAGCACGGCCTCGGGGCGGGCGTGCCCGAGCAGGGCGCGGTTAGCCAGCGCGTCGTACAAAATCACATCGGCTTCCGACAGCACCCGCGCCCCTTTGAGCGTGAGCAGCTCCGGGTCGCCGGGTCCGGCACCCAGTACCGTAAGGCGGGGCGTTTGCATCGGTGAAATGGTGAAGTGGTGAATGAGTGAATTGTCGGTCATGCTGAGCTTGCCGAAGCATCTCTACCGCTTCGTTCAGGCGGTTCAGTAGCCCAGGGTTTAAACCCTGGGCTATGGAGCGGTTATCGGTGCTGCCATCTGATTAGCCAGCGGTAGAGATGCTTCGCACACTAGCTTGATGCGCCACATGCTCAGCATGACGTTCTGTTCGTCAGCAGCCTAAATCGAAAACGCTACTGGCGGCGCTACCGGGGCGGTGAAGTACTCGGCGTTGGCGGCTTCTACCAGGCCGGCGGCCAAGGTGTCGCCGGTCAGCTCGTCTACTAGGATGAAGGAGCCGGTGGCTCGGTTTTCCTGGTAGAGGTCGAGGGCTAGGGGCAGGGCGGTTTTGAGGCGCACCCGCACGATGTCGTTGAGCTGGGCTTGCTCGGTGTGGATGCGGCCGAACGTCTGCACATTCACTTTGTAGAGAATGGCCGGCACGGCTGCTTTGGCCAGGGCCGAGTGGTGCTGAATCAGCAGCTTGCGGCCGGGCCACAGGGGCTGCTCGCTCATCCAGCACAGAGTGGCTTCCAACTCGCGGGTGAGGGTAGGGGCCTCCGGGCCGGCGAGCACCAACGCATCGCCGCGGCTCACGTCCACGTCGTCGCGCAGGCGCATGACTACGGCCTGGGGGGCGGTGGCCGTTTCCACCTCCTGCTGATTCACCTCAATAGCCTCAATTTCCGATTCCAGGCCCGAGGGCAGCACCCGCACGCGCTGGCCGCGGTGGTAGCTGCCGCTCAAAATCTGGCCGGCATAGCCGCGGTAGTCGGGCAGCTCGGGCGTCTGGGGGCGAATGACGTACTGCACTTGAAAGCGCGGGGCAGCGGCGGTTTCTACGGCGCCGGGCACGGTTTCCAAGTGTTCGAGCAGGCTGGGACCGGTGTACCAGGGCAGGTGCTGGCTGGGCTTCACCACGTTGTCGCCTTGCAAAGCACTCAGCGGAATGGCCGTGGCGGCGGGCAGGTGGAAGTGGTTGGTGAGCTCGGCGTAGTCGGTGGCAATGCGGGCAAACACGGCCTCCTCGTAGTTCACTAGGTCCATCTTGTTCACAGCCAGCACAAAGTGCCGGATGCCCAGCAGCGCGGCAATGAGGGTGTGGCGGCGGGTTTGCTCAATCACGCCCTGGCGCGCATCCACCAGCACAATGGCCAGGTCGGCATTGCTGGCCCCAGTCACCATGTTGCGGGTGTATTGCACGTGGCCGGGCGCGTCGGTGATGATGAATTTGCGGCGCGGGGTGGTGAAGTACTTGTATGCCACGTCGATGGTGATGCCCTGTTCCCGTTCGGCGCGCAGCCCGTCGGTCAGCAACGCCAAGTCAACCACGCCGCCCGAGGCCTGCCGCTTCTCCAGCGCCGCCAGCACGTCCAGCGACACGGATTCGGAGTCGTACAGCAGCCGCCCGATCAGAGTGCTTTTACCGTCGTCCACGCTGCCGCAGGTAATAAATCGAAGTAAGTCCATGTTAGTGAAATTGTGAGGTTGTGAAATTGTGAATTGCTGTGCTGATGGGGTGAAGCGTGAGGATTTTCACGACTTCACCTATCACAACTTCACCACTTAAAAGTATCCGTTGCGCTTGCGGTCTTCCATGCCGGCTTCGGAGATGTTGTCGTCGAGGCGGGTGGCGCCCCGCTCGCTCACTTTGGCCAGCAGCAGGTCCTGGATGATGTCCTCCACGGTAGCCGCGTCGCTTTCCACGGCGGCGGTGCAGGTGGAGTCGCCCACAGTGCGGAAGCGCACCTGCCGGGTCACGATTTCGTCCTCTTCATCCAGCTGCAGGTGCTCCGAGAGGCCCAGCAGCTGGCCCGAGGGCAGCACCACGCAGGTACGCTCGTGGCCGAAGTAGATATCGGGCAGCGGAATGTTTTCGCGCTGGATGTAGCGCCACACGTCCAGCTCCGTCCAGTTGGAAATAGGGAACACGCGCACGTTTTCGCCCTTCTGAATGCGGCCGTTGTAGATGTTCCAGAGCTCGGGGCGCTGGCGCTTGGGGTCCCACTGGCCAAACTCGTCGCGCACCGAGAAGATGCGCTCCTTGGCCCGGGCCTTCTCCTCGTCGCGGCGGGCCCCGCCAATGCAGGCGTCGAACTCAAACTCCTCAATTACCTCCAACAGCGTGTAAGTCTGTAGTGGGTTGCGGCTGGGGTACTTCCCGCCTGGCTCGCGCAGGCGCTGCCGCTTAATGGTGTCTTCCACCTTGCGCACGATCAGCTTTTCGCCAAGTTGTGCAGCCAGCTGGTCGCGGTACTGCAGCACTTCGGGGAAGTTGTGGCCGGTATCCACGTGCACCAGCGGGAAAGGAAAGCGGCCGGGGCGGAAGGCTTTTTCGGCCAGGCGCGTCAGCACAATAGAGTCCTTGCCGCCCGAGAACAGCAGGGCCGGCCGCTCAAACTGCCCCGCTACCTCCCGCAGGATGTGGATGGCTTCGGCTTCCAGCCGGTCGAGGTAATCGAAAGTGGTACTCATATGAAGTCTGGATTTCAGTTCTGTTTTTGTCCGTCATGCTGAGCGCAGCCGAAGCATCTCTACCGCTTCGTGTGGTTCATTAGCCCAGGGTTTAAACCCTGGGCTACGGAGCGGTTGTCGTTGGAATCAAATTGGTAGCCAGCGGTAGAGATGCTTCGACTTCGCTCAGCATGGCGTTCTTTTTTTGCCGTTCTACCCGGCTGGTACCGGCTCCACCACCGGGTCCGGTCCGTCGTGTGGGGCGGCAGTGGTGTGCAGGCCGCACTCCTTGGCCGAAAGGTCTTCCCACCACCAGCGGCCGGCCCGGAAATCCTCGCCGGGACGAATGGCGCGGGTGCAGGGGGCGCAACCGATGCTCACGAAACCCTGTTGATGCAGCGGATTCACCGGAATGCCCTCCTGCTGCACAAAGGCCAGCGCCTGCTCCCAGGTCCAATCAAACAGCGGGTGGATTTTCACGAGGTTGTGCGCTGCGTCCCACTCCAGCGGGTCCATCGTCTGCCGATTCTGGGATTGTTCGGCCCGGATGCCGGTTACCCAGGCCCCGCGGCCGGCCAGAGCTCGGTTCAAAGGCTCTACCTTGCGGATGTGGCAGCACTCTTTGCGGTTGTCCACGCTCTCGTAGAAGGAGTTAGGGCCTTTGTGCAGCAGGAGGTTTTCGAGGGCTTCACGCTGCGGGACGTACACCGCAATGGGCTGCTGGTATCTGATCAGCGTCTTGTTCCAAGTGGCGTAGGTTTCCTGGAAGTTGCGACCGGTATCGAGGGTGAACACCTCAATAGGCAGGTCGTGGACGAAAATCAGGTGACTGATTATCTGGTCTTCCAGCCCGAAAGAGGTAGAAAAAACGGCCTGACCAGGAAAGGTTTCGGCTACCAGACGGAGGCGCTCCAGGGCGGAGGCGGCCACCAGGTGAGGGCGCAGACGGTCCAGCAAGGCGTGGGCGGCCGGCGCAGCATCAGCTACAGGCATAGCAGGAAGGGGGAGGAGGAAGCGCTTTGCCGAAAGGGGCAGAGCGTTCCGGCCAGCAGATGGCCTCGACAAAAACGGACTACGCAACGGCGCAGCGCGGTTTTCAACGAAACAGAAACGGGCGTGCGACTCCTCTGGCCGACGGCACAAACGCGCGGATCAGCTCAGGAATGGGCGGCGCACAAACCAGAAAAACGGGAGCGTGCCTAGCCCTGACAACAACACATACCCATCAACCCACAACATCCATGCTGTACGGCACAGAAGGTAGCAGAAGCGGCGGTGGCGTTGAACAAGGATTTCACGGCAACTTGTTTTTATATGGTCAGGACTTGGCACCGTTTCGGAAGTTCCGCTGGTTGCCGGCGTTTCGTCGAGCCTGTCTCTCCACGCCTCTGTATAAAAACAATCCTTTTTGGGGTAAAGAATTGGTACCCCAAATGTACGAGCCAGAATTTTATACTTCCAAATTTTTCTTTTCTAAGGAAGAAATTGTGGTGGTTGGTGGCCCGCCAAAGCTAACGCCCTGTTGCTGCGGGGAGCAAGCAACCCAAGTGCTAAGGGGACGGAAGGCTACCGGAAACAGGCTAAAAGCCGAGCCGCTTTTTTAGGCTCCTGAACAGTGTTATTACCTCGGGGGCGGTGCCAGTAACCAGAATCAGGCCGCTATATACAGCAGTTATTACCGTAGACCGGAGCAGCATGGTAAGCAGTGGCGAGTCAAGCGTTGGCACCAGCCATGCCAACCCACCCGCCACAGCCGTGATGAGCAGAATCAGCGGAATTCGCCACGTAAACGGCTGCATTTTAAAGGTGTACCATACAAACCAAGTGCGGGCCAGGTTGATGCTCATCTGGGCGGCCACCGCGGCCAGGGCTGCTCCTAGTATCCCGAGGCGCGGAATCAGCACCACGTTGAGGACGATGGTAAGTAGGGCCAGGGAACTGTTAAAAATCAGGTCGAAGCGGTAACGGGGGGAGGTAATCAGGATGAGGCCGTTGACGCCGGTGATGCCATCGAACAGACGGCTGCCCAGCAGCAAGAGCACCACCACGGTGCCCTGCGCGTAGTCGGCGCGCATGAAGGAGTAGATGAAGTCCAGATTCAGCCCAATGCCCAGTGCCAGAAAGCAGCCGATGAGGGTGTTGAGACGGGTGGTGCGCCGGTAGAAATCGGCCATGCCCGGTAAGTTCTGTTGCTTCCAGTAGTCGGCTAATAAGGGGAAGGCAATCTTGTTGAGGGAACGGGCCGGAATAGCCAGGGCCGTACTAATGTTGAAGGCAATACCGTAAATACCGGCCGCCGCCAGGTTCACCTGGGCCCCTACCATCAGGTTATCAATGTACATGATGATGCTGCCGGCCAGGGAGCTCAGGAGCGTAAAGGCACCCACGCTTAGCAATTCCTGCACCGGCCGAACCGCCAGCACCGCCCGCCGGGGCCGCCAGTGCAACTCCCCAATGTGTAGCAGATAACCAGTCAGCAAGAGTACCAGCACCCCATTCACGCTCACGTACCACAGCACGTATCCGTGAAACGATAAGATGCCTTGAGCGAACAGCAGAGCCCCACCCAGGATAAGCAGCCGCAGTAGAATATCCTGCAGAAACGAGGAAAATGCCGTGTGGTAAAGCGCCTTTAGGTAGGCATCGAGGAGAGAATAAAGTAGCGTGAACAGCGCAAATACGGCGGCCCAGAGGTAATAGGGGGCCAGCACAGTGGCCTCTTTCTCATACACCGCCATCAGCACCGGCCGGCCCAGCAGGTATAGGGCCAGCACTACCACAAACCCTACTAGCGGCACCCCCACCAGAAACGGCAGAAACCCATAGTGACCGTTTTCACGGTTACGGAAGTAGGGGAAAAACCGGATGCCCACGCTGGCAAATCCAAACGCGGCTACCTGCGCAAATAGCGTCGCCACCGACGACAAGGTGTTAGTCAGCCCCAACTGCTGCGGCTCCAAGAACCGGGGCAGCACCAGCGTGGTACTCATGAACCCCAGCGCCAGCCCCAGGTAGGAAATGATGGTGTTGCGCAGACCCTGCCGCTGAACGATGCCCAAAGGGTGAAATAGTGAGGTGGTGAGGTGGTGAGTTACCGTTTTGTCATCCTGAGCTGTGCGAAGGACCTTACGACAATAGGACGTTCCAGCGTAGGTTCCCGCAGAGGGTCGTAGAGGTTTTGCGCAGAGGAATGTAGAGTCGTTCAGACGTAAAAGATTCTTCGCGTCGGCTTAGGATGATGGTGGACTCATTTGCGCGCAAATATCCTGACCGTTGACGAAGGCCGGGTTACGGCTGCGAAGGTACTCCATGATAGCACGGAACTCGCGGGGGCCATTGCGGATGTTGGCCGGATCAAAGTTGTCGTTGTGCCATAGCACCGTGCACACGCCCCCAAACCGCTCAATTTCTTGGAACATCGGCGTGAGGGACGGCAGAATTTCCTCGGGGGCCAGCTGCAGGTAGCGTGGGTGGTGCAAGGTAGCGTCCATCACGTTGAGCGGGATTTCGAGAAAGTAGCAGGCTTTATTTTGTGCGAAATCATAGGGATAGAACGGCAGGCAGTAGCTGTTGCGGAAGCCGTAGTGCTCGGCGAAGCCTAAAGTGGAATCGTACTTATAAAGCAGCGCACCAAGAATAACTGGCGTAATACGCGGTTCCCATTGCAGATAATGGAAACGAACACCGTAGGCTTTTACGCCATTGCGTAGATGTTGCAGCCGATGTTCCTCACGCTTCAAATGTGCGTGATACGGCGCGCCGATACTAACATGTAGTCCTATTTCTGAGTTGCCAATGGTGGCGGCCAGTTTCGGCCATTCCCGCCGGATATTGTAATCCGCATTAGGCGTGCCGTTGGCGGCTTTTCGATTCTCGGGCAGGAAGAAAAATGTGCTTTTGGCACCGTATTCCGCCACGGTTTGCTGCACCAGTTCTAGGTTGTCCCAGGCATCTTTCTTGGTAAAATGCCGCCATAGCATTCGGCCGAATTCTAGTGCCTTACCTTGGCTTAAAGCTGCTCTAGTGGGCTCTTTCCAGGCGCTGTAGAGGTTGTCGATGTCGTGGGTGATAAAGGTTGCCCAGGTGGCCCCATCTGCCCAGCGGCGCGGCTGTAACGGCTGGCCGGTTACGTGCTCCACGGCCGTTTTCAGAACGTCGAAGTAGTAATTCACTACCGGCACGGCTACAAAACCATACCGGTGCTGTACGCTGGCCGTGTAAGGGAAGCGGCCGTGCTGGTCCCGCTCCTCGGAATAAAACTCCTGCCATCCGCTGAGTAGATAAAAAGCAGCAGAAATTACATCGGCGTTGATGCGTGCCCGACTGTTTGGCAGCAGCTCCAGCAGAGGCCGGGTGGGCTGGTCGTCGAAGAAGAACGGAAGCTGCTGACCCTGCCACTCGCGGTAGGTTGGCGCGGCTGGGTAAGGAGCAATACCGGTAAAAAAACCGTGGTCTACGGCTGCTATTTCCACCTGCGGCTGAACGCTGCGGTACCCTATGCTGACGCTTGGTACCGCCTCGTAGTCTTGCTGAAAATGCCGCAATACGTAGGCTAACCGGGTTTCGGCGGTGGTCAGAACAACAGCTGGCAGCGGAGGAGGAAGCATGCGCGCAAAGTACGTTGACTAGCGGGACTCTGTACACTAGTCTGCGGCAGGGTCAAGAGGCTGGGGTAGCTGTCTCATCCAGCCATTCACTCAGCCGCCGCACCGCCCGCTGCTGGCTATACCCCTCATCGGGAGTGCCAAGCGTATCATTATAATACGCAGCACGTTGGTACAGATGCAGCGGTTTGTGCTGCTGGTACTGCCGCAGCCATTCCCCAAGCTCCTGTAGCGAGGACGCCCGTTCTATAAGGCGATGAGTGACAAAGCCATAATAATCATCGGCAATAGTATGCGTGCCGAAACGATAGTACAGGCTCGCCAGGTTGAGCAGTGTAGCCTCCAGATGGGAGCTGGTATCGGCGGCAATCAGGGCATCATGCGCGGCCAAAAACTCGAAAATACCTTGCTGCCGGGCATCGGAAAATTGCAGAGCAGGGTGCAGTTGCCGCAGAAAGCGAAAGTCACGCGTGTCGCCGGGGTGGGGGCGGAGGGTAAACGTGAGGTGCGGAAATTCACGCAGCAGGTAGGCCAGCGTATCGGCAAGAACGGGCAGCTCATCCAGCGTATTACAGGCTATAGCCACCCGCTGCACCCTGGGCTGCCGATTGCGCTGTGTCAGAAACGCATCGGCCTTGGGCATGCCTACCAGTTCCACGCGGCCCCGTACCGGCCCGCACTGACGGTATTTGTCCAGCGCGTCCTGGCCTTCCAGCAGGCTTAGGTCGAAGCCCAGTGGTGGGAAGTTGGTGCTCACGCTGGCGTGTTGGATGTAGGCCGTGGGCACGCCTTCAGCTTGGCAGGCCAGCAGCAGTGCCCGGGCATCGTCGTTGTGGTCGTTGGCAAATACTACCGCCCGGGGACGATAGTGGCGCAGCGCCCGTCGGTACACTTCGTAGTAGCCGATGGCATTGAAAATCAGGTCGAAAAACCGCCAGGCCCGCAGCCCTTCCGTGCGGCGCAAGGTCCGATACACGCCCGGCAACTGACCATAGTACAGCAGCTTGCGGCGCAAGGAAAGCCGGTTTACCTGCCGGTTGTAACGGCCTATCTGCTTGCTCTGGCCCGCTACTAATACGGTATCGGAGCGGGCTTCGCGCAGAAAGTGGAGCGAGTCGTAGTTGTTCTGACTGACCACATACAGCCACACTTTGCCGTGTAGCTTCTCCGGATTACGCACCTTCCGGAACGTATTGCCCACCAACCGCAAAGCCGCGTAGCCCATTACCTTCAATAGACGTTCCCAGGGGCTGCGCGGCGAAATAGGCTCCAGGGTATGGGCTGGGAACGAGAGAAAATGGTCCGTAAAACGGACGTACAGAATATCGTAAAGGCGGGCGGCCTGCTCATTCATATGCTTTAGCAACCATTACCCAATGTGCCGGATCAGCATGAATGCTTCTGCTAGCGGCTGGCCAATAACAATACCCCAACGCTGGGCCAGAATCCGGAGAGCTTCCGGTGAGCGGGGATGAGGATATACGCGCTTCTCGAATTCATAGGCCTCCATACCCGCAATCTTCGCGGCTAGATCCTCCTCACCTACTGCTAGGAAGAAGTTGGGCAGAAAGGGGTTCGGATAGTTAGCCGCCTGCCATTCCGTGCTGGAAGGAGTTTCGCAGGCCAGGATAGTGCGCATCGGTTCTCCCGGAACCGGGCGCGTACCCGTTACTACAGCCTCAAAGGTGCGGCGGTGGTCGATGTTCGTATCGCCGCCGTGGTGGGTAAAAATGACGTCGGGCTGAAAGGACTCTTTTTCCTGCTCCACCACTTTTACCAAATCCAGTAAGTCCACAGAATCGAAGCGGTTATCGGCAAAATCGTAGACGCCGGTAGAGTGGTAGCCAATGGCTGCCGTGGCCCGGCCAATATTAGCCCGGTGTACGGCCAATTCGGTGGTCCATTGCTCGGGCTTACGCATGTCAGCGCGTGACGTCAGGCCTTCACCCAGAATAACGGCGCGGGCAGTGCAGCCCTGTTGGTGTACCAGCCGGTGAATAGTAGCACCCAGGCCCAGGAGTTCGTCGTCGGGGTGGGCTACTACCACCAATATGCGCTTGTTATGCAATTCCATCGGTGTCAGGAGATATGGCCAGTAGGCGCTGATATTCAGGAGGCAGCACAGAAGAAAAGGGCTGGCCGGTGTAAAACTTGATGCCACGGCGGCGCAGAAAGTCCCGGAAATCTTCTTCCGGAACAGAGAAGCTACCACTAGCCTGCATAGTGCTTAAATCAAATACTACACCGTTGCAGTGAATGCGCTGGGTTGTGGGATCGTACGATACGCGTACGTCCAACTCTTTATATGCAGCCAGCTTGTTATAATCGGTCAGGATAGCGAGTACAGCATCCTCATTGCGGCTGGCATCGGGACGAGGGTACATGTTCTCCCTGATGACACGCACAGGAATACCGCCGGCCAGGCAGCCATCGGGCAGATCCTTGTTAATTAATGAGTTGGTCCCGATTACTACATTGTTTCCGATGCGCCGGTTGGGCAGCACGGTGGATTTGGCGGGCAGCCACACTTTATTACCAATGTGTACCGGCCCAAAATCGGCCGGGAAGCCTTCCAGAATAGGCAGATAAGAGCCGTGGGTCCACACGGCTACATCTTCGCCAATGCCCACATACTCACCAATGGTAATGGCGTGGTTGACGTTTAGCGTGATGCGCGCACAAATCATGGAATAGGAGCCAACCACTAAATGGGCATCCTCGCTGAACTTGCCGCCGTGGCCCACCACTACGTTCGA
This sequence comes from Hymenobacter swuensis DY53, assembly GCF_000576555.1. Lineage (NCBI taxonomy): Bacteria > Pseudomonadati > Bacteroidota > Cytophagia > Cytophagales > Hymenobacteraceae > Hymenobacter > Hymenobacter swuensis. Next base: position 1,886,680 of record NZ_CP007145.1, read on the forward strand.
ATCCCAGTACACGTACCGGCCCACCCGCACCGTGCGGGCCGTGAGGTTGTTCTGGCTACCAAAGATGGTCAAGTCGCCGATAGTGAGTTGTTGCCCGATCAGAAAGGTATTGTTGGCCCCCAGCGTCACGTCGTCGCCAATCACACACTCGGTGGCCCGGATGGTCGTATTCGGGCCAATACGGAAGTTACGGCCGATGCTAAGGCGCTCAGCAATGATATAGCTGCCGTTGTCAAATTTCCGGATTTCCATTGCGCTAGAATCTTAGATACGAAGCGAAGGCTAGAGTACGTCCCAGGTAAGCGCCGTGCCACGTCGGAGAGCCTTGCGCACAGGCCGGCCCAGCAGTTCGGGCAGGTGGTGCGGAGCCAGGCCGTGACCAGGCCGAATTACTCGGATGTTGTCTCGGGTCAGCACTTCGCCAGCGGCAATATCCTGCACTACGTACAAAGAGCGGCGGAAGCCTAACGACTTCTGCTCGGCGGCGGTGGGCCCGTAAAACACGTTGCCCAAGGCCTGCTGGGCCTGTGTGCATTCTTCCACTAGGCGGCGCATCTCGTCAGGTTCCATTGAAAACGAGGAATCCGGTCCTCCATCGGCGCGCCGAATGGTCAGGTGCTTTTCGATGACGGCAGCTCCCAACACGGTGGCTGCTACGCTTACCCCCGTACCCATGGTGTGGTCAGAGAGTCCTACGTGGCAGCCCAGCATATCCCGCATATGCGGGATGGTGCGCAGGTTGGTATTAAGTGGTAAAGCCGGGTAAGTGCTGGTGCATTTAAGCAGTACGACTTGCTCGTTACCCTCTTCCCGCATAATCTGCACCATCCGCTCCAAGTCGGCCAAGTCAGCCATGCCGGTAGAAATAATGACAGGTTTACCCGTGCGGGCTGCCCGGCGAATCAGATCAGGCCAGTTGTTTTCGAAAGAGGCAATCTTATACGCCGGGCAGTTAAGGGTTTCCAAGAAGTCAATGGCCTCCACCGAAAACGGAGAGCTGAAACCAACCATCCCATGCGCAGCGGCCCGCTCAAAAATGGGCGCGTGCCACTCGAAGGGCGTGTGATTGGTGGTGTAAAGCTCATAAAGCGACTGGCCTTCCCAGTCAGAGTTGGCGCCTCGCACTACAAAATCCGGTTCCCGGCTGTTCAGCGTGAGCATATCGGGCGTGCTCGTCTGGATTTTCAGGCCTTGGCAGCCAGCGGCGGCGGCGGCGTCTACAATCTCCAGGGCTTTTTCCAGGGATTGGCCGTGGTTGCCCGACATTTCGGCAATGATAAAAGGGGCGTGGCCGGTACCAATGCGGTGGGTGCCCAGAAGTATGTCTTGCATGCTGTTGAAATAGAAGCTAGTTCGGCGGCAAAAAGGCCAGCTGAAACACATCAAAGGTGCTGTCGTGCAACTGCACGGCCGGTTGTGGCGCAAAACCCAACCGCTCAAACACCCGACGGGACGGCAAGTTACCGGCTTTTACCTGGGCTACCAGCGTCCAGGGCCCAGGCCGCTCATGACGCAGCTCCAGAATGGCTCGTCGCAATACTGCCAACCCCAGCCCCTGGCCCCGTGCCGTTGCCGCCACCGAATAGTCGATGAGTGCTTCTGAACCGGTAAACTCCAACCGCACTTGCCCTATGGGTTGGCCTTGCTGTTCAAAGTAGTACAGGTAAGTGTCGGCATCGTGCAGACGGCGAAAAAACCACTGCTGGTGTTGCTCCCACGCAATAGTTTCCTGCTGGATAGCATTGCTGCGCACAGCCGGATCATTGGCCCACAACAAATACTGCTCACTATCGGCAGCAGTAGCACGACGGGTTGTTAAGGCATACGTGAGGGCCAGATTGCGAAATACCTGATGCAGACGTTGCGCCGCCAGCCCATCGAAAACGGCGTGTTGACGCTCTTGCAAACGGTGAGCAGTAGCGGGCAACACCGCCGTCGGCAAAGCCGCCAGTTCTGAAACAGGCCAGGCCAGCCCATTTTCCGTCAGATAGGTAAATAGGCGCTGCTGGTTGTCGGCAATGGGGTGCAGCAGTACGAGGCCACCAACGGCGCAACATTCATAGGCAATACCGCTGGGTGGGCAGACATATATGCCGCAACGCTGCAACATAACAGCCATCTGCTCAGCCGTCAGGTTGTGGTGGAGCTGCACATTCGGCCAGTTTTGCGTGGCTGCCTGTAAGGTGGCTTGGTGCGGGTAGGCACTGCCAGTAACTACCTCAAACCGGTGCTGCGGTAACCACTGAAGTACCTGTTTCAGGACTACCAAGGTATTGTTTTCGGGGTCGGCGCCGCCCATATTCAGGAACACCCGGTTAATGTCGGGAGCATTACGGGGCAGGGTAGCAGATTCGCGAAAGGGCCGGCGAAGTAGAGCGTATTCAGGCCCCAGGCAAAGCTGCGTGCCAGGTTCGTGCCGATAACTGCTGGCTGAGATGCCGCCGGCCTGATTCAGGACCACATCGGCCCACATATACTGGCTAACTAGATCATCAAGATAGACTACGGCCTGGCAGTACTGCTTCAATTGCTGCTGGTAGTAGGGCGTGAAATGATAGCCATCTAGCACCAGTATGTCAGCGGCAGAAATTTGCGCGTGCAGCCAGCTTGGTTCATCAGCCAAGGTAAGCTTGAGAGGTACGTGTAAGACGGTAAAACCAGCCTGCTGCACCTGGGCTTCTACCGTAGCTGATGGTTCACGCAAAACAAACGTGCAGACAAAATCTGACGTCAGCATATCTGCCAGAGCTAGGCAGCGGGTCAGATGCCCTAAACCAATAAGAGAATTGCCATCCGTGCGAAATAAAATGCGGGAAGCTGTCATGCCACTAAACTTTTTTCTGCTCGATATGCGCATTAAGCGCTATCAGTTCTGGATGTGCGTCCAGCAGGGCAATAAGCTCGGTAGTTTTTAGCTGATGGGCATTATGCTCCTCAATGAGGGTACGAATAAGGAGGAAATCGTCAGCGGTATCTACTGTCAGTCGGTAGTGGCTACGGGCAGGCTGGCGACTGATGTGCTGGAACCGCACAGACCCGGAACGGTTCTGATGGATGTAGGGTGTCACATGCTCCAGATCAGAAGCTAACGTAGCATGTTGCATCGCCTCGGCCAGCAGTTGCCGGGAAAAAATTTCGAAGTCCAGACCTCGGGGAAAAGTACGTTCCAGTACATTGGAAAGGTATAGCCGATCATCATCTGCCCGCAGATACTCCCGCACGCTTTCTGCTATGAGTTCCCCATCCAGCAGTGGGCAATCAGACGTAACACGTACTATCACATCAAGCTCATTAGCTTCGGCGCAGAGCCAATAGCGACTCAGTACGTTGTCTTCGCTACCTCGTACGTAGGGTAGCGTGTGGGTTTGGGCAAAATCTGCCAGCACATCGTCGGCTTGGTTTGTAGTAATGGCCAGATATACAGGCAGGTGACTGGCCTGCAGACGCTGCATATGATAATGTAGCATGGGGCGGCCGGCAATAGGAAGCAAAACCTTACCCGGCAGGCGGGTACTTGTCATACGGGCCTGTGAAATAATGCCAACGTTTTTCAAGGTCGCAGTGGATTAGAGCGGAATCAGGGAAATCAGGAGTACAGCTGACTGAAGCTACGGTTTCACTATTTCCAGAATGCTTTCAATTACATACTGCTGCTCCTCATCAGTGAGGCTAGGGAACAGCGGAATGCTCAAACAGTGCGCATAATAAGCTTCCGCCAGCGGGAAGTCGCCGGGTTGCCAACCCAAACTCTGATAATACGGCATCGTATGTACTGGAATATAATGCACCTGCGCAAAAATATGCCTTTCACGGAGCGCATTGTAAAGTCCTTTGCGGTCAGGCACTTGGATAACGTAAAGGTGGTACGCATGGCCCGGTGCACCTGCCAGGGGGCGCACGGCGGCCACGTCAGCAAAGGCAGCATCATAGCGGGCGGCCAATACCCGCCGGCGCGTAAGGCCTTCATCGGCGCGCCGCAGTTGACTAATGCCGAGGGCACAAAGCATATCGGGCATGCGGTAGTTGTAGCCAAGCTCCTGCATCTCCATGTACCAGCCGCCGTCGTTGCGCTGCATCTGAGCAGGATCTTTGGTGATACCATGCGTACGCAACTTCAGGAGCCGCTCATACAGGTCATGACGATTAGTAGTAATCATGCCGCCTTCGCCGGTGGCAATATGCTTTACCGGGTGGAAGCTGAAGATTGCCAGATCCGCAAATTGCCCATTACCGCAACGTTGTTCCTGGCTCTGCGAATCGGCAAAAGATCCACCTGGCGCATGGCAGGCATCTTCAATAATCCAGAGGCCAAACTCATTAGCCAGCTTCCGGGCTTCCTCTAGGTCTACGGCCAAGCCGGCGAAGTCTACCGGAATCAGGCCGTGAAAGTGGCCTTTAGGGTGACTTTCCAGCAACCGGCGTACGGCTCTCAAATCAAGCAGAGCTGTAGCAGGATCTATATCAGCAAAATATACTTCGCCGCCACAGTAACGCACACAATTAGCCGAAGCCGCAAAAGTAATGGGCGTAGTAATGATGCGCTGCCCAGGCTGTACATGTAACGCTAACGCACACAGGTGCAAAGCCGCTGTGCCGTTGCTTACGGCCACGGCGTATTTCGCTCCTGTGTAAGCAGCAAAATGCTGCTCAAACTCGGCTACTTTGGGCCCTTGGGTCAGGTAATCAGAAAGTAAGGTTTCGGTAACGACCTGAATATCCTCGGAGGTGATATGCTGGCGTCCGTAAGGAATAGGCTCCATATGTGCTTGCTGAGTCAAAGAATACAAAGGTTGAAAATGATTGACGATGAACAAACATTGGGGAGGAAAGTAGTAGCTTCGTCTCTACATATTCAGGAACTTGATTCCTAATTGCTTCCTCCTTTTTCCCTTCTATCAATTTCTTTATGAAGAAATTTTTCAAATCAACATTGTTCTTCGCAGGACAATTCCTTTGCAGTGTTATGGCAATTACAGATGCCCAGGCCCAGAAGGAGTATAGTAACTGGTACTTCGGCAATCAGGCTGGCATTTCCTTTGCGGCTGGAAATCCGCAGGCTACTACAGGTAGTGCTATGACGACTTATGAGGGGTGCTCTTCCATATCTAACCCTCAAGGACAACTCTTGATGTACAGTAATGGGGAGAATGTATGGGATGTAAATCATCAGATAATGCCTAATGGTAGCTCGTTAGGCTCACATAATTCCGCCTCCCAAGGAGTCATAATTCTACGGGCTCCCGGTAGCAATACTATATATTATATTTTTACAGTTGATGCTATTGATAATAATTTAGCTGGAGGGTTGCGGTATTCAGTTGTAGATATGTCGTTGCGAGGCGGATTAGGTGATGTAACAGCTACCAAAGCAGTTCGGCTTCCCACACCTACTACTACTGGTAAGGTAACAGAAAAGCTTACAGCAGCATTGCATGCGAATGGCCGGGACTATTGGGTTATAGTGCACGGTTGGGAAAGCAATAATTTTTTCAGTTTTCTTCTAACGTCAACCGGGGTTAATTCTGCTCCGGTAGTTAGTGCTGTAGGCCCAGTTCATCAAGGTGGAGGAAGCTTCTTCGGGTCAGCAAATGCTGTTGGTTACATGAAAATATCCCCTAATGGCACTAAATTAGCATTAGCTCAGCGCGATAGTCAATTCGAACTTTACGACTATAATAACAATTCTGGGCAGGTGTCAAATTATATCAGTTTACGTGGAACAAGTAGCTTTCATTATGGGGTGGAGTTTTCTCCCGACAACTCTCGCTTGTACACAACTATGTACTCAGACGGCGGCTTTGATACCAATGTATATCAGTACAATATACAAGCAGGTTCTAGCACTGCTATACAAAATTCTCGGCAGATAGTAGCTAGTATTCCGGGTTTGTCAAGTGCAATACAAGCAGCTTCTGATGGTAAGTTGTATTTATCAGGCTTGAATAAACCCTACTTAAATTCTATTGAATATCCTAATAATTTAGGTAGTGCGTGTGGCTTTCAACAGAATTCTGTATCACTAGGGATTAAACTTGGGCAAAATGGCTTACCAAATCAGCCAAATGTTGTAAGTGTGATTATGAAAAATATGATGCCATCTACTATGAATCGTTTGAAAATTTATCCAAATCCTACTAAGGATTTTATAGTGCTATATTTGTCGGATAACATGATAAAAGATATGGATAAAATATCTGTTCTAGATTTGATGGGAAGAACGGTAGTAGAGTATAAAGTAGCAGACCTTAAGATAATAAAAGGTGAGCTTGTTATTCCTGTGAATGCAATAGCTAGAGGGGAATATATCATTAAAGCCACTAGCTCTAATGAGAGTAACAGTAAGCGGGTAATACTTGAATAAGCGCATGTAGTAGGTGTTACGCAAAAAAGAAGGGCCACCATACTAGCAGTATGGTGGCCCTTCTTTTTTGCGTAACACCTACTACATGAGAAAATTTGCATCTACATGCAGCCGGATTTCTTCGCGGATCTGCTCGGCCGTGAGCCATTCGGTGTTGTTGCTGGAGTTATAATGGAAGCCGGAATCCACGCGGCGGCCGTTGAAGTGGTGGATGAAGTCATCCACATCCCAGCGCGGGGTAAAAGGCAGAATTACGTAATACTTGTCCAGTTCCACCGTGCTTAGCGCGTCGGTTTCAGTAATCATTTCCTCGTGCAGCTTCTCGCCGGGCCGGATGCCCACAATTTCCTGACGGCAGTCGGGACCGATGGCTTTGGCTACTTCGGTAATCACGTAGCTCGGAATCTTAGGCACGAAGATTTCGCCGCCCCAACTGTGCTCCAGCGCGTACAGCACCAGGTCCACGCCCTGCTCCAGGGAAATGTGGAAGCGCGTCATGTCGGGGTGGGTGATAGGCAATATGCCGGTTTCGCGGCGCTGCAGGAAAAACGGCACCACTGAGCCCCGGGAGCCGATTACGTTGCCGTAGCGCACTACCGAGAAACGTAAATCACGCGAGCCTTTCATGTTGTTGGCGGCCACAAACAGCTTGTCGGAGCAAAGCTTGGTAGCGCCGTAGAGGTTAATAGGAGCAGCCGCCTTGTCGGTGCTGAGGGCTACTACATCCTTCACCCCGCAGTCAAGAGCCGCGTTAATCACATTTTCGGCCCCGAAGATGTTGGTCTTGATGCACTCCATCGGATTGTACTCGGCGGCGGGTACCTGCTTGAGAGCGGCGGCGTGTACAATAATATCAATTCCCTCGCAGGCCCGCTTCAATCGTTCTGCATCCCGCACATCGCCAATAAAATAGCGGATGGCTGGATATTTACTGTTAGGGAACTGCTGCGACATTTCAAACTGCTTCAACTCGTCGCGGGAGTAAACAACCAGGCGTTTTACCTGCGGAAACTGCTCAAATACCGTCTGAACGAACTTTTTGCCGAACGAACCGGTACCGCCGGTTACCAGGATGGATTTGTGATTGAGGTCGAGGGCCATTGAGGTAATAAAGGAGGGAGGTAATGAGGTGAAACGTCACCCGTGCCGGACCTCCACAGGTATGGAGGGCAAAAGTAGGCATTCCGGCCGGAGCTTCCGTAGTTTTGTCGTACTGACAGAAAGCAAGCTTCCTGTCCTGTTGAGCGAAGTTGAAGCATCTCTACCGCTTCGTTGCAGCAGTACCCCACCGAAGCGGTAGAGATGCTTCGACTTCGCTCAGCATGACGCCTCTTTCCGCCCCATCTTCTTCCGCTTTTCCCCAACCCATCAAAGTCATCATCTGGGATTTGGATGACACGTTCTGGCGGGGCACGCTCTCGGAAGGCGCGGTGGAGGCATTGGACGCCAACCTGCAGTTGGTGCGCGACACCGCGGCCCGGGGCATCGTGCATACCATCGTGAGCAAGAACGATTTCGCGCCGGCCGAAGCCAAATTGCAGGAGCTAGGTATCCGTGACCTGTTCGTGTTTCCACAGATCAGCTGGCAGCCCAAGGGGCCGATTATTAAGCAACTGCTGGAACAAATGCAGCTGCGCGCGCCCAATGCCCTATTCCTCGACGACAACCCCATCAACCGGGCTGAGGCGCAGTTTTACAACCCCGAGTTACAGGTAGCCGACCCGCAGGAACTGCCTCAACTGGCCCCACTGCTGCGCGCCAGCGGCAAACCCGACCCCACATTTTCGCGCCTGGAACAGTACAAGCTGCTGGAACGGCAGCAGCAGGCCCGCACCCAGTACGATGATAATCTGGAATTCCTGCGTGATGCCCAAGTGCGGGTCACGTTTCAGGAAGGCGAAGCCGTGCGGCCCGATCTTGACCGGTTGGAAGAACTTATCAACCGCTCGAACCAACTTAATTTCACCAAGCACCGCGTCACGAAGGCCGAGCTGGAAGTCGGCCTGCGCGACGAAACCCGCCGCTGGGGCACCGTGCGCGTGCAGGATCGGTTTGGCGACTATGGATTGGTAGGAGTTTACTGCCTGAACCGGGCAGAAAACCGTCTGGAGCAGCTGGTTTTCTCCTGTCGGATTCTGCACCTGGGGGTGGAGCAATTTACGTACGCCCACCTCGGCTTTCCCCGCCTGGAAGTGTCGGGTGAAGTGGCTACCGAACTGAATAGCACCGACAAACCCAGCTGGATAACCCTTCAGCCTGCATCCGTTACGCCGGAGCGGCCACCAGCCCTGGCTACCAACCAGCTGCGGGTGCTGCTAAAAGGTGGCTGCGACCTGGGTCAGCTCACACCTTTCCTGCAGGCCTTTGCGCTGGATGTCACGGAGGAATTCAACTTCAATAACGAGCACCAGATTCCGGTGCACCTGGAGCACACGTTGCTGCTACGGGCCGGCCGGGAGTGGCCTGCCGCCGAGCAGCAGCGCCTAGCCGCCGCGCTGCCCTTCCTGGGCCGCGAAGCCTTCGATACCAACCTCTGGGCCGGTGGGTACGACGTGCTGGTGTATAGCCCCCTCATGGATTACACCCAGGACGTGTACCGGGAGCGGACCACCGGGCTCCGTGTACCCTTCGGGGCATACCAGAACCTCATCGCCCAGGACCCCGCCGCCCAGGCCGCTCGCTACGCTAAACGCCGGTTTCGGGGTCTGGATGAGGATTTCCTGCGCCAGTTTGCCCGGGAGTTTGCGTACGAAGGCCAGTTGTCAGCGGCGGAGTTTCGGGAGAATCTGGTGTGGCTGCGGGCCCAGGTGCCGGCCCAGGTGCCCATTTTCTTCCTCAATGGAGCTGAAATAGAGGTGCCCGGTTCCGGCGAAATCGGCGCCCGACAGCGGCATCAACTGCTGAACCAGACCCTGTCGGAGTTTGTGTCCTCGGCTGAAAATTGCTTTGTGGTGAATGTGCGCGACTTCGTGCAGACGCCCGCCGACGTGACCAACAACCTGCGCCACTACCACCGCCAGCACTACCGCACCCTGGCCCAGCGCCTGGCCCAGGCCATCAGCCAGTGGCACGGCCAGCAACTGGCTCACTCTTCCCTTGCTGACCTGAAAGCCCGCGCCGTTAGCCTAATGCCAGGTAAGCTACGCGGCCTGTTTGGAAAGTAACGTCTGTCATTGCGAGGAGGTACGACGAAGTAATCCGTTCTTCACAAAGCGCAAAACGTCCATGCTATTCTAATCCTCACTAGCTGTGCTGGGGGCTGTACTGTAGAGACGCGACACTTCGCGTCTCGGTGCATGCTGATGCTGTTCAGGTGGCGTGGCCCTGGTCGTTTAACAACGAGACGCGAAGTGTCGCGTCTCTACAACCGTCCGAAGGCTCAAAAACAGGGTTTCGCGTTCTTAACAGGACGGATTGGTTCGTCGTGACCCCCCGCAATGACACGACTTTACTGTTTCAATAACCCGGCTAACTGCTCCGTCAGGCTGCGGCGGGAGTACCGTTCGGGATGGGCGCCGGGCAGGTCGAGGTTGGGGTTGATGCGCCACTGGGCGGCCAGGGCTTCCAGCTCTTCCAGCATTTGGGTGTAGGCGTCGTAGGGGAGGGCGCGGCCGGACCCGCAGGCCTGCAGCAACTCATCAGCATCGGAGCCGGCCGGGCCTACACATAAGATGGGCTTGCCAGCGGCCAGATACTCAAACACCTTGCCGGGCAGAATGCCCCGGTTGTTGGCCACGTCGGGAATGGCCATCAGCAGTACTGTGCTACGCAGCAGATACTCTACCGACTCATCGTGGGGCACAAATGGGATGAACTCCACCGTATCTGCCAAACCAGCCTCGCGGGCCTGGCGCTGAATGCCTTCGGAAACCTTGCCCACGAACCGCAGGCGCAGCGGTACATCGGGGTGACGCCGCTGGCACTCCGCGCAGGCTGCCAGCAGCAGCTCAATGTGGTAGGTTTCAGAAATGGTACCGGTGTGCGTAATGAGCAACTGATCCGAAGGTGATTGGCTGGGACTTTGGAAGTCGTCCTCGTCGTAGCCGTTGGGCAGCACGTGGATGCTGGCCGCCTCAATCTGCCTGGATTTGCCCAGGAACAGCCGCTTGGTGTGCGGACTGGTTACCAGCACGGCATCGGCCTGCTCCAGCACCTGCCGCTCATAGCGCGCATCCAGCCAGCGGGCCGGCGGCAGATGGTTCAGCTCCTTATAGTAATAGATGTCCGTCCACGGGTCGCGCATATCGGCCAGCCAGCGCAGGCCGTAGCGGCGTTGCAACTCCAGCCCAATGAGCTGGGTGGAATGGGGCGGGGAGGAGGTCAGTACAGCGTCAAACTGTTCGCCGGCGGCTATGAGCTGGGCCACGGCCTCCAGCACGTAGCGGTTCCAGCCCCGGCGGGCATCAGGAATGAACAGGTTACCGCGCACGAACTTGAACAGCTGCTGCGCCCGGCTCGTCTTGCTCTCCCCCACAAAGCCGCCGTAGGGCACCTGCTTACGGCCAGTGAGCTTTTTATAGCTGTCGAAGGGTTCAAACGTGTCGGTCCGAATCACGCGCACGCTGGCTGGCACATCGGCCGCCAGGGAATGGTCAAGCACTGGGTAGGCGGCCTGGGCGGGGTCTACGGTGATGACGGTGGGCTCGACGCCGAACTGCGGCAGGTGTTTCACAAATTTGAGGCTGCGCTGCACCCCGGCTCCGCCCGACGGCGGCCAGTAGTAGGTGATAACCAGCAAACGCAACGGGCGGGCAGCAGACTCGGGCACGGGTAGAAAAGGCATCAGTGAAGCCGCGAAGGTACACACCTGCGGCCTTTCGGGGTTTTCTGGTTACTTTTGGAGGCTGAACCCGGTTTCTTGTTTCCCGTCAGACTATGGAATCTGTTGTACCTTCTACTTCTGCGGCCACTGGTCCGGCACAGCAACCGGCCGTAAACAATTCGGCGGCGCTATTACCTCAACAGCTACAGCAGGCAACAGCTTTCCGGGCCGATATGGACCGGCGGCTGCGGGTGTTGGAGGAAATCGTACTGCCAAAGACAGCCTAACCGAAATCAGCGAAATCTGTACCATCTGCACCATCTGTGATTCATGTTCGATAACCTCAGTACCAAGCTCGACCGCGCCTTTAAAACCCTCAAGGGCCAGGGCTCCATCACCGAAATCAACGTAGCGGCCACCGTGAAGGAAATCCGCCGGGCCCTGGTGGACGCCGACGTGAACTACAAGGTTGCCAAGGAAGTAACCGACAAAATTAAGGAGGAGGCCATGGGTCGCGACGTGCTTATCAGCGTGTCGCCGGGCCAGTTGATGACTAAAATCGTCTACGATGAGCTCACCGAGCTCATGGGCGGCGAAAAGCAGGATATCGTTATCAAGGGGGAGCCGGCCGTGATTTTGCTGTCGGGTCTGCAGGGTTCGGGTAAAACCACCTTCGCCGGTAAGCTGGCCGCTTACCTCAAAAAGCAGAACCGCACGGTGTTGCTGGTGGCCTGCGACGTGTACCGCCCTGCTGCTATCGACCAGCTGAAGGTGCTGGGCGAGCAGGTAGGCGTGGAAGTGTACGCCGAGGTAGAGAACAAGAACCCGGTGGACATTTCGCGTAATGCCATCGAGTACGCCAAGAAAAACAACAAAAAAGTTGTCATCATCGACACCGCCGGCCGCCTGGCCGTGGATGAGCAGATGATGAACGAAATTGAGGCCGTGAAGCGGGCCATCAACCCGAGCGAAACGCTGTTCGTGGTAGATTCCATGACCGGTCAGGATGCCGTGAACACGGCCAAAACCTTCAACGACCGCCTGAACTTCGACGGCGTGGTGCTCACCAAGCTCGACGGTGACTCGCGCGGCGGTGCGGCCCTCAGCATTCGGGCCGTGGTGGAAAAACCCATCAAGTTCATCTCCACGGGTGAGAAGATGGAGGCCCTGGACATGTTCTACCCTGACCGGATGGCCCAGCGCATCCTGGGTATGGGTGACGTGATTTCCCTGGTTGAGCGCGCCCAGCAGCAGTTCGACGAGGAGGAAGCCAAACGCATTAACCAGAAAATTCGCAAAAACCAGTTCAACTTCGATGACTTCCTCTCGCAGCTGGAGCAGATCAAGAAGATGGGCAACCTGAAGGACCTGGTGGGTATGATTCCGGGCATGGGTAAAGCCATGAAGGACGTGGAAATCGACGACGACGCCTTCAAGCCGATTGAGGCCATCATCAAGAGCATGACGGCCAAGGAGCGCGCCCAGCCCGAGCTGCTGAACGGCTCCCGCCGTCGCCGCCTCGCCAAGGGTTCCGGTACTGATATTCAACAGGTCAACAACCTGATGAAGCAATTCGAGGACATGCGCAAAGTGATGCGCACAATGAACAAAATGAGCCAGACCAAAGGCGGTATGCAACAAATGGCCCGCATGATGGGCATGAAAGGCCCGCTTCGCTAACGCACCGATATAGCCGGATTGGTTGGATTACACGGATTCGGTATGGCCCTAAACGCCAACGCGCCCGGTAGCTGTAGCTACCGGGCGCGTTGGCGTTTAGGGCCAGTGTGCTACCGGTTACAACGTGCCGGTTGGATAGTGGCTGGCGTTGATGGCGGCGAATTGCTGATCTGAATACGGGGCGGTACGAACCTGGGCATCGGTGTGGAAAGAGCGGAACAGCGCGAAAACGTAGCGCATTCGTTGCTGAATTTGCGTCCAGTCATGGGCGGCAGTACCGGTGGCAGCCGGGGCAGGGGCTACCGAGGAGCCACCTACGGTTTGCAGTAACGCCAAGGCTGGCTTGGGAGTAGTTAAGGGTAAATCGCCCAATGCAGGAACATCCTGCGCTACTGCCAACCGCGTAGGGCCGATATCGAACTGGAGCAGCCGCTGCGTTACGCAGCGGCGAATGATGAGTGGCATAGCTCCCTGGATGTACGGTTCCAGCCGGACGTGCTCGTGCCACACGGCAAAGCAGTTGCCCAAGTAGGTGGCTTCCTGCTTCTGAGCAGCATCAGCCGTTTGGTAAGCCTGATAGTAGTGACTAAATGCCTGCCGGAGCAGGTTGTGGTCAGAGCTTGGGGCCGGTTGCAGCGTATGCAGAAAGGCCGCTACTTCTGCTAGGGCGGCAGGGGTATTGTGCTGAAGCAGCTCAACAAACCGCGCAGACTGCAGCCCGATATCCTCGAGCACCGTGCGGTTGCCAGTCAGAATCAGCCGGGCCGATACTTGGCGGCTCCGCCGGATGATGAACCAGCCGACGGTGGCCCCGCAAGCTGCGCCCAGCAGCGCGGCGGCAGGTTGCCATATTAGCGGAAAACTCAAGAGCCACCCGCACCCCAAGCCTACCAGGCTCCCGACAGTACTCCCTACTGCCGTTCCATCTCGCCGGGCTTGGTCCAGGTCTTCCTGCCGGATAGTGACACCGGCTTTGCGGGAGCCCCACACGGCCCAGGAGTGAAAGTTTGCCCCAGCGCCCGGACCTAGAGCCTGTTCCAGCGCCTGAGCTAGTAAGTAGTGGCAGCGCGTGATTTTCAGGTTCGCCAGCACCGGTTCAGGCTCCTTGAGAGCAGCCTGAATTTCCTGGGCCAAATAGCCGGTGGGAGTAGAAGAACTGAGAGCGGACATAAGCAGTGAGGAACAGATAGGCTCTCCAAGGTAGGAGGAACAGACTAGTGAAAGTAAATTCTGTGTACAAAAAAAGGCCACTGCTCCTGGAACAGTGGCCTTTTGGCTGTGGAAGGTGAAAGACCTTAGTTCTTCACCATCGGTAAGTTGATGTTCACTGATTGCCCGGTAACACGCACGATGTAGGAGCCCATTGGCAGCGTAGGCAGCAACGGGTGTTCCTGACCGCCGCCAAGCTGTGTCTGGTACACGCGGCGACCCGCCAAATCCAGGATATCTACCTGATACGTGCCGGAGGGCAGGGCCTGCAGGTCCAGTGTGAAGCGGCCCTGGTGGGGGTTGGGATACAGCGTAGCGCTACCCTGCACCCGCTCGAAGCGGACGGTGCGCACCATCGAGTACGTACCGGGGCCGTCCAGATCTACCTGGCGCAGGCGGTAGTACAGCACCTTGCTGGTACGGCGGCCGGCTCCGGCATCGAGGAAGCGGTAAGTCGAGGCGGCCGTAGTCGTGCCCTTGCCCTGTACTGTGCCCACTTTCTCGAAATCAACCCCGTTGAGGCTGCGCTCTACTTCAAACCGATCATTGTTCAGCTCCTGTGCCGTGGCCCAGGTCAGCACGGCATCCTGCCCAGCGGCTTTGGCCTCGAAGCTGGTAAGCGTAACGGGCAGAGGACGGCTGATAGTCACATCTTCGTTGGCGGAAGTGGAGGCCGAATAATTGCTGCCCCCGGCCGCGCCCAGGCTCCCGTCGGTGGTGCCGGCGTAGTTAGCGCCGGGCGTTACCGTGGCAACTGCCGTGGTGCGGAAAGGGTCGGCGTACGTTACCGTGGCGTTGGCCTGGTAAGCGAAGTTATCCTGGGCCGATGCTGCCAGCGTGGCCCGGAATGTGAGGGTAAGCGTGGCTCCGCCCGGAACGGTGAGGTTACCAAATTCGGCTTGGCTCACATTGTTGTTCGGCAGAGTGACTCCGGTTACCGAAGTGGTGGTGCCGCTAGCGTCACGCAGGGTGATAACCGGAGTGAAGCCACCATCATACCGAACAATGTTGTTGGCCAGCGCGGCCAGTACACTCACCCCGGTAGCTTGGCCACCCGTGTTGGAAACCGTAATGGTGAACGTAGCAGGCTGCACGCTGCTGCCCGCGCCGCCCGTTCGTTGCACGTTTGGAGTAGAGGTAGCCATGGCCACCGACAAAGAAGGCAGACACGGCCCGGATCCACCAATGATGGTAGAACCAGCATCGGTGACGTTGAGTACGGGCACCCCGTTGCCGCCACTAGTAGCCGCGAAGGCGGTGGTGCCGGTACCGGTGTTGCCCCGGGCTCCGCCAGTATTCACCTCAGTGCCCAGGTCACTGTTGCTGAAGATGAAGCCGCCGCTACCGCCGCCGCCGGGGCCGTAGTTGGTGGCGGAACCCGTAATGGCATTGCCCCCGATACCACCGGTGGCCGTGAGGGTCATGTTAGCCACACCGGTGGTGTTGGTGGCCAGTAGCACTACGGTGCCGCCCGCGCCGCCGCCGCCGCCGCCGTTGGTGTAGTTCGTGGTCAGGCCTGCAGTGGGCGCATTGCCGCCGTTGGCGCGCAACTCACCGGTACCGTTGAGGTAGCCCGTGCGCAGCATCACTACGCCGCCGCCGGTGCCGCCGCTGCTTTGGGTGCCGGCTTCTTCCGTAGAGCCGGCCCCACCGCCGCCGCCCAGAAACCACCGGCTCAGGCTTCCCCCGAAGCCGGCTCCACCGGCCGCCCGGATGGTCATGTCGGCCGAGCCGTTGTTGCGGCCGCCCAAGCCGCCGGCCGCGTCGTTGCTGCCGCCGCCGCCGCCGGCACCGCCTGCATTAGTGGTAGTAGCCAGCAGGTCGGCTGCACCGCCGCCGGCGTTGCCAGGTGCGCCTCGGCCTACGCTGCCGGTGCGGTAGCCTTCCACGCCCGTATCAACCACCGAGGTGCCGTTGAATACGTAGCGCGGAGTACCGGCACGGCCTTCGCCTTTCGAGCCGTGCGCTCCAGAAGTAGAGGTGCTGGCCAAGTTGCGGAAGTCCGCATCGGCGTAGCTGGCGTTACCGGTGTACTGGCGCGCGCCGCCGCCCCGGAATCCTTTACCACTCATATCTAACCGGCTGCCGGCGCCGGCAAACGTAGTTTGCCCGGCTACATCCAATACCAGCACGCCCCCGGCCTCGCCGTTCCAAGCCGTTCCTGTTACCGTGCCCGTCACCGTCAGCGACGAATACTGCGGCACCCGTACCACTTGGAAGCGCCGCTGCCCGGTGGGGTTGGAGGCATCGTTGTAGTCAACCCGCTGGTACACCCGGCCCAGGGCCTTGGCCAGCGTAAGCGTACCACCCGAAAGCGGTACCGAGTTTGTGGCAATGGCGTATTCGTAGTAACCGGCCGTAAACGTGTTACCGCCAATGTTACCGCTTGCGTTACCACCGGCCGTCCCGTTGCCGTACGTATCGGCGTTATCGGTGTTGAGGTCAGCGCCCTGAGTTTGCAGAATCATCACTAGGTCGCCGGCACTGATGGGCGTAGCACCGCCCACGGCCGCGCTCAGCGTCAGGCTGGTGGCATTGGCCGTGGTGGTAGCACTGCCCGGGAAATACGTGTTGGGTACGGAGCTGCTGGTCAAAGCTCCGGGGCCGTCTTTGCCGGGGGTTGCGCAGGCTGTAGCCGCATTCGTCACGCCTTCTATCACGGTCGTGATGCTGGCCGTGTTGTTGGTCGTAACCGGATCGGGAGTAGGAGAGCTTACGCCGGTAGTGGCCGTGATGGAGCCCGAAGCCGGCGCCGTAAACCGAACGGTATTCACTACCGGGGCGGCTCCGCTGGTCAGGCTGGCCGTAGTGGCAAACGTGACCAGGCCGCTGGTGCTGTTGTAGTTGCCGCTGGATACCGTTACGCCGGTCAGACCGGTCGGAAGCTGCACGGTAGGCACCACGTTGGTGGCCGTTTCCGTACCCAGGTTACTGGTATTAACGGTATAGGTAATCTGCGCCCCCGGACTGGCTGAGGTAGGGCCGCTGATGCTGGAAACCAAGTCGGCTCCCTTCACAATGATGGTGATGTTGGCTGGGCTCGACCGGTCACCCAACACAGAGGCTACGGTGTAGGGTATGGTCACAACTCCGGCAAATGTAGGCACAGGTGTAAACGACACTACGCCGTTGGAGCCCATCGTAAACGTACCCTGGCCAGCTACAGTGAAAGTGTTGTCAATTGTGGTAGTGCTGGGGTCGAGGTCAACCGAGCTGGGGTTGAGGTTACTGCCCTGAGCCACGTCGTTGCTCAGAATATTCAGCGAAACGGGTACGTTAAACACAGTGCCCGCTACGTCGTCGTTGGCGAACGGGGCTTTTACGATGGCCAAGTTGCGGATTTCGTGGAAGTTGTTGCTGCCGCCCGTTGAGCCCGAAAAGCCAATCCGTAGGTTGGAAGGCGGCGTTGAAATCGTGACGCGGTTCACGGCCGTGGTGACGGCGTTACCGTGCTGGATGCGTACCGTAATCTGGTAGGTGCCGTTGGTTTGCGGAATTACATCAATGTAGGCCCGCCGGAAATCGGCGCTACCCTGCTGGGCCCGCACCGTGGCCACGTCGAGGCTGAAAGGTAAGGTGCCGCTACCGGCCAGATACGGGTAATCGGTGGTGCTGCGGCCGCTGCCTGCGCCGCGCAGAGACACCGCATCAGGCCGCACGCCCGGCCCACCCACGCGGCCTTCAGTGGGGTTGGCAAAATTGCCGAACTCATCAATGCCGATGCCCACATAGCCGTTGGGTACTCCGTCGCTGATGGGGCTTTCGGTTTTCTGGGCGTAGCCCAGGGAGCCGCCCGAGGCGCCGCTGGTAAACGCAGCAGCCGAGGTTTTGTCGGCATCAATCAGGAATACCGAGAAACCATCGGCCCCGGTGCCCCCGTAGGAAAAGAACTCAAACGAAATACTGAAGCCCGACGGGGCCGGAAACGAGGCGTTATCAATGGCAAAGCCCGCCTGGTTGTCAGCGTTGCTAGTCAGGCGCAGGTATCCGGAACCGTTAGCATCGAGGCCACTGGCAGCCGTCAGGACGGCTGTATTAGGGTTGCCGCCCAGTCGAAAACCGGAGCCGGAAGTAGCGGTGTTTTTAAACGATTCTACCCGGGGAAACTGCGCCAGCGCGGTAGTAGAAAAGGCCAGAACAACACCCCAGCCGGCAAGCAGCCGGCGCCAAGACCGGCCGCGTTGTCGGGGGGGTAACGAGGAGGGGAAATGTGTTAGCATAGCGTTTGGAAGAGGATGGTGAAGCAGTAGAACGAGTTCAGCAAAAGCTGAAGAATGAATCAGGCAGTAGGCCGATTCAGTGCAATGATATAGAACGTTTCAAATAATTTGGATATTTCTTATATAAGTTATATATTCTATATAAATAGTAAAAACGCTTCTGCTTCAAGCTCCTCACTACCTTCAGAAAATATCGGTGTATTAAGTAATTGATTGATTTACAAAGAGAAATTATACTTCGTAGTTTAACTCAGGCTGTTTTCTGCTATTTCATTATCAAATAGGATTGTTCCTTGCAATGGGTCAGCTACAAAAAGGGAAAGATGCGCAATAGTAATAATTAAAGGTAGCTACATACATCTACTATATGCAGCGCCCCGTTGCGTAGAGGAAGCAGGTCACTAAAAGCATAACCTCCGATCTGGAAACCGACTGTCTATAGCCAGTTCCTAAATCGGGGTTCGGACTGCGCGGTGGTAGGTGCCACTGCCTGTACTCTATTGATAAAAGTCGGCCGGGAGCTAGTAGAGTGGAACCGGCTACTCCCGCTCAAAAGGATTGGCGGGTACCACCAGTACTACCTTTTCGCGCTCTACCAGCACTTGCCCAGGTTTTGCTCCCCGAGGCTTGCGAACGAACTTTTTGGGTGTGTAGGTAACGGGACAGAGTGAATCGTTCTGGCGGCGCGAGTACCAGGCAGCCAGTTGGGCAGCCCGTTCTAGTACCGGGGCAGGAATGGTCTGCCCGGCCCGCTGCCGGATGACGACATGGGAGCCGGTTACATCCTTGGCGTGTAGCCACAGGTCGTCCTTGTGAGCGTAGCGTTGCGTGAGCAGGTCGTTGTTTTCGGCATTGCGACCCACCAGAATCGTGAAACCACTGTCCTCGAATACCTTGAAAGGTAGCTCCTGCGGGTTGGCTTTGGCGGCCGAAGTAGGGTCGAGGGCGTGCTGCTTACGCCACTGCCGGAGCGGGCGCAACTCACCGGAGGGCAAAGCGGCAAGCTCCTCCAGACGCTCCATAGCCGTCAGGGCTTCGGTTTCGCGCCGTTCGGCTCGGGCACTGAGCTCCTGCGTTTCGCGCTGCTGGTTTTTGGCCTTACGATATAGGTTCTGGGCGGTGCGCTGCGGGGTTTCGGTAGGTTTAAGCTTAATTAGGCGCGGCTGGTCGTTCTGGTAAAAATCCAGTACTTCCACTTGCGCGGCTCCGGCCGGAATCTGGCTGAGGTGGGCCATAATGAGGTCGGCCGTCTGCCGGTAGCCCACCGTGTGCTCCAGCGCGTGCAAGCGGCGGCGGACGTGCTGGGCAGCAGTGGCAGCTTCCTCGGCCCGTTTTTCCAGCAGCTGCCGCACTTGGTGTAACTCCGCTTCGTAGGCGCGGCGGTTCAGCAGCAGCGGCCCGAAACTGCGCAGTGCCCCAATGGGGTCGGCAATGGGCAGTGTGAGCTCCACTTCACCTACCGGCAGCAAACTCAGGCGGGTACGCCCCGCCAGCCGGACAATGTAAAAAGCGACGGGCTGTTCCAGTTCTCGCACCACTTGGCGTACCAACTGCTGTTTACGTTCGAGCGGAGCCGTGTCGTAGCCTTGGGTGCGCAGGTACGATACTGGTAGGTCGCCGAGGCTGGGGTAGGCTTTGAGCGGGCTGGCGAACTGTTCAGGGGTAGTAGTCGGGGTAGTTGGAGCCAGCTCCGCATCGGGCAGGTAGCGCTGGTGAAATAGCTGGGCCGGAGCGCCGGGGGCCGTCCTGAAAATGGCGTTCGGCCGGGTACTGTACAGCTTCAGTACCAACGTGGCGCCGCTCCGAAAAGTGAGCTGCAGCACCCGATCCTGCGGCCAGGCAGTTACAGCCGCTACCTCCTGCCCCAGCAACTCCGGCAGCAGATCTACTGAATTCTGCCGGGCCCGGTGAAACGATTCGGGCACTGAAATCAGGGTGCCCGCCGCCGCCAGTGTGAGTTTCAGCCAGAACTCGGCGTGGCCGTTTGTCAGGCCAATTACCAGTTCATCTTTTTCTTGCGAAAAGCAGGTAGCTACGCGGTAGCCCTGCAACTGTTGGGTAAGAGCCGGAGCCAGCTGCCGCAGGAAATAGTGGTTGGTATGCACGGGAAGGTGGAAAGAACAAAGAAGAAAAATAAACCGGAATAGCATAGGATGCCGTCAGCTGCGCTACCAACGGCGGTGGGCAGTAAAACTACCACTCCCGGATGCAACTGTAGAGCCCTGCACCGGTATCATCTACCTACACGTATTCTCCTTGATTCACTATCCCGATGAAAAAAGCAGTACTCCCGATACTTGTCGTCTTAAGCCTGACCGGCTGTCAGAAAGCAGCAGTGGAGCCCGAGCCGGCCCCGGCCGACACGCAGGCGGCTTTTGAGGCTGATTTCTCGCTGCAACATCAACAGCAGGCGTTTCTGCCCGGCATGACTCAGCCCGAACTGACGGTGCGGCTGGAAGAGTTGAAGTATACTTTTTGTCCGGAAGGACTAATGTGCTTCGTAGGGCCCTCCGCATGGCCGGAACTCAACGTAACCGATGCCCAGGGCCGGACGCAACGGGTGGTGTTTACCCCATTCAATGCTCAACGGGTACCGAGTACCGCGTGGCTGGATACCACAAGCGTACGGGCCAATAACCGGCGCTACGTATTCACCTACCAACGCTGGCAAATCGTGAAGCCCCTGGGCCGGGGTGTGTATCCAGGCAAGTCGGATTTTACCTTGTGGTTCCGCATTAACCGGATTGGTAAGTAATCGACTGCCGGGCTACACTGTCACCCGTAGCCCATCATAGGCCAGCCGAATAAAGTCCGGGAGAGTGGCTTCTATTTCGCGCTGACGGCCCAGTTGGTGGCTGATGTGGGTGAGGTAAGCCCGGCGCGGGGCCAGATCTTCCAGAATATCCACAGCTTCCTGCAGTGTGAAGTGCGAAATATGCTTCTCGTGGCGCAGCGCGTTGAGCACAATTACCTCCGAGCCGCGCATCTGCTCCAGAGCCTCCGCACCAAGATGATTCGCATCCGTGACGTACGTAAAGTTTTCCACCCGGAAGCCCAATACCGGTAGTTTGTAGTGCAGGGCCCGAATCGGCTGAAATTCCACGCCTTCTACCCGGAAGCTTTCGGTGTCGCTGAGAATCGGGTGCAGCTCTACCTGCGGAATGCCCGGGTATTTGCGCTCAGCAAAAATATACTCGTATTCGCGCTTCAACTGTTCCAGCACGCGCGGCTCGGCATGCACTGGCATATCGCGCTGCTGGCGGAAATTGTAGGCCCGAATGTCGTCGAGGCCGCCGGTATGGTCCTTGTGCTCGTGGGTGAATACCAGCGCATCCAGGTGGTTGATGTGCTCCCGCAGGGCCTGTTGGCGGAAATCGGGTCCCGAGTCAATAATGATGCTTTTGCCCTGCACCTGCAAATGCACCGACACCCGCAGCCGTTTGTCGCGGTAATCCACGGAGCGGCACACGGCACAGCTACAGCCAATCACGGGCACGCCCTGCGACGTGCCCGTACCGAGGAAGGTTATTTCCATATGAGAGAAGTGCGACTATGAGTGCTGAGAAGTGAGACTATGTTTGTACGGCGCGAACGTCAGAACATCGTCTCACTTCTCACCTCTCAACTAGCCTACGTACTGCTTTACCACGCGCACCAGCGCGTCGAAGTCCAGCGGCTTGGGTAGGTAATCGGTTACGCCGGCCTCACGGAACTGCTCCATGGAGTAGTTGTTGGCATTGCCGGTAATGGCAATAACCGGAATCTTGGCGATACGCGGATCAGCGTTGCGGCGAATCTCGCGGGTGCACTCCATGCCATCCTTTACCGGAATATTGATGTCCATTAGTACGCAATCAATGGGTTGGCTCTCAATCTGTTTGATAACCTCGCCGCCATTTTTGGCCGACACGATGCGGTACTTCTGGAGTTCAAGAATCTTCTTGGTCAGGTTCAGGATAACGGAGCTGTCCTCAGCAATCAGAATCGTTTTAGAATCGGCCATGGGGAGGGAGAGTATGAGGGAGGGAGAGGTGAAGGTTGTGGTTAGGTTGAGGGAGGCAATATGCGGGGCTCATGCACTGGTAACGTTAAGGAGCCTGCGTAAGGACGGGATATGCAGCCTTAAATTGTGCAAAAAAACCAAGTAATTGTTGAAATGATTCCGGAGCCGTTTCCGTACGGCCGTTTTTCAACTCATGTTCCAGGTCTTTCGCACTTTCCGCCACGTTCCGAATGCCCAGTGTGAATCCGGTGCCTTTCAACTGGTGCAAATGTGGTAAAATCTGTTCGTACTGCCCAGCGGCCACCAGCGCCGAGGCTTCGGCTAGTACTTCGCCGGCTTCCTGTTCGAAATCGGCGTAGAGCTGGGCCGCAAACTCGCCACCGCCCAGTTGGCGCAACTGCTCCACCACATCAAGATCAATGCAATCGGCGGGGGCGGGGGCTAGGACCGGTTCGGTGGTGGCAGGGGTGGCGGCGGTGCTTTTAAGCGAGTCGGCCAGGGGCGGACCGGCCATCCAGCGGCGCAGAATGGTGTACAGGTCCTGGCTCTTCACGGGCTTCGAAACGTAGTCGTCCATGCCCTGCTGCACAAACCGCTCGGCATCTTCTTTCATGGAGTAGGCCGTCATGGCCACAATGGGTGGACAGGCAGCACCGAGGCGCTGCCGAATTTCCTTCATGGCCGTCACGCCGTCCATTTCCGGCATCTGGATATCCATGAAAATCAGGTCGTAGCGCGCCGTGGGAGCAGTGGCCCGGCTGATAGCTTCAAATCCATCGGAGGCAATAACAATGTCGCAGCCCAGCTTATCGAGCAGGCGGGTGGCCACTTTTTGGTTGATGGGGTTGTCATCAACGAGCAGGATGCGCGGCATTGATTCGAAGCGAACTACTTCCTGTGGCCGCTCCCGGGCAGTGAGGCGCTCCTGCACAATTTCAGCCTCATTGAGGGCGACCCGGCACTGCATTGTAAACCAGAACGTGGAGCCTTCGCCCACGTTGGAATACACCCCGATTTCGCCGCCCAGCAATTCGGCCAGCTGCTTGCTGATGGCTAGGCCCAGCCCGGTACCACCGAAGGCTTTGGTGGGGGTAGTGTCGAGCTGAGTGAAGTTGGTAAAGAGCAGTTTCTCGTTGTCTTCGGAAATGCCAATGCCCGAATCTTGTACAGCAAAACGCAGCAAATGCTCCTCCCCATCCGTCACCGTAGACGAAACCACGATGCTGACGGTGCCCTGGGCGGTGAATTTGATGGCGTTGGAGGTGAGGTTGCTCAGAATCTGCAGCAGCCGGGTTTCATCGGTAATGATGAAGCGCGGCGTGTGGGATGCAATGTGGTAAGTGAAGGTGAGGTGCTTCTGGTTGGCGCGGTTGGCAAACAGGGAGTGAATCTTATCCAGCGTATAGTGCAGGTCGATGCCCGACTCGCTGAGCTGGAGCTTACCGGCCTGAATCTTGGACAGATCCAGAATATCGTTCAGGATGGCCATCAGCGCATCCGACGACTTGCGCAGCGTATCCACGTACTCCTCCTGCTCCTCCGAGGAAACCGTCTGGTGCAGCAGGTCAATCATCCCAATGATGCCGTTCATGGGCGTGCGCAGCTCGTGGCTCATGTTGGCCAGGAACAGCGTTTTGGCCTCCAGGGCCTGCTCGGCGGCTTCCTTGGCCCGGCGCAGGTCGCTTTGCATCTGCTTGAGGCCCGTAATGTCGCGCGCAATGCCCTCGGTGCCGCCTTCTCCGTCGCCGGGTACCTGACGGGCATTCACCAGCACGCTCACCGAGTGGCCTTCCTTGTGGCGCATGGCAATTTCGAAGTTGCGGGCCTCTCCGTTCCGGCGCACTTCTTCCAGCAGCGTAGCTCGTTCCAATGGGTACAGGTAATAGTCGCCGATGTAGTGGCCAATGGCCTCTTCGGGCGTGTAACCGAGCATGTCCAGCACCGAGGGGCTGAGCAGCGTAATAATGCCGCGCCCATCGGTGCGGTAGTATACGTCCTGAAACGATTCGAAAATGGCCCGAAACTTCTCTTCCTGGGCCACCAGCTCCAACTGGCTGCGCTTCTGGTCGGTGATGTCGTGGGCAATACCTGAAATTTCCTCGAACGAACCGTCGTCGAGGTAAATGGGGTTGAGGTAGATTTCGCGCCAGGTATCGAGGCCCCGGGCGTCGCGCAGGCGCACTTCAAACCGCTGCGGATGGCCCTGGAAGGCCTTGCGGTAGTTGTGAATGAAGGCCTCCCGGGCGTCCTGCTCCATTAAAGCCACATCAGCCTGCCAGAGGTTGATGTTCAGGGCCGGGTACACACCATTGCGCCGCAGGAAATAGGCCGCGTAGTTGCGGTTGAACGACGAAAGCCGGGAGTGGGTATCCACCGACCACATGAGGTGGGAGCCGCTCTCGAAGATGGCGTTCAGGCGGGCATTCTGCTTCTGAATCTGGACTTCGTTGCGCTTGCGCTCAATGGCTAGAGCCACCTGGTTGGAAATGAAGTGCAGAATCTCAATGTCGGTGGGCGCGTAGGCGTCGGCCTTCTGGTAGTCCTGCACCGCAATAACCCCGATAATTCGCTCCCCGATACTCAGCGGCGAGCAAAGCATCACCTCCGGCATCAGCCCATAAGCCGTAATGGTGCCGTTGCTGATGAGTTCCTGCAACTCCTCGCGCAGCAGATACTGCGGCCGGCCCGTCCGGATGATGTACTCCGATACACCCGAGGAAAAGGGCCGCGCCATAATACTTTGGTCGCCCTGGGAGTTCTGGTCCACGAAGTAGGCAAACTGGAGCTGGGTACGGGCCTCGTCGCAGAGGGCAATGTAGAAATTGTTGGTTTCGATGATCTTGCTCAGCTCCCGGTGAATGGCCCCGTAGAGGGAGTGCAGATCCTTGGAGCTAATAGCCAGGTTGGCAATGCTATAGTATACCTTCTGCAGCCGCTCGGCCTTAATGCGGTCCGTAATGTCATGTAGAATGGCGCGGGTGCTTACTGGCTCGTTGTCCTGCCAGGAGCACGAAATGGAGCCGATCAAATGAACCGGTTTGCCCGATTTGGTCAGGAACACGGTTTCCAGCTTGTTCACCTTCTCGCCCTTGTACAGGTTGCGCAGCTGGTAGAGTAGCTTGGCCTTGTAATAAGGATGCACCACGTCGGAAAGCGTGAGGTGGGGCAGGTCGGCGTCCTCGTAGCCCAGCTTCTCCTTCCAGGCCTTGTTCACGAACAGGAAGCGGTTGTCCACGCTCAAGTTCTGAATCAGGTCGTGGGCATTGTCGAGGAAGTCCTGGAGGCGGTTGCGGTTATCCGTGAGGGCGCGCACAGCTACCTGCTTATCCGTAATATCCCGTCCCACAAACAGGATACCGTTAATCTGGTCCGTGGCGTCTCGCTCAAATTCAGAGTGCCAGAAGAACGTGCGGCCCTGGCCAGAAACCGTGAGCAGGGAGCGTTCAAAGAAATCCTGTAGCTGTTCTTGCTCAATAGCGCGGTGAAAGGCAAACCGACGTGGCTCCTGCTCGGCCTGGGGCGCGAACAAGGTGAAATAATCGCGCCCAATAAGCGTGGCCGCCGGCCGGCCGGTCACTTCGCTGAAATACTCATTCACATCCTGAATCCGGGCGTCCCGATCCAGCAGCAGATAGCACATGCCGGCCCGACTAAGGACGTCGCGGAACTGTCCACGCGAGAAATTGCTCAGGTTGGCAGAAACTTCAGGGGGGAGCGGAGGGCTGGAAGCCGGAGTGGGGTGAACGTACTGCACAATGTCGCGCAGAGTCAACAGGATCAGTGGGTTTTGTCCGGTGCTGAGCCGGTTGATGGTGGCCCAGGCTTCCAAGCCCAGTCCATCGGAACGGTGCCCGCTCCAGCGCATGGATTTTGCTTCGCCCGTACGGCCACAGTCCATCAGTTGCTCCCGCAGGTGCAGCTCAGAGGTGAGTTGAGTAGGGGAGGCTGGTTCAGGAACAAGGGCAAATGCCATCAGGCCCGTACCCAGCAGCATAGGGCGCGTAGTGCCCAGGTAATGCACCACGCGGTGGTTACAGTCGACGAGCGTGCCGGTAGAATCATAGAGTAACAGGCCATCGAAGGACTCTTCGAACAGGGCCCGGTACACCTCGGGGGCCAGGCTGGAGCCGTGGGAGGGCACGGCGGCCGATGTACTCGGAAAGGTAGACATGGGTATAGCGGGCTGCGCCGGGCCGGCTCTTTTTGAGAGGGGCACCGAATGAAGTTCTTAAATTTGCGACAATTCCTGAAACTACCGCTTTTCCCGCCCTGGGAAGTTCTCCGCTCACTGTGCCGCCACGTCTGGTTTTTACCGTCACCACCGACCTCAACTACGACCAGCGGATGCAGCGCATCTGCGGCTCGCTGGCCCAGGCTGGCTATGAGGTGCTGCTGATTGGCCGGGAGTGGCCCGCCTCGCAGCCACTCACACCCCAGCCATACCGCCAGCAGCGGCTGCGCTGCTGGTGCAATAAGGGTAAGCTGTTTTACCTGGAGTACAACCTGCGGCTGCTACGGTTTCTGCTGGGGCAGCGTGCCGCCGCCTGGTGTGCCATTGACCTAGATACGGCCCTGCCAGTGTGGCTCCGGGCCCTGCTGGCCGGCCAACCGTTCGTGTATGATGCTCATGAGCTGTTCACGGAAGTACCGGAGGTAGTGGCCCGCCCGCAGGTGCAGCGTATCTGGCGCGCCATCGAAGATTTCATTGTGCCCCGGGCTGCCTTGGTGTATACCGTAGGGCCAGCCCTGGCCCGGGTGTTTGAGCAGCGCCACGGCCGGCCGGTAGCGGTGGTACGCAACATCAGTCGGCTAAGTGCCGAGGCGTTACTGCCCGCGCCCCTCGCTACACCCGAAGGCGGCTTTATCTTATACCAAGGCGCGCTGAACGCCGGGCGGGGGCTTGAGCCACTGCTGGAGGCCATGCCGCAGGTGCGCGGCCGGCTGGTTATCTGCGGCGAAGGCGACCTGTCACAGGAGCTGCGGGAGCAGGCTGCCCGGCTGGGGTTGCTGCAAAGCGGGCAGGTTGAGTTCCGGGGCTACGTGCTGCCAGCGGAGCTGCGGGAACTGACGCGCCACGCTACCGTAGGGCTCAACCTGCTCGAAAACCTGGGCTTGAGCTACTATTACTCCCTGGCTAATAAGTTTTTCGATTACCTCCACGCCGGCGTGCCCCAGGTAGTCATCGACTTTCCTGAGTACCGGGCCCTCAACGACCAGTACGATGTAGCCGACCTTGTGCCGGATGTGCAGCCCGCTACCCTGGCGTCGGCCCTCAACCGTTTGCTGCCCGGTGGCGACTCGGCCCGCTACCACCAGCTGGCCGAAAACTGCCGCCAGGCGCGTCCCTTACTGAGCTGGCAGCACGAAGAGCAACAGCTGCTTCGGCTGTACGCCGCTCTGCTGCCGTCGTTTATTCCATCTGTTTCATGAACCTGCTTTCCGAACTTGCCGCCGTTACTGGCCCTACGCTGCTGGTCATTACCGGCCCCACCGCCGTGGGAAAAACCGACCTGTGCGTGCATCTGGCCCAACAGTTGGGTACCGAAATCGTGTCGGCCGACTCGCGGCAGTTTTTCCGGGAGCTGAGTATCGGCACGGCCAAGCCTACGGCGGCGGAAATGCAGGGTGTACAGCACCATTTCATCAACTCCCACAGCATTACGGAGGACTACAACGCCGGCCGCTTCGAGCAGGACGCTCTGGCCGTACTGGCCGACCTGTTTCAGCGCCATCGAGTGGTTATCCTCACGGGCGGCTCCGGGCTGTACCTGCAGGCCGTGACGGAAGGGTTTGACGCGTTGCCTGCGGTGGAGCCGGCCGTGCGCGAGCAAATCAAGGCCGAACTGGAAGCGCACGGACTGGAGCCGCTGGTGGAAGAGTTGGCTCGTCTCGACCCCGTGACCAACGCCCGCATCGACCGGCAAAACCCCCAGCGGGTAGTGCGGGCTCTGGAAATCTGCCGGGGCACGGGGCAGCCGTTCAGCTCCTTCCACGCTGCCAAAGCCGCCAACCGGCCCTTTCATATCATCAAAATTGCCCTGACCCGGGAGCGGGAAGAGCTGTACCAGCGCATTGACGCGCGCATGGACCAGATGCTGGCCCAGGGCCTAGAAGCCGAAGCCCGCGCCCTCTACCCGTACCGCCACCACAATGCCCTTCAGACGGTAGGCTACCAGGAGCTGTTCGCGTACTTCGAGGGCCAGTACGATTATGCTGAGGCCGTCCGTCTGCTCAAGCGCAATTCCCGCCGCTATGCCAAGCGCCAGCTCACTTGGCTCCGCCGCGATGCGGAGTACCAGTGGCTGGCGCATAGTGCGGGAAAGTGGGTAAATGCGTAATGGACTATAGCGCCCGGCTGAGCTGGAGTTGCGCGCCGGGCAAAATGTTGCCGCGCGTATCGTTCTGCAGGGCCAGGCGGCCGCCTAGACGCCAAGTGCGGCTCTGGTCAAGCGCCACATCTAGGCCGGTAGAAACAATATAGCCCACCTGAAACCCTCGCTCGTAGCGCGCCGAGTAGCCAAATTCCCCATCCTGCACCCAAGCCGAGGAAAAGCTCGTGAGTTTGGCGTAGCTGCCTGTTACACCCGCGCCGAGGCTGAACTCCACCGTTTTGTTATTGCCGAACGGGAGCCAGTAAATTTCCTGCTCCAGATTAACAGCCCGATAAGATTGCGGAATAGTGAAGCCGTAGCCAAACTCATACGGCTCGTTACCCCCGATATACGCCAGACGGGAGCCCAGCCGCCAATGCCGGCCCAGCTGCGGCGCGTATTCCAGGTGGGCCTTTAGTACTTTATAGTCACCGGTGCCATTGAGCGACTGGCCCACTCCTACCCGCAGCAGCGCGGGCCGGTGGGTAGGCTGCTTAGAGGGAGCATGTTGCGCCTCCGCCAGAATGGTAGTCAGGGACCAGGCCGCCGACATTACAAGACAAGGATAGATGTTACGCATGATCAGAAAAGAAATAAGTAGAGGGAAAGGAACTTTTTAATAGAATCGGTAAAAGACAAATTCCCTGCCAGATACAGCGTATCCAGCAGGGAATTGAATGGCTGAGCTAATAAGTTTTTACACGCTCAGAATTTCCACCATCCGCATGAAGCTCTGGTTGATGAGCTTCTTCTTATGAATGGTATCGGAGAAAGGGGTGTACACCAGCTTGCGGTCTACAATGCCGGCCATAACGTTGCGCATGCCGTTCATCAGGCCTTCCACGGCGGCAATACCAATCTGCGAAGCCAGCATCCGGTCGGCGGCAGAAGGGGAGCCACCACGCTGAATGTGGCCGATGATAGTTACGCGCGTGTCCAGCTCCGGAATAGCAGCTTTTACGCGCTGGGCTACCTGGTGGGCGTTACCTTCCTCCTCGCCCTCGGCTACCACTACCAGAAAGGAGGTCTTGGAACGCTGCCAGCTGGATTTCAGGCTGTCAATTACCGCTTCCGTCGACATCTGGGTTTCCGGAATCATCACAATTTCGGCCCCGCCGCCAATGGCGCAGGGAATAGCAATGTAGCCCGAGTCGCGGCCCATTACCTCCACGAAAAAGCACCGGTCGTGCGAATCGGCCGTATCCCGGATCTTGTCGATGGCTTCCAAGGCCGTATTTACGGCCGTATCGTAGCCAATGGTATAATCGGTGCCGTACAGGTCGTTATCGATGGTGCCGGGAGCGCCTACCGTCGGAATACCGAACTCCTGCTCAAACAGGGTTGCACCGGTGAA
Organism: Hymenobacter swuensis DY53; assembly: GCF_000576555.1. Taxonomy (NCBI): domain Bacteria; kingdom Pseudomonadati; phylum Bacteroidota; class Cytophagia; order Cytophagales; family Hymenobacteraceae; genus Hymenobacter; species Hymenobacter swuensis. The sequence goes on from NZ_CP007145.1 coordinate 1,916,640, forward strand.
GGTGCCGTTGCCCCCAATGGCTACCAGTCCGTCGATGCCATGGTTTACCAGTTGGTCGAAGGCCTGCTGACGGCCTTCCTTGGTCATGAATTTCTGGCTGCGGGCCGATTTGAGAATGGTGCCGCCTTTCTGAATGGTATTAGAAACGGAAGCTGAATCCAGCTTCACGAACTCACCCTTAATCATGCCGCTGTAGCCGCGCATGATGCCATATACTTCGATGCCGTGGTACACGGCCGTGCGAACCACGGCCCGGATGCAGGCGTTCATGCCGGGCGCGTCGCCCCCACTGGTGAAAACTGCAATACGCTTCATTATACTTCCTCTTGGGTACTCAAACAAATACCCGACGGAGCCGGGCCGGGCAAAGGTGGCAAATCCCGGGGGAATGTTCAGCCTCTGACCCCGTAAAAGATAAAATAGCCTCGGTGGGCGGCTGTTTTTTGCCGGGCTGCGTATGCTTCCTATTGCAGTGTTTCTGCCAAAAAGCTACCTTACTGAATACCACTGCAGCCTCCCATACTCAGTGCTCCTGCCCGGACTGTTCCCCCCATCCGCAACTGCCTAATGCCCGCCCGTATGTTTGGTTTTTTTGAAAATGAGCAAACCAGAAAAGTTAAGAGCCACCTGATGAACCTGGCCGCCCTGGCCAAAGCCGATGGCCACCTCGACGAGCGGGAAATGAGTTTCATTGTGGCCGTAGGCCGCAAAAACGGGATGCGGGCCGATGAGGTGCGTTCCATTGTAGGCAATGCCAGCACCATCCGCCTGATCATTCCCGACAACGATTCGGAGCGGTTCGACCAGATCTTTGACTTGGTGGATATGATGCTGGCTGATGGCGTGGTAGACGACACGGAAATGGATTTCTGCATCGGGATGGCCGAGAAGCTCGGCTTCCGCAAAGACATTGTACAGGTGCTAGTACGCAAAATCTCGCAGGGCGTGAAAGATGGTTTCCCCCGTGACCAGATTAAGGAAGATACCCAGGCGTTTTTAGGGAATTAAGAAATTAGAGTCAAAAAAATTAAGACCTTAGAACTGAGAACCAAGAAGTGAGCCGCTGAGCAGCCCTTTCAAGGGACGGTTCAGCGGCTCACTTCTTGGTTCTCAGTTCTAAGGTTTCAAGTTCTTACTGCTTCTACGGCCCGCAGCAAGGCGGCGCAGGCATCGTCAATCTGCTCCAGCGTGATGGTGAGGGGAGGGGCGATGCGCAATGAGTTGTCGCAGAACAGGAACCAGTCGGTCAGTATATGTTCCTGCCAGAGGGCTTGGTCGATGATGGGCTTGAGCACTTCGAACGACGCGAATTCCACGGCCATCAGCAGTCCGCAGTTGCGTACTTCCCGAATGGCCGGATGCACCAGCCGCTCCCGAAAACGGGCCGCTTTTTCGGGCACGCCGGCTAGCAGGCTCTCTTCCTGAATAACCTGCAGCGTAGCCAAGGAGGCCGCACAGGAAACCGGGTGCCCCCCAAACGTAGTGCAATGACCCAGAATCGGGTCGGTTTTAAAGCCGGCCATGATGTGCTGCGGTGCAATGAATGCTCCGATGGGCATGCCACCACCCATGCCCTTGGCCGTGAGCAGAATATCGGGCTCAATGCCGAACTGCTCAAACGCCCAGAACGTACCTGTGCGCCCAAAACCGCACTGAATCTCATCCAGAATTAGCAAAGCGCCTACCTCCGTGCAGCGCTGGCGCAGGGCCGGCAGGTAGCCGGGGGCCGGCACCCGCACCCCTGCTTCACCTTGTACCGTTTCAATGACTACGGCGGCCGTGTGCTCGTCAATCAGCTCCAAGTCCTCGAAGTGGTTGTGGCGGAAGTGGTGGACGTCAGGCAGCAAGGGACGGAAGGCGTTCTTGAAACCTTCGGAACCCGTGATGCTGAGCGCACCGTGGGTAGAGCCGTGGTAGGCGTTAAAGCTGCTGAGCAGTTTGGTGCGGCCGGTGTAGCGCTTAGCCAGTTTCAGGGCCCCTTCCACGGCCTCGGTGCCGGAATTAGTGAAGTACACATTGTCGAGGTGGGCGGGCAGGGTAGCCGTGAGGGCCTGGGCCAGCCGGGCAGGCGGGGCCTGCACTACCTCGCCGTACACCATTAGGTGCAGGTATTTATCGAGTTGGTTCTGAATGGCCTGCAGAACCCGCGGGTGGCGGTGGCCCACGTTGCTCACGCCAATACCTGCAATCAAATCGAGGTAACGCTGGCCTTCGGGGCCGTACATATATACGCCCTCGGCCCGCTTAATTTCCAGCAGCAGCGGAAAATCGGAGGTTTGGGCCTGGTGGCGCAGGAAAAGCTGGCGGGGAGTGAGCATACGCAGAATGGTTCGGCCGGCACGCGCGTTTCAGGGACAAAGGAAACGGCGGCGGTACCGGAACAACAAAATCGGGCCGCAAAGGTACAGCTACTGCCCGCTTACTGCCCCATCAACAAAAAAACGGCCGCCGAAGCAGCCGTTTTCTACGAATTCAGGAATAAGGAGCCGTTGTTACTCGTCCAGACCATCGGCGGCACCAGCGGGCAGGCCGGGACGGCCGGCCACACGCTTGAGCACCTCTTTGGTAAACTGCCGCTCGGCCAGGGCCAGCCGGCCCACCTGCCGCACGCTGATAACGCGCTGGAACCGCTCGAAATATTCCTTCTCCAGCGTAATTTCCTGCTGCCGCAGCACGAACGACTGGTTGAGGCTCTCCTTTATCTGCTGGTCGCTGAGGCCATCGGTGCTGGCGGGGCGCAACTGGCGCAAACGGCGGTTCAGGTCGCGACGCTTGGCGGTGAATTCGTTGTAAAGCGGCCAGAATTTCTGGGCCTGATCGGTAGTAAGGGCAACTTTCTCGGTGAGGTAGGCAATGCGGGCGTTTTCGAGCTGGCTCAGGCGCTCCTGCCGGCGCAGGCCGCCCTGGGCCAGGGCCTCGAAGGTGGGTAGTGCCGCCAGCAGCCACAGCAGCAGGGCACCACGGAGGACGTATTTCATGGGGAGAGAAGGCAAAACGGGTGGTGAAATTATAGCTTACAGATAGATTTCTTCGGTGGGCTGCGCGTCCAGCAGTTCCTGCAACTCCTCGGGTGAGGCCTGCAGCGTACTGGCGGGCGCATTCTGTACGGCTCCGGGCAGGTCAGCTAAATCGGGGAGGGTAACACGCTGCTCACTAGCCAGCAGGTATTGCATCAGCTCCTCGCGGGGCACCTGGGCCAGCGTAGCGGTAGTAGCGGGCTGCATGGTGGCTGCAGGGCTCAACAGAAACGACGCGGCAAAGCTGCCCAGCACCAACACGGAGGCCAGGGCCGTCCGCATCGGGGCCGACAGTACTGTGAGCCAGCCACTGGCCACCGGGTTCGGGGCCGAAGTCTGCACGCGCTGCATCACGCGCATGGGCAACTGCTCGAAGTAGCGGTCCGGGGGGAGGGCCAGCGGCGGCTGGGGCCGGCGGCGGTGTTCATCCAGACGGAAAGGAGTGTTCATGGCGGTTAGAGGCGGCCGGGGCCGTCGGGTTTAATCGTTCTGGGCGTGGTCGTTGATGTATTGCTCAATTTTCTTGGCGGCGTGGTGGTAGGAGGCTTTCAGGGCCCCTACGCTGGTGCCGGTTACCTCAGCCATCTGCTCGTAGGGCATTTCGTCGTAGTAGCGCAGGTTGAACACCAGCCGTTGCTTATCGGGCAGGCGCAGAATGGCTTTCTGCAGCTTTAACTCTACTTCGTCGCCAGCCAGGCTTTCATCAGCCTCAATTTTGGCGGTCAACTCGGCTCCTACATCGTTGAGAGGTAGAAAAAACTTGCGCCGTTTGCTGCCCAGAAAACTGAGGCACTCATTGGTGGCAATGCGGTAAATCCAGGTGAACAGGGAAGCATCCTGGCGAAAATTCTCCAGGTGGTTCCATACCTTGATGAATACATCCTGGGTCAGGTCGTCGGCATCATCGTGGTCGACCACCATTTTGCGCACATGCCAGTACACCTTGCTCTGGTACTTGCGCACGAGCTGGTTGAAGGCCACGTTGCGGGCGGCGGGGTCACGAAACTTGGCGAGTATCTCCTGGTCTTCCAAGGCGCAGGGGAGCGGGGGTTAGGGCAACGGGTTGTGCGAGGTTAGAGGGGCCGGGTGGGCGAGGGTTTAAGGCCTGTGGCGTTAAATTATTCATCTTTGAACTAGAGCGCTGATTCTCACTTATCTTCTGATTTGCTTTTGTATGATAATCAGCATAATCAATCCAATATTCAGAGTAGCCAGTGCAATGCTTGTCTGCAGTGTAGCTGCCTTGCCGGCTGAAAGTGAGCAGTACCGCCGCCATATCTTGACCAGTGCTGACCTGCTGCCTACGGAACAGATGGCTCGTTATGCGTCCCGGTCATTTGCCAACGTCTGGTTGCATTCGGAGCCCGAAACGGTTTTCGGCTTTATTGGCAACGACTACCAGCGGCTGCGGGTGAAGCTACTGACGATACGTCCCGATGCGCAGCAGCTCGGCCGCTACGTGATAACCGGCAAATCGAAAGTGCGCGCAACTGTAGCGTCTTTTCAGGGGAGCTTTACGGTTGTGCACGTGCGGGAAACCAAGCGGCTACCCCGCGCCCTCGACGATGCCCCCTCCGATGCCGTGAAAGCAGGAGTTGTGCTGGCTGAATACGAGCTACGCGAGCCGGAAGGCCAGCCCAATAACGGTGTGTTTCGAGGTATTGTGTATGCGCAGTGGTACCAGGACAAAGCCAGAAAGGTGCATTACAACGACCTGGAAAACTTCGCAGACGGCTACGCGAACAACCAGTTTGTAGGCATCTGGCAGTCCTATAAAACCGGACTGTCCAAGAGTTGTAATTGGGGTAATAACCGGATTCCGAATAGTAAAGAGTTTGACCAGGGGGTAGGAGAGTTTAGTCCGGCGGATGCTTATCTGGATAATGGCTGGCAATCATACCGCAAAGCCTGGGAGCAGAACGATAAAGCTGCCCAGCAGCAGGAACAGGCAGCTTGGTGGGAATAATCTTGAGTCAAAATAACATTCAAGAAACTCTACTTTTACTCCGTTCTATCACCTCTACCAGCCGTTATGAGCAACATGATTCAGTTCGTCGCCAATCACGACGACCTTAGCACCGACAAAGGCTTTCAGTTCAAGTTTTACTGCGACAAATGCCGTAACGGCCATATGTCGCGCTTTCTGCCCAACAAAATCGGTATTGCTGGGGAACTGATGCGGGCGGCCGGCAGCCTGTTCGGCGGACACTTCTATGATGCCGGCACCGCCGCCTACCACGTACAGCGTGCCATCGGCGGGAAGGCCCACGACGATGCTCTGGAAACGGCCGTGCAGGAAGGCAAAACCTACTTCAAGCAATGTACCCGCTGCGGCCATTGGGTGTGCCCCGATGTGTGCTGGAACCATACGGCCGGCCTCTGCGAAGACTGCGCCCCCGATGAGCACGAGGAACTGGCTGCCCAGCAGCGCCAAGCCGCCCGAGAGCAAATCCAGACCAAAACCCGGACGCAGGATTATACCCAGAATCTCGACTTTCTGGGGCAGGCTCAAATAAGCCAGTGCGGCAGCTGTCAGGCCAAGCTCACCCCCGGTCAGAAGTTTTGCCCCGAATGTGGTAAGCCCAGTGCCGCCGCTGAGCCGAAGGAGAAATTCTGCGGCGACTGTGGAGCGTCCGTGAAACCCGGGCAACGGTTCTGCGCCGAGTGCGGCGGCAAACAGTAAACAGCTGATAAACCAATCTGTTGTTCCAAGCAGCACGTCATTCTGAATGGCACGTTATTCCTCAGCAAGCTCGGAATGACGTGCCATTCAGAATGACGTGCTGCTCGGAACAACGCTCCTGCGGATGATCTTATCTACTTTGTGCTGTAGGCCACCCCAATGGTGACGTTGGTATTGTCGCGCGACTTACCTTCCGGGATGCGGTTTTCGAAGGTGTAGGTATAGGTGCCCGTGACGGCAAAGCGCGGGGTGAAGCGCAGGGCCAGGGTGGAGAGCTGGCTGACGCGGTAATCGGAGAAGTCCTGGAGGTTGGGCTGGTAGAAGGTGGTGGCGCTGAGCGTGAACACGCGGTAGGAGTAGGCCACCTTCAGGCGGGTAGAGTTGCGCGACACGGTGCGGGAGCTGCCATCCTGAAAATATGTGGCCTCCCGGAGCAGCAGGTTGCTCACGGCCACTTCCCGCCCCAGCGAATCCTGGTAAAACGCCCAGCCCGGCCCCGCGCCCAGCTGGTAGCGGCTATCAATGCCGCGCAGATTGCTCCGCTCGTAGCCCCCGATGCCGTAGAAGCGGAAGTGGCCCTTCCAGTAGTAAGGCGTGGTGTTAAGCAGCCATTCCCGCTCCCGCAGCCGCCGCTCCTGCTTGCCAAACGTGAAGCTGCCCGCTACCGGTGCCCCAAAGTGCAGCCCCCGCAGCAGCGTAACCGAGTGGGCGGTGGCAAACAGCGTCCGGTTCACGCCGCCCGACGTGTACTGCCCCGAGAGCTGCCCGCTATAGCGGATGAGGGTGGTATCGGGCTTTTGGGCCAGGGCCGGAAGAGCGAACAGCAGCGGTAACAGCACCAGCAGCCAGCGGAGAGAGGAAACGAACATGCGATATTGGTGGGTCCGGTTTGCGGCTTGTGTGATGCAAGCTTTATCTTTCCGGTCGGTAGTAAGCCCCAAAATTACTTACTGGGTATAGTATAAAACGAAAAATACGAAAATATGTCATCTGCTCATATACCTAGCAAATTCGATGCTGTTAGTGAAAAATATCGGGTATACATAATCAAGTATTGCTCAAATAGTTTTAATAAACCAGTTTTTATGGTCTGGTATGCAGATACTATGCATGAAGCAGAAGATAAGTTGCTGGCTTTTAAAAGCGGGAAGATATTTGCTTTTCACTCACTGATTAATGCTTGTCGTTTACTTACAAACAACCTGGAAGAGCTGGTTGTATTCGAAAATCTTGCACCTTGGCTCTTTGAGTTCAAATATTTGCCAGCAGCCGAAAATACTACTATCAATGTTTCATCAGTTTTGAAAGATCTGGAAAATAATAGTTTGACCGATAATTCGATAGAAGAATTAGTAAATTTTGTAAATATCGTTGGAGATTTCATGTATCAGGATTGCGCCAATAGCTATTTAAAGAGGTATACAGGAGATAAGCTTATCCGCAAGGTGTGGGAATACTTTTACGAAATTATCTTTTGGCCTAGATTCAACGATGCCGAGAGATTTGCAAAATGGAAGCATCCGGCTTTGGTTATAAACCGGGAAAAACTGCTGGTAAAAGTGACTGAAATGATAACTGCCTTTGAAGCAAACATGAATCTTATGGAAGAGTGATTGACACACCTGCCAGACACCATACCGCCCCGGCCGCAACAGGTGCAGCCGGGGCGGTGTGGTGTCTGACGCGGCCGAAAACCTACTTGCGGCGGGCCATTACTTTCTCCACGGCGGCCACAATGGCCTGCTCGTTGAGGCCGTATTTTTCCATCAGCTGATCGGGGGTGCCGGATTCGCCGAAGGAGTCGTTGACGGCTACCATTTCCAGGGGCAGGGGCTCCTCGCGGGCCAGCAGCTGAGCGATGGAGTCGCCGAGGCCACCGTTCATCTGGTGCTCCTCGGCCGTCACCACGCAGCGCGTCTTGCGGGCCGATTCCAGAATCAGCTGGGCATCGAGGGGCTTGATGGTGTGAATGTTGATGATTTCGGCGTCGATGCCCTTCTCGGCCAGCAGCTTGCCGGCCAGGATAGCCTTCCACACCAAGTGGCCGGTGGCGAAGATGCTCACGTCGGCACCCTCGTTCAGCACGATGCCTTTGCCTACTTCAAACTTCTGGTCGGCGGGGGTGAAGTTGGGCACCACCGGCCGGCCGAAGCGCAGGTACACGGGGCCCTCGTAGTCGGCAATGGCAATGGTGGCGGCTTTGGTCTGGTTGTAGTCGCAGGGGTTGATAACCGTCATGTGGGGCAGCATCTTCATCAGCCCGATGTCCTCCAGAATCTGGTGGGTGGCCCCGTCTTCGCCCAGCGTGAGGCCGGCGTGGGAAGCGCAAATCTTCACGTTTTTGCCCGAGTAGGCAATGCTCTGCCGAATCTGGTCGTACACGCGACCGGTGCTGAAGTTGGCGAAGGTGCCCGTAAAGGGAATCTTACCGCCAATGGTGAGGCCGGCAGCCAGGCCCATCATATTGGCCTCGGCAATGCCCACTTGGAAAAACCGCTCGGGATTGTCCTTGATGAAGGCGTCCATCTTGAGCGAGCCGATGAGGTCGGCGCAGAGGGCTACCACGTTGGGGTTAGTGCGGCCCAGCTCCTGCAAGCCAGCGCCAAAGCCGCTGCGGGTATCCTTCGATTCGGTGTAGGGAAAATCTTTCATGAAGTATGGTAGGGAAATGGGTTTACAAAGAAGTAGCACACGCTTCAGCTTGTGCCGTGACTAAACAAAGTGGAAGCGTCTTCAACAGCACAAGCTGAAGCTTGTGCCACTGGCACCTCCCGAAGCTCCCGCCACTGCAGGCCCGCTGGCAACTCCGCCGTGCTGAACTCCAGATGCACCACGCGGCGAGACCAGGAGCTGGTGCTGCGTTGGGAGGCGTGCAGGGTGAGAGGCTGCATCAGCATCAGCCCGCCGGCCGGTACCGCGCAGGTAACAGCCTGGGGCGTGAAAGCCGGATGCTGCTCGTTCGGGATGACACCGTGGCGGTGGGAGCCGGGCACCACGCGCAGCGCTCCATTGGTGGCGTCGCAGGCGTCGAGGTGCAGGCGCAGGGTGACGATGCTTTCCAGGATTTCGCGGGGTGGTAGCACGGTGGTTTCACCGGCTTTCACCGACCAAGGGCCGTAGCCGGGCAGGTCGAGGTGCTGATCCACGGCCACCATCACATCTTGGTGCCAGGCCACCAGCCAGTTGGAGCCGGCCGGCTTATCGAAATAGATGGCCTTCACTAGGTGCGGCATCGGCCCCGGAAACAGCTCCGCCAGTACCGCCCGCAGCCGCGGCGTGAGCAGCTGGGGCCACAGCTGCGGCACTTCACCCAATAGATCTCGAATGGCAAACACGTCCTGATTACGCCGGAAATTGGCTGAGTTAGCCTCAGTCGATTCGATGGTACGCAGCAGCCCGGCCGTTTCCTCCGGGGAGAAAACGTCAGGTAGGATGGCGTAGCCGTCGGTGCGGAGTTGAGTTTTCATAATTCAGTGGAGGGTATCTCTGTCGTCAATTTCTACCTCAGATAGAAACCGGGGTGAAAACTTTATAATCACTGAATCACCCACCGCATATCGTATTCTACTATGTCCTCGCGCATCGTATACGTTTCCTTGATACCTGTATCGTAAATCGACTGTCCAAATGGAACCGTCTACAAAAGTGCTAGTTACATATGCTTTTCGGTGAAGGTTAGATAATTCTATTGCCCCCCTTACGGCCTCAACGTGTTGATACAATAGAAAGCCGCCGATGAGCAAAATTGGCCCGCCCCAAAGCTCGATGTAATAACGGAGCCGGTCATCAATATGCTTCCAATCAATCATCGTCCGAAAATGCTGACTGAGGTGGTCTGACCGGGGCGGATGGTGAACGTGCGCACGTCGGTGAACTGGCTGCCGGTGGCGGTTTTGGTGCGGAACACGAGGCGGTAGGCCCCGGGCTGCATCGGCAGGTTCACTTTACTGCTGGTTTCGGGCAGGTTGTGCACCCACGTCTGCTGCTCGTCCTGGCCGAGGCGGTAGATGCTGCCGTAGCCTTTCAGGTCCGACACGATGTTGAGGATGCCGGGTGCCTCGTAGGTTACGGCCGTTTCCTGGCCCTGCTTCACCGTGATGCGCCGCAGCTGGCGGGGCAGCGTGAGCAGCTCCACCTCGTAGGTGCCGGCCAGCAGCTTCTGCCGCGCCCCGAAGGGCAGGGCTACCACCGTGGCCGGGTTGCCCTGAGCCCGCACCACCGCCTGCACCGTGCCGTAGGGGTTAGGCGAAATGCCCGGCCCCTGCAGCCACAGCGTGCCTTGGGGCGTTTTGTAGGTCAGCACGTTGGCCCGGCCCGGCCGGATGGGCAGGTTCGCCTGCCGCACCGGGGGCACCGTGTTAATCACCAGGTCGTAGCTCTGCAGCGCGTCGATGTCGAGCACATCGGGCTTGCCCTGGGCGTCGCGCCAGTGTACGTAGTTGTACTCGGGCAGCTCCGTCACGTTATTCACGAACGTCATATTCACGTTCGATTCCACGGGGCGGCCCTGCTCATCGGTGAGGTTTACGCTCACGGTGGTTTTGGCCAGCGTCTGGGTCACTACGTCGTTGAGGATGCTGCGAAAGGTCTTCACATCGGCCGCGTTGTAGTACTGCCCCAGGCATTCCAGCTGCTTGCCAAATTCCCGCTCGGCCCCGATGCCAATCACAAACGGCTTCAGAAACACCCGCTTGCGCTGCAGCGCCAAGGCCGTAGCGCACGGGTCGCCCTTGCAGGATTCCAATCCGTCGGTAATCAGAATGAGCACGTTACGGGCCGACTTATCCACCGGGAAATCCTGGGCCGACTGTAGCAAAGAGTAGGTGATAGGCGTGTTGCCCTTGGGCTCAATCGTCTTCAACCGCGCCTTGATGGCCCCCGCGTTTTTGGGCGCAAAGGCCACTTCCAGTTTCGAATCCTCGCAGTTATTCTCCTTGTTCTCGTGCTGATGCCCGTAGGCCCGCAGCGCCAACTCCAGGTTGGGGTAGGCGTTAAGCGAGTCCACCATCTTCGATAGCAGCCGCTTGGCCACGTCCCAGCGCTGTTCGCCTTCCCAGGGCGCCCGCATCGACCCGGACGCATCCAGCACGAACAGAATACGGGTGGTTTTGGGTTGGGCAGGCACTGCGTTCTGGGCATATGACGGTTTGCTGGTGATTATTAAAACCACCAACAGACCCCAAACCATATGCCAAGCACTACTACTCATTCTACTCCGTAGCTTCTGTTTGCTGAGGATCTGTTACAACCTCTCTCTTGACAAAAATCACCACAAGAGTGCCGATTATGACTACAGAGGCGACTATAGTAACAGCCTTGACCTGCCTTGACTTATTTGCTGTGGCTTTGATTAGCAGCATTGCTATTGCCGCAGCTACTACCGAAGCAAGCAGACGAAGTATAAATCCATAGTCTCCGGCAATCATCGGAAGAGACACAAACCAAAGAGGAGCTATTACAAAAGGATAGTACTCCTCAAGTACCTTATTCATTGTATAGAATAGGTTGGCAATTAGTAGTCGCCGGCTTCTTCTACGGCCAGCTGCTGGAGGGCAATTTCCAGCTGCTCGTTGTTCGGGGCCACGCCGTGCCACTTGTGCGAGCCCATCATGAAGTCTACGCCGAAGCCCATCTGGGTGTCCATCAGCACCATGATAGGCTGGCCCTGGCCGAGTAGGCTCTGGGCTTCCTCGATGGTGGGGAGGAGGGTTTCGAACTGGTTGCCGTCGGTTTCCAGTACGCGCCAGTTGAAGGCTTCGAACTTGGCGCGTAGGTCGCCGAGGCCGCCAATTTTCTCGGTGGGGCCGTCAATCTGCTGGCCGTTGCGGTCCACAAAGGCAATGAGGTTGTCCACTTTGTGGTGGGGGGCGTAGAGGGCCGCTTCCCACACCTGGCCTTCCTGCAACTCGCCGTCGCCCATCAGCACAAACACGGTGCTGGAGTCGTTGTTGAGCTTCTTGGCCTGGGCGGCGCCCACGGCCACGCTCAGGCCCTGGCCCAAGGAGCCCGAGGCCACCCGGATGCCGGGCAAATGCTCATGGGTGGCGGGGTGGCCCTGGAGGCGGGAGTTCAGCTTGCGGAATGTGGCTAGCTCGCTTACCGGGAAATAGCCCGAACGGGCCAGCACCGAGTAAAAAACCGGCGAGATGTGGCCGTTGGAGAGGAAAAACAAATCCTGCCCGATGCCGTCCATATCGAAGGGCTGGGGCGTGTGCTTCATCACCTTGAAGTACAGGGCCACCAGCAGATCGGTGCAGCCCAGCGAGCCGCCGGGGTGACCCGAATTGACGGCGTGCACCATGCGCACGATGTCGCGCCGCACTTGGGCGGCAATCTGTTTCAGCTCGGCTACCGACTTGGTGGCTGCGGGCGTGTGGGTTTCGGATGAGGCGGCGAATGACGTGTCCTGCGACATGGGTTCGGGTTGAGAATGGAATTGGTGAGGCAAAGGTAATGACCCTACCCCAACCCCTCCCCACAAGGGAGGGGCTCTAGCTCTAGCATTTTCTAACCGCTAATTTTTAGAGGTAGAGCCCAGCCCGCTTAATGCGTGGCATCTTTTGGGGAGGGGGTTGGGGTGGGGTACAAAAAAGCCCCGCCGGAGGGGCGAGGCTTTCGAAGGAAAACTACAGCAGCTGAGCTGCATGGTTTTTGGTGTCGACTTTGGTAATGACTTTCTCGATCAGGCCTTTTTCGTCGATGAGGAAGGTGTAGCGCATGGTGCCCATGTACTTGCGGCCGTACATCGACTTCTCCTGCCATACGCCGTAGTCCTGCACCAGCTTCTTGTCCTCATCCACGAGCAGCGGGAAGGGCAACTCGTGCTTGGTGGCAAACTTCTGATGTGACTTCTCCGAGTCGATGCTCACGCCCAGCACCTGCACACCAGCGGCCTGAAGCTGCGCGTAGTTGTCGCGCAGGTTGCAGGCCTGCGCCGTGCAGCCCGAGGTGTCGTCTTTGGGGTAGAAGTAGAGGGCTACTTTGCGGCCCGCGTAGTCCTGGAGGCGGTGGATGGTGCCATTCTGGTCGGGAGCTTCGAAGGCCGGAGCCTGCTCGCCTGCTTGAGGTACTGCCATGCCGCGAAGATAGAAGGGTTTTTTGGGGATTCAGCAACGAAATAATGCACGTCATTGCAAGGCCGGAGGCCGAAGCAATGACATTCTCATCCCTACGGTTTACCGTCGATGGGTTGCGGGGTGTAGATCAAATTATCCACCGGGAAGCCCAGCTCGCGGCCTTTGGCTACCAGCATGTCGCGGAGGTTGCGTTCCATATGGGGGTGGCGGCTCAGAATCCAGAGGTTTTTGCGCTCCGGCTCACCCACCAGCGCATATTGGTAGTCGGAATGGTCCACATCCAGAATCCAGTAGTCGCCTTCGAAGGGCCAGAAGAACTGCACTTTGAGGCGGGCATTGGTGGCATCCACGGCGCGGGCTATGGCTGTAGCGGTTTCGGCGGGGCCGTTGAGGCCTTCTTTGTGACATGTGTTGCGCACGTTTACCTTGCCATCGGGCCGCAGCTTGTAGTGGGCCGTTACGTGCTGGCACCCCTTCTCGAAGCGGGTGGGTAGCCGGGCCACCTCATACCAGAGGCCAGCGTACTTGTGCAGATCCACATGGGCGACGGTGGGCAGAACCGGGTAGGCTTTGCGGCGCGTGTAAGCATAGGCAGCTACGCCGGTAGCAATGGCGGCAGCAGCGGCCCCAAGCAGCACGGGTTGGCGACGTTTGAGTAGGTTCTTGGGCATCGGGTTGAGATTAAGAGTCGCCGCCGTATACGCAAAGCCAACGGTTGCGGCCCAGGAAATTGCAGAGGCGCGCAGAGAACGGAGAATATAGTATTTTCAGGGATTCGAACCTTTTTCTCAATCGAAGATTTGCTACTTCCAGCCCAAGCAAGCTTCCTCGTATTCCCACAATTTTTGGCTCTCTCCGTTAGCCAAAACGTGTTTAATGGGCGGATATTCCACGTTTGGGGGGATGTCGAAGGCGACAAGAAGCGAATCGGCATATTGAAACCCAACTCCGCCCAACTTCTCCACCACAGCGGTGCAGGTCTGGCGTGTGGATTCGGTCCCGAACAGCACTCTTACAACACTGTGGCCCGATTTCACGAGTATGTGCTCAAAATAATGAACCCCTTCGTCGGTTTCGACCGAAACCACATCGTATAAGGCGATGTGCTTCGCAAAAAAAGGAATGGAACTCAGGCTGTACCCCAGCCCCACCTGAACTGTGTCTACCATTTCCACTTAGTAAGCTTGTTCAGTCTCTTCCAAGTATACCAAGGCCACCGGATGATTAGGGAGGGCGGAAAGCGGCTCAAGTGCAGGCATTAGGTTCAGGCGAATGGGATTTTCTTCAAGACTAAAGTGTATAATACACCGCTGCCAGCGGTTGACGAAAACGTTCGGATTTCTGAGTGCACTAGATTTCTCGTTTTCTGAAAGGATACTCTTTGGTGGAGACGCAATAATTGTAGTCTCGCCGTTGCTGAAGTTGAGCAGCACCTTAACCGCTTAGCCTCAGCAACGACGAAACTCTATACAGTTCAGAAATCAGCTTTACAACACCAGATTAATCACTTTCTCATTCCCGGCCTGGTCGGTGAGGCGCAGGGTGGCGGGGCCGCGCAGAGGCGGGCCCAACGTGTCGTCACGCTCCGAGTAGATGATGGCGTTCTTATGCTCGAAGCGCAGCAGGCGGAACTGCCCGTTCACTTCCAGCTTGTAGCTGGCCAGGCCCGAGAGGTCGTCGCCGACCTTGAACACCACGCCGCCGGGGCCGCGGCTGATGAGACGGGCTGAGGGCGGAATGGTATCGGTGAGTAGCTTAAACTGGCCGAAGGCTTTGATGGAAGCCGTGATGCTGCGGCCGTCGGGGCTCCACTTGCCGCCCACGTAGGCCCTGCCGCCCTTGGCTGTAACGCCGTAGATGGCCGTGCGGCGCGGGTCAGCGGCCGGGGTTTCGGGCTTGAGGGTGAGGGCCAGGGTTTCGTAGAGCGGCGTGCGGGGCAGATGTACCGTCCAGAGGCCCTGCTTGTAGCTGGTCTGCACGTACAGCGTGTCGAAAAGCGTTTTTGGTCCAAAACCCAGCGCTAAGTTGGCCGTGCTGAAGCCAAACTCCCGGCCCGAGGGAATCAGGGCCTGCCGGTCAAACCGCTTGGTGATGCGCCCGAACTGCAAGGAGTCGGGGCGGCCGGCGCGCAGGTCGTAGAGGTACACGTTCTGGCTTTGCTCAGTGTAGCTGGGCTTGAGCGTGAGGCGGCGGTTGCCTTTGAACAGCGTCAGATTCCCGCCTACGGCCGCCGTATCGGGGTCGGCGGCGGTGGCTACCAACAGGTTGCGGCTGATATCGTAACGCAGGGCCGGGGTTTTCACGGCCGCCGAGCGGGTTTTGCGGTAGCCGGCCTCGGTGCCGCGCAGCACGAAACGTAGCGGCGTGAGGTTGCCGTAGGAGTCGCTCAGGCGCACTTCTACGGCGTAGAGCTGGCCCGGTTCCACGCGCAGCTTGCCCTTACCGGGGCCGGTGGTGTACATGCTCAGGTCGTTGCCGTCGTCCACGAAAAGCCGCTCCAGCTGCCGCCCCTGGGTGGCGCGCCACTCATAATCCAGGTGGCGGTTGATCTGGCGGGAGCCTTCCGGAAACGGAATGTCATCAATAACATGCTGGTAGTGCGGCTGCCCATTCACCAGTACCTCCACTTTCTGAATGCCGTTCTTGTTCCACACCTGATCGAACCTATCGAAGCCCTGCATGAGCAGGCCCACGGTGCCGTTGGCCGCAATGGTATCGGCCCACACGTAGCCGCCGCCGTTAGGTAGGGGCGGAGCTTTCGGCAGGAAAATCGACTTGCCGAACTTGCCCTGTACCCGGGCGTCAATGCTCAGGGCTTCCACTCCAAAAGCCAGCAAGGTGGGCGCTACGTGGTCCTGGATTTCGGAGAAGCCGCCCCATTGCAGCGGGTTAAGCTGCGCGTCCTGGGCCGTGCGCACCTCCCAGTGCAGGTGGGGCCCCGCCGAGCCGCCGGTATTGCCTGAAAGCGCCACCACTTCGCCGCGCTTCACCGGAAATTGGTCGGGCTTAAAGAACAGCTCCAGGTCGTAGGTCTGCTTTTCATACTGGCGGCGGCGCAGCTCCTCGGCCACGGGGCCTTTGAAGCGGTTCAGGTGGCCGTACACCGTGGTCAGGCCGTTGGGGTGGGTGATGTAGAGCACGTTGCCGTAGCCGTAGCTGCTCTGCTTCATGCGCGAGATGTAGCCGTCGGCCGAGGCGTATACGGGCAGGTCTACCCGGCCGTCGGTTTTGATGTCGAGGCCGCCGTGGAAGTGGTTGGGGCGCAGCTCGCCCATACTGCCGGCCAGAAAATTCTGCTGGCCGGGCTTAATCGGGAACAGAAAATAGCCCTGGGGTACTTCAGGGCGGCGGGATGTGGTGGCAGGAGTAGGCTTAGGCTTGGCAGCCGAATCGGGCTCCTGCCCACCGCAGGCTGCGGGCTGCAACCCCAGCAGCAGCAAAAACGGCCACGCCACGCTCAGCAGACGCGGCGGCCGGGTAAACAAAGAATCGGGCATTCAGAAAAGGAAATCGGCAGCAGAAGGAAAGGAAAACGGTGCCGCAGCAACGCCGCAACCCGGCACAATCGTGCCTTGGCGGATGGGAAATGGTGAACGGATTTGTAAACGCAGCACGTCACTCCGGGCTTGCCGGGGAATCTCGCGGGCTGACGTTGTGGTGATAACCGCTCCATAGCCCAGGGTTTAAACCCTGGGCTAGTGAATCGTTCAGCCGGAACAGTGGAAATCGGACGCCCGATGAAGCTTGGTGGTTAGCCTGGCAACGTCAGCACGCGAGATTAGTCGCGGGGCTCGGAATGACGTTCAACAGACCTACTTCAATGACGTTCCGTAGGCCTACTTCACGGCTAAGTTAAACATCTTGTCCTCACCGATGAAGCCCACCAGTTGGTCGTTGATTTTGACGGGGCCGACGCCGCTGGGGGTGCCGGTGAAGATCAGGTCGCCCATTTTCAGGGTGATGAATTGGGAGATGTAGCTGATGATTTTCGAGAAATCGTGGAGCATGAGGCTGGAGTTGCCCTGTTGGCGCACCTCGCCGTTTACTTCCAGCCGGAAATCAATGTTCTTCAGGTCGGGAAATTCGGCTACGGGCTTGAACTCCTGGGAAATTGGGGCCGAGCCGTCGAAGCCCTTGGCCAGTTCCCAGGGCAGGCCTTTGCTTTTGAGCTGGCTTTGCAGGTCGCGGGCCGTGAAATCAATGCCCAGCCCGATGGCGTCGAAATAAGTGGGCGCAAACTTCTCCTCGATGTTCTTGCCATTCTTGCAGATACGCAGCACCAGCTCTACTTCGTAGTGAATATCCTGGGAGAAATCGGGCAGGAAGAAGGGCTGGTTGCGCTGGAGCAAAGCCGTGTCGGGCTTGGCGAAGATGACGGGCGCGGCGGGCGTTTCGTTCTGGAGTTCGGCAATATGGTCGGCGTAATTGCGGCCGATGCAGAGGATTTTCATGCTCAGGGAGTTGGAAGTGTAACGGCCGCCCGAAGACGGCCAAAGGGCATGCGACCGGTAATAAAGGCGGGCAGGCGGTCAAAAATAGCGTTTAATTCGTGGGCCGGAAACCTCAACCGGGCTCCTTTTTACGGCTGTAGGCCGCCGCGCAAACATTTTGCCCACCGCCGCACGTATAGTACCCCGGGCCAGCAAGTGTCTGCTTGCGGACCGGTTCCGTTCCCGCTTTCCTTTCTCTCAATTGCCTACTCTCATGCTCAAGAAAATTGCCCTCGCCAGCTGCCTGCTCGTAGCCGCGGGCTGCGCCACGGTTCCCATCACCGGCCGGCGGCAGCTCAGCCTCGTTTCCGACACCGAAATGAATACGATGGCAGCCACGGAGTATCAGAAAGTGCTTTCCAGTAGCCGGGTAGTGACCAGCGGGGAACAGGCGGCTATGGTAAAGCGGGTGGGCCTGCGCATTCAGCAGGCCGTGGAGCAGTATTTCAGCCAGCGCGGCGAGCAGGCGCAACTGGAAGGCTACCAGTGGGAGTTCAACCTCCTCGATGACAAACAGGAAAATGCCTGGTGCATGCCCGGCGGCAAGGTGGCCGTGTACACCGGCATTCTGCCCATCACCCAGGATGAAACCGGCCTGGCCGTGGTAATGGGCCACGAAATTGCCCACGCCGTAGCCCGCCACAGTTCGGAGCGGATGAGCCAGCAGATGGCGGCCCAGAACCTGGGCAGTATTGCTTCAGCGGCCGTAGGGCAAACGCCCACGCTTACCCAGAATGTGTTTCTGCAGGCGGTGGGCGTAGGTTCTTCGCTGGGGTTGCTGAAATACGGCCGCAGCCAGGAGTCGGAAGCCGACCACCTGGGGCTGATTTTTATGGCTATGGCCGGCTACAACCCTGATACGGCCGTGCAGTTCTGGCAGCGCATGGATGCCCGCGAGAATGCTGCCTCACCCCCCGAGTTCCTTTCTACGCACCCTTCCAACGGCACCCGTATTGCGGGTATTCAAAAGGAGTTGCCGGAAGCCCGTACTTACTACAAAGCCCGCTAAACTTGGCTGGTTGAACCTATCCTGATGAATCGTATTCTGCGTATTGCGCTGGCCTCTGTACCGGTAACGGTGCTGCTGGCGGGCTTGAGTGCCTGTGAAACCTCCAAGCGGGGCTTTCCGGAAATGAGCACCCCCACCACCGATACCGACGAAATGCGCCGCAAGCGCGAAGTAGTCAGCAAACAGATAGCGGAAGTAGCCGAGGGGAAAATTCGCTATATCATGCCCCGCGAGCAGCTTTCCGCCGCTTTTACCCGGCAGTTCGGCGACGGTACGGCCATCGACAAAACCGTTATCCGCAAAGTGCAGGAAACGCCCAAGGATAAGGCGGTGTACTACCTAGTGGGTATGGGGCTGCGCAACGGCATGTACCGGGCTATGGCCCTGCCGCTGCAAACGTCGTCGGACAACAGCCTGTATCTGCCTTCTAACTCGGCCCGCTACATTATTACGGGCGTAGGTTGCACGTTCTGTTTCTTCAACTTCGAGAAAAATGAAATTGTGGGCACCACCTGCGAGGAAAACTCCGGTGGCAGCCGTTGCGACCTGCGTGTGGAATCCAACAACACCTTTTTCGTACGCAAATAGCCATGCTTAGCCGCAAATGGATTATGCGCCTTTCACTCACGGCTTTGGCCCTACTGCTTACTACGGATAAGCGGCGTCCAAAGCCGGCTGCGGATAAACCGGAAAATCCGCAGTAGCCGGGGATTTTTAGGGTAAAGAACTTGGTCTAGAACAGTTGATGTGCGTATACACTGGGCTACTTACTTTCCTTTCCCAGCCATGCACAACAATTCCACCGTCAATAGCACTCAGCTGGTTCGCTACCATTTGCAACTGTCGCCGGCAGTAGAGGAGCCGCAACTGATAAAAGCCCGCGCGCTGCTCACCGAACAAGGATTCCTAGTAGATCAGCTTACTTCCGACGAAGCTGTGGTGGCCTCTATACAAGGCGCCGACCCCGATTGGCAACCCACTCGAGAAGGGTTTCGGCGATTAGGAAGCGGCGTCGTCCATATCACCACCGCTGAATAAGCGCACTATATTACACAACAGGCCCCGTCAATTTGGCGGGGCCTGTTGTGCTTATAGCGGATAAAAGGCAAGCGGTTGAGCAAACCAATACTACGTGCTACACCATGCCTTCCTCCACCAACTCCACAAACCGTGCGATGCGGTTCACCAGCAAATCGGGGTTGACTTTTTCCAGCGGGTGGGGCGTGTTCATGATAATTTCGAAAGTGGCACGGGGCATGTGGTCGACGTAGGAGCGGGAGGCATCCACGCCGGCCGTTGTGTCCAGCTCGCCCACCAGCACCTGTACAGGTACTTCCAGTTCGGCCAAGTTAGCTGCCGTGAGCAGCGGCGCATCCCCGAGGCCGCGCAATAGGCCCGTGGTAGCAGCCAGCAGCTCGGGTAGCGGGGTAGGGGCGTGCAGTTGCTCCAGTTGGCTGGCAAACTGCGGCACTTTCTCCCGCATACCGGCCGCGTCCAGAAAGCGGGTTTCCAGCGCCGCAGTACCCGGCGTCCAGTCAAATTTAGTACCCAGCGTGGTGATGCTGCTGAATAGTTCCGGCCATGCCACAGCGGCCGTCAGGGTTGCGTAGCCACCCATGCTGTACCCGAATACGTGTACCGGCGGCAGGTTGTGGGCGAGAATAAACTGTCGGATTTCCTGCGCCAGCTCCTTCATCGAGAAACCAGTAGTCGCCAGCGGCCGGCCACCGTGGCCAGTGAAAGAAAAGGAATGCACATCATAGAACGGAGGCAGTTCCCGCTTCAGAAACTTCAGCTGCGCTTCCGAGCCCAGAGCCCCATGCAGGAGCAGAATGGTATGTTTCATGCGTTGACGGCTCAACTGCCAACCGGCACTTCACGGAAAAGCCGGCCGACAGACAAGCGTAAGTTATTGGGTCACTTCGGCCGCCAGCTGGTTCAGGTCCAGTCCGTCGAAGGTACCTGAAGTCATCATCAGCAGGTTGGCGTGCTGCCAGTTCTGCTCATGCAGGAAGGCAGCCAGCTCCCGGCTATCGGTAAATACGCGCAGGTCGGGACGCTGGAAGGCTTGCTGCACGGCCTCGGGCGGCAAAGCAGGCAGGCGCTTGTGGGCCAGCACCTGCGGGTTGAAGTACACCACCGCCACGTCGGGCGCGTCGAAGGTGTGGGCGTACTGGGGTAGAAAGGCCGGGTTGAGGGAGCTGAAGGTGTGCAGCTCCAGGCAGGCCACCAGCCGGCGCTGTGGAAACTGCTTCTTGAAGGCCGTGGCGGTGGCCTTAAGCTTGCTGGGGGCATGGGCGAAATCCTTGTATACCACCGAATTCGGGCCCTCCTTTACCAGCTCCAGCCGCCGCGCCGCGCCTTTGAAGGTGCCTAATGCTTCATAAAACTCTTTGCCCTTGATACCCAGCTGCTTGCACACTTCCTTGGCCGCCGAAATATTGCGCAGGTTATGCTCGCCGAACACCTGCACGGGCACTTCCTCTTCTTTCTTGTTGAGCAGGAAGGTTTTGCCGTTGCGGATGACGTGCTCGTGGGGGCCGTAGCCGATGTACTTCACGGCGGGCGAGCTGGGCACCGTTACCAGTTGCACCTGCTCATCGTCCTGGTCATAGATGAGCACACCTGCTTTAGGTGTCATCTCAGCGAAGATGCGGAACTGCTCCCGGTAGATTTCCTCCGTCGGGAACACGTTGATATGGTCCCAACTGATACCGGAAATTACCCCGATGTGGTGCTGATACAAATGGAACTTCGGCCGCCGGTCAATGGGGGAGGACAGGTACTCGTCGCCCTCAATGATGATGATGGGCGCGTCGTCGGTCAGCTGCACCATTAGCTCGAAGCCTTCCAGCTGCGCGCCTACCGCATAGTCGAACTTGCGGCCGTGGTAGCGCAGTACATGCAGGATGAGGGAGGTGATGCTGGTTTTGCCGTGCGAGCCGCCGATAACAATGCGTTGCTTGTCGCGGGAGGCTTCGTAGATGAACTCGGGGAAGGAGTACACGCGCAGGCCCAGCTCCTGGGCGCGCAAAAGCTCGGGGTTGTCGGGGCGGGCGTGCATGCCCACAATTACCGCGTCGAGGTCAGCTGTAATCTTCTCCGGAAACCAGCCTTCCTGGGCCGGCAGCAGACCGGCGCTAGCCAGTCGGCTTTTGGCCGGCTCAAATATTTCGTCGTCGGAACCAGTTACCTGAGCGCCGCGCTGGTGCAGGGCTAGGGCCAGGTTGTGCATAATGCTGCCCCCGGTTGCAATCAGGTGCAGGCGTTGGAGGGAAGAAGGAGTAGCAGCCATTCGGTAATAAAGAGGAATAGGGCTGCAAAGGTACGGGGTGTTTTTTTGCGGCAGGGAGAATGAGGGAGGAACGCCACGTCTCTACGAAAAAGAAACCTTTTGTGCCACTCCGGGATTGTAGAGCCCAGCCGTTAGCTTTGTAGCCCCTTGGGCAAAAATCAGGGGTAGCTGGAAGAAATTCCGGCCGGAACCGGCCCAACCTGCTTACCTTGTAGTGCTTACCCAAGTGATGAACGACTCGATGGATGACCGTCTGAAACAAGCTGGGACCCGCGCCAAAGCGGCCTGGAACAGCCGCCCCGCGCAGCTGCCTATGGGCGGCGCGTCGGGCAAGCTGCCGCCCCAGGCGCCCGAGCTGGAGGCCGCCGTGCTGGGGGCGCTCATGCTGGAAAAGGATGCCCTTACTACGGTTATCGACATCCTCAAGCCCCAGAGCTTTTACAAAGACGGCCACCAGCGCATCTTCAAGGCCATCCTGAACCTGTTCGATAAGTCGGAACCCATTGATATTCTGACCGTCACGCATGAGCTGCGGGAAATGGGCGAGCTGGAAGTAGCCGGTGGCGCGCATTACGTGGCCAACCTCACGTTCAAGGTCAACTCGGCGGCCAACATCGAGTACCACGCCCGCATCATCACCGAAAACGCCATCAAGCGGGAGCTGATCCGCATTGCCTCCGACATTCAGCGCGACGCCTTCGAGGACACCACCGACGTATTCAACCTGCTCGATACCACCGAGCAGTCGTTGTTTGAAGTGTCCGAATCCAACATCCGCAAGAACTTCGATGACATGCGCAGCCTGATGGGCAAGGCCATCAAGGAGCTGGAAGAAAAGAAGGATCAGAAAGACGGCCTCACCGGCGTGCCCTCCGGCTTCTCCGCCCTAGACCGCGTAACCTCCGGCTGGCAACCATCTGACCTGGTGATTATTGCTGCGCGCCCTGGTATGGGTAAAACTGCTTTCGTGGTGTCGGCCATGCGCAATGCGGCGGTGGAGTTCAAGAAGCCGGTGGCCATTTTCTCGCTGGAAATGTCCTCGCTGCAGCTCGTGAATCGTCTGATTTCAGCGGAGGCGGAGCTGGATTCCGAGAAGATCAAGAAGGGCAACCTGGCCGACTACGAGTGGGCCCAGCTCAACCACAAGATTTCCAGCCTGTCATCGGCCCCCATCTATATCGATGATACGCCGGGCTTGAGCATCCGGGAGCTGCGCACCAAGTGCCGCCGCCTCAAGGCCCACCACGATATCCAGATGATCATCATCGACTATCTGCAGTTGATGACCGGCAACACCGACGGCAAGGGCGGCGGTAACCGTGAACAGGAAATTGCCTCGATTTCGCGGGCCCTCAAGGGCATTGCCAAGGAGCTGAACGTGCCGGTGCTGGCCCTGTCGCAGCTGAGCCGCTCGGTGGAAACGCGCGGTGGCGACAAAAAGCCCCAACTCAGTGACCTTCGCGAATCGGGGTCCATCGAGCAGGACGCCGACATGGTAATCTTCCTCTACCGCCCCGAGTACTATAAGATTACGGAGGATGAGATGGGCAACCCGACCCAAGGCACCGGCGAGGTCATCATTGCCAAGCACCGGAACGGCTCTTTGGAAAGCGTGCAGCTCAAGTTCATCGGTAAGTTCACCAAGTTTGCCGACCTCGACGGGGCCGGCGGCGGCTTCGGCGACGCGGGCTTCAACCCCGGCGCTTTCCCCACCAGCACCTTCGACGACGACCAGTCCGGTTTCGCCCCGAACACCATCCGCCTCGGCTCCCGTATCAACAACGACGGCCCGCCACCCGCGCAGCCCTTCCCCCGCAGCAACTTCGATGACGGCCCACCGCCGTTTTAATCTGGCAAGAAACACAAACCGCCCGCTGGTATCAGCGGGCGGTTTGTGTTTAACACCTGTCATCCTGAGCATGTCGCGCATCAAGCGAGGACGAAGGACCTTATCACGTCAGAACAGTGCCGTAACAACGACTGGTTCTGGCGCAATAAGGTCCTTCGTCCTCGCTTGATGCGCGACATGCTCAGGATGATAGACAGCCTTATCCAAACATGCCTACGGTGTCTTTGCTGGGTAGGGCAGTTTTGCCCATTAGGAACAAGTCCACCTGCCGGGCGGCTTCGCGGCCTTCGGAAATGGCCCATACGACGAGCGACTGGCCCCGGCGCATGTCGCCGGCCACGAAGACGTTGGGCTGGGAGGTGAGGAAGTCAGAATCGGACGGGGTACGCACGTTGCCCCGGTCGTCGAGGGCCACGCCGAGCTGCTGTAGCAGCCCTTCGTAGCGGGGGGAGGCGAATCCCAGGGCCAGCAGGGCCAGCTGGCAGGGGATTTCGCGCTCCGAGCCTTCGATTTCGGTGAAGGCGAGGCGGCGGCCCAGTACGTCGGTTTCCCAGGTTACGTCGGTGACCAGCAGGGCCCGCAGGCGGCCTTGGTCGTCGCTGAGAAAGGCTTTGGTGTTGATGCCCCAGTAGCGCTGGCAGCCTTCCTCGTGGGAGGTGCTGGTGCGGAACACGGCCGTGGGGTAGTGGGGCCAGGGCTCGAAGTGGGGCCGCTCGGGGGTGGGCTGGTGCATGAGGGCAAACTGCATGACGGAGCGGGCCTGCTGGCGGTTGGCCGTGCCCACGCAGTCGGAGCCGGTGTCGCCGCTGCCGATTACCACTACGTCGAGGCCGGTGGCCTGAATTTCGGTTTCCGACAGCGGCAGCCCACTTACGCGGCGGTTGTGCTGGGTGAGGTAGTCCATGGCGAAGTGGATGCCGGGCAGCTCGCGGCCGGGCAGGGGCAGGTCTTTGGGCACCAGGGCCCCGCCAGCCAGCACTACGGCATCAAACTGCGCCGTAAGGTCCTGGGCTGTCAGGTCGCGGCCCACTTCGGTGTTGCAGCGAAACTGTACGCCGTCTTCTTCCAGCAGGCGCAGGCGGCGGTCAATCACCCACTTATCCAGCTTGAAATCGGGGATGCCGTAGCGCAGCAGGCCGCCGGGCCGGTCGTCGCGCTCGAACACCGTTACGGCGTGGCCGGCCCGCACCAGCTGGGCCGCCGCCGCCAGCCCGGCCGGCCCCGAGCCCACCACGGCCACCGATTTGCCGGTTTTGAGCACTGGCGCGGTGGGCCGCACGTAGCCCCGGGCAAAGGCCGTTTCGATGATGTGCTTCTCGATTTCCTCAATGGCCACCGGTGCGGCATGGATGCCCAGCACGCAGGCCGATTCGCAGGGCGCGGGGCAGATACGGCCGGTAAATTCGGGGAAGTTGTTGGTGGAGCTCAGAATCTGATAGGCCAGCTCCCAGTCCTGGCGGTACACAGCGTCGTTGAACTCGGGGATGATATTGCCAAGCGGACAGCCCGCGTGGCAGAATGGAATGCCGCACTCCATGCACCGCCCCGACTGCTGCCGGAGCTGCGTGTCGGCGTATTGGCCCACAAACTCGCGGTTGTGCGCCACGCGCTCCTGCGGGGCGGCTTTGGCGGGCAGTTCCCGCTGAAATTCCTTGAAACCGATGCTATTGCCCATGTGCGTGGTGCCTCACCCCCCGGCCCCCTCTCCAGGGGGAGAGGGGGAGCCAGACGACGTTGGCGGTTGTAGAGACGCAACATCTTGCGTCTCGTCGTTGCTGATGTTGTTTTTGGTGCGTGGTGCTGGTGGCCCGGGCCTGCTGGTGTGCGTTCTGGCGGCTCGTTCTGACGGGAGACGCGAAGTGTCGCGTCTCTACAGCCATTGGCGTTACCCCACCGCTACCCGGGCCTTCTGCAGCACCTTTTTGTATTCACTCGGGAACACCTTCACGAACTTGCCGGCTTCCTCGGGCCAGTTGGCGAGCAGGAAGGCGGCCAACTGGCTGCCGGTGAGCTCGTGGTGCTGGCGGAGCAGGTGCTGGATGTGGGTTTCGTCATCGGCGTCGAGTGGGTCGAGCTCCACCATTTCGGGGTTGCAATTTTGGGGGAAGGAGCCGTCGGCGTCGTACACCCAGGCAATGCCCCCGCTCATGCCGGCGGCGAAGTTGCGGCCGGTGCGGCCCAGGATGAGGGCCCGGCCGCCCGTCATGTACTCGCAGCCATGGTCGCCCACGCCCTCCACTACGGCCGTGGCCCCGGAGTTGCGCACCGCAAACCGCTCCCCGGCCTGCCCGCGCACAAACAGCTCGCCAGAAGTAGCCCCGTACAGCGCCACGTTGCCGATGATGATGTTCTGCTCGGGCGCAAACCGGGCGTCGGGGGCGGGGTGGATGATGAGGCGAGCCCCGCTCAGGCCCTTGCCCACGTAATCGTTGGCCTCGCCTTCGAGTCGGAAGCTCAGCCCCCGCACGCTGAAGGCCCCGAAGCTCTGCCCCGCCGACCCGCGGAAGGTGTACTCGATGGTGCCCTCGGGCAGCCCGGCGGCGTGGTAGCGCTTGGTGATTTCGTTGGAAAGTAGCGTGCCGATGGTGCGGTTGGTGTTGCACACGGCAAAATCGGCCCGCACGGGCTGCTGGAAGTCCAGGGCCGGACGGGCGTGCTCCAGCAGCTGCCAGTCGAGGATGTGCTGGAGGCCGTGGTCCTGGGCCTCGCTCTGGTGCAGGGTGCTGCCGGCCGCGGGGGAGGTCAGGTACAGCAGGTCGCGCAGGTCGAGGTGGCGGGCTTTCCAGTGCGTGATGTCGGGGCGAGGCTTCAGGAACTGGGCCCGGCCCACCATCTCGTTCACGGTGCGGAAGCCCAGCTCAGCCATGATTTCGCGCAGCTCCTCGGCCAGGAAGCGGAACAGGTTCACGATGTGCTCGGGCTGCCCGCTGAACAGGCGGCGCAGCTCGGGGTCCTGGGTGGCCACGCCCACGGGACAGGTGTTGAGGTGGCATTTGCGCATCATCACGCAGCCCCCGGCCACCAGCGCGGCAGTGGCCACGCCCCATTCCTCGGCCCCCAGCAGGGTGGCAATGGCCAGGTCGCGGCCGGTTTTCAGCTGGCCGTCGGCCTGCAATACCACGCGGCTGCGGAGCTGGTTGCGCACCAGCGTCTGGTGGGCTTCGGCCAGGCCTAGCTCCCAGGGCAGCCCGGCGTGGCGGATGCTGCTCAGGGGCGAAGCGCCGGTGCCACCATCAAAGCCCGCAATCAGAATCACGTCGGCGTGGGCCTTGGCAACGCCGGCCGCAATGGTGCCCACGCCCGCCTTGCTCACCAGCTTCACGTTGATGCGGGCGGCGCGGTTGGCATTCTTGAGGTCGAAAATCAGCTGGGCCAGATCCTCGATGGAGTAGATGTCGTGGTGGGGCGGGGGCGAGATGAGGCCGACGCCGGGCGTGGCGTGGCGCACTTTCGCAATCCACTCGTCTACCTTGTGGCCGGGCAGCTGGCCGCCTTCGCCGGGCTTGGCACCCTGGGCCATCTTGATCTGCAGCTCGTCGGCGTTGGTGAGGTAGTGGGCCGTGACGCCAAAGCGGGCCGAGGCCACCTGCTTGATGGCCGAGCGCATGGAGTCGCCGTTGGGCATCTGCTCGTAGCGCATGGGGTCCTCGCCGCCCTCGCCGGTGTTGCTCTTGCCCCCGATGCGGTTCATGGCAATGGCCAGGGTGCTGTGGGCCTCGTGCGAAATCGAGCCAAACGACATGGCCCCGGTGGCAAAGCGCCGCATAATGCTTTCGGCCGGCTCCACCTCCGTTAGCGGCACGGCCGGGCGGTGGTGGGCAAAATCCAGCAGGCCGCGCAGGGTGAAGGTCCCTTTGCCAGGCTCGTTCACCAGCCGGGCGTAGCGTTGGTAGGTGGCGTAGGAGTTGGTGCGGGTGGCGTGCTGCAGCAGGTGCACGGTTTCGGGGTTGAACTGGTGGGCCTCGCCCCGCCGCCGCCACTGGTACACGCCGCCCTCGGGCAGCAGGTTTTGCTCTTCGAGCGTGCTGCTCCTGAAGCCCTGGAAGTGCTTGAACAGCGTTTCGCGGGCAATTTCATCGAGCCCCAGCCCGCCAATGCGCGTCACGGCCCCGGTGAAGTACTGGTCCACCACCTCGCGGTTCAGCCCCAGAATCTCGAACACCTGCGCGCCGTGGTAACTCTGCAGGGTGCTGATGCCCATTTTGGAGAAGATTTTCAGCAGCCCGTCGCACACCGCCTTCTGGTAGTTGGCTTCCAGCTTGGGCACGCTCAGACCCGCGCCCAGCCGGCCCTCGTAGTGCAGGGTGCGAATGGTGCTGAGCGCCAGGTACGGGTTGATGGCCGTGGCCCCGAAAGCCAGCAGACAGGCAAAATGGTGCACCTCCCAGGCGTCGCCGGCTTCCACCACCAGCCCCACCGAGCCCCGGTAACCCTTCCGAATCAGGTGGTGATGCACCGCCGATACCGCCAGCAGCGAGGGAACGGCGGCGTGCTCCGAGTCCAGGGCTCGGTCCGACAGAATCAGCACCTCAAACCCGTCGTCCACCGCATCCTCGGCGTAGCGGCAGAGGCGGGCCAGGCCGGCGGCCAGCGCCCCCGGCTTGCCATCGGCCCGGAAGTAGGTGTTGATGGTTTTGGCGTTGAACAGGCCCGTATCGATGCTGCGCAGCTTTTCCAGCTCGTGGTTGGTGAGGATGGGCTGGCGCAGGGCCACGCAGTGGCAATGCATCTTGTCCTCGTCGAGGATGTTGCCGTTGTTGCCGATGAAGGTGGCCAGGCTCATCACCAGCCGCTCCCGGATGGGGTCAATGGGCGGGTTGGTGACCTGGGCGAAGAACTGCTTGAAGTAGCTGCTCAGGTGCTGGGGCTGGTCAGACAGCACCGCCAGCGGCGAATCGACACCCATGGAGCCGATGGGCTCCTTGCCCTCCACGGCCATGGGCGTGAGAATGGTGTCGATGTCCTCGCGAGTGTAGCCGAACACCTGGTGGTACTTGAACACCGACTCGGCCGACAAATCGGTAAACACCAGTCGGGGCTCGGGCAGCTCCTCCAGCCGAATCTGGTACTCGCTCAGCCACTGGCCGTAGGGCTGACAACTGGCGGCCTGGGTTTTCAGCTCCTCGTCGGTGATAATCTGGCCCGCCACGGTATCAATCAGCAGCATTTTGCCGGGCTGCAGGCGGCCCTTGCGCACCACCCGGGCCTCGGGCAGGCCCGCGCCCAGCACCCCGGCCTCGGAGGCCACCAGCACCCGGCCGTCGTCGGTGACGGCATAGCGCAGGGGGCGTAGGCCGTTGCGGTCCAGCATGGCCCCTACCATGCGGCCATCGGTGAACAGCAGCGCCGCGGGGCCGTCCCAGGGCGCCATAAACGTGGCATGGAACTCGTAGAAGGCCTTTTTGAGCGGGTCCATCTGCTCGTTGCCGTCCCAGGCTTCGGGCACCAGCATCATCATCACCTGCGGCAGGCTGCGGCCGCAGTGCAGCAGCAGCTCCACAATGTTGTCGAGGCAGGCTGAGTCCGACTGGCCGGAGTCGATGACGGGCAGCAGAATCTCCATTTCCTCGGCCGAGAAGTAGGGCGAGAGGTAGGAGGGCAGGCCGGCGTAAAACCAGTTGAGGTTGCCGCGCAGGGTGTTGATTTCGCCGTTGTGAGCCAGCAGCCGGAAAGGTTGGGCCAGCCGCCAGCTGGGGAAGGTGTTGGTGGAAAACCGGCTGTGCACCAGCCCCAACCCCGACGTTACGCGCTGGTCTGACAGCTCGGGGAAGTAGCCGCGCACCTGGTAGGTCGTCAGCTGGCCCTTGTAGATGATAACCCGACAGGAAAACGACGTGAAGTAGACTTCCTCCTGGGGCAGCTGGGCGGCGGTTTCGTGGCTGATGAGGCGGCGCAGCACGTAGAGCTTGCGCTCAAACTCCTCGGGCGTGTGCACGCCGGCGGGTCGGCCCACAAACACCTGCTCCACGGCCGGCTCGGCGGCCAGGGCCGTGGGGCCGATGCCGGCGGGGTTCACCGGCACCGGCCGGTAGCCCAGCACCGGGAAGCCCAGCCGGGCGGCGGCCTGGTTAATAAGGTCGCGGCTGATGTGGCGCAGGGCCTCGTTTTTGGGCAGAAAGGCCATGCCCACGCCGTACTCGCCGGGCTCGGGCAGGCGGATGCCCAGCGTGGTGCACTCCTCCAGCAGAAACCAGTGGGGCAGCTGCAGCAGCAGGCCGGCCCCGTCGCCGGAGTCGGCGTCGCAGCCGCAGGCCCCGCGGTGCTCCATGTTTTCCAGAATCGTCAGCGCATCGGCCACAATCTGGTGCGAGCGGCGGCCGTCCACGTAAGCAATAAAGCCAGTGCCGCAGGCGTCGTGTTCAAATTCGGGGCGGTATAGTCCTTGCGGGGCAGTTTGCTCCATCGGAAAGGGTCGGTTGATCAAAGCGAGGAAATGACCCCGGCGGTAGGTCAAAAACCCAGTATACCGCTGCCACTACCTTTCAACCATGCCGGATGGCGCTGCTCTCCGGTTTCAAACCCCGGCCTCCGCTCGGAGTAGCGTCATCTTAAATTGGCGTTAAGCGGGTTGCAAACACTGTTTTGGTACGGATGAGCTAAACTCTGCTCTACGATTTCCAACCCTCGCCCAAACCCCGATATTTGCCCGTATGAAAGACCTGCTGCGCCCCGACCTGACCTTCCGCCTCACCGGCCGCCTGTGGGTGGAATCTGCGGACGACCGGTTCATGGGCATCGGGCGGCTGGAATTGCTGCGCCAGATTCAGCAGCACGGCTCCATCTCGAAAGCTGCGCAGGAAATGGGCATGTCGTACAAGCGGGCCTGGGATTTGGTGTCGTCCCTGAACGCCCAGGGTTCGCGGCCTTTGGTGCTCACCCAAACCGGCGGCAAGCGCGGCGGCGGCACCGTGGTAACGCCCGAGGGGGAAGCCCTGATTGCGGAGTTTGAGGCCCTGCAGACTCGTTTTCAGGCGTTTATGGCGGCGGAGGCGGCGCGGCTGTTTTAGCGTTGGTTTTCGCGCAGTGGCTCGCGGTGGTTGGCATAGTGTCTCGCAGTGAGCGGCCTCCGCAAACTACTGCGAGCCACTGCGTGAAAACCTCCCGCCCAGTTATTCGTTATGTTTGGGAAAATATAACGCATGAAACACGTTACGCCTGCTCTGTTGTTGCTTCCGATACTGGCCCACGCCCAGACCCCCGCCGACACCACGCGGCTGGGGGAGGTGGTGGTGACGGCCTCGAAGGTGGAGGAAAGCATCCTGCAGTCGCCCGTAACAGTGGAGAAGCTCAACGCCCGGCAGCTGCGGCTTACGCCCGCGGCCTCGTTTTTCGACGCCATTGAGCACCTGAAGGGCGTGCAGATGATTACGCCCAGCCTGGGGTTTCGGGTGCTGAACGCCCGGGGCTTCAGCAACACCACCAACGTGCGCTTCGCTCAGCTCGTGGACGGCATCGACAACCAGGCCCCGCACATTGGCGGGCCCATCGGGAACGTGCTGGGGCCTAGCGACCTGGATATTCAGGCGGTGGAGTTGGTGCCGGGCACGGCCGCGGCGCTGTACGGGCTCAACGCCATCAACGGGCTGGTCAACTTCAGCACCCGCAACCCGTTCCGCAGCCCCGGCCTGAGCGTGCAGCAGAAGGTGGGCATCAACCACCTCAACGACCCGGCCACCGGCGCGCACACCTTTTCCGAAACGAGTGTGCGCTACGCCCGGGTGCTGGGCCCGAAGTGGGCGGTGAAGGTGAACGGCACCTACCTGCGCGGCTACGACTGGATTGCCCGCGACCCGACCGACATCAACCCCAACGGCAACGCCACCACGGGTCTGCTGGGGGCCGATAACCCGGCCCGCGACCCGGTGAGCAGCTACGGCAACGAATCGTCGAACCGCTCGACGCTGACGCTGGGGGGTAAAAGCTACCAGGTAGCCCGCACCGGTTACCGGGAGCAGGACGTGACCGACTACCAGCTGCAAACCCTGAAGTACGACGCGGCCCTGCACTACAAGCTTTCGGGCAAAACAGAGCTGGCCTACACCTACCGCGGGGCCAACTTCGACAACGTGTACCAGCGCAGCAACCGGTTCCGGCTAGAGAACTACCACCTGCAGCAGCACGCGTTGCAGCTCACCAGCCCCGTGGTGCAGGCCCGCGCCTACTTCACGCAGGAAAATACCGGCCGCAGCTACAACCTGCGCAGCATGGCCGAAAACCTGGACCGCAGCTTCAAGCCCGATGCCCGCTGGAACCAGGACTACACCGCCGCCTGGAACGCCGCCGCGCAGGCCGGCCAGTCGGTTGCGCAGGCCCACGCCGCGGCCCGCGTCGCCGCCGATGCTGGTCGTCTGCAGCCCGGCACGCCGGAGTTCCAGCAGCGCCTGCGCGAGCTGGCCGACATCAACAACTGGGACCAGGGCGCGGCCCTGCGTGTGCAGGCCGATTTGCTGCACCTGGAAGGCCAGTTGAACCTCGGCGAAGCCCTGCGCCGGCGCGGTGGCAAAAGCCTGCCTGCTTGGGCTGACGTGCTGCTGGGCCTCGACCACCGCACCTACTTCATTCAGCCCGACGGCAACTACTTCATCAACCCCGAAAAAGGGGAGGACCCCTACAGCACGCTCACGTATGGCAAAACCGGCGGCTTCGTGCAGGCCGGGGCGCGGCTGTGGCAGGAGAAAGTGCGCCTGACGGCCACGCTGCGGGCCGATAAGAACGACTATTTCAGCACCCGTTTCAACCCCCGCCTCACGGCCGTGTACTCGCCCACCCAGCGCCACAACTTCCGGGTAAGCTATCAGAGCGGCTACCGGTTTCCGAGCCTGTTTGAAGGGTTTTCCAACGTGAACAGCGGGCAGGTGAAGCGCATTGGGGGGCTCCGGGTGATGTCGGACGGGGTGTTTGAGAACAGCTACCTGCGCAGCTCCATTGATGCCTTTAATGCGGCCGTGACGCGGGGCGTGAACACCGGCGGCCTCTCGCGCAGCCAGGCCATCAGCCAGAACCAGGGCCTGCTAGTGAAGAACCCCTACACCTACCTGCGGCCCGAGCACATCAACTCCATCGAGCTGGGCTACAAAGCGGCGCTGCTGCCCGGCGGCCGCCTGCTGGCCGACGTGGATTTCTACTCCAACACCTACCGCGACTTTATTGCCCAGGTGGAAGCCTACGTGCCTTTGGATGCCACCGGCCAGCCCCTGCCCCCCGGCTCCGACCTCAACCCCATAGCCACTGCCCTAAGCGCCCGCGCCGGTCAGGCCCGCTACCGCCTCTGGACGAACTCCCGCAGCCGGGTGTACAACTACGGCGGCTCATTAGGACTGCGCTACGAGGTGGCGGGAGGTTACCTGGCCGGGGCCAGTGCCACCTACGCCCGCCTGCGCCGCACCGAGTCGGGCGACGGGCTGGAGGACAGCTTCAACACGCCGCGCTGGGCCGCCAACGTGAGCCTGGGCAACGAAAACGTGGCCCACAACTTCGGTTTTGGCCTCAACTACCACTGGCAGCAGTGCTACTACTCCCAAACCTTCCTGGTAACCGGCTACGTGCCCGCCTACGGCACCCTCGACGCCCAGCTCAGTTACCGCCTGCCCGAACCCAACCTGCGCTTCAAGCTAGGAGCCAGCAACGTACTTAACCACTACTACGTGAGCTACCTCGGTGGCCCCAGCGTGGGCGGTCTATATTATCTGCAGCTCACGTACGGCTTATAAGAAGCTAGAAAACTAGTTTCCCTCCTTGGAAAGGAGGGGCTAGGGGTGGTTGACCTGCGTTAGAATATCAACTAGAAATTAACTCTAGTAACCGTTCAACGAATTAACCACCCCTAGCCCCTCCTTTCCAAGGAGGGAAACTAGCTTTTATTCTTAGCTCTAATTTTAGCCTCATGCTTGACGCCCTCCGCACGTATTTCCACGGCAAGCTCCCGCTTACCGAAACCCAGTTTACCACTTTGGCTAGCCTTCTGACGCCGCGGCGGCTGGCGAAGGGAGAGGTGCTGGGGCGGCAGGGCGAGCTGGCCCGCTTCGGGGTGTTTGTGGTGCGGGGCTGTTTGCGCAGCTACGTGACGGATACGCGGCACAAGGAACACATCCTGCAGTTTGCCCCCGAGAACTGGTGGATTGCCGATCAGCACAGCCTGCGCCACCACGAGCCCGCCCTGTTTGCCATTGATGCGCTGGAAGACTCGGAGGTGCTGCTGTTTGGGGCCGGATTTTACGCGCAGCTCTCAGCATTTGGACCGGAGTTTCAGGCTCTTTTTTACGAGTTGCTGCAGCGGAGCCTAGTGGCTATGCAGCGCCGGCTGATTGGGGTACTAAGCGCCCCGGCCGAGGTACGATATCGGGAGTTTCAACAGCTCTATCCCACGCTGGCCCGGCGGCTGCCGCAGCGACATATTGCCGCCTATCTGGGCATTACACCCGAGTCGCTGAGCCGGCTGCGGGCGGGCCGGAACCGGGGGTAAAAGGTGGGAGTTTGCTGGCGTTGTATTTCAATAAATATGACGAAATATAGAACAAATGCAGGATGTTGACTTGCGAATAGGGAAGATATTTAGACTAAATCTGGATACGGGGCTAATGAGTTGATAAATAAGGGGCCGGCAGGTGAGAAGCGTAAGGATAGGATTTTGTACAGGAGAAATACGGCGGAAAGCATAACGCTAACCCGGCAGCTAGCGTAAGTCATTCAAGCTCTATCAGGGCTCAGGGCCTAAGCCTGAGTTAGAGCCTCTGCGTATCTACTCCATCACCCCAACCTTCTTTCTATGACCCAGCAACCGACCAACTCCGCAGCTCCCGCTGACGGGGTGGCCGCGCCGCCGCCTACCGGCCCGGTTCGCCTCACCATCAACGGTCAGCAGCACACCCTCCAGATTGCCCCCTGGACCACCCTGCTTGACGCCCTGCGCGAGTACCTTAACTTGACCGGCACCAAAAAAGGCTGCGACCATGGCCAGTGCGGGGCCTGCACGGTGCTGGTCGATGGCAAGCGCATCAACAGCTGCCTTTCCCTGGCCGTGATGCACGAGGGTGACGAAATCACCACCATCGAAGGGCTGGGCACGCAGGAAAACCTGCACCCGCTGCAGCAGGCCTTCGTCGACCACGACGCTTTCCAGTGCGGCTACTGCACGCCCGGCCAGATCTGCTCTGCCCAGGGCCTCATCAATGAGGGGCGTGCCCACACCGAGGATGAAATCCGGGAGCATATGAGCGGCAATGTGTGCCGTTGCGGTGCCTACGTAGGCATTCTGAATGCTGTGAAGGAAGTAGTAGACGCTCAACCCGCCAAGCACTAATGAACAGTTTTACCTACCACCGCGCTACGGCCGTCGAGGACGCCGTGCGCGACAAAGCGGGGCACACCGACTCAGCCTACATTGGGGGCGGCACCAACCTCATCGATTTGATGAAGGAAAACGTGGAGCGCCCCGCCCACCTGGTAAGCGTGGGCAAGCTGCCCCTCGCCGACATTGAAAACCTGCCCGACGGCGGCCTGCGCCTCGGTGCTACCGCCACCAACGCCGACACGGCTTGGCACGACGACGTGAAAAGCCGCTACCCGCTGCTCAACCAGGCTATTCTGGCCGGAGCCTCGCCGCAGCTGCGCAACATGGCCACCAACGGCGGCAACCTCATGCAGCGCACCCGCTGCTACTATTTCTACGACCTGGCCACGCCCTGCAACAAGCGGGAACCGGGCTCGGGCTGCTCGGCCATTGGCGGCTACAACCGCGTGTGCGGCATTCTGGGCACCAGTGAGTCGTGCATTGCCACGCACCCGAGTGATATGTGCGTGGCGCTGGCGGCGCTGGCCCCCACGGTGCGCGTGAGCGGGCCCAATGGGGAGCGGAGCATTGCCTTTGACGACTTCCACCGCCTGCCCGGCAACCAGCCCGAAAAAGACAACACCTTGGAGCCCGGCGAGCTGATTGTCAGCCTCGATTTGCCGGCCAAGGGCTTCGAGAAGAACTTTAGCTACCTGAAGCTGCGCGACCGGAGTAGCTACGCCTTCGCCCTGATTTCGGTGGCGGCGGGTCTGGAGCTCGACGGCAACACCATCACGGATGCGCGCCTGGCCCTCGGCGGCGTGGCCCACAAGCCCTGGCGCGACCAGGAGGCCGAAAACCTGCTTAAAGGGCAGCCGGCCACCGTGGAAACCTTTGCCCGCGTAGCGGCCAAAGTAGTGGAAAACGCTCAGGGCTATGGCTCCAACGACTTCAAGATTGAGCTGGCCAAGCGCGCCATTGTGCGGGCCCTCAAGCAGGCCGCCGAAGGCTCGCAAACCGCATCCGACGTCTTTCTAAACTCGAATCCATGAGCACGACCAACCATATAGGCAAGCCCACCAGTCGCGTTGATGGTCCGGCGAAAGTAACCGGCGCGGCCAAGTACTCGGCTGAGTTCAACGTGCCCGACCTAACCTACGGCTGGGTGATCAGCAGCCCTATTGCCAAGGGCAAAATCACCAAAATTCACGCCGATGAGGTGCTGGCGCTGCCCGGCGTGCTCAAGATATTCTCGCACGAGAACGTACCGTCACTGGCCTGGTTTGACCGCAGCTACAAAGACCAGGTAGCCCCCGGCGGCTCACCTTTCCGGCCCCTGCACGACAACGAAATCAAGTTCAGCCAGCAGCCGGTGGCGCTGATTATAGCCGAGAACTTCGAGGTGGCCCGCTACGCGGCATCGTTGCTGCGCATCGAATACCAGGAAGAAAAGCACGAAACCAGCCTCGAAACCAAGCGCGAAGAGGGGTACGAGCCCGGCTCGGGTAAAACCGGCTACATGCCGCCGCCGCCCCCCCGCGGCAACCCCGACAAAGCCTGGGAAGAGGCCCCACACCGCATGGAGGCTGAGTACGTGCACGGGGCCCAGCACCACAACCCCATGGAGCTGTTCTCCACTACGGCGCAGTTCC
Organism: Hymenobacter swuensis DY53; assembly: GCF_000576555.1. NCBI lineage: Bacteria > Pseudomonadati > Bacteroidota > Cytophagia > Cytophagales > Hymenobacteraceae > Hymenobacter > Hymenobacter swuensis. The sequence continues at coordinate 1,952,980 of NZ_CP007145.1, forward strand.
ACTCCGATGGCAAAATCACAGCCTACGACAAAACCCAGGGTGTATACAACGTGCAGGCCTACCTTACAAAAATCTTCGGGTTGAAGAAGGACGACTGCCGCGTGGTAAACGAGTACATGGGTGGTGGTTTTGGGGCCGGTTTGCGGCCGCAGTACCAGGTGTTTCTGGCCGTAATGGCGGCGCTGGAGTTGAAACGCTCGGTGCGCGTGACGCTTACGCGCCAGCAGATGTTCTCGTTCGGCCACCGGCCGCACACGCTGCAGTACCTCAAGCTGGCTACCAACGCCGATGGCACCTTGGCCGCCGTGCAGCACCACGCCCTCCACGAAACCTCCCAGTTTGAGGACTACACCGAAAACGTGGTGAACTGGAGCGGCATGCTCTACCAGTGCGACAACGTGAAGCTGGGCTACCAGTTAGCCAAGCTCGACGTGTATACGCCCCTGGACATGCGTGCCCCCGGGGCCGCTACCGGCTCCATCGGGCTGGAAATTGCCATGGACGAAATGGCCTACGAGGCCGGCCTCGACCCGCTGGAGTTCCGCCTGCGCAACTACGCGGAGATGGACCAGAACATGAAAAAGCCCTTCTCCAGCAAGAAGCTGCGCGACTGCTACCACCAGGGCGCGGCCAAGTTCGGTTGGGAGAAGAGGACCCAGGCCCCGGGCTCCATGCGCGACAAAGATGGCAAGCTGATTGGCTGGGGCATTGGCGGCGGCGTGTGGGATGCTTCCCAGATGAAGTCGGCTGCCAAGGCCAGCATCACCGCCGACGGGCACCTGACGGTATCCAGCGCGGCCGGCGAAAACGGCACCGGCACCTACACCATCATGACGCAGATTGCGGCCGAAACGCTGGGTCTGCCCATCGAGGCCGTCACCTTCAAGCTCGGCGACACCGACCTGCCCGAGGCCCCGCTGCAGGGCGGCTCCTGGACGGCCGCTTCGGTGGGCACGGCCGTGAAGAACACCTGCGAGGCCCTGGGTGAAAAGCTGCTCAAGCTGGCCCAGAAGATGGACGACTCGCCCCTGAAAGGCGCCAAGCTGGAAGACGTGGAGTTCGTGAGCGGCCAGATCCGGCTGCGCACCGATGCCAGCCAGTCGGTGGTGTTGCGCGACGTGCTGCAGGCCAGCGGCGAAACCAAGGTAGAAGCCGACAGCTCGGCCATGCCCAACATGCTCAAGCAGCAGCCCTACTCCATGCACTCCCACAACATCGTGTTTGCGGAGGTGAAGGTGGACGAGGAACTGGGCACCGTGCACGTTACGCGCGTGGTGAATGCCGTGGCCGCCGGCCGCATCCTCAACCTCAAAACCGCCCGCTCCCAGGTGCTGGGCTCGGTGGTGTGGGGCATCAGCATGGCGCTGATGGAGGAAACGGTGATGGACCACAAATTCGGCCGCTACATGAACCACAACTTCTCGGAGTACCACGTGCCCGTCAACGCCGACATCCACGACATCGACGTGCTGTTTGTGGAGGAGGAAGACGACATCGTGAACCCGCTGGGCGTGAAAGGCATCGGCGAGGTAGGCATGCTGGGCGTGGCCGCCGCCATCACCAACGCCGTGTTCCACGCCACCGGCAAGCGCGTCCGCGACTTACCCGTGATGATTGACAAGCTGCTGTAACCGCCGCCGCTTGCCGTAACGCAAACCGCCCCGTAACCGTGAGGTTGCGGGGCGGTTTTGTGTGTGGTAATTTCTTATGGCAAAGCCATTAGTAGCTCTCGTAGCCTCTTTAATGTTTCATCCTTTTCGATAGGATTTATCTTGTTAAATGAATAGGATGAAAGAGAGTCATTGATGATTTTAACTTTGTTAAGCATAGGCACGACGTATTTTAAAAAGTGATTAAAATGTTCTCTAATATCATTGTATGAATTTGCTAGCTTGTATCCGGGTTTTCCAGAATGGCTTATTATGAATATGCCTTCAAATCTTAAATCTCTTATTAACGTCCTAAGCTTTTCTACTGAAAAACCTGAAACGAATTGTTCGATATAGTTTGATAGCTCATGTGTAGGGGTTAATCTGCTTGGATTTATTTCATTTTGTAATCTGAGATAATTTAGTAGTAAGTGTTTCTCTCTGCTTGTGTTTTTTGAATTGAGGTGCTCGGATATAGATTGTAAATTTATTTTTCTGATTTCACTATCAATAGTTTGGTTATGATCGAGGGAGTATATTATTGGAGTTGAGTCAAAGGGGAAATATTCAACAGATGTTCTTGGCTGGATTACTTGAAATAGTTCTCTGGCTTTTTCGTGTGCATGGCTTGCGCAGAATATTTTGCCGACACAGCCTGAGATAAAATCTGCAACTTGTACTAACTTCTCTCCAGAAATATCGTCTGTCAATTCAAAAAATCTATCTGGGTAAAACAGGTCTCTTTGAATGGCGTTAGTTTGGATGTAATTATTCAGTTCACTTCTAAAATCTGTTCCTATAGAATCAGACCATATGTGATATCTAGTGAACTTTTGATTGTATTTTGCGACAAATAGGCTTTCGAAGTATTTATAAAATACTTTTTTGTTCTTCAATCCTTCACTCGTTATTGCAGATTTGTCTACAATAAGCGAATTTATAGTAAAATCTAAATTTTCTACTAGATACTTGAGTATGTTGACTCTTTTGTCAAATTGCTTTTCTTTAATATTAGATGATTTGATATTGGGTCCTAATCTGAATACATGACAAATATCCTCTCTGATCTTTTTTGCTTTATCATAGTCCTTGCTATCGATGACTACAGCTGTGTATATAAAATGAGAGAATGTTCCATTCTTGGAGAGGTCTGTGTGTGAATTGCCAAACTCATCAATAAATATATTGGCAAATCTATCATCGTTGTTGCTGTCGAAACTTGTCATTGAGGTTATACTAGAACGTTGGCTATTCTGCTACTGCAAGATATGAACATGATCTTGTTGATCTAATGTGTTTTAACTGCTTCTACCCGCTTTCCCCGCCACAACGCCCACAGCCCCAGCGCCGGGCCGAGGGCCAGGGGCAGCAGCAGCAGCTGAGGCGGCAGGCGCGGGGCCAGCCAGCCGGTGAGCTGCACGCTGCCGATGGTGAGGGCAAACCCCAGGCAGTTGACGATGGTCAGGGCCGCACCGCGCGATTCGGCGGGGGCGTGCCGGGCCACCAAGGTGGAAAACATGGGCGAGTCGGCCACCACCACCAGCCCCCAGAACGCCAGAAACGCCACCAGCCCCACCGCCGAGCCGCCGCCCAGCACCAGCCCCGAAACCAAACAGCACCCGCCCGATAGCGCCAGCGCCGTGGTGGCTACCCGGGTCGGGCCAAGTCGGCGGGCCAGCAGCCCCGCGCCCACGCAGGCCAAACTGCCCCCGCCAAGTATGCCGAACGAGAGCAGCGGCACCGGCAGCGCCGCCGCCGGGTGCCGCGCCTGAAAGGCAGCCAGCACCATCGGCACAAACGCCCAGAACGCGTACAATTCCCACATGTGCCCGAAGTAGCCCAGCGCCGCCGCCCGAAACTGCGGCTGCCGCAACCCCGCCAGAAACGCCATGAGGCGGGGCCGCTGGCCGGGGCGGCGGTGCGGGCCGTCGGGCACCAGCAGCAGCATGGCTACCCCGCCCAGCACCGTTAGCGCGGAGGTAGCCCCCGTGACATAGTACCACGGCAGGGCCGCCGTGAGGCTGCGCAGCAGGTGCGGAAACGCCGTGCCCAGCACCAGCGCCCCCACCAGCCACCCCAACGAGCGGCCCAGGCCTTCCTGGTAGTAGTCGGCCGCTATTTTCATGCCCACCGGATAGATGCCGGCCAGGAAAAAGCCCGTCAGGAAGCGGCAGGCCAGCAGCCCCTCAGCCCCGAGGCCACTCAGGTGCACGCCCAGGTTGGCGGTGGCCGCCGCCAGCGCACTCACAAAAAACACCCGCGAGGGCGAAAATCGGTCGGCGAGGGCCAGCAGCGCAAACAGCAGCGTGCCACTGATGAAGCCCAGCTGCACGGCGCTGGTGAGGGAGGCCACGGAGCCGGGCGGCAGCCGGAACCGCGCCGCCAGCTCGGGGGCAACGGCATTGCCGGCAAACCACAGCGAGGTGCAGCAAAACTGCGCCCCCACAATGGTGGGAAGAATACGAGACACGAGAGCGGGTGGGAGAGAGAGGGCAGGCGAGAGAGAGGCGCGAAACTACCCAAATTCGTCGGTAAAGGCCCCACCGCAAACAATAGGATGGTGGGGCGGTAGTTAGGGCGTTCCAATCATTAACCCCCTTCCATCATGGCAAAAGTAGGATTGTTCGTGCGTCTCGAAGCGAAGCCCGGCAAAGAGCAGGCCGTGGCCGATTTCCTGCGCGGCGGTCTGGCCCTGGTAGAGCAGGAGCCCGAAACCACCACCTGGTACGGCATTCAGCTGGGCCCATCCACGTTCGGCATTTTCGACACCTTCCCCGACGAGGCTGGCCGCAAGGCCCATCTGGGCGGCAAAGTAGCCGAAGCCCTGTTCGCCCACGCCCCCGACCTGCTGGCCGCCGAGCCCACCATCGAAATGGTAGACGTGCTGGCCTCGAAAGGCGCATAATTCCGCCCCAACACCACCACAGGGCCGCCCCGAAACACCGGTTTCGGGGCGGCCCTGTGCGTAACAAGCAGCAAGGCGTGCAACCATGAGACGCCAACGGCTGCCTGCTTTATGCTGACGGTTGTATGCTGAGCTGTGTCTGAAAACTCCCGAACGGTCATGCTGAGCTTGCCGAAGCATCTCTCCCGCTTCGCCTGAGTACTACTGCAACGAAGCGGGAGAGATGCTTCGGCAAGCTCAGCATGACGGTTCAGGTAGTTTCAAATGACTTTGGCAAACAGAATCGTTAGCAGAGGGGCTTTGAGTTGCGCTACGCCAATTGCCCCTGCAGCCGCCGCGCCGCCGTGCTGATGCCCGCCTGCACGCATTCGGCCACGGTAGCCTGCCGCATCCAGCTTGTCAGGAAGCCGGCCCAGAAGGCGTCGCCAGCCCCGGTAGCGTCCAACACCTGTACGGGGGGCGCGGCCTGGTGCTGCCAGTCGCCGCCCCGGCTGCGGTACCACACCCCATCGGAGCCGCAGGTGAGGCAGAGCACCCGGGCGGGCGTATCGCGCAGAAATTCCCGGGCGGCTTCGGCCGTGGCCGGCACCTTGCCGAAGCGGGCCACATCGTCGAGGCTGACTTTGAGCAGGGGCTCGTAGGCCAAAAGGCGCTGCCACACGTCGGGAGCATTGTCGGCGCGTCGCCAGATGGGGGCGGCGTAGTTCCAGTCTACCGATACCGAGCGGCCCTGGTCGTAGGCGGTAGCCAGGGCCTCCAGAATGTGGTCCTGGGCCGGCTGGCGACTGAGGGCAAAAGCGGTGGTGTGCACCAGTGTAGCCTCTGCAATCAGGGTCGGGTCGATGGGGGGCAAGTACCGGTCGGCGCTGCGGTAGGGGATGAAGGCCGGCGTATCGCGGCTGCGGCCCACTACGATGATGCTGGTGGCGCGGTCGGGCAACTGGTGGACGTGCCGGGTACTGAGGCCGGCGGCCGTCAGGTTGCGCAGCAGAATCTCACCCAGCCCATCCTGCCCCACGGCCGCTACCAGGCAAGCCGTACCGCCGCATCGCTGCACAAACCGACACAGATTGGCCGGACTACCGCCCGCCACCGCCTGTAGAGTCGTTACCTGGGACAAGTCGCCCACAAAATCAGTGGTCAGAATATCCACCAGCGCCTCGCCAATGGCAAGCAGGCGGCCACTGACGGGCTCCGGAGCAGTGACCGGAGCAGCAACGGAAGCAGGAGAAGGGCGCATCGGCAGAAGAAATGAGGTGCGGGTTGGGATTTTGCTAAAATCAGGTTTGAAATGCCAGGCGGAGCGGTTGAGCATCCTGCGGAACGCTTGGACATCCTGCGGGGTGTGTACACGTCACGCGGAGCGTGTGACCGTCATGCTGAGCGGAGCCGAAGCATCTCTACCGCTTCGCCTGCACTGCTTCAACGAAGCGGGAGAGATGCTTCGACAAGCTCAGCATGACGTTCGGTTAAACGCCCAGACTCGTGACTTGACAGTGCGGGCTCATGAGGAAGGAAAAAACAGCCGGCCGCCCCCGGCGTAGGCTTCGGCCAGCAGCTGCCCGGCGGCGCTCCAGGTGCAGTAGGGCACCCCAATGGGGGCGTGGGTGAGGCCGTGGAAGTTTTCGTAGAAGCCCCAGGCCGGACCGGCGGGATTTTGCTGGTTGGCGGTGTGCAGCAACCCGGTGAGCTGATCGGCCAGCGCCGGCTGGCCATGCTGGTGCAGCGCCGCCGCCAGCCACCCGTTCCAGACGGGCCAAAGGCCACCGTTGTGGAACTCGTGCGGGCGGTTGCGGAACTCATAGGCGTAGTTGTCGGTCAGCTCGGCCATGAGGCCGTCCTCGGGCGTGAGGGCCGGGGCGAAGGCCGGCAGCAGAAACTGCCGCTGCTGTAGCTGCTCGTGCAGGTAGGCTAGGAGGGTGGCCTGCTGCGGGGCCGGGCCCAGGTTGAGCAGTAGGGCCAGGGCATTGGCGGCCAGATCAAACTGCCCATACACGCGGGCCGGGTTGAAGCCCATTAGCCAGAACGTGCGCGGCGCGGCTTGGCGTTGGTGCACGAGGTTGGGCGCGTAGAGCGGCTCGGCATCGGGGGCGGCGTCCTCGTTCCAGTAGTTGCGCTCCAGCACCTGCCGGATGGTGGCGGCCTTGGTTAGCCACTCGGGGCGCTGGTAGTGGTGGCCGGCCAGCTCCAGGGTCCACACCCGCAGCAGCTGGTCGTAGAGCACGTAGCCGTGCTGCACGTATTCATCAGCCCAGTCGCCGCTCTGGGGCACGTACACCAGGTGCTTGCCGTTGAACTCCCAGGCCTCCAGCACAGTCAGCCCCCGCTCCACCTGGGGCTGGTAGGTGTCGGCCAGGGTTGTGCTGCCCGTGAGGTGGGCGTGCTGCAGCAGCCCGATGATGGCCCAGCTCACGTTATCGACGCGGCCGCAGTTGCCGCCGTAGCTGGCCTGGCCGGTGCGCGGGTCCACGTTCGAGGCAAAAAAGCCCACCGGGTGCTGGGCCCCAAAAATGGTGCGCAGCGTGGCTTCGGTGGCGGCCAGCAGGTGGTCGTCGCCGGAAAGCAGGGCAGCCAGGCCGGTAATCACGCCGTCGCGCGTCCAGATGCGCTGGTAGTTGCTCACGTCCTGCACGCTGGCCACAAAACCGTACGGCGTGGCGGCGCGGCGCAGAAGCTCAAGGGCGGGTTCGGACTGAAAGGTCATGAAGGAGAAAGTGAGAGTGGGGCCGCGCGAGGGCAAAAGGGGACAGTGGCCTGTAGAGACGCGTACTCGCGTCTCTCGCCAGAACGACCGAAACCGCGCACCGGTAAACACCATCAGCAGGCCCCGAGATGCAAATCCGCGTCTCTACGGGCCGCTGGTTCGGCTCAGGTAGCAGCCGGCTTCTCAAACTGTAGGTTCGGATTGGTACGCGGAATGAACAGCACACAGACCGCCCCAGCCAGCAGCAGAGCTCCGGCCAAGTGAATCACGTTTTCGGGGCGGGAGCCGAGCAGGTGGCGGTACACCCAGGAAAACGACACCGTCTGGAGCAGCATGGGCAGCACAATGAACATGTTGAAGATGCCCATATACACGCCGGTGCGTTCCTTCGGAATGGCCCCGGCCAGCATCACGTAGGTGGTGCCCATCATGCTGGCCCACCCGATGCCCAGCCCAATCATGGGGGCCAGCAGCAGGTTGGGGTCGGCAATCAGGGGCAGGGCCAGCAGCCCCAGCCCGGCCAGACTCAGGCTCAGCATGTGCACCGCCCGCGGCCCCCACTGCCGGGCCAGCCACGCCAGCCCGAACGCCGCGCAGAACGTGACGATGTTGTAGGTGCCGTTCACGCGCCCGGTCAGCAGCTGCGCCTTGGCAAACTCCGGGGCGGCCGAGCTGCTGACCCCATACACGGTGCTGGCCAGACTCAGGGTGATGTACTGCCAGTAGCAGAACATAGCGTACCAAGTGCACAGCATCATAGGGCCCATGCGGCGCATGGTCGGGGGCATGTCGCGGATGGCGCTGCCGATTTCGGCCAGGGTGTGGCCCAGGCCTTTGGGCTGGGCCCGGATGGCGGCCACTTCCGCGTCGCTGAGCGGGTGCTCCTTGGTGGTGAATACCGAGTACAGAATGGCCCCGATGCTCACGGCCGCCCCAATCAGGAAGGCCGCGTAGGTGGTGTGCGGGATGTTGTTCTGGCTGCGGGCCGTGGCGCTGACCAGTCCCAAATACACCAGCACCGAGGGCGTGAAGTTGGCCAGCGTGATGCCCAGGCCCGTGAAGAAGCTCTGCGTGAGGAAGCCCACGCTGTGCTGCGGGGGCGGCAGCTTGTCGCTCACGAAGGCCCGGTACGGCTCCATGGTGATGTTGTTGGCCGCATCCAGAATCCAGAGCAGGCTGGCGGCCATCCATACGGCCCGGCTGAAGGGCATGGCCAGCAGGCACAGGCTGCACAGCACCGCGCCCAGCAGGAAATACGGTGTGCGCCGGCCCCAGCGGCTCAGGGTTTTGTCGCTCAGCGCCCCGATGATGGGCTGCACCAGCAGGCCCGTCATGGGCCCGGCCAGCCACAGAAACGGCAGCTTCTCGGGGTCGGCCCCGAGGTAGCTGTAAATGGGGCTCATGTTGGTCTGCTGCAAGCCGAAGCTGTACTGAATCCCGAAAAAGCCCACGTTCATGTTCAGAATCTGCCAGAAAGCCAGCCGCGGCTTGGGTACCGACGCCACCGCCGAGGCCGCGCGTGAAACAGTAGAGCTGAGCGCCATATGAGAGTGGTATAGTAGGGTGGGAGGGTGTGGGGTAGAACATAGAGGATGGGGGAAGTGCCGCCCGCCTTGCGGCGGGCGGCGGGCAAGGGGCCCTTCCCACAAGGCCTCCTGCCACTCCCCATCCCGGCAGCGCCGCACGGCCGGTTGCAGCCAGCTCGGGCGTTGCGGAGGTGTTTTCGTCATGTCGCCACGCCTTCTGCCTGATTCGCGGAAGGGCGCAACAACCGTCAGCGCGTGACGGAGTAGGTTTTGCGTTGCGGCCCGACGCCCGTAATGCGCACCGACTGCCAGCCCGTGGGCAAAGTGGTTTTGCGTTGCGAAATGCCGGCCGGCGTGATGTCGAGGCCGCCGAATCCCATCAGCACGGCCTGCAGCACGCCGCCCGCGCCGGTGGCGAAGTAGGGGTTGGTGCCGCCCTTGGTTTCGGCCACCACCCGGAAGGGCGGCAGCAGGTTGGGCACGTAGGCATCCTGAAAGAAGTGGGCCGCCTTGTCGGCGTTGCCGAGGCGAGCGTACAGCAGCGCGAAGATGGCCTGCGTCATGGCGGGCGTGCCTTCGGTGGGGACGCGCGTTTCGTAGTAGGCCAAATCCTTCCGGATTTGCGCGGGGTCAGTGATGACGCCCAGCGGGTAGGCCAGCAGGTTCACGTCGCCCTGCTTGATGCCTTCCCCTTTGTACGTAGCGTGTTCCTGGGTCACGCCGTCGGCCATCTTCAAAATCGGAATGTTCTGGGCCACGTGCGCCCAGTCGGGGTTGGCTTTGAGGCCCAGCAGCCGGGCGGCGGCCGTGGCGTTGCGCAGGTTTACCTGGGCGGCGGCGTTGGTGAAGGCGTTGTTGTCCACGTTTTCGGCCCACTCATCGGCTGCCACCACGTTCTTGATGTCGTAGTGGCCGGGGCCGTTGCGCTCCACCCGGCTGGCCCAGAAATCAGCCGTAGCCGACAGGATGGGGTAGCCTTTCTCGCGCAGCCAGTCCTTGTCCTGGGTCACGCAGTAGTACTGCCACGCTGCCAGGGCCACACAGGCCGAAATGTGGTGCTCGAACGGCCCGCTCAGGGCCCACACCGGGGTTTCCTCCACGCCCGTATCGGCGCTTTCCCAGGGGTACTGCGCGCCCTGGTAGCCGTGGCCGAAGGCGTTCCGCCGGGCCGCTTCCAGCCGCCGGAAGCGGTATTCAATCATGGATTTGGCCATGTCCGGGTGCAGCACCAGCAGGGCCGGGAACATCCACACGTCGGTGTCCCAGAACACGTGGCCGTTGTAGCCCAGCCCCGAGAGGCCCATGGGCGAGGGCGAGAAGTCGGTGCCGGCGCGGGTGAAGCTGTAGAGGTGGTAGAGCATGCTGTGCACGTCCTGCTGGGCCTGGGCGTCGCCGGTAATCTGAATGTCGCTCTGCCACAGCTCCTGCCAGGCTTTGGCGTGGTAGGCCAGCAGGCGGTCCTTACCTTCGAGGCGGGCGAAGATGGTCAGGCGCTCGGCCTCGTTGAGCGGATCGGGGTGGTGGCTGGAGGTGATGCTGGAGCCCGCCACGGCGTAGGAGTAGGTCTGCCCGGCCTTCAGGGCCTTCCCGAACTTCATCAGGTGCATGTTGTTATCCCACATTTCATGAATCACCTTGGGCTCCTGGCCGTGGCCTTCCCCAAACAAAAACGTGTTGGAAGCGCACAGCTGCATCTTGCCGGTGGGGCTGCGGGCCGACGACGTGAGCAGGCTCAGCGTCACGTGCGGCCGGTCGATTTCGTTGTAGTAGTTCTGGGCGTCGCGCAGGGCATCGGGAGTTTCCATCACGCTGGCGGCCCCCAGCTGCAGGTCCTTTTTGGCCGTGATGCTCACATCCAGGAGCACCGTGAAGGGCAGGTGGCGCAGGGCGTAGTAGGTGTAGCGGATGGTGGCCTTGTCAGCATACTCGAAGGAGGTGGTGAGGCTGGCGCGCTGCATGTCCAGCTCCTGGCGGAAGTTGCTGGCGTCCTTGCCTGAAAGCCGGCGGCCGTCCACTTCCAGGTACATGTTCAGCAGGTTGAAGCTGTTGAGGAAGTTGCTCACCCGGCCCCGGCCGTACTGGTCGTAGGCCCCGGCCAGCACCACGCTCTTCACCTGAAACGGCTCCGGCGACGACACAATGCCCAGCATCCCGTTGGCCACCGTCACGCCGTGATAGTTTTTGGGGTCGATGGCGGCAGCCGTCAGGCGCCACGGGTCGGGTGCACCGGGTTGGGCCACGGCCGAAGTAGCCAGCAGCAGCAGCAAGAGAAAACGGAAGTAGGTGGACATATGGGGTGGGTGGGAGTGGAGCGCGGAAGAAAGGAATTTGCCGGACCGGGCGGGGCTGGGTTAGCGCAGCGGTACCACCACGGCCTGCCAGGGCTGCAGCGCCAGCGTCGGGCCCGCCGTGAAGCTAGGGTAGTTGTTGAGCCAGGGCTGCCCGCTGGGTGTCAGGCCGGTAGGCAGCGGCCAGCGGCGCTGCTCGGAAGTGAAGTTGAGGACTACTAGTACCTTCTCCGAGCCCAGCGTGCGGGTGTAGGCGTACACGTGCGGATTGGCCGCGTCGAGCAGCTGATACTGTCCGTACACCAGCACTTTGTGTTGTTTGCGGGTGGCGGTAGCCCGGCGGAAGTAGTTGAGTACGGAGTTCGGGTTCTGGTCTTGGGCAGCCTGGTTGAGGATAGAGTAATTGGGGTTGACTTTCAGCCAGGGCGTGCCGGTGGTGAAGCCCGCATTGGCCGTGGCATCCCACTGAAACGGGGTGCGGCAGTTGTCGCGGGCCTGGCGCTTGGCGGTGGTCAGAAACGCCTGCAGGTTGCCGCCCTGGTTTTTCACCTGCTGGTAGCCGTTGAGCGTGGCCACGTCGCGGTAGTCCTCAATCCGCTCGAAGCGGATGTTGGTCATGCCCAGCTCGTCGCCGTTGAAGTAGTAGGGCGTACCGCGCATGGTCAGGATAAACGTCGTCAGCAGCTTGGAGGAAGCATCCCGGAACGCGGGCCGGTCGTCCCCGAACTTGCTCACCATGCGCGGTACGTCGTGGTTGGCCAGGAAGATGGCCAGCCAGCCGCGCTGCGCAAAGGCGCTGTCCCAGCGGGAGTACACCCGCTTAAAATCGGTGAGTGTATAGTCGTTGGGGCCGGTGCCCAGGTCCACGCCCTCGAAGTGGTAGGCCATGTCCAGCTCCCGGCGGGCGGGGTCCACGAACAGCATAGCGTCGGTGGGCCCGGTGCCGGCGCCTTCGGCCACGGTCATGATGGGGTAGTTGCGGAGCACTTCCCGGTTCATTTCCTGCAGGTACTCGTGCAGGTGCGGGCCGCCGCCGTAGTATCGGATGATGTCCTTCTCGTAGCCGGCCGGCAGCACCGGGAAGCGGGTATCCTTCGAGACGTACTGGAAGGCATCCATGCGCAGGCCATCCACGCCCTTATCCAGCCAGAAGCGCATCATACTGTACACCTCCTGGCGCAGCTTGGGGTTTTCCCAATTTAGGTCGGGCTGCTTGCGCGAGAAGTAGTGCAGGTAGTAGCTGTTGGTGAGCGAGTCGTACTTCCAGGCGTCACTGTTTACATCGAAAAAGCTGTAGCGCGGGGCCGGCTTGCCCTTTTCGGCGGGCCACCAGTGGTAATAGTTGCGGTAGGGAGAGGTGCGGGAACTGCGGGCCTGCTGAAACCAGGGGTGCTCGTCGCTGCTGTGGTTCACCACCATGTCCATCACCAGCCGGATGCCGCGCTGGTGCAGCCCCCGCAGCAGGGCGTCGAAGTCCTGCATGGTGCCAAACTCCGGCTGAATCCGGCGGTAGTCGGATATGTCGTAGCCGTTGTCGTCGTTGGGCGAGGCGTAGATGGGATTCAGCCACACGGCCCCCACGCCCAGGCTTTTCAGGTAGTCGAGCCGGCTGATGATGCCCTGCAAATCCCCCACGCCGTCGCCGTTGCTGTCCTGGAAGCTGCGCGGGTAAATCTGGTACACCACGGTTTCCTTCCACCAGGTTTCGGCCTGATTGGTATTTGTAGGCTTCGTTGCGGTCGTTGGTTGCGCCCAAACTCTACCCGGCAGGCCCGCCAGCAGCAGGGTCGCTAGTAGTAGTTTCGTAAGGATTCTCATGCCGGAAAATAGAAGGATAGACCCGACGCAAACAGGCCGTTGACCACTGCCGGGCAGCAGCAGCCAACGGCCTGCCTATGCGCCACTTCGTACGGTGTAAAAGCTAGTAGCCGGGGTTTTGGGTAATGTTGCGGTTCACGTCTACCTGGGTTTGGGGAATGGGGTAGATGAGACGGAAGGCGGGCGTAACCGGCTTATCCTTGCGGGCCTGCAGAAACTTGCCGAACCGGATCATATCCTGCCGCCGCCACGACTCACCGTACAGCTCCCGGCCCCGCTCGTCCAGCAGTGCATCCAGCGTGAGGGTGCTGAAGGCGCTGGCCCCGCGGTCGGTGCGGATGGTATTCACGATGGCCAGGGCCGTACCGCCGTAGGAGCCGGCGCTGGTGGGTGTAGCCCCGCGCAGAATGGCCTCGGCCTTCATCAGCAGCACGTCGGCTAGCCGGAAGGTCACGTGGTCATTTTCGCAGCCGTTACCACCTTTAGCCTCACTAGGGTAATCCACCGGGTACTTAATGGGCCGGATACCTTTGGCCTCCAGGTCGGCTCCCGTTTCCAGGAGGCTGACATCCTGGGTGAAAATCAGCGGGGCCCCGCCCCGGGTAGTCAGCGGGGCATCGGTCGTAAAGTTGTATTGCTGGCCCACCAGGAAGCCCACGTTAATGCGCTTACCGGGGTTAGCCGGGCCGCCAGCCGTTACGTAGGCCGTACCCCGGCGTATGTCGCCGGGCTCAAACAGGGCGTAAAACGCACCGGTTGTAGCTGGCCCGTTGTAGCCGTCCACGGGCCGCATGTTGTAGTGCGACACGAACTTCCAGAAGTCACGTGTAGGGCCGGCGTTGCCGAAGGTGTTTTCCTGGGTAAAGATGTTCTCCCGGCCGATGGCCGTGTTGTTCGGCGCGAAGTTGTCGAACACGTTGGGGGCGAAGGAGTATTTACCGCTGTTGATTACCTCGTCGGCCAGCTTCACCACTTGGTTCATGTCGGCCGCGTCGAACGTGGGGGCTGCCCGGTTGGCGTACACGCCCTTATTGAGGTAGCACTTCATCAGCAGCACCCGGGCCGCATCCTTGTTGGCCCGGCCGGCGGGCCCGTCGGGCAGGTCCTTCTGCACGGCATTAATTTCGCTCACGATGTAGTTGAGCGCCTCCGTGCCCTTGCGCAGGCGGGCCGGGTCCGACACGTTTTCGCCCGGGTCGCGGTACAGCACCTGGTCGTAGAGGTCGAGCACCAGATACGAGGCCCAGGCCCGCAGGAACCGGGACTCGGCCTGCTGCTGCACCGTGGGGTCGAAGCGCAGCAGGTCGGTGGTGGCGAAAATGATGCCGTTGAGCTGGGTGAACGTGTCGCGCACCCGCTCGTTGTTGGGCGTCCAGGTGTGGTTGAATAGCTCCCGCCATTTGCCGTTATCGTCCCAGTCCGGCCCGCGGGTAGGCATGATGCGTGCGTCGGTGGAGGCTTCCTGCAAGGCAAATACGCTCACGCAGCCCTGAATCGGGTCGCGCTGCGAGTTGTAGGCCCCGCGCAGCAGGGCGGCGGGGTCGCCGCGGGGAATCTGTTCTTCGGTAAGCTGCCCTTCCAGCCTTTCCTGTATGTCGCAGCCGCTGGTAACCTGCAGCAGGGCCAGCACGGTGGCCGTGCCAATAATTTTTGCGTGGTTCATGGTGGGGTGGGTAGAGGTTACAGAGAGAAGTTGACGCCGAACGTGAAGGTGCGGGCGCTGGGGTAGGGCAGGTAGTCGATGCCCACCGAGGGTACCTGGTTCGCGCCCTTCTTCACCGTGTTGACTTCCGGATCGAAGCCGTCGTATTTGGTAATCACGAACAGGTTCTGGCCCGTAGCGTACACGCGCAGACCTTTGAATGCCTGGCCTAGGTCGCCGACGGTGTAGGAAAGCGTGACGTTGGACATTTTCAGGAAGTTACCCTTCTCCAGGTAGCGGGTAGAAGCTGCCGAGGCGTTGCCCAACGACTCTTTGACGGGATTCTCGAAGGTGGACAGCGCAATGTTTTTGCCCGCCCCGATCTGGCCCACGTTCCCGAAGGCGTTAACGGTGTTGTTGTAGATGTACTGCCCGAAAGCCCCGGTCATGTTGGCCACCAGCGAGAGTTTGCCGAAGCGGGCATTGGCGCCCAGGCCCAGCAGCGTGCGGGGGTTAGGGCTGCCGCTATACACGGGCGTAGTGCCGATGTCGGCCAGTCCATTGTCAAGGATGCCGTTGTACTGGTTCAGGAAAAAGGCGTTGATCGGGTAGCCGTTGGTGATGAGCTGCGAAGTAGCCCCCGACAGGCCCTGGCCGTTGATGGCCCCAGTAATGATGGCCGCTCCCACCAGATCCTTCACCTCGTTGCGGATGAACGTGGCGTTGGCATTGAAGCCCACATCCACCTTCTCATTGGCTACGATAACCGTGGCCAGCGCCATTTCCACGCCCTTGTTGATAATCTGTCCGTCCAGGTTTCGCCACCGGATGGGGGCGTTGGAAGGCCGGGGCTCAATGGGCACCGAGGGGAACAGAATGTCGGTGGTTTTCTTGTAGAAGTAGTCGGCCGTCAGGGTCAGGCGGTTGTTGAGCACGCCCACGTCGATGCCGGCGTTGTACTGGGCATCGGCCTGCCACTTCAGGTCATCGTTGCGGGCGTTGAGTGGCGACTGGTCGCCATTGTTGTCGAGCGAGTAGCGGGGCTGGGCCGAGCCGGCCGGAAACTCCTGGTTGCCGGTGCGGCCAAAGCCGGCGCGCAGCTTCAGCTGGCTGAGCTTTTCGGCGGGAAAGAAAGCCTCCCGGCTCAGGTCCCAGGCCACGGCGAAGGACGGGAAATAGCCCACGCTCTTGTTGGGCCCGAACTTGCTGCTCTCGTCGCGCCGCAGCGTGCCGGTAAAGACGTACTTGTCTTTGAAGTTCAGAATGGCCCGCCCGAAATACGACTGCAGCTCCGATGATGGGTCGATAAAGGACGACACGTTGCGGTTACCCGAGCCCGAGGTCTGGATGTAGTTGGTGTAATCGAGGCCGTACACCCCGAAGCCGCCCCGGTCAGGGTTGCCGTAGGCGTTGATATTGGAACCCTGGTTGGCAAACTCAGTGTACTCGTAGCCTATCACGGCGTTGAGGTTCAGGTCGCTGGCCACCTGCTTGTTGAAGCTCAGCGTGTGGGCCATCTGTTGAGTGGTCAGCTCGTTATTGCTGATGCTGGCGTAGCCCTGGTTTTCGATGCCGGGGTAGTTGATCAGGCGCTGGTCGATGGAGGTGCGCCGCTCCCCGATATTGTAGTTCACGCTGATCAGGGCCCGGTACTGAAGCCAATCGGTAAACTTATAGTAGGGTGAGGCGCTGGCCAGAATGGTGGTCACGCGGGCGTTGTCGTTGAAGTACTCCTGGGCCGCCAGCGGGTTCACCACGCTGCCCTGCTCAATAAAGAGCGAGCCATCGGGGTTGCGCAGGGGCTGGGTGGGGTTCCACTGCAGGGCCTGCCCAATGAGCGAGCCCCGGAAGCCGGCGTCGGTGGTGATGTTGGCCAACTCCTCGCGGAACTGGCTGGCGGCAATGTTCACGTCGAAACCCAGCTTCTTGCTTTCCAGAAACTGTAGGTTGGTATTGAGGTTAGCGCTGTACTTCTTGAAGCCGGTTTTTCTCACAATGCCTTCCTGGTCGAGGTAGCCCAGTGAGAGGCGGTAGCGGCCGGTTTCGCTGCCCCCGCTGATGCCTACGTTGTAGTTCTGCAGGTAGCCCGTGCGCAGAATTTCCTTGAGTGCGTCCACGTCGCCGCCCTTGTCGTTGGCGGCTGGGGCGCCGTAGTAGGTTAGGGCCTGTCGGTACTGGCCGGCGTCGAGGAAGCCGGGCCGGCGCAACAGGCTCGAGAAGCCGTTGGAGATGCCCACGTTCAGTTGCGGCGCGCCGGAAACCCCTTTCTTGGTGGTAATGAGCACTACGCCATAAGCGGCCCGGGAGCCGTAGATGGCCGTGGCCGAGGCGTCCTTAAGCACCGTCACCGACTCCACGTCGTCGGGATTGAGGAAGTTGAGCGGGTTACTGTCGGCCCCGGCGCCCACGTCAACGGAGCCCACCAGCCCCGGGCGGGCCGTGCGGCCGTCGAGCGGTACGCCATCCACCACGTACAGCGGCTGGCCCGAGCCCGTCACGGCCGAGTTGCCGCGGATGCGGATGGTGGAGGGCCCGCCCGGCTGGCCGCTGTTGTTGCTCACCTGCACCCCCGATACGCGGCCCTGAATGAGCTGGTCGGGGGAGGTGAAGGTACCCTTGTTGAACTCCTTGGGCGTGAGCGTGGTGACGGCCCCGGTCAGGTCACTTTTCTTGGCCGTACCGTAGCCCACTACCACCACTTCGCTCAGGGCCTGGGCATCCTCGGAGATGGTGATGTTGAGGGCCACGGGCTCCGCTCCAACCGTAACAGCCCGAGTCTGGGACTTGTAGCCCACCGAGGAAACCAGCAGCTCGTAGCTGCCCGGGGCAATGCGCAACTCGTACCTGCCGGTTGCATCGGTAGGGGCGGCCACGGTGGTGCCTTTCACAAGCACCGTGGCCCCGATAACGGGGGAGCCGTTGGGCTCCGCCACAGTACCTCGGATGATACCTTGCCCCATGGCAGCACCAGTTAGCGCCACGAAGCCAGTTATCAGTCCGGCTCGAATCTGTAAGAATGCCGACATAAGCAGTGGGATTTTGAAGTGGGAATGCGGCTAAAGGTGCAGTATTAACTGCAACAAAATCAAGCAGTAACACAATAGAAAATACGAATTTTCTTCCGAAATCGGTAACGTAATCGATTTCGGAAGACTATTCTTTTTTTGTGATTTTGGCTATGTCCCGGCTTTTTTGTCGATTGTAGCCAAATCGGTGTGTGTTTGCTTACTTACTGGGTGCCGCTGGACGGTATCTGTGCCGGCTTTTTCCTCTCCTCTGTTCTGCTTTCTTACCTCCTCCTCACATGAAAAGAGCTACGTTGCGCGACATTGCCCAGGCCTTAGGGGTTACCGTGGCTACCGTGTCGCGGGCCTTGAAAAATTATCCCGACATCAGTACTGCCACCAAGCAAACTGTGCTGGCTGCCGCCGAACGGCTCCATTACGCCCCGCACCCGATGGCCGTGAAGCTGCGTCAGCAAGCCTATAAAGTGGTGGGGGTAGTAGTGCCCGATATTGTGCATCCGTTTTTTTCGGATGTTATCAGCGGCATCGTAGACGTGATGGAAGCCCTGGGCTACCACATCATTCTCAGTCAAAGCAACGAGAGTTACGAGAAGGAAATCCGGGTGACGCAGATGCTGCAGGCTACCGGGGTCGATGGGCTGCTGGTGTGCCTTTCCAATGAAACGGTAAGCATCGACCACCTGCGCGCTTTGCAGGAATATGACCTGCCAGTGGTGCTGTTCGACAAAATAAGCCCGTTGCTGGATGCCAGCAGCGTGGTAACCAACGATTTTCAGGGGGCTTACGATGCTGTGGCGCACCTGCTCGACCAGGGATACACCCGCGTGGCCCACCTCAAAGGGCCGCCGCACCCCGAAAATACCCGGCAACGCTTCCTGGGCTACCAGGCGGCGCTGGCGGCGTATGGGCTGCCTTTCCGGCCCGAGTATGTGGCGGAATGCCACACCGTCACGCACGACGAGGGGGCGACTTTTGCGCGCCGTTTCATGGCCCTGCCCGAGCCGCCCCAGGCCCTGTTTGCCGTTTCCGATTCAGTGGCTATCGGGGCCATTACGGCCCTGAAGGAAGCTGGCTGGCGGGTGCCCCAGGACATGGCCGTTATCGGCTTCAGCGACTGGTCGGTGTGCCGGATGCTGGAGCCAAGCGTCAGCTCCGTTTCCCAGCCCGGTTACGATATCGGCCGGCGCGCCAGTGAACTGCTGTTACGCGAGATTCAGCAGTTGCGCGAGGAGCTGCTGCCGGAGCACAGCCGCGTGGTGCTCGATGCCACGGTGCAGGTGCGGCAGTCGTCGCAACGGCCAGTTGGCGGTTGATTTCTTATCCCAGATCAAGGCCTTAGCTGTATCGTAACGGTACCTTTGCCCCTGTTGCTGTCCGGATGTAAGCTAGTGCCTGCCGCCGGCTGCTCAGCATTTTACCGCTTCCGTTATGAACTCCCTGCAAGACCTCCACAAAACCGCCCGCAGCTTCCAGACGACCGCCAAAATGCCGGTGCTTTTCGTCGGGCACGGCTCGCCGATGAACGCGCTGGCCGATAACGCCTTCACCCGTACGCTGCACCAACTGGGCCTCGACATCCGCAACCGGCAGCCGCCGCGGGCGGTGCTGGTGGTGTCGGCGCACTGGCTCACACGCGGCACCTTCGTGGCCGTGAACGAGCGGCCCGAAACCATCCACGATTTTGGCGGCTTTCCGCAGGAGCTGTTTGCCATGCAGTACCCCGCGCCCGGCGCGCCCGACGTGGCCCAGGAGGTACTGAAGGCTCTGCCCGACGCCCACCCCACCGACGAGTGGGGCCTCGACCACGGGACATGGACGGTGCTACACCACGTTTTCCCTGAGGCCGATATTCCGGTGTTCCAGCTCAGCATCGACTATCACCAGCCGATGACCTACCACGCCGAGCTGGCCCGGCAGCTGCAGTTTCTGCGCCGCCGGGGCGTGCTGATTCTGGGCAGCGGCAACATCGTGCACAACCTGCGCCAGAGCATGCCCAAGCTTATGGCCGATGATGCCACGCCCTATGCCTGGGCTTCGGAGTTCGACGAGTGGGCCAAGCGCAAAATCGACCAGCGCGACCTGCTGGCGCTGGCCCATTACCAGCAGGCCGGCGCCAGCGGCCCCCTCGCCGTGCCCACCCCCGACCACTACATCCCGCTGCTCTATAGCCTAGCCTTGGCTGAACCCGACGACGACATCCGCCACGCCTACGAAGCTGTGGAATACGGCGGCTTGAGCATGCGCACGTTTGTGGTGGGATAGGAAGAGAGGTCAGTATGTGACATAGGACGTCATGCTGAGCATGTGGCGCATCAAGCCAGGGTCCGGAGGCGAAGTCGAAGCATGACGTGCTTTCGTTGACGTTCTATAGGCCCCAGGCAACGCCTGCGCCACGGGCGGCATCTGGCGAAGCACAGGTTTTCTACCTTGTGCCCTCTATGCGCCAACTCCTCCCGCTGCTGCTCAGCGCCGCCACGGCCACCTCGACGGTAGCCCAGTCACCCGCCACTACCTACCGCGCTACCGAGCGTAAAGTCAACGACTTGGTGCACACCAAGCTGGACCTGCGCTTCGACTACGCCAAGCGCTACGCCTACGGGCAGGAATGGGTCACGCTGAAACCCCACGGTTACGCCACCGACTCGCTTCGGCTGGATGCCAAAGGCATGGATATCAAAGCCGTGAGTCTGGTGCGGAACGACGTGCCTACGCCACTCAAGTACACCTACAACCAGCGGAAGCTGCTGATTGGATTGGGGCGCATGGTGCCAGCAGGGGAGGCCTACACCATCTACATTGAATACACGGCCAAGCCCGACGAACTGGATATAAAAGGCAGCGAGGCCATCGGTGGGGCCAAGGGCCTGTACTTCATCAACCCCGATAGCGCCGTGGCGGGCAAGCCGGTACAGATCTGGACCCAGGGCGAAACGGAGTCTAACTCGGCTTGGTTTCCCACCATCGACAAGCCCAACCAGAAATCCACTTCCGAAATCAGCCTGACGGTGCCCAGCAAGTACGTCACGCTCAGCAACGGCGCCCTCGTCAGCCAGACGCCCGCTGGCCTTGGCCTGCGCCGCGACACCTGGAAGATGGACCAGCCGCACGCGCCCTACCTGTTCATGCTGGCCGTCGGTGACTTCCGCAAAACTACCGACACCTGGCGCGGCAAGGAAGTCAGCTACTACCTGGAGCCGCAGTACGCCGGGCAGGCCCGCGCTGTTTTCGGCAAGACGCCGCGCATGCTAGAGTTCTTTTCGGAGCGGCTCGGGGTGGCGTACCCGTGGAAAAAGTACGCCCAGGTGGTGGTACGCGACTACGTGGCCGGGGCCATGGAAAACACGTCTGCCTCCCTGTTCGGGCCCCACGCCCAGGGCTCGGCCCGCGAAGTGGCCGACTGGGACTACACGCTGGTGGAGCGGGAAATTGCGCACGAACTGTTTCACCACTGGTTCGGCGACTACGTGACGGCCGAAAGCTGGAGCAACCTGACCGTAAACGAGAGCTTCTCCAATTTCTCGGAGGTGCTCTGGGCCGAGCATGAGTATGGCCCCGATGCTGGCGCGGCCCAAGCCTACCGCAGTCGGCAAAACTACCTCGGTAACCCCGCCAACCACTCCCGGCTGCTGGCCCGCTACCAGTATGCCGACAAGGAGGACCTGTTCGATGCCGTAAGCTACCAGAAGGGTGGCAGCATCCTGAACATGCTGCGCACCTACCTGGGCGAGGCGGTTTTCTTCAGTGGCCTGAAAACTTACCTGACGCAGAATGCCTTCGGGACCGGCGAGCCGCACCAACTGCGGCTGACCCTGGAGCAGGCTTCGGGCCAGGATCTGAACTGGTTTTTCAACCAGTGGTACTACCGCCCCGGCCACCCCGTGGTCAGCATAGACTACGCCTATGACGCCGCCCGACGGGAGCAAACCGTAACCATCAAGCAAACCCAACCCGGCCCCATCTACCAATTGCCAATGGCGGTGGATGTGTACCTGAACGGCCGGCCCCAGCGCCACCAGATTACCGTGCGCCAAGTCACCGAAACCTTCCACTTCCCGGCTGCCAGCCGGCCCGAGTTGGTGAACGTGGACGCCGATAAGGTGCTGCTCTGGCAGAAAACCGATAACAAGTCCCTCACCGAATACGCCGCCCAGCTCCGCCTCGCCTCGCGTTACCTCGACCGGCGCGAAGCCCTGGCCGCTGCCCAGACCCAACTCAAAGCCCAGCCCGCCGACGCGCTGGCCCGCCAGCTGCTGACGGCTGGCCTCACCGATAAGTCGCCGGTACTGCGCCAGTTCGCCATCGAAGCCTTCGACCTGCAGATTGTCGCCCAGCGCAAAGCCGCCGCGCCGGCCCTGGCCCGGCTGGCCGCCACCGACGCCTCGGTACAGGTGCGGGCTGCCGCCCTCACGGCTTTGGGCTCCCTAAAGGACAAGCAGTATCTGCCACTATTCACAAATGCCCTGGCCAATCCCTCGTACCGGGTGCAGGGCGCGGCGCTGCTGGGGCTGCTGGGGTTGCGGCCGGAGCAGGCGTTGGCCCGCGCCGCCACCTTCGAGGCCGACAACAAAGGCTCCCTCACCGTGGCGTTGGTGCAGGTATACGGCCAGGCCGGCAGCCCTGCTCAATGGCCCCTGATGCGCACCAAATACGACGCTGCTGACCCACCCACCCGCTTCAGTCTGCTAGGCAGCGTCGGCAGCATGATGGGCCGCACCGACGATGCCATGGCCCTCACCGAAGGCATCACCCGTATTAAGGACCTGACCGTGCGCTACAAGCCCTACCTCGATGCCTCCCGCCTCATTGGCCTGCTCCGCCAGATTGAGCAGCAGCAAGCCACCCGCCCCAATGCCGCCCTGGTAGCTCAGATGGTCACGGCCGCCGTAGCCGAAATTGAAGCCGCCAAATAGCCCGCATGGGCATTCAGGGTCTTGAACGCATCAAAAGGCCATTCTCCGGATGCACGTAAAACTCGGTTGATTCTTCAGTTATGGATTGTCTCAGCCGTTCCGAACTGATGCACCGCTGCGTGCGCTTATTCCAGATTTTTCCGTCGAGAAATTCTACCTGATCGGCCACGTACCAGTGAATCATTTCCCGGTAGCGCAACAGACGCGTGGGAATCCGAGCGAGAATTTCTGATTGGACTACGTTCCAGTGCTGGCCTACCTGTCCGCGCAGAAAGCGTCGGAGTAAGTCGTAGTTGATTTTGCCATTGTAGAATTGGGATGGGCGCTGGAACGGCTCTTTTTGGGGTAGCTCCTCGAAAGAAAAAGGTCGTTTCTCGTGACGGTGGTTGGAGTAGTCGCCACTAACTACGTAGCGCCGTTTGCTGCCGGACGTCTTCATTCGGCTGATGAGCCAGCGTTTTGGGGCTTTTTTCATCATTAGGCCTGAGTTCTGTCAGTTTGAGGCGTGGTGTGCAATGACAGGCTAATCAGGCCCCCTACCACCAGAATAGCACCTGCCACGAACGGAAAACCGGCTCCAATCAGATCAGCCGCGTTGGCGGACCAGAGAAAGGGCAGGCAGAATAGCATGGCAGCCACGCCCACAAGCATAAGGCTGTAACTGCCCAAGTAGCTGATGCGGCGGTGAAGACTAGTTGGTTTCATGGTGGGCGTAATTTCGGTGTAGCGGCTGGAAAGACGGACTCGGAACTCGGTTAATGGTTCCCCTTGGCAGTGGGAAATTTCCAGGGTGGCAAGGGAAACGCAGTGCCGGCCCGACCGAAAATCCTGCCGAAACGTGCGCCAGTGACAAGGCAACAGTAGTAAACCGAATAAGAAGATGATAAGGCTGGGCAGCGTCCAGTTGCCATTACCCAGCATAAAGGCCTGTAGTCGGATTTCCCCTAGCGGCTCCAATTCATAATTCAGCACTACGTGCTTTAAATCGTGGCTTTCGAAGCCCGGAATCAGCGTAAGCTGCCGGGCCAGCAGGCAATCGGCTAGTTCCTTGCCCACGGTTCCGGCGGGTAGTTGGCCTAGTGCCGCCACCTTGCGGTGATAAGGCGCCATATCGTGGAATCGTTCTATGCCCCAGACTGATAAAAAGAAAGCTTGCCGGATAATCTGCTCTGCGAAAGAATACATAGGGCTATATAAAGGTAGCCGCTGCCCAGCGAAAAGTCGCCGGATACAAGGGATGATTCGCGAAAGTAGCAGGTTCGTATGGTTGGGATTTGACTGGTTTTCGAGTGAAATACGCTGCATGCAGGCAAACCCACAACCGGCCGACCCAACTCTGCGCGCCGAAGCGCGTACCTTTGCGCTGGGAGTATTACCCCCAATGGTATGACGCAGGAACAGGCACGCTTAGCCCAACACCAGAATGGTGCGGCTCTCTGGAAGAAATTTGGCCCCTACCTCACCGAACGGCAGTGGGGCACGGTGCGCGAGGATTACAGCCCCGACGGCAATGCCTGGAACTACCTCACCCACGACATGGCCCGCAGCGTGGCCTACCGCTGGGGCGAGGAGGGCTTGGGCGGCCTCTCCGACGATCAGCAGCACCTGTGCTTGGCCGTGGGCCTCTGGAACGGGCAAGATGAGTTGCTGAAGGAGCGGCTGTTTGGCCTCACCAACGGCGAGGGCAACCACGGCGAGGACGTAAAGGAGCAGTATTACTACCTCGATAGCACCCCGTCGCACTCCTATATGAAGATGCTGTATAAGTATCCGCAGCGGGAGTTTCCGTACGAGGAGTTGCGTCAGGAGAATGCCCGGCGCACCCGTCAGGACCCCGAGTTTGAACTGCTGGATACCGGTATCTTCGCCGAGAACCGCTACTTCGACGTGTTCATTGAGTACGCCAAAGCAGGCTCCGAGGACATTCTGCTCCAGATAACGGTGCATAACCGGGGCCCCGAGGCGGCCCCGCTGCACGTGCTTCCCCAGCTTTGGTTCCGCAATACCTGGGCCTGGGGCTACGAGAACAAGTCGGCGGTGCCGTTGCTGCGGGCTACCGGCCCGGCTACCGCGCAGGCCGAGCACCCGGCTCTGGGCCGCTACCACGTCTACTCGGATCAGCCAGCCGCGCTGCTGTTCTGCGACAACGACACCAATTTCCACCGCACCGGTGGCCCGTCGGGCACAGCCAAAAACGGCCGCTATTTCAAGGATGGCATCAACGATTATCTGGTAGGAGGCGACTACACAGCCGTGAACCCTAACCGCCAAGGCACCAAGATGGCCGCCCATCACAGCCTAGAAATCGGGCCGGGAGAGGCGCGGGTGGTACGGTTCCGGCTGAGCCCTCAGGAACTGGCCGCGCCGTTTGCCGATTTCGATACGATTGTGGCCGAGCGGCTGCGCGAGGCCGACGACTTCTATAGCTGCATGCAGCAGGAGGTAGCCGATAATGCCGATGCCCGCAATATTCAGCGGCAGGCCTTCGCCGGCATGCTCTGGAGCAAGCAGTTCTATTATTACGATGTCACGCAGTGGCTGGATGGCGACCCGGCCCTGCCTCGCCTGCCTGCCCGCCGCCGCAAAGGCCGCAACAGCAACTGGCGGCACCTGCACAACCAGGACATCATCTCAATGCCGGACAAGTGGGAGTACCCGTGGTATGCGGCCTGGGACCTGGCGTTTCACTGTATCCCGCTGGCCATGGTGGACGCCGACTTTGCCAAGAACCAGCTTCGGCTGCTGTGCCGCGACTGGTACCTGCACCCGAGCGGGCAACTGCCGGCGTACGAGTGGAACCTGAACGACGTGAACCCG
This sequence comes from Hymenobacter swuensis DY53, assembly GCF_000576555.1. NCBI lineage: Bacteria > Pseudomonadati > Bacteroidota > Cytophagia > Cytophagales > Hymenobacteraceae > Hymenobacter > Hymenobacter swuensis. Next base: position 1,978,265 of record NZ_CP007145.1, read on the forward strand.
CCGGTGCATGCCTGGGCTACGTGGCGGGTGTATCAGATGGACAAAAAGCTCCATGATGGTGAAGGCGACACAGCCTTTCTGGAAGCGGTTTTTCATAAGCTGACGCTGAACTTCACCTGGTGGGTGAATCGGAAAGACAAAAGCGAGCGGAACATCTTCGAGGGTGGCTTTCTGGGGCTGGATAACATCGGCGTGTTTGATAGGAGCGCGCCGCTGCCCACCGGCGGTTACATCGAGCAGAGCGACGGCACAAGCTGGATGGCTATGTTCGCTCTGAACATGATGCGCATGGCCATGGAGCTGGCCCGCACCAACCCCGTATATCAGGAAATTGCCGGCAAATTCTTCGAGCACTTCCTTTACATTGCCGACGCCATGACGCGCGGCGGCGACGGGCAGTTCAACCTCTGGGACGAGGAAGACCAGTTCTACTACGATGTGCTGCACACCCCCGACGACGCCCGCACCAAGCTGCGCGTGCGCTCCATCGTGGGCCTGATCCCGCTGTTTGCCGTGGAAGTCATCGACGACGAGCTGCTCAGCTCCCTGCCCGAATTTACGGAGCGGGCCCGCTGGCTGATTGAGAACCGACCGCACCTGGCCCAGCTGGTAGCGCGTTGGCACGAGCAGGGCAAAGGGGCCCGCCACCTGCTGAGTCTGCTGCGCCGCAGCCGCCTGCGCAACCTGCTCCGGCGCATGCTCGATGAACAGGAGTTTCTATCCGATTTCGGCATCCGGGCCATGTCGCGCTACCACCTGGAAACCCCTTACGTGTACAGTACCCCGGAAACCGACTTCACGGTGCAGTACGTGCCGGGCGAGGCCGAAAGCAGTATGTTCGGGGGCAACAGCAACTGGCGCGGCCCCATCTGGTTTCCCATCAACTACCTTATCATCGAGTCGCTGCAACGCTTCCACGCTTACTACGGTGATGCATTCCAAGTGGAATATCCCACGGGCTCGGGCCGGCAGCACACGCTTCAGGAAATTGCCGATGCGTTGTCGGGCCGCCTCACCAAGCTGTTTCTCCAAGATGAAAACGGCCGCCGCCCCGCCTTCGCCGACGATGAACTGATGCAGACGGACCCGCACTTCAAGGACTACTTGCTCTTCCACGAATACTTCCACGGCGACAATGGCCGGGGCCTGGGTGCCAGCCACCAAACCGGCTGGACGGGCCTGATTGTGCGCCTGCTGCGCCACCGCGAGCCTGAGACCGTGACGGCTAGTTGGGTTGCGGGCTCAGCCACGGAAGAGTAAGCGCCTGCTCCACCGGCCCCCGAAACACTAGCCGTCCCGTCCGTAGCGGGCCGGCGTACACTTCCACTTCGGCGGCTCCGGCCGGTACAAATACCCGCACCACCTCAGCCGCTCGGGGCCGCACGTAAGTAGTGCCAGTCTGATGCGGCTCCACAGAGCCGGATATTTCGAAGAAGCCTGCAGTAGTAAGGTGTAAATCAAGCATGTAGTGGGTAAAGGTTGTTTTCCGCCACAAAGCCTGATAGACCTATATATAGTTCCAGTTTTTCTAAATTTTTGGCAATTATATATAGGTTTAATTCTGTTAAGGTTGAGCTTGTGGTACAGTTGCCCTAGTTACCCAGCAGCTAACCGAGGCACAATCCGGTCACTTTTAGCGGAGGTTGTTATGATTGTCAAGTAAACTGTCGCCGCCGGGCTAGAATCAGTTTGTGGAGTGACTACTGATAAAATGCAAAACGCCAACGGCCGGGCAACATGCCCGGCCGTTGGCGTTTTGTGAGTAGAGGAGGACCTATTTTAGCTTACTCTGGATGTATTTTACTACCTCGGCACTGCCACCTTCTTTGGCCGTTGCCAGCACGTCCTTGCCTTCCTTATCCTTGGCTTTGGGGTTGGCCCCGCTGCTGAGCAGAAACTGCGTCACCTCTAGACTACCTTGAGCAGCAGCGGCCATAAGTGGCGTCACACCGAAGGAATCTGGTTTATCTACCTGGGCTTTGTTTTTGAGGAGAGCTTGCACCACTTCCAGATGTCCGTTGCCGGCCGCAATGACCAGAAACGTGGTGGGGAAACCCGGCATCATTTCCACGGGGGCATTGGCATCAGCCCCGGCGGCCAGTAGCTTCTCCACGTCGGCCGGCTGGTTTTTCATCACGGCTGCATACACTCTTTGCGTGGCCGTCTGGGCCAGCAGGCAGGTAGAGGCAGCCAGAAATAGCGCAAAAACGAGAAGAAGTTTTTTCATGGCGGGAAATGTGGCCGGTGGGTAGGAACCAAAGTCAAATATAGCCTCCCCTTACCGGAATATCCCTATTTCAGCCGGGTGGTCGAAACGAAATTTGCAACGTCTTGGGCCTGGGGCTGGCGGCCCAGGTGCTGGGCCATCATACTGGCCAGAATGATCTGTAGGGCATGATAGAGCATGAGCGGTAGCAGCAGCAGCCCCGTACCGGCCATACCCGGGAACAGCAGACTGGCCATCACGCTACCATGTACTAACGACTTCTTGGAGCCGCAGAACAAAGCTGTAATCCGGTCTTCGCGGGAGAAGCCCAGTAGTCGGCTCAGGCCCCACACCACCCCGAAAATAGCCAAGTACAGGCCCACCATCCCCAGACCCAACAGGGCTACATCGGCGGGGGCATAGCTGCGGAAAATGCCCTCGGCAAACGACTCACAGAAGGCGGTAAACACAATCAGCAGAATCACTATTTGGTCGGAGATGCGCAGGCGGCCCTTGTGGCGCTCGGCAAACGCCCCGAAGCGCTGGTTGAGTAGTACGCCCGCCACCACCGGCAGAATTACTTGCCAGGTCAGGCTCAGGGCTAAGCCCCAGAGGTGGCCGCCATCGGCGGAAGTGTGTAGGAACAGGCTAGTCCAGAGCGGAGTAAGCAGGATACCCAGCAGGCTGCTGATGCTGGCGTTGAAGATGGCCGCCGGCAGGTTGCCCCGGGCAATGCTCACCATCACCACCGACGTGGAGACCGTGCTGGGCAGCGTACACAGAAAGAAGATACTCTGCCAGAGCTGCACACCTTTCTGTCCCTCAAACAACGGCCGGAACAGTAAAGCCAGCACCGGAAACGCCACGAACGTAATCAACTGCACCACTACGTGCAGCCGCCAATTGCGCAGACCGGCCTGCAATTTATCGAGGCTCAAGCGCAGGCCGTAAAAGAAAAAAATCAGGGCCACGCCGGCCGTGGTAATGGCTTTCCAGGGAATCGGGCTGCTTTTGCTGCCGAAATCCGGAATCAGGTACGCCAAAGCTACTGCCCCCACCAGACCCAGCAGAAACCAATCAAGCAGGCCGGCGCGGCGCAACAGGGCCAGTAAACGGTTTTCGGTGGGGGGCAGGGGAGCGGGAGGAGAAGCAGGCTGGATCATATCGGGACAAAATAAAAGCGTCGGGCTAACAAGTAGCCCGACGCCCGAGAAACGTACGGCAGCGGCAGCCGGAAGGTTAAACACCGCACGGGGTTAGGCCACCGCCACGCGCCGTTTCTGTTTGCGGCCCTTTTTGAGCCGGTTTAGCCACATGATGATGCCAGTAATGGGAAAGGTAAAGCCCAGCAGACACACCACCAAGCTGATAATTTTGGACGGCCAGCCGAAAATGGCCCCGGTATGTACCGGCTTGAACAGGCCCCGCACGCGCTGGCCTAGGTTGCGCTGCTCGTAGGTTTGAGTGCGCAATACCTGGCCGCTGTACTGGTCGAGGTACACTTCGTCGGTGGCATTTTCGTAGGTGGCATTGGGGCGCAGGGTAGCTACCCGAATGCTGGCAGTAGGCTCTTTGGGAAGCTGTAGGGCGTAGTACACGGCCGTGGGGGCCAACTGCCGGGCGCGAGTCAGGGCCGCATCGGCGGTCAGGCCCTGGGGCGCGCCCGGAGCGGCAGCAACCTCCGGAGCCGCGGCAACCGGGGCGGCCGAAACTGGCGGCTCGGGGCGCTCCATAGGCGAGTTAGTCAGGGTGAAGATGCCCTTATTGAACCACTCAAACGACCACGCCAGCCCCGTGAAGGCAAACACGAACAGGAACAGGGCTGAGTAAAACCCCAGCACGATGTGCAAATCGTGGTTGAGGCGCTTCCAGCCACCGCTCCATTTCACTTGCAGCCGCTGCTTCACGGCTTTGCGCGTGGCCGGCCACCATAGCACAATACCCGTCCCAATGATGAACAGAAACATGACGGTGCTCACGCCCACGATAAGTTTACCGATGGCACCACCCACCATGCCCCGGTGCAACGCCATCATAGTGAAAAACACGGTTTCACGATAGTTCAGCTCTCCGATGACGGCGGCCGTGTAGGGGTTCACGAAAACAGTTGGGCCGCGGCCTCCTTCGCCGCCACCCTTACCGCCTTTCTCGCCCTTACCACCTTTACCTTCGGGGCCTTTTTCGCCCCGGTTCTCGCTGCGCGGGCCTTCGGGGCGCGTCTCTGTGCGGGCCTCGCCGGGCTTGCCTCCTTTCTCGCTGCCAGGGCCACCGGGCGCGCCGGCCAAGCTGAACTCCACGGTGCGGGCCGGGTCGGCATACACTTTCACGCCCGTGATTTTGGCGTCGGCTTTGTAGGCTGTTACGGCTTGCTGCAGGCGAGCTAGGGGCAATGCGGCCGTGGTGGGCTGCACGAAGTACCGCTCGGGGTGCCAGGCCTGCTCCAGCTCTTTCTCAAAAACCAGCACGCCCCCAGTCAGGCACACCACGGCAATAATCAGCCCCGAAACCAGGCTGAGGTATAGGTGAATATTGCGGAAAAAGACTTTCATAACTCAGAAAAACACAGGTCGAAAAATTGGTTGGAAACCCCGGGAACAACTGGTTGCAGCCAGCAGCTTCCGGGGTTTCTTGCTCACCAATGTACTATCTCACTCACTTACTCACTCTCTCCCTTACAGCCGGTAGCCCACGGTGGCCGCGAACAGGCGGGGGGCAATGGGGTTCACGCTGTTGTCATCGTGCACGTTGTAGCTGAGCTTGTTGAGCACGTTCGAGAGCTTCAGGCGCAGGCTCAGCCGGTCGTAGGTGTAGCCCACGGAGGCATCGAGCTGGGTGTAGGAAGGCAGCGGAATCAGGCGAAAGTTGTCGCCCTGCACGTTGCCTCGGGTGCTGCGGCCGGCCTGCCGTTCCCCGATGTACAACGTAGTCAGGCCCAGGTTCAGACCCTGAAGCAAACCGTTCTCGAAGGTGTAGAACACGCTGGCGTTGGCCGTGTGGTTGGGGTTGTAGCGCAGCAGGCTACCGATGGTGTAGATGTTGCTCTCGGTGTAGGCGGTGCGGTTGTAGCTGTACCCGCCAATCACCGACCAGCCCTGCACGGGCTTGCTCTGCACGTCCAGTTCCACGCCCTTGCTGGTTACCTCCCCGGCCAACTCCTGAGCCGTGGGGATGTTGATGTTGTAGTTGGGCGTACCCACCAGAATTGTCTGGGCCAGGTTGCTGTTCACAATGCGGTAGGCCGTCACGTTAGCCGACAGCAACCCGTTGAATAACTCGTTCTTCACGCCCACTTCGTACTGGTCGATGATGGACGGCGGCAGGGCCGCGCCGGTGTTATCCATGCCGCCGTTGGTGTTGAAGGAGTTGGCGTAGGAAGCAAAAACCGACAGGGTTTTCAGCGGCTGATACACCAGGCCCAGCCGGGGCGAGAAGGCGTCATCGTAACGTTTGGGGCGCTCATCTGTCTTACTATCCTTGTAAGTGTGCACGATACTGCCGGTTTCCTGGTAGCTGTACCGCACGCCGGCCAGCAGCTTCAGCTTCTCGGTAATTTCGATGAGGTCCTGCACGTAGGCCCCCACGCGCCGGATGGGCGAATAGGTGCGGGTGTTGCGCGTGAAGTTGGGTACGGCGCTGTTCTCAGCGTAACGCTCCGCGTTAAAGACGTTGATGGAGTCGTAACGGCCGATGGCGTTGTAGGCAATGGCCAGCGTGTTGTACTTGTCGGCGTCCATACCTACCAGCACGGTGTGTTTTAGGAAGCCGGTGCGCACCTTGCCCGTCACGTCCAGTTGGCCCAGGAAATAGTCCTCGTCGGTATTGCTGGCCTGTAGGCTGCGCACCTGGTTGCCGTAGAGTGCCGGGCTGCCGGTCAGGATTTTGATGGGTTTACCGTTCTTATCCACGCCGCTGAACACGTCCACCGAGTCACGCACGTTGCTGGGGCGGGAGGCCGAGCGTAGGTTGTTACTGAAGCCCTGGTAAGCTGCCACGCCGCGCACCTGCCAGGTGTCGTTGAGGTGGTGGGTGAGGGTGGCAGTGGCCGATTTCTGCTCCGTGCCGATGTTGGCCCAGCTGGTGTTCAGAAAGCGGCTGCGCGGCACATCCGGAATGCGGTAATTAATGGCCCCGATGCCGAAATCGGGCGTGCGGTTGTCCTTCAGGTAGTCGCCTTCCAGCAGGAAATCGGTCTTGCTGCCGATTTTAAAGAGCAAAGATGGGTTCACGTAAAACCGCTCGCCCTTTACCTCGCTGCGGAAGCTGCGGCTGTTTTCGTAGGTGGTGTTCACCCGGAAGGCCACATGCTCACTGCCGTTCACGGCCCCGTACAAGTCCAGCGTAGGCTTGTAGAAATCATAGCTGCCCACGCGCAGCCCCACCGAACCGCCCTGCTCGAAGCGGGGCTTTTTGGTCACTAGGTTCAGGACGCCGCCAGCCGCCACGTTGCCGTAGAGGATGGCATTGCTGCCCTTTAGCACCTCAAACCGCTCTAATGAGCTGGTTTCGGGCAGAATGCTGTTGTTGTAACGCACCCCGTTCTTGAAGGTGTTGCTGCTTCCGAACGCAAAGCCCCGGCCCGAAATTTCTTCCTGATAGCCGCCCGTATTGCCGCTCACGTACACGCCGCTCACGTTGGCCAGCACGTCGCTCACGCGCAGTACCTGCTGCTGCTCCAGCGTCTGGCGCTCCACGGTGAAGGTGCTCTGAGGCAGATCCAGCGGGGCAATGGGCAGCTTGCCGATGGCCACCGGCCGCTCGTTGAGGCTGCGGTTGCCGGTTACGGTTACTTCATTGAGCTGCTGCTGGCTCCGAATAACCGCAAAGGCCGGCACCGTGATAGTTTCGCCCGCCACAACGGTAGCGGTTACTTCCTGCGTAGCAAAACCCAGGCTGCTCACTACCAGTTGATACGAACCGGCCGGAGCCGAGAGGCGAAACTGCCCATCGGAACCCGTGGTAGTGCCGAACGAAGTGCCTTTCAGTGCCACCATCACTCCTTCCACCGGCTCCCCTTTTTCATCCAGTACCCGGCCAGTTAGCCGGCCCCGCTGTGCGGTATCATCGTCGCCGTTGTGGCGGTCGGATGCAGGGGCTGCAGTTGTAGCCACAACAGGAGCAGCAGCAGTCAGGGAAAGGAGCAGAAGGAGGGGTAGTGAACGGGACATCAGAGCGGAGCCTTGTTTAGACTGATTTAAAACAATGCAAAGCTCAGGTCTATTTAGATAGATTCAAAACAGTTCCTTAGAAAAAATCTATATATGAACTCATTTAGTTGAATAATAGAAGATTGTGAAAGTTATTTTGAGGAAATACCCTGCTGTATAACGACTCAAGCCCGACACTATGCCGGGCTTGAGTGGATTTTCTACGATAGAAGTAGGTTAAATAGCCAGCGCCGGCTGCAATGCTGGGCGGGTTTGCAAGGCAAAGGTATCGGCCAGCAATTCATAGGAACGGAGCCGGTCGTCGTAGTCATGGGTGATGGTGACGGCTACCACTTCCTCCACGCCGTAGGACGCGGCCAGGGCTTCCAGTTCGGCTTTTACCTTATCCGGAGTGCCGCTCACGATGCGGGTGTGGTGGTAGGCCAGGCGGGCCTGCAAATCGGCGGAGAGGTGGCGCACGTTCACTGTTTCCACGGCTTCAATGGGGGTAAACTGGCCGGTTTCCAGCTTCAGCATCTGCAACGCCAAGTTATCTGCCAAAGCCTGGGCGTGGCCGGCCGTGTCGGCGCAGGCTACGAAGGTGGCCACGTTGGCCTGCGGGGCCGCCAACTCGGGCGAGGGCCGGAACCGCTCCCGGTAGGTCTGCACCATACGGGGGCCGCCGTTGGGGTTGATGAAGTGTGCGAAGCTGAAGGCCGCCCCCACGTGGGCCGCAAACAGCCCGCTTTGCCCGCTGGAGCTGAGCAGCCATAGTTCCGGCACGGTGTCCACGAAGGGCGCCGCCTTCACGCGGGCATGAATGGTATCCTCCACCACCTCATCCCGTAGAAACGCCCGCAGGTCCATCAGCTGCTCGGCAAAGTCTTCGTCGCGGAACTGGTTGTGGGGGTTGAGAGCGTGGGCCGTAATCCGGTCGGTGCCCGGGGCGCGCCCGATGCCCAAATCAATGCGGCCGGGGTAGAGGGCTTCGAGCAGGCGGAAGTTCTCGGCCACCTTCAGCGGAGCGTAGTGGGGCAGCATCACGCCGCCCGAACCCAGCCGGATGCGCTGGGTTTCGGCACCGAGGCGGGCCAGCAGCACCTCCGGCGAGGAACCGGCCAACGTGCGTGTATTGTGGTGTTCCGAAACCCAGAAGCGGGTGAAGCCCAGCCGGTCGGAGAGGCGGGCCAGCTCTACGGTGTGCTGCAAAGCCTCGCGCGGAGTGCGCCCCAGCGGCACCGGCGACTGGTCGAGCACGCTGAGTTGTATAGCCGGGGAAGTATGGTCAGTGGAATTCATAGAGGGCGTAACAGCCGGTTAAGCCGATAAGTTTACTGTGTCGGCTTCAGACCGAGGCTGGAAACTCTGGCGCGTCATGCTTCCGTGAAGCGTACGCTCTTGGATAACGCTTAACCGGCTGACATTTCCGAGCTGCACTTATTCGGCTTGTTCCAGCGCCGCTACATCGGCGGCCATGAGCAGGCCCAGATGGTGCGTGATTTTCTCGGCGGACCAGTGCCACCAGGCCAGCTTTTCCAGGCGGGCAATGGTGTCCTCATCAAAGCGGAAACGCACTAGCCGGGCCGGATTACCAGCCACAATGGCGTAGGCCGGCACGTTTCTCGTTACCACGGCCTTGGTCGCCACCACGGCCCCATTACCAATATGTACGCCGGGCATGATGGTGGCTTCATGGCCGATCCAGACGTCATTGCCCACTACCGTGTCGCCTTTCGAAGGGTATTTCTCCGTCACTGACTGTCCCTGCATAGCCGCTTCCCAGCCACCGCCGAAAATAGCAAACGGATACGTGGAAACGGGCGTGGTTTCATGGTTGCCGCCGTTCATAATGAACTTCACACCGGAAGCCAGGGCGCAGAAGTTACCGATGATGAGCCGGTCCCCGATGAAGTCGAAGTGATACAGCACGTTTCGCTCGAAATTGGCGGGGTCATCCAAGTCGTCGTAGTAGGTGTAGTCGCCCACGAGAATAGTGGGGCGGGTGACCAGGTTTTTCAGGAACACCAGTTTGCGGTGGTGCGGTAACGGGTGCAGTACAGTAGGATCGGGGCCGAGCATGGCAGACGGGAAAAAGAGGGGCAAAATACGCGGCAGCAACCACCTAGACTACATCGGCAGCTTGTCGCGCAGGGCGCTGTAGGTCCAGGTGCCGGCCAGGGCCGCCAGAATCATGACGGCGGCGGCGGGTGCGCCGCTGCCCAGCTGCGCAAACAAAGGGCCCGGGCAGGCGCCCGTAATGGCCCAGCCCAGCCCGAAAATCAGGCCGCCCAGCCAAGTGCCGTGGCTGTATTGCTTGTCGGCCAGCCGGATTTCCTCACCGCTGATGGTGCGCAGGCGGTTGCGCTTGATGAGTTGAATGGACAGGATGCCGACGATAATGGCCGAGCCGATAACGCCGTACATGTGGAAGCTCTGAAACCGGAACATTTCCTGAATCCGAAACCAGCTCACCACTTCACTTTTGGTCAGGATAACGCCGAAGAGCGTGCCCATCACCAGGTATTTGAGGTTTTTCATGGAAATCAGGCCGGATTAAAACAACAGCGGATACACGACCCAGGTCATGAGCAGGCCGCCCGCGAAAAAGCCGATGACGGCCACCAACGACACCCATTGCAGGTTGGACAGGCCTGAAATGGCGTGGCCCGAGGTGCAGCCGCCGGCGTAGCGCGTGCCGAAGCCCACCAGAAAGCCGCCCAGCACCATAAATACCCAGCCGCGCCAGCTGCTCAGGTTTTCCAGGGCGAACAGCTCCCGGGGCAGCAAGCCGGAAAAATCGGTGAGGTGCAGCTCGGCCCGCAGGTCGCGCACGGTGGCGGCCGAAATGGCAATGACCTCGGGGTGGCCCAGCACCCGGTAACCCAGCAGGCCGCCCAACGCAATGCCCAGCACAAACCACAGGTTCCAGGCTTCCTTGCGCCAGTTGTAGGTGAGAAACGGCAGCCCGGCGGGCACGCAGGCGGCGCAGATGTGGCGCAGCGAGCTACTGATGCCCAGGGCCTTGTTGCCGAGCAACAGTAAAACCGGCACCGTCAGGCCGATAAGCGGCCCGGCCACGTACCAGGGCCAGGGCTGGCGAAGAAAATCAAGCATAATCAACAGGGAAACAAAGCAAACAGAAGATCAGGCCGCCGGAGCAGTCTGGCGCTGGAAGGAGCAGAACAGGAAGTTCTGGGTGGTCTGGAAGGGCGTCTGGTGGTCCTCGGTGAGGCAGCGCAGCTTCCGGAACCCGGTGTGCAGCTCGGCCGTGAGGCTGGCCTCGCTGTACTGGCGGATGGGCAGGCCGCTACACTTAGTCGGGCCGGCCGGCGAGAACGTGCCCAGCGTCAGGTAGCCCCCGGGGTCCACGGCCGTGCGGGCCAGGTGCAGATAGTGGGCTATTTCGGGGGCGGTGGTGAGGAAGTGAAACGCGGCCCGGTCGTGCCAGAGGGCATAGCGGGTGGGCGGCACAAAGGCGCGCACATCGGCCTCCACCCACTGCACATGCCGGGCCGCTGCGCCCAGCCGCTGCCGCGCCCGGGCCAAAGCCACCCCGGAAATATCCAGCACCGTGAGGTTACGGTAGCCGGCCGCCAGCAGATGATCAACTAGCCGACTGTCGCCACCGCCCACGTCAATAATCGGGGCTTCCCGGGGCAGGTTGAAGGCTTCGATAAACAGCAAGGAGGTGGCCGGCACCGGCTGCGTCCAGCTCAGCTCCTGGGGCTGTTTGTGGGCGTATATCTTTTCCCAGTGCGCCTTATCGGCCGCGGAAGAATCCATCTTGGAAAGGAAATTGGAGGAGAAAAATCGGCCTGAACAATGTAGAGACGCGACACTTCGCGTCTACCCGTTGAACGACTCGGAACCGCACTCAGTAAACAACATCAGCACGCGCCGAGACGCGAAGGGTCGCGTCGCTACTCCGGTCTACCGCACCAGCGGTCCGGGCCAGTCGAGGACACCGCCGACCAGATGGGCCACGGCTGGGAAGCCGGCCCCGCTGAGCTGCCGGGCGGCCGAAGCTGAGCGCGCCCCGCTGCGGCAGTACACGTACACCGGCCGGCTGTGGTCGAGGGCCGCCACGCGTTGGGCGAAATCGGGGGCGGTAACCTCCACGTTGAGGGCGCCGGGCAGGTGGCCGCTGGCAAACTCCTCGGGCCGCCGCACATCCAGCAGCAGTGCTTCGGGCTGGCGCAAGGCCACCGCAAACTGCTCAGGACTCAGGTTCTGGTACGCGGCGGGCTTGGGCTTCAGAAAATCAAACATCAGGCAAGGAAAAACGAGGGCTTATTAGAAAAACGACTTCACCGCTTCGCCCAGATCGAAAACGGTGGCCTCGGGCAAGGCAGCGGCCACAATGCTGCTGCCCGCCGCCGAGCGGTAGCCGCCGGCGCAATGCATCACTACGGGCTTACCAGCCGGAATTTCCGGGGCCCGCTCGCGCAATTCGGGCAGCGGAATGTTGAGCGAACCGGCAAATAGCGGCTCGTCGCGGTGCTCGGTGGCCGAGCGGATATCCACGATGGTGTACTGCGCCGGGTGCTGGCGGAACTGTGTCACCTCCAGCAGCGGCAGCGTGGCCGTCGTATCCGGCGTGCCCACCAGCGCCCCCAGCGCCAGGGCTTCGTACCCGATTTTGGCGGTTTTGCGGATCAGGTCTTCCCGCGTGGCCTCGTCGGGGGCTATCAGGTAAAACTGCTCCTCGGGCCCCACAATCGAGCCCAGCCAGGTTTCGAATTTGCCGCCCTGCTGAATGTTGAGCGCCCCTGCGGCGTGGCCTTGTTTGAACTCCGCTTCGGGCCGGGCATCTACCAGCACCGCGCCGGGCTGCAAATCGGCTCCGGCTGCCAGACGCTGCACCTGCTGCACGCCGGGGGCGTAGGCCGGGGCACCGGCTTTGTTCAGGGCCACGTCGTAGCCGAAATACTTCGGGATAAACGGCTGGTCCTGGAGCAACTCCCGCACGAAGTCTGCCTCGCTCATGTCCCGCAGCATGGGGTTGCCGAATTTCTCGTCGCCGATGCTGCTGCTGCTGGCCCCGCTCAGGGCCTTGCCGCAGAGGCTGCCCGCGCCGTGGGCCGGGTACACCAGCACGGCATCGGCCAGGGGCAGGAGCTTGTCGCGCAGGGAGTGGTACATCTGCCGGGCCAGCTCCTCGCGCTGGGCCATGAGGTTGCCGGCCTTCTCGCGCAGGTCGGGCCGGCCCACGTCGCCGATAAACAGCGTGTCGCCGGTGAAAACGGCCACGTCCTGTCCCGCGCGGCTGAGCACGATGCTGATGGAATCGGGCGAGTGGCCGGGCGTGTTCAGGGCCCGGAAAGTGAGCTTGCCGCTGGTGAAGGAGTCGCCCTCATCAAAGCTTTGGTGCGGATAATCGGCCCCCAGCAGCCGGCTGACGCGGATAACGGCCCCCGTAGTCTGGGCAATTTCCAGGTGGCTGCTCACGAAGTCGGCATGCGGGTGCGTCTCGATAACGGTCACGATGCGGGCCTCGTGGGCCCGGGCAAAATCGTAGTACGGCTGCGGGTCGCGGGCCGGGTCGATGAGCACGATTTCGCGGGCGCACTCGCTCAGGATGGCGTAGGAAAAGTGGGCCAGGCCCTTGTCTTCAAACTGCTCGATTTTCATGGCAAAAAGCAACTAGAGAAAGAAATGAATGCATAACTGGCCCGTTGGAGCCGGCTCGTAGAACGTTAGAAAACCAGCTCCCGCAGCAGGATAAATGTGCCCATGGCCAGCGTAAACCACCCGAAAGCCGGCCGGAGCCTCTCGCCGGGGATGAAGCGGGCCAGGTAGGTGCCCGCCACGATGCCCGCCAGCGCAAATGCCAGAAACCCCAGCAGAAACGGCCAGGCAATGGGCGTGCCCGCGCTCAGGTCGCCACTGAACCCAATCAGTGAGTTCAGGGCAATGATGACCAGGGACGTGCCCACGGCCAGCTTCATGGGCAGACGCGCGCCCAGCACCAGGGCCGGGATAATCAGGAAGCCGCCGCCTGCTCCCACAAAGCCCGTGAGCGTGCCCACCACCAGCCCGATGCCCAGCACCAGCGGGTAGTTGAACGGCGGTTGCCCACCAGTTGCCAGCGGCGCTTCCGGCCCCCGGCTCCGGATCATGGACGCGGCGGCCACCACCATCAGCCCGGCAAAGGCCACCAGCACCAGCAAATCTTTGGTAACCACTAGCCCGCCCACCGCAAACAGCTCCGCCGGAATGGCCGGCATTACCAGCCGCCGCACCGCAAACACCGCCGCCAACGACGGTCCCAGAAACACCAGTGCCGTTTTCAGCGACACCAGCCCCTTGCGGAAGTAGCCCGAAGCGCCCACCACCGAAGTCGAGCCCACCACAAACAGCGAGTAGGCCGTGCTCAGGACCGGACTCACGCCCATCAGATACACCAGCACGGGCACCGTGAGGATGGAGCCGCCCCCGCCCATAATGCCCAGCGAAAGCCCGATAAAAATGGCAGCAACGTATCCGGCGGCGTGTAACATGAAAAGCTGAACGTATGTATTTATGAATGATTGTTCATATATTGCGGTAAAAAAAAGCCGCGTCCGCTACAGGAATGTACACGCGGCAATGCACTGGATAACATCCACCACTTCGCGCATTTTCAGGGAGTAGAACACGTTTTTGCCGTCGCGGGAGCTGCTCAGGATGCCCTTCAGCTTCATGCCCGAGAGGTGGTGGGAGGCCAGGCTCTGCTCAATGTTCAGCCGCTCGCTGATGTCGTTTACCGACAGGCTTTCCTGGGCCGCCAGCAGCTGCACAATGGCAATGCGGGTGGGGTGGGCCGTGGTTTTAAGAATGAAGGCCACCTTTTCCATCTTTTCGATGGACAGGTTCATTTCGACGGGAGCGGAGGTTGGTGCCATACGGTATGCAAATGTATGATCATTTGTTCATGTATACAAGTCGGCCAGGTATTCTGGTTCCACTGTCCGGATAATTTGTTGCCGATGGGGCCGGCCTGGCCGCTATATTGGGCCGCCGCCGGGTTGGGCGGCGGGTTTTGCCGTACAGGGCAAACCCGCGCCACTGCACCTGCCACCGGTTTTTTGCTCGCATGACGACTCCCTTACTGATCATTCTTATTGGCTTTCTGATTTTTCTGGGGCATTACCTGGCCCAGCTGTTCCAGCGCACCAAAGTGCCCGATGTGGTGGGCCTGCTGCTGGTGGGGATGCTGCTGGGGCCGGTATTTCACCTGATTGACCCCGCCGCTTTCGGGCGGGCGGGGCGGGTATTTACCAACCTGGTGCTGGTGTTTATCCTGTTTGAAAGCGGGCTGGAGGTGCGCTTCAACCAGTTGCGCTCGGCCCTGCGCGGCACGGTGGCGCTTACCACCCTCAACTTTATCGTGACGGCGCTGGTGGTGTCGGCGCTGGCCCAGTGGCTAACCAACCTGGACTTTCTCAGCTCCCTGATTCTGGGCACCATTCTGGGCGGCACCTCGTCGGCGGTAGTTACCACACTGGCCCGGGAGGTACACATTCTACCCCAAACTTCTACCACGCTGGTCATGGAATCGGCCTTCAGCGACGTGTACACGCTGGGCATTCCCATTGCGCTCATCAGCTTTTCCACGGGCGCTACCCTGAACGTGGCCGGTTTGTTTAGTCAGCTGCTGGTGGCGCTGGTGGGGGCATTGCTGGCCGGGGCCGGTGGCGGCTACGTGTGGCTGATGCTGCTGAGCAAGGTGCCCACGCTACTGAAAACCCGGTTTTCGACGCCGGCCTTCGCCTTTATTCTGTACGGGGTGGTGGAACTGCTGCAGTTCAGTGGCCCCATTGCGGTACTGTTTTTCAGCATCACGCTGGGCAACCTGCCGCTGCTGCGCCGGGGCTGGCTACGCCCGGTACTGCCCAACCAAACGGTGGAGCTGACCACCGTGGAGAAGGATTTCTTCGCCGAAATCGTGTTTCTGCTGCGCACGTTTTTCTTCGTGTACGTGGGCCTGTCCATCGTGCTCGATGATCCGGGGCTGATTGCGCTGGGCATAGGTATGGCCCTGGTGCTGTTTGTGGTGCGCATCCCGGTGGTGCTGGCCGCCGCCGACAAAACCACCCCGCAGTTCGATATGGCCCTGATGAGCATCATGATTCCGAAGGGCCTGGGGGCCGCAGTGCTGGCCACACTGCCGGCCCAGCGCGGAATGCCCGGCGGAGCCACCATCCAGACCATCACCTTTGCCGTGATTGTGGCCACCACGGTGCTGTGTACGGGGCTGTTCTTCCTGCTGGAGAAGCGCCGGATTCTGGGGTTTTACCAGCTGTTTTTCGGTCCGCCCCGGCCCCTGGAAGCTCCCGGCGTTCCGGTAGCCGACCGTTCCGGGGCCGTCCCGGGCAAGTAAGCACGAGGCGGGCCGCAGGACGTACCCGGTAGAGAAAGAAAAGCCCCGGAACTGCCGGGCCGGGTGCGTCACGGCGCTATCTTCGCGGCCGTATGATTTCGACTTTGACGCTGGGTTTGTTGTGTGGGGCGGCTTTTCTGGCCGGTTTAATTGATGCCATTGTGGGCGGCGGCGGCCTGATTCAGCTGCCCGCCATGCTGCTACTGCTGAAAGGCACGCCCACACCTACCATTCTGGGTACTGGCAAAGTATCCTCGCTGCTGGGAACGGCGGCGGCCTTCCGGCGCTACGCCGGGCAAGTGCCCATTCAGTGGCGGGCGGTGGGGCCGGCGGCGGTAGTGGCGGGCGTATTCTCGTTTCTGGGGGCGCGGGTGGTAAGCCAGCTGCCCCAGGAGCTGCTGCCGAAACTGGTGCTGGGTCTGCTGGTGATAATTGCCGTGTACACCTTCTGGCGCAAGGATTTTGGCTCGTTGCACGCCCCCAAGCTACCACCGCGGCGGGAGCCGCTGTACGGCGCACTGGTGGGCATGGTTATCGGGTTCTACGACGGGTTTTTCGGGCCGGGCACGGGCTCGTTTCTGTTGTTTGCCTTTGTGGGGCTGTTTGGCTTCGACTTCATCACGTCCTCGGCCTCGGCCAAGCTGGTGAACATTGCCACCAACCTAGCGGCCCTGGCTTACTTCGCCTACACCGGTCAGATTCTGTGGGCCGTGGCCCTGCCGATGGCCGTCAGCAACATTGCGGGCTCCACGCTGGGCGCGCACCTGGCCCTGCGCCACGGCACCGGCTTCGTGCGGGGCTTGTTTCTGGTAGTCGTCACAGCCTTTATTCTGAAGCTGGGCTGGCAGATGGTGAGCGAGTGAGGTTGTCATTGCGAGGAGGTACGACATTCCGCGAATAGAGCGGCGTCAATCCGTCCTTTACGCAGGCAAAAGCCCTAGCAAACAAAAAGCCCCTGACATACGCAATGCCAGGGGCTTTCTGCTTTTAGAAGCTTGGAATACAGACAAGGACGGATTGCTTCGGACACTGGCTTGATGCGTCACATGCCTCGCACTGACACTACATTCCTTCGTCCTCGCAATGAATACTTTACTCGCCGCCCGGCAGGCCGGGCACGGGGTTGCCTTGTACACCTTGCGAACTGGGGACGCCCATCTTCTCCTCGCGCTTACGCTGATACTTATCAAACTGGGCGGGGGAGAGGGTTTCCTTGAGCATGGCGAGGCGCGCCTGGCCGATGTCGTCGACCACGCCGGCCATTTTGCGCACGTTGCGGGCGTATTTCTGGCGGGCCGATTCCACTCCTCGTACGCTGATCAGGTTGATCTGACGCACTTTTTCCACTTGCTGTGGTGTCAGGCCCAGGGCCTTTTGCATGTTGTCGGTAAGGGCGTTGGCGCGGGCTTCTACCTGCTGCTCGTTGAGAACTGGGGCAGGACGGGCAGCGGCCGTAGTCGTAACAGGTTTAGCCTGGGGTTTGGAGCGGGCCGGCGTGGTCTGGGCCAACAGGGCCGGGGCCGTGGTGAGGGTCAGCAGAGCGGCCAGCAAATGAGTTTTCATGTAATCCGAAAGTAGGTAGTAGCGAAGCCGACGGGAAGTGCCGCTTCGGAATTGAGGCAGTAAAGATGATGCCAGTTTTGCAAACCGGACTGCCAGAACGCCGCAACGGACCGGGGTATTCCATTTCGGGCGGAAAAATATTCGGGCACCTGCATGCACGGCGCAACCTTTCCCTTTCGATTCGCTTACAACGGCTGTCCACCTCCCCAACCCTCCCGCCTATGAAACCTGATACCCGCAACTCTTTGCTGGTGGCCGCTGCCAGCGCCATCGGTCTGTTCGCTGCCACGCTCTACGCCAACCGCCGGGGCGACTACGACCTGCGCGGCCGGGTGGTGCTCATCACGGGCGGCTCGCGCGGACTGGGCCTGATTCTGGCCCGGCAGGCGGTAGCCGAGGGTGCCCGCGTCGCCATCTGCGCCCGCGACGCCGACGAGCTGGAGCGGGCCCGCCAGGAACTGGCCGCCGGTGGGGCCGACGTACTGGCCCTGGCCCGCGACCTGTCGGAACCCACCGAGGTGCGCACATTGGTGGCCGAAGTAGAGCAGCGTTTCGGGCCGGTGGAGGTGCTCATCAACAACGCCGGCCTCATCAGCGTCGGGGCGCTCGACCACATGGAGGTGCGGGATTACGAGGATTCGCTGAAAGTGCATTTCTGGGCTCCGCTGCATGCCATGCAGGCCGTGCTGCCAGCCATGCGCCGCCGGGGCGAGGGCCGCATTGTGAATATTGCCTCCGTGGGCGGCAAGGTGGCAGTACCGCACTTAGTGCCGTACAGCGCCGGCAAGTTCGCGCTGGTGGGCCTCTCGGAAGGCTTCCGGGCCGAGCTGCTGCAATACGGCATTGAGGTAACCACCGTGTGCCCCGGCCTGATGCGCACCGGCAGCCCCCGCAACGCCACGCTCAAGGGCCAGCACGAGAAGGAGTACGCCTGGTTCAGTATTGCCGATTCGCTGCCGGCCATTTCGATGGATGCGGAGCGGGCCGGCCGCGAAATCTGGAACGCCTGCCGCCGCGGCGACGCCGAGGTGATTCTGGGGTTGCCGGCCAAGCTGCTTTCCCTCTTTCACGGCCTGCTGCCCGGCACCACCGCCAACCTGCTCAGCTGGGCCAACCGCAGCCTGCCCGGCCCCGCCGACGTGGTCGGCAACGAGCGGCGCTTCGGCTACGAGGCCGAATCGGAGGTAACCAAATCCTGGCTCACTACCCTCACCCGCAAGGCCGAAGCGGAGAATAACGAGCGGTGATTTGGTTGTGCGATAAAAATAGCCAGTACAACAAGGAATGTCATGCGGAGCGTAGTTGAAGCATCTCGCGTGCTGATGTTGCAATAGTATTCCTACTGTCAGCACGCGAGATGCTTCGACTACGGCTCCGCCTGCGCTCAGCATAACGTTCCGGGTTCGGAATGACATTCTAAGTCTGGAACATCGTTCTACTGGGATGGAATAGGGTTCTTCGTATAATTGCTGCCAACAACCGGCAACCGACTTGACCTATCCCGTTCACCTTTCCTTGGGGCCGCTGGTGCTGCCGGTGCATCTGCTGCTGGAGGTGCTGGCGTATTCCGGCGGCTACCGGCTCTACCAGCACCTGCGCCGCCGCACCCTCGACCCGATTTCAGAGGAAAACCGCCTCTGGATATTCGTGGGCTGCGCGGCCGGGGCGCTGTTGGGCTCCCGGCTGCTGGGTCTGCTGGAGCACCCGGGCCTACTGGCGAATCCGCCCGGGGGCTGGCTGTACTACTTCACCAACAAAACCATCGTGGGTGGCCTGTTGGGCGGTTTGGTAGGGGTGGAGCTGACCAAAAAGCGCCTCGGCGTCACCACGTCCAGCGGTGATTTAATGGTGTACCCAGTTATCCTGGGCATGGGCATCGGGCGGCTAGGCTGCCACTTCTCGGGTCTCGAAGATGGCACCTTCGGCACGGCTACTATGCTGCCCTGGGCCATCAACTTCGGCGACGGCGTGCCGCGCCACCCCACCAACCTCTACGAAATCCTGTGGCTGCTGCTGCTGGGGGCGTTGCTCTGGCTGCGGGAGCGGCGCGGGCCGCTGCCGGATGGCTGGCGGTTCCGGTTTTTTATGGTAGGTTACCTGCTGTTCCGGCTGCTGGTGGAGTTCCTCAAACCCACGCCCGCCCCGGCCGGCTGGGGCCTCACCGCCATCCAATGGGCCTGCGTGGCGGGGTTGGGATATTATGCGTGGTTGTTTGGACGGGAAGAAGTTAAATACCAGTCAAGCGTCAATACGGTGAATCAGTAACTTGCATTATGCATTACTTTCTAATTTCAGCAGTAGTTCTTATTATGCTTTATTTTTTGAATAAAGCCAGTGGGAAAAGAGTAGAGCCTTATGAGCAGGGAAGGTATTCTCTTTACATGAGTAGAATATATCAATGTATCGGTCTTCTGGGTATTGGAATGAGTATAGTTGTTTTGTTTATGCCAGTATTAGCGGAAGAATACACAGCTGAAATATTTGTAGCAACTGGTGTTCTTTTCCTGTTAACGATGGGTTTGTCACTGCCATGTTTTCTTTGGTACAAGAACCACCGTTTGCAATTTGACTCATCAGAAGTAATATCCAGGAATTTCAAGGGCAAAGAGCAGATAATCAAATGGGAAGACGTTGCACAGGTTCGTTTCAGTGCTTTGTCAGGTTTATTAACTCTAATTGATAAGCGAGGAAATACTGCAAAAGCTCATCAGCATCTGGTGGGATTTTCCACTTTTGTTCATGAACTGAAAAGTCAGAAGAATAAGTGCAATTTCAGTAGCGAGTTACCTCCTGGAATCTGATAAGTTGATAGAAAAATCACAACCTCACCATGCCCGAACGGCCCTATACCTACTACGACTTCACCCTGAGCCTGTGCCCGCATTGCCTGCGGCGGGTGGAAGCCAAGATTGTGTTTGAAGATGGCGGCGTGTACATGCTCAAGCGCTGTCCCGAGCACGGCCGGCAGCGCGTGCTCATTGCCACCGACATTGAGTACTACAAGAGCATCCGCAACTACGTGAAGCCCAGCGAAACGCCCCGCCGCTTCAACACCGCCACTCACTACGGCTGCCCTTACGACTGTGGCCTCTGCACCGACCACGAGCAGCACAGCTGCCTCACCGTCATCGAAATAACGGACCGCTGCAACCTCACCTGCCCCACCTGCTACGCCGAAAGCAGCCCCCTGCACGGCCGGCACCGCACCCTGGCCGAGGTGGAGGCGATGGTAGACGTGCTGGTGGAAAACGAAGGGGAGCCCGACGTGGTGCAGATTTCCGGCGGGGAGCCTACGTTGCACCCGCAGTTCTGGGAAATTCTGGATATGTGCAAGCGCAAGCCCATCAAGCACCTGATGGTGAACACCAACGGCGTGCGCCTGGCCAAGGACGAGGAATTTGTGGCCCGGCTGGCTACCTACGCCGGGGCCTTCGAGGTGTACCTGCAGTTCGACTCGTTCCGGAAGGAGGTGCTGGAGAGTCTGCGCGGGCGGGATTTGCGCGAGGTGCGGATGCAGGCCTTGGAGCACCTCAACAAGTACAACCTCAGCACCACACTGGTCGTCACGCTGCAGAAGGGCCTCAACGACGACGAAATGGGCGAAATCATCGATTTCGCCCTGAAGCAGAAGTGCGTGCGCGGCGTCACGTTCCAGCCCACCCAGGCCGCCGGGCGCCTAGAGCATTTCGACCCCGCCACCGACCGGCTCAGCCTCACCGAGGTGCGCCAGGGCATCATCGACCAGAGCCCGGTATTCACGGCCGAGGACCTGCTGCCGGTACCCTGCAACCCCGACGCGCTGGCCATGGCCTACGCCCTCAAGCTCGATGGCGAAGTATTCCCGCTGACCCGCTACATCGACCCCGCCGACCTGTTGCAGAGCGGCGGCAACACCATCGTGTACGAGCGGGACCCGCGCCTGCGCCAACACCTACTCAAGCTGTTCAGCACCGCCAATACCGTGGACACCGTGCTGCCCGAAATGAACCAGCTGCTGTGCTGCCTCCCGCAGGTGCAGGCCCCCAACCTGGGCTACGACAATCTGTTCCGTATCATCATTCTGCAGTTTATGGATGCCTGGAATTTCGACGTGCGCGCCATCAAGAAGTCCTGCGTGCACATCGTAAGCAAGGACCTCAAGATTATCCCCTTCGAAACCATGAATATGCTCTACCGCGACGAGGAGAAACTGGCCCGCCTGCAGGTACTGCGCGATATTCCAGTACTGTAGATGGAACCGACTCCCGCACCCAAACACCATATCGGCCGGATTCTGCTCATCAACCTGGGCGTGGTATTGGTATTGCACATCGGGCGGCAGCTGCTCACCGGCGGCGGCGAAGGGATTTTCGTGCTGCTCTTCGCCATGGCTTTCGTGAACGGTATACTATTCCTGGGCTGTCTGGTCAGCGGCCGGGGCAAAACCAGTATCGGGTTTCTGCTGGCGGCGTTGCTGGTGTTTATGATTGGCTTCGGCGACTGTGCCACGCATTTGAAACTGGGAAACATGCACTAACTACTGCCTGCCATGTCGGAGCCAACACCTGCCTCTCGTATTCTGCGCAACAATCTGTTGGCCGTGCTGGGCGCAGCCGTACTGCTGGGCCTGCTGGCCAAACCCACCGATGGTACTACCGTGGTGCTGTTTGTAGTGGTGTATCTGGGGCTGGCGCTGGTGAATATAGTGCTGGGCATCGTGCATTTTCGGCGCGGCCCGGCAGCATATTTCCTGAGTGCGCTGCTGGTATTTCTGATTGGGTTCGGCTCCTGCGCGGCCATGTTTATGCTGGGCGGGCTAGGAAAACTGTAACGGCCACAATTACCCAGTCGCTAAAATCAACAACCCCGTTCTGCTGGTGCCAGCGGAACGGGGTTGTTGGTAAACGGTGGTTGGGAAGCAGGGAGGCGTTTAGCGCGAGAATACGGAGGCATAAGTAGTGGTACCCTACTCACCTTTTTGCGTGAGTTTCACGCGCAGGGTGGTCGTGTTCAGTTTCTCCACAAAAAAAGTGACAGTTGACATTGGGCAGGATAACCGGCTTTTGGCATGCAACCGTGGCAGGGTACAGCTACAACGCCGCCACCAACTCGCGCCAGGAATCCTGCTCCGGAATGCCAGGCTTGCGCTTCCCGAACAGCAGCAGCAGATTGTGGCCGGCCGCATCAAACAGCTCTATTGAGGTAACGATGCCGTCGGCGGTGGGCTTTTGCACGGCCCAGGCCTGCGCCACGTCGCCGAGCTTGAGGTGGAGGTTAAAATCGGGGTCGAGGACGTTAAGCCAGGGGCCGGTGGGTACAATGCGCTCCGTGAGGCCGGTATGAATCTGGATGCAGCCCCGGCTGGCCACGAACAGCATAACCGGCAACTGCTGCTCAGAAGCGGCGCGCAATGCTCGGTCAATGGCCGCTGCATCGAGCTGGCGCAGCAGCTCCGGCGGACCCAGCCGCAGGGCCTGGGTGCGACTCACCCCAAACGTACGCAGCAGCCCAAAAAACTCGTGGGTATCCTGCAAGCTGCGCCAGGCAGTCCGGAAGCCTGCCACGTCGATGGCCGCATCGTCGGCCTCCAGATCGGGAGCGGGGGCCGGCTGTGTGGTCAGGCTACTGGGCTGCTCGCCGGCGCGGAATTGCGCCACCAGCACCTCGTAGGCCGCCGCGTCGCTTTCTTCGAGTAGGTAGATTTTGTGGACGGCCTCGCCATCGGCCGCGAAAAACTGTAGGCTGCGGCGGCCGTTTTCATCCACGGCAAACCCAAACTGCCAGTGGCTGATAAATAGGCGCAGGTCAATGTCCTCGCCCAGCACCAGCCCCACGTGCCCGTTGAAGGAGACGTTTTCGTACCGGCCCTTACGCTCGTGTACCACGCTGTCGTTGCGGGTGAGGGCCATTACGCGGCCCAGCGTGGGCACCTGTTTGAGCAACTCCCGAAAGTCGCCGCGCAGAAACGTGACGGGAGAATCAGCCTGGCCGGTGCAGCGCGTGGCCAACAAGGCGGCCTCACTAGTGCCCAAGGTCCGGGCAGCGTCGCGGATGCGGCTTTGCGGGTTTTCCTGTTGGTACGTGAGCCAGCGTGTGGCCAGCGAAGGAGAATCGGTGAGAATTTCCATGAGGGAAAAAGAAGATGAACTACGTGGAAAGAAAAGATGAGCCTAGTGTCTTACGCGCGGGCAGGGCACAATGAGCGGACAGCTGAGGCTAGGGTGCGGCAGCAACTGTACCTCCAGCTGAAACGCGTGGTGAATGTTCTCACAGGTCAATACCTGATCCGGAGCCCCGTAGGCCACGGGCCGGCTCTGGTGTAGTAGCAGCAGGCGGTCGGCGTACTGGGCGGCTAGGTTCAGGTCGTGGAGCACGGCTACCACCCCGAATCCCCGTGCCACTAGGCCACGGGCAATATCGAGGGTGTGGTGCTGATGGTGGAGGTCGAGGCCGGTGAGGGGCTCATCGAGCAGTAAAAAGCCGTTGGTTGCCTCCCATACCTGGGCCAGCACTCGCGCCAGCTGGGCCCGCTGCTGCTCCCCGCCCGAAAGCGTGGGGTAGCAGCGGGCCGCCAGCTCCGAGAGGCCCACCGTACTCAGGGCCGCCTCCACAATCCAGTGGTCGAGGGCGGAAGGTGACCCCTGGAAGTGCGGGTAGCGGCCCATCATCACCAGCTCGGCCACCGGGAAGGCCAAGGCCAGCGTGTGCTGCTGGGTAAGGATGGCTCGCTGCCGGGCCAGGGCGGCGGGGGAGTGCTGGGCCAGTGCCTGCCCTTCAAACCGGACGTGGCCGTCGGTCGGGAGCAGGTCGCCGCTGAGCAGGCGTAGCAGCGTGGACTTACCTGCCCCGTTGGCGCCTACCACGGCCAGCAGCTCGCCCGGCCGGGCCCGGAAGGAAACCTCTTGCAGCAGGGTTTTTCGTCCGGTCTGGTACGTCAGATCTTCAACGTCGAACATATAAGGAAAGGAATAGGGCAAAGAATGTTCAGCCTCAGCCTGGAAGCGTGACAAGCGGACGGGAGCAGGAGAAAAAGGAGCAAAGCCGGACGCTGTCAGCCCGGCCGGAGCTGTCGTTGGCGCAGCAGAATCCAGAGGAAGACCGGGGCCCCGAGCAGGGCGGTGAGGATGCCGATGGGTAGCTCGGCCGGAGCCACCACGGTGCGAGCCAACGTATCGGCCAACACCAGCACCGAGGCCCCACCCAACGCCGAGCCGGGCAGCACCCGGCGGTTATCGGGGCCGGCCACCAGGCGGATCAGGTGGGGCACCAGCAGCCCGATAAAGCCGATGATTCCTACCACGGCCACGCTCGCGCCCACAGCCAGAGTCGCCAGCCCAATCAACTGGCGCTTGAGGCGGGCCACGGGCAGGCCGAGGTGGCTGGCCTGCTCTTCGCCCAGGGCCAGCAGATTCAGCGGTTTACCCAGGCGCGGCAGCCACAGCAGCGGCAGCCCCAGAAACGGCAGCAGCCGCAACACCGTGGGCCAGGAAGCCCCGCCCAGGCTACCCAGTTCCCAGAACGTAATGCTCCGCAGCTGTTCATCGGTAGCCACGTAGGTAAGCAGGCCCGTTAAGGCCCCAGTGAGGGCATTGATGGCCATGCCAACCAGCAGCATCGTGGCTATTACCGTGCGCCCGGTCTCCCGCGAAATGCGGTACACCAGCAGCGTAGTGCCGCAGGCCCCGGCAAAGGCTACTGTGGGCAGCAGGTAGAACCCCAGGGCCTCGCGCACCACCGCCAGACCCGCAAACAAAGCCACTAGCTTCACTTCCAGAACAATCGTGCCCACGGCCGCCAGGGAAGCTCCCGACGAAATGCCAATCAGGCCGGCATCGGCCAGGGGGTTGCGGAACAGGCCCTGCATGCTGGCACCGGCCAGGCCCAGGGCCGCGCCCACCAGCACCCCCAGGCACACCCGGGGCAGCCGGATGGCCCAGAGCACGGCCTCCTGCTGGGGCTCGAATGCAAAGCCGGTACTCAGGCCTAGCTTGTGCAGCAGAATACCCAGTAGGGCCGACACTGGAATCGGTACGGCGCCGGCTTCCGTACCCGCTACCACCGCCACCAGCAGCAGCACCAGCAGCGCGGGCAGCAGCAGGCGTTGCCGCCGGGGCATGGGAGTAGTGTGCCGCGCCGGTTGGGGAGGTAGTGTAGTTGGCGCGGCGGCAATGGGCAGAGGTTGGGTTAGGGTTGTCATGCGAAAGGAAAGCTAGTGCAGCTTGCGGGCCAGCTCGGCCGTGGCCTGGCCCAGGCGCGGCCCGAAACCGGTGAGCAGCTGCCCGTCCATTTCCACCACGCGGCCGGTGCGGCCCGCCGTGGTCTGGGCTACGCCCGGAATCTGGAGCAGGCCTGTTTTGCCGCCCAGGCTGGCCAGGCCGCTGTCGAAAAGCAGCAGCACATCGGGGTTGGCGGCCACCAGAGCTTCAGCGGTCAGGGGCTTGAAGTCGGAGAAGCCCACGGCGGCATTGCGGGCTCCGGCCAGCTGCATGATTTTCTCCACCGAAGTGCCCTGGCCCGCCACCATCAGCGTGCCCGCACCCCGGGCATAGATGAACAGCACTTTGGGAGCCGCCGCCGGTTTCTGCACCTTCGCCAGCTCAGCATCCAGCCGGGCCGTGACGGCGGGCACCCGAGCTGACGCCCCGAACGTGGCGGCTACGTCCTGAATCAGCTGCCGGGTACCGGCGGCGGAACAGTCTTGCCGGAACAGATGCACCGGTACGCCGGCTGCCCTAAGCTGGGCGGCCACTTCCGGCTTCAGCGACTCAGTAGTGCCCACTACCAGCGTGGGGCTCAGGGCCAGTACGCCCTCGGCGGAAATGTTGCGGGTGTGGCCCACCTTCGGCAGTTTGGCCAAAGCCTCCGGGTATGTACTGGTAACATCCACGCCCACCAGCTGCGGCTGACGGCCCAACGCACAGATAATTTCGCTGATGGTGCCGTTGAGCGACACGATGCGGGGTGTGGTAGCCCCTACGGCCCGGCTACTCACCAGGAGGGACAGCA
Source organism: Hymenobacter swuensis DY53 (assembly GCF_000576555.1). Lineage (NCBI taxonomy): Bacteria > Pseudomonadati > Bacteroidota > Cytophagia > Cytophagales > Hymenobacteraceae > Hymenobacter > Hymenobacter swuensis. The sequence continues at coordinate 2,004,525 of NZ_CP007145.1, forward strand.
GCAGGCCAGAAAGCAGGAAAGAACGAAAGTAGTACATGTGTCAGGAAGGATGAGTTGCCGTTTTTGCGTTGCAGTAAGTTGATTTTGAGCGCGCCTGAAACGGCTGGCTGCTTAATCTGCAACCGGTGACCCGTAACGGCTAAGTTGTGCCGACAGCAAACGGCCCGACGGGCAACCATGCTCCGTTGCCGCGTGGCGCGGGCCGTTTGCGCCGGACTTATTTCAGGTTTGTGGAGCCGTCGGGCTGGTACACGTAGCGGAAGGTGTAGTAGCCGCTGGGCTCGGTGCCGACGGGCGTGGCGGGGGCATCCTTGTAGTAGCTCACGATTTCCAGCCGGGCGTATTTGCCGGTGGCCGTGCGCAGCAGCAGCACCCGGCCGGCAATGGGCGCCACAACGTGGGTGGTGGAGTTGTAGGAATACCAGCCGTTGCCGGAGCCGGTTTTGATGGCTTTTTCCGTGGCCGTATCTACCCGATAGCCAGTGGTTGGGGCCGTGGTTTGCTCCGCGAATAGGCCTTCCTTCACAATGGCCCCGCCCTGGCCCGGGCCGCTGCTGCCGCCGTTCACGAGGATGGTAGTGCCGCGCACGGCAATATCCCATTTGGTGGTGGCGGAATCGGTGTAGGCAACCTCACTTTTGGTGGCCAGGCTGTAGAAGGCATAGTGGCGGGGTGTGCCGGGCTGACCAGTGGTGGGGTTGACCGCGCCGGCAGCCGGAGTCAGATTCTTCGCGGTTTCAATTGATAGGTCGGCGGCGGGCTGCACGGCGGTGTCGTTGTCATCTTTCGAGCAGGCGCCGAGGCTGAGAGCGGCTCCGATCAGGGTTAGGAGTGGAAGGCGGGAGAACAGGTTAATCATGATGAAAAAGGGAAAAGAGGTAAATGAAGAAGGCGTAGGGAGGGGAGTAGCGAATATGTCCTACTGCCGGCCCAGGGCCACGCTGAGGCTGGTGTAGTAGAGGCGGCCGGGCACAGTGCTGAGATTGGCCGGATCGGTGTAATTCAGCACGTTATCGAGGCCGGCCTGCAGGATGTAGCGCTGACGCAGGGTTTTGGCGGCCGCCACGTTCCAGAGCCAGTAGCCCCGCACGTACTCGTTGGCGGCGTCCAGAATCTGGTTGCCGTTGCGGTCCTGCAGGCCGTAGCGGCCCCGGTACACGCCCCGCACGCTCCCCGACCAGCCCCGGGCCGTATTGTCATAGAAGAGCTTCAGGTTGGCCGTGTGGCGGGAGCGGTTGAAAAGCCCCCCGTAATCGGCCCGGCTGAGGCGCACCGTTTCCAGCGTTTCCGGGTCGCGGCGGTAGAGGGAGCCGGCCGCCAGCCGGGCCAGCACGTCCCGGTCCTTCGCCAGCAGGTACTGGTAGCCACCGCTGAGCGTGAGGCCGGGCCGCAGCCGGTAGCGGGCTTCGGCCTCCATACCCTGGGTGTAAGCCCGGCTCACGTTGCGGTAAGAGTACACCGCCTGCCCGTTGGTTTTCTGCGCCACGGCGGCCGTTTCAATCAGGTCGCGCAGGTCGTTGTGGAAGAAGTTGACCGTCAGACGCAGCTTCTCGTTGGGGTCAGCCTGCAGCCCTATGTTGTAGGCCCGGGAGCTTTCGGCAGTCAGTTGGCTGGCCTGCTCCAACAGGGCCTCATTCACGAGCGGCTGCCCGGTAGCCGGGTCCAGGGCCAATTGGCCCTGGGCCGCCAGCTGGGCCACTTTCTCCCGCACCTGGTGGGTGCCGAACACGCTGTAGCCCACGGCCGGGTTCGAGAAATTGAGGTAGAGCTGGCGGAAATCCGGGGCCCGGAAACCTCGGCCTGCCGTGGCCCGCACCGCCAGCCACGGCCGCACCTGGTAGCGCCCCGAGAGCTTGGGACTGAGCTGGCTCTGGTACTGGCTGTGTCCATCGAACCGGGCCCCGGCCACCAGGTTCAGGCCCGGCAGCGGCGTCCAGTCGTCCTGCACGTAGCCGTAGCCGGAACGCATCTGCTGGCGCTGGTCGTAGCGGGTAGCTTCCACGGCTTCCAGCAGGTAGCCGCCGCCCACCGTGAGGGTATGATTGGGGTGTAGCCGCCAGTCGAGCTGGGCTTCGGGCCGCGTGAAGGTCTGGTGGAAGTAGCTCGCGTCGTAGGGCGCACCGTCGGCCGCGTAGGTGTAATTTTCCCGAGTACGGTAGCTGGCATGGTAGAAGCGCAGCGTGCCCAACAGCTTATCCGAAAAACTGCGCGTGAGTGAAGGGTTCAGACTGAAATCCTGCTGCCGGGCCGCCAGCCGGACTTGCGCCTTCTGGCCATTTCCCCCACTGATAGTAAGGGTATTGGTCTGTTTTTCAACAAAATGCCGTCCCGATGTACTCAGCGTCGTTTTGTCATCCAGGCGGTACGTCACCCGGCTCTGACCGGTGTAGCTGGCGAAGGGCGGCACGGTGGCCTCGCCGGTGGCCGGCTGTAGCGAGTAGCCTGCCGAGCTGTACCGATTGCCGAAGAACGTCAGGCCTAGCCGGTTGTGCTGGTAGTTGAAAGTGCCGCCCGCATCGGTGGTGCGGTTAGTGCCGTAGCGCAGGCGTACCTCACCCCGGGTGCCAGCCTGGGGCTTCTGGGTGATGATGTTGACCACGCCCGCTAGCGCCTCCGAGCCCCACAGCGCCGAGGCCGGTCCCTTCACCACTTCTACCCGCTCAATGTTGCCTACTGCCACCCGCGAGAGTTCCAGCGTGCCTGCCGTGCGGCCAATCAGCGGCTCCCCGTCCACCAGAATCAGGGTGTATTCGGGGTTGAGGCCCTGTAGCTGCACGCCGCGCCCGTGGTCGGCTACGATGGTGAGGCCAGTTTGCTCGCCCAGCACATCGGTCAGGCGCACGGCTCCCATCGTCCGGATCTGCGCCTTGCTCACCACCGTCACCGGAATGGGCACCTCCGTCAGCGCCTTCTCGGTGCGGGTAGCCGTCACGACTACTTCTCGCAGCTGGAGCCGGTAGGCACTGGTATCGGCCGCAGCTTGCTGAGCCTGGCCCGGCAGGGCCGCATACAGCAGCGTAATTCCGAAAGTGGTGAACAGAAGCAGACGCATTTGCCAGTGGAATGCTGCCCAGTGCTGATAGTCAGCGACCCTGAGCAGATGATTTATTGTTTAGATATATTCTAAACAGTGGCAAATGTATCGACCCAACTTGATGACGCAACCTTTATTTAGAATAATTTTAAATAAACTTGCTTTTACTGGATTATGTCTTCTACTTTCACCAATAATAGACCGGATCAGGTCCGCTTCGTGATTCGCAAATCGTGAAGGAATGCTTCTAAACCGTGTTTTTGTATGCGTAAGCACAACGGCATGCGCCCCCAGGATATCGTAGTGCTCCTCCGAATTCTGACGCTCCCTTCTGCTCCCTGGCAGGGTAAAGACTTGGCTGCCGCGCTGCTGATAAGCCCCGCCGAAATTTCCGATGCGCTGCGCCGCTGCCAGTATGCCCGCTTGCTCCAGCCCGATGGCCGTACGGTACAGCGGCAGGCGGTGCTGCGCTTTTTACGCTATGGCTTGCCCTACGTATTTCCGGCGCACCCGGCGGGTTTCGTGCAGGGCCTGCCCACGGCCTGGAGCCAACTGCCGCAATTGCCGCCGCCGCCCGGGAGCCCGCCGCCCACCTACGTGTGGCCCGATGCGGCCGGTACCACCTGGGGCCTGGCTGTGAGCCCGCTTTACGCCACCCTGCCCGAATCTGCCCGCCAGAATGCTGCCTGGCACCAGCTGCTGGCCTCAGTGGACGTGCTTCGGCTGGGGACAGGCCCGCAACGCCAAGCGGCGCATCAGTTCCTCTGCGAAGAACTACGCCGCGTAAGTGAGTTGCAGGTATAACCCGATTAACAACAAAACGCCCAACCGGTGCCGGTTGGGCGTTTTGTTTGAACAGTGGGAACGTCGGGGCGGATTATCGCGAGAAAACCGACGTGTAGGTAGTGGTGCCCTGGGCACCGGCCTGGGTAAGTTTCACCCGCAGCGTAGTGGTGTTAAGCTCTTCCACGAAGAAATGACGCGTTACGTTGGGCTGGCTCACGGTAAGGGAGTCACCGTTCAGCTTCCAGGAACCGGTGAGCTGCTGGGGAGCTTCGGCGTAGGCTTTCTCGGCGGCTTCGTCCAGCACGTAGCTGCCATCGGCCTTGAAGGTGTGCTGATTGTCGCGCTGGGCGGCTTTCATACGGGGTAATATATCGACGGCCGGAGCGGCGGCGGTGCCGGGAGTAGCACTGGCCAGCGTGAGGCTGGTCAGGTGCCAAGGGCCGGCGGCCAGCAACTCAGGTTTCGATTGGGCATTTGCAGCGGCAGCTGCCACTTCCTGGGCGGGGTCCTTTATCTCCTCAATCTCTTTCTCGCAGGAGGCAAACACAAGGGTGCTAGCCAACAGGCTCAGGAATACGGGCAGTTTCTTCATGAAAACGGTTTTTGGTGAATGTGCAACAACACGCTTTTCGGCGTAGTACTTCTGCGGCATGTGCCTCACAGTTAAACGTCCAACTTCTCTACTACTCAGGCTGCCTGATGACTGCCGTTGTGCAAATCTAACTAATTATAAATCGTACTGGTTCAGGTGGTTGCAAAATTTGGTCGTTTCTTCCAACGATGTATCTGAGAAGTACTATAAATGATGTATTTTCTTGATTATTTGACAGTTAAATCCTTTTAAAACAAAATACCCCGACTATTTACCAAGTCGGGGCAGTAGTTTAGCTAATAGGACTATTCTTCTGTCAAACTTCAGGCTGGCACCTCGGGCAGGTGTAGGTGGCCCGACCGCCAACGTAGGTTTTTGCTATTAGCGTACGGGGGTGGCGGGGACAGTGCAGATGGGCATCGGTGCCGGGAGTAGCGGAATCATCCCATTCGCGGGCGTGAATAAGGAAGCTGGCCGGAAACCGGCGGTAGTTGGCTTCGTGCGCAATAGCCGTACGTAACACCAATAGAATAGACGCATGCAGCCGCCTGAATTCGGCCTCAGATAATGTATTGGCAATACGCTCCGGATGTATTTTGGCCTGAAACAGTACTTCATCTACAATCCAGTTACCCAATCCGGCCGTGAGGCTTTGGTCGAGTAGTAGAGGCTTGAGGATGGTTTTGCGCCGGCTGAGCTTAGTTTGCAGTTCCTCAACCGTAATATCCAAAGCATCTGGCCCCAGCTTTTTGGTCTGCCGGTAGGCGTCCACGCTGTCGGCCAGCCGGATGCGGCCGAATTTGCGGGCATCCACGAAGGCCACACGCAGCCCGGAATCAAGGTGAAGAGCTACGCGGGTGAAGCGCGGGGCGTCGGCTTCGTCGCGGTAGGCGCCCACGTCGCCGGTCATGCCGAAATGTAGCACCAGCACCCGGCCGTCGTCCAGCAGCAGGAAGCAGTTTTTGCCCAGGCGACTGGTACCCGTGACGGTACGGCCTACTACGGCGCGGCGCAGGGTGTCTTCATCGACTCCCAGTACGTGGGTGTCTTTGACTTCGAAAGCAGTAATGGTCTGGTGCGTGACCAGCTCATCGAGAAAGCGGCGGTAGGTTTCGACTTCGGGTAGTTCGGGCATGGAAATAGGGCAGGGGATAGGGTACCCGCTAGTAACTGCCGACCTCCGGTTTCGGTTGCGCCAAGGGCTGCTACAACGTCAGGAGGCCCTGCACTACCACCACGGCCGTGCCGCTGATGCGCACAGCCTCAATGGCGTGGGGCGGCCCCAACACCTGCACCTGCACGGTGCCTGCCCGGCCCAGCCAATGGCCCTGCTCAGCCACAAACGTAGGGGAAGTCAGCAGTCCGTAATGCCACAGGTAAGCGGCCATGCCGCCCGTCGCCGAGCCCGTTACGGGGTCTTCCAGCACGTCGGGTGGGGTGCAGATATGGCGGGCAAAAGTCTGGCCGGCCGGCGTAGCGCCCTGCAGACAGAACAGGTGGGAGCTAAAGAAACCACTGGCTTGTCGGTAGGCTTCCAGGGCCGCCGGCTGGGGCAGGCCGGCGCGCCGCAACGCGTCCATGTCGCGCAGAGGCACCATCAGCTGCGGCGTGCCGGTACTCACGGTCTGAATGACGGCTCCCGGCAGCAGGTCGCCGGGGGTGAGGCCGAACATCGGCAGCACCTCGGCGGCATCATGCACGGGGCCGAAAACGGGGCGGCGCTGCGTCATATGAATCCGGCAGGGCTGCCCGGGCTCAGCCGCTTCCACGGCCACGGCAATGGGGCCGTGGAGGAGTTCCAGCGTGAGAGCCAGTTCGGTGGGGCCGGTAGGGCGGGCCAGGCGGCCGGTGTGCAGCAAAGCCGTGAGGGTGGCAATGGTAGGGTGCCCGGCCAGCGGAATCTCCTCGGCCGGGGTGAAGTACCGCACGGCGAAATCAGCAGAAGCAGAACGTCGCACAAAGGCCGTTTCGGGCTGGTTGAACTCGCGGGCCAGTTGCTGCATCCGCTCAGGCGGGAGGTCGTCGGCATCGAGCACCACAGCGCAGGAATTGCCGCCTAGCGCGGTTTCGGTAAATGCGTCAACCAATAAAAACGGATATGCAGCCATTGGCTTCAGGCAACTCAAAAGGTGAAAAGTGCCCCAAATGTAACGGCCGGCCTCCCAATTTCCGGGAAGCCGGCCGCGTACGGTGCCGGTGCTGTTTCAGCGGTACATAAGAACGTCATGCTTCGCCATATGCTCTGCATGGCGCTCTATGCATGTTTTCGAACTACGACGGGTCTGAGAGCAGGGCTACCTGCCGGCCGCTGGTATCCACGATGCTGCCCGAGCGACTGATGTACAGTCGGCGCTGCTGCTCATCCACCAGCACGTACGGGTAGTTCACGCTTTCGGAACGGGTTAGGCGGCCTACTACCTGCGCCGTGCGTTCATCCCGGTCGAGGCGGACAACGCTCAGGCGGTTGGTGATGTAATAATCCTGTTCTGGATTGTTGCGGAAGACGATTTTCCCCAGCACGCTTACCGGCGAGGCGGTGTTGGCTGCCACCGTGCGTACCGGTGCGGTGTTGCGGTTAGCCAGTACTGCCGGTGCCGCCGAAGGAGCCGCCACGCGGTTGCTGGCTATAATCTGCTGACTGGCCCGTTGCCAGCCTTCCCCAATGGAAGCCAAGCGGGAACCCCGGCCGGGGTGCGTGGGCGAAGCTTCCTCATCAGAAACCACAGCCATGCCGGCCTGGGCCTGGGCCAGACTGGCTCCCATTTTCCGCAGTACGAAGCCCGAAAACTCGTCGGCCTCCAGCTCGTCGGCGGGGTTGGAGCCACCGGGGCGGAGTGTGTGCCCATTGAGGTGGTGGCCCATTTCGTGAGCCAGAATGCTAATGCCGGCCCAGTCGGTGCGGCCGGCGCGGTTCACGGCGGCCACAAACTGCGGGTTATACAGTAAGTAGCGTTGGCCGCCGTATACCACGGCGGCGGCGTTCTGTACTTCTGTGGTAGCCCGCAGCTGGAACCGGGGTTTCAGGCCCACCACATCAGTGATTTCGCGCAGTACGTCGCGCTGGCCGGTAGTGGCCGATTGGGCTTCGGCTGAGCCGGTTATAACAAGCCACCCGGCAAGTACCAGACCTGCGAAGCGGCGGAAAAAGCGTGGGTGGTTCATGGAAAAGTGCTTTTTGTGTGAAAATGTAGTTGGCAATTACCTTGCCGGAAAAGTTGAGCAAGGCTTTGTGGAATTTTACCGATTGACGGCACGTTGTGCAATTTCCTTGTATATTCGCCGCTGCAGATATATGCTGCAATGATGGGCGAGAAGATACAGGCGGGAGCGAGAAAATTTCTGAGCTACATGAAAAAAACACAATTACCACGGAAAGGGTTCCTGCGTGCAGGGCTTGGTGTATGCGGTTTGGTACTGGCACTGGCGGGCCCCGCGCGGGCCCAGGAAGCGTGTCTATTGCAGCCCTTGTCGTGGGCGCAGCGGCTACAGGAGGCCCCGCTGGTCGTGGAGGCGCGGGTGCAGGCCGTGCGCAGCCAGGACACCGGCCCGCACATTCTCACCTTCAACGAGCTGGAGGTATTTAAAGTATTCCGGGGTGCGTTGCCGGCCGGAAAACTGACGCTGGTAACCGAAGGTGGCACTGTGGGCATGCGCCGTGAGGAAGTGTCTAACGCGCCCACACTGGCAACGGGGGAGCAGGCCATTTTCCTGCTCCAACCCGACCCCACCCAGTCCGGTAGCTACCGGCTGGCGGCCGGCCCTCAGGGCCTAATCCGCCTGGACTTAACCACGGCTACCGCCGCCGACCCGTTCCGGCGCTATACATCCATTACCGAGGAGCTTTATCCTACGTTGCAGGCCCAAACCGGACAGGCCTACCGCGAAATCCAACCGAACGAAGCTCTGCTGGCCCGTCTGAGCCGGGTTGCGCGCCCGGCCGCTGCACCGGTTATTGCCGATTTCAGCCCCACAACCGTCACGGCCGGCACCCGAACGGTACTGACCATCACCGGCTCGGGGTTTGGGGCCACGCGCGGTATCGGGACGGTGGGATTCAGCAACGCCAACAATGGCGGGACTTCGTTTGTGTCGCCGCTAGCGGGGGAATATTTGAGCTGGTCAGACACTGAGATACAGGTGCGGGTGCCTTCCGTGACGGTGGGCGGGGCAGGCCCGGCCGGTACGGGCCGGCTGCTGATTACCAACGGCACTTCAGAAAGCAGTCTGAGCGGCACCAATCTGACGGTAGATTACTCCCTGACCAACATTGAATCAAACGAGGCACCGGCGCCGGTGGCGCTGGTGAGCCGCGACGGCACTGGCGGCTACACGCTCACGTACAACCAGAATTTTGCGGCCAATACCGCTGCTACGGCTTCCTTCGAGCGGGCCCTTACCACCTGGCGTAACGGGGTGGGAGCCAACCGCAAAATAGCGGCCGGCACGACTACCATCAACTCCAACGTAGCCAACGACAACGTGAACGTGGTGAGCTTTGATGATGCCACCGAACTGCCGGCCGGCGTGCTGGGGGTGACGTATTCTTACTTCTCCGGCTGCTCCAATGGCGCGGGCGGCTTCAACTGGGTGCTGGCGGGTACCGACTATATTTTTGACGGGGAGCGGAACTGGCAGTATGGCCCGGCGGCGCCCACCGGCGGGCAGACAGACTTTGAAACCGTGTCGTTGCACGAGCAGGGCCACGGGATTCAGCTGGGCCACATCATTAAACCCGGCGCGGTGATGCACTACGCCATTGCGGCCAACACCCAGAACCGGGTGCTCAACCCCACCAACGATGTGGCTGGCGGCAACGCCGAAATCAACTTCAGCCTGAGTGCCCTGCGCTGCGGCAACCCCAGCTACGTGCGCCTGACGTCCACGCTGCCCGTGACGCTGGTCAGCTTCGGGGCCGAGCCGGTGAGTGGGGGAGTGCGGCTGCGCTGGCAGACAGCGGCGGAAGTAAACAGTGCCTTCTTTGCAGTAGAAACCACCCAGAACCCGGCCGGCGAGTGGCAGGAACTACAGCGTCAACCCGCCGCCGGCAACTCCACCACGGCGCGCAACTACGAGTACCTCGATACCCGGGCCGTGGCCGGACCGCGCTACTACCGCCTGCGCCAGCAGGATGAGGATGGCACCGTGTACTATTCTTCTGTGGTAATGGTGACTGTAGCCGGATCCGGCGAGCTGGTAGCGTATCCGAACCCCTTCAGCGCGGAGCTGCGGGTAGCGTTGCCCGCCGCCGAAGCCGCTACCCTGCGCCTCTACGACTTGGCGGGTCATCTGGTGCGGGAGCAGCTAGTGCCGGCCGGGCAAACGGCCGTAGAGGTACCGGATACGGCCCTGCGTCCGGGCCTGTATATCCTGGAATGGCGTACTGTCGGCGGCCAACTAGCGCGTACCCGGGTGGTGAAGCAGTAAGCTTCACTTTCGTCTCTATGTAAAAAGCCGCCGGTCCGAAATGCTTCGGGCCGGCGGCTTTTTTGCTGCTGTTTAAGGAAAGCGGACAATAGCGCGAACTGCAAAGTTCGCGCTACTGCTTAAGCGGGCTGAGGCTGGGGGCGAATAGAGGCCTGGGGCCGCTCGCCAATCTGCTGGCGCCACATGGCGTAGTAGAGGCCGCGCTGGGCCAGCAGTTCCTCGTGGCGGCCGGCTTCGGCCACATGGCCGCGCTCCAGCACGAAGATGCGGTCGGCGTGCAAAATGGTGCTCAGGCGGTGGGCAATGAGGATGGTGATGTGCTGGCGCGAACCCGACAACTCGCGCACGGTCTGGCTGATTTCCTCTTCCGTGAGCGAGTCGAGAGCCGACGTGGCTTCGTCGAAGACCAGCAGGGTGGGATGGCGCAACAGGGCCCGGGCAATGCTGAGGCGCTGCTTTTCGCCGCCCGATACTTTCACGCCGCCTTCGCCGATTACCGTATCCAGGCCCAGAGGGGCGCGGGCCAGCAGGGTATCGGCGGCGGCCTGGTGCAGGGCGTGCAGGCACTGCTCGTCGGTGGCGTGGGGAGCCACGAAACGTAGATTCTCGCGGATGGTGCCCGCAAACAGTTGGGTATCCTGGGTCACGAAGCCGATTTGCTCGCGCAGGGTGTCGAGGTCCAGTTCGGGGCCGGGGATGCCGTTGTAGAGAATCCGGCCCTGGGCTGGTGGGTAGAGGCCCACCAGCAGCTTCACCAGGGTAGTTTTGCCGGAGCCTGAGGGTCCCACGAAGGCAATGGTTTCGCCTAGCTTGGTCTGAAAGCTGATGCCGTCGAGGGCAGGGGCGCTGGCCGTTAGGTGCTGGAAATGCACGTCGTCGAAGGCCAGGGTTTCGATCTGCTCAATGGTTTTGGGGTGGGCCGGCTTGACTTCCTTAGGCGTGTCGAGAATCTGCTGGTAGTTGGCCAGGGACGCCTCGGTTTCGCGGTAGATGTTGATGAGGGTGCCCATTTCCTGCAGCGGCCCGAAAATGGCGAAGGAGTAGAAGAAGAACGTGATGAACTTGCCCGGCTGAATCACGCCCTGTACCACCAGAAACACCAGCATCAGCAGAATCACGTTGCGCATCAGGTTCACGAACGTGCCCTGCACAAAGGACAGGGAGCGGAGGTAGCGCACCTTTTTCAGCTCCAGCTTCAGGATTTTTTCGGTGGTGGCGTTCAGGCGCTGGGTTTCCTGCTGGGCCAGCCCCAGGCTCTTGATCAGCTCAATGTTGCGCAAACTCTCGGTGGTGGAGCCGGCCAGGGCCGTGGTTTCGGCCACAATGGTTTTCTGAATCACCTTGATGCGCTTGCTCAGAAAAAAGCTCAGCGTCGCCAGCAGCGGAATGGTGAGAAAATACACCAGCGCAATGGGCCAGTACACGCTGAGGGCGTACCACGTCACGAAAATGATGCCCACCAGGGAGATGAACAGGATGTTGATGAAGCTCTGGATGAGCTTTTCCACGTCGGTGCGCACCTTCTGGAGCTTGCCCAGCGTCTCGCCCGAACGTTGGTCCTCGAACACCTGGTAGGGCAGCTCCAGGGAGTGGCGCAGGCCGTCGGAGTACAGCTCGGCCCCCAGTCGCTGGGTGATGACGTTGGTGTAGTAGTCCTGGAAATTCTTGGCGATGCGCGACACCATGGCCACGCCCAGCGCCTTGAGCACGAGCAGGCCGGCCCCACCCGTGACGAATACCCAGAACGTAGGTTTCTGGAAGATTTTCAGGGCCGGCGACACGTACCGGTCAATAATCTGCCCCAGAATGTAAGGGTCGAGTAAAGAGAAGACCTGGTTGATAGCAGCCAGCAGCAAAGCCAGCGCCAGCAGACCCTTATAGTGGCGCAGGTAGCGGTAGAGGAGTTTCATGCAGATTGAAAGAGGGGAGAAAGGCTACAAGCCCCGGGCCGGGTGAAATGTTCCGCCCCGGCAAAGGTCGCACGGATTTGCGCAGGTTCCTCGAGGCCGAAGACCAGGGCGGGACAGTGGACGATTGAAGCGGGACAGCGAAAACGTGAGGCGAGGCAGCGGATGACTGGGGCGGGACGGCGGAGAGTCGAGGCGGGACAGCGGATGACTGAGGCGAGGCAGCGGACTGTTGGGGCGGGGCAGCGGATGACTGGGGCAGGGCAATGGACTTTTTTGGTGGCCGGCTGCTGTTAGTCCGGGCAGCCAACTATACCTTTGCCCGAGATGGTCGGGAAATCCGGAGTACGTATGCGTTGCAAATGGGCCGCCTGGGGGCTGCTGCTGCTGTTCATGCGCGTGCTCACGCCCGATGCGGCCGTGCTGCGTCTGCACCTGCACCAGCACACCGACCACTCCCAGACCGATGCGGCCGTACGACTGGCCGGCCTGAAAGGACCGGTGGCCAAACACGTATTTTCGGACAAGCACCAGCACTGCTCCGTGGAGCACCTGTTCGATGCCCCGTTCCAGCCGGCCCTGCCGCTGACCCTGGCCGCGCCCTTCCGGCTGCCGGTTTACCCCGCGTACCGCCCGCAGGCGCCCGTTTGCCGGGCCTTGCACCTGCTGGACGGGGCCTGCCTGCGCGGCCCCCCGGCGGCCCGCGCCTAACGCGGGCCTGCGCCGCTGCCTAACGACGCCGATTCGCGTCGGGAGCGGCGGGCTACTTCCTTTTTTTGGTTGATTTAACCGGAGCGTTTGAGCGCCCCGGCTCTGCCGTGGCCGGTCCGCGCGCGGAGAAATCAGCCGTAGGCCGGCCGCGTGAGGTGATTTTACTGCCGGGCGCAACGCAGCCGTTGCCCCGGGTTCTGGCAGTGCCTGCTTGGCAGCGCACGCCTATTCTTCTTTTCTGACTTCAACCCACCCGGCGGCTTTGCGGCCCTGGGCCTGGGTATGCGCCTTCTTTCATGTCACGACTTTTCCTGTTTTTACTGGTGCTGGGGCCGTTCCTGGCGCTGGGCCAATCCTCCACGGGCCACATTGATGGCCACGTAAATGGTCCGAACGGCCACGGTCTGGAAGGTATTTCCGTCCTGGAAACTTCCGGCCGCTTTTCCGCCCTGAGCGGGGCCGACGGGCACTTTTCTCTGACCCTGCCGCTGGGCGAATACACGCTCATCACCCGTAGTCTGGGCTACCAGGAACAGCGTCGCACGGTGGTCCTCAGCCCCGAAACGACCACGCTCACGGTGGATTTTACGTTGCAGCCCGCCGCCACGGCTTTGCAGGAAGTGGAGGTGCTGGGCCGCCAGGAAACCACCTACAAGAGCGACTACAGCCTGGTGGGCACTAAAACCGCCACCCGCCCCATCGACGTGCCGCAGTCCATTTCCACCGTGACCAAGGAGCTGATGGCCGACCGCCAAGCCCTGCGCCTGACCGACGTGGTGAAGAACGTGGCCGGCGTCACGCAGTATTCGCACTACGACGACCTCACCATCCGGGGCTTCCGCAACGGCTACGAGAGCGGCTTTCGGCTGCTGAACGGGCTGCGCTCGGGCTTCAGCTACGGCAACTCGTTTACCCAGGCCCCGCTGACGGTGAACCTGGAGCGGGTGGAAATCCTGAAAGGCCCCGGCGCGGCGCTCTACGGCGACATCAATCCCGGCGGCACGGTGAACATGGTCACCAAAAAGCCGCTCGATGTGGCCCGGCAGGCCGTCACCTTTTCCACCGGCAGCTTCAATACCATGCGGGCCACGGCCGACCTGACGGGGCCGCTGAACGAGCAGAAAAACGTGCTCTACCGCTTCAACGCGGGCTTTGAGAAGTCGAACACGTTTCGCAGTGTGAACGATACCCGCTCGTTGATGATGGCGCCCACCGTCACGTTCCGGCCCACCGACAACACCACGCTCAACGCCGAGCTGGTGTACACTCACATCGACGGCTACCTCGACCGGGGCATCACCATCCGGGGCGGGGATTTGTACGCGCTGCCCCGCTCGTTCACGCTCAGCCAGCCCAGCGACTATTTCCGCACCAGCACCTACTACCTCAACGCCTCGCTCAGCCACCGCTTCACCGACTGGCTGTCGTTCAACGCCTCCTACCTCGATTTCACTTACAACGAGAATCTGAGCGAGCACCGCACCCTGAACTCCTACGCCGACGCGCCCGCCAATACGGTGATGAACCTGCGCTACTTCGACCGGCGGGCCGAGGAGTACACCAAGAACCTGGCTTCTTACTTCGTGCTGAACGTGGCCACCGGCCCGGTGCAGCACAAAGTGGTAACGGGCGCCGACTACATCCGCTTCACCACCGACCCGCAAAGCACCATGTTTGAGGCCCGGCAGAAGCTGGTCAACGGGGTAGCCACGCCGCTGACCCTGGATCTGAAGAAGCCACTCTACGAAATCCAGGACCCCACTAAGTACGTGCGCCGGCCGCTGCCGCAGTTCTTCGTCGATTATATCAACTCGGTCTACCACACCACCGGCCTCTACGTGCAGGACCAGCTGGCCGTGACGCCCCGCCTGAACGTGCTGCTGGGAGCACGCTACGAGCTGTTCAATGATGAGCGGGACTACGGCAACGGCGAGGAAACCATTCCGCAGCGCCGTCTGCTGCCCCGCGCCGGCCTCACCTACGCGCTGCGCGACAACCTGAACTACTTTGCCAGCTACAGCGCCGGCTTCCGGCCGCTGAAGCCGGAGTTTCTGCGGTTTCCGGAGCGCTACGGCCGCCGCACGCCCTTCGATACCGAGACCAGCTACCAGCTGGAAACCGGTCTCAAGGGTGAATTCTTCAACAAGGGCCTGCTGGCCACGGTGGCGGCCTACCAGATTGAGAAGCGCAACCAGCTGGTGCCCACCAACGACCTGATGCCCGACGGCACCACCGTGTACCGGCAGAACGATTTGGTCCGCTCCCGCGGGGCCGAGCTGGAGCTGACCGGCAACTTGCTGCCCAACCTCAACCTGAACGCCACCTACGCCTTCAACCACTCCGAGGTGCTGGATGCGGCCCTGGCGGTGGAGGAAGGCCAACCCCTGGCGAATTCGCCCCGCCACTCCGCCGGCCTCTGGACCAAGTACACCTTCGTGACGCCCGCGCTGCGCGGACTGGGCGTGGCCGTGGGCGGTAACGCCGTGGGCCGCCGCCGCACCGAAAACCAAGTGCAGAACACCCGCACCGGCGAGCTGTACTGGGCCTACTGGCCCGGCTACACCACGCTGGATGCGGCCCTGTTCTACACCACCGGCAAGTTCAACTTCCACCTGAACGTGAACAACCTGCTCGACACCTACTACTTCGTGGGCGGCTACGACTTCTTCCGGGCCAGCCCCGGCGCGCCCCGCAACTTCATGGCCACGCTGGGCTACACGTTCTAGGCCGGCAGAACAGCGGCCGTACCGAGCCAACCAGCCCGTCATGCTGAGCTTGCCGAAGCATCTCTACCGCTTCGTTGGGTAGAGCTGACGAAGCGGTAGAGATGCTTCGGCAAGCTCAGCATGACGGGCTTTTATCAGGACACAATACTCTTCCCTAACCCATGACTTACCTTCTCGAAGCCCGGGCGCTGCGCAAGCAGTACGCCGATAAGCTGGCCCTGCGCGGGCTGAACCTGCAGATTGCGCCGGGCGAAATCTTCTGTTTACTGGGCCAGAACGGCGCGGGCAAATCCACCACCATCAACCTGTTTCTGGGCTTCATTCAGCCCACCGCGGGCGCGGCCTTCGTGAACGGGCTGGAAGTGGCGGCCCATCCGCTCGAAATCAAGCGGCACCTGGCCTACATCCCGGAAAACGTGATGCTGTATCCGCACCTGACGGGGCTGGAAAACCTAGCCTTGTTCAGCAGCCTAGCCGGCTTCAAGTATTCGGAAAGTGAGCTGCTGGCCTACCTCACCGATGCCGGGCTGCCGGCCGAGGCCGTGCGCCGCCGGGTGGGGGCTTACTCCAAGGGCATGCGCCAGAAAGTGGGCATTGCCATTGCCGTGGCCAAACACGCCAAGATGCTGCTGCTCGATGAGCCCACCTCCGGCCTCGACCCCAAGGCCAGCAACGAGTTTTCCGAGCTGCTGCGGCGGCTTAGCGGCGAGGGCACGGCCGTGCTCATGGCCACCCACGACATCTTCCGGGCCAAGGAAGTGGGCACCCGCGTGGGCATCATGCGCGAGGGCGAGCTGGTGGACGTGCGCCCCACCGCCGCCCTCAACGCCCAGGAGCTGGAGCAGCTCTACCTCACCTACATGCACTAAACTGATGATCCGAAGCATTGCCCAAAAAGAATTCGTCAGCACCCTGCGCGACCGGCGTTTTGCGGTGCTGAGTGCCCTGGTGCTGGTGCTGCTGCTGGCCGCCACGCTGGTGGGCCGCGCCAGTTTCCGCACGTTGCAGCGGGAGCGGCAGACGGCCCAGGGCACCGTGAACGAGCAGTTCCGCAACCAGCCGGCCCGGCATCCGCACCGGGTGGCGCACTACGGCTCGTTTGCCTTCCGGCCGAAGTCGGGGCTGAGCTTGCTGGATGGCGGGGTGGACTCGTTTACCGGCAGCGCCGTGTATCTGGAGGCCCACCAGCAGAACAGCGTCAATTTCAGCCAGGCCCAGCAGTCGGGTTCCCTCATTCGGTTTGGGGAGATGACCGTGGCCTTTGTGCTGCAGCTGCTGGTGCCGCTGCTCATTATTTTCCTGTGCTTCGGGGCCTTTACCCAGGAGCGCGAAACCGGCACGCTCAAGCTACTGCTTAGTCAGGGCGTGAGTATGCGGCAGGTGGCCTGGGGCAAGATTGCGGGCTACGGCCAGGCCGTGGCGCTGGTGGTCACGCCGGCGTTGGTGCTGGCGGCGGCCCTGCTGTTTACGGGCGAGGAGTTTGCCTCGAATACTGACCTGGTAGCGCGGCTGGCCCTGTTCGGGCTCGGCTACGCGGTGTATTTTTTTCTAATTGTGGTGGGCTCCGTGGTGGTTTCGGCGCGGCAAAGCAGCTCCCGCACGGCCCTGGTGCTGCTGCTGGGCCTCTGGATTCTGGGCGGCATCATCCTGCCCAAGGCCACCGCCAACCTGGGCGCGACGCTCTATCCCACCATCACCAAGGCCCAGCTGGATGCCGACGTGCACGAGGCAGCCCAGCACGGCATCGACGGCCACGACCCACACGATAAACGGGCCGAGGCCCTGAAAGCCAACCTGCTCAAGAAGTACGGCGTCGATTCGGAGGAGAAGCTGCCCGTGAGTCTGGCCGGGGTGCAGATGGCGGCCGGCGAGGAATATTCGGCCAAAGTTTATCAGCAGCATTTTGCCGAGCTGAACGCCACCTACGAGCGTCAGAACCGCCTTTCCGACTGGGCCGGGCTGCTGAACCCGTACCAGGCCATCCGGCCGCTGTCGATGGGGCTGGCCGGTTCTGATTTTGCCCATTACGTGCACTTCCAGCAGGCCGCCGAAGCCTACCGCTACGCGCTGGTGCAGCGCCTCAACGGCCTGCAGGCCGGTATGGGCTACGGCGACAAGGAGCGCCGCCTCGATGCCGCTACCTGGCGCGAGCTGCCGGTTTTTGCCTACCAGGCGCCCGCCGTGGGGTGGGCGTTGCCGCGCCTGCTGCTGCCGGTGGCCGCGCTGCTGCTGTGGGCCGCGGGCCTGAGTTGGCTGGGGCTGCGCCTGATTTCCAAATCTTCTGTTGAGTAAGCTGATGCACCTGTTCCGAATCCTGTTTTTCTACGAGTGGCGGCATTTTCGCGCCGCCCGGGGCCTCGTGCTACTGTGCGGGCTGCTGCTGGCCACCGGCCTCTACGGTATCTACTATGGCACCACCGAAATAGCCCGGCAACGCACCCAGCTGGCCGCCCTGCCCGAGCTGACGCGCCGCAACGTGGCCGAGCTGCAAGTGAAGTTTCCCGGCCCCGCCGACGCCGGCGACATCGGCTACTACCACAGCACCTTCGCCGTGCACCACCCCGACCCCTGGGCCGCCCTCTCCCTGGGCTTGCGCGACGTGAACCCCAGCTATGTGAAGCTGCGCCTGCTGGGGCTGCACAACCAGCTCTACGCCACCGACAACGCCAATCCCATGAAGCTGCTCAGCGGCAACTTCGACCTGGCCTTTGTGCTGGTGTATCTGCTGCCGCTGCTCATCATTGCCCTGGGCTTCAATCTGCTGTCGGCGGAGCGGGAAGAAGGCATCCTGACGCTGCTACTGGCCCAGCCGGTGCGCCCGCTGACGGTGGTAGCGGCCAAGCTGGCGTTCCGGCTGGCGCTGGTGCTGGGGCTGGCGGGGCTGCTGTCGGTGGTGGGGATGCTCTGGGCCGGCGTGCCGCTGGATGGGCGCGTGGCGAGCTGGCTGGCCCTGACGGTGCTGTACTGCCTGTTCTGGTTTGGGGTGGTGCTGGTGGTTACGGCCTGGCAACGGCCCTCGGCCGTGAATGCCGTGGCCTTGCTGGGCGTGTGGCTGGTGCTGGTGGTGCTGGTGCCCAGCCTGCTGAACCTATCCGTGGCAGCCGCCCGCCCCGTGCCCCAAGGTCTGGAGCTGACCATCCGGCAGCGCGAGGAAATCCACGCAGGCTGGGACAAGCCCAAGACCGAAACCATGAACCGCTTTTTCGCCCTCTACCCGCAGTGGCGCGACACGGCCACCATCCGGGAGCGGTTTGTGTGGCGCTGGTACTACGCCTTCCAGCACCTCGGCGACCAGGCCGTGGCTTCGCAGGCCGCCGCCTACGCCCGTGGCCTGCAGGCCCGCTACAACCTAGTGGAACAGCTCAACCTGCTTTCACCCGCCATCAACGCCCAGAGCAGCTTCAACGCCCTGGCCGGCTCCGATTTACCCACCCACCTGGCCTTCCAGCGCAGCGCCACCCGCTACCACGATGCGCTGCGGGCGTTCTACTACCCGTTCCTGTTCCGCAAAACCGAGTTCACCCACGCCGACTACGCCCGCGAGCCAACACATAGCTTCACGAGCCCGCCCGAACTGACCACCGCGCAACACGGGCTGCTGAAGCTGCTGTTAAGCGTGGCCGCTGTGTGTGGGTTGGGGCTGCTACTGTTGCGTCTGCGCCCGATTACGCCGCGCTAACGCGGAACCCGGCCCGACGGCTGCCAGCAGTCGGGCCGGGTAGTGGCCGGGTGGAAAGCAGCCGTTTTGAACTGTGGCACTTTCACGAAGGGGCGCGTCTTTACATTGTTAGGTTTATCGAATGCCACTTTATCGTAGGTTGAAGAGTAGTAGCGCGAAGCCTTTGCTTCGCGTTTTGGGTGGCTCGATGACGGCGGCCTTGACGCGAAGCAAAGGCTTCGCGCTACGGTTTTTGACGAGCAAATCGGCGTAATGCAATCCGGTTATGTCGCCTCGCCGGCGGTGCTGGCTACCAAGCGGGTGCTGCCGGGCACCATGGGCACGGTGTCAGCGGTGGAGCGGTAGTGCTGGGCCAGCAGGTGCGCTACGCGGGGCGGCTCCGGGCCTTCGTGCAGGGGCCAGATCTGATTTTTCAGCTCCGCCTCGTCGCGGCTCACGCCCCGCTCGTGCTGCTGGGCATGCTCCTCCCACGATTCCGTCATGAAGTACTCCACCATCCGCCCGGGGTCGGCCATATCGGCGTAGAGGCCCCAGCCGATGGCACCCTCGCGGCGGCGGATGCGGGCCAGCTGCTCCATGAGGTAAGTGAAGGTCGGGCGGTTTTCGGGCCGCACGCGGTAGGTGGTGGTGATGATGACCGGACCTTCGGTGGGCACCGGCTGCTCGGCCAGCACCGGCTCGGGGCGGGACCGGGCGGGGGTGTGGTCGAGGGCTTCGGGGGAATTGCGCAGGGAGAATTTCAGCACCAGCAGGGTGGTCAGGCCCAGCCAGCCGGCCGCCCCGGTAAGGGCTACCGTGACGCCCAGCCGCTCGGCCACCGTGCCCCACACCACCGAGCCCAGCGCCATACCGCCCTGAATGGTGAGCAGGTACAGGCTGATGGTGCGCGCCTGCACCCAGCGCGGTACCACCGTCTGCACCCCCACGCTAAACGAGTTGAGCACCAGCATCCAGGCCATGCCTACCAGCGTGAGCAGCCCGTACAGCAGCCAGCGGTTATCGGCGTAGCCGAGGCCCAGCAGCCCCAGGGAAAAAGCCACCGTGGCCAGCGTCACGCGCCAGTCGATGGTGAGGCGGCGGTTGAGGCGGGGCAATGTGACGGCGGCCACTACAGCCCCTAGCCCCATGCACGAGAGCAGCAGGGAGTAAAACGACGTAGGCAGCTGCAACCGCCGGGCCACCACGGCCGGCATCAGGGCAAACAGCGCGCTGGCCCCGAACGTGAAGCTTACCCCGCGCACCAGAATGTGCTGCACGGCCGGGGCAAACCGGGCATAACGCACCCCGCCCCGGATGGCGGCCACCACCCGCTCGGCCGCCAGGGTGGAGGTGGCCTGCGGCTCCCGCTGCCAGCGGTACACCATGTAAATAGTAGCCAGAAACGACAGGCCGTTCAGCAGAAACGCCGCCCCCGCCGAGAAATACCCAATTACCAGCCCGCCCAAGGCCGGCCCGAAGGCCCGGGCCAGGTTAAAGCTCACGCTGTTGAGGGCAATGGCCTGAGGCAGCTCCTGGCGCGGCACCAGCTCGGGCGTCACCGTCTGCCACACCGGGTTATTCAGCGCCCCGCCCAGTCCCAGTAGAAACGTGAGCGTGAGCAGCAGCCAGGGGTTATTCAGGCCCAGCAGCGTGACGGCGGCCAGCAGCAAGGCCACGGCGGCCATCCAAGTCTGGGTGGCCAGCAGCATGCGGCGGCGGTCCACTAGGTCGGCCAGGGCGCCAGCGGGCAGGCTCAGCAGAAACACGGGCAGGGCCGAGGCCGTCTGCAGCAGGGCCACCAGTACCGGCGAAGCCGTCAGCTCGGTCATCAGCCCCACGGCCCCCACGTTCTGCATCCAGGTGCCAATGTTCGACACGAAGGAAGCCACCCACAGCATCCGGAAAAACGGAATCTTCAGCGGCGTAAAAGGCGAAGAGGAGGAAGCCGGCGGCGGCGCGGGGGCAGTAATCGGAGCAGACATGTTGCTCCCTTACGTAAAGGTGAAATGGTGAGGTGGTGAATTGGTGAGTTTCCGGCCCGGCGGCTTTACGCCATCGGACTGGTGGAGCCGAAATGGCTGTCATGGCAAGCAGCGCGAAGCAATCCGTCCTTCACCAGGTACTAAGCCCTGAAAACCGCAAAGCCCCTGGCGTCAGCTCGGACGTCAGGGGCTTTGGTGTAGGTTTATGTTTGGCGCGTTGTGAAGGACGGATTGCTTCGGCTGTGCCTCGCAATGACAGTTTTTCTCCGCTACAACCGAATGCCGATGCCGGGGCCGAAGAGGAAGAACAGGGACTTCTTGTTCATCAGGTAGCCGCCGCCCAGGTAAAGCGGGAAGGTGAGCTTGGCATCGGAGCGGGTGGGGTACACGGAGCCCAGCACCACGATACCCAGGTCGCGGTTCACGTTGGAATCCTGGCTGAGGTTGAACGCGTTCAGGGCCACGAAGCCCGCACCCACCTTGTAGGGCCGCAGCTTGTTGATTTTGGTAGGGTGATAAAAGCTGAACTGCGCCAGCGTGGCCAAGGAAATACCGCCGAACGAAGTAAAACTCGACTCGCCCTTGTACTTCGTGAGCAGGCCGCCCGGGAAACTGATGTCGATATCAAACTTCACCCGGCGCTGTAATACCAACTCTAGCTTCTGGGTGAAGCCCGGCTCCTGGTACTGGCTCTGGTTGTGGCGGATGGTGATGATGATGGTGCTCCAGTCGTCGAGGTCGTAGGTTTTGCGGGAGTTGAGCAGGTTGTTGAGGCTCAGGTTGCCCACCTGGCACTGCTTGTCCTGGTAGAAGGCGGCCCGCACGGAACTGCCATCGGGGCATACCACCACGTTGTCGATGGTGCGCATCTCAATCAGCTCGCCCTTGGCGTTCTGGGTCCGGATATCGAAGCTGAGGTACTGCTTGCCATAGAGCTGCTGGTCGGTATCAATGCCCCCGGAGTTGAAGCTGAACACCACGTCGCGGATGGTGCGGTCATACAGCACCGGGCCGTTAAGGCGGGTGACGGGCCGGGGCGCTTCCCCGAAGGTCACGCCCACGAAATCGAGAGGGTGAGGGCGCTGAAACTCCCGCACCGTGAGGCCCGCGCCGGTAGGCTGGCCGGCGTTGAAGATGGTAATGCGCTTTTTGTCGATGGTCAGCGGGACCTGAATGCGGTACACCACGGCCGCATCGGAGCGGATGCTGGAGTCGGAGGGAATCACCTGCACGTCCTCGAAGTGAAACCGGGCCCGCGTCAGCGACTCGCCCTCCAGACGCACGTCCACCGTTTCGCCAGGGTTCACGGTGGCGCTGTTGGTCCAGTCGCCGCCCCGGTGCCGCACGCTCACCGCACTGATGGTGGTTTTGGGCGAGATGTTGAAGTTAGTGATGTACTTGGCCAGGTCGTTTTCCTTGATGTAGAGGTAGCTCTCCGTCTGGCGGTGGGTGTTGTACACGCGCAGCCAGCACAGCACCCGGTCGTTGGTCAGGTACTGGCGCGTAAACAGCTCGGCAATGAGCGAGCCGCCGGCTTCCTCCTGGTCCTCGATGCGGTAGGTGCGCTTCAGATCAAAGGTGCGGCCGTTGTCGAGAATCAGCTCCACGCCCTTGCGGCGCGAGTTTTCATCCAGGGTAATTTCCTTTTTATCGACGCTCAGAAACCGCAGGCGGGAGGCTTTCACGGTGAATTCCTGGCGGATGGGCGGCAGCGCGTAGGTCACGCGCCGGTTATTATCGGTGAGGAAGGGCCGCTCGGTCTGGGGCCGGATGGTGAGCTGGCGGGTGCCCAAAGCGTTGGGCAGCACGTGCAGGCGCAGCACGCCTTTCTCCTGCTCCAGGCGGTAGTCGATGTCCTGACCGCGCGTCCACTCGGGGCTCACCCGGATGTTCTTGGCGTTGTTGCTGCTGAGCTCAAACACCTTTTCCTCGCCCACGAACAGCTCCGTATCGGCGGGCCGGAATTCCAGGGTAGTGCGCGTGACGGGTAGCAGCTTCACCGTCTGGGTCTGGGGGGCAAACCCCACCGAATCCGACGGCTGCCGGAAGGTGAGGCTCAGGAATTTGTTGCTGCTCAGGTCTTTGAACCGAACTTTGGCCCGGTAGTACTGGCCGCCATCTACCGCCGTCAGCGAATCGAGCAGGGTAAAATCGGCAGAGCGTTGCAGGCGCAGACCCTGGCGACCGGGCGTTTCGGGGTACACCAGCAGCTCGGCCAACTCGTCGTCCTGTCGGTAGTAGAAGTAAAGCTGGGCCTCGCCCTGCACCAGGGCCGTATTGCGGCTCAGGGTGTAGCGCACGGTATCGGTGCGCAGACTCAGGTCGCGCAGAATCGGGGCGCGCTGGGCGCGGGTGGTCAGGGCACAGAACAGCAGCAGGCAGGTGACGAAAGCGCCCGCCAGCCTGCGAATCCCGGAAAGGTGTAACACGGCAAACAAAGGAAAAAAGGCCCCCGACCCACCGGAGGCCCTGCAAAGGTAGGCGGCCCCACCGGGCAGTTGCACAGCGGACCGGGGTTTTTGCAATAAAACTTGCCGGATGTAACGCTGACGGGAGACGCAGAAAGGCCTTCCACCGAAAGTGAAAGGCCCATTGCAGTTGTAGTAGAGTAGATAAGGTAGGCGTCAGATAGAACGTCACGCTGAGCGAGGCCGAAGCATGACGTTCTATCTGACTTTTCTTTTAATCAGGCCTCGACCGCTGCCAATTTTCCCACGGTTTCGGGGGTGGCTTGGGGGGGCGGGAGCAGTTCGTTGGGAGTGGCGCGTCCGGCCAGCCAGCAGTCGAGCGACTCGATGCTGGTGGCGGCAATGCTGGTGAGAGCCTCGCGGGTGAGGAAGCCCTGGTGGCCGGTTACCAGCACGTTGGGGCGGGCCAGCAGCCGCTGCAACAGGGCATCGGGGTAGGGCTGGTGGGGGTGGTTGTTGAAGAACAGGCCCTTTTCGAACTCGTACACATCCAGCCCCAGGTAGCCCAACTGCCCCGATTCCAGGGCCGCCAACGCCGCGTGCGTATCCAGCAGTGCACCCCGGCCGGTGTTGATGAGCATGGCCCCGGGCTTAAGCAAAGCCAGTTGCGGAGCCCCTATCAGGTGGCGGGTGGAGGGCGTGAGCGGGGCGTGCAGGGAAAGTACATCGGCCTGAGCGCACAGCTCCTCCAGCGGCATATACTGCAGGCCGTAACGCTCGGTCAGCTGCGGATCGGGTTGTACATCGGTGCCCAGCAGACGGCAGCCAAAACCGTGCAGCAGCCCGGCCAGCGTGCCGCCAATGGTGCCGCAGCCCACAATGCCCACGGTTTTGCGGTGCATATCGAAGCCCACCAGATTATCCAGCCGGAAGTCGGCGCGGCGCACCTGGGCATCAGCCGGGCGCAGGTGGCGGTTGAGGGCCAGCATCAGAGCCAGCGCGTGCTCGGCAATGGCATGGGGCGAATAGTGGGGTACCGTGGCTACGCGCAGCCCCAGGCGGTGAGCGGTGGGCAAATCCACCTGGTCGTGGCCGGCGGCGCGCACCAGCAGGTAGCGCACACCCCGCGCCCACAGCCGCTCCAGTACCGGGGCAGAGGCATCGTCGTTCACGAAAATGGCCACGGCCTCGCTGCCGGCCATCTGGTCGGCGGTTTCCAGCGTGAGGGCAGCAGGCACGAAGTGCAGTGTGTGCGGCGGGTGCGCGGCGGCCCGCAGGTAGGGCTGCTCGAAATCATACGCACTGAAAACGGTGATTTGCATGGCATGAACTGTGGTGAAAGTCAAGTGATGAGCACGAATTTTTTGGCGAAGTCAGGTCGGTGAGCCACGCTAGATTTGACAACAGCAAAGGCCTGTTTGAGCAGCTTGGTACAAACGGTAATCAGGGCCAACTTTTTGTGTTTGCCCTTGGCCATCAGCTGCTCGTAAAGGTCCTTGCAGGCGGTGTTAGCCCGTCAGGTCAACTAGCCGCACAGGTAGAGCTTACTGCGGAGCGGGTTGCCGCTGGCCTTGGTAATGGGCGTTTGGCCGCGCACACTCGTGCCGGAGGGGTATTCGTGCGGGCAAGTGGTACACGGCCAACGTGGCTTTACTCACGTCGATGCCCACCACGGCCGAGGTTGTTTACATGGGAAACAGGATTAGAAGGGAAACCGGGCGACGTCTTTCACAGCAGCATTTTCGATCCTATTACAGGCTCACGTGGCTTAAGGGAATTGTCCAAGGTGGCCGTAGAACGGACGGGGGATGCTCATATTTGCCGGACTTTGTTGGTCCCAGGCTCTAATCCATCTTACTCCCGTCCGTTGCGTCGTGGGCCAAGTTTAAGCAACCACTCAAACATAGAACGCTATAAGAATTTCGCAGTATATCCAATGGCACAGAAGCCGCCTGAACGGTCTATGGTGGTCCTTAGTCTAGGCTGCTACTGGGCCGTTGCAGCAGGTAGCGCCATGTGTAGTAAGTGCAGGTGGTTATTGACTTCCCGGGCCCCGGCTTCGTGGGCCTCCTGGGCTGCCTGCTGCCGGTCCAGCCAGGAATCTACGGTGCCAGTCAGTGTGGCCCGACGGTTGTGGACCTGCACATCGATTTCCTGATCGTGCAGGGCTGCCGACCAGAGGAAGCGGGTGCGGATGCGCTCGGCCAGGGCGTGGTCGGAATCGGGGGGGCGGTGGTTTCCGGGGTCGTCAGGTCGGTTTGGATGCGGTTGTTCACGTCCAGCACCCCGCTTACGCCGGCGGCCAGGTCGCCGGCCCGTTCCTGCTCCAGCACGCCGGGGGCTTGGCCGCTGAGTAACACTTGGCCCTCGTGCACCTGCACCCCAAACGGCAGCTGGCCCACGTACGGGTCGCGGGCCAGAGCGGCCGTAATGGTCTGGCGAATGTCCTCATCGGGCACCAGCCGGGCCGGTCGTACCTTCAGCAGATTGTGTACCTGCTGCACGCCCACCACGTGGCGGGCATCCTGCTCCGCTTCCAAACGTACCCGCAGATTGCTAACGGTGCCGGCCAGCGTTACCACGCCCTCGTGCACCTGCACCAGGGTTTCGGTGTCGCGCACGCGTGGGTTGCAGCGCAGCGTATCGCGCACGGCACTGGCAATGGCCTCGTCGGTTCTGAGCGTAAATTTCTCGCGGCGGATGGCTTTCCCCAGGGCCCAATAGGCCACGAACAGGTCGCGGGCGTCCACGCGGGTGGCGCCGGTCTGGTTGGCAATGGCGACCAGCCGGTCTTTCTCCGCCGCCGTGCCCACCGTGCCCGACAGATGCACCACATGGTCGTTGGTGCGCACGTCTACCAGCGCGCCGTTCACCCGGATGTCCCAGTCGAGTAGCTCCCGGATCTGAGTGGTAATTTCCTCGTCGGAATGAAGGATGGGACCATTTTTAATGGTCAGCTGATCGGCTAAGCAGGCGCGCACGCCCCGCACACCCTGCACCACGCGCAGCACTAACTGTTTCTCGGCCCAGGATTGCACCTGGCCGGTCAGTGTCACTACGCCGCCGCTCACGGTGGGGGATACGTGGTAGTGGGCAGTGGCCGGATCATCGGCCAAAGTGGCGGCCACGTCCCGCTGTAGCTCGGCCTCGGCCACAACTACCGGCCGGACGGCCAGGGTGCTGTGCAGGCCCCGCACCCCGCGCACAGCCTGCACAATGTCCTCGGCCCGCTGTCGGGCTAGGAGGTTGTCAGTGGAGCCGGAAAGCTGCACGATGCCCTGCCGGGTTGCTACCGTAATCAAGTCTGGAACGAGGCCCTTTTTGGTGCTGAGCAGCTGCTCGATGGCGGCCGTGATGTCGGCATCCGCCAAAGAATCAGCGGGAACCGGCGGGGAAAGCAGATGAGCGTTTGGCATGATCAGGACGAGCTGGATGGATGAAATGAAAGCGCCCCACGTACCCCGCCGCACAAAGCCAGCCGTAGCCGCCAAATTGGCAAGAGGTATCGGGAAGTGCTGTAAATGTCCGCTTCAGCAGGTGCCCAACCCATGATAAGAATTGCTATAATAGGTGACATTCATCAGGTTATAGCGAATGGGGAACTGGCTCGGCGGCCCAATGGCGGCTCGTAGCGCAGGCCTGGGGGAATGCCTTGCCAGCGCCAAGTCGGCTGGCGCAGGGCTGGTGGAAAATAAAAAAGGCCTTCACGGTATCGTGAAGGCCTTCCTAAGAAAATGTAGTCCGTAGGGGAATCGAACCCCTGTTGGTAGAATGAAAATCTACTGTCCTAACCCCTAGACGAACGGACCGGATATCCAATGGCGGAGCGTTTTCCGTTTTGGTGATGCAAAAGTAGAACGTTTCCGGTTCAATGCAAATGCCAGCCGCTAAAAAAACTAGTAGAACCGGCTAAATGCCGCAGAATCAAGTGGATTATTTTTGCTTCGTCTGGTTTCGGTCCCACCATACGTAGGCCCCGAACAGCAGTACGCTGACACCCGTCACCCAGAGCAGACCGGTTTTCAGCCGGCCACTGTCTTCGCCCAGGTAGGCCAGCAGGGCAATGAGGGGCACCACGCCGGCCACGGTAGCGGCCATAAATTTCCAGTAACCCATGCGCGCCAGTCCTGCCACGAAACTGATGGCGTCGTCGGAGAGGGCAGGGGAGAGGCGAGCAATGATAACGGCCCACACGCCGTAGCGGTCCACCACGTCCAGCACTTTCTGCTCGGTTTTGCGGCCCAGCAGCTTCTGCACGAACGAGTCGCCCAGAGCCCGGCCCAGCGCGTAACCCACCGACGAGGCCGCTACCACGCCCGCCAGTGCCAGCAACGAGCCCCACCACGGCCCATAGGCCAGAATGGCGACCAGAATCAGCAGCACCACGTTCACCACGAATAGGAACATCTGCACCACCATGGCCAGTACCAGCACCACCGGCCCCCAGTAGCCGAACTGCTGCATCCAGGCGGCTATGCGCGGCTGCTCCCCCGATTTGAGTACCGCCCAGGCCTCCCGAATGGTTTCCTGGAAGGCGGGCCAGCCGAACCAGCAGGCCGCCAGCGCTGCCAGCAACGTTAGGGTGATATAGAGCGGGACGCGGCTGCTGCGTTTTTTGGCGGGTGGCGAGACGGAAACAGT
Organism: Hymenobacter swuensis DY53; assembly: GCF_000576555.1. Lineage (NCBI taxonomy): Bacteria > Pseudomonadati > Bacteroidota > Cytophagia > Cytophagales > Hymenobacteraceae > Hymenobacter > Hymenobacter swuensis. The sequence continues at coordinate 2,032,394 of NZ_CP007145.1, forward strand.
GGTAGGCAAAATCAGAAGAACTAGGGAGGCGAATACAGAACAAAGCCAGCCTGGAGCGGCGGCAATTTCTGGGCATACGCACCCGGCGAATACGCGGTTAACACAACCCCAACGGCGCGGGCGGGGTACTACCACCTGTACTACTGCGTCCGTAGCCTCAGGGCCGCTGGGCAAATTCCTTGCTTCATGACAAAACATACTTATGATTTCGGCCTGATCGGTAACTGCGCTTTCCTGGGCCTGATTGGTACCGATACGGCCGTGCGCTGGCTCTGCTGGCCTAGGTTCGACAGCAGCTTCGTGTTTGGCTCGCTGCTGGATGCGGATAAAGGTGGCGAGTACAGCATCCGGCCCGCCGACCCGTCCCTGGAGTTCACCTCCCACCAGACCTACCTGGCCAACACCAACGTGCTGCAAACCGATATTTCCACGGCTGAGGGCAGCTACCGTGTCACCGATTTTGCGCCCCGCTTCCCGCAGTACGACCGGTACTATAAGCCGCTGATGTTCGTGCGCAAGGTGGAGCCGTTGCAGGGTACACCCCGCATCCGGGTGGCGTGCCGGCCGGTGGGCCAGTACGGCGAGCTAGCCCTCACGCGCCGCCGCAGTTCCAACCACATTGCGTTTCTGGGCCTGGAAGAGGAAATCCGCCTGACTACCAACATCCCGCTCACCTACGTGCTGGAAGAGGAGGATTTCGTGCTCAACGAGCCCAAGTACCTAGTGATGACCTATGGCGCGCCCCTGGAAGCCCCGCTGGAAAGCACTGCCGAGCGGTTTCTACGCTCTACGGTGGACTATTGGCGCACCTGGGTGAAAAGCACCAGCATCGGCAGCTTCCAGCAGAGCCAGGTGCTACGCTCGGCGCTGGCCCTGAAGATGCACCAGTACGAGGATACCGGGGCCATCATTGCGGCTACTACCACCAGCCTGCCTGAGTCCCCCGGCAGCACCCGCAACTGGGACTACCGCTACTGCTGGATGCGCGACACGTATTACATCCTCACGGCCTTCAACAACATCGGGCATTTTGAGGAGATGGAGCGGTATTTCCACTACATCGTGAATATTTCCACCAAGGTGCAGGACCGGTACCAGCCGCTGTACGGCATCAGCGGGCAGTCGAAGCTGGTGGAGCGGGAGCTGCCGCTGGCTGGCTACCAGGGCAACCAGCCGGTGCGCATTGGCAACGACGCCTATACCCACATTCAGAACGACGTGTACGGGCAGGTGCTGGTGGCGCTGCTGCCGCTCTACGTGGATTGCCGCTTCCTCGACCCAGAGCGGCTGGCCCCGGAAAAGCTGGTGTACGATACGCTGGCCCTCATCGAGCAGACCATGGACCAGCCCGACGCCGGGCTCTGGGAGTTCCGCAACCTGGCCCAGAAGCACTGCTACACCTACCTGTTCCACTGGGCTGGCAGCCACGCCGCCCGCAAGGTAGCCCGGGCCGTGGGTAACACCGAAATGGAGGCCCGCGCCGAGCGGCTGATGCGCGCCGCCGCTGACCACATTGAGCAGTGCTACAACCCTGAGCTGGAAGCCTACACCAACGCCATCGGCTCGCCTCACCTCGATGCCAGTGGCATGCAGCTGATCCTGATGGGCTACCTCGACCCGGCCTCGGAGCGGGCCCGCAAGCACCTGGAGGCGCTGGAAAAGGCCCTAAAGACGCCCGAAGGCCTGTTCTATCGCTACCGCCACGCCGACGACTTCGGCACGCCGGAAACTACCTTCCTGATCTGCTCCTTCTGGTACGTGGAGGCCCTGGCCAGCGTGGGCCGGGTGGAGGAAGCCATCCGGGAGTTTGAAAAGCTGACCACCTACACCAACCACTTAGGCCTGCTCTCGGAAGACGTGGATGCCAAAACCGGCTCGCAGTGGGGCAATTTCCCGCAGGCTTACAGCCACGTCGGCCTCGTCAACGCCGCCTACCGCATCGCCCAGAAGCTGGCGAAACCCAATTTCGTGTAGGATGTCATGGTAAGGAGAAACTGGTCATAGCGGGGCGGAGCCGAAGCAATGACCAGTCTCCATGTTCCAACTAGTAACCTAAACAAAAGCCCCTGACGTCCGTGCTGGCGTCAGGGGCTTTTGAATGGAATAGCATTGGAGCAGGGAAAAGGAAGGATTGCTTTGCTCGCAATGACAGGTGCCTCCTTGCAATGATAGCCGGTTATAGCAGGCTCCGCAGCAGCTTCCGTACGTCGGTGGTGGAGGCTACGTGGTAGCGGGCCAGGGAGCGGGCGGCGGTACCTACTTTGATGGTGTAGGCCTCGGGTGGCATGGCCCGGAACGTGTCCTCGTCAGTGCGGTCATCGCCGAGGGCCAGGGTGAAGGCGGGCTGGTAGGTGGCCAGCCAGCGAGCCGCGGCGGTGCCCTTGTGGATGCCCGCCGTCTTGATTTCAATTACCTTGTTGCCTTCCATTACCTGCAGCTCCGTGTTGGCGGTCATGAAGGTGAGGTGGTTGAGTAGGTCGCGGGCCCGCACGGCCCCCAGCTCGGCATCGGCGCGGCGGTAGTGCCACACCAGGGAGTATTCCTTGGTTTCGATGAACGAGCCGGCGGTACGGGCCACGTACAACTCCAGAATCGGCCGGATGTCGCGTTGCCACTCGTTGCTGAGTGTCTGGAACAGCTGCCACTCCTCGCCGGCCGCCCGTAGCCACACGCCGTGCTCGGCAATAAAATCGACGGGTAAGTGGCCCAGCCAGGCTTGCAGCGTGGTCCGGTCGCGGCCACTGATGATGACCACGCGGTTCTGCGGATTATCGGTGAGGGCGCGTAGCAGCAGCAGCAGCTCCTGGTCGGGCTGGGCGCGCTGGGGGTTGGGGTGGAAGGGGGCCAGCGTACCGTCGTAGTCGAGTAGCAGCAGGCGGGAAGGGGCGGCCTGGTAGTCGGCCAGCAGCTGGTCTACCACCACCGGCTTCAGGGTTTCGGTGTCCAGCGTGTGCTGCTTCATCTTGCTGTATGCCAGTCGATCCATGAACAGCTTGGTCCAGGCAAACACGTTATACTGCCGCACCAAGGCCTGCATAGCGCTCATGCGCAGCTGCTGCTCGTCCTCGGGCATTACCAAGGCATCGTGCATGGCCTCGGCCAGCTGACCGGTGTCGGTGGGGTTGATAATGAGAGCATCCGACAGCTCCCGGGCCGCACCGGCCCGCTCGCTCAGGATAAGCACGCCCTTCTGATCCGCCTTGCTGGCCACGAATTCTTTGGCTACCAGGTTCATGCCGTCGCGCATGGGTGTCACCAGGGCTACCTCAGCTAAACGGTACAAGGAGGACAGCTCTTCCAGCGGGAAGGAGCGGTAGAAGTAATGAATGGGCGTCCAGCCGATGGTACGATATTGCGCGTTAATGCGGCCCACCAGCTCGTCGATTTCCTCCTTGAGACTGGCATACTGGGCTACCTGGTCGCGGGAGGGCACCACCACCATAAGCAGGCTTACCTGCTCGCGCCACTCGGGGTAGCGCTGAATCAGCAGCTCAAACGCCCGCAGCCGCTGAGCAATGCCCTTGGAGTAATCGAGCCGGTCGATGCTCAGAATCACGCGGGTGTCACGCAGGGCTTCGCGGTACACGGCCTCGTGGCGTTGCGCCGCTTCCGAAGCAGCCGCCTGCACGTACCGCTCATAGTCAATGCCCATTGGGAAGGCATCGACCAGCACGGTGCGGGAGCCGGTTTCAATCTGCCCGTTCTGGGCTGAGAGGCCCAGCAGTTGGGCTACCGCGCTCAGGAAGTGGCGCATGTAGCCGAAGGTGTGGAAGCCCAGCAGATCGGCTCCCAGCATACCTTCCAGCAGCTCGGTGCGCCACGGCAGCACCCGAATCAGTTCGTAGGACGGGAACGGGATGTGCAGGAAGAAGCCGATGGTGGCCTCGGGGCGGGCTTTGCGCAGCAGGGCCGGCAGCAGCAGCAGCTGGTAATCGTGTACCCAGATAGTGTCCTCGGGCCCGGCCAGCTCCAGCACGGCCCGGCAGAATTTCTCGTTTACGGCCACGTAGGCCTCCCAGTGGGCCTGCTCGTAGGTGGCATACTGAGTAAAGTAATGGAAGGTAGGCCAGAGCGTGGAGTTGCTGAACCCTTCGTAGAAGTCCCGGATTTCGGCTTCGGTGAGGAACACCGGCACCATACTATCTTGGCGCAGCTGCTCGCACACGTACTCCTCTTCGGCCGCATCTTCCACAAAGAGCCCCGGCCAGCCTACCCACACGTTGCCCTCCTGCTGGTAAATAGAGCCCAGGCCGGTAGCCAGCCCGCCTTCGCTGGGCTGAAACGTAAGGCTGTTATCGGAGCGAAGGATTTTAGTAGGGAGACGGTTTGAGACAATAATGGTGCGGGACATAGGCCGTTTCAGGTTGGTGAACCTGTAGGTTTACGGGATAAAACAGGCAGTGGCCATTAGGTTGTTTCCCGGTTTCTGTTACCGCGCCCATTCCGTAAGTGGCTAAACGCAACCGTGGAAACCAGTTGCACCATCGGTATCAGGCCCCCACCGACGGCTGACCAACGTAGCCGAGGTGGGTATGCTGAAAGCCGGTGCTGTGCTTAAGCCCGTAGCCCAGCAGCCGGTCGAAGGCCGAGTGAAACAGCAGTACGGAACCGGCTAGCAGTAGTGGCGGCTGCCCCAGTAGCCAGCCGGCCAGCCCTACCAGCAGGGCCAGGGCTTTGTGGTGCAGCAGGTTGTAGCTGAACGCCCCCGCCCGGGGGCCGGCCAGGTAGCCCAGCATACTCAGGTCGGGCACCAGGAACAGGGCCGGCAGCCACCACCACGCGTAGGGCAAGTGCGCGAAAATCAGCGTTGCGGCCAGCACTTCGGCCAGTTCTTCGAGCTTGAGCAGGGTTTTCATGGGGTTTCGGGATGAAGTAAAACAACGTCCCAAAGGTCGGGCCCCGGCCACCCGAAATTCGTTAACAAACGCTAAGAAACAGCGCCTCTACACCGGTTTGGGCAGCTACTCAGATGCCTTTCGGGGAGGCTCCATCGTCGGCCTGCAGGCGTGCTCGGATGCGGCTGAGCGAAACGGGCGTTACGCCCAGGTAAGAGGCCACGTACTGTTGCGGCACGCGTTCCAGAATCTTGGTTTTGTGGCTGCGCAGCAAGGCTTGGTAGCGTTGCTCAGGGCTCAGCAGCAGCAATTCAGCCAGGCGGGCATCGGTTCCCAGCAGATGGTACTCGGCCAGCAGCCGCCCAAACCGCTCGTACACCGGATACGCATCAAACAGCCGGCGTAGCAGGGCATACGGAAACGTAACCAGCTCGGTAGGGGCCAGGGCCTGAATGCTGAACTGGCTGGGCTGGCCCGTAAGGCAGCTTTGGTAGCTGCCCATCAGGTGGTTCTCGAAGAAGAAGTAGGTGGTGCGGTCCTCCCCATCGGCTCCCGTGTAAAACAGCCGACATGCCCCCGAAAGTACCAGCGCCAGCTCCGGCGCGGCCTGCCCCTGCGTTACAAACTCCTGCTTCCGCCGCAATTGGCGGAGGCTAAGCCCGGCCGCCAGCGGAGCCCACTCTGTATCGGTGAGCGGCACAAACCGGTGAATGTAAGCGCGGAGCGGGTGCATACGTGCAAGGTAGCAGCAAAACCCGCAACCCGGTTGAGGGAAGGGGCGGGGGTGAAGGGGATAAAAGCCCGTCATTCCGAGCGGAGCGAGGAATCTCGCGTGCTGACATTGCTAAATTTATCTAATAGACTCCGTTCCGTATACCAGAAGTAAGATGAGGCAGTGATGCAACGTCAGCACGCGAGATTCCTCGCTCCGCTTGGAATGACGGGCTTTTAGGTCCGCTACTGCACCCGCGTCACGCGCAGGTAGTCGAGCATGGCTTGGTTCACTTCGCCGTGCATGTTCTCGTTGGCGGGCTCGAAGCTAAGCGTCAGCGCATGCGTGCCTTTCGGGAGCTGCACCAGCACGGGGTTGGTAAAGCCCCAGCTAGACCATTCATCCACGCCGCGCTGGGGCAGCACCACAGTAGCCAGCCGGCGCTGGCCCAGGCGCAGCGTCCGCAGGGCGCACTTGTTATCAGTGTTGAGGGGACCGTTGCCGTTGGCGTAGCGGAAATCCAGGGCATAGAGGCCGGTTTCGGGCACGGTTACGGAAATGGTGAGGCGGGTATTCACCGTCTTGCTGATTTCTACGAAGCCCGTTCCGCTGAACCCTTTGTACGGCTTGCCCGATTTGGCGGCGCTGGTTTCCAACTGTACCAGCTGGGCCGGCTTCGCGGCTACCACCAACGGCTCACTGGCAAACGACTCCAGGCCCTGCGCGTCCACGGCCACCACCTGGTACTCGGCGTAGGCGGCGGGCGTTACGGCCGCGCTGGTTTCAGTGGTTCGGGCCGCGAATTGACCGTTGCGCAGCACCTGGTAGGCACTGGCACCGGCTACCGGGGGCCAGCTGAGGCGGCCGGCGGCGTAGCGCACGGTGGGCGTTTCGGGGGAAAAGGCATTTTCAGCGTGGGTAATAATATAGTTTGGCTCCGGAGTGCTGTTCACCAGAGCAATACGTACCTGATGGTGACCAGTGAGCGTAGCCGGTATGGCATTGTCTGGGAGGGGGCGGCCATCAAGCGTCATGCTGTCAATCCGGTTACCATAACCTGTTAGCTCAATATCCAGCACTGCGCCCCGGTACTGGAAGCCGGTGAGCTCCCGGCGTCCTTGCAGCGCCTGGGGTACAAAGGGCCGGAACACCAGTCGGGTAGTTTCAAAATTCATCCCAAACAGCCCTTTATAGACCAGCCCCAGACTGCCCGAAAGGCTCCAGAGCATATTGCTGCTGTTAATCTGAGTGCCAGCAAAATCACCGTTCTGCGCTACAAAGTTTTCCTTGTTGGTCAGAAACAGCGCCGCCGGCCGGTACACCGCTGCCATGCTTTCCAGAAAGGCTTTTTCATTACCTGCTTTGGCGGCTGCCAGCCCCCAGAAACTCTGTACAAACGGCCACACCGCGTTATTGTGGTAAGGCGGAATGCCTGGAATCTGTGGGTAAATACACGGAATGCCAAAGGCAGTAGTGGGTGTATGCGCTATTACCGATGTGGCTCGTGCGGATCTGGCTACGTCGTACAACACGCTCAACGCCTCCCCTAATGCCTCTGCTTTAGGCGAGAGGCTGAGGAAATTGCGGCCGTACAGGAATTGCCCGTAGTATCCTTTTTCCTGCTGCCAGAGGTGCGTGTTTATCCCGGTGCGGATGGTTTTAGCTAGTCGCCAGTGCTGCCCGGCAGTAGTAGTGTCGCCTAGTTGCTCAGCCATTTCCGACAGTACTTTATTAGCCTGAAAATGCACGGCGTTGGTGCCTAGGTTCTCACTCTGGTAAATATCCACCGGCTGCATCCAGCGCGGATAGGTCTGTTCCCGCCAGTCCAGAAACGACGATTCGCCGCGCACGAGGCCGGTTTGCGCATCGTAGGCGTTCTGCCGGTCGTCTTCGAGGGAGCTTTTGATGATGGGGTACACTTTACGCAGCCAGGCTTCGTCACCGGTTACCAGGTAAATTTCCCAGGCGGCTACGGCCCAGATCATCCGGTCGGTGGAGCAGGGGTAAGCCCCGCCCGTGCCGGTATCCTGAATGATGCGGCCCTGCTTCGACACCTTGCGCAGCAGACTGTGCATGGCCACCTGGGGCTGCAGCGTGGCTTGAGCCAGGATAATGCTGTAGCTGATGTCGCGCGTCCAGACGCCAGCCCACTCTTTCCCGGTGCGGAAGGTGCTGTCGGGCTCCACGGCGCGGCGGGCTTCTTCCAGCGCCAAGTTATAGAGGGCGTCGGTGAGCGGGAAGTCAGAGCGGTACTGCGGAAAATCGGCCGTGTCAATGCTTCGTTTCCAGCTCGCAGCCGTGGTTTTAGCCGCTGCCGGGGTATTGAGTACCAGCGTAACTTCGTAGATACCGTTGCCATCCGGGTCTTGCAACTGCAGCTCCTTTTTGCCAGCCAGGTTGGCGAAGTCCCAGGTCAGCGGAGCCGTGTTGCCGGCCACAAACACGCCCTTGAAATCCTGTTGGTAAAGTTTCTCTCCGGTGTAGGTAGTAAAATATCCCTGTTTTTTGAACGCCGCCAGCACCGGCCGCAGATCCAGCCGGATTTTCAGGCGCGTGTTCGGAGCCAGGAAGGTGTTGGCAGGAATTAGTGCCTTATCCACAAAGCGCTGCCCAAAGGTGAGTAAGGGCGTTTCTGTCTCCAAGCGGCCGGCTTGCGGCAGCGCCACGATGCTATGGTCTTGGCCCGGCGCCATTTCGTTGTCCTGACCATTGAGGCTGAACTTGAAGATGATGCGCGGGTCTTGGTAGGCGTTGGCCGGGCTCTGGTAGTTGGAAGTCAGCTCCGTAGCCGACAGCGCCCGGGCCACGTACTGGCCCTGCACGATACTGTCACGGTACCAGGCAAAAGCCGCCGACTGCCACACCAGTGGCGAGGAAGGTGCTTGCATAGAAGTAGAAATAGGGGCGGGGCCAGCCGTGGGCTTTGGTGCCTGGCAGGCACCAAGCAGGGTCTGCATCGCCAGCAGACCCATGGCTACGGGAGCGTTTCTCATTAGGGAAGGGGACGCAGAAAACAGCCCGTAAGTTGCCACGCATTGTCGGGGCGTAACGCAAAAAGGCTTTCTGCGGGGAGCAGAAAGCCTTTTTTTGTAGTCCGTAGGGGAATCGAACCCCTGTTGGTAGAATGAAAATCTACTGTCCTAACCCCTAGACGAACGGACCAGATACCCAGCGGAGCGTTTTCCGTTTTGGTGATGCAAAGATAGTAGCCCGATCTTTCGGCGCAATACCTGGTTTCGAAAAAAAAGTAGCCTTTTGGGTAAATTGGCTGATTTTCAGGTGGAAATTTTTCCATTGCAACCCGTCCGAAACTCCGTTGAGCCGTAAATGGGGGTAGCGCAAGCAATGGGCGTAGCAGGATATTGGGTTTGATTTGGCGAAGTACCCCCAGCCCGTTACCTTCGCTCCGCGTTTTCACCCGGCCCCTCGGGACCGATAAACCTCCCATTTCCCCATAATCCTATGGCTAAAATCAAAGTCGCCATTAACGGCTTCGGCCGCATTGGCCGCCTGACGTTCAAAGCGCTGCTCCAGCGCGAGAACGTGGAAGTCGTGGCAATCAACGACCTCACCGACAATAAAACGCTGGCTCACCTGCTCAAATTCGACTCCGTACACGGTCGTTTTGATGGTACCGTGGCCTACGATGACAACAGCCTGACGGTAAACGGCCAGCGTATTGCTGCTTTGGCCGAGCGTGACCCCAAACTGCTCCCCTGGGGCGACATGGGCGTAGACGTAGTGCTGGAAAGCACGGGCCGCTTCGTGGACGAGGCCGGTGCTGGTCAGCACCTCACGGCTGGTGCCAAGAAGGTGGTTATTTCGGCACCTGCTACCGGCAACATCCCGACGGTAGTACTGGGCGTGAACGAAGACATTCTGACGGGCGAGGAAACTATCCTCTCCAATGCCTCCTGCACCACCAACTGCCTGGCCCCGATGGCTAAGGTCTTGGACGATGCTTTCGGCATTGAGAAAGGCTACATCACTACGGTGCACGCCTACACCTCCGACCAGAACCTGCAGGACGCACCCCACAAGGACCTGCGTCGGGCCCGGGCTGCTGCCTACAGCATCATCCCGACCAGCACCGGTGCTGCCAAGGCCGTGGGTCTGGTGCTGCCCCAGCTGAAGGGTAAACTGGATGGTATTGCCATGCGCGTGCCTATTCCAGACGGTTCGACCACGGACCTGACTGTGATTCTGAAGCGTGAGGTAACCAAAGAGGAAATCAACGCGGCCGTGAAGGCTGCCGCTGAGGGCCCCCTGAAAGGTATCCTAGAGTACAGCACCGATCCGCTGGTGAGCATCGACATCGTGGGCAACCCGCATTCGTGCATCTTCGACTCGGAGCTGACTTCGGCCAACGGCTCGTTGGTGAAAGTGGTAGGCTGGTACGACAACGAAACCGGCTACTCTACCCGCACCGCCGACCTCATCCAGAAGCTGGGCGAGAAAATGAACGGCTAAGCGTTCCAGTAAGCCAAAAGAAAAAAGGGCACCGGAAACGGTGCCCTTTTTTCTTTTGGCTTACTGGAACGGAGTAACTGGGTAGCGGAGTAACTGAGTAAAGAAAAAATGTTGCCAGCTCATCACCCGATATTTATGTTGCATGATGGGACGGCAACCGCACGCAACGAAGCAAATATGTTCCGGCGGCGGGCAACAGCTGCTTACCTTTGCATACCCGATACCCGAGTGATTTGCTCAGTTACTCTGCTACTCAGTTACTCTTCCTGGCCGTGCGCATCTGTTTTATCCTTAACCCGACTTCCGGCACGAACCGCACGCAGGACGTTCCGACGTTACTGACGCGCTACGCCACGGCTGCCGGGGCCGAGTTTGAAATTCAGCTGACTCAGCGCGCCGGCCACGCCACCGAGCTGGCCCGTGAAGCAGCGGCGCGCGGCTGCCGGGTAGTAGTTGCTGTGGGAGGAGATGGTACCGTGAACGAAGTGGCCCGGGGGCTGCTGGGCACCCCGGCAGCGCTAGGCATCGTGCCCCGGGGCTCGGGCAATGGGCTGGCCCGACACTTGCGCATTCCGCTGGATTTGCCGGGTGCCGTGCGCCGCGCTTGCCAGCCCACCTTCCAGCACATTGATGCGGGCCGTATTAATGGCCACTGGTTTTTCTGTACGGCCGGGCTGGGGTTTGATGCGCACGTGAGCAAGATGTTTGCCCAAGCCGGTACCCGGGGGCTGAGTACCTATGTGAAAGTAGCCCTGCGCGAGTACCGCCGCTACCGTCCCGTGCCGGTGCAGGTGCAGCTGGAAAATGCGCTGCTACTCGATACCCACTGCTATGTGCTAGCCTTCGCCAATGCCGCCCAATACGGCAATAATGCCTACATCGCGCCCCGCGCCGATATTCAGGATGGCCTACTGGATGTCTGCCTTATTGACCAGCTGCCGATGCTGCGTGCGGTGCGGGTAGGCGTGGGACTGGCCCTGGGCACGCTGGCTACTTCTGGCGGCGCGGCCTACCATACCAGTCGCCGCATTCAGGTAGAGGCAGCGCACCCTATCGGTTTTCATGTGGATGGTGACTACGTAGCCGACGCTACACGCTTTGTAGTAGAGCTGGAACCTCTGGCTCTGGAAGTAGCAGTGTAAAGAGGAATTGAGTAGCGAAGTAACTAAGTAAATTTGCCCGCAGTTGGTGTGGCCAGTTTAAGCCGTGCATCGCTCAGTTACCCCACTACTTCGTTACCCACCGCATGAAAGCCGATAAGAACCGCCGGGAAGGCGTGGTATACTCCACGAACCCCGATTTCGAATACCAGGATACTAACGAGCCGGCTGCCGTCACGCTGCCCCCGCAGCAGCAGAACCTGCGCGTACAGCTCGATAAGAAGTCACGCGGCGGTAAGCAGGTTACGCTAGTAACCGGTTTCGTGGGCCAAGACGCCGACCTACAGACGTTGGGCAAGCTGCTAAAAACCAAGTGTGCCGTAGGTGGCAATGCCAAAGACGGCGAAATCATCATTCAAGGCGACTTACGCGACAAGGTGATGGCCGTGCTGCTGGAAAAAGGCTACAAAGCCAAGAAGGCGGGCGGGTAAAATACGGGCTGGCGCGGCATTCTGCGGTTAGCAGAATGCCCATAAAGAACGTCATGCTGAGCTTGCCGAAGCATCTCTACCGCAGTGCTAATCAAAAAAGTTAGCCAGAGGTAGAGATGCTTCGACAAGCTCAGCATGACGTTCTGTTTTATAGGCTACTTGACCTCTCTGCTTACTTCCACCCGCCACCCAAAGCGCGGTACACGTTTACGGAGGCGTTGAGCTGCTGCATCCGGGTTTCGATGAGGTCGAACTTCGATTCCAGGGCGTCTCGCTGGGTGAAGAGGACTTCCGTGTAGTCGGCGCGGGCCGAGCGGAACAGGCTGTTGGAAATGCTGGTGGACTGGTTGAGGGCCAGCACGGCCTTGGCCTTTTCGTTGTAGCTCTGCTGCAGGTTGTTGATGCTGGCCAGCTGGTTGGCTACTTCCACGTAGGCGTTCAGGATGGTGCGCTCGTAGTTGTAAGCGGCCTGAATCTGCACGGCGTTGGCGTTGCCGTACAGGGCCTTGATGCCGTTGCGGTTCACCAGCGGAGCCACTAGGTCACCGGCCAGGGAGTAGAGCATCGACTCGGGCGTGGTGAATAGCAGCCCGGGCTTGAAGGCCCCGAAACCGGCCCCGCCGGTGATGCGCAGCGCCGGGTAGAAGTTGGCGCGCGCAATCTGGATGTCCAGTTTGGCGGCGGCCAGTTGCTGCTCGGCCTGCCGGATATCGGGGCGGTTCTGCAGCAGCTGGGCGGGCATGCCGGCCTGCACCGGCGTGGGCAGCAGCTCATTGAACGCGGCCGAGTTGCGGGCAATGGGCTGGGGGTAGCGGCCGGCCAGGAAGTTGAGGCGGTTCTCGGTTTCCGTAATGCGCTGCTGAATGCCGTACTGCAGGCTGCGGGTGTTGTGCAGCTGGGCCTCGAAGCGCTGCACGGCCAGCTCGGTGGTGCGGGCTGATTCCTTCTGCAGCTTCACCAGCTCCAGGGCGTTGGTCTGCAGCTCGATGTTCTGGCGCACGATGGCCAGCTGGTTGTCCAGGGCCAGCAGCTCGTAGTAGGAGGTGGCAATTTCGCCAATCAGGTTCGTGACCGTGAAGTTGCGGCCTTCCACCGTGGCCAGGTAGCGCAGCGCGGCCGACTTGCGGGCGTTGCGCAGCTTGTGCCAGATGTCCACTTCCCAGCTGGCAAACGCGCCGATCTGGTAGTTGGGCAGCGGGTTGGGGTTGCGGTGCTCGGGCCGGATGTTGATGGCTTCCTCAGTGGCTCCCTGCAGGGTGTTTTTGCTGGCCCGCGCCGTTTCGGCCTTCACCCCCAGGCCCACGAAGGGCAGGTACTCGCCCTTGCGGATCTGCACCTCGTTGCGGGCAATCTGGATTTCCTGGAGCGAGATATTCAGCTCCTGGTTGCGCTGCAGGGCCGTATCGATGAGGCCCACCAGGTTGGGGTCGGTGAAGAACTGCCGCCACTGGTTGCGGGCCGAGTTGGTGCTGTCTGTGGTGGTGGTGGCGTAGGTGGCGGGTACCGGCCGGCCGGCGGCCTTAGTGGCCAGCTCGGGCATTTTGCACGCGCCCACCGAAAGGGCCAGTAAAGCGGCGCTCAGGCCTTGAAAGAGGCGTTTGTTACGCATGACTGTGGCTCGGAATTTCTTCATCAACTAAAACGTGCGGCTCGAACTCCGACAGCGGGTTTTCATTCTCATCCTGGATCAGCTTGCGGCCGGCGGACAGCGTACCAAAAATGTAGTACAGGCCGGGCACGAGAATCACCCCGAACACGGTGCCGAACAGCATGCCGCCCAGCGCCGCCGTACCAATGGTGCGGTTGCCGATGGCGCCCGCGCCGTGGGCAATAACCAGCGGAATCAGGCCGGCAATGAAGGCGAAGGAGGTCATCAGAATAGGGCGGAAACGCACTTTCGCGCCTTCAATGGCGGCTTCGCGCACCGTCATGCCTTCTTCGTGCTTCTGCACCGCAAACTCCACAATCAGCACGGCGTTTTTGCCCAATAGGCCCACCAGCATCACGAGGCCCACCTGGGCGTAGATGTTGTTGGCCAGGCCCATGGTTTTGATGAGCAGGAAGGAGCCGAAAATCCCGGCCGGCAAGCTCAGAATCACGGACAGCGGCAGCAGGAAGCTCTCGTACTGCGCGGCCAGCACCAGGTACACGAACACAATCACGACCAGGAAGATGTAGATGGCCTCGTTGCCGCGGCCCACTTCGTCTTTTGACAGCCCGCCCCAGTCGATATCATAGCCGCGGGGCAGGGTTTTGGCGGCCACTTCCTGCACGGCCTTGATGGCCTCGCCGGAGCTGTAGCCCTGGGCCGCATCGCCGCGGATGGAGGCCGTGGGGTACATGTTGTAGCGGTTGATTTCGTTGGCGCCTTGGCCCTTCACAATCTTCATGAAGGCCGACATCGGCACCATTTCGCCCTTGTCGTTCTTCACCCACATGTCCAGAATATCCTTGGGCAGGCGGCGGTACTCGGGCGAGGCCTGCACAAATACCTTGAAGAAGCGCTGGTACTTAATGAAGCCCAGCTCGTACGTCGAGCCCACCATAATGCTGAGCGTGTTCATGGCGTTGCCGATGCTCACGCCCTTCTGCATGGCCAGCTGGTTGTCAATCTGCAGCTCGTACTGCGGATAGTTGGCCGAGAAGAAGGTGAACAGGCCGCTCAGCTCCTTGCGCTTCTTGAGCTCGGTCATGAACTCCTCGTTCACTTTTTCCAGGGCTTTGTAGTCGCCGGTGGCGGTTTTATCGAGCAGTTGCAGCTGGAAGCCGCCTGCTGCGCCGTAGCCGGGTACTGCCGGTGGCTCGAAGAACTCGATGGTCGCGCCGGGAATTTCCTTGGCCTTTTCTTCTAAGGACATGATAACGTCGTGCACCGATTCCTTGCGCTCGTTCCAGGGCTTGAGGCTGATGATGCAGGTACCGGCGTTGGAGCCGCGGCCTTCGGTCAGAATCTCGTAGCCGGCCAGCGTGGAAATGCTCTCGATGCCGGGTACTTTCTCGGCCAGCTTTTGGAGGCGCTGCGAGAGGTCGTTGGTGCGCTCCAGGGTGGAGCCGGGCGGCGTCTGGAGCACGGCGTAAATCATGCCCTGGTCTTCAGCAGGAATAAAGCCCGAGGGCAGGGTAGTGGAGATGCCGAAGATGCCCAGCCCGAAGGCAATCAGCACCGCGAAGGTGAGCACGCGGCGGTCTACCACCTTTTCCAGCAGGTTGGTGTAGCGGCCGGTCAGGCGCTCGAAGCCGCGGTTAAACCAGTCGATAAACCGGTTGATGGGCGTTTTCTTGCGGGGCTGGTCGTGGTTGTTCTTCAGAATCATGGCGCAGAGCACCGGCGTCAGCGTCAGGGCCACAATGCCCGAAATGACGATGCTGGCGGCCATGGTAATCGAGAACTGGCGGTAGAAAATGCCCACCGGTCCGCTCATGAAGGCCACCGGCACAAACACCGCCGTCATCAGGATGGTAATGGCAATAATGGCCCCGCTGATTTCGCCGATAACCTCGCGCACCGCGCCATAGGGCGAGAGGTGCTTTTCCTCCATCTTGGCGTGCACGGCTTCCACCACCACAATGGCGTCATCCACCACAATACCGATGGCCAGTACCAGCGCAAACAGCGTTATCATGTTGATGGTGAGCCCAAACGCCTGCATGGCCATGAACGCGCCCACCAACGACACCGGCACCGCAATAATCGGAATCAGCGTGGAGCGCCAGTCGCCCAGGAACAGGAACACCACCAGGGCCACCAGAATAAAGGCGTCGCGCAGGGTGTGAATCACGTTTTCGGTGGAGGCGTCGAGGAAGTTCGACACGTCGTAGCTGATCTTGTAGTCCATGCCGGGGGGCATGGTTTTCTTCAGTTCCTCCAGCTTGGTTTTCACGCTCTTAATCACGTCCAGAGCGTTGGAGCCGTAGGTCTGCTTGAGCATGATGGCCGCCGAGGGGTAGCCGTCAAGGTTGGAGTAGATGTCGTAGAATTCCGAGCCCAGCTCCACGTTGGCCACGTCCTTGAGGCGCAGGGTTTCGCCGTTGGCGTTGGCCTTGATGATGACGTTCTTGTACTCCTCCACGTCGTTGAAGCGGCCCTTGTAGGTGAGCACGTACTCCAGCGCCGAGGCCTCCTTGCCGTCGGAGCGGCCGATGCGGCCCGGCGAGCCAATCACGCTCTGGTCGTTGAGGGCTTCCATCACGTCGTCCACCGACAGGTTATAGGCCCTCATACGGTCCGGCTTCAGCCACACGCGCATGGCGTACTGGCGGCTGCCCAGAATGCTGGCCCGGCCCACGCCATCAATGCGCTGGATTTCGGGCAGCATGTTCACCCCGGCAAAGTTGAAGAGGTACCGCATGTCGGTATTCTTGTCTTTGCTGTAGAGGTTGACGTACATGAGCATGTTGGGCACCACGCGGTTCACCACCACACCCTCGCGCTGCACCAGCACCGGCAGGCGGTTGAGCACCTGCGCAATGCGGGTGTTCACGTTCACCACGGCCTGCTCGGGGTCGGTGCCCAGGTTGAAGACAATCTGGATGTTGGCCTCGCCGGCCGATACGGCGTCGGAGGTCATGTACTTCATGCCGGGCACGCCGTTGATGGCCTGCTCCAGCGGAATCAGCACCGATTCGGTGAGCACCTTGGCGCTAGCGCCGGGGTAGGCCGTGCTCACCATCACCATCGGCGGCGAAATCTCGGGGAACTGGGACGTCGGCAACGTATTAATTGCCAGAATGCCCAGAAACATGATGACCACCGAAATAACGATGGCAAACACGGGTCGGCGAATGAATTTACTGAACATGAAATAGGGAGCTGTTCGTGACTATTGGGGCGTCATGCTTGATCTGGCGTCCGCTTGTCGAAACATCTCTACCGCTTCGTGGCACGGTTCACTAGCCCAGGGTTTGAACCCTGGGCTATGGAGCGGAAATCGTGCAATAAAGAGGGGCTAGTTTGGCGGTAGAGATGCTTCGACTTCGGCTGCACCTTGGCGGACGCCAGATGAAGCATGATGGTCTGCCTGTGAAGTAGAATCCTACTCGCTGTATACTTTCAGGTGCGAAATCACCGACTTCGGCTCCGCGTAGGTGAAGCGGATTTTGTCGCCTTCCTTCACCTTGCGGATGCCTTCGAGCATGATTTTGTCGGTGGCTTTCAGACCGGCCGAGATGATGTAGAGGTCGGGCATTTCGGAGGCCACGGTTACCTCGGTCTGGTGCACTTTCTTCTTCTCGTCCACCACGTACACGAACTTCTTTTCGAGCACCTCGAAGGTGGCTTTCTGCGGGATGATGAGGGCGTTTTTCAGCGGCACGGTCATCAGGACCGAGCCGGTTTCACCGTTGCGCAGCAGGCCGTCGGGGTTGGGGAAAGTGGCCCGGAAGGCGATGTTGCCGGTTTCGTTGTTGAAGTCGGCCTCGATGGTCTGCACCACGCCGGGGTACTTGAACTCCTCGTTGTCGGCCATGCGCAGCTTCACCTTGGTTTCAGCTTCGGTGCGGGCGTGGGCCTTGTAGGCCAAGTACTCGGCCTCGGGCACGTTGAAGTACACCCACATCTTGCTGTTGTCGGAGAGGGTGGTCAGCAGGTCGCCCTCATCTACCAGGCTGCCCAGCCGGGCCTGGAAATGGTCCATCATGCCGCTGAACGGGGCCTTGATGGTGGTGAAATCGAGGTGGGTTTTGGCCAGCCCAACTTCGGCGTTGGCCTTGTCGAGCTTGGCCTGGGCTAGCGCCAGCTCACTGCCCGATACGATGTTCTTGTCGGCCAGCTTCTTGGTGTTTTGGTACTCCAGGCTCACGTAGTTGGCCTCGGCCTTCGACTTCTGCAGCTCGGCCTTATATACCATCGGCATGATCTGGAACATGAGCTGTCCCTGCTGCACGCGCTGGCCTTCGTCCACGTAAATCTTCTGGAGGTAGCCCTTTTCCAGCGCCCGCACCTCAATGTGTTGGTACGCATGAATCTGCGACACGTACTCCTTGGTGATGGTCGTGTCTTTCTGGAGCGGGCTGGTGACGAGGAACTTGATTTTCTCCTCTTTCTCCTTGTGTTCCTTGGAGCAGCTGGTGCCGCCGTACAGTACGCCCACACCCATGAGCGTCAGCAAAAACCTTGTTTTCATATGCGTATTGCGTGCCATCCTGACTTGAATGACACAAAGCAACCGCCGCCTTCATGAAGGCCGAATGAAGCGTGAAAACTATATTGTGCTACAAAACAGTACGCTTGGTGCGCGCTATAATTTCCTTGATCCACGGATATTCCGGCAGCTGCGCCAGTCGCTGCAGCAGCTCCGCCGGCCCCACCAACGCTCCGGCCACTTGACCCGCCAATGAGGCGTTGGTATCGGTGTCGCCGCCGGTGGCAATGAGTTGTTGCAGCAGCCGCGTTAGGCCCAGGCTCCGGATTTTGGTGGCGCAGAACAGGGCAAACGGCACCGAGTTGACGACGTGCCCATTGTTGCCAAGCCGGGCGGCCTCAGTAATAGTGGCGTCGGGCGGATAGGCGCTTAGCTCTCGTAGCCGGTCCGTCAGATTGGTATCCGGCAGGTCCGGCAGTAGCAAGGCCAGCAGGTCGTTATGGCCATTCCATGTGTAGTGCAATGCGGCCCGAATGGCCATATATACAGCTAATGCGCCGGCATAAGCATCCTCGTTCTGGTGGGTGAGGTAGCAGGTGTCGTGAATGGTTTGCCGGGTGGTGGCGGGATAAAAGGCGAAGGGCGCGATGCGCATGGCCGCCCCGTTGCCCGCCGCATACTGCCCCCGGCGGCCGGTCTGCGTCCAGGGCATCCCCGCCTCCGCATTGCGGATGGCTTGCAGCGTGCTGGCCCCAAGGCCGGTGAGCCGCCCCTGTTGGTAGTAGGCCACAAACTGCTGCCCCAGCCGGGTGGGGTCGAAGGGGCCGGCTGCCAGTACTTCGCAAGTGGCCTAGCGTCAGCTGGGTATCATCGGTAATGGCCCAGCGCCGCACCGGTGCCGGCTTGCCGCCGAAGTAAAAGGTAGTGGTATCGTCGGCGCGCTTCTCGTTTTCAAAGCTACTTCCCCAGGCGTCCCCAATTGCTCCGGCCAATAGGCAGGCTTCAAATTTCTCGCTTAGCATAGAATGGTTGTAGGAGGTCCGCTAACGAACTGATGAACCGAGCCGGCGGACGTACTTACCGTTGCAGTTTCCTGAACAGCGCAGGCATGGTAGCCGGGTCGATGGCCTGCATGTCAATCAGTCGCAACGCCTTCACCATGGGCAGGGTAGAAGTTTTGTATTTCTGAAAATGGGGCGTTTTTAGGTGCGCCTGATACGCCTCCTGGCTGGCGTATATCTCCAGAATCCGGATCTGCTGCGGGGCCGCCTGCTGCTGCATCGGGTAAATGGAAATGACGCCCGGTTCCAGCCGCACCGACGACGCCGACTCCTCCCGCAGAATAGCCGTGTACTCGGCTAGGTAGCGCGGCTCAATCTCAATTTCCGACAACCGGATCATCATGTTCTGGGGCGCCGCGGCCGGCGCTTTGCCCGCAGGCCGGCTGCACGAATACGCCAGCAGCGCGCCGGCAAGTAGGAGGGGGAAGGCGGTTGCTGGTTTCATATTCCCGAATGGTTGATAGCAGTCAGGAAAGTACGGGAATTGAGGATGACGCGCAGCAAAATGTCCGCGGCGTCCTCCCCAACCGAGCCATTGCTGGGCCGGAACACGCCGCAAAAATCAACACCGCAGGTAAACCGGGCAACAGGACGGTAGTAAAAGCCCCGGCCGCAACGCAACTTGCAGTCCTCATCTCCGACCCTTGGCCCGGTGGGCCGAACCATCTTCATTTCCACCTTCTCCGCATGAACCTACCCCGTATTCCCTTTCTGCCCGCCGCTCGCCGGGGCTTGCTGCTGGCGCTGCTGGCGTGGGGCGCCACGGCCCAGGCCGAAGACATCCAGTCGCCGAACAAGCAGCTGACACTGAGCGTGAACGTGCAGGCCAACGGCGTGCCCACCTACAGCCTGAGCTACAAGGGCCGGCCAGTGCTCAACACCAGCAAGCTGGGTTTGGAGTTGCAAAACGCGGTAGCCCTCACCAGCGGCTTCACCCAAACCGCCGCCACCCGCCGCACCGTGGATGAAAGCTGGAACCCAGTGTGGGGCGAGGTGAAGACCATCCGCAACCACTACAACGAGCTGGCCGTGACGCTCAGCCAGCCTGCCACCAAGCGCGAAATGCGCGTGCGGTTCCGGCTGTTCGATGATGGCCTGGGCTTCCGCTACGAGTTTCCGCGCCAGCCCGAACTGGGCTACTTCGTGGTGAAGGAAGAGAAAACCCAATTTGCCCTCAACGGCGACCACAAAGCCTTCTGGTTGCCTGGCGACTACGACACGCAGGAGTACAGCACCGTCACCTCGAACCTCTCGCAGGTGCGCGGGCTGATGAAGGCCTCCACCACGCCTAATGCCTCCCAAACGCCATTTTCGGCCACCGGCCTGCAGACGCCGCTCATGCTCAAGCGCCCCGACGGCCTGTACGTTAACATCCACGAAGCCAGCCTGATCGACTACTCGGCCATGCACCTGGAGCTGGACGATAAGACGTTTGTGCTGGAGTCGCACCTGACGCCTGATGCGGTGGGCAACAAGGGCTACTTGCAGACGCCCTGCCAGTCGCCGTGGCGCACGGTGCTCGTGAGCGACAAAGCGGCTGACATCCTGCAGTCCAAGCTGGTGCTCAACCTCAACGAGCCCACCCAGTTCAAGGACGTGTCCTGGATCAAGCCCGTGAAGTACGTGGGCGTGTGGTGGGAGATGATTACGGGCAAAAGCACGTGGTCGTACACCAACCAGGACAACATCAAGCTCGACTCCATCGACTACAAAACCGTGAAGCCCAACGGTACCCACGGCGCCAACACCGCCCACGTGAAGGAGTACATCGACTTCGCCGCCAAGCACGGGTTTGATGCGGTGCTGGTGGAAGGTTGGAACACCGGCTGGGAAGACTGGTTCGGCAAGCACAAAGATTACGTGTTCGACTTCGTGACGCCGTACCCCGACTTTGACGTGCAGGAGCTGCACCGCTACGCCGAAAGCAAGGGCGTGAAGATGATGATGCACCACGAAACCTCGGGTTCGGTGCGCAACTACGAGCGCCACCTGGAAAAGGCGCTCCAGTTCATGAACGACAACGGCTACAACGCCGTGAAAACCGGCTACGTGGGCGACGTGCTGCCCCTGGGCGAGCATCACTACAGCCAGTGGCTGATCAACCACTACCAGTACGTGCTGGAGCAAGCCGCCAAGCACAAAATCATGGTGAACGGCCACGAGGCCGTGCGTCCCACCGGCCTGAGCCGCACCTTCCCCAACCTGATCGGCAACGAGGCCGCCCGCGGCACCGAGTACGAGTCGTTCGGGGGCAACAACGCCGACCACACCACCATTCTGCCCTTCACCCGCCTCATCGGCGGCCCGATGGACTACACGCCGGGCATCTTCGAGACGAAGGTCAGCAAGCTCAACCCCAGCAACACGTCGTTTGTGCACAGCACCCTGGCCCGCCAACTGGCCCTGTACGTGACCATGTACAGCCCGCTGCAAATGGCCGCCGACCTGCCCGAGCACTACAACCAGCACCTCGACGCCTTCCAGTTCATCAAGGACGTAGCCGTGGACTGGGACGACACCAAAGTGCTGGAAGCCGAGCCCGGTGACTACATCACCTACGCCCGCAAGGCCAAGGGCAAAAGCAACTGGTTTATCGGCAGCACCTGCGACGAGCAGGGTCGCACCTCCAAAATCGACCTTAGCTTCCTGGATTCCGGTAAGAAATACGTGGCCACCATCTACGCCGACGCCAAGGACGCCCACTATGAGAAAAACCCCAAAGCCTACACCATCCGCAAGCTCAACGTGACGCGCAAATCCAAGCTCACGCAGTACTGCGCCCCCGGCGGCGGCTACGCCATCAGCGTGGTGGCTGTCAATTAGAAATTAAGAATTGAGAAGTAAAGATGGGTCGTTCGACAATCCTTTTGGGTTGTTGAACGGCCCATTTTGGGTTCCGGCGGAGCGCCTCGTCCCCTGGCTGCCTCTCCGAGAAAGAGAGGGGGTGTCACGGTGGATTGGGTGTAGCGCGAACTTTGCAGTTCGCGCCTCCGCGCCGTTCGAGTCGTTGAAACGGCGCGGGGATGCGAACTGCAAAGCTCGCGCTACTGTCAGGCTGCGCTAACCAGAACGATACCCAACAGCAGCCCCAGCCCGCTCCGGAATAGGCTCCCCTGCTCCCTCTGGAGAGGGGGCGCAGGGCGGGAAGCACCTTGCAGAACAACCAATTTTTAGTTCTTAATTCATCATTTTTAATTGAATCAACGCCCGCTCCACATCCTCCGGGGTGTCGATGCCGATGGTTTCCAGGGTGGTTTCGGCGGTTTGGATGCGGTAGCCGGCTTCCAGCCAGCGCAGCTGCTCCAAGCTCTCGGCCAGCTCCAGCGGCGAGGGCGGCAGCTGCGTGATTTCGCGGAGCACGTCGGGGCGGTAGGCGTAGAGGCCGATGTGGCGCAGGTAGCGGTGGTGCCCCAGCCACTGCTCGGGCGTGTGCTGGCGCTGGTAGGGCAGGGGGTGGCGGCTGAAATACAGCGCCTCGCCCCGGGCATTGAGCACCACTTTGGGCAGGTGCGGGCTGAATAACTCCTCTTCACTCACCACGGGCTTCACCAGCGTCGCCAGTTGCGGTGGCTCGGGCACGGCAAACAGCTGCACCAGCGCGTCAATCTGGCTGGGATGAATAAATGGCTCGTCGCCCTGAATGTTGACGATGCAGTCGGCCTGCACGCCTAGCTGCTCGTATGCATCGCGCACCCGGTCGGTGCCGCTGGGGTGGTCGGCCGCCGTGAGCACGGCCTCGCCGCCAAAGCCGCGTACATGCTCCAGAATGCGCTGGTTGTCGGTGGCCACCACCACCCGGCTCAGGTTGGATTGTTGAGCCCGGCGCACCACCCGCTCAATCATGGTCTGGCCGGCTAAGTCGACGAGGGGCTTACCGGGCAGGCGGGTGGCGGCAAAGCGGGCGGGAATGATACCAATGGCGAGCATAACGAGGCAGGAACAGAAAGTGAGCGGCGCAAAAAACGCGAAAAACCCGCAGAACCGGCTTGTCAGTGACTCATCCGAAAATTCGTCGAGTAAAAATTGCCCCCGTGATAAACTCCCGTGCTTTCGGCTGAATCCGTAACTTTCGGCAAACTTTATGCAATGAGGCCATGCCCATCGTGGGTTGCCCATTGCCGCTTTTTGCCTGCCGAATTGTATGTCCCGATTTCCGTTGCTGTCTGCCGCGTTTGTATTTGCTGGTTTCTCCGCCCTGGCGGCCCCGCGGCCAGTGGCCCCACCTGATTCGATTGGGGTAGAATATCGGGGTAATAAAATGCTTATCAGGCACCGGGTAGCCCCCGGCGAAACGCTGTATGGTCTGGCGCGCCGCTACAAAGTGGCAGTGGAGGATATAGTGGAAGCCAATTCGGGCCAGAAGGGTGCCTTGGTAACCGGCCAGGTGGTGCTGGTGCCACGCAACCGGGTGGTGCTCAGTCAGCCCGCCGCGCCCCGTGCTACGGCATCGGTGCCCGCCGCTACCCGCGCGCTGCCCACCGATGCCCGGGGCAACAAGTTCTACAAAGTGGAAGCCGGCATGACGCTCTTTGCCATTGCCCGCCGCTTCCAGACCACACCCGCCGAGCTTTCGCGCCTGAACGGGTTTGCGGCTAATTACAACGTACGCGTGGGCGAAACGGTAATTGTAGCCGCCAGCGGGGCTGCACCGGCTGCCGCACGGCCGGTGGCGGCCACTCCGGCTCCGGCCCGGTCCACTGCGCCGACAACCCGCCCTGAGCGGGATGAAGAAGCTGAAAAGAGCGCCCGGGAAGCGCGTGAAAAAGAGGCCCGGGAACGTGCTGCCCGGGAACGGGCCCGCGACTCGGCCACGGCCCCGGCCGTAACGCCCGAAACGCCAGCTACCACTCCGGCCCCTGAAAAGGACCGGGGGCCATCAAGAGCCAGCGAGATTGTGCGGCGGGTGTCGGAAAGCGGTCTGGCCACAACCATCCAGACCGATGCCTCGGACAAGTACCTGGCCCTGCACAAAACCGCGCCGGTGGGCACCATTATGCAAGTGCGCAACATCATGAACGGGCAGTCGGTGTACGTGCGGGTGATTGGCCAACTGCCCGATACCGGCGAAAATACCAACATCCTCGTGCGCCTCTCCAAGAAAGCCGTACAGCGCCTCGCTACCCCCGACCAGCGCTTCCGCGTAGAAACCAACTACGTACCGTAGGTCGGTAGAGAGTAGTTGGTAGTGAGTAGTGAGACTCGGCTGTGCTAATACTGACGACTGCAAAGCTTAAATCTCACTACTCACTACCAACTACTCTCTACTAAAATATGAATCACGCGCAGGTTCGGGCTTTGCTCGACGAGAAATACCGCCACTACAACCAGCCCGGCTTTATCACGCTCGACCCCATCAGTATCCCGCACCAGTTCACGCAGCGGGCCGATGTGGAAATCAGCGGGTTGTTTGCGGCGCTGCTGGCCTGGGGACGGCGGCCTACCATCATCAGCAAGTGTCGGGAGCTGCTGCAGCGCATGGATAACGCGCCCCACCAGTTTATCCTGCAGCACCACGACGACGACTTGAAGCGCCTGCTGGGCTTTTGCCACCGCACTTTCTGCGACACCGACCTGCTGTATTTCGTGCACTGGCTGCGCTGGTATTACTCCAGCCACGATACGCTGGAAGATGCATTTTTGCACGGCAACACGCAGAAAGAACGGCTCGAAAACTTCCACACCCTGTTCTTCAGCCTCGACGACGCGCCCCAGCGCACCCGCAAGCACGTGGCCACCCCGGCCCGGGGCTCGGCCTGCAAGCGCGTGAACATGTACCTGCGCTGGATGGTGCGCCCTGACGCCTACGGCGTGGACTTCGGCCTCTGGACGCGCCTCTCGCCCGCCGACCTCATCTGCCCCTGCGACGTGCACGTGGAGCGCGTGGCCCGCCACCTGGGCCTGCTGGAGCGCAAGCAGGTAGACTGGCTGGCCGCCGAGGACCTCACCGCCCACCTGCGCACCTTCGACCCCCAGGACCCCGTGAAGTACGATTTCGCCCTGTTTGGGCTGGGCGTGGAAGGGGAGATGTAAAAAATGTGTTAGAATGTGGGTAATGTGCTGAATATGATAGCAAGAGCTTACTTGCACAGCCCTAAGGCAAACTACACGTAGCGGCATTTCTATTTCATTTTCACATTTCGCACAGTATCCATATTTCACACATTAGATAAAGTGAATCTTTCCGGCCCTATCTACTGTTTATCTTCGCATTCCATTCTGATTTCCAAGACTCCCCGATTTGATTTTACCCCAGAATTTCGAGCAGAAAATTGGCTTCACGCAGCTGCGTGAGATGCTGGACGGCTTGTGCCTGAGCGCGCTGGGCCGGCAGTTCGTAGCCAAAATGAGCTTCCAGACCAAGCACGACCAGCTGGAAAAGCTGCTGCTGCAAACCGACGAGTTCCGCCAGTTACTTAACGGCGGGGCCGAATTTCCCAGCTCCCACTACCACGATGTAAACCCGCACTTGGTGCGCGCCAGTCTGCCCGGCTCGTACTTGGAAGTGGCGGCCTTCTATGCCGTAAAGATGAGCCTGCGCACCATCCGCGAGGCCCTGCTGTTTTTTACCCGCGCCGAGGAAGACCTGTATCCCACGCTGCGGTTGCTGGGTATCGGCGTGCAGGTCGACCGCAACCTGCTGGCTAATCTGGATAAGATGGTGGACGACGAAGGCCTCGTGCGCGACGACGCCTCGCCGCTGCTGCGCCAGATCCGGCAGGAGCTGATTGCCCGCCAGGGCCAGCTGCGTAAGCAGATTGCCGGTATCCTGCGCCACGCCAAAAGTGAAGGCTGGGTGCCCGAGGGCTCCGAGCCCACCATCCGGGGCGGGCGGCTGGTGCTGCCGGTTATTGCCGAGCACAAGCGCCGGGTGAAAGGCCTGATTCACGACGAATCAGCCACGGGCCAGACGGTGTACATCGAGCCGGAAGCCGTATTCGAGCTCAACAACGACATCAAAGACCTCGACAACGCCTACCACCGCGAGTTGGTACGCATCCTTATTCAGCTCACGGCCCAGTTGCGGCCCCACATTCCGGATCTGCGCAAGGCGTATCAGTACCTGGGCCTGCTCGACTTCATCCGGGCCAAGGCCCAGTTGGCGCGGCAGCTTGAAGCCACGCTGCCGGTGTTGCACCCGCGCCCTATGCTGCGCTGGCAGCAGGTGCGGCATCCACTGCTTTACCTCACTTTTCTGGGCCACGCCAAGGACGACCCGCGCGAGGTGGTACCGCTGGATATCGAGCTGACGCCCGAGCAGCGTATCCTGCTGATTTCGGGGCCTAACGCGGGCGGTAAGTCGGTGAGCATGAAAACGGTGGGCCTGGTGCAGTACATGCTGCAGTGCGGCCTGCTGATTCCGGCCGGCGAAACCTCCGAGGCCGGTATGTTCGATGATATATTCTTGGACATCGGCGACGAGCAGAGCCTGGAAAACGACCTGAGCACGTACTCCTCGCACTTGTTCAGCATGAAGCAGTTCGTGACCCTGGCCAACAAACGCAGCCTGGTGCTGATTGACGAGTTCGGGACCGGGACCGAGCCCAGCTTGGGCGGAGCCATTGCCGAGGCCGTGCTGGAGCAGCTGAATAGGGCCCGCTCATTCGGCGTCATCACCACCCACTACACCAACCTCAAGAACTACGCCGAGCGCACGCCCGGCATCGTGAACGGGGCCATGCGCTACGACCCCGACCAGCTGCAGCCACTCTACCGCCTCGAAATCGGGAAGCCGGGCTCGTCGTTTGCCATCGAAATTGCCCGTAAAATCGGGTTGCCGAAGCAAATCGTGGAGCGCGCCACCCAGCTCGTGGGCAAGGACAAAATCCGCTACGACCGGCTGCTGGAAGGCCTCGAAAAGGAGAAGACCGAGCTGGAACAGCGCACCGCCGAAGCCGCCAAGGCCGAGCGGCGGCTGAAAAAGGCGGCCCAGGAGTACCAGGACCTCAAGAAGTATCTCGACGATACGACCCTGGAGGTGCTGCGCGACGCCAAAGCCAAGGCCAAGCTCATCCTCAAGGACACCAACCAGCAGATTGAGGCCACCATTCAGGAAATTCGACTGGCCCAGGCCGAGAAGGAGCGCACCAAGGATGCCCGCCAGAAGCTCGACACCTTCGTGCGTGAAAAGCTCCAGATTGAGCCGCCCAAGCCCCGCGCCACCCGCGAAATGGCCGACCCCAACACCCTCAAAAACGGCGATAAAGTGGCGCTGTTGGGCCAGGAGGGACACGGCGAAATCATGAGTGTAAAGGGCAAGACGGCGGAAGTTTCCTTTGGGGGCATGAAGACGATTGTCAAGGTCAGCCAGCTCGAAAAGCTCACCCGTTCCGAGATTCGGGAGCGGGAAAAGCAGGCCGCCCGCAAGGCCCCGGCTCAGCATGCCACCCTCGACATCACGGGCCGCATGGCCGGCTTCAACACCACCCTCGACCTGCGCGGCGAGCGGGCCGAAGATGCACTCAACCGCATCATGGCCTACGTGGATGATGCCGTGATGCTAGGCGTGCCGGAAATCAAGATCCTGCACGGCCGCGGCAACGGTGTCCTCCGCCAGATTGCCCGCGACTACCTGCACCGCACCCGCGCTGTGGCCAGCATAGCCGATGAACACGCCGACCGCGGCGGTGACGGCGTGACTATTGCCGTGCTGAAGTAGGATTCCCTGTTCAAAACGCCCGCCTCGCGCTGCCCGAATGGGGGTGCGGGGCGGGCGTTTTGTATAGAGTAACCAGTATATTGCCCCGGGCGGCCGCGCTGGTGGTCCTTTCTAATCAGGGGTTTGCCATGAACGATGCGCGAAGCCGCCGCTGGGCGGTAATCGGGGCGGTGCTGGGGCTGACGGGCCTGGGGCTGCAGTTCTACCTCACGTTCACCAACCGGCAACTGCCGCCGCTGGAAACGGTCATTCGCTTCTTCAGCTACTTCACCATCCTGACCAATGCGCTGATTACGGCGTATTTTCTGGTGCGCGCACTGGCTCCGGCCGGGTGGCTGGGGCGCTGGGTGTGGCAGCCGGAAGTGGGTACGGCCCTCACGGTGTACATTCTGGTAGTGGGCGTGGTGTACCAGACGGTGCTGCGCGGGCTGGTGCCCGTAGCTGGCTGGGGCCGCGTGGCCGACGACATCATTCACGGCCTCGTACCTTTGTTCATGCTGGGCTACTGGCTCGGGTTCGTTTCCGGTGGGCCGGTGCGGCTGCGCACGGTGCCGTATTGGCTGCTGTACCCGGCGGCGTACCTGGTCTACACACTGCTGCGCGGCCCTAGTGCTGGGTTTTATCCGTACCCATTCGTGGATGCGGCGGCTCTGGGCTACCCGCGCGTGCTGCTCAATAGCGCCGTGGTGCTCCTGGTATTGCTGGCGTTTTCGCTGCTGCTGGGTAGCGTAGCCAACTGGCGGCACCGCCGTAGCCCGATATCAGACCGCTGAAGCGGTTTTTCATCTTTTCTTCCTCTCGATTTTGCATCCTCGCAACCCCCACAACGCCCGTTACGATTTCCCGCAGTTGATTGCGCAAAGCCCCGCGCTGGCGGCCTTCGTGGTGCCCAATCCGACCGGCGACCAAAGCATTGACTTCGCCAACCCGGCCGCCGTGAAGGCCCTGAACCGGGCGCTGCTGCAGCAGTTCTACGGCGTAAGTCAGTGGGATGTGCCCGCTGGTTACCTCTGCCCGCCCATTCCCGGCCGGGCCGACTACCTGCACTACGCCGCCGACCTACTGGCCGAAGACCACGCCGGCGTCATTCCGCGCGATAAGGCGGTACATGTGCTGGACGTGGGCGTGGGGGCCAACTGCGTGTATCCCATCATCGGCTCGCAGGCCTACGGCTGGCGGTTCGTAGGCTCGGAGGTTGACGCATTGGCTCTAAAATCGGCGCGCACGATGGTGGCTGCCAACCCCGTGCTTACCGGTCGCATCGACCTGCGCCAGCAAACCCACGCCGCCTACGTGTTCGATGGCATCGTAAAGCCGCGCGAGGAGTTCGACTTGGTGATGTGCAACCCGCCGTTCCACTCCTCAGCAGCGCAGGCTGCCGAGGGTAGCCGCCGTAAGGGCCGCAACTTGGGCTACCCCAAAACCCCGGAGCCGGTCCTGAATTTTGGGGGGCAGAACTCGGAGCTGTGGTGTGAGGGTGGCGAGGAAGGCTTCCTCAAGCGCATGGTGGCCCAAAGCATTCCGCTCGGTCAGCAGGTGTTGTGGTTCAGTACGCTCATCTCCAAAAAGGAAACCCTGCCCAGCATCTACCACTTCCTGAAGCTGGCCGGTTCGCCCGAAACCCGTACCATCAGCATGAGCCAGGGCCAGAAGGTCAGCCGCCTCGTGGCTTGGACCTTCCAGACGCCCGAGCAGCGCCAGGCCTGGGCCGCCCGGCGCTGGAAATAACGTACTACGCTATCTGCAAATGAAAAACTACCTGGCCATCGGCTTGCTGGTGCTAACGGGCTGCCAAACCCCGGATGCCGGCGTCAATACCATTGATATAGTGGAGTATTCGGCGGGAAAAGTCGATTTACCCCAGTTGGTAAGTCAAAAGATCAGGAGTGGTAAAACGCCAATTCTGTATTTCTATGCCGATTGGTGCGGGCCTTGCCGCCGGTACCGGGAGTTACTCCAGGGTCCGGCATTGCAGTCGGCCCTATCGAAGGCCACACTGGTAAAAATCAACATCGATACCGATACGGTGTACTCGGCCCTTTACGGCATTGATGCGGTACCTACTTTCGTGAAGATAGACAGCACCGGGGATGTGCTTGCCCTAATTACTTCCGACCGTTGGGAGGAAGATGAACCAGAAGCCATTGCGCCGGTGATGCGGAATCTGGTAGAAAAGCAGACCTATAATATCAAAGCCCAGTAAAAGAAAGAGGCGGCTTCCGATATCGGGAGCCACCTCTTTCTTTTACTGGGTGAGAAATCTAACTTCTCACTTCGCGTATCTCACATTCTGATTACTCCACCACTACGCGGCTAACCTGCGTGGATTCGGCAGTTTCGATGTGTACCAGGTACAGGCCGGCGCGGAGGCCAGAGGCGTCCACGCTCACGTCCTGGCCGGTGAGGGCCGTGGTCTGGTCGAGCACTACGCGGCCGGTGGCGTCGCGTAGCACCACGCGGGCCGTGCGGGCGGCACCCGACTGCACCCGCAGTT
Source organism: Hymenobacter swuensis DY53 (assembly GCF_000576555.1). Lineage (NCBI taxonomy): Bacteria > Pseudomonadati > Bacteroidota > Cytophagia > Cytophagales > Hymenobacteraceae > Hymenobacter > Hymenobacter swuensis. The sequence goes on from NZ_CP007145.1 coordinate 2,062,293, forward strand.
GGAACTTGCCGCTGGTGGGGTTGGGGTACACCTGCACGCTGCTGCGCTGCACGGTAGCGGTTTTGCTGCTCAGCACGAGGTTACACACCTGAATGCCTTTGTTCTGGTCGGCAATGCGCTGGGCAAACTCTTGGTAGTACTGGTTGGTCACGCGGGCATCGTGCACGATGAGCGTGTTCTCGTCATTCTCGGTGTTGGCCGAGAGGCTCCAGTTGTGCGAGCCCACGAATACCTGCGGGTCCGACTGGGCCGCGCCGGCGTCGATGATGGCGGTTTTGTGGTGCATCTGGCCCGAGACGTTGTCTACCATGATGCGGTTGCCGAGCACGCCCTGAATGTTGTCGAAGATGCTTTGGGCGGCCGTGTTGGCGGTAATCTCGTCCAGCAGTACTTCCGAGCAGCCGGCCATGTTCTTGGCCTGAATCTGGTCGCGGATAGCGCGGCCGATGTCGCTCTGGGTGATGAGCATGGTGGCAATGTGCAGGTCGTTGTCGGCGGTTTGCACGGCCTGAATCAGGCGGCCGTTCACGTTATCGGTAGGCGAGAACCACGATTCCACCAGCTTGCCGCCGATGTTGAGGTAGTGCGGGGTGTTATCGGTTTTCAAGGAGCCGAATTTGGCCGTGGCCAACGTGCCCGAACCCCACATTTCGTTGAATTCCACCGTGTACACCTTGGCCAATGACTGGTCCTGAATGGCAATGGAGTTATTCTGGTCGGTGCTGAGCTGGGCAGGCGTCCAGTTGGTGGAGCCGGTCCACACCCACGGTTGGTTGGGGCTGGTGCTGTTGGCGTCAATCACCACAAACTTGTTGTGCATGATGTTCTGCTGGGTCTGGCGGCCCAGGCTAGGAATGCCGGCAGCCAGGCCTGCAATGCTGGCGTTGGTGTTGTCGTTTTCATACAGCACCCGAATAGCTACGCCCCGGGTCTTAGCGGCGTTAACGGCCGTGAGAATAGCCGGGCTGTTCCAGTTGTAGATGGCAATATCCAGCGTCTGTTGGGCGCGGCCAATGTAGCGGGCAATGGTATCGGCTACGGCCCCGCCGGGTAGGTAGGTGGCGTTATTGCCGGGGCTGGCCAGGGCCGTATTCACCGGGCGGGTGAAGTAGGTGCGCATCTTGCCCGTCGACTGCGAAGCCGTAATCATGGGAATCACCCGCGACTCGGAAAGGCCAGTGGCGTTGGTGCTGCTGGCCTTCACATAGTAGATAGTAGCCGGCTGCAACCCTGTAATGGTGAGGCTGTGGCTGGTGGTGCTGGTAGCATTGGTAATAGCCGTGAACGGGCCGGCCGCCGAGGCAGCGTACTCCAACTTGGTGTTACCGGCGTTCTGGGTGGTGAAATTCACCGTGAAGCCTGTGGTGCTGATGCCGGTCGGGTAGGGGGCGCTTACCAGGTTGGGCGTGTTGCCCTGCTGGAAATCGGCGTAGAGGCGGGGCAGCAGCTGGTAGCCGGTGCCCGCGCCCGTGGGAGCCGTGTTGGTAAACTGGCTCATGATGCCTACTACGTCAAACACGCCCGTGGGGGAGGGTTTGCCAATCAGGCCATCGGGACCGGTAGAGGCCGCGTTAACGTACATAACCGTGGTAGCATTGCCGCTGATACGGTACGTGGTGCTGGAAAATGCCGTAACGGCCGCCCCGGCCGTGGTAGTAACCGTGGTGGCGTTGGCCAGTTTCACCAGCTGGCCCTCATACTGCTCGGCGTAGGCGGCAGCAGCATTGGCCGAAGGAAACGAAACCGGTACGGGCAGCGGCCGGTTGCCTGCTACCACCGTCAGCGACGCCACCGGATCCAGTTCCAGCAGACCCCGATAATCCTTCAGTGTACCGGTTACAATGATGGAGTCGCCGGGGCGCACGTTGGGCGTGAGCGTGGTGGAGTATACGCCAATACCAGCCGTGCCGTCCTGCATGTAGCGGATAACGCCTAGCTCCGGGCCGTTGGTAACCACCCCGCGCACCGTAACGGTAGCCCCCGAGGCATTGAAAGCCGGAGCCTGCGCCCGTGCCTGGGCAATGGTAATGGCGGTCTGGGCCTGGGCCGGCAACCACGAGGCCACACCGAGAAGCGAGGCCAGCAAGAGTAATTTTTTCATCAAATGAGAAAAAGATTGGGGGGAAGGTGTGCAACTGAAAAACGGAAACAAATATCCTGATTTTCAGCCTGAAAATTGAGCTGCGCAGTGTGAAGAATTGATGATGGCCGACCACTTAGCTCCTCCCGCCGGATAAATGCAGTAAACCAGGATGCCGGGGCCGCAGTCCAGGAGCCGGGCGTTGCACCAATGGGTACAATGTGGGCTTCCGGGCTGCGACCCCGGCATGCGGTTTCACCAGCGGTGGAGAGAGTAGGCAGCCGGGGATACTGCTTAGCGGCCGGCTGGTTTTTTCTTGTTATCGGTGAGCATGGGCACGGCCGCCGAAGTAGACGTGCCGGCCGCGTTGGTGGATGAAACGCGCACGTAATATGACGTGCTGGGTTCCAGATTGGGAATATCTACGCTGTGGCTGGTGGTAGGAGCCGGCAGGTTGATAACCGTACCCAGGGCCGAGGTTTTGCCGTACTCCACTTTGGTGGTGCCGGGGTTGGCCGTCTGGAACAGCACCGTGAACCCGTTGCGGTAAATATTGGTCGGGATAGGCTCACCCTGAATAGCGGGCAAGCCCCCAGCTACCACAAAATCGGCGTAGAGGCGGGGCAGTAACTGGTAACCGCCGGTGCCATTCTGGGTAAACTGGCTCACGGTGCCAATCAGGTCAAACGTGCTGGTGGGCGGGGTTTTCTCCAGCAGCCCTTTCTCGCCCATGGAGGCTACATTGATGCGGACGGGCGTGGCCCGCTGCCCATTGAGCAAGTAATTGGTGTTGCCTTTCAGAGCCTCGATGGGCGTGCCTGTGGCGGTAGTCAGGCTGGTCAGGCCTTTAATGCGGATCAGACGGCCCTCGTACTCGTCGGTAAACACGGTGGCCAGGTCGGCGGCTCCCACCTCAATGGGCACCACTTTGCGGCCGGCAGCTAGCTTGGTGACACTGGCCACCGGGTCCATTTCCAGCAGGCCGTTGTAGTTCTTGAGCGTACCGGTAATCTGCACACTGTCGCCGGGAATAAGGGCGTGCAGGTCGGTATTGGTGGTGGAGAAAATGGCTAGGCCGGCTTCCGCATCCTGCACGAAGCGCAACTGGCCCAGCTCCGGCCCATTCGTTACCACACCCCGCACCGTAACGGTAGCACCGGGGCCGGCCGTCCGCGCTGCCTTAACCGTCGGCGGAACCGACGCCGGGGTGACTGGTTGCGCTGCCGCTTTGGGGCGTGCCGCCTGACGTTGGGCCTGAGCCCCCAGTACCGTGGAAAGAAGCAAAGCTGAAAATAGTACTCGTTTCATGCGCGGGGTTGTGGTAGTATGCGGGAGGAGAGAGGAAGCAGAAAAAAAAGAGGAGATAAGCAGAACCGTAAGCCCCATCGGAAGAGGTAAAAATACAGCTTTCGATTTCGAAAAATCTGCAATTATTTCCAGCTCTGGGAAAAAAAGCCGGCAGCAAAACGGGCCGGCCACTTGGTTAGCAGCCGGCCCGTTGGCAAGTAGTTACAGAATGTTGACTTCGGGATGCAGCTCAATGCCGAACTTCTCCCGCACCGAGGAAATGATGTCGTGGGCCAGCTCCTGGATATCGTGGCCCTGGGCCCCGCCGTGGTTTACCAGCACCAGGGCCTGCTTATCGTGCACGCCGTGCGCCCCGCGTCGCAGGCCCTTCCAGCCGCACTGCTCAATGAGCCAGCCAGCGGGCACCTTCACGCCTCCCGGTACGGGGTAACCCGGCAGGTCGGGGTACTGTGCTTTCAGTTCATCAAACTTGCCCTGCGACACCTCGGGGTTCTTGAAGAACGAGCCGGCATTCCCAATCTGGGTGGGGTCGGGGAGCTTGCTGCGACGGATGTGCATCACGGCCTCACTTACCTGGCGCGGCGTGGGTTCCCCGCCAATGCCCATATCCTCCAGGGTGGTCTGGATGGCCCCATAGCTGACGTTGAGCTGGGCACGGCGGTGCAGGCGCAGCACCACACCAGTTACCACGTATTGGTTTTTGAGCTGGCCTTTGAATATGCTTTCCCGGTACCCGAAACCGCATTCCTGCGCCGAAAACGTACGCAGCTGACCGGTGGTTATTTCCACGGCCTCCAGGTGGTCGAAGGTGTCTTTCAACTCCGCGCCGTAGGCCCCGATATTCTGGAGTGGCGCCGCCCCCACGGTACCCGGAATCAGCGACAGGTTTTCGATGCCATTCAGATCCTGGCTGAGCGTATACTGTACCAGCTCATGCCACGACTCGCCGGCCCCGGCCCTCACCAGCGCCGAATCCTCGTCCTGTCCTACGATTTCCAGTCCGTGAATCTCGTTTTTCAGCACCACCCCGTCGAAATCCTGGGTAAACAGCAGGTTAGAGCCGCCACCCAATACCAGTTTTTCAGCTTGCTGCACTTCCGGCAGGGCCAGCAACAGGCGGAGCTCATCCACCGAAGTAAAACGGGCAAACAAACGGGCCTTTACCTCAAGCCCAAACGTGTTGAATGGGCGCAGAGAAACGTGGTGTTCAAGTACGGGAGCCGAAGCCATAGCAATGCAGAGCGAATGATGTGCGGCAAAGGTAGCCGTTTGGCTGCCTTACACCTTCGGTCTGCTGCCGGTACCTGAACAGGCTGCCATTGAAAAAGCCCGGACAAGCCGGGCTTTCTGGTTTTTGTAGTTGTTCAGCCTTTGGCTCACCGCACCCGGTAGCCGCTCAGCGAGTAGTACAGCAGATACGCATAGCACAAGGCCGGGAGCACAAACGCCACCCGTAGGCCCCCGCCATTCGTTGCCAGCCACCCCATCAGGGGCGGGATGATGGCCCCGCCCACAATAGCCATAATCAGATAGGACGAGCCCTGTTTGGTGAAGCGGCCCAGGCCCGTAATGGCCAGCGGAAACACCACCGGCCAGATAATGGAGTTGCACAGCCCGCACAGCACCACCAGCCACAAAGCCGTTTCGCCGTGGTTCAGGATGGACAGCAGCACCAGCAGCGTACCGGCCGCGCACACGCCCACCAGCAGCTTGCGGGCGTTGAAGCGGCTGAGCAGGGGAATACCAATGATGCGCCCCACCATCAGCCCAAACCAGTAGGAAGCCACCAGCACCGCGCCCACAGCCTTGGTGAAGCCGGCGGTAGTGTCGATGGGCTCGGGCGTGTTGCCAAACAGCGTGGCGGCCCAGTTGGTGGCCAGGCTCAGGCCGCGCACCAACTCCTGCGTGAACCCGCTGAGCTGGCTGATGCCCTGGGCCTCGCCATAGCGGATCAGAAAAGAACCCAGGCCGACTTCCACGCCCACGTAGGTGAAGATGGCCACGATGCCGAGCACCAGGTGGCGGTAGTCGAGGGCGGAGCGACGGCCGGCTTCGGCGGGAGCGGTCGGGGCAGCAGCATCGGCTTCGGCCGGAATGCTCTCGATTTCGGGCAGGCGCACCAAAAAGAACAGCACCGCCAGCACGGCCAAGAACCCGGCCAGGCCTAAGTACAGCGGCTTCACCAGCGTGGCTTCCTGGGTGAGGCGCTGCTCCAGCGGCAAAGCCGCCAGCCGGGCCTTCAGCACGGCCGAGCCCCCGAACAGAATCAGCCCGCCAATGAGGGGCGAGATGGTGCCGCCCAGCCCGTTGGCCACACCCACAATGCTTACCCGGCTGGCCGCCGTGCGGGCCGGCCCCAGCACCGATACGTAGGGGTTGGCCGCCACCTGCAACAGCGTAACGCCTGCCCCCAGCAGCCCCAGGGCCAGCAGAAACAGCCCAAACGTGCGCGAGTTGGCCGCCGGCACAAACACCAGCGCCCCCACGGCCATAATCAGCAGGCCCGCCACAATGCCGCGCTTGAAGCCCAGCTTCTCCAGCAGCCGCCCCGCCGGCAACGACATCAGAAAATACGCCCCAAAGAAGGCCGACTGCACCGCCGACGACTGCAAATCAGTCAGCTGGCACACGTCCTTGAGGTAGGGCATGAGCACGTCGTTGAAATTGGTAACGGCCCCGAACAGGAAGAACAGGGTCGTCATCAGCACCATGGGGCCCGCGTAGGAGCGGGCCGTATCGGGCGCGAGGGTGGGAGAGGAGGAAGTAACCGGAGCGGCCATAGCAGGCAGGGTGAGAGAAATAAAAAGCCGGCCCGTGAGGCCGGCTTAGCAATGCTACGGAGTTTTTTGGAATAAAAAGCCCGGCTGAACCAAGCTCTATTCTAAAGCCCAGCCCTGGTCGCGCAGCCGGGCAACGCACCGGGGGCAGAAGCTGGTTTCGGCATCGGTGGGGTTGCCGCCCTCGGCGTCGCGCATGAAGCAGGTCGGTTCCGGGCAGTGCGGCAGGCCCTGCGTATGGCCGATTTCGTGGAGCACCACCTTATAAAACTGGGTGGAAACGCTACGGGGCCGCAGCCGGAAGCTGGACACCACGGCCGCCCGGCCCGGTTGGTAGCCCAGGCCCAGTACGCCCCAGTCGAGGTGGCCGTTTTTGGTGGTGCTGATGTCGTGCCGGGTCAGGCCGATAACTACGGTGTCGGCCCGGAACTGCCGGGTTAGAAACCGCAGCAGCGAATCGGCGCGGTACCGGTGGCGGGGCCGATAGTAGGCGGCTCGGGGCAAAGGGCGCGGGCGGGCCAGTACCACCGGTACGCGCTGATGCCGCAGCTGCTTGTACACCGACTGTGCTAGTGGCGCGGGAAAGCCTTGCAGCGGCTGGAGCACCAGTACCGGCGGCGCAGGCGCTTGGCAGCCGGCTCCAGCCAGTAACATCCCCAAAAGCCCTGTTATCAGACGGCAGATAGGAGTGCGAAAACCACAGGAAAACGGCATACCGGGCTGGGGTCTATAGCGGAAACTGCCGGCGCAGCTGTTGGTAGCCGGGGTGGTCGTCGAGGCTGGTGAGGCTCTCGAACATGCTGATGAAGGTGCGCACCAGCTCGGGGTCGGTGGTTTGCAGGGCCCGGGCTTCGGCCACCTTATCAAGGTTGTACTGGCCCAGAAACACCACCAGCGCCCGGAAGGGCTCCTTGGCCTCGGCATCGAAGCGCAGCAACAGCTGCAAAGGCAGCACCGGCACCAGCTGGTGCACGCCCAGGCCGGCGGCCCGCTGCTCGGGGTGCTCCGAGAGGGTCTGGAAGGCGTCGTCGAGCTGGCGCAGGGTGGCTTGGTGCTGAGCGCGGTGCTCCTCCCAATGCTCCGGGGCAATGGCATCAGCATCGGGGTGGAACTGCTGCCACACGCCCTGCACGAAGTGGTGCAGGCGGCCGTGCTGGTCGGGGGTGGGAGGTAGGGTTTCGGGGGCTTCGTCGGCGGCCAGAGTGGCCAGGTAGAACTCGCGCGAATCCCGGGCTCGGTCCAGTAGCAAGTCGTGAATCCGGTCGGTGAGGGCGCGCATCTCGCGCTGGTTCAGCTCGGGGCGGTGGTGGCGGGCGTAAAAAGTGCCAATGGCGGCCGAGTCGGTGAGCAACGCTAGGTACTCGCTGCCGGCCGCGTCTTCCAGAAACTCGGCCATGCGCTGCATAATCGGCTGGAAGCCCTTGTACAGTTCCCGCGTGGCGTCGCTGATGGTCACCACGGCGCTTTGAATCTGCTCTTCCACGGCGTTGGAGCGCTCTACCAGCTGCCGGGTTTCCTGGGCCAGCTGGCGGGTTTCGCTCGTGAGCCGGTGCATCTGCTGCATGGCCTCATCGGAGTTGCGGGAGGCCTCATCAGCCGCCTTCCAGCTCTGAAATGCTACAAACAACCCCAGAAACGAGGCCACGCTCCCGATAATGGAGTAGTGGCCGTTCAGCGCGTCGTAGGCCGTGAGGCCCAGCACGGCCAGGGCCAGAAACAGCACCAGGTAAAACAGAGAGTTCTTGTTGGGGTTGAAGAGGAAGGAAGCGCGCATGGCGCAAAGATGCAGATTGCCGCGGGTTGTGCCGGGTGGCCACAAAGCCCGCCGCCCGCCGCCGGGCAGCTAGGTTGCCCCGGCCGTATTCCCGACCTTTGCGGCTTCACTTTTGCCACCGTTCCCGCATCTTATGGCCGATAACCGCCGCTCCGCCCCGTTTTACATGACCGCCACCACCCAATTCGGGCTGGAAGAAGTACTGGCCCAGGAGTTGCGCCAGCTCGGGGCCACCATCGAAAAGGTGGGCCAGCGCGCCATTGAGTTTACCGGCAATATCCAGCTGCTCTACGAGGCCTGCCTGTGGTGCCGCACCGCCATGCGCATCCTCAAGCCCTTCGCCAGCTTCTACGCCGCCGACGAGAAAGCCCTGTACCGCGAAGTCGGTCGGGTTGACTGGAGCAAGTACATCCGCCAGGACCAGACGTTTGCCATTACGGCCGTGGTCAACAAATCCACCTTCGACCACTCCCTGTTCGTGGCCCAGCTCACCAAGGATGCCATTGTGGACCAGTTCCGCAACCGCACCGGCGAGCGACCCAGCGTGGACGTGAAGAACCCCGATATCCGCCTGCACCTGCACATGATTGAGAACGAGGTGGTGCTCAGCCTCGACGCCTCCGGCGAATCCCTGCACAAGCGCGGTTACCGGCAGCAAACCAACGTGGCCCCGCTCAACGAGGCCCTGGCCGCCGGCCTGCTGCTGCTGGCGGGCTGGGACGGTAAAAAAACGCTCATCGACCCCATGTGCGGCTCCGGCACGCTGCTCACCGAGGCTGCCCTCATTGCCCAGCGCATTGCCCCCGGCCTGTACCATCAGGGCAAGTTCGGGTTCGAAAACTGGGCCGACTTCGATGCGGCCCTCTGGGATTCTGTGCAGCTGGATGCCCGCCAGATGCGCCTGGAAGAGCCCCAGGCCTATCTGGCTGGCTCCGATTTGTCACGGGAGTTCATCGAGCTGGCCCGCGAAAACGTGGCGGCCGCCGACCTGGAAGACTTTATCCGGCTGGGCGTGCGCGACGTGAAGGAAGCCAAAGCCCCCGCCAAGGAAGCGCCTGGCATCGTCATCATGAACCCGCCCTACGGGGAGCGAATCGGGGACGAGCTGGAAATGGATGCCCTCTACAAAACCATCGGCGACACGCTCAAATCGGGCTTCCAGGGCTACGACGCCTACATCTTCACCGGCAACCTGGAGGCCGCCAAGCGCATCGGCCTGAAAGCCAGCCGCCGCACGCCCCTCTACAACGGCCCCATCGACTGCCGCCTGCTGAAATACGAGCTGTACCAGGGTACCCGGAAAGTGAGTAAGCCGGAGTAGGTAGAACGATTTTATAAGAACGTCATTCCGAGCTTGCCGAGGAATCTCGCGTACTGATGTTGTGGTAGTAATCCTGACGTCAGCACGCGAGATTCCTCGGCAAGCTCGGAATGACGTTCTTTAGTATACTGCCCCGTATCTTCCGCTCCCCAATTCCCACTGTCATGAAAAAAACGCTCTATACGCTGCTGTTGGCGGCTTCTTTGTTGCCGCTGGGTGCCGCGGCCCAGTCCATCACCCGCCTGAACCCTACCAACTGGTGGGTGGGCATGAAGCACAACACCGTACAGGTGCTGGTGTACGGCCCCCAGGCCGGTACGCTCGCCTACACCGTGAACTACCCTGGCGTGAAGCTGGTGAAAACCAACATCGTCGAAAACCCCAACTACGCCTTCCTTGACCTGATTATTGCGCCCACCGCCAAGCCCGGGCAGGTGGCGCTGGTGGGCAAGAAGGGCGCGAAAACCGTGACCCAGAACTGGGAGCTGAAGGCCCGCGACAACGCGGTGAAAGCCCAGGGCGTCACGCAGGCCGACTTCATCTACTTGGCCATGCCCGACCGGTTTGCCAACGGTGACCCCAGCAACGACAAGTTCGCCGACATGGCCGACCCCAGCTCCGACCGTGCCCAGCCCTTCCTGCGCCACGGCGGTGACTTGCAGGGAGCCAGCCAGCATCTGGATTACCTCAAGGAGTTGGGCGTGACGGCCGTGTGGTTTACGCCCGTCATCGAAAACAACCAGGGCCTCACCGACGAGGGCGGGGCCAAACGCTCGGCCTACCACGGCTACGGCTTCACCGACCACTACACCGTGGACAAGCGCTTGGGCGGCAACGCCGCCTACAAGGCCTTCGTGCAGAAAGCCCACGGCATGGGCCTGAAAGTGGTGCAGGACGCCGTGTACAACCACATCGGCAACAACCACTGGTTTATTCAGGACTTGCCCATGAAAAGCTGGCTGCACCAGTGGCCCGCCTACACCAACACCAGCTACCGCCAGCAGCCCATAACCGACCCCCACGCCGCCCAGATCGACAAGCGCGTGACCCTCGACGGCTGGTTTGTGCCCTTCCTGCCCGACCTCAACCAGCAGAACCCCTACGTGGCCAACTTCCTGATCCAGCACGCCCTCTGGACAGTGGAGAACTTCGGGGTGGATGCCTGGCGCATCGACACCTACATGTACAACGACCAGCCCTTCATGAACCGCTGCAACGCGGCCCTGCTGCAGGAGTACCCGAAGATTCACATTTTCGGGGAGTCGTCGGTGACCAGCATTGTGGATCAGGCCTACTACGTGCGCAACAAGATTGACTTTCCGTTCAAGTCCAACCAGCCCGGCGGCCTCGATTTCGTGCTGGAAAACGCCATGCTGGCCGGCCTGAAGGAAGTGGGCACGCCCGGTGCCACCGGCTGGGACAACGGCGCTCAGCGCGTGTACCAGGCCCTGGCCCAGGACGCCGTGTACCAGGACCCCACCAAGCTCGTCACCTTCATCGACAACCACGACCACAACCGTTTCCTGTCGGAAGTAGGCGAGGACGTGGCCAAGTACAAGATGGGCCTGACCTGGCTGCTGACCACCCGCGGCATCCCGAGCATGTACTACGGCACGGAAATCCTGATGAAGAACTTCAAGGACCCTTCCGACGCCGAAGTCCGCCGCGACTTCCCTGGCGGCTTTCCTGGCGACCAGCAGAACAAGTTCACGGCCGCCGGCCGCACCGAGGCCGAAAACGACGCCTTCCGCTTCGTGAGCACCCTGGCCAACTACCGCCGCACCCACCCGGTGCTCAGCTCCGGCCAGCTGATGCAGTACCTACCCGAAAACGGCCAGTACGTGTACTTCCGCTACGCCGACGCCGGCACCGTGATGGTGGCCTCCAACACCACCGATAAAGCCGCCAGCCTGCCCACCGCCCGCTTCTCCGAGCGCCTGACAGGCTTCACCAAAGCCCGCAACGTGCTAACCGGCGAAACGCTGAGCGACCTGAAAACGCTGCAAATTCCCGCCAAAACGGCCGTGGTGCTGGAGCTGATGAAGTAGGAAAACGTCATTGCGAGCGAAGCGAAGTAATCCTTCCTAATACAGAGTGCAAAACCCCAACCTATTCAAAAGCCCCTGACGTGTACACGTCAAGGGCTTTTGTATGTAGAGACGCGACACTTCGCGTCTCTATATTGAACTTCGCGTCTCTATATTGAACAGTAATGCACATTGTTCTGACGGGAGACGCGAAGTGTCGCGTCTCTACGGTCGTTCTGGTATTAGAAAGGTTTTTTTAGGTCATAGATGGGAGCACGGAAAAGGACGGATTGCTTCGTCGTGCCTCCTCGCAATGACACTTGGTTTACCCCGCATACTCCCGGCAGGCCTCAGCGCAGGCGCGGCAGGCGGCGGCGCACTGCTGGCAGTGGGGGTGGTTGTGCTTGGCGCACTCGTTGGCGCATTTCGTGCATACTTCAATGCACTCTTTGATGAGGTGTTTGGCGTGCTCGGAGCCGCGAGCGATGAGGCGGGCGACTAAAGCGCAGATGTCGGCGCAGTCCCGGTCGAGGCGGATGCAGTCGGTCATGTGGCGCACGTGCTCTTCGCCCAGGCAGGCGGTGGCGCAGTGCTCACAGGCAGCTACGCAGCGGTTGAGCGCGTCGAGCAGGGCTTGGTTCTGGGTGGCGGAGGCGGGGGAGTTGGTCATGGCGGAAAGGAACTAGAGAAAAGGATGGTGCGTGGTTGTACGCAGCCGGCCGGGGCGGCGGGCGTGTACGATTCGGGCCGGTGGGGTGCACCATTTTCGCCCGGGCCGGGTTAACTTCCTACTTTCACCCCGCCCGGTTTAGCCTTATCTTTACCCCATGTTATTTGCCGCCGAACCACTCGCTCCCACGCTCGAATCAGCCCGTAAAGTCCTCAAGCAGTACTACGGCTACGATTCCTTCCGGCCCATGCAGGAAGACATCATCAGCAATGTGCTAAGCGGGCAGGATACGGTGGTGCTCATGCCCACGGGCGGGGGCAAATCGGTGTGCTTTCAGGTGCCGGCGGTGGTGCAGGAGGGCGTGTGCGTGGTGGTGTCGCCCCTCATTGCGTTGATGAAGGATCAGGTGGAAGCGCTGAAAGCCAACGGCATTTCGGCCGCCTACATCAACAGCAGCGTGGGCCAGAGCGAGCAGAACAACATTGCCGCCGACTGCCTCAACGGCTACCTCAAGCTGCTCTACGTGAGCCCCGAGAAGCTGCTGTCGGAGGGCTTTCTCACCTTTCTCAAGCGCATGCGCGTCAGCATGTTCGCCATTGACGAGGCCCACTGTATTTCCAGCTGGGGCCACGATTTCCGACCCGAGTACACCCAGTTGCGGGTGCTGCGCGAGCAGTTTCCGCAGGTGCCCATCATTGCCCTCACCGCCACCGCCGACCGCCTCACCCAGCGCGACATCCAGACGCAGCTGCGCCTGAACGAGCCCCGGGTGTTCCTCTCGTCGTTCGACCGGCCCAACCTGAACCTGATTGTGCGGCCGGGGCAGGACCGCGTGGGCGGGATTCTGGAGTTTCTGGAGCGCCACCAGGGCGAGTCGGGCATTATTTACTGCCTCTCGCGCAAGCAGTGCGAAACCCTGACCGGGAAAATTCAGGCCAAGGGCATCAAGGCCGGCTTCTACCACGCCGGCATGACGCCCAACCAGCGCGCCGCCGTGCAGGAAGGGTTTCTGAAAGATGATCTGCAGGTGATTGTGGCTACCATCGCCTTCGGCATGGGCATCGACAAGAGCAACGTGCGCTGGGTGATTCACTACAACCTGCCCAAGAACATCGAGGGCTACTACCAGGAAATCGGGCGGGCCGGCCGCGACGGGGCCCCGGGCACGGCCGTGCTGTTCTACAGCTTCGCCGACGTGATGAGCCTGCGCGACATGCTCTCCAAGGACGACCCCAACCTCACCCAGCTCAACCTCACCAAGCTGGAGCGCATGCAGCAGTTTGCCGAGGCCGCCGGCTGCCGCCGCAAAATCCTGCTCAACTACTTCGGCGAAACCCTGCCCCAGGACTGCGGCAACTGCGACATCTGCCGCAACCCGCCCACCACCTTCGACGGTACCGAGCTGGCCCAGAAGGCCTTGTCGGCCGTGATGCGGGGCCGGGAGCGGATGAGCATCAGCCTGCTCATTGACGTGCTGCGGGGCATGCGCAACCAGGCCGTGCTCAGCGGTGGCTTCGACCAGATTAAAACCTATGGCGCGGGCCGCGACCTGCCCTACCTAGACTGGTACAGCTACGTGCACCAGATGCTCAACGACGGCCTGCTCTACATTGCTTACGAGGAAGGCTATTCGCTAAAAATTACAGCCCTGGGCAAAGAAGTGCTGCAGGGCCAGCGCAACGTGCTGATGAAGAAATTCCAGCCCGCCGAGAAAGCCGAAAAAACGCCCCGGGGCCGCAAAGCCGCCGCGGCCAAACCCGTGGCCGCCTCGCCCGAAGCGGCACTGTTCGAGGCCCTGCGCACCCTGCGCAAGCGCATCGCCGACGAGCAGGGCGTGCCGCCGTACGTCATCTTCACCGACTCCACGCTGCAGGAAATGGCGGCCGAGCGGCCGGTGAGCCGGGTGGCTATGCTCGGTATTTCCGGGGTGGGCATGAAGAAGTTTGAGAACTACGGCGAGGCCTTCATCCGGGAGGTGCTGGCCCACGGCGGCAACCCCGCCGCCCTCGCCGACCTGGACGAGGATACCCTGTCCATCAACCTCGACCCCGACGACCCAGGCGCACCCCGGGCCCCGCGCAAAAAGGAGGTGAGCACCGACGCCGGCAGCACCGTGGAAGCCACCTACCAGCTGCACCGCATGGGTCTGAGCCCCGAGGCCATTGCCGAGCGGCGCAACCTGGCCCTGAGCACGGTGCACACCCACCTGAGCACGCTCTACGCCAAGGGCTTCGACCTGCGCATTGAGGACTTCCTCTCGCCCCAGGACCTGGCCACCATCCAGACGGCCCAGGCCCAGCTGGGCGGGGAGCCCATGCTCCGCGACCTGTTCGACCACCTGCGCGAACAGTACGACTACTTCCGCCTGCGCCTGGCCCTGATGTACTTCAAGCGGCTGAAAGGGTAGGCCAGTAGCGCGAACTTTGTAGCTCGCGCCCCCGCGCCGTTCAAAGCCATTCCAACGGCGCGGAGACGCGAACTACAAAGTTCGCGCTACTGCACGCCGGCACAAATTCACCACTTTACAAATTCACCTCTGTTGACTCCGGTTCTGAAACGCTTCGGGCAGTTGCTGGTTTTGCTGGCGGTAGCAGCTTTCAGCCTCCGGATGCTCACGATGGTGCTGCCCTACCTGGGGTTTGAGAAAGGCATCCTATTCCTGACTACCAAGCCGGCTGCCGTGAACGACAACCCGTGGTTTCGGGTGGGATTTTACGTGCACATCACCAGTAGCTGGTGGGTGCTGGTGCTCGGGCTGGTACAGCTGGTGCCGACCTTATACCGCCGCTGGCCGCGCCTGCACCGACGACTGGGGCAGGTGTACGTGTCGAGCATTCTGGCCCTGGCGGCTCCGTCGGGGCTGATTCTGGCCCTGTACGCCAACGGCGGTCTGCCGGCCAAAGTGGGCTTCACGCTGCAGTGCGTGGTGTGGTGGCTGGTAACGTGGCAGGCGTACCGGGAGGCCCGGCAGCGGCGCTGGCTGCCCCACGCCGAGTGGATGCTGCGCGCCTACGCCGTTACGCTGGCTGCCATGAGCCTGCGCCTGGAAAGCTACGGCCTCTATTACTTCTTCCAGACCAAGCCCATTGAAACCTACCTGACCGTGGTGTGGCTTTCCTGGACCGGTAACCTGCTGCTGACGGAGCTGCTGGTGCAGGCAGGGCTGGGGCGGTGGTACCTGCGGGCGTTTGGGCTGCGGGTGGCGTCGGCGGCAGTGCCGTCGCCGACGGTGGCTGGAGGTATCGGATAAGTTGTATATTTTCCGGTAGAAGTGTTGTCCGACTTAGTTATTTGTGTTCCCGATGCGTCCTGTTTATCTGGCTGCCACCTGCGCCGCCCTGCTGACCGGTTGTCAGCAAAAACCCGCTGCTACGGCTGTCAGCACGACCACCGCTACCATCAAAGCGGTGGCCGCGCAACCAGCCCCGGCGGCTGCTCCAGCCGTTACTGTATCGGCCCTGTCGGCGCAGGAACTGCAGTTTTTTAGGGAGTATAGTCTGGCCGCCATTATTGCCAAAGAGCCTGATGACCACGAGGTAATGAACGGTTTTTACGGCCCCGACCACTACCGCATTGAGTTTGCTATGCTGGAGGTGCGGCAGGATCCGGCCAATCCGGCCCATTACTTTGTCAAGGGCAAAAATCGTTTTAAAAAGGCCATTACACCCTTTGAAGGGGATATTCTGCTGACCCAGCTTGCCAACCAGCCCCCGGCCGAAGTGCCCCAGCAGGCAATAGATAAAGCCACGAAGGAATACTATAAGGAACTGAACCAGCGCAACGCCTACTCCGCGCTGGGTACTTTCACGCTGCGCGAAGATGCTGGCTACAAAGGTGCCGGCGTGTTCAGGGGTGAGGTGCTGATTGATTTCTCAGTGCCCGATGAAGGTATCGTGGAACTGTTTACCCGCAACCCAAAAAAGAACGCGCGGGGTGGCGGGATACTGTTCGAGGGCACTTGGGAGAATCCCGAAACTCAGCAGCAAAAGCCTGTGCTGTGGGTGCAAAACATCTTTTATTACCAGCAGGATATCTTCCGCGACTTTATGATTGGTGAGCGGGACCCGGATTTCAACCCCAAGTACGCCAGGCTGGGTTGGGACACGTACTGGCAGAACGAAGAATGGTGGGCCGAACCCGGCCAGGTAACGGCCCAGGAGCCGGAGGCCGCCCCCGACACGGCTACTACCATCAGCACCTCTTTATAAGGCTATGCGTCCGGTTCTGCTCGTAACCTGTGTGGTGGGGCTGTTTGCCACCTGCCAGCCCAAAAAGGCCACCACTACGCAGCGGGCCGCCTCGGTTTTGCCGCCGCCCCCACTGCCGCCTTCCCGGCTGCTGCCTATTCCGCCCCCCGTTCCCGCGCCGCTGCCCGACCAGGAACTGACCCGGTTTCTGCAGCAGTACGCGGTGGCTCCGCTGCTGCAGTCGGTCCGAAACACCCAGGAGGTCGTGCCCTACAACGGTTTCTTCGGCTCCGACCGTCACCGCATTGAGGTGGTGCTGCTGCGCGTGCGGCCCGATGCCACCCAGCCACGCCGCTTGCTTGTCACGGCCAAAAGCCGGTTTAAAGGGAAAATACAGGACTTGCAGGGCGTCATTGAATTGACTGCTTTGCAACGGCAGCCCGCGCTGAACAAAGCCGAGCAAGCCTACGAAAAGCAGCAGGAAGCTATGCGCATGATGACCGTTATCCGCTTGCCCAATGCCGAGAAGGCGGTAGGCTACTACACGCTGACCGGAAACTTCGACTGGCGGGAGGTGGCCGGGGCCGGGCGTTTCGCGGGCCGAGCCGTGCTGGATGTAGCCGTTACCGACCAGCAAGGGTTGTGGTCGGCATCCCTGCGCAAGACTGCCGGTGCGCGCGGGGCTGATCTGTTGTTTGACGGGCAGTGGACCAGCGGCCAGATGGGGCTGGTAAAACCGTTTATTCTGGTAGAAAACGTGACGGGCTTTGCCGAGCACGTTTTGCAGGATTTCGAGGTGGGTGAGCGGGACATCGTCATCAACCCCAAATACGCCAGGCTGGGCTGGGACAGCTACTGGGAAAACGAGGAATGGTGGGCTGAGCCGACGAAAGCAGCGGCCCATGCTACTGCCATTCAGTAAAGTCTACGTGGACAACGCGAAGCTTCCTGAAATTCTTAGTAAAAATTTCAGCTAATTGAATTAGTATTCGCGTAAACGGGTTCGTATCTTCGTGAGCCGGTACTTGCTTGCCGTCGCAGCCCTATTCCCCGGCTCCCCTGCGTTATGATTAACACCAACCTCAAATTCTGGCGGCGCGAGCTGAGCCTCACGCAGGCTCAGATGGCCGAAAAGCTCGGTATCAAACGCTCCCTCGTGGGCGCTTACGAAGAAGGCCGGGCCGAACCCAAGCTCACCACCTTGGTGAACATGGCCCGCTTATTCGGTATTACGCTGGACGCGCTGGTAACCACGGACTTTACTAAGCGGAAGAACGCAAAAGCCGCTGCCCAGCTGCAGGCCCAGGCCACCCAAATGGCAGCTACTGAGACTACCGCTAACCGGACCGGCAATAATCTGCGGATTCTGGCCCTTACGGTCGACCGTGACCAGAATGAGAATATTGAGCTGGTGCCCCAGAAGGCGGCGGCCGGCTACCTCAACGGCTACGCTGACCCTGAGTACCTGGAGGAACTGCCTAAGTTCCGGCTGCCCATGCTGGGCAATACCGGCACCTACCGCGCCTTCGAAATTGCCGGCGACTCCATGCTGCCCATTGCCAGCGGTACCGTTATCGTGGGCCGCTACGTGGATGACTGGATGAGCCTCAAGGATGGTACGCCCTGCATTGTGGTATCGGGTAAGGAGGGCATCGTGTTCAAGCGCGTGTTCAACCGCCTCAAGGATGCCGCCATGCTGGCCCTGCACTCCGATAACCCGCTGTACTCGCCCTACCAGATTGACGTGGAGGACGTGGTGGAAATCTGGGAAGCCAAGGCTTACATCAGCAGCACCTTCCCCATTGCTGACCTCTCGCTCAACCGGCTGGCCAGCATCGTGCTCGATCTGCAGCAGCAGGTCAGCATCATGAAAAAAGTATAAGCCCTGATAATGGGTTGCCCCTGCAAGCCCGACTGCCGGTTCCGGTGGTCGGGCTTTTTGGTGGGGCAAGGAGCAGAAAGCGGCCGGGGCTTAACTTATCGGCGGGCGTCTGCGTAAGCGGGGCACCACTTATCCCGATTCTGCGATGCTCAAGCTCATTCCTGCCACCGACCGTTTTCACGCCGCCCCCGTAGCCTGGCTCAATAGCTACTTCCTGTTCAGCTTTGCCGACTACTACGACCCCGAAAACGTGCATTTTGGCCCGCTGCGGGTGTTCAACGACGACACCATCCAGGGCAACTCGGGCTTTCCCCAGCACCCGCACTCCGAAATGGAGATTGTGACCCTGGTGCTGGATGGGGAACTGCAGCACGAGGATACCATGGGCAACAAGGCCACCATCAAAAAAGGCGAGGTGCAGCGCATGACGGCCGGCACCGGCCTGGCCCACTCCGAACAAAACGCCACCGATAAGGCGGCTCACATCTACCAGCTCTGGTTTCTGCCCAATCAGAAGGGCTTAGCCCCCAGCTATGAGCAGAAGGATGTGGACTTCCTCGATACCAAAAACGAGCTGGTGCCGCTGGTTTCGGGCCAGAAGGTGCTGGAAGATGTGGTGTACATGAACTCCAACAGCACGGTGTACTGGTGCAATCTGCGCAAGGGCAAATCGGTGATGTTCAAAACGTTTCCCATTCGCAATACCTTCCTGTACGTGAAGGAGGGCAATGTTTTCGTGAATGGGGTGGATCTGGGTCCTAACGACCAAATCCGCTCTACCGACGAGCACGTACTGGAAATACAGGCCACGCACGATGCGCAGTTCATTCTCATTGATCTGCCGGCCCGCGAAATCAATTATTAACCGTCCTGCATGAGTATTACTTATCCTGAGCATCTGCTGCCGGCCGACGAGGCCATCCGCCTCCGGGCGTTGCACCTGTATCAGATTGCCGGGACTGCACCCGAACCCATTTTCAACGAGTACGTAGCCTGGGCCGCCCAGCTGTTCAGCACGCCCATCTCGCTGATTTCGTTGGTGGATGACGAGTACGTACACTTCAAGGCCGTCACCGGGGCCGAAGGGGTGCCCGGCCTGCCGCGCACCGAAAGCATGTGCTCGGCCGCCATTCTGGTGGATACGCCCATCATCACTTCCGATTACAAAGCTGAGAGCTGCCAGCTCATCAAGCCCGATGTGGCTCAGGCGCTGGGCCTGAACTTTTATGCCGGCTCGGCGTTGCGCATGCCCGGTGGGGCCCGCATCGGTATGCTGGCCGTCATTGGCCGCGAGTACCGCACGCTTTCCAGCACGGAGGAGGACGTACTCACGCGTCTGGCCGATCTGGTGAGCCGCACCATTGAGCTCCGCTTCCAGTACCTTGATGCCGACCAGGCCGACCACTGGGACGCGGCCCAACAGGAACTCTCCGGTACCATCGACGACAATGCCGCACTGACCCGTTACCTAGTCACCCGTAACCACGGCATCAACCTTGATGACCCTGAAATCCAAGACCTGGTGCTGCGGCGTCTGGCGGGTATTGCCAAGGTGCTGGACCGCCGCCTACGGGAAGTGTTGGCGGTTGGATAAGCACAACATGTCCTATTTGCCCGGCACCGCAGCGGCAGGCCGAAGCAGTTGTCGAAATGCCCGGAGCGCCGCCGGGTGGTAGATAGTGCCGTGCGTTTCCTGAGGCATGGGCTCGTAAAACCACCGAACGGCGGGGTTGCCGGCCGTTTGCAGGGCCTTTACAAACTCGCCCGCGTCGGTTACAATTTCAGGCTCGTTGCTGGTGGCAATAAACAGGGCTTTAGACGCGCCTTTGTAGGTGGCCAGGAATTTGGGAGCCTGCTGTACCAGGTTGCGGCTGTTCCACCACAGGCTGGGGTCGAAGGCCAGGTAGGTGGTGAAGAGGTCGGGCTCCAGCAGCAGGGTTTCTACCACAAACAGGCCGGCCAGCGATTCGCCCACCACGGCCGTTTCCTCGGTGGTGCGGTAGCGGCGCTTGATTTCGGGCATCAGCTCGGTGCGGACAAACCGGCGAAACGCGGCCGAGCCACCTACGCGCGGCGCTATTTTCTTGTCCTTCTCGTTGGTGGTGGGGCCGGTCATGTCGCGGCGGCGCTCCGTGTTTTCGATGCCCACCAACAGGAAGGGCCGCATGGTTTCGTTGCCCACCGACACCTGCACCAACCCCGCCACGTGCAGGAAATCCTCGGCCATTCCGCCATCCGGCATGTACAGCACCGGCACGCGCATGCTCGCCGATTCCGCGTAGCCGGCCGGCAGATACACGTTGATGCGCCGCGTTTCGCCCAATACTTTAGAGGCAATGGTAAACGTCTGGCCAATGCTGAGCGGCGCAGCCTGCGTTTGAGCTTCAGCTGACAAGGCACAAGCTACCAGAAGAAATACAAGTAGACAGCAGAGTTTACAGGTAGTTTTCATGCTTCACTTACTAGAGTTCTGTCACTAAAATCTTTTCATTGGTAGTAAGCATGAACTCACACAAAGCTTTAAAGATTAGTGCTGAATCTGCATCAGGAAGAAGATTGTCGCAGAAGTAAAATCCATCATTTTCTACTGTCACAAATGCTGGAGGCCAAGCTATAGTCTCATTCAATGAAACAGAATCAGGCTGCTTGGCAAAAAGGTCAAGCCTCTCCGACGTATTGTGACGGGCTACATAGAAGCGGCGCTGCACAAATTGCAGCGCCGCTTCCGGGTTGAAATTCTGGCCGCTAAGCCGAAGTTCCTTGCCCATTACATCGTGTACTTGCGGCCTTTGTTCTGTTGTTTCAGGTAGGCCATCAGCGGCTGGAAGTACTCCACCATGGCGCGGGCCGAGAGGTCTTCGCCGGTTTTTTCCTTCAGCACGGTACGCCAGTCCTTGCTGGCCCCGGGCCGCATGATGTCGGCCAGGAACGCGCCCACTTCCTTGTTGCCGTAGTAGTTGGTGGCGTGCGGGTCCTGCTTCAGGATCTGCTTGCTGATGTGGTCGTGCAGCTGGAACAGGATGACGTACGAGAGGGCATAGTCGTAGTACTGCGCGGGGTCGTCGTTGATGTGGGTTTTGGTGGCCGGGTCGAGGTACTGCTCGCCGCGGGTGGTAGGGGGCACAATGCCCTGATACTGCTTGGCCAGCGCCCACCAGCGGGCGTTGAGCTGGTCGGCAGGCAGCTTATCGGCGTAGAAGCTGTTCTCCCACTCGCTCATTACCCCCGAGGCAAACGGGATGAATACGGCATAGTTCAGGGCTTCCTTCAGCAGCGTCTGGGTCTGGTCGGTTTTGGCTTTGGCGTCCACCAGGCCCAGGCCCGCCAGGAAGGGTTTCTGGGTGGCAGCTAGGCCCATGAGGGAGCCCATGGCCTCGTGGTAGGCGCGGTTGGCCCCGCCGCGCAGCAGGGGTGGCACTTCGGGGTTGGTGTAGGTGAGGTAGTAGTAGATGTGGCCCAGCTCGTGGTGGGTGGTTTCGTACCACTCGGTGTTGCCTTCCACGCTCATCAGGCTGCGCACGTCCTGGTTCAGGTCCATGTGCCAGGCCGAGGCGTGGTTGTTCTTCTTATAGGTCGCGCCCTTGGGCAGCGGGTACAGGCTCGATTTCTCGTAGAACGAGCCGGGCAACGCCGGGAAGCCCAGGCTCTGGTAGAACCGCTCGGCCTGCTGCACCTGCCACTCGGGGCCTTTTTTGGCCAGCACGGGGTCAATGTTGAGGCCTTTCACGTCCACCATGGCGCTCCAGTCCTGGCCCCAGCGGTTGGGCAGCCAGGAGGCGGGCAGGTAGTCGGGCACCTGCTTCACGCCGTACTTTTTGGCCAGCTCGTAGCGGGCGTAGGTGTGCAGCTCCCGGTACAGGGGGCGCAGTTCCTCGTTGATTTTGCGCACCAGCGTCATCATCTCCTCCCGGCTCAGGCCGTAATCGGAGGCCTGGTAGCTGAAGTAGTCGGGGTAGCCCAGGGCCTGCACCGTCTGGTTGCGCAGGTCGCGCAGGTTCAGCAGCCCGTCCTTGAGGGTGGGGCCGATAGCCTTGCTGGCTTCCCAGATCTGCTGGCGCTTCAGCGGGTTGTTCTCCTTGCGCAGCAGCTCGTCCAGGTCGTTGGTGGTGACCGATTTGCCCTGGTACTTGTAGTCGAAGCCGTAGAGCTTCTCGGTCTGCTGGGTTTCGGCCTTGATGCGCTGCTTCACCACCTCAGCAATGGTCTGGGGCGAATTGGCGGCGTTGTAAAGGGCCGTCTGCAGCTGCTTTACCTGAATTTCGGATAATTGGTCTTTGTGCTCCAGCAGCTCGCGCAGGCGTTGAATATTCTGGGTGGAGCCGGTGAAGGCCGCCATCCGCTCGTTGGCCCGGGCCGTAGCGCCGGCGTTGGCCGTGTCGCCGGCCACAATGCGGGTGTTAGAGCGCCACTCGGCTTCCGACGACTGCGTGTACAGCCGCACGTACTCGGCCGAATACTCTTTCAGGAACGCCTCGGCCTGCTCCGGCCACGACGGGGCGGCGGGCTGGGTAGCGGGTTCCGGCTGGGTAGCGGCGGGTGGGGCCGAGGTGACGGGCGCTTTGGCCGTGGGGGCGCAGGAGGCCAGCACGGCGGCCGTGAGGGTAGGCAGGAGGTAGCGTTTCATAGGGCAGGAAAAATAACTGGAACGTCTGTAAAGGTACACCGCCCGGCGCTGACCGAAAGGAGAGGAGAAACGCCAGCCGACAACTAGCCAAAATCAAGTTTTTTTCGGTCAGCAGACCATCGAGCTGCGGGAAGTGCAAGGGTACCGGACGCGCTGGAAAATAAAAGTTGGGGAACACCGCAAGTTTTTGCCGCATCCGGGTCCTAAGGCAGTGCAGCGCCCTTGCTGCCTTAACTGCTCCGGCCCGGAGCTACCCTTTTCCCGTTGCCGCCTATGACTTCTCTGCTTGCTTACCTGGTCTGGAGTCCGGACCCCGTCATTGCCCAGCTTGGCCCGGTCGCGCTGCGTTGGTACGGACTGTTGTTCATGGCGGGTTTTGTGGTGGGCACGCCCGTGTTCCGGCATATTTTCCGCACCGAGCGAGTCTCGCCGCATTGGGTGGATGTGCTGACCCTTTACGTGCTGGTGGGCACCGTGGTGGGCGCGCGCCTGGGGCACGTGTTGTTTTACGAGCCCGATATGCTGCTGCACAATCCGCTGGAAGTGTTGAAAGTGTGGCACGGGGGGCTGGCTTCGCACGGGGCTACGCTGGGTATTCCGCTGGCCTGCTGGCTGTTTGCCCGCAATAACCGGTTTGATGTGCTGTGGGTGCTCGACCGGATTGTGCTGGTAGTGGCCATTGGCGGGGCGCTCATCCGCCTGGGCAATTTTATGAACTCCGAAATTGGCGGCTACCCCACTACCGTGCCCTGGGCCGTGGTATTTCCGCGCGACACCGGGCACCTGCTGCCTGCCACCCGCCCGCTGCCCCCCGGAGCCGTGCTGGTAGCCCGCCCCGAACTGCTGCCCACCGGCGAGGTCCGCCACCAGGAACTGCCCGCCAACTCGCCCATCGGTCCCGACTCCCTAATGGCCGTGCCGCGTCACCCTACCCAGCTCTACGAAGCCCTGTATTGCGTGCTGCTGGTGGGGGTGCTTTATTACCGCTGGAACCGCACCAAAGAGCGCACCCCGCGCGGGCTGCTGCTCGGTCTGTTTCTGGTGCTGCTGTTCACGCAGCGCTTCCTGGGCGAATTTCTGAAGGAAGCCCAGGTGGCATTTGAGCAGGACAACCTGCTCAACCAGGGCCAGCTGCTCAGCCTGCCGCCCATTCTGGTGGGCCTGTGGCTGCTATGGCGCGCCGGCAAGGACCAGCAAAATCCGTACGGCTACGCCCCGCGAGATGTAGACGAGCCTTTGCCAACCGGTCGGATAGTCGGTTCTTTACCAGCCGCCAACCACAGGTAGGGCGCGCTATGAATATGCTTTACCTCAAAACTCTGCCTGCGCTTCATTCCCGCTCTTTCATGGCCCTTCAGCTGCTGCCCGCGTGAGTAGTTTCCTTACCGATGCGGAGCTGGTAGCCCAGCTGCAGGCGGGGCAGGCGGCGGCCTTCCGCACGCTGGTCGAGCGGTACCAGGGGCCTGTGTACCGCACGGCCCTGAGCCTGCTCCGCTCACCCGAAGAGGCTGAGGACGTGGCCCAGGAGGTATTCGTGGAAGTCTATCAGACCATTGGCCGGTTTCGGGGCGAGGCGGCCCTCAGCACCTGGCTCTACCGCCTGGCTACTTCCCAGGCGCTGAAACAGCGGCGAAAGGCCCGGGCCAAAAAGCGCTTTGCCTTCCTGACTTCCCTGCTGGGGGCCAACCAGGAAGCACTGCACGAGCGGCCCGACAACCAGCACCCGCTGGCGCTGCTGGAAGGCCGGCAGCAACAGCAGCAACTCCTCGACGCCATAACCCGCCTGCCGGACAGCCAGCAGGTAGCCTTCACCCTGCGCCACGAGCAGGAGCTGAGCTACGAGGAAATAGCCGCCGTGCTAGATATCAGCCAGTCCGCCGTCGAGTCCCTGCTGTTTCGCGCCCGGCAAAGCCTGCGCAAATTCCTCCATCCCCATCTAGCCTGACCTTCCATGTCTACTTCCCCGAACCTGCCCGAAGACGACGAAGCCTGGACCGCGCTGCTGCGCTCATGGTCAGAGGGGCCACCGGAGCCGCGGCCTTATTTCTTTACCCGGCTTCAGGACCGTCTGGCGGCTCAGCAGCCCCAGCCTCTCGCCTTGCCCACGTGGCTGCGTCGCTCGGTGTACGCCTTTTCCGCGGTGGCTCTGGTGCTGGTGCTGAATGCGGACACAACTTTATCAGCCGTGCGCTAAACGCCTGCATCCGGACGAGTAGGCTAGCTGCAATGCCCGGCTACGCGGCGGCGGATTCCTGCAGTTGGTGACACTCTTTGTACTTCTTGCCGCTGCCGCAGGGGCAGGGCGAGTTACGGCCGAACTTGCGGCGGCTGCGCAGGCTGCGGAGCCACTCGCGCGGGTCGGTGGCGCGGCGCAGGAAGCGGCTTTTGGGGTTCTGGCGGAAGGCCAGCAGCAGCAGCCCGTACAGCTCGGGGTGATGCTCCTGCAGCTTCTCGGGCTTCTCGAAAAAATACTCCGTGACTACCGCAAAGAACTCGGCCTCGTTGGTGCCGGCGTAGTCGTTGATTTCGGAGTTGCCGGCCCGGATGGCGGCAATTTCGCGCTGCATCACGGCTTCCCACTCGGGGCGCAGGGCGGCGGGCAGGGCCAGGCCGGGCACGCCGTCGATGACGCCGTCGGCCTCGTCCAGCAGGTGGGCAAATTCGTGGATGCCCACGTTCTGGCGGTCCAGCGCGTCGCGGAAGCCCTGTTCCAGCGAGGATTTCGACAGGCGCATGTACTGCGAGGTCTGGAAGCCCTGCACCGAGCCCAGCAGAGTACCTTCCAGGCCCACAAATTCCTTAGTCGGGTCGCGCTGCTGGGCCCAGGCGTCGGGCACAATTAGTACTTCGCTCAGGCTGGCGTACTCCCAATCAGGAAACCCAAACACCGGAATAATGGCCGAAGCCGCCACCAGCAGGCGGGTGGTGTCGTCTACCTCGGTTTGCACGCCGGTGATGCGCGTGCGGGCCAGGAACACCTGCACGCGCTGCTCGAACCGGGTGCGGGCCTCGGGGGGCAGGGCCAGGTAAAAGGCCACCCGCTCGGCCAGAATCTGCTGCCAGGCGGCGGGGAATTCGGCGGCCAAAGCAGCCTGTTTCAGGCGGGACTCGCGGGTGAGGTAGCGGTAGAAAGCGTAGCCGACAACGGCTACCAGGGCGGCAAACAACAGGTACTGCATGGTGCAGGCTCAACGCAGGGCCGGCCTGCGGGGTTGCCGGCCGCTACCAGTCCAGGCCCAGGTGCTCGGTTAGCCGCTCCCGCAGCAGGTCCTGCAGAATGTGGTCCATGAACTGGAATTTATCGGGGATGCGGAGGGTAATGAGGCGCTTGCCGGCCAGGGCATCGGGGAATTTCTGGCGGAGGTAGTCGGCGTGCTTGCGCTCCATTACCACCACTGTATCGGCCCAGCCCAGGTGGCCGGCCGTCACGCGCACCCGCGCCCCGGGCTCGGTGCCGGCCGAGCGGGCGGCAATGGTCGGGTGGTGGTCGAACAGGCGTTCGGCCGTGAGGCTGCGCCAGCGGTTCTGGCTGCAGATGAACAGGAGTTTGGCGGGGGAGAGGTCAGGCACGGACACGGCAGCAATTCAGGGCCCGGCAGCCGGACCATCGGCAAAAGTAAAAAGGCCGGCCGGGATGGCGGCCCGTAAGTGGAATTAGCGGAATTTTGTAGGTTCCTGCTCCCAACCCCGGCCTGCGGCCCCGCTTATGTCTGCTCCCTTTCCTTTATCCGCTACGCGTCACCAGCTGTACGCGGCCCGCTCCGAGGCGGCGCTGGTGCAGGGCCTGCGGGAAGACGACGGCCAGGCCTTTGCCGAAATCTACGAGCGGTACTGGCAGCGGCTGCTGACGGCGGCTCATCGGCGGCTGGGCTCCCGCGAGGCCGCCGAGGAAGTGGTGCAGGACGTGTTTGTGGGGCTGTGGCACAAGCGGCACGAGCAGACCATCGAGCACCTGGCCAGCTACCTGCTCACGGCCGTGAAGTACCGCGTGATTGATGCCCTGCGGCAACGCCTCACCCGGGCCGACTACCTGGAACGCGCCCGCCCGCACCTGAGCACCACCGACCACAGCACCGAGGAAGCCGTGGCCGCCGCCGACCTGAGCTTTGCGCTGCTGGACAGCCTGCTGCACCTGCCGGAGCATACCCGGGAGGTGTTCCGGCTGAGCCGGCTGGAGCATCAGTCGGTGCCGGAAATTGCCGAGCACCTACACCTGTCGCGCAAAACCGTGGAATATCACCTCACCCGCGCCCTGAAAGCCCTGCGCGTGAGCCTGCGCGACTTTCTGCTGCTGCTGGCGGTATGGCAGTGGTGGGAGTGAGGTTGCGAAAGGCCGTCATGCTGAGCGCAGCGGAGCGAAGTCGAAGCATCTCTGCCGCTTCGTTGTCCTGGTGTTGATTGACTAACCCCGTGGCGGATAAGACGGCAGTGCGCAGCGGCTCCGGCTCGGTGGCTGAAAAGTGCCGCCAGAACAGTCGATTTTCATTGCTGGAGGCCGATTCCCAGTCGGAAGACAAACTTTTTTATAAAAAAATGCGGGGCTGGCTAGGGTTCCACGCCAGTCAATCGACTGTATCAATAGCCGGCCCCTTCACTTCATGCTGAATGCTATGAATCCAACCGATATTCATTCTTTGCTGCAGCGGTATCAGCGGGGGGAATGCACGCCCGAAGAAATCCGTGTGGTTGACCAGTGGTACGACCTGCTGAACCACGAGCAGGTACCGCCGGAGCTGACTCCGGCCGAGCAGGCCGAAGTACGGGCGGCCATGTGGCAGCGCATTGAGGGCCAGACGCTGCAGGCCGAGGACCTGAGCCCACCGGTCCGGCCGCTGCGGCCCTGGTACGGGCGGGTGGGCCGCTGGGCCGCCGCGGCGGCTCTGGCGGCGGCCGTGGGCGTAGGGGCCCAGCAGCTCCTGACGCGGCCGGCAGCCCCGGCACCCGTTGCCACGGCCCAGGCCAGCCGCTGGCAGCTATATACCAACGCCACCACGCAGCCCCATACCATCCGCCTCGCCGATGGTACCACCGTGCGGGTAGCGCCGGGCGGGCAACTGAAGTATCCGGGACGGTTTGCCGCGCAGCACCGCACGGTGTACCTGCAGGGCGAGGCGTTTTTTGAAGTCGCCCACGACAAAGCCCATCCGTTCCGGGTGTACACCCGCCAGGTGGTAACGACCGTGCTGGGCACCAGCTTCCGGGTGCAGGCCCCGCTGAGCGAAGCACCCGTGGTGGTGCAGGTGCGCACCGGGCGCGTGCGGGTACAGCCGCTGCCGGGCGGGTCGGCTGCGCCGGTACCGGCGGGGCTGGTGCTGCTACCCAACCAGCAGGCCGTGTACTCGCCGCAGCGCCACGCGCTGGCCCGCGAGCTGGTGGCCGAGCCGCAGCAAGTAGCCGCGCAGTCGTTTGTGTTCGACGACCGGCCCGTGACGGAAGTGCTGGCCGCGCTGGAAAAAGCCTACGGCGTGACCATCGAGTACGACGCGGCGGCGCTGGCCGGCTGCACCGTGACGCTTCACTTGCCAGACGCCTCCCTCTACGACAAGCTGGACGTGCTCTGCAAAACCCTGGGAGCCAGCTACCAGCAAGCCGACGCCCGCATCCTGTTCCGCAGCCCCGGCTGCGCCGCCCGCTAACTCCGTTTTGACTTTGCCTCTTCGTTCTGCCTTGCCTGCTACCTGCCTATGATGCACTGACTTCTGCCGTACGCGTTGCTTTTCGCGGCCCCACAACTCCCTCCTGGTCGGCTTCCCACGCCCGGCTTGTGGTAGTGCCGCCTCTTTCCGGTTTCCGGCGCCGCTGCCGTCTGGCGGGGCGCGTTTCACCAATTCCCACCTTTCCATGAACCACCCCCTACACGCCTTTTCGCCCTTTTCCTGGAAAAGGGCGGCACTGCTGCAGCCGCTGTGTATCACGCTGCTGAGCAGTGGCCTCGCCACCGCCGCCACGCTGCCCACCGCGGCGCAGGAGTTTCTGGAGAAGCCCATTACCCTGCAGGCGCAGAACGAGACGGTTCACACCGTGCTGAGCAAAATCGAAACTCAGGCCGATATCCGCTTCCAGTACAGCCGCCAGCTGATTGGGGCCAGCCGCCGGGTTACCATTCAGGCCACCGGCCAGCCGCTGGCCGAAGTGCTGCACGCCCTGCTCGACCCGTTGCGCATTGCCTATGAGCCCATTACCAGCGGCATTATTCTGAAGCCCGCCGCCGTGGCCGCTGCTACGGCCGATGTGACCGTAACCGGCCGCGTGGTGGACGAGAAAGGGGCCGCCCTGCCCGGCGTGAACGTGGTGGTAAAAGGCACCAGCACCGGCACCCAGACCGACGGTGACGGCCGCTACACCCTGCAGGCTCCCGAGGGTGCCACGCTGGTGTTTTCCTTCGTGGGCTACACCATTCAGGAGGTGCCGCTCAACGGCCGCACCACGCTGGATGTCAACCTTGCCCCCGACTCGCAGGCCCTGAATGAGGTAGTGGTGGTGGGCTACGGCACCCAGCGCAAAACCGACGTGACCGGGGCCGTGGCCCGCATTGAGGCCGCCGAAATAGTGAACCAGCCGGTGCAGACGCCCACCCAGGCGCTCCAGGGCAAAACCGCCGGCGTACAGATTACCACCGACGGCACCCCCAACGCCCAACCCACGGTGCGCATCCGGGGCACGGGCACGCTGCTGGCCGGGGCCAACCCGCTCTACGTGGTAGACGGCGTGCAAACCACCGACATCCGCAACCTGAGCAACTCCGATATCGAGACGATTGACGTGCTCAAGGATGCCTCGGCGGCGGCTATTTACGGGGTGCGCGGGGCCAACGGCGTGATTATCGTGACTACCAAAAAGGGCAAGCAGGGCAAGCCGGTGCTCAGCTACAACACCACGGTGGGCTTCAAGCAGGCCGCTCACCTGGTGAAAATGGCCGATGCCCGGCAGTATACTGATTACCTGCGCAGCACTTCGCCCAACATCACGCTGCCCACCAGCTCCGCCGATACTGACTGGTACGACCAGCTGCTGCGGCGGGCCATGTACCAAAACCACAACCTGGCCGTGTCGGGGGCGAATGAGAGCGTGCGGTACTACTTCAGCGGCAACCTGCTGCAGGACGACGGGCTGGCCATCCAGAACAAGTTCTCCCGCCTCACGGTGCGCTCCAACACCGATTTCACCATCTCGCCTAAGTTCAGCATCAACTCACAGGCCTCGTTCAGCCGGGCCAACACCCGCGACGTGAACTTTGGGGCGGCCTTCCAGAACGCCTACCGGGCCTCCCCGCTGATTACGGCCAAAGAAGGCG
This sequence comes from Hymenobacter swuensis DY53, assembly GCF_000576555.1. Lineage (NCBI taxonomy): Bacteria > Pseudomonadati > Bacteroidota > Cytophagia > Cytophagales > Hymenobacteraceae > Hymenobacter > Hymenobacter swuensis. Next base: position 2,092,237 of record NZ_CP007145.1, read on the forward strand.
GCCGCTACGGCAACACCTCGGCCTTCGGCAACGTGGGCAACCCGCTGCTCGACATCGAGAAGAACAACAACCGCTCCTACGAAAACCGCCTGCAGGGCAACGTGGGCCTGAATTTCCTGCCCGTGGAGGGGCTCACGCTGCGCTCGGCCATCAACGTGGACGTGATCTTCAACAACCGTCGCAACTACAACTACCAGTACCTCAACGACGAGGCCACGTTCCTGACGGCCGGCGGCAACCAGCGCAACCCCCAGAGCAGCCTGGAAGTAACCCAGATCAACGGCTCCCGCTACCTCTGGGAAAACACGGCCACCTACCAGCGCATCCTCGCCGAAAAGCACAACCTGACGCTGCTGGCCGGCACGGTGATGGAGGAGGGCAACACCACCTCCCTCTCGGGCCTGCGCCGCAACGTGCCCGAGGACCCCAACCAGTGGTACCTGGGCACCGGCGACCCGAACACCAGCGTGAACGGCTCCCCAGCCCTGGGCAAGGACCGCCGCCTCTCGTTCCTGGGCCGCATCAACTACGCCTTCGCCGACAAGTACCTGCTCACTACCAACGTGCGCTATGATGGTACTTCCAAATTCAACTCCAGCCAGCGCTGGGGCCTGTTTCCGTCCCTGGGGCTGGGCTGGATTCTGACCGAGGAAGGCTTCCTCAAGGATCAGAACGTGCTGAACTTCCTGAAGCTGCGCGCCAGCTACGGCCAGCTCGGCAACGACCAGATTGACCCCAACTCCTACATCACCACGGCCGAAACCAACATTCCGTACGTGTTCAACGGGCAGCCGGTGCTGGGCGCGGTAATCAGCCAGATCAAGGACCGGGACGTGCGCTGGGAGGTAACCACCGAGTACGACGCGGCCGTGGAGTTTGCCACGCTGGACAACCACCTCTCGGGTGAGGTGACTTACTACCGCAAGAAAACCACCGATGCGCTGATTCCGGTGAACATTCCGGCCCTGTTCGGTGACCCCGATAACCAGTACATCACCAACGCCGCCGACATCAGCAACCGGGGCGTGGAAGCGGCCCTGACCTGGCGCAACACGGTGGGGGAGAACTTCAGCTACAACTTTGGGGTGAATGCCACCTTCAACAAAAACCGCATCGAGAACCTGAACGGCGGGCAGGCCCTGTTCGGCGGGGCCAACAACGTCACGCGCTCCGATAACGGGGTGGCCGCCGGCGCGTTCTACGTGCTGAAGGCAGACGGCGTGTTCCAGAACCAGGCCGAAATTGACGCCTACCCGCGTTACACCTTCTTCACGCCCCAGCCCGGCGACCTGAAGTACGCCGACACCAACAACGACGGCACCATTGACCTGCGCGACCGGGTGTACGCTGGTTCCTACCAGCCGCCCATGTACTTCGGCATCAACGGCGGGCTGAATTACCGGGGGCTGGATTTCTCCTTCGTGTTCAGCGGCAACGTGAACAACGACGTGTACAACCGCAAAAAGCAGGCAACCGGGGCCGTTACCGACAACGTGGAGGCCGACTTCGCCCGCAACCGCTGGACCACGTCGAACCCCTCCCAGACCGACCCGTTCGCCATCCGAAACAACACGCCCAACTCCACCTACTTCATCGAGTCGGGCAGCTACATCCGGCTCAATAACCTGGTGCTGGGCTACACCATTCCCACCGACATCACCAAGCGGGCCCGCATTTCCTCGCTGCGGGTGTACGCCACGGCCCAGAACCTGTTCACGCTCACCAACTACTCGGGCTTTACGCCGGAGCTGCCGGGCGGCCCCCTGGATTCGGGTATTGAAGCCACCACGTACCCCACCAGCCGCACCCTCGCGCTGGGCCTCAACGTCAATTTCTAGCCTGCCCCACCCATGAACGTGCTATCTACTCCCGTTGCCCGCCGCTTCCGGCTGGCGGCCCTTGGTCTGGCCCTCACGGCCGGGGCCGTGGGCTGCAAAGATTTCCTCGACGTTGCGCCCCAGGGCCAGCTCACCGAAGACCAGATTAAAACCGACCCCGCCGCCGCCCAGAAGCTGGTAGATGGCGTGTACAACGTGCTCTACCTGGGCGGCTTCGGGGCCGATACCCATGGCCTGCAGTACGTGGTGCTGACCGACGTGGCCTCCGACGACTCCGACAAAGGCAGTACGCCCCAGGACTACGGCCCGGCCCTGGAGGTGGACAACTTCACCCTGAACTCCACCAACGCCATCGTCAATAACACCTGGCAGGGCTACTTCCAGGGCGTGAACCGCGCCAACCAGGCCCTGGATAAGATTCCGCTGAGTCCGGCCCCCGATGCCACCAAGAACCGCCTGCTGGGCGAGGTACGCTTCCTGCGCGGCTACTTCTACTTCAACCTGGTGCGCTTCTTCGGGGGCGTACCCAAGCTGGACCGCGTGCCCGCCGCCTCTGAAATCAACGACCCTGCGTTGCAGCGGCGCGCCACGGCCCAGGAAATCTACCAGCTCGTTATCAGCGACCTACGGTTTGCGGTGGATAACCTGCCGCTGAAGGGGGCCACCGAAACCGGCCGCGCTACCAAGGCCGCCGCCCAGGCCATGCTGGCCAAGGTGTACCTCTACCAGAAGGATTACCAGAAGGCCTACGACCTGACCAGCGAGATTGTGCAGGGCCGCTCGGGCAACTATGGCCTGCTTCCCAGCTATGAGAATATCTGGCGGGAAGTGGGGGCCAACAGCGAGGAATCGGTGTTTGAGATTCAGACCGGCATCAATGCTTCTTGCAACAACTCGGCCGTGAACCTGTACACCGTGAGCCAGGGCCCACGGGCCGGCGGCCGGGGCGGCTGGGCCGACCTGGGCTTCGGCTTCAACACGCCCACCCAGCAGCTGGCCGATGCCTACGAGCCCGGCGACAAGCGCCGGGCCGGCACCATCATCTTCATCAACCCCACGGCCCCGGCCGGCCAACGCTCCGTGGGCACCGTGCTCTGGGACGGGTTCCGGATTCCGACCAAGGACTCGGTGGAGAACTTCCGCTACAGCTACAAGGCCTACCACAGCCGCACCAAGGAGCGCAACTGCGGCAACAACGACTATCTGCCCAAGAACATCCGGGTGCTGCGCTACGCCGAGGTGCTGCTGATTCAGGCCGAAGCCGCCGCCCAGCTGGGCAACACCGCCGCCGCTCAAACCGCCCTGAACCTGGTGCGCGCCCGCGCCGGTCTGGCGGCCCGGCCGGCCACGGTGGCCAACATCTGGCTGGAGCGCCGGGTGGAGCTGGCCCTGGAGCACGACCGGTTCTTTGATCTGGTGCGCCAGGAAAGCGTGCAGCCCGGCCGCATTGTGCCGCTGTTTGCGGCCCAGGGCAAAACCTTCACTAAAGGCAAAAACGAGCTGTTTCCCATTCCGCAGCAGCAGATTGACTTGAGCGGCGGCCAACTGGGCCAGAATCCGGGGTATTAGCGTTGCACGGCCCGGTCCGGCGGCTGGAAGCCGTCGGGCCGGTTGCCGTGAGCTGACTTTGTTACGTCGTCGTGCTATGAATCAGATGACAACCGGCCCGACGGCTTACAGCCGCCGTACCGGCGCAGGTGCCGTTTCCGTTCCCCATTTCCTTTCCACCCAACCCGTATGAAAGCACTTCTGCTGCTGGCTCTGGGCCTTTTGCTGCCCGGCCTGACGGATGCCCAGCAAAAAGCTCCGGCCAAAAAAACACCGCCCGTAACCGCCCAGCTCACGCCCGCCGCCAGTGGCCCCAAGCGCCCCCGCAACCTCTCCGATGAGCAGCTGCTGGACCTGGTGCAGCGCCAGACGTTCCGCTACTTCTGGGACTTCGGCCACCCCGTGTCGGGCATGGCCCGGGAGCGGAGCAACCGCTCCTTCGATTACGGCGACGAGGTGGTTACCACCGGCGGCACCGGCTTCGGGCTGATGGCTATTATCGTGGCGGCGGAGCGCAAGTGGATTACCCGCGAGCAGGCTGCCAAGCGGACTCTCAAAATCGTGAACTTCCTCTGGAAGGCCGATATGTACCACGGCGTGTTTCCGCACTGGCTGAACGGGGCCACCGGCAAAACCATCCGCTTCAGCCCCAAAGACGACGGCGGCGACCTGGTGGAAACGGCCTTCCTGTACGAGGGCCTTATCTGCGCCCGCCAGTACTTCACCGGCAACACGCCCGCCGAAAGCCAGCTACGCAACAAGATTCTGTGGATGTGGGAAGGGGTGGAGTGGACCTGGCACCAGCAGAATGACCAGAACGTGCTGTACTGGCACTGGAGCCCCAACAACGGCTGGAGCATGAACCACCAGATTCACGGCTGGAACGAGTGCCTGATAACCTACGTGCTGGCCGCCTCCTCACCCAAATACGCCATTGATAAGAAGGTATACGACCAGGGCTGGGCTACCGGCAACTACTTCAAAAATGGCAAGCAGTTCTATAACACCACGCTGCCGCTGGGCTTCGATTTCGGCGGGCCGCTGTTTTTCTCGCACTACTCGTTCCTGGGCCTCGACCCGCGTGGCCTCAAGGACCAGCATGCCGACTACTGGCAGCAAAATCAGGCCCACACCCGCATCAACTACGCCTACTGTGTGGATAACCCCAAGAAGTTCAAGGGCTACGGCCCCGACTGCTGGGGCCTCACCGCCTCCGACAGCTACCAGGGCTACGCCGCCCACTCGCCCACCGAGGACCTGAGCGTGATTTCGCCCACTGCCGCGCTGTCGGCCATGCCCTACGCGCCCAAGGAGTCGATGGCGGCGCTGCGGCACTTCTACAACGACCTGGGCGACAACCTCTGGACCGAGTACGGCTTCGTGGACGGCTTCAGCGAGCAGCAGAACTGGTACGCCAAGTCGCACCTGGCCATTGACCAGGGCCCGATTGTGGGCATGATTGAAAACCACCGCACCGGCCTGCTCTGGAAGCTGTTCATGAGCAGCCCCGACGTACAGCGCGGCCTCACCCGCCTCGGTTTCGAGAGTCCGCAGCTGAAGAGATAAGCCGGGCTCCGAAAAAATCTGCCGGTCAGCCCTTAAAAATCCGTGCCCGATGCCGGGCAGTGGGACCGTGCTACTTACGTAACACGCAAAACCCCTGGGATTCAGGGTGGAAATCGGCTGGCAAAATCCTGTTTCACTGTGATTTACTGTTGGGCTGACTCATTGCCGCACTTGGAGCCGCCGGGGGGGCGTTACACCTACATAACAAGCCGCCGGGCTACTGCTTAGGCGGTAGATATCGGTAGCGCAACCGGGTGGGTATGGGCCTCGTTTGACCTCAGACAAAGCTTTTGTAGTATTGCAGAGCGCCGCCCCAAATAGGCCCTGACACGCTGCCAGATGCTTTTCCCGTCTCGGCTGCCTGGGTAAGCCCGACCACTGAGTCGTCCACCGGCCGCCCTGCCTCGCTTCGGCTTGCCTCCGCTTTCCAGTGCTTGTTTTCCGTCTCTGCCGAGGCTGTGCGCCGCGTAAGCGTTCCGGCGGCGGCTGGGTTCATACCGGGCTCCACCGCGCCCCCGCACTTCTGATTTTCCCCTACACTTCCCACTTCCCATGAATCGAGTTTTCCGCACTGCCCTGCTTATGTCGCTGGGGCTGCTCACGCCCCAGCTCCAGGCCCAGCAACCCGCTACGGCCGCCACGGCCCGCGCCGCCGCCCCCGACCCCAAGATGACCAAGTTCATCGATGAGCTGCTGCAGAAAATGACGCTGGAGGAGAAAATCGGCCAGCTGAACATGATAACCGTGGGCTTCGACGTGACCGGCCCCGTGGTGAGCAAGGACGTGGACGCCAGCATCAAGCGCGGCTCGGTGGGCTCGGTGCTCAACACCTTCACGCCCCAGGCCGCCCGCAAGCTCCAGGAAATGGCCGTGAAGCAGACCCGCCTGCACATCCCGCTCATCTTCGGCTACGACGTGATTCATGGCCACCGCACCATTTTCCCCATTGCCCTGGGCCTGGCCAGCAGCTGGGATTTGCCGGCCATGGAGCGCAGCGCCCGCATTGCCGCCGAGGAAGCCTCCGCCGACGGCATCAACTGGGTGTACTCGCCGATGGTGGACATTGCCCGCGACCCGCGCTGGGGCCGCATCTCGGAAGGCTCGGGCGAGGACCCCTACCTGGGCTCCCAGATTGCCCGCGTGATGGTGCGCGGCTACCAGGGCGACGACCTGAAGAAGAACAACACGGTGATGGCCTGCGTGAAGCACTTCGCCCTCTACGGGGCCGCCGAAGCCGGCCGCGACTACAACACCACCGATATGAGCCTGGTGCGCATGTACAACGAGTACCTGCCACCTTACAAAGCCGCCGTGGAAGCCGGCGCGGGCTCCATGATGTCCTCGTTCAACGACATCAACGGGGTGCCCGCCACCGGCAACAAGTGGCTGATGACCGAGCTGCTGCGCAATCAGTGGGGGTTTGACGGCTTCGTGGCCACCGACTACACCGCCATCAACGAAATGACCGCCCACGGTATGGGCGACGACGCCCAGGTGTCGGCCCTTGCCCTGAACGCCGGCATCGACCAGGACATGGTGGGCGAGGTTTTCCTCAAGAACCTGGCCCAGAACCTCAAGGACGGTACCGTGCAGCAGGCCCAGATTGATCTGGCCTGCCGCCGCATTCTGGAAGCCAAATGGAAGCTGGGCCTGTTCGAGGACCCCTACCGCTACACCAACGAGAAGCGGGCCAAGGCTACCATGATGAAGAAGGAGTTTGTGGCCGATGCCCGCGACATTGCCCGCAAAAGCCTGGTGCTGCTCAAGAACAGCAACAACACTCTGCCCCTGAAAAAGCAGGGCACCATCGCCCTCATCGGCCCGCTGGCCACCCGCCAGCGCGACATGATTGGGAGCTGGAGCGGAGCCGGCGACTGGAAACAGGCCGTGTCTTTGGAGCAAGGCATTAAGAACGCCGTGGGCAGCGGCGTGAAAGTCGTGACGGCCCAGGGGGCCAACTTCACCGACGACGAGCAGATGATTGCCCGCCTGAACCAGCACGGCGGCGAGCTGAACGTGGACCAGCGCACCTCGGAGGAGATGATCCGGGAAGCGGTGCAGGTAGCCCAGCAGGCCGACGTGATTGTGGCCGCCGTGGGCGAAAGCCAGGGCATGACCGGCGAGGCCGCCAGCCGCGCCGATATCGGGCTGCCCGGCCAGCAGCTGGAGCTGCTGAAGGCGCTCAAGAAAACCGGCAAGCCGCTGGTGCTGGTGCTCATGAACGGCCGCCCGCTCACGCTGCCTTGGGAAGATAAAAACGCCGATGCCATCCTGGAAACCTGGTTTGCGGGCTCCCAGGCCGGCAATGCCATTGCCGATGTGCTGTTCGGCGGCTACAACCCCGCGGGCAAGCTCACGGCCACCTTTCCCCAGCACGTGGGCCAGGTGCCGCTGTACTACAACCACAAAATGACCGGCCGCCCGTACCAGGGTGTGGCGCTGGACAAGTACAAGTCGCGGTACATGGACGTGAGCAACGACCCGCTGTACCCGTTCGGTTTCGGGCTGAGCTACACCACCTTCGAGTACAGCAAGCCCGAACTGAGCACCACCACCCTGGCCATGAACGGCACGCTGGAGGTGAAGGTAACCGTGAAAAACACCGGCAACTACGACGGCGAGGAAGTAGTGCAGCTCTACACCCGGGATATGGTGGGCTCCATCTCGCGGCCGGTGCAGGAGCTGAAGGGCTTCCAGAAAATCATGCTCAAGAAGGGTGAAAGCCGCATCGTGAGCTTCCGCCTCACCCCCGAGGACCTGAAGTTCTACAACACTGACCTGAAGTTTGCAGCTGAACCCGGCGACTTCCAGGTGATGGTGGGCGGTAACTCCCGCGACGTGCAAATGGCCGCCTTCAAGCTGGCCGCCCAGTAAACTACCGCCAACCTGCGCCTTGTGTGGGACAAGCGCGCGGGGGCTCCCGGAAACCGGAATGCTAGTTAGGGGAGCGGACTGATTTTCCGGGAGCCGAACAACAAAAAGGGCGAAGCCACCGTGGCTTCGCCCTTTTTGTTGTTCGTTCCGAACGAAGCGAGGAATCTGAGTCAATTGTTCAGCGAGTAATTCAGACTCCCCGCTTTGCTCAGAATGGCAGCCGTATGCCCTACTCAAACTGCAGACGCTGGTTGAAAAACGGCAGCAGTTTCTGATACACCCGGCCGTCGTGGCCCATGATGCGGTTGCCATGGTTGCCTTCGTAGCTCTCGGTGGTATGCGGAATGCCATATGCCGAGAGCTGGGTATCCAGCGTGCGGCCTGCCTCAGGAATATGCCGGAACTGGTCCTGCTCGCCCCAATCAAAAGCCAGGCCGCGCAGCTGACGCAGGCTGGTAAGGTGCGCCGGCAGCAGGCTGAGGGGCGAAGCTGCGCCCCACTGAGCCAGCACGGCGTCGCGGTGGCGGAGGCTATCGGCCCCGAGGGAGTAGGGCAGGGCCGCCCCGAACGTGCCCCGGCCGGGCGTGGGCGAAAAGGCCCGGGCGCAGGCCACCAGCCGCACGGCGTTGAAATCCTGCAGCAGCCTGGCCCGTGAGGTGGCGCGGCTGGCCAGTGCCTGACTGGGGCGGGCGGCCATCCACTCGGGGTGGGGGGCAGCAAATGCAGGGCTAAGGGCATATGCGGCGGCGTAGGTATCGGGGTACAGTAGGGCCAGCCGCAGGGTACCGTTGCCGCCCATGCTATGGCCCGCCAGGCCCCGGCTTGCGGGCCGGGCCAGCGTGCGGTAATTTTTATCAATGAAGCTCACCAGTTCCCGGGCGGTAAAATCGCCCCAGGGGCCGTTGGTGGCCGAGTTGGCGTAGAAGCTGCCCTGAAACTGCGTCTGCTCGTTGGGCACCACCATTAGTAGCGGCCTGATTTGTCCGGCAGCAATGGCCTCATCCAGTAGCGTGGCCATACCGTCAGCGTGAAAAATCAGGCTGTCGTTCCAGGTGAAGCCGTGCAGGTAGTAGAGCACCGGGTAGCGCCGGGCCGCACTGGCTTCGTAGCCGGCCGGCAGGTACACGCTCACCCGCCGCCGCGGGTTCTCGCCGCCGGGGTTGCCCTTCAGCAGCTTTGAATCGAGGTACGTGACGACTACGCGGCCCTTGGCGGGCGTTTGAGCCGGGGCCGGCAGCCGCCACAACAGCGCCAGCAGGAACAGGAAATAGGGCAGACGCATCAAAAAAGCGGATATGCAATCAAAAAAGAACGTCATGCTGAGCAGAGCCGAAGCATCTCTACCGCTTCGTTTGAGGCAAGAGGGGGGACCCTCAGTAGAGATGCTTCGGTTCCGCTCAGCATGACGCGCGGTTAATAGTCAGCTGAAAGCGGCTGGTTAGTTCACTACCAGCGTCATGATGGAATGGGGGGCGCTGGTGGTTTGGGCGGCCTGGCCTTTCAGCCAGAGCTGGAAAGGCTGTTCCTTGTCGGTGCTGTTCATGACTACCACCGCCACTTTGCCATCGGTATTCAGGAAAGCGGTGGTTTGCAGTACGTCGCGGCTGCTGGCGGTGGCAATGCGCCGGGCCCCAGGCCGGATGAACTTGCTGAAGTGCCCGATGTAGTAGTAGGCGTTGGTGTAGAGCAACTGGCCGCTGCGCGTGTCGCCGATGATGGGGGCGTAGCAGAAGTTGCCGACGTGGTTGGGGCCGCCGGTTTCGTCGAGCAGCACGTTCCAGTCGGTCCAGGCCACGGTGCCGGCGTTGAAGTCGTTGATCATCGAGTTGCCATACCGCTCGCCCAGCTTCCAGTCGTTTATGCCCTCAAACTTGAAATTCTCCACGCAGCCTTCGGTGAACACCAGGTTTTTATCGGGGTAGGTTTCGTGCACGCGGCGCAGATTCTCGAACTGCATGCTGCTGCCGGTCCAGGTTTCATACCAGTGAAAACCAATGCCCCAGTAGTATTTGCTGGCCTCCGGGTCGTCGAAGAGCGTAGCGGCGCGCTGGAACATCAGGTCGCGGTTATGGTCCCAGCCGATGAGCTTTTTGTCGCTCATGCCGGCCTTTTTAAGCGTAGGTCCGAGGTAGCCTTTCACAAAATCCCGCTCGTCCTCGGCCGTAAACAGGCAGGATTCCCACTTCTGCTTGGCCATTGGCTCGTTCTGCACCGTGAGGCCCCAGATGGGGATGCCCAGCTTCTCGTAGGTTTGGATGAACTTCACGTAGTAGTCGGCCCAGCTCTGGCGGAACTCGGGCAGCAGCTTGCCGCCTTGCAGCATGCTTTTATTGTCCTTCATCCAGGCCGGGGGGCTCCAGGGGCTCACGTACATGGTGAGCTTGCCACCGGCCGCCGCCTGTGCCTGCTTGATGAACGGAATGCGGTACTGCTCATCGTGCTTCACACTGAAGCTTTTGAGCGTTTTGTCGCCGTCGGCCACGTAGGTGTAGCTGCCGCTGGAAAAGTCGGTGCTGTGGATGCTGGTGCGGGCCAGCGTGTAACCGATGCCGCTGGTGGGGCTGTAATACGCCTGCAGAAACTCCTGCTGTTGGGCTTTAGGCAACTTGGCAAACGTTTCGGCGGCGGCATCCGTCAGGGCCCCGCCAATACCCAGCATCGTCTGAAAGGTGTGCGTGGGGTCCACGAACACCGTGGGCTGGGTTTCCAGCGGCTGGGCCTGGGCCTGGAACGTGAGCTTGCCAGCATCGGCCAGCCGCTGTGGGGTGCCGCTGACGGTGGCGTACACCTGCACCTGCCGGCCCGCCGCCGAGTACGTTTTGGCGGGAGTAGCAGGTTTCTGAGCCAACGCGGCGGCGCTAACGCCAGTAGCCAGCAGCGCAGTTAAAAGGGTTTTCTGCATGAGATATGATGGGTGGAAAGTTGCTTGTTGGTGAGGGTGGTGAGGTGAAGAGGCGGTGAGGTGAAAGGCAGACCGTCATTCCGAGCGGAGCCGAGGAATCTCGCGTGCTGATGTTGCCAGCGTAATCAGATTACGAACGAGCGAGATTCCTCGGCTCCGCTCCGCTGTACTCGGAATGACGTTTCGCTTCTGTTGCTTTACGCTACTCCCAGAATCACCACACGTAGGTACCCGCCGCGCCAGCCGCCAGGGAGGTGGTCAGGGTTTTATTGCGGTACTGGATGTCGAAGGTTTGGGAGGTGCTGCCGCCATTCAGCACAATGAGCACTTTCTTCCCGTCGGGGTTTTTGAAGGCCACGTTCTGAAGGTTGCCGGGCTCGTTGGTGCCGATGCGCACGGAGCCGGGCCGCACGAACTTGGCCGCGTGAGCCACCGTGTAGTAAGCCGGGTTGCGCGTCACGGCGTTGCCGTTGATGGTTACGGCACCCAGGCAATTGGTGCAGCCGCCGGCCGTGTGCGGACCATAGTTCTGGTCGGCGGCCAGGTTCCACTCCAGCACGTTGCGGCTCCAGTTGCGCGTGGCCCCAATGATGAGGTTCTGCATGTGCCAGCTGAAGTCGGCGTTGAAGTTGCCGGGGCCGCCTACCCACTGCTCCGTGAAGTACACGTTTTTGGCAGGAAACGCATCGTGCACCGTGCTCATGGCGGAGATGTTGCCGGCGTACAGATGGAAGGCCGAGCCATCGACGTACTGACTGGCCTGCGCGTCCTGCAGGATGGTCAGGGGGTAATCAGGCCGGTCGAGGTTGTGGTCGTAGGCAATGATTTTGGTGCTCAGCCCCGCTGCCCGCAGTGCCGGCCCCACGTTGGCCCGGATGAAGGCGGCCTGCTCCGTAGCCGTCATCACCATGCTGGGGTTGTTGCCGTCGTGCAAAGGCTCGTTTTGCAGCGTAACGGCGTCAATGGTTACGCCCTCGGCCTTCATCCCCTGGATATACTTCACGAAGTACTGGGCGTAGGCCGCGTAGTATTCCGGTTTCAGCGAACCACCCACGAAGCTGCCGTTGGTTTTCATCCAGGTCGGGGCCGTCCAAGGCGAGCCCAGGATTTTGATGTTGGGGTTGATGGCCAGGATTTCCTTGAGCACCGGCAGCAGATGCTGGCGGTCGGGAGCAAGGCTGAACTGCGCCAGCGTGGGGTCGGGCTGGGGCGTATCGTTGTAGGTGAAGGGGGCGGCATCCAGGTCGGAGGCCCCGATGCTCAGGCGCAGGTAGCTGGTCCCGATGCTGGTGCCATCGGTGGCAAACAGCTCTTTGAGTAGGGCAGCGCGGTCAGCGGGTCCCATCTGGTGCAGCAATTGGGCGCTACCACCCGTCAGCGTGTACCCGAAGCCGTCGATGGTCTGGTACGTCTGGGTGGTATCGACGGCAATAGCCAGGTTCTGGCTGGTAGCCGTGGCAAAATTCAAAGGCAGTGTGCTCTTGTAAAACCGCGTCGATTGGTCGGTAGTCGTTAGCCAGAGGGCTACCTGCGACGGACCCGCCGGCCCCGGAGGCAATGGCGGCTCCGGCGTCGGGTCCGATTTGCCGTCGGAGCCGCAGCTGGCGGCCAATCCCAGCAGCAGAGCGCAGGATAGGCCCAGGGGAAGATGGAAGGGTAATTTCATACGGTGGGAAAAAGCACGAAGTGGAAAGGCAAAGCAGAAAGGCCGCTTAACGGGGCCAGTTATCGGAGCGGAAAGGGGAGGCGGGCAGCCCGGCTTTGTTGGAGAGGGTAGCCGGCCGGTCGTTGCCCCAGGCGTAGCGCACGGCCACGGGGTTGGCCACGCCCTCAGCCCGGAGGACTACTGTGCTGCCCTGCACTTCGGCCCGGGCCCAGACAAAGCGTTTGTCAGGCCCGGCAATGGCGAAGGAGGTCTGGCCATCGGCTGCTTGTTGCAGGACCAGGCCGCCGCCTATGTTGCCAAAAGTGAGGCGAAGCTGGTTTTTCTCCTGGGTCAGCTTCTCAAACGTAGGCCCGGAAGATACCAGGGCGGTTTCGCCGTAGGCCACGCGCCGGGCCGCCAGGGCCAGGCGGTGGCCCACGTCCAGCTTGTTGCGGGGGTGAATGTCATCGGCATTGCCCAGGTCCAGGGCCACGGCCTGCGCGGTTTTGGGCACGGTGAGCGTAGTCAGGCGCTGCGCCTCACGGAGGCGGGCCCAGTCGGTATCAGTGGGCTCGGCGGGGTCATGCATGTAGCCGGCCAGCTGCACAAACAGGAAGGGCAGAGCCGACTGTTGCCAGCGGGTGCGCCAATCCTGAATCAGAGCCGGAAACAGGGTTTCGTACTGCTCGGCGCGGCCGGCGTTGCTTTCACCCTGATACCAGATGACGCCTTTCAGGGCGAAGGGGTGCAGCGGGGCAATCATGCCATTATAGAGGGCCGTAGCAAAGTTCTGGGTGCCGCCGGGGAAAGGGGAGCGGGGCCGGGAAGCAGGGTCGTAGGCTGCGCGGTACAGCCACTCGCCGGCCAGCGGTACGGTAGTGGTGCCCACGGTAGCCATCATGTCGGCGGGTTTGCCCCACACGCCGCCACCGCTGCCGTTATCGGTGACGCGCACGGTTACCACGTTGCGGCCGTCGCGTACCAGGCTGGCCGGTACGGTGTAGCGCCGCAGGGTAGCGTAGCCCCGCGTTCCGCCAATGGCTACGCCGTTGAAGAAGGTACTGTCCTCATCATCTACTTGCGCCAGGCTCAGCGTAAGCGGCTGGTTGGCCGCCGTGGCTGGTAGCGTCAGGTCCCGCCGTAGCCACACAACGCCGTCGAAGTCGCGGAGTTCGGGCGTCTGGCCCTCCCAAACGCCGGGCAGCTGCATGGTTTTCCAGTCGGTGGTGACCAAAGCCGGGTCAGCCCAGGTGGGCTGGCCCGGCAGCAGGCCGTGGTCCTGACCCTCGGGGCTGCGCTGCCAGTTGGCGAGGCGGGTGGCGTAGGCGGCTTCCTGCTCGGCAAAGGAGCAGGTCTGTTGGGCCAGTGAGGCCAGGGCCGGCTGAAAATCGGGGAGCTTACGTAGGGCTTCGGTGCTGGTCCAGGCTTCGGCCACGGTGCCGCCCCACTCGGCCGCAATCAGTCCCACGGGCACCTTGTACTGCTGCTGCAGCTCGTGCCCGAAAAAGTAGGCTACGGCCGAAAATCCGGCGGCCGACTGCGGCGTGCAGGCCTGCCACTCGCCCCCGGCCAGCTCGGCCAGCGGCCGTATTTCGGCGCGGTTGGGTACGTTGAACAGGCGGATCTGCGGGTGGTTGGCGGCGGTGGTGGCTTCGGCTCCGCCGGCCGCGTCGCGCAGCGCCCATTCCATATTCGACTGCCCCGAGGCCAGCCAGACGTCGCCGACCAGCACATCCGTCAGGCGTAGGGTGTTGGTGCCCTGCACAGTCAGCTCAAACGGGCCGCCGGCCAGCTGGGCAGGCAGCCTGAGCGTCCAGCGCCCATCAGCCCCGGCCTTGGTCTGCACTTTTGCGCCCCGGAACGATACGCTGACGGCTTCTCCCGGCGCGGCCCAGCCCCAGAGCGGGAGCGGCTGGTTGCGCTGCAAAACCATGTGCGATCCTACCAGCCGAGGCAGGCGCACGGTGGCGCGGGCCGCCGGAGCAGCCAGCAGGAAAACGGCAAATAAGGGGAGACGGGAGAGTTTCATAGGCAATAGAACAGCTGAAAACGGCCTCGGAGAGTTTCATCGGGACGGCAGAAGGAACCGTTTCGAACCCAAAGGATGCATCATTGGCCGCTGCTGCGGAAGCGGTGGTTGCCACGCGGCAACGGCCGGCAGCAGGTCAGGCCACGCGAACAGTAAGGAGTTCTGCTACAGAATTCAGGAACGCTGGGCTCCGTCTGCTATGCTGGGTTCCTTCCTGTCCATCCGGCTTAGTAGAGTGTAGAAGTGCAATCAATAGGCAACAGGCGAAAAACCGGCCCCGAACGAGTTTCGGGGCCGGTGATGAAGACGATTTATTCGTGGGCCACTACTACGCGCCGCACCAATTGGCCGGCGGGCGTATCAACCTGCAGCAGATAAATGCCGGCCCGCAACGCGGCTACCGGCAGCGTCAGGTGGTTTTCGCCGCTGGTCACGGCCTGATCGGCCTGGTTGATGATGAGGCGGCCGGTGAGGTCGAGCAGGCGCAGGTTCAGGCGCTGGGTACCCGGCGCGTTGTAGTGCAGGCTCAGCTCGGCATCAGCCGTGGTGGGGTACACCTGCAGGCGCAGGTCGGCGGCCGAGCCGGCAGCGGCTAACGCCACGCGGGCCGCGCCCTGGTCCGAGAACCACCAGCGCTGATTGTCGCCGCCGCCATAGGTCCATTGGTGTACGGCCGCACCGTCGGCGGTGGAGTTGTTTTCCACATCAAGGGCCTTGCCGCTGAACTTGTTGAGGATGCGGTACGTGCCGTCGCCGTTGCTCAGAATCTGCCAGTACTGGCTATCCTGGGTCAGCCAGTCCCATTGGTGGGTGAGGGCGCCGTCGGCGGTGCTGGGGCCGGCAATGTCCAGGCTCTTGTTGCTGTTCAGGTTCACGATGCGCACGTAGCCGCCGCCGGCATCCACCAGCTTCCATTTCTGGCTGGCCGCGCTGGCCCAGGTCCACTGCTGCACCCGCCCGCCGTTGGCAGTTGAGTTAGCCGACACCTCCAGGGCTTTGCCGCCGTTCTTGGAGCTGATTTCGTAGATGCGGCCGATGGCCGGGCCGCTGCTGGTGGCGGTGCCGTTGTAGTTGCCGCCACCGGGGTAGTTTACAATCCCGTTTTGGTTGGGCGATACGGCCGCTACCGTGGTATTCGGCACGCAGTTGGCAAAACGGATGTTGGTGAGCACCTGATTCAGGCCGGCGGGCCCGTCTACCACGTAGGGCGGGTTGATGTGCATGAAGGCCGGGTTGCTGCGGTCCTCGAAGCGCTTGTAGGTCCAGTGGCACCAGCCGATGCCTACCGAGTTGAGGTTGCGGGCCGCGTCGCGCATCCAGGTGTCGGTGTTTTCGCCGGTTTCCCCAATCCAGATGGGCACGTTGTGGGTGGTGCGGAAGTTGCGCAGGTTCCCGATGAAGCGCAGGTCGTTGGCCCCGCCGCCGGTGGAGTTCACGCCGTTGTCCATCTCGTAGCCCGTACCGCTGTAGCGGTGCGAGTTGTATACCAGGTTGCTGCGGTTGGGGAAGGTAAACGGCTCCATGTAGTTGTAGTCGTTGCCCCAGCCGTTGCCCTCCACCAGAATCAGGTGGTTGTCGCCCTGGTTACGAACAGTAGTAATCAGGCGCTGCAATACGTCGTGGATTTTCTGGTTATTGGGGTAGTTGTTCGGCTCGTTGATGAGGTCGTACATAGCTACCCGCGAGTCGTTCTTGTAGCGGGTCGAAATAAACGACCAAAGCCGATTGAGCACATCCTGGTTGATCTGGCGGTTCCAGAGGTCATTGGCCACAATCTGGTCGGCAATGTTGGCATCGGTGCCCTGGGAGCCGGGCACGGCGTGCATATCCAGCACCACGTACATGTTGTTGGCCTGGGCCCAGGCCAGGGTATTGTCAATCATGGCCAGGGCCGCCATGTTATTGGGGTCGGTGAAGAGCTGATTGTTGTTGTACCAACCCGTCAGCTGGCTCACGTAGGAGTCGTAGCTCACGGTGCCGCGCATCACGCTGTTGCGCACCGCCCGCTGGCTGGGCGTCAGAAATAGTTCGTAGTGCAGCGGCAGCCGGATGCAGTTGAAGCCCTTGCTGGCAATGTAGTCGATGTCGGGCTTGGTAATGAAGTTGGCGCGGTAGTTCTGGTAGAAGGTTTCCACCGCCGCGTCGCTCATGCCGGCGTTGTACAGTGTCTTCTTAACCTTGCCCTGGGTCTGCTTGCCGTCGAGGCCGGGCCAGCCCACCTTCATCATGTAGCCCTCCTGCACGGCCCAGTTGCCCAGGTTCATGCCGTTGAGAATAACTTCTTGGTTGCTGGCATTTACGATACGCTGCCCATCGGCCCGCAGAAAACTCTGCGCCTCGGCTGTTTGCCCGAGGCCTAAACCGGCGAATAAAAGCGGCACGTACCGCAACGCCCGGGCCATGCGGCCCCCTGAAAAAGTACTGGTGTTCATGTTGGTGGGAATTGGTTGTGAAAAAGGAAAAGAAACAAACAGGCCCTGGGGAGGCCGGAAAGGTCAGTTTTGCCGGGGAGCCGGCGTAAGTCGCTAGGTCACTACCATTTCCCACGCGGCATGAGGGGGCGGGGTACTCTGGGGAAATCAAAGGGTGTGCAGCTTCACTCAGCCCACTTGGGTGGGCTGTAATCAGGTGTTACTCATGGGCTACCACCACGCGGCGGGCCAGGCGGCCGGCCGGCGTATCCAGCTGCAGCATGTACATGCCGGCCGGCAGAGCCGCTACGGGCAGCTGGAGCCGGTTGTCGCCGGCAGAGGCGGGGTAGTTAGGCTGGCTGCTTACCACACGGCCCGCCAGGTCCAGCAGCCGCAGCTGCAGGCGTTGTGGGGCAGCGGCGTTGTAACGCAGGTTCAGGGTTGCGTCTGCTACCGTCGGGTACACCTGCAGGCGTTCATCGGGCCGGCCCGGCGCTGCGGTGGTTACCAAGGTGCCATCGTAGTTGCCGCCGCCGGGGTAATTCACGATGCCGTTGCGGTTGGGGGCAATGGCCGCCTCGGTGGTGTTGGGCACGCAGCTGGCAAACAGCATGTTGTTGAGTGCAATGTTCAGCGTGCCGGGGCCATCCACGATGTAAGGCGGATTGATGTGCAGCAGGGCCGCGTTGTTCCAGTTCTCAAACCGCTTGAGCGTCCAGTGGCACCAGCCAATACCCACCGAGTTGAGGCTTTTGGCGGCGTCCTGCATCCAGCCGTCGTTATTTTCCCCGGTTTCTCCCACCCAGATGGGCACGTCGTTATCGGTGCGGAAGCGGGTGAGGTTGCCTATCGTGCGCAGGTTATTGGCGTTGTTGGGGTCGGCGGAAGTAACGTTGTTATCGAGCAGATACCCGGTGCCGCTGTAGCGGTGCGAGTTGTACACCAGGTTGGCCGTGTTAGTGAAGGTGCGCTTCTCCATGTAGTTGAAGTCGTTGCCGTAGCCGTTGCCCTCCAGCAGCAACAGATGGTTGTCGCCCTGCGCCCGCACGGTGGTAATCAGGCGCTGCAGCACGTCGTGGATCTGCTGGTTGCTGGGTACGTTGTTGGGCTCGTTGATCAGGTCGTACATGGCCACGCGCGCGTCGTTTTTGTAGCGCGCGGCAATGGCAGCCCACAAGCGGGCGGTGATGTCCTGATACGTGCTGTTGTTCCAGAAATCCAGCGGCACCAGGGAGTCGGCAATGTTGGCATCCGTACCCTGCGAGCCGGGCGCGGCGTGCAGGTCCAGTATCACGTACAGCTTGTTGGCCCGGGCCCAGGCCAGGGTATTGTCAATCATGCGCCAAGCCTCCATGTTGGCCGGATCGGTGAACAACTCGTTGGCGTTGTACCAGCCGGTAAGCGCCCTGACGTAGTCGGGGTACGTGGTGGTGCCGCGCAGCACACCGTTGCGCACGGCCCGCTGGGCGGGCGTCAGAAATAGATCATAATGCAACGGCAGCCGCACGCAGTTGAAGCCCAGAGAGGCCACGTAATCCAGATCCGGCTTCTGAATGAAGTTGTTGCGGTATTCCTGGTAAAACGTTTCCACGGCCGCGTCGCTCAGGCCAAATCCATACAGCGTTTTCTTGACGGCACCCTGCGTAGCCTTGCCGCCCACGCCCGGCCAGCCCGGCTTGATGATATAGCCTTCCTGCAAAGCCCACCCGCCCAGGTTTACCCCATTAAGCACCACCTCCTGGTTGCTGGCATTCACAATCCGGCCACCGTCGGCGTGCAGAAAGCTTTGTGCGACTGTCTGTTGCCCCAGCCCAATACCGGCCAGCAACAGCAGGCTGCGTACGGCCCGGGACAAGCTGCGTGTAATAGTGCTCATAAGGGTGGGAATGAAGGACGGACGGAAAATAAGCCTTGGGGAGGCCGGCAAAGGTTGGAGGGCGGTCACGAGGATTTCCTCCGGGTTTTACTGAATGGCTACCACACGTAGGTGCCGGCGGCTCCTGCCTGCAGCGTAGAGGTGAGGGTTTTTCCTTGGTAGCGGAGGCTGAAGGGCTGTGTTTGCTTGCTATTGTTCTGCACCACTACCACCTTCTGGCCATTGGGCGCTTTGAAGGCTACGTTGGGCAGGGTTTCAGAAGTGGTGGAGGCAATGCGTACTGAGCCGGGCCGGGCAAACTTGCTGGCATGGGCAATGATGTAGTAGGCATCCTCGCGGGTTACGGTGCTGCCATCAATGGTGAGGGCGCCCCGGCACTCGGTGCAGCCGCCGGGCGTGTGCGGGTTCTGCTGCGGGTCGGCGGCCAGGTTCCACTCCAGCACCGTGCGGGCCCAGTTACGGGTAGCCCCGATAATGAGCGTCCGAACGTGCCAGGGCAGGTTTTCAGCAAAGGCACTTTTCGAGCCCACCCACTGCTCCGTGAAGTACACATTCCTGTCGGGGTGGGCGTCGTGCACCTTGCTCAAGGCCTCAATGGGGCCGGCGTAGAGGTGAAAGGCCGAGCCATCTACGTATTTCCTGGCCTCGGGGTCGTTGAGGATGGTCAGGGGGTAGTCGGGGCGGTCGGCGTTGTGGTCGTACACGATAATTTTCGTGTCGATTTTGGCGGCCGCAAAGGCCGGTCCCAGGTGCTTTTTTACAAATTCGGCCTGCTGCTCGGCCAGCATGAGCAGGCTGGGGTTGTTGCCCGGGTGCAGCGGCTCGTTCTGCACCGTTATGGCGTCGATGCGTACGCCCTGGGCCTGCATGGCCTGCACGTACTTCACGAAATACTGCGCGTAGGCCGGGTAAAACTCCGGTTTCAGGGAGCCGCCCTTGGAGTTGCCGTTGGTCTTCATCCACGGTGGCGGCGACCAGGGCGAACCAAGCAGCTTGATATTGGGGTTGATGGCCAGAATTTCCTTGAGCACTGGCAACAGGTGCGCCTTATCAGGAGCGAGGCTGAATTTCGCCAGGGTCGGGTCTGTCTGGCCTTCGGGCAGGTCATCGTAACTGAACACGGTACCATCCAGGTCGGAGGCCCCAATGCTCAGGCGCAGGTAGCTCACGCCGATGTTGGTGCCATCGGTGGCGAACAGTTCCCGCAGAATGGCTTTGCGGGCCTCCGGCGTCATGCGGTTTAGTAACTCGGCGCTGCCGCCGGTGAGGCAATAGCCAAACCCGTCAATAGTCTGGAAAGTCTGCTTATCGTCGACCTCAATCACCGGGGTGCCGGCGGCGGGGGCAATAGCCGTCCAGGCCGGCGCGGGCTGCAACTGAAACAAGGCCGACTTATCGGGGTTCGTCAGCCAGAACCCAACGGCACCTTTCGCGGGGCCCGACTGCGGCATGCGCTGGCAGCCGGAGTTCAGGCCCAGCGTCAGGAGCAGGGCGGCGGGGAAAAAGGAGCGGGAAAGGAAGGACATAGGGCGGAAGAAAAAGACAAGGCGGTAGCCGGCAACCCAAAAAATCGGGTTGAAAACAGGCTGGAAATCAGAAGTGGAAAGAAAAGGGCCGGCCGAAGCCGGCCCGGGTTACGCGGCGGTTGGTTTGTGACCTTTCAGGCCGTACCACATAATGTAAGCGTAGCAGAGAACGGGCAGAATGAACGCCCAGCGCAGCGTGCTGGCATCGGCTACCAGCCCGAACAGCAGCGGAATTACCGCGCCGCCCACAATGCCTACGTTCAGCAGGCCGGAAGCTTCTTCCGTGTTGCGGCCCAGACCGGCCACAGCCAGCGTAAAAATGGTAGCAAACATGATGGAGTTCATCAGGCCCACGGCCAGCAGGCTCCACATGGCAATTTCGCCGGTGGTGCTCACTGAAATCAGTACCAGAATTACCGCGCCCAGTGAATTGAGGGCCAGCAGGCGGCCGGGGTTGAACTTATTAAGCAGGTAAGCACCCAGAAAGCGGCCGACCATAGCCCCACCCCAATAGTAAGCCACTTTATCACCCGCAATTTTGGGCGTAAGGCTCATAACATCGGGCAGGTTCAGGTAGGATACAATGTGCGAGCCAATGGCCACCTCGCCGCCTACGTAAGCGAAAATGCCAATAACCCCAAACACCAGATGACGGTAGTGGTAAGCGCGGCGGTTCGGGTCTTCTTCAGTGTGGGCCAGTGTAATAATGGGTAGCTTCAGCATGCCCAGCAGTACGCTAATAATAATTAGTACCGCGCCGATGCACAGGTACGGAATCTGCACGGCTTTCACATCAATAGCAGCGGCAGAAGCGGCCGTGTCCAGGTCGGGCAGGTTGGAGAGAATCAGGGCCGAGCCCAGCAGCGGAGCCACCGTGGTGCCGAGCGAGTTGAATGCCTGCGTAAGCGTGAGGCGGGCCGGGGCCGATTTGGCAGGTCCCAGGATGGATACGTACGGGTTGCCGGCTACCTGCAGCAGTACTACACCAGTAGCCAATACAAACAGTGCCCCCAGAAATAGACCGTAGCTCCGGCTGTCGGCGGCGGGGTAGAACAGGAACGCTCCCAATGCCGCAATCAGGAAGCCGGCCAGCATGCCGCCTTTATAGCCGATGCGCTGCACCAGTTTACCGGCCGGAATGCCCATCACGAAATAGGCTCCGAAAAAGCAGAGGTTAATCAGATTGGCCTGGGTGTAGCTGAGCTGGAAAATGGCTTTCAGATACGGAATCAGAATATCATTCAGACAGGTAATGAACCCCATCATAAAGAACAGGACCGTGAGCGAAGCCAGAGCCGGGGTGTAATTGGGAGTTTCGACACCGGGGGGCGTGTCGGTCGTGCGGAGCGGGGATGCGGAAATGGGAGCAGCCATGATGGGAATGAAGGAGGAAAGAATGTCTGGATGAAAAGAAGAACCCGCAAAATCGGTTCTTTTCCGCAAAGTAACCGATAGGTGTCGGTAGGTTGCCGCTTCTCACCCGGAAGGGCCGGCCCCGCTCCCCTTTAGCAAAGCCGGCCCCAAATACCCCGGTCCGGCTAGCGAATCCGGCCCGGGGCGGGGGAGCCCCGTAGCCGCGCGGGCGGAACGGGGTAAGTTTCAGAAGCTGGTAAGAACGAACGTGACCCACTGGCAGCCGAAGCGTGCCGGAATCAGATGAGAATACCGCGCACTGCGGGTAAGTACGGCACAACCGAATCAAATATATCGGCCGAGGACAGGAGAAAACAAACCTCCAGACGACTCGATCTGCTCGGAGTGCCGATGCGTTATACGCCTACCTCACACGCGAAAAACCCGGTATTCAGGGCGGAAAAAGCCCGTTGTGACGTGCCTGGCGCAACGGGCGGCAGATAAGAAACAACGAAAAAATGCGCTGCTTCGCAGGAAAGTGGCGAAGCGTAGCCGGCCCGGCAGGTAGTAGCTGCCGGGCCGATACGTTCCTTAGTAACCGGGATTCTGTTGCAGCTGGGCGTTGTTGTTAATCTCGGCCTGAGGCACCGGGAATAACAGCAGGTTCACGTCGCGGCGGTTGAGCTTCTGCTCAATGATATCCAGGGCCGTAACAGCGTGGGCACCAGCTTCCGCCTGGTTGTGACGGGCGTAGCGCAGCAGATCAAACCACCGTTCCCCTTCGAAAGCCATTTCCAGCCGACGCTGCCGGTCAATTTCATCCCGCAGGGTCTTTTTGCTGGCGTATTGGGGGGAAGCGGCCGTGAGGGCCGGCAAACCGGCGCGGGTGCGCACCATGTTCAGCTTGGCCAACGCATCAGCCGAGGGGCCGTTCTGCTCGTTCAGAGCTTCGGCGTACATCAGCAATACATCGGCGTAGCGCAGGATGTAGGTATTATCGGGGCTGTTGAAGCCGTTGGGGGCACCGGGCCACTTGTATACGAAGGGGCCCAGGTCGTTGGCGCTGGCTTTGGAGTCGCGGCTGGAGCCAAGTACGAAGCTGGCGTAGTCGCGCTGCACGTACACCACGCCGCCGGCCGTTACGGTGCGGGTGGCGCGGCGGCTCCAGCGCTGGTCGTTCAGCGTGTCCACCACAAACGTCAGGTCAGTGGGTTTGGCCGTGGCCGTGCTCCGGTACAGGGTTGGAATGTTGAACTTAGGAAAGGAATACGTAGCCGGGGGCGAAGGCAACAGCAAGTCGGGCAGGATGTTGTTGCCGTCGGGCGTGCCCTGGTTCTGGACTTCCAGAATGGTTTCCGGCCGCACGTTTTCCGCCGGGTACAGGCTCTTGAAGTTTGCGGCCAGCGCATAGCCGCCTTCGGTAATTACCTTGTTGGCCGCCGCCGCCGCCGGGGCCCACTGGCGTTGCGTGAGCAGCACCTTGGCCAGCAGCGCATTTACGGCACCTTTTGTAATCCGATTGGGGTTGGCGGCCGGAACCAGACCGTCAGCCGTGTTCAGGTCGGTGGCAATCTGGGCGTAAACTGTTTCGGCGGAAGTGCGGGGTAGGGATACCACCGTCTGCTCGCCACTTTCCGTGGGCTCCAGCCGCAACGGAACCGCCCCGTATAGCTTTACCAGATTGTAGTAGTGCAGGGCCCGCAGGAAGTAGGCCTCGCCCAGAATCTGGTTTTTGCGGGCGACCGTCATATCAATGGCCGGCACGTATTTCAGCACCGCGTTGGCGCGGTTGATACCGAGGTAGGAGTCGCGCCAGATGTTGTAAATCTGGCCGGTAGTGGGCGTCCAGGTCAGGCGGCCCAGGGCTGCTACGTCACCGTTGGTGCTGAAACAGTTGTCAGACGGCATTTCACCGGCCACAACTAAATCCTGGCTGTAGAGGCCGGTGCCCTGCAGGGCGTCGTAGGCGGCGGTCAGGCCGGCTTCGGCGTCGTCGGCGTTCTGGAAGAAGTTCTCCGGTGCAATGCTGGGCAGCGGCTGCTTATCAAGTACGTCGCAGCTGCCCAGCACTACCAGGGCAAAAACAGGAATGAATATCTTTTTCATGGGAAGGGGCGGGAGTCAGCTTAGAAAGAGGCGTTCAGGCCAACGGTGTAGGTGCGTGCCTGTGGGTACACGCCAAAGTCGCGGCCGCTGCTGGTAGCGGAGAACGGGTCGGCGCTTACTTCCGGGTCGTAACCCGAATAATCGGTCCACGTCAGCAGGTTCTGACCGCTCACGTACACGCGCAGGCCGCTGAAGCGAGCTTTGTTGATAAGGCTGGCAGGCAGAGTGTAGCCCAACGTGAGGTTTTTGAGGCGGACGTAGCTGCCATCCTCAATCCAGCGTGAGGAGAAGCGGCCGTTGTTGTTGGGGTCGCCAAACACGGCGCGCGGAATGCTGGTGTCGGTGTTGGTGGGCGTCCAACGGTCCAGCACGGTAGTCAGCTGGTTTACGGGGCCGCTCAACGACTCCAGGGCCTGGCGGTTGGCGTTGTAGATGTCGTTGCCGAAGCTGCCCTGAAAGAACACGCTCAGGTCGAGACCCTTGAACGAGAAGGTATTCGTGACACCCCCGATAACCTTGGGATTCGGGTTACCAATGATGGTACGGTCCGCGTCGTTGATGACTTTGTCGCCGTTCACGTCCGCGAAGCGGATATCCCCGGGTTGGGGGTTGCCCTGCTGGGTGGCGGCGTTGGCAATTTCATCGGCCGACTGAAAAATCCCCTGCACCTGATAGCCATAGAACGAACCCAGCGGGCTGCCCTTCTGCGAAATGCTGTTGGCATACGTGATGTTACGATCAACCAACTGGTTCTGGGTGTTATACAGCGTGCCCAGGTCCAGGATTTTGTTGCGGTTGAGCGAGGCGTTCAAGTTGGTAGTCCAGCTGAAGCCGCCGTTCTGGCCCTGCACGTTGGTGGTGTTGAGGGCAAACTCCAGGCCCTTGTTCTCCACCGCGCCTACGTTCTGAATAATGTCGAGCACCTGCGCTCCGGTGCTTGGAGCCAGCGGCACGCTCAGCAGCAGGTCTTCGGCCCGCTTGCGGTAGGCATCCACGGTCAGCATGAGCCGGTCGTTAAACATGCCCAGGTCGAGGCCGATGTTGTACTGGTAAGAGGTTTCCCACTTCAATGCGCGGTTACCAATTCGGTCGGGCCGGATGCCGCCCTGCACCGAGGTGCCGTTGCCCACATAGTTGGCGCCCACCACGTAGGAGCTGAAACGCTGGTAGGTGTAGCCCAACTCCTGGTTGCCGTTGCCGCCGAAGCTGCCGCGCAGCTTCAGATCCGACACCGGCGTACCCTGCGGGAAGAAACCTTCCTTGGAAATGCGCCAGCCCAAAGCCACAGCCGGGAAGTAACCGTGCGCATCGTCAAAGCGGCTGGTGCCGTCGCGGCGCAGACTGAGAGTAGCCAGGTACTTGTCCTCAAAGCTATAGATGGCGCGGGCGAACAGGCTGGTCAGGCCCCATTCTTCCTCGTAGCTGCTGGTCCCCAGGCGCTCGGTACCGGCCGAGAGGTAAGGCACGGCGTTGGAGGCATAGCCCCGCACGGACGCATTGGAAGCAAAGCGGTTCGACTCCTGAATCGACTGGCCAGCCAGCAGCTGCAGGCTATGCTTCTCGCCGAGGTTGGGTGAATAGGTAGCCGTGTTTTCCCACAGCCAGATGTTCTGGAGCGTGGTGCCCGTCCGGCCGCTGCCCCGGGTGGAGGCATCGGCGCGGGAGGTGCCGGGGTAGTCGCGGGTGATGAACTCGTTTTCCAGCTGGCTGCGGAAGTCAATACCCAGCGACGAGCGTACGGTCAGGTTTTTCAGGATGTTGTACTCCCCGAATACGTTGCCAATAACCTGGTAAGTGAGGGCCCGGTTGTTGGTCTCGAGCAGGTTGCCCACCGGGTTGTCCGACAGTGAGAAGGGGTTGGTGCCATACAGGCCGTTGGCATCCCGCACTGGTACCGTCGGAATCTGAGCCAGGGTACCCAGAACGGTGCCCGAGTTGCCCAGGCCCAGCTCGCTACGCACGCTGCCGTTGGTGTTGGTGCGGCTCAGGTTCAGGTTGGTGCCTACCTTGAACTTCTCGCCGGCCTTCTGATCGAAGTTTAGCTTGAAATTGAACCGGTCGAAGCCGGAGTTCAGGATAATGCCGTCCTGCTTGAAGTAGCCGCCGCCCACGTAATAGTGGGTACGGTCGGTGCCGCCGCTTACGTTCAGCTGGTAGTTCTGGATAGCCGCCGTGCGGTATACTTCGTCCTGCCAGTCGGTATCAACGGGCAGGTTGTTGAGGTCGGGGAAGCCCGGGGCCGCCCCGCCGTTAATCTGCGACTCATTGAAATACTCTGCAAACTGCCGGGCGTTCAGCACATCCAGCTTCTTGCGCAGGCTCTGCACACCGTAGTAGGCATTGAAGCCCACCTGCGGCTTGCCCGATTTGCCGCGTTTGGTAGTAATTACCACTACCCCGTTGGAAGCGCGCACACCGTAAATGGCGGCGGCGGCCCCATCCTTCAGCACGTCAATCGACTCAATATCGGCGGGGTTGATGGAGTTGAGTGGGTTTGGCTTCTGGTTACCTACACTCAGCTCCCGGTCGTAGGTCGGCAGCACGGGTACGCCGTCAATCACATACAGCGGCGAGTTGCTGCCGTTGAGGGAGCTATTGCCCCGAATCTGCACGTTGATGCCCGCGCCGGGTGCCCCGGTTGGGGCCGTCACTTGCACCCCGGGCGCCTGGCCCTGTAGGGCCTGATCGAAGCCGGCCACTTTCTGCCGTTCAATCTGCTGGGCACCTACCGAGGCAACGGAGGTGGTGAGTTCCTGCCGGGCCTGGGTACCGTAGCCCACGACCACCACTTCGCTCAGGGCCTGAGAATCAGCATCCAGATTAATGGCTAGGCTGCTGGTGGCTGCGGTTACCGGTACTTCACGGCTTTTGAAGCCAATGGAGCTGAATACGAGGGTGCTGCCTTCCGGTACGCTGAGCGAGAAAGACCCATCGGCGCCGGTAGAGGTACCAATGGAAGTCCCTTTTACCACTACCGTCACGCCCGGCAGGCCTTCACCGTTGGCCTGGGTTACGCGGCCGGAAACCGGCACATCGGCCGCCGTCGCTTTCGATAGGCCGGAGTTCAGGAGCGGGCCGTTGGCAGGTGCTACCAGGATATAGTAGTCAGCGCGAAGCTTTTTGAAGCTGAGGTCGGCCTGGGGCAATACCTCGGTAAGTTTGTCTTCCAGCGGGGCCACGGCCTCAGGCCGGGCCACTACCCGCTTGTTGCTGACAAGATTGGCGTCGTAAAAGATGGTAACCCCATACTGGGTTTCCCACTGGCCCAAAAGGTCTTTGAGCAGAACCGTTTCAACCGGCACTACCGTGCGCTGGGTGGGAATGTGGTTGGACGCTAGGAGTTGCGCGGAGGCCGTAGCCCCCGGAGCAGGTAGCAGCAGCGCACAGGCCGAGAGGGCCGTGGACGCCAGGCCGCCACCCAGGCGGGTAGGGGTTGGGTTCATTGTGGGAATGGTGGGAAAAAGAAAAAATGAAACCATTACAGCAGCCAGGCGTAGGGGAAGGCTGCTTAGCGGGTAGTTGAGTCAGAGAGAATCAGGTTGTTGCCACGGCGGTCAGCTTTCAACTGGAAAGTTTCCTCCAGCGCGCGCAGCAGCAGATCAAGGTCCCGTACGGGCACCGTACCGGTCATGCGCCGCTCGTTCAGGCTGGGTGTGGCAATGGTTACGTCGAGGCCGTAGGTATCGTGCAGGCGGGTAGCAAGGTCCGTAATAGAGGTGTTGTCGAGGACGAGCTTGGCGTCTTTCCAGGCGGCGTACGTGTCGGTCTGCACGGGTTTGTATACTACCACGTTGGCCTTCGGACCTTGGGTTTCTACCAGCTCACCGGGCTTCATCACCACGTCGGGGTGGGTGGTGTCCGTGAAATCTACCCGCACTTTGCCTGAAAGCAGTACCACCCGGGATTCTTCCCGACGACGGAACACGGTAAACTTCGTGCCCAGTACTTCCACATTGAAACCGCCGTTGGTATGCACCACAAACCGCTGGTGATTAGGTAGGTGACGGACCGAGAAATAGGCCTCACCGTTCAGCCACACCTCCCGAGGCTGACCATCGGGCACGTTCACGGCATAGCGGATGCTGGAGTTGCCGTTCAGCGTCACCTGCGAGCCATCAGGCAGGTGCAGCCGGCGCATTTCGCCGTAGGCGGTAGCATAGTTCTGGGAGCTGACCGGCTGCTGGTTTTGCCACCAAAGGCCGCCCGCCGTGAGTAAGCCAGCCGTGGCAGCTGCCGCAGCCCAGTAGCGCCAGCGGTGCGGTTGCGGTAGGTCTTCTTCCAGCTCAGTGGCAGCGGGCTCCGAAAAGCCTAGCCGTTGGTGAAGGCTGCCAAGTAGCTGCTCATAGTCGGGTTCCGGCAGGGGCAACGCAACGGTAGTATCCAGCGTGTTCCAGTGTTCCTCCATCCACACGCGGGCGAGGAGCTGGTTGGTGGGCTCGCTCAGCCAGTTCCGCACGCTTGCGGCTTCCAGTGGAGAGGAAGTGCCGTTAACGTAACGAAGGAAGGCATTCTGATCGGGCGAAGCAGCCATGAGCAACAGGTAGGAGGTAGGTTCTGCTGAGTAATACACCCACCGGCCCGGCTACCCTGACTCACCGCGTAAATTTTTTTCAAAAAAGTGTAACCTTTCTCGGTTAATGTTGAAAGACTGCTGCTTACGCTTTCCTTAAGTAGCAAAGAAAATTAATGCCCAGCCGAAAGGCCTCATCTCAGTAAGACAGCCACAAAGAAGAGCTAGGCCAGTAACAGCAGGAGTGGCAGCAGACTGAGGGCCGTGCCGTGCGCCTGAAAGTAGAGGCGCAGAAAATGCAGGGCCTGGGCCATCTGCGTTTCCACTGTTTTCACCGAAATACCCAGCTCCTGCGCAATTTCAGCGTAGGAGAGGCCCTGTTGCCGGCTCAGGGTAAAAATGCGGCGGCGCTTTGGGGGGAGTTTTTCCAGCGCGGCCAGATACAGGGTTTCCAGCTCTGCAAAGGCCACATCGGTGTCAGTGGTGGCGGCGGTAGCGGTGCCGGTAAACAGGGCGTAATCTTGGTAGGCCTGGTGGTGGCGGGTGTGGCGCAGCTGGTTGAGAATGGTATGGTGGGCCACCGTAAAGAGGTAGCCTTTCAGCGGCACATCATCCCGCAACTCGTGGCGTCGTTCCCAGATTTTGAGGAAGCACTCCTGCACAATCTCCTCGGCCGCCGCCCCCGATTTCAGGTAGCCGTAGGCAAACCGGTATACCCGCGCGCTGTACTGCCGGAACAGGGCATCAAAGGCTCGTTGGTCGTCGTTGCGCAGCCTGCTCAACCAAACCAATTCCGTATCTGGGCGCACTACTTCCAACGCGGGAGAATCTTTGAAATGTAGCTCAAGATACTTGATTTTTCCAGCCAACTACAAATCAACACTGCAGAGCGCGCGGTACGTTCACCCAGGTTGGTAACAAAAAAAGCCCTTCGTGCGCGGGACCGGGCAAGCAGGTCCCACGCATGAAGGGCTAACGAAGCAGGTCGAGTGCCAGGTGCTGGTTACGCCACGATGGATACCCGCACTTTCTTGCCTTTTACTTTGGCTCCGGCCAGCCGTTCGGCTACTTCCTGCGCCTGTTGGCGCGGCACGGCCACGTAGCTGTAGTAATCAAACACCTCAATGTGTCCGACCTCATCCCGAGCCACGCCGCCCACGTTCACGAAGGCTCCGACTAAGTCGTGGGCACTCACTTTGTCTTTTTTACCGGCCGTAACGTGTAACGTGATGTTCTCGGGGCGGGGGGCTTTGGGCGCGGCAGGCGGCAGTTTGGGGGCGTGCATGGGCTTCCACTGAATGGTAGCCGAAACCGGCCACTTCTTCACATGGGCCTGCTCTTTCTCAGTGGCCAGAATGTGGGCCGTCCCCTCGGCGCCGGCGCGGGCCGTGCGGCCGGCCCGGTGCTGGAAGCCGTCGGCCTTATCAGGCGCATCGTACTGCACTACGGTATCCAGCTGGGTCACATCAATGCCGCGGGCGGCTACGTCGGTGGCTACCAGCACTTGGCTGGAGCCGTTGCGCAGCTTCAGCAGGGCTTTGTCTCGTTCGGGCTGGGGCATTTTGCCGTGCAGTACCTCAGCCGCCACGCCCCGGCCCACCAAAAAGCGGGTCAGCTCCATGCACCGGTCACGGGTGTTGCAGAAGATGAGGGCGCGGCCGGTTTCAGGCTTATTGAGCAGGTGCAGTAAGGCAGCAGGCTTCTGCTCCACGGTGCCTACATGGCCCAGCAGCGTCAGGTTTTCGGGCAGTTCATCGGTGTCCTCGCCGGCGTTTACCACGCGGGGCCGGGTCAGGTTTTTGCGAATCAGCTCCACCACTTTGTCCGACATGGTAGCCGAGAACAGCAGGGTCTGACGGCGGCGGGGTAGGCGCTTCACAATCTCCACCAGCTCGTCCTGGAAGCCCAGTTCCAGCAGCTTATCGGCTTCGTCGAGAATGAGGGTTTTGAGCTGATTCGGAATGATGGTGCGCCGCTCAAAGTGGTCGAGCAAGCGGCCGGGGGTGGCCACCACAATGTGCGGGGCCTGGGTGAGGGAGGCGGTTTCCTCACGGAAAGCGTGGCCCCCGTAAAAGGCCGCTACGCGCAGGTTGGGCAGGAATTTGCCGAGTTTCTTGAGGGCGTCGCGCACCTGCAGGGCCAGTTCGCGGGCGGGCACCAGCACAATTACCTGCACGGCATCGGTCTTCAGGTCCAGCAATTGCAGCACCGAAAGGCCGTAGGCGGCGGTTTTACCCGAGCCGGTGGGGGCCTGGCCCACTAGGTCCTGACCGGCCAGGGCCATGGGTACCACCTGCTCCTGCACGGGCGTAGGGGTCAGGAATTGCAGCTCTTCCAGGGCTTGCAGCAGTTCGGGGGCCAACCCCAGGTCGGCAAAGGAAGCAGTAGTCGAAGTCATAAGCGGTTTTTCTACCCGCAAAGGTACGCTTTATGAATGGGTGGATGGTTGGAGTGTTGAATAGGTGCACTGTTGAACGGATGGATGGGCATACTGTCATCCTGAGTGGAGCGAAGGACCTTATCACGTATGCACGATTCGCTCCTGCGTGATGAGGTCCTTCGCTCCACTCAGGATGATTGAAGATCAATTCACCCATTTACCCGTTTAAACATCCATCGGT
The DNA here is from genome assembly GCF_000576555.1 of Hymenobacter swuensis DY53. Classification (NCBI taxonomy): domain Bacteria; kingdom Pseudomonadati; phylum Bacteroidota; class Cytophagia; order Cytophagales; family Hymenobacteraceae; genus Hymenobacter; species Hymenobacter swuensis. Next base: position 2,123,042 of record NZ_CP007145.1, read on the forward strand.
TCAACTATCCATTCAATCCTCCACATCCACCAACTTGTAGCGCACGGCGGATTTTTTGGGGCGGATATCAAGGCCGGTGTAGTGGGCGTAGGCTTTGGTAAAGCAGGCTCCGAAGTAGAAAATCATGGCCGAGTAGAACACGAACAGCAGCACCAGTACCACGCTGGAAGCTGCCCCGTAGATGGGCCCCAGGTTGCGCGGCACCAGCAGAAAGCCCAGCACGTTTTCGCCCAGATCAATGAGCACGGCCGTGAGCAGGGCCCCGCGCCACACGGCTTTGGGTGGTACTTTGGCGCTGCTCAGGTTCCGGAACGTAACCCCGCACCAAGCGGTGAGAATCAACAGAGAGAATATTTGGTTGCCGATGCGGAAGAAGATGGAGCTGAAGGCGGCCCCGAAATCGTGGGCGTAATGGGCCAGGAAGGCCAGGGCCGCATCGGAGAGGAAGGCCAGCAGGGAGAGTAGTCCGGTGGCCAGCAGCAGGCCTAGGGAGCGGCTGCGCTCCTTCAGCACCTTACGGAACTGGCCGGTGCTACGTCGTACCCGCACCTGCCAGAGCTGGTTGAGCGAGTTCTGGATAACGCCGAACAGGGTGGTGGCAATGAACACCAGAAACCCGAAGCCCAGCCACGTCACCAGCCGGCTGCGCTCAATATTGGTCACGTTCTGCAAAATCTGCTCTACCAGGCCCGCCGCCGAGGAGCCCAGCAGGTGGGAGAGTTTGGTAAGCAGCAGCACCCGCACCTGGGTGCGGGAATACAAAGAGCCCAGCAGTTGAATCAGGATTATGACGATGGGCGGCAGGGCAAACGTGGTGAAGAAGGCCGTGGCCGCGCCCAGCCGCAGCGGGTCGTTGGCCCCGAACTCCCGGGCCGCCCGGCGTAACAGAATCACAAAATCGGTGAGGGGGTGGCGGCGGGCAGAGCCGGGCTCGTGTACTTTTGTCATAGGAGGCGCGTACTAGCCGTGGGCGCGCAGCCGGGCACGGGTCGAGTTACGAAGGTAGCTTCCGGCTGCTGCATCACCACCCATTTTCCGCTAATCCCAATTCTTCGTGTCAGAGCCCCGGGTTCCGCTGTCAGTATCTTCTTCCGCTGCCCCGCCGGTCAGCTGGTGGCGTCGTCGTTTGTTGCAGCCGGTACTCAACCTGCTGCGGCAGGGCCTTACACCGCAGCAACTGGCCCTGACGGTAGCATTGGGTACGGCGGCGGGCATGGTGCCGATGCTGGGCATTACCACGTTGCTAGCTACCACGGCGGCCGTGCGTCTGCGCCTGAATGTGGCGGCTACGTTACTGGTAGCACACCTCTGGAGCCCGGTGCAGCTGCTGCTCATCATTCCGTTTATGAGCCAGGGGGCTAGATTATGGGGTTCTCACAGCCCACCGCTGACGCTGGAAAAACTACAATACCTGTTTCGCCACGATTGGGTGGCAGCTCTGGGCCTGCTTTGGCATGCCATTCTGGGCGGGCTGGCTCTGTGGGCCGGGGCCTTCCTGGTGCTGGGGCCCATTCTGTACTTCACGCTCCGGCCCGTACTGGCGCATCTGATGGGCAAACGAAACGCCTCCGAGGCAGTGGCACCGGAATAATAACGCTCAACCGTCGGAACATAAAAAAGCCTCCACAACAACCGTTGCGGAGGCTTTTCTGTACTTAGACTGAGCACTAAGCGCGCTGGTAGACCGGCGTGGTGGTCAGCAGATACTGAATAAGGGGCTCTTCGGACGCAGTGTCAATCAGCATAAGATCCACGAATTGGGCTTCCCCGATTTTGCCCTGGATAACCGGGCCCAGGTCCTGCAGGAAGGCCGGGTCTTGGTTTTCGGTATCGAAAGCTACCAGCAGACGTGACTGCTCGGGGTTATTTTGCATGCGCATTTCGGCTAGGTATACCGTGCGGATATGGTCCTGAGTGGCGCTGTATTCCCGCAGGCCTTCCAGTAGCTCGGTTGGTTCGGGTTCGGGCTGGTGCAGCGAAACCTGCACGTCGGCGGGGGCGGGCATCTCAAACAGCTGTCCCGCGAGCAGGGCCTCAATTTCGGCCGCTTCGAGCAGCTTGCCTACCGCTGAGAAAGGATTCAAGGCACAGTCGGCTCCTTTCACCATCGTGAAGAAGTCATGGCCCCGCAACCGCAGGTAGGCTACGCTGCCCTCCGGTACGGCACCGTTATCAAAAATGCGCTCTATGGCCGTGAAGACGGCAATTTTACCGTCGTGCAAAGCCTGGAGCTGAATTTCCATGCCTTCAGTAGGTGTTACTTCTCCGGGTTCCTGCCCTTCTTGGCCGGCCATTACTACCACTACTTCCTCGCCCAGCAAGGCTTGGTAGAAGGGGCTGCGGAACTGGGGCTCTACGGCGGCCTGCATCAGCAGTTGCTCCAGAATATTCAGGGGCTGGAAATCAGGCAGCTGGGGAGCTTCCTGGCCCAGGCTGCCCGGAAGTGGAATAGGTGGAGCCGGCGGAATAAACGGTACGGGAGCCGGGGCGGGAGCGGCCGGCATCTGGTAATTGGAGCCCTTGTAGCGCGGACCGGCAGGCGAAGCGGGTACGGCAGGAGTTTCGGGGGCGGCGGTAGTGCCGGCAGCCGGGGTGGGGGTAGGAGCGGGGGCCGGGATGCCCTCGTCTTTCTTTTTCAGGAAGTCAAACAGACCCATAATCAGAACAAACAGATGAAGCTGCAAGCTAAGCAGGTTTGGGGTAAGATGCACCTCCAGTGAGACGGTGAGATAGTGAGTTTGCGGTTCGGCCGGCACAAGTAGCGCAAACCGAACTGCAAACTCACCATCGCACTATTTCACCGCTATTGCCCATCTGAGCCGTTGCAACGGCCCAGCAGCTCCGAGGCTTCCCGGATGGTATAGGGCTGGTTCTGGTTGCCCCAATTGGTTTGCAGGAAGTTAAGCAGGTTCGTAATCTGCGAATCAGTCAGGTCCTCATGGCCGGGCATCACCTGGTTGTACTCAACGCCGTTGACCACTAGTGGCCCTTTCAGGCCTTTCCGGATGAGGCAGGGCAGTTCGGCGCGGTGTTGGGCAATGTAATCGGTGCCAGCCACGGGCGGAATCAGGCGCTGCAGGCCTTGGCCCTGGTCGCCGTGGCAGCTGGCGCAGTGAGTGGCATACAGCTTTGCACCTTCATTCTGCCGCTCGGTAAAGCAGCTGCTCAGACTCAGCACCCCTACCGTGCCCGCTGCCAGCGCGTAGCATAGCCCGGCTGTACGTGCCCGGAGCCTCATTTGGCGGCCGTGGTGGCTTCTTCCTGTTCCTCCTTCAGCAAAATGGGTAGGTCGTGAATTAGCTGGTCTACCTGGCTTTTTTCCATCCCGTCATACACGCCCCGGATGCGCCGTTTGGAATCGACGAGCGCAAAAGCACCGCTGTGGGCAAAGCCGCCCTGCACGGTTTTATCCACCTGCGCGGCCGTCATGTAGGCCTTAGCCAAGGCAAAAATGGTGTCGTGGGAGGCCGTGGCGAAGTGCCAGCGCGCGGCATTCTTAATACCCAGCCGCTCGGCGTAGTCGCGTAGCACCGGAATGGAATCGTGAGCCGGGTCGATGGTATGGCTCAGGAACAGCACGTTGGGGTTGCTCTCAAACTGCTTATAGACCCGCAGCAGCTCGCTCTGCATTTTGGGGCAGATGCTGGGGCAGGTGGCAAAGAAGAAATCCGTGACGTACACCTTACCCGCGAAGGTGGCGTTGGTGATTTCCCGGCCCTCCTGGTTGGTAAGCCGGAAAGCCGGTACCGGGTCGGGTAGCGTATCGGAGGGTGAAGTAGGCTCCGAATGGCGCAGGCCCTGAATAGGCAGGCGCTCAGCTTGAGCGACGGCCGTGGTAGCCGAATCGGTGGAGCAGGCGGCCAGCAGACTGCCGACGGCCAACAGACCCGCTAGTACGGAACGGCTGCTGGTAAGGTGCAAGTTCAGAAAGGACATTATTGGGCAGAAGAAGTAGGGGCAGAACCATCGGCCACTACTAACCGGGCCGAGTCCTGACTGGTTTGAAACAGGCGGCCCACCGAATCGATGCGCTGCTGTTGGGCGGCGAAGTAGCTGAGGCGGTGCGTTACGGTTACCGTATCGGCGGGCTTGCGGTAGTGGTGCATCCAGAACAGCATGCCGTTTTCGGCCCCGAGCAGCGCCCGGCGGTGGCGGCTGGCAGCCACGGTATCGGCCAGCGGAGTTTTCTGGAGCTGCTGGCGTAGCTCATAGAGCTTATCCATCTGGGCCATCAACTCATCATGGCGGGCCAGGACGGCTTTTTCGGCGGCTTCAGCTTTCTGCTCGTCACTCTGCAGTGAGAGGCAGGCGGGAAGCAGCACCAGCAAGGGGGCAAATCGGAGGATTTTCACGGCCGCAAAGGTAAGGCGGGATTCAGTGAAAAGTTGCTGATGTTCCTGGAAAGCCCGTTTCATTGGCCACACCGTCCAGACGGTTTTTCGTTTAAGTAATAAGGCGCCACCAAGCGTTTTATACCCCATTCAGACGGATCTTCTACTGGCGCAAATAGTTTCTTAGCTATAAGCAGACGGCGAAGTGCCGCCGCCTACTTTTCATGCAGGTTCCAGTTGTATTCCAGAAAGCCAACATTAGCATTGGCGTCGAGCTTGGTTTTGGAATATTTGTTCACCCACTTCACCACTGACTGCCCGTTTTCGTTCCAACGGTGTTTTTAGGCGTGACGTATCCTCAGCCGGCCCACTCGGCGCGGGCCCAATGCCACAGGGCCCAACCTCCCCACACCAACGCCCCGCCCATTACCAGCAGCAATAGTACAATAAGCAGCACCAGTCCTTTGCCACTGCCCTGGTATCTGCCCTCGGCGTAGTGGGCGCGTAGCAGGCGCACGTTCCGGTCGTTGGCTTTATAGGCGAAGTCGAAGATGTTGCCAATCACCGGAATAGCGCCAATCACAGTATCCAGCAGCACATTTACTAGCATCCGCACTACTAGGTTGCCGCTGGCACCGTGGCGCATCATTGTCAGAATCAGGACGCCGGAAATAGCCAGGGAAGGCAAACCGCCCACTACCGGAATAAGGCCCATTATCGGGTCGATGCCGAAGCGCCAAGTGGTACCCGGCACCCGAAACTGGCTGTCGAGCAGGTGCGAAATACGCTCCACCCACCGCAGGCGGTCATCTTGATCGAAGGAGACAGGAGAAACAGACGTAGGCATAGCGGGGAGAAAGGTAGTTTGCCGTTACAGGGCCGGCTTCACATCAAAGAAAATGCGTTTGCTGCCACTGCGGCCGGAAGCCGACAGGCCCTGAACTTCCACTACGTATTTACCGGCCTGGTCAGAGGTAAAAAACTCTACGGTTTCACTGCCGCCAGTAGTGGTAACCAGTTCCGGCTTCCAGTACAGCAGGTTGCGCAGGTCGGCCAGGCGGCTCTGCTTCTCCTCAGGCGTAGCGTAGCGCGGCGCATAGAACTCCCGATTCTGCTGCAGCCCCTGGTATTCCTGCAGTAATACGTGCGGATTAAACTGGAAATCCGCCAGATTGCCCTGATAAGTAATGTAGCTGACAATACCGTTGTAGCGCATGGTGCCCTGGAAATACGGAGCCGTTATGACATCCAGCGCCTGAATTTTCAAGGGGTCCATCTTCATCAGCCGGTTCAGGTCCACAACCGGAACCCCATCCAGCAGTACCAGCGGCTCATCCTGAAAGATGACGTGGTTGAGGTTGTCCAGCACCATAAAATGGAACCTGTCCTTCCGCATTCTGACCTGAACGCCCGGCACGTACTCGCGCATCACTTCCTCCAGTACCTTGAAACGCGTGTAATCGTCGAGGCGGTAATGCTCGTTGGCTTTCCCGTAAAACGGCACGCTATCAACTGGTAGGGGCGTGAAGCGCGTCAGCAACTTCCCGAAGTAGGCCCGTTGCGTTTGCGTGGCCAGACTCCGCTCCAGCAAAGCCTGTTGATCAGCCGCCGAAAGTGGTGTTGGTATCCGTGAGGCAGTAGTGCGGAAGGTGGTAGAAAACGGGTTCAGGATTTCGAACTGATAGGTCGAATCCTTGAGGGCACTGGTCTGAAGGGTAACCGTCTTGTCGCCGTACAAATCATGCGTTTCAAAGCGCAGCAGGCCGGAATTGTCGCTGATGGCGTTGAAGGTGCGAACCAGGCGGCTGGGGGAAGCCAGAAATGCCGAGATGCCGGGAGCCGGCTGGCCGTTGCCCTGCTGCCGCACAAGTGCCTGCACCAGGTGGCCGTTTATTTCCGGTAGATACGGCAGGTTTGGGCGGCCTTTGACTACCTCCGACCAGGTAAAACGGCTCCAGCCCTGGGTAAGCATGAGGTCATCGGCGGCTGTTTCGGCCTCTGGTCCGGTATGGGTGAGGTAATAGTCGGGTTGCTCAACTGTACCCCGCAAATCGGAAGCCAGCCAATAGTACCCGCCAATGGCAGGCTGAGCCGTCGCCGAGACGGAGTCCAGCCGATAAACGGTCATCGACATGTTGGCGGCCTGGGCCGCACCGGCTTCGGTGGTCGTACTCACCTGCAGCGTTACCTTCTCCCGGCCGGCGTACTGGCTCTTGTCAGGCTTCACCGCAATGCTCAGGCTGCGGCGCGGCTGCGTGAAGTACAGCCGCTCAGCCAATGGCTGCTTCCGGGCGTTGAAAATGGTAAAATGGGTAACGCCATCGGGCAGGGCTTTTTTGTCGAGCGTGTACTGGCCGGTGCCATTCGCCAGCCGGATAATGCCACTGGCCGCTACACGTTGCCCGGCGTGCCCCAGCAACAGAATGTCTTCCGTCGGCCGGCCCTGGTCGTTAGTGGTAACAGTGAGGGTCAGCTGTTCCGAGCCCGAGGACTGCAGGCTCAGAACGTAGCCCTGCGCGAGGGGCGTAGGCAGGGTGCGGGATACTACCCGTTTGTTGGGGAGCTGCACCAGGGCCGTGTAGGAGGAGCCGGGCGCGGGGGTAAGCATAAAATGCCCCATGCCAAACCTATGCGTGGTAAACTCGCCCACGAGATTGCCTTTCTCGTTAACCACCGTGCCCGTAGCGGGCACGCTGTGTCCCAGCCGGTTGGTAACCTTGAAAGCTACCTTACTGGCCAGGCCCTGTACCAGCGAACCACCCTCGGGGAAAAACTGCACATCATACGCCGCCGAGTCCCTGGCCAGCTTCAGCCCCAGTGAAGTGCCCGGGTTAACCACCCGAACCGTGGTATGGTAGTAAAAGTCCGGGCCGAAGTTCTTCATCCAGCTGGTGTAGGCCCGTACTGTGTACGCTCCTGAAGGCAGAGACGAAGGCAGGGTGAATGAGCCGTGCCCGGCGGCTTTTGCCAGCGCAATTTTCGTCTGCAGCACCGGCCGCTGGTTTTTGTCGAGTACTTCCACGTACGCTACCCGGCTCATGGCGAGGGGCTTGTGAAAAGTGCCATCCACGGCGTACACCTTAAACCACAATAGCTCCCCGCTCATGTACAGCGGGCGGTCAACGTGCAGGTACAGTTTTTCTGGCAGCGTTTGCTGCGTGTAGTGTAAAAACTGCTGAGTCAGGTGCGTCAGCGAATCGGTTTGGGCCTGCACAGGGCTGGCGGCCAGAATGGTGGCCGTGGCTGCACTGGCAAACAGGCGGGTAAGAAACTGCATTGCGTTACGGCGAGTAGAGGTAATAGTACGGTAAAGGGTTTTCCGGAAAAGGAGCGAAAAACCGACTAAAGGCAACGCGTTCCGGCGACGCGGAAAGCTACTGCACCATAGTAGCCAGGCCCGTAAGAATTAAAATCTGAAATTATACGTGAGGGTAGGAATGGGCTGTCCAAAGATGGACAGCTTGTAGCCCCTGAGCTCACCATTAACAGATTTGAAATAGATGGAATACGGATTACGACGTCCCGTAAGGTTATAAACCGAAAAAGTAAAGGAGCTGTGAGCTAGTTTTTTTACTTTATGGTTGCCTTCAAAATTCAGGGCAAAATCTACGCGGTAAAAATCGGGCACCCGATACGCATTCCGCTCCGAATAATACACCCGGGTGGAATTACCAAGTGTGTACTGCGCCAGCGGAAGGGTAATAGGCCTGCCCGTATTGTACGTGAAATTCAGCGACGAGCTAAACCGCCGGCTGAACCGATAATTACCAATCATGGCAAAATCGTGGGGTTTATCAAAATTGCTCGGATAGTATTTGCCGTTATTAACAATATCCGAGGTTGTCTGATTATTTACCTGTACCAGGGAACGGGAATACGTGTAGCTTACCCAGCCATTTATTTTGCCGGTTAGCTTTTTTACCATTACTTCCACCCCGTACGATTTTCCCACGGCGTTTACCACGTCCGTTTCAATATGGTGATTAAGCAGCAGGGTGGCTCCACTCTTGTAATCGACAAAGTCGCGGGTGTTTTTGTAGTAGGTTTCTACCGAAGTTTCAATCGTGTTATTCTTAAAATTCCGGTAGTAACCAATGGCTGTCTGGTCGCCTACCTGCGGACGAATATTGGCGTCGCTGAGCTTCCAGACATCGGTAGGCGACATGGAGGTGGTGTTCGACAGCAGGTGAATGTACTGGCGGGTGCGGTTGAAGCTCATTTTCACCGAGGAAACATCGGATAGGGCGTAGCGGGCGGAAAGCCGGTATTCCGGCCCGTGGTACGTAGCCAGCACATCTCCCGCTTTGTAGGTGAGCGTATCGGTAATTGTATTCTCTGAGCGTGACACGCCAGGCAGGTACCGATAGGTAGTGCGGGGGCCCAGGGCATTGAACAGAGAGTAGCGTAACCCCACCGAGACCGATAACCGCGGCGAAATATCAAACCGGTCCGACAGATACAGGGCGCTTTCTAGGCCCTTCTCACGCTGCAGCACATCCGGCAGAATCAGGGATTTTTCGCCCTGGGGCTGCAGGCTGCCCGGCAATACGTCGTACAGGACGGAACTGACCCCAAAATCCAGCGTGTGCTTCTGGTTAAGGAAATAGGTGAAGTCCATCTGGGCATTCGTTTGGCCTAGATCAAACTTCAGCTCCGAGGCATTCACCGGATTTTCCTCGCTGACGATGTTGTAGTTGTACTTGCTGACGGCCCCGGTCAGTACCCCAAACAGCTTGTTGCTGAAGTTGTGCCGCCACTTAATGCTCCCGTTGAAATTCTTGTACTGATAGGTAGTATCGCTGGCCAGCCTGAACTTGTCTTGGCTACTGTAGGCTGTAATGTACAGCGCGTTTTTGTCGTTGAATTCGTGGCTGATGTGCGCGTTCAGATCATAGAACGAGGCAGCGCTTTCCCGCAGGCGGCTGTTCGGGATTTTGTGTAGCAGCCAGTTGGAGTAGCTGGTACGCCCGCTCACGATAAAGGAACTCTTATCCTTGAGAATCGGGCCTTCCAGCGTGAGGCGGCTGGTGAGCAGACCAATGCCACCGGAGCCAGCAAACTTTTTCTTGTTCCCGTCGCGGGTCGTAATATCCAGTACCGATGAAAGCCGTCCGCCGTATTTGGCCGGAATAGCACTCTTGTACAGCTCAACCGACTTCAGAATGTCAGGGTTGAAAGCCGAGAAAAAGCCGAACAAGTGCGAGGGGTTGTATACCGTCGCATCGTTGAACAGAATCAGGTTCTGGTCGGCCGCCCCGCCGCGCACATTGAGGCCGGTGCTGCCTTCTCCTACCGATTTTACCCCCGGCAGCATCATCACCACCCGCAGAATATCCGCCTCGCCGAAAGCCGTGGGCACCTGCCGGATGGTTTTGATATCCAGCTTTTCCAGGCCCATCTGCATTCCGGCCACGTTTTTATCTTTCTCCGCCTCAATTACTACTTCCCTGAGTGGGGTAATATCTTCCTCTACCTCAATTTCCAGCTTACCATCCCCACGCACTACCAGCTGACGCTTGGTATTGTTGATACCGATGCCCCGGATGCGCAGCTCGTGCCGGCCCAAGGGCAGCGTAATGGAATAGGCCCCAAACTGGTCGGTGGTTGTGCCGATACTGGGAGACTCAATAAAAACGGAAGCCCCGATAATCGGCTCCCCGGACTTGATATCCCGAACGTGCCCGGCCAGGGTAGCCATGCCCTTGTTCTTCTCGTTGGGTACAATACCTACCTCGTAGAGCTTCACTGCGCTGCGGGCCCGCTGCTGGGCAGCCTCTTCTTCATCGGCAGCATTCGTCAGGGTTTCTTCCACAGCAATGCCCCCCGGCGACTCCGGCAGGAAAAAATACTCCGGTAAAGCCGTCTGAATAGCCGCTCCCGTGGTCAGGTACACCCGGTTGTTCTGGTCAATGGCAAAACGAAGAGGCGTACCCTGCAAAATCTGCTGTAAGGTGGCGGCCAAAGGATGGTTACCGGCTTTGGTAGTTACCTTGATGTTGTCAATAACTCCCGGCGCAAAGAAGAAACGGTAAGGGGTCTGGGCTTCTATTTCCTTAATAAACGCATCTAGCGTGGCGTTAGAAAGTTCTCTGGTGCTTACGGTTGGTGGCGTAACCTGTGCCCTGAGCTGGGTGTTATAAAACAGCAAAGAGAAACCTAACAATAAAAAGTATTTCTTATTCATGAGGGGTGTTGATAGGCGCGTGGAACTACTTGCTCAGGGCGTTGTAATAAGAAACAAGCTGGATCATGTCTTTCTCCCGGCTGTTTTTCTTAAAGCGTAATCTGTTGGATTTGACAAATTTTTGCAGTTCCTTCTTCTGGTCGGGAAACAGCCTGGTAATATCGGCGGCACTGGAAACCAGGGAGGGTTTTTCATTATAGCGGATATAATATTTGTCGCGCTCAATAAATGAATATTCTATCTGGCCGCCCTGAATGGATTTCTCTGTTTCTTTAACCCGCCGGGCTATTACACTGGCTTCGCCTGAGACTAGTAGCTCATAAAAGCCCGCCGTAAAGTTGGCTTCCTTGTCTTCTGATAGATAAATAAACGAATGGTTATTAACAGAAAAACTGCCAACACTGGGCGTGATAAGCTGAATTTTTAGTAGACTTACTGGGTAAAAAGTTATTAGCTGATCCAGCTTAATATCGTACAACAAAGGCACGTCGGAAAAGGAAGCACCGTTGTATAGTACGCTGCCTTTTTGGGGCTGATCCGTTTCGAAAAATGGATGGCCCTTGGTCTTTTGCAGAGCTTTGTTATAAAATACATATTCCGGCCCATTGAAAAGCTCGGAGTTATTTGAAATAGCTGCCGTGTAATGCGAGGAAGCACTCTTTACAGATGCTACTAGTAGGGTAGAATCGGTGGCAGAGGATTGGCCAAAACCCGTTAGTGGAGCCACGAAAAAGGCAAGGCCGCCAAGAAGTAACATGTGTTTCATAGAAAAATGTCAATAGGTAGAATAATACGTAGCTTATTCTCAGGTTGGAAAGGTGCGCGCCGATGAAAAAAACAGTGGTAGACAGCAAGGGGAAATTCACCCTGTTCTCATTGTTGCCGTGCAATACGGTTGAGTTTCTGGTATACAGCTAAGTGTATGCAAGCCAGTAAGATAGAAAAAGTAATAGAACAATGTGTAAAAAACACAAGTATTACTCAGTGGCCTCCTCAAAACTCAGAAGTGGGAGCGGGCAACACAGGCAGGAGCCTGCGCTGAAAAATGATTCTGAGCCACAAGTAACGCTACGTTCCATGAAAAACCGCACGTTAGGCCAATCCGGCCTGAAAGTTTCTGCTCTCGGTCTAGGCTGCATGGGCATGTCTGATTTTTACGGGGCGCGCAACGACGAGGAAAGCATCCGGACCATTCACCGGGCGCTGGAGCTGGGCGTCACCTTCTTCGATACGGCCGATATGTATGGCCCCTTCACCAACGAAGAACTGCTGGGCCGGGCCCTTAAAGGCCGCCGGGCCGAGGTGGTCATAGCCACCAAATTCGGCATCCAGCGTGACCCGAACAACCCGGAAAAGCGCGGCATCAACGGCCGGCCGGAGTACGTGCGTCAGGCCTGCGAAGCCAGTCTGCGCCGTTTGGGCACCGACTACATTGACCTGTATTATCAGCACCGCGTAGACCCCGGCACGCCCATTGAGGAAACCGTGGGCGCCATGAGCCGGCTCGTGGAAGAAGGCAAAGTGCGTTACCTGGGCCTCTCTGAAGCGGCCCCGGATACGTTACGCCGGGCTAGTAAGGCCCATCCCATTGCCGCGCTGCAAACTGAATATTCTCTCTGGAGCCGCGACCCGGAAGAAGAGATTCTGCCCACCTGCCGGGAGCTGGGTATCGGTTTTGTGCCGTACTCGCCGCTGGGCCGGGGGTTCCTGACCGGGCAGATTCAACGCTTTGAGGACCTAGCCCCCGATGATTACCGCCGCCACACGCCCCGCTTCCAAGGCGAAAACTTCCAAAAGAACCTTGATCTGGTGAGCCGCATCAAGGAAATGGCCGTTGAAAAAGACTGTACGCCCGGCCAACTGGCCCTGGCCTGGGTACTGGCCCAGGGCGAAGATATTGTGCCTATTCCTGGTACAAAGCGGGTGCCGTATCTGGAGGAAAACGTAGGTGCTGCCAACCTGATCCTGTCCCTGGAAGACTTGGCCCGCATCAATCAGATTGCTCCCCAACACGCTGCCGCCGGCCAACGCTACCCCGAGGCCATGATGGCCAGCGTCAATCGGTGAAGTGGTAAAATTGTGAACGTGTGAGGTTGATGTTCTACTGGTGTTGCTCGCAAGAGAACATCAATCTCACACGTTCACTACTTCACAGTTTCACCTTTGATTCACCGTCGCACGGGGGGAAGCAGGTCGATCCAGCCGTCTTCGCTCACGACGATGGCCAGCACGGGGTAGCGGCTGCTTTCCACGTAGCGTAGGGCCGAGTTGTAGCGGGAACCCCGGCTGGAGTCGCCTTTTTCAGTGGCGAGGCCATCTAGGATGACGCCAATGGCGAAACAGGTACCGGCCGGGTCGATGAGCACGGCTCCATCGATATTGGTAACGAGGCGCAGTACGGAGGGCGTCATCAGGCGTGGGGCCACCCGGAAGCACTGGCGGGTGAGGCGGGCCGCTTCTTGGGCCGCGCCCTCCGAAATCAGGAGAATAGTGCCGTTTGATTGGGTGGTAGCCTTGAGGGTCAGCTCCCACAGATACGCCCCACCGGCCGCGTCTACGGCCGGGAAAACCCGCCGGATGGCCTCTGTAAAGTTGTTCTCATCTACCGTGCCCTGCGGAAGGCGCGGTGTATTGGAAACCACCTTCATCATCAGCTGCCCGTCGTGGCTAAGCTCCCAACTGTAGTGCTTGGTAAAATGCACCGTGAACAGTGGCTCGTACTGCGGGTCGGAAGTTTCTACGAGGTAGCCCAGCCCGAAAACATCCGTAGCATCCGTAATCAACGAGTTCCGGTCTTCGCTCAACTCCAGCAGTTTCCGGATGCGACGATAGTCCCGCAAGGGAATCGGGGATTCCAGGGTGAGAACAGGGACAACTGCCTGGTGGTTGCGGCGCGAAATCAGCACGGTACCTACCCCTTCGTCGCCCTCATGGCGCAGGGCCGCCACCCCGTTGCAGGCGTCATAGAGGCCGTGTGAGCCGGCGGCGGCGCGCAGCATGAAGCGTCGGCCCGCCGCGCGTAGTACCTCGTTGTAGTCTCGGTCAAGTACTGGCCGATCATCGTCCGTATCCGATTCGCGCAAAGCCCGGGCCGCATCCTGCAACACTTCCTGCACCGTGGCGGCCAGCAGGGAGGCCGGGCGGGTAGGGCCGGCAGGTCCGGGCAGGGAATAATAGCCCTGGTACGTCTCCGCGTTGAGCTGTAGCACGATGATAACCAGATATCCGCCCACGGTTACGGGTAATGAACAAAAGCTCACCCGTTTCTCCTCCCGATTAACTACCAGGTCGTTAATCGTGTGTTCCGTGGCCCGGCGCAGCAAGTCATACCACCGCTGCTTCTCGTACCGGTCATGGTCGAGGGGGTGGAGGTGATATACCACTTCCCGGGGGCCATCGGGCTCCAGCGAAGCGGCGCGGGCTTTAAGTACGGCAAAATCATGAGGCCGGTAGCGGTGCGTTTGGGGCTCAACTACTACGGCTTCAGGCTCGTCGGTTTCACGGGCCGAAGCCAGCCCCAGCAGAAAGACTTCCGGCTTCAGCGTCCGGTCAAGCAGATTAAAAACGCCATCAGCAAATAACTGGGCCGAGACGCGAAACAGACTTTGATTTTCCCACATAAGGGACGGCGGGTGGGCGTGAGGAGCGCAAAGGGGCAAATACGCAAAAAAACTGCCGACGGGTGGACTCAACCCACAAATGACCTGAACTTTTATTAACCTTCCTGCGGCCACGCAGTTATAAGTGGGGCCGCACCGGAGCGGCCGGGCTTTGTTGCGGGCTCGATTGGATGTATCTTCCGGAAGTTTCCTGCGCCAGCCGCCCGTGCCATGTTCGTAGACCTACTCGTAGCCGGCATTATTGCCATATCTATCCTGCCGCTTACCACGGGATACTGTGCCTATAGCTACGGTCGCTCATTCTGGCTGTGGTTTGCTTTGGGGTTTCTGCTTCCGATTGTCTCGTACTTTATTCTCTTCGCCCTGATCCTGCGTCAGCAACTCGACCACGGCCAGCGGCTGCTGTTCGAAGCCAAATCTATTCTTGCCGAAGCCGAAGAAGCTGAGCGCGCTGAACGACAGCGGCATGAATAGGCACTTGTTAAAGTAGCACCCCGTTTGTAGAACGTCATTCCGAGCATGTGGCGCATCAAGCCAGGGTGCGGAGCCGGAGCATCTCGCGTGCTGACGTTGCACCGGTCATCCAACGACGGCACGCAAAAGGTTCCACTCTGCATGACAGTCTGCAACGACGTTCTGATAGAGTTTGACTTGCTGTCTGAGCAACCGCCTCAACCCAGAAACCGCCGGATACCCTGCGCGGCCCAGGCCCCGGTGCTGAAGCAGCCCTGCAGCAGGTAACCACCGGTGGGGGCTTCCCAGTTCAGCATCTCGCCAGCCACGAAGGTGCTAGGCCGTTGTCGCAGCATCAGGTTTTCATCTAAGGCCTCCCAGGCCACTCCGCCGGCCGTGCTGATGGCTTCATCCAGTGGGCGTAGGCCGGTTACCGGAATGGGCAGGGCTGTGAGTAAGTCGGCTAAGGCGGCCGGCTCAGTGGGAAAAACGGCGGGCCCCAACTCCCGCAGCAGCGTGGGCACCGGCGGCCTGAGCTTCAGTGTCTCACTCAGAAACGACGCCCACGACTTGCCGGCCCGCCGGGTTTGCAGCCGCGCCAATAGTTGGGCTGCTGACAGATCGGGCTTGAGGTTGAGGTGCAGATGGGCCGGCTGCCCGGTGGCCAAAGCAGCGCGCAGCTGAGGCGTAAGCGCATATACCGGGGTGCCTTCCAGACCGTAATCCGTGAGCATGATTTCGCCGCGCACGGTATGCGAACCGCAGCTTACCGCCACGTTCTTGAGCGGCTGCCGACCTACCTTCTCCCGAAAAAAATCTGACCAGTTTACTTCCGCTCCGCAGTTGCTCGGTGCGAAGGGCACCACCGGTACGCCCAATCCCTCTAACACTAGCAGCCAACGGCCATCGGAGCCAGTTTTGGCCCAGCTGGCACCGCCCAGGGCCAGTAGGGTGGCAGTTGGGTGCGTTTCGAACTCGGTGCCGGTGGCTTCGTTGCGCAGGCGCAGGCCGGTTTCGCCCGCAAAGCCCAGCCAGCGGTGGCGCGTCTGGATTTCCACGCCCAAAGTGCGCAGGTGCTCCAGCCACGCCCGCAGCAGCTGGGCCGGTTTGTAGTCGGTGGTAGGGAAAACCCGGCCGCTGGTGCCCACGAAGGTTTCAATGCCCAAATGAGCAGCCCAGGTGCGCAGATCAGTGGGGGAGAAGTGACGTAGGTAACGGGCAAAGGCCGGGGCGTGGGCGGCGTAGCGGGCGGCAAAAGGCGTGGCTTCCTCGGCGTTGGTGAGGTTGAAGCCGCCGTGCCCAGCCACCAGAAACTTGCGTCCCACCGTCGCCTGGGCTTCATAAAGCCGCACCCGCACGCCTGCTTCGGCTAGGTGCTGGGCCGCCAGCAGGCCCGCCGGTCCACCCCCGATAATTGCTACCTCAGCCGAAGAAACGCCCGTTTGCATCTGGCAAAGGTAGCAAGTCCGGGCCGGCACTTGCTTGCTGGAAAGGGCCTGTTTCGGACCAATGGTGCGTTTTGTGCGTATAGCCAGGGCCGTTGAGCTTGATTGTACTTGCGGGCTAACACATTACTGCATGGGTTCGTACTCTATTCTGATTGGGCTGAGTCTGGCCGTCATCCTGTCGTATCTGTTTGATGTAGTGGCGCGGGCCACCAAAGTGCCCTCGGTGCTGATGCTGCTGCTCTCGGGCATTGCGCTGCGCCAGGCCGCCGACTACTTCGATTTCACGCTGGGCATCCCGAAGGTGGTGCTGGAAATCTTCGGCATCATCGGGCTGATTATGATTGTGCTGGAAGGGGCGCTGGATTTGAAGATCAGTCGGGATAAGGCTCCGCTGATTCGCCGCTCGTTTCTGGCGGCGGCCCTCATTCTGGTAGTGCAGGCCGTGGTTATTGCCCTGATTCTGCATTTCTGGCTGCACGTCAATTTCCAGAGCTGCCTGGTAAACGCTATTCCGCTGGCCGTTATCAGCTCGGCCATTGCCATTCCCAGCGTGGCCAATCTGCGGGGCGAGAAGCAGGAGTTCATCGTGTACGAAAGCACGTTTTCTGACATCCTGGGCATCATGTTCTTCAACTTCGCCCTGCAGGATAACTTCGCCCACGGCGCCTCAGTCTTCACCTTCGGGCGTGATGTGGTGGCGGTGCTGGTGGTGGCGGTGCTGAGCACGGCGGCTTTGGCGTTTCTGCTCGACCGAATCCGCCTGCACGTCAAGTTCTTTCTGATTCTGGCCTTCCTGATTCTGCTCTACAGCGTGGCCAAGAAGCTGCATCTGTCGTCATTGGTACTGGTGCTGGCTTTTGGGCTGGCCGTAAACAACGCTGACCAGTTCCTGACGGGGCGACTGGGCCGCTGGTTCCGGCCCGAGCGGCTGGCCGAGGAGGTGCACCAATTGCGCAGCATCACGGCCGAATCGGCGTTTCTGATCCGCACGTTCTTCTTCCTGCTGTTCGGATTCAGTATCACGCTTAGCGGTTTGCTCAGTGCGCAGCTGTTGTTGCAGGGCGTACTGATTGTAGCCGCCCTCACCGCCATCCGCTACGTGTACCTGCGCTACATTGCCCGCACCGACCTGATTCCGGAACTGTTCATCGCCCCCAAAGGCCTTATCACGGTGTTGCTGTTCTACAGCATTCCCCAAAAGCACCTCATCGGCGAAGTCAGCGAGAATATCCTGTTCATCGTCATTCTGCTCACCGGCGTCCTGATGATGGCCGGCCTGCTCCTAAGCAAGGAACAGCCAGAAATAGGGGAGTATTGAAGTGAAAGGAAAAAAATAGAAGCCTCTGCTTGAAATAGCAGAGGCTTCTATTTTTTTCCTTTCACTTCAATTTAGAAGTTCGCTTTGAACAGCTTGATGGCAATAGCCAGCAGAATCACGCCGAACACGCGGCGCAGAATATCCTCGCCGGCTTTGCCAAGCTTGCGCTCAATCCAGGCGGAGCTTTTAAGCACCAGGTACACGAAGATGAGGTTCACTAGGATGCCAGCCAGCACGTTGGGCAGTTGGTAAGCAGCGCGCAGGGACAGCAGCGTCGTCATGGTGCCGGCTCCCACGATGAGCGGAAACGCTAGCGGTACAATGGAGCCCGTGGCCGCTAGCGGGTTGTGCTTGAAAAGCTCCACGCCCAGAATCATCTCCATGCCAATTAAGAAGATGATAACGGCCCCGGCCAAGGCAAACGACTGAAAGTCAACCCCAAATAAACTCAGAATGCTCTGGCCCAGGAACAGAAAGGCCACCATCAGCAGGCCCGCTACCAGCGTGGCTACCTCGGCATTGATACCGCCTTCCCGCTGCCGGATTTGGATGATAATTGGGATGGAGCCCAGAATATCAATGATGGCAAACAGCGTGAGCGTAACGGAGGCTATTTCCTTGAGGGAGAACATGCGGTGGAATTAGGAGTGTTGAATGATGAGAGTTGAATTCGGTCGTTCAGAAGCGACTTATCTAATTCATAATTCACCTCTCATCATTCATAACTAATCAGGCGAATTCCCGGGCGAAGAACTGCACGAGCTGCTCGAAGGCGGCGTCGGGAATGGCGGGGAAGTTGGCGATGCGCAGGCTCGTAGGCTTCCAGGTGCCGTAGCCGCTGCCTAGCTGCAGATCCTGGCTCAGAGCCCGGCGTTTTACCTCGTCGATGAGGGCAGGCGGCCCCTGCAAACCGATAACCGTGGTGGAGCGGGTTTCAGGGTTGGTAATGAGCGGGGTAAGTTGCGTGGCTTGGTCGAAATAGTCGTAGAGCTTAGTGGCGCGGTCCTGCAGGTGCTGGTGTACCTGTTTGATGGGGGCGCGGTCGGCCAGGGAACGGCTCAGCAGGTAGATGCCCAGCACGTTGGGCGTGTGGGTCGTCTGGAAGTTGAGCATCTTCTCGTACTGGGCCGTGAGCGAGTTGTAGTGGCTCCGCTCGTTGACCTTGCGCAAGCGCTCCACCGCTTTCGGCGACAACAGCATGATGGAAAGGCCCGCCGGTAGCCCGAAGCACTTCTGCACCGAAGCGTACCAGATATCGGCCTTGATGTACTTGAGTTGGATCCCGGCCATGGAGGACGTGGCATCCACGGCCAGCAGCGTGTTGGTGGAGAGGCGGTTGTAGAGGTTCAGAATCACGCCGTCGCGCAACTGGGTGGCGTTGCTGGTTTCGTTCTGGGTGAGGCACACCAAGTCGGTTTTCTCGTCGAGGCCGGGCAGGTTATACACGTCGGGTACCTCATCAATCCCGAAGGGAATACCGATGCTTTCCGGCCGCAGGGCCTTGGCGTACTCGTACCACTTCTCCCCGAACGCGCCGCTGTATAGGTGGTAGCTCTTGGTAGGCGTGAGGCTCTGGGTCAGGACTTCCCAGCACTCAGTGGCCGAGCTCATGAAGAACACAGTGTAGTCCTGGGGCACGTTAAGCTTGTTTTTTAGCTCCTGAATGGTCTGGCGCATGAGCTGCACAAACCGCTCCCCGCGGTGCGGGGCCGAGAGCCAGCCCTCATCAAACGCATCTTGCAGGTAGCGGCGCACCTGCGGGTACACCTGAGAAGGGCCGGGATTGAATGTATACATAGGTGTGGAAGGCTAAAGGAAGAAATGCAAAGGTAGCGGAAGGCGAAGTTGTGAAAGGTGAAGTTGCGAAAGGTGACTAGTGAAAAATCATCTTTCACAATTTCATCACTTCACAAATTCACTGTTGTCATCACACCTTAAACCCGACGCGCTTGGGGCGCTGGCCATCGAAATAGTGCAGGGCCAGCTTGTAGCTGTCGAGCTTGAAGCCGCTGATGCTGCCGACGCAGTTGCGGCCAAGGAGGCTTTTCTGACGGAAATCCTCGCGGGCGTGCAGGTTGCTCAGGTGCACCTCCACCACGGGCGCACCGATGGCGGCCACGGCATCGGCCAGGGCCACGCTGGTGTGGGTATAGCCGCCGGCATTCAGCACGATGCCGTGGTAGCTGAAGCCTACTTCGTGCAATTTGTCAATCAACTCCCCCTCGTGGTTGCTCTGGAAATATTCCAGCTCGAAGTTTGGGAAGCCTTCGCGTAGCTCGGGCAGGTATTCTTCGAAGGAGCGGGTGCCGTAGATGCCGGGCTCACGCCGGCCCAGCAGGTTCAGGTTGGGGC
This sequence comes from Hymenobacter swuensis DY53, assembly GCF_000576555.1. Taxonomy (NCBI): domain Bacteria; kingdom Pseudomonadati; phylum Bacteroidota; class Cytophagia; order Cytophagales; family Hymenobacteraceae; genus Hymenobacter; species Hymenobacter swuensis. Next base: position 2,142,748 of record NZ_CP007145.1, read on the forward strand.
CGTTAAGAAGGAGGATTTTCATGGTAGGGCTTCGTTGGTAGTGCCTGGCGCCTGGGAAGTAGTAAGCAGAGCCGAAGACAGAGTTTGTAGCTTGCGGAGGCAGCTGTTGCCGCAAGCTACGGCTGCAACGCAAGTAAAGCGAAGTTTTAACCTGCGTTGCAGTGGCCGATGCCCAAATGCTACGCATCAGGCACTACCAACCAAGCACTATCTCAACATGTCCACCTGGTCCGTTACCATCAAGCAGTTTGCCGGTTATCTGCAGCTGGAAAAGTCCCTGTCTTTAAACTCGGTGCAGGCATACGTGCGCGACGTGGAGAAGCTGCGGCAGTATCTGGAGCTGGAGAAGCTGCCGGCCTCGCCCCAGCAGGTGACCACCCGCCTGTTGCGCGACTTTCTTACCAGCCTGGGCGGGCTGGGGCTGGAAGCTACCTCGCAGGCCCGCATTCTGTCGGGCATCAAGGCTTTCTACCGCTTCCTGATCATGGAAGATATGCTGGCCATTGACCCCACCGACACGCTGGAAGCTCCCAAAACCGGCCGTAAGCTGCCCGATACGCTCAGCTACCCCGAGATTGAGCAGCTGCTCAGTGGCATTGACCTGAGTACGCCTGAGGGCACCCGCAACCGGGCCATGCTGGAAGTGCTCTACAGCTCGGGCCTGCGGGTAAGCGAGCTGACGGGCCTGCGCCTCTCCAATATCTACGCCGACCAAGGCTTCGTGCGCGTGACGGGCAAAGGCAATAAGGAGCGGCTGGTACCCATCGGGCGTGATGCGCTGAAGCACTTGGGCTTCTATCTGCAGGGCATCCGGGCCCATCTCGATATCAAGCCCGGACACGAGGATATCGTGTTTCTAAACAACCGGGGCAGCGGTATTTCGCGGGTGTCGGTGTTTACCATCATCAAAGCCGCCGCCGAGAAGGCTGGAATTCGCAAGAGCATCAGCCCGCACACGTTCCGGCACAGCTTCGCCACCCACCTCATTGAGGGCGGGGCCGATTTGCGGGCCGTGCAGGAAATGCTGGGCCACGAGAGCATCACCACCACCGAAATCTATACCCACTTGGACCGGGACTACCTGCGCCAGGTCATCACCGAGTTTCACCCCCGCAGTTAGGAGCCGGATATCAGTGGATTTATTGCTCCTGGGCCTGGCAGGTACTGAGCCACTCCACCGCTTCGGCAGATTCGTCAAAAATCTGGATTTCGAACTGCTTGAAGATCTGGTGTGCCGGAGTGGGCGTGTAGGCTGTAACCAGCGTTTGGGCCTGGGCCACATGCGCCACAAAGCGCAACCCGGCTTGGGCGGCGGCTGGCCCCCATTCGTGGGAAAGCCAGAACAAGGAGTCGAACCACGGGCCTTCGAGGCGGCTGTTGTCGTTTAGCAGGTACGCGCAGTGCAGCTGTTGCAACATCTGTAAACCGGCCAGGGCTCCTTCCCGGGCTTGCTCCGGCCCCACAAAGCCCTGCCAGGTGACGCGTAGCCATTGCCGGTCGGTGTCGTATAGTAGCTGGCAGTAGTTGGGGCTGCCGGGGGCGGAGAGGTAATGAGGTTGCATAGGTATCGGGCTACAATAGGCGTAGTGTATTGAACGGATAAATGTTTCGGGAGGATGCCTGAGCCGGGCGGAAACCTATTTTTGCGTTTTCGCCGCCTTGCTTTGCTCCGCATGTCCCAGGTTTCTGCTCTGTCTGCCCCCCGCCGTTTGTTTGTTGCTCCGGTGTGGTGGGCGGTGCTGGCGCTGCTGCTGCTGAGCCTGATGTACGTGGCCCCGGCCGGCCGCACCTACATTCTCATCGACGATAACCTGGACACTGAGTTGGCCGTGCCCTATGCCCTTATGCAGGAAGGCAAAGCCCTTGATTACCATCCTGCCACAGTAGTAAACCGGCTGATGAACGGTCTGCCCCGCAACGCGCTGCGGCCGGGCCTGCAGCCGCTGGTGGGCCTGCTGGCCGTGCTGCCGCCGCTGCCAGCCTACCTGCTGCACGAGCTGCTGGTGCGACTGGCAGGCCTGCTGGGGCTGTACGTGCTGCTGCGCCGGTACGGGTTGCCTGCGGCTCACCATGCTCAACTGTGCGCCGTGCTGGCCTTGGCTTGGGCCGTTCTACCGGGCTACACGGCCTACGGAGTATCGGTGCTGGGGCAGCCCTGGGTGCTGTGGGCACTGCTGAATCTGCGGGCGGGCCGCTCCCGGGTGAGCAGCTATCTGGTGTTGATGGGGTTTGCCTGTTGGTCGAGTCTGGTGCTGGCGGGCGTGTTTGTGCTGGCGGCGGCAGGAATATGGCTGACCTGGGACGCGTACCGCAACCGGCGCGTGGCGTGGCGGCCGTTGGTGGGCCTGGGCGTACTGGCTGGCAGCTATTTGGCAGTGGAATATCCGCTAGTGTCCTCTTTGCTGAACAAGCAGTTTGTGCCGCACCGATTGGAGTTTGATTATGCCCGACTGTCCTCCGGTGGGGTAGGAGCGGGGTTGGTATCAGCGGCCCGGTACTTTCTGCTGGGCCAGTACCACGCCAGTAGCTTCCTGCGGGCGGCACCGTTGCTGGCCGCTGGCGCAGCGGTCTGGCTGCTGCCCGCTGGTCCGGGCCGACAGCGGCTGTGGCGAAAGTTGAGCGTATTACTCGGGTTGCTGGCCGGGTTGGCGCTGTTCTGTGGATTCTACCCGCAAGTGGTGGGCGCGGTGCAACACGCGCTGCCGCCATTGCGCACGTTCAACCTGTCGCGCTTCCATTTCCTGACGCCGCTGGCGTGGTTTGGCGTGCTGGTCCTGAGTCTGCGCCAGTTGCCGGACCGCCGGGCCACCTGGACGCTGGTAATACTGCAACTGCTTATTGGCTTGGGCATGAACACCGAGTGGACGCTGAACCTGCGGCGGCAGCTGGGCCGTCTGCCAGCCTCCGAGCCTACGTATGCGGCCTTCGTGGCCCCGGAGCTGTTCCGGCAGGTCCGGCAGGAGATTGAGCAGCGCACTGGCCAGCCTCCAGCCACATACCGCGTCGCCTGCCTGGGCCTGCCGCCCGCCGTGGCCACTCTCAACGACTTCTACGCCCTCGACGCCTACCAGAACAACTATCCGCTGCCCTACAAGCACCGGTTCCGGCAACTTATAGCCGGGGAACTGGCCCGCAGCCCGGACTTGCGTACGTATTTTGATGCCTGGGGTAATCGATGTTACCTGTTTTCAGCGGAGCTGGGCAAGAATTTTCGGGTGGCAGCGTTGCCGGAGCGTAAGGTGCAGCACTGGCGCTTCAACACGCCGGCCTTCCGCCGGATGGGTGGCCGCTACGTGTTGTCGGCGGTCCGGCTGGCCCGGCCGGAGCAAACCGGTCTGCGCCTGTTCGGCCAGTACGTTGCTCCCGGGGCCTACTGGCATTTATGGGTGTATGAGGTGAAGGGTTGAGCGGTGGTCCTAAGCAGAGCGAAAGGCCTTGCACCAGTTGAACGGAAGGCATAACCACGACCCGTTCCAGCGTAACAAGGTCTTTCGCTCTGCTCAGGATAACTAGTCAACCATCCACCCATTCAGCACTTCACCAATCTGACACTTCACCCATTCACCAATCCACCCATTTTATCCCTAGATTTGGTCTTTGGCGTGTATTCTGATGGCTAAAAATACCTACAAGCAACAACCCAGCGCGGCCCCAAGCCGCACCAACGAGCCGCGCCCGGCCACCGAGCCCCGCGCGACTCGCAACCAGCCGCGCTCGGCGGCCACGGAGCCCGTCCGCGAAACCCGTCGGAACGAGCCCCGCAACGCCAGTACCCCCAAAGTGCCTCGCAAACCGCTGAAACTGCCCGTCGTGAACTTCAACGGCTTATTCAGCTTTGTGCGTGACCGACGGTTTCAGCTGTTTCTGGGGTTTTTCTTCCTCATTGGCTCCATTTACCTCACCATTGCCTTCATTTCCTTCCTGTTCACGGGCCACGCCGACCAAAGCGTGACCGAGAGCGTGGACCGTACTCCGCTTAAGGATGCGGGGCAGGAAACCGGTAACTGGCTGGGCCTGATTGGCGCGATGCTGGCACAGCTGCTCATTCAGAAAGGTTTTGGTGTGGCGGCCTTCGCGGCCATTCCCATTGTTTTCTTCCTGGGCTACAAAATCGTCTTCCGTCGCGCCGGGGTTTCGTTCACCTATATCCTGGCTCTTTGTCTGTTTACCATGTTGTGGCTGAGCGTGTTGCTAGGCTATGTGGTACTTAGCATCCAGAGCCCGGACGCCGACCCCAGCCTGGCGCATAGCCTTGATTTTCTGTGCGGGGGAGTAGGGTACGAAACGGCCTTCTGGCTTGATAGCCTAATTGGCTGGGGTACGGTGCTGCTGCTGGCCTTCCTGCTGATTTCCTTTGTGGTGTTCTTTTTCAACGTTACCAGCCTCAACCTTAACCTGCGCCGCAGTGCTGGGGAGGAAGAAGACGAGCTGGATAGCACGTTGGCTACTCCGGCCGGCTATGGCAACACCGTGCGGGCCAAAGCGGAACAGGCTCCCTGGCAGGACGATGACAACGATGAGCTGGAGGCGCCGGAGCCGGACGACTCCCTGGGTATTACCCTGAAACGGGTCGGCCCGCTGGCTGCCCAGCAGGAACCTGTGGAGGAGCCTGCCTATGCAGAAGCCGTGCCGCCGCGCACAGGCCCCGTCGTTTCACCAGCATTCAGCGTGGCTGCCGAAACAGCGGCTACGGTGGCGTCCGGCGGGTTGGCTGCCGCCGTGCCTATGAGCGTGGTCCCGACCGTAGCCGCTGTGGCTGCTGCCGCCACGGCAGCCGCGCCAGCAGTACCGGTCGCTACCGGTCCCAGCTTCTCGTTTGAAATGCCCGCCGCTGAGCCGCCCCGCCCGGCCGCTCCGGCCGCCACGGCCAGCGTACCTACGCCGTTATCGTTGGCCGACTTGGTGGATGACGGCACGCCGCTGCCCGCCCCGGCGGTAGTTGTGCCGGTTGCTTCTCCGGTAGTGGCCGGGCTGTCATTTGAGGTAGAGGATTCTACGACTACTCCCGAGCTGGACCCCTCAGCTGGAGCCGATATGGCCGTTATTGCCGAGGAGGCGGAGGATGAGGAAGCCATGCCCACCGGCGAGTACGACCCTACGCTGGATTTGCCTCGCTACCAGTACCCAACCTTGGAACTGCTCAACGACTACGGGGTGGCCAAAGCCCAGGTATCCAAGGAGGAACTGGAGGCCAACAAGGACCGCATTGTGGAGACGCTGGGGCACTACGGCATCAACATTGCCAGCATCAAAGCCACTATCGGGCCCACCGTTACGCTCTACGAAATCGTGCCCGACGCCGGGGTGCGCATCAGCAAAATCAAGAGCCTAGAAGACGATATTGCCCTGAGTCTGGCGGCTCTCGGCATCCGCATTATCGCGCCTATTCCGGGCAAGGGTACCATTGGTATTGAGGTGCCGAACACCAAAAAGGAAATGGTGAGCATCCGTTCGGTGTTCAATACTGAGAAGTTCATCAGCACCGAAATGGACTTGCCCATTGCGTTCGGGCGCACCATCACCAACGAGGTGTTTGTGGTAGATCTGGCCAAGATGCCCCACCTGCTGATGGCCGGGGCCACCGGCCAGGGTAAATCGGTGGGCCTGAACGTGATTCTGGCGTCGCTCATTTATAAGCGTCACCCTAGCCAGCTCAAATTCGTACTCGTCGACCCCAAGAAGGTGGAACTGAGTATCTTCAACAAGATTGAGCGCCATTTCCTGGCCAAGCTGCCCGATACCGAGGAGCCCATCATCACCGACACTAAGAAGGTGGTGAACACGCTCAACTCGCTGTGCATGGAGATGGACCGGCGTTATGATTTGCTGAAGGACGCTGGCTGCCGCAACCTGAAGGAGTACAACCGCAAGTTTGTGGAGCGCCGCCTCAATCCCAAGAAGGGCCACCGCTATATGCCCTTCATTGTGCTGGTGATTGACGAGTTGGCCGACCTGATGATGACGGCCGGCAAGGAGGTGGAAACGCCTATTGCCCGCCTCGCTCAGTTGGCCCGCGCCATCGGCATCCACCTGATTGTAGCCACCCAGCGCCCCTCGGTAAACGTTATTACGGGTATCATCAAGGCTAACTTCCCCTGCCGGATTTCCTTCAAGGTGACCAGCAAAATCGACTCCCGCACCATTCTGGATGCCGGTGGCGCCGACCAGCTCATCGGGCAGGGCGACATGCTCATTTCTCAGGGTTCCGACATCATCCGGGTGCAGTGCGCTTTCATTGATACGCCCGAGGTAGACCGCCTCTGCGACTTCGTAGGCGAGCAGCAGGGCTACCCCGATGCCTACCACCTGCCCGAAGTGGTAGGGGAAAGCGGCAGCGGCAACGGCGACTTGGAAGACATGGACCCTTCCCAGCGCGACGCCATGTTTGAGGAAGCCGCCCGCGTTATCGTCACGCACCAGCAGGGCAGCACCTCCCTGCTCCAGCGCCGCCTGAAGCTGGGTTACAACCGCGCCGGCCGCCTCATTGACCAGTTAGAACACGCCGGCATCGTTGGGCCGTTCGAGGGCAGTAAGGCCCGGGAAGTTTTAATTCCCGACGAATACAGTTTGGAACAGTTGTTGAATAGCCTACCGAAATAACGTTGGGAAATAGAACTTGACCTGTAGAATTTGTTCTACTGTTTTCCGTTCAGGGTTAAACTTTATTCGAGTTCCACGTTCATAGTGCCAATCTTCCCGTACGTTCTCCAAACACCACCACTTTTTGCAATGAAGAAATACCTCGCCCTGCTCGCCCTTTCCGTGTCGCTGACCTCCGTCGCCACGGCCCAGCAGGACCCCAAGGCCGGCAAGATTCTGGACCAGATGAGTGCCAAATATCAGGCTATGAAGGCCTTTAAGGCGACCTTTACCCAGACCCTCGAAAACGACGCGGCCAAGGTAAAGGAGAACATAAGCGGTGATATCACGGTAAGTGGCCAGAGGTTTCGGTTGAAAATCAGTGGTCAGGAAGTCATCAACAACGGCCAGACCATGTGGACCTACATGAAGGCCGAAAATGAAGTAAACATCTCTGACTACGAGCCCGAAGACCAGGAAATTTCGCCTTCCCAGATTTATACCCTCTACAAAAAGGGTTATAAGTACGCCTACGTGCAGGAAGCCAAGGAAGGTGGTGAGATGGTGGACGTGATTGAACTCTCGCCGGAAGACCGCAACAACCCTGTGTATAAGGTTCGTTTGAAGGTGGGCAAGACAGATAAAGCGGTGAAAAGCTGGCAGATGTTCAAGAAGAACGGTAACCGCTACACCTACAAAATCAGCAAGTTCCAGCCCAACGTGCCGGTAGACGCCACTACCTTCAACTTCGACAAGACCAAGTACAAAGGCGTAAAGGTGATTGATCTGCGTTAAGCAACGCCTCTGCCAAGTTGGCTGGCCCGCTTCTACCTGATGGTGGAGGCGGGCCGGCTTGTTTTGGGGAGTAGGCTGGGTCAGTCAGCATGTGTCACCTTCAAAAGATGCGAGCCGCCAGGCAGCTCTTTCATGGCCCCGGTTGGCCGCCTCCCGAAACCAGAAACGGGCGTCGGCCGGGTTGGGCACTGTATCCCAGCCTTCCTCGGCCCACCGGCCCAGCAGATACATGGCATTGGCTTCATCATGCTCCGCTGCCTGCTCTAAGTAGTGGCGGGCTTGAGGGAAATCCTCTTCAATGGCATATTCTACGCCCAGTCCGGTAGCGGCTTTATAATCACCGACGGCTAACGCCCGACGGAACCAGCGCATAGCCAAGGCACTATTACGTCCGCCATTTATGCTGCGTTGGTAAAGACGCCCTAATTCCCGCATGGCGGTTGCGTTGCCAAGTCGGGCACTACGGCGAAACCACTTCCTAGCCTTCGCATAATCTGGCTCAACGCCATGCCCCCAGTAATAGTAAGTGCCTACCGCGTACATAGCTTCAGGGCAGCCCGCCCTGGCGGCTACGCTGTAGTACCGACGAGCCGTGTTTGGGTTCTTGGTCACGCCTATGCCATTGTCGTACAGAACGGCCAAGTTGAAACAGGCCAGTGGATGCTGCTCCGCTGCCGCCCGATGCAACCAGTGCGCAGCTACTTCCGCATCCGGCGGTACTCCCCATCCTTCATAGTACACCATGCCCAGCATACTGGCAGCACTGATGTTTCCCGCTTCGGCGGCAGTCAGTAACAATTCAGCGGCGCGGCTGGCGTAGCAGGTGCGGCGGTTATTAGCAAAACGAGCCCGGTAAAAATACATGATGGCCCGCTGGGCAATGGCGGGTAAAAAACGGTTATCGAAAGGAGTGCGGGGCAATAAAAAGCAGATTGAGCGTTGCGAAATCTATAGCAAGGTATAGGAGAAAAAGTATCTTTAACCGTCTGATTACCAAACTTACCTCGTGACCTGATTTGATTTTATCTACCGCTATGCAGGAAGATTTCCTTCACTATGTCTGGCAGCACCAGTATTTCGATAAAGCGGAACTACAAACGGAGGACGGACAGCCCATTACTGTGCTACGCCCCGGGCACCGCAACTCCGATGCCGGCCCCGACTTCCTGAACGCCCGCCTGCGCCTGGGCGAGGTGGAATGGAACGGGGCCGTGGAAATTCATCTGCGGGCCTCTGACTGGCACCGCCACCAACACCAGACCGACCCCAAGTACGACCAGGTAATTCTGCACGTGGTGTATACGGCCGATGCGTCGGTGCAGCGCACCAATGGCTCCATGATTCCGGCGCTGACCCTGGCTCCACGGTTGCCGGCCAGACTGTTGGCCGCCTACGAGCAGCTGCAGAACCAGCCGGTGGAACGATTGCTGCCTTGTGCCCCCCTACTACCCCAAGTATCGGAGCTGACGCGGACCATGATGCTGGGCCGGGTGCTGCTGGAGCGGGTGGACCAAAAGGCTGACCGCCTCACCGAGCTGCACACTCAACTTGCCCACGACTGGGAGGCCACGACCTGGCACGCGCTGGCCGCCGCCTTCGGCTTCCAGAAAAACACCGAGCCGATGAGCCGCTTGGCCAAAGCAGTTCCCTTGTCGCTGCTCCGCCGTCACCGCCACGATGCCCACCAGCTGACTGCCCTAGTGCTGGGGCAGGCTGGCTTTCTGGACGATGCGCTGCCGGACGACTACAGCCGGCAACTCCGCACCGAATACGAGTTCCTGCGCCATAAGTACAACCTGCATGGCACGGCGCTGGCTGCGCATGAGTGGAACTTCCTGCGGCTGCGGCCTGCCAACTTCCCCACGGTGCGCCTGATACAGCTACTGGCCCTGCTGCATGTCCGCCCCATGCTGTTTGATGCCCTACTCACGGCGCAAAGCGTGCGGGCTCTGGAACAGTTCTTCGGCGCGCCGCTACCTGATTACTGGCAGACCCACACCCGCCCCGGCAAACCGGGCAAAACGGCCCCGCTGGGCCGTAGTAGCGTACACCTGCTCATCACCAATCTGGTAGTGCCGTTGCGGGTGGCGTATGCCCGTTCCTTGGGGAATATGGAGCAGGTGGAAGCGGCCGTGAGCCTGCTCGACCAGCTGCCGCCCGAGCACAATCACTACACGGAAGAGTACGAAACAGCCGGCTTCCGCAACACCTCCGCCGCCGATTCGCAAGCCTTACTAGCTCTGCAGCGGGGCTATTGCGCGTCGCGCCACTGCGTGCACTGCGGTATCGGGAGTGCGCTGTTACAGCGCAAGTAAGCCCGGGAGTTGGATGCGGCGGTTACCTTTGAGGCGAGTTTAACCAATTCGCCTTGTGCTGCCGAAAGTTCTTCTTGCGCTGAGCCTCAATGCCGGGCTGTTGTGGCTGTTGCTGCGCTGGCTGCCGCGTGTGCGGCAGTTGCCGGTAGTAGGCCGCTGGGTGCTCCCGACGCTGGGCCTCAAGCTGGTAGCCACCGGGTTGTCGGTACTACTACTGAGTGAGGACGCCAAGTACTTTCTGCTGTGGGCGGCCCGCCTGAATCAGCAGCTCTGGCTGGCTCCGGGGCAGTGGCTACACATGCTTTTTACCGATGCCTTCGTGTGGGACAGTTGGAAGCTGGTATTTCATGGCTTTTCCAACACGCTGTTCATCATCAAACTGCTTTCCGTCCTGAACCTGGCCAGTTTGGGCAATGCGCTGCTGAATGGCTGTTATCTGTCGTTATTCAGCTTTATGGGTAGCTGGGAGCTGATACGACAGTTGCGGCTGCGTTGGCCGGCCGCCGCGCCGGGGCCCGGGGTAGTTGCCTTTCTGCTTTGGCCCACGGTGGTATACTGGACTTCCGGCCTTACCAAGGAAAGCTTGTTGGTGGGTAGTGGGGCATTGGTGCTGGCCTTGGTCATTCAGTTGGGCTACGGCAAGTCCGGTGCCACAGGCCGGGCCGTGGTGGCATTGTTTGTTGTCAGCCTGCTGCATTTCAAGATGCGCTATTTCTTCGCGGTAGTGCTTTTCGGGACGCTGGCGGGGCTGGCCCTGATTCTGGTGGTGCAGCGTTTGGAAGGCGCACGAAGCCGTTTGGCGCAAACGGTACTTATGCTGCTACTGCTGACGGGTGGCGGGTGGGCGGCCAGTGAAGTCAGCCCCGTGTTCCGGGCCAACAAATTCACCTCCCAACTCCAGCGCAACTACTCCGATTTGCTGAAGTCGTCCCGGTACCGGCCCCATCTGGAGTACCCTGCCTTGCAGCCTACTACTGCCAGTGTCATCCGGCACGCGCCGTTGGCCGTGGCCAGCACGTTGGCGCGGCCCTGGCCGTGGGAAGGAGGTACCCTGCTCTACGTAATAGCCGGGCTGGAAAACCTGGGGCTGCTGCTGGTGCTACTGCTAGCGGTGGTGGCTGTAGTGCGGCAGCGGCCCGGGCGGCTGCCGTTTGCGCTGGTGCTGGCTCTGTTGGTATACTGCTTGGTACTAGCGTCCCTGTTGGGGCTCACCACGCCCAATCTGGGCACGCTGAATCGATACCGCGTCACGTTTCTGCCGTTTCTGCTGCTGCTGGCGCTGCAGAACGAATATGCTGCCCGTCTGCTCCGGCGCTTCGGGCTGTAAGCAGCTGTTGGGCCGGAATCGGTAGAATGCCCGCAACCACCCGGCAACCCGTATCTTTGCGGCTGATTTTCTGAAAACTCACCGGCCACCTGCTGGTCGCTTCTCAATACCAATGGAAAACCCCGTAATCATCTTGGGCGCGCAGGCTGTTGGCACCGCTGCCCTCGATGCCTTTCAAAGCAACGACGTAGTAGTGTACTGCCTGCTCGATGACAAAGCCGAACTGCAGAACACCGAATTGAACGACGTGCCCGTGATGGGCAACACCGACGACAAAGAGCTGCTCAAGCTGTTGGGCAAGAAGTGCGAAGTATTTGTGGCCACCGAGGATACGGCCAGTCGCCGCAGCCTCACCAACATGCTGCGCGAGGAATACACCGTAGCCCCCGTAAATGCTATTCACCAGCGCGCCAGCGTTTCGGCGCACGCCTGGCTGGGCCACGGTAACCTTATCGGGGCCAACGCCGTGGTAGCCGGCACCGCCAAACTCGGTGACGGTTGCATTGTGGGGCCGAACGCCGTGCTGGACGTGAAAGTGGAGGTGGGCGACTACGCGCAGCTCGGGGCCGGGGTCATCCTTAATGCCGATGTGCAGGTAGGCGAGCTGGCCTTCATCGGGGCTGGGGCCGTAGTAGTGGCCGGGGTGAAAATCGGGGCCAAAGCCCGCGTCGGGGCCGGCTCCGTTGTTGTAGCTGACGTTCCTGCCAACCAGACCGTATTCGGCAACCCGGCGCAGAAAGTATAGAGCCAAGAACTCAGACGATAGGAGTGACAATTAAGCTCATACTGATGAAGTATCAGTTCTCACTTCTAACCTCTCATTTCTATAAATTAAGCATGGACTACCTCGTTCTACTGTACTACTGTTACACGCCCATCGAGAATCCGGAGCAGTTCCGGGAGGAGCACCATCGGTTGTGCTTGGGGCTGAACCTGCTGGGCCGCATCATTGTGGCTGCCGAGGGGTTGAACGGCACCGTATCGGGCCGCCGGGAGGATTGCGAAGAATACATGCGTCTGGTGAAGGCCGACCCGCGCTTTGCTACCCTGGAGTTCAAGGTGGAAGAGGCACCGGCCCACACCTTCCAGAAGCTGCACGTGCGCGTGAAAGCGGAAATCGTGCATGTGGGTTTGCCGCACATCAAGCCCTATGAGCGTACCGGCATTCATCTCTCGCCCACCGAATTCCGCGACCTGAAAAACCAGGACGACGTGGTGGTGCTCGACGTGCGCTCCGACTACGAGCACAGCCTCGGCCGCTTCAAAAACGCCGTGACGCTGGACATTGAGAACTTCCGGGAGTTTCCGGAGAAGGTGCAGGAGCTGGAGCAGTACCGGGGCAAGAAAATCCTGACCTACTGCACCGGCGGCATCAAGTGCGAAAAAGCCTCGGCCTTTCTGCTGGAACAAGGTTTCGAAGACGTGTACCAGCTGCACGGCGGTATCATTAAGTACGGACTGGAAGCCGGCGGCGAGGATTTCGACGGTAAATGCTACGTGTTCGACGGCCGCGTGGCGGTGGAGGTGAACAGTATCAACCCCACCGTCATCAGCCAGTGCCACCACTGCCACACGCCCTCCGACCGGATGGTAAACTGTGCCAACCCGCATTGTAACGCCCACGTACCGCTCTGCGAAGCCTGCGGCCAACAATTGCAAGGTGCCTGCTCCACCACCTGCCAGACGCACCCCGACAAGCGAGCCTACGACGGTACCGGCAACTACCCCAAGGTCAGCAACCACTACAGCCCCGAGCAGGGGTTGATATCCTACCGTGCCCCTTCGGGAATTAAGTATTAAGAATGAAGAATTGAAAATGCCTGCTTTTAAAGCGTACGAGCACAATAACAGCCAGTGCGTTTTGAGAGCATTCACGTTTGATTCCTGCCACTTTTAATTTTTAATTCTCAATTTTTAATTCCCTAAAATCCCCCCACCCATGCCCATTGCCGAATCGGAGCTGATCCTGAATAAGGACGGCAGCATTTACCACCTGAACCTGCAACCCGACCATATTTCTGACACCATCATCACCGTGGGCGACCCGGAGCGGGTGCCTTCCGTGAGCCAGCACTTCGATTCCATCGAAACCCAGATCCACAAGCGCGAATTTGTGACGCACGTAGGCTACTACAAGGGCAAGCGCATCACCGTTATTAGCACCGGCATGGGTACTGATAACATTGATATTCTGATGAATGAGCTGGATGCGCTGGTAAATGTGGACCTCGTGACGCGCGAGCCCCGGCCGCTGGAGGAACGCATCAATCTGCGCATCATCCGGGTGGGTACCAGCGGCTCGCTGCAGGCCGATATTCCGGTGGGCTCCCTGCTGGCCTCGGAGCACGCCGTGGGCCTCGACTCGCTGATGCAGTTTTATCCGCTGGTGGAAACCGGGCTGGAAGTGGAAGTGGCTACCGGAATTCAGAAGGCGCTACAGCTCGATTATCGCCCGTACTGCGTGCGCGGCTCCGATTTGCTGCGCGAGCAGATCGGGTTTGATATGGTGATGGGCAACACGCTCACCTGCCCGGGCTTCTACGGCCCCCAGGGCCGCGTGCTGCGCCTCGATCTGCGCCTGCCCACCCTGATTCAGCAGTTCCAGCAGTTCCGCCACCAGAGTGCCGAGGGCGAATTCCGTCTAACTAACTTCGAGATGGAAACGGCCGGCTACTATGCTCTGGGCCGTATGCTGGGCCACGAGGTACTCTCCCTGAACGCCATTGTGGCCAACCGTGCCACCGGCGAATTCGCCACCAATTCCGACGAAGTCGTAAATAGCCTCATCCAGAAAACCCTGGACCGTCTCTAATCACGAATTTTCACTACGTGCATAAAGCAAAACAGCTTGCCGAAAGGCAAGCTGTTTTGCTTTAACTGGATGACAGAAACGAGAACGGTGTCGTCCACAAAATCCGATCAATCCACTGTAATTCGAGGAAATCTGTGGTTAGTAGAAGTCGAAACTTACTACGGAGCGCAACGGCAACGCAATACCTGATTTAAGGGTTAGGTTTTCCTCATGGGTAGCCCAGACGGTGGTATATACACGCTTGGTACTGCCATCGGCCGTTTGAAAATAGATGTCGAGCTTGCCGTGATAGGCATTGCCCAGCGTAGCAGCCCGCTCCGCATCGAAACGGCGGCGTTTCACTTCCAGCGGGTCAGTCAGCACGTCTTCAGTCGGAAAATGTAAAGTCGGAATCAATTCCTTATCGATGGTTTCAATAGAGGCATCCGTCGGTTTGAGTTCGGGTATCATGGTCTTGTCGGGAAAAGGTGGCGGTGGCAGTTGCAACCAACCGCAACATGTGAACTACCAGATGGGGAAACGATGAAGTGCCGGCAGTTACCATTTATGATATCTGCGGCAGATATTCCTACAGGTTTACGCAAGTATCCCAGCAAAAGTCTACCCATAACCGTGCCCGGTTCGCCGTTTTAATGCTCTCAGGCCGGCAGCACACAGATACTGTGGAAGTTAAAGCCCAGCCAAACCGTCCTATTAATTTACAGGATTTCGGCCAGAAACGCCATGGTATCCACCCCGTCGGCGTAATCGGTTACGCTGGGCTGCTGGGCTCGGCCGAACGGAAAGCTGCCCGGATATAGTCCGCCGCCCGACACCAGGCATTGCGTCTGGGCCGCCACATCAGTTAGCTGGTCGAGCAGGTCTATTTCGTTGGTGTAGGCGGCATGGTGCAGCACCGAAATGGGGGAGACGAGCTGGGCGCTGGGCGTCAGCAGCAGAAAGCCCGAATCAAGGTGCGGCACGCGGTTGACCAGCAGGATGCTCTTGTTGTAGTCGTAGTTGTTTTGGTAGCGGTTGTGCTCCAGCACGTGGTGCCAGGGCTGCAGGGCATCGAGCAGCGGCGTGAAATCGTACCCTTCAGGCACGTATAGCTTGCTCACGTTGCGGCAGCCCAGCCCGTAATACCGGAAAATGTCCTCACCCAGCAAACCCAGGTCGTGGTCGGTTTCGCGGCCGGTGAGCACGGCCAGGCTGGTGCGGTTGCGACGGATGATGTTGGGCTTCTTGCCGAAGTAGTACTCAAAGTAGCGGGCCGTGTTGTCGGAGCCGGTGGCAATGAAGGCATCGGCCGCATTGAGTCGCTCGGCCAGTTGAATCCGGTCGGTGAAGCGGGGCTCCAGGCGCGTCAACTCGTCCAGCACCCAGCGCATGAGTACCGTATCATCTTTGCTGAGTTTGGCCAGCAGTTGGTGGCCCGATAGCAGCACGCACAGCGCATCATGAAAGCCTACCAGCGGAATGTTGCCAGCCATGACTACCCCAATCAGGCGCGGGGTGGTAGGTTCCGGGGGGTAGCGGCCGGCCCAGGTGCGCAGCGCATCTTCCTGTAATAGGTGAGCAATGCCGTGCAACGCTACCAGCACGTTGGGGCGGTCGAACCAGTTGTTCTGGTTGCGGGCGCGGGCGGCCAGTTCGGTCAGCTCTTCGGCGTGGTCAACGGAAACCAGGGCCGTGAGGCGCTGGCCCAGGGCTACGAAAGCGGCAAGGCGGTCGGCGTAAAGCATAGGAGCGGGGGCGGGATAAAAGCCGGAAAGCAGAAAAACAAAATCAGCGCCGCGAAATTACTCAACTGTGTACGGCTTATTCCTAATTTTGCCCGACCGCATCCTGCCTTCGGCGGCTTGCGTACTCTCCCTGATTCGATTTTCTACTTTTTAACGACGACCAAGGCTATGGCCATCATGATAACCGACGAGTGCATCAATTGTGGTGCCTGCGAACCGGAGTGCCCGAATACGGCCATTTACGAAGGTGGGGCTGCCTGGCGCTGGGCCGATGGCACCAGCTTGAAGGATGTGCAGCAGGACGGAGGCAAAGTGGTGTCGGGCGTGGCGCCACAAACGCCTGTTTCCGACGAGTACTACTACATCGTTTCGGATAAATGCACCGAGTGTGTGGGTTTTCACGAGGAGCCCCAGTGCGCCGCCGTCTGCCCCGTAGACTGCTGCGTAGACGACCCCGACTACCGCGAGTCGCAGGACAAGCTGCTCAGCAAAAAGCAGTGGCTGCACCAAGAAGCCTAAATCACGGATTTAGATGGATTTTCCGGATTGCACGCATTTTTGCATTCGGGCTGTTCAACAAAAAAGCCTCCTGAACAGGAGGCTTTTTTGTTGGGTATGGATTGGCGGGCCGCCGACACTTATTAACTTAATCTGCGGTCGGGCTAAGCGCCGAAGTGGAGGGTGCGGCCGGCGGCCTGTTCGTGGGCCAGCAAAGCCAGAAACTCGTGGCGACTGACTTCCTCAGCCCCCAACGCGGCAAGGTGGGGTGTCAGCTGCTGAATATCGAGCAGACCCACGCCTTGTCGGCGCAGGGCATCGGTCAGAGCCAACAGGGCCAGTTTGGAGGCGTTGGGACGATAGTGAAACATACTCTCACCGGCAAATACGCCCTGCACGGCCACGCCGTAGAGGCCGCCCACCAGCGTGGGGCCTTCCCACACCTCCACGCTGTGCGCGTAGCCGGCCTGGTGCAGGGCCGTGTAGCCGCGCAGCAGCTGGGGCGTAATCCAGGTGCCGTCTTGGCCGGGGCGGGGCTGCTGCCGGCAGGCGCGCATCACTTGTTCAAATGCCTCGTTGAAGCTGATGCGCCAGGTTGACTGCCGTTGTACCCGCGCCAAGGAACGTCCTACGTGCAGCCGCTCCAGCCGCAGAATGCCGCGCCGGGGAGGGCAGAACCAGGGTAGCACCGGCCATTCTGGTACCGGCCACGGAAATATACCGAGGCTGTAGGCCGCCACCAGGTTTTCGACAGTGGCCGCTCCGCCCGCCAGCACCAAGCCCTCCAGCGAGTCGTCGGCGGCCGCATCGGGGTCGGCGGGGAAGGGCAGGAGCATCAGGTGCCGCAGTTGAAATATTTGTCGTAGGCCGACTCGGGGATGAGGCGGAACTGGCTCAGGAGCTTGATGGGCCACTTCAGCAGTCGGATCAGCTCGTAGTTGTTGGGGTAAGAGCGGAAGGTAGTGGGCGGCGTGGCCACAATCTGGTCGAACTCCTCACGGGTAAGACCCAGGCGCTTGATGCATAGGTCGATGACCTTCTGATCCTCAATCTTATTGACGTGGGTGACGCGCTCCAGGGCCACTGCCCGAGGCATCTGCCCCGAACGCACCAAGGCTGAGTAGTTGAACAGGCGTCGGTCGATGTTGAACTTGGTGCGGTTGAGGTAGTAGATGACGCTCTGGTACAAATCATCGAAATAATGGGCCCCGGGGTTCACCCAGTCCAGCTCCCGCTCCAGCAGCTGGTCCACGTCGGCGCGCACGTAATCGACGTGGTAGAGCAGCGTCACAGTTTTGATGCGGCGGATAAAGGCGTAGTAGAACATTTCCTTAATATCCAAGTGAAAACCCGGGTCGGCGGGTTTCCAGGGTCGTAGCGGCACTGTACCAAACTGCTTGTGCACGGCCTTTAGGTACTTGCCATCGAGGTAGTTCCAGCTCAGCGGGGCAATGCCCTCGGTGCGGAACGACTGCCCGATAACGATTCGCTGAATGCCTTCTTTGGCGGCTACGCCGTACAGGGCCGTGGCAATGCCCACGTCGGTGCCTTCCTCCATATCGGGCACGGAGGCCTTCAGGAAGGCAATTTTCAGGTCCTTGGATTCGCGCCAGTCGGAGGTGATAGTGCGCATTTCCACGCCCAGCTTGCGGCAGGCCTTGGTCATGTTCTCGCCTGCCACGGGGTTGCCGAAGCCGTCGTTGAAGTGTACTGCCAGCGGCCGCAGCCCCAGCTTCACTACGCAGTACCAGAGTGTAAACGAGGAATCCCGGCCTCCGCTGACGCCCAGCACGCAGTCGTACTTTTTACCCTGACCCAGCTGCTTGATGTCGGCCACCATTTCTCGCACGTGGCGCGCCCCGGCTTCCCCCAGCGGAAAAGCCCGGTCCATTTTATTGTGTAAAGCGCAAAAATTGCATTCGCCCGCCGCATCGAACTGAATACCAGGGACGGTCGTGTCCATGATGCAGCGGGTACATTGTTGGTAGGTGTTGGTCATATGGTCAGGAACAGGGGCAGTCTGGCGCAGGCACCGGAAAAACGGCGCGGGTTGTGACGCACCAGAGAAATACGAAACAAGAGGTACGCTACGCGGATAGCTTATCGAAGGCAAAGCCCTTGCGCTGCAGCATCTGGCCGATCTGAGTGCCCTGCTCGGCGCGTATCGGGCGGGGTAGGTCGGCCACTACCAGGTCGCCGGCAAACTCGTTGAACTTGCCCTGGGCCCGGATGCCGCTGGCATCTACGGCCAGCGAGCAGCCCACGCTCTTCTTGCCCTCGTAGGGGCCGCCCACAATGTACCCGACGGAGGTAGTGCCTACCACCGATACGTTATAGAGTTGAGCCAGAATAGAATACGGCTTCACCCATTTCTCGCGGTAGGGGTCGTGCTCCTCGGTGATAGAATAATCCACCGTCCAAGACGAGGGCGAGAGGATGAACTCGGCCCCCATGCGGGCTAGCGTGTGGCCGATGGGTAGGCCGTCGAGGAAGTTATCGGCGCAGATGTTTACCCCAATTTTACCCAGCGGCGTATCCACCACGTTCAGCGTCTGGCCCACGGCGTAGAAAGGCAGCTCTACTTCCAGTAGGTTAATCTTGTGGTATTTGCAGATGATTTCGCCCTGCGGGTTGATGAGGATGGCGGCGTTGTAGTTGCGGCCATCAGGGGCGCGCTCGGTGAGGCCGGCGCAGAGGTAGAGGTTGTGGCGCAGCGCGGCCTGGCAGAGCCGGTCGGAGTAGGGGCCGGGAATGGGTTGGGCCTCGGTGAGGGCGCTGGGATGCGTCCAGGCAAAATCGAGGGTTTCGGGCAGCAGCACTACGTCGCACTGGTGCGTTGCGGCCTCGGCAATCATGCGCTCGGCCCGCTCCAGGTTGCGTTCCGGCTCGCCGCCTTCTACCAGCAGCTGGCCCATGCCCACCCGGATGGAGCCGGCGAAAGTAGCCGCCGCGGGAGCCGGAGCAGCCAATGCCGCCGTGGCCGCCCGGGCCGCCGAAGTTTTACGAAAAGGAAAGAGAGCCATACGCACGCATCAACAAAGGGTAAGAAAACAAGAAAAGTTAACTCAACTGAACTGGTGGGGCGGGGGTGGGACAGAGGGCGCAGGACAAGCATGATCTGAACCGGGCGCTGCCGGGCGAATTTCCCAAGGCGGACGGCTCAACGCAACGACATAAAGGCAGTCGGATGAGATGCTGAAAATAAAGTTCCCGGACCGAATAAACCTTTAAGCTCGTCATTAGTCGGCCGCAATTTACGGGGAATATGCGGGCTGTTGAATAAAATCTGGAATCTTGTTCCGACCACAGAACCGGTAGTTCGTGGCAACCTGGTGGCTGCGCCGCGCGGCAGCCAGCGCGAAATGCCTACTTTTGCCGGTATTCTGCACTGATCTTATTCTTTCTTGACGATGTCCATCGCCAAAACCTATACCCCCGCCGACGTTGAAGCCAAGTGGTACCAGCGCTGGCAGGAGCAGGGCTTCTTCAAAGCCAAAGCCAACCCCCGCAAGCAGCCCTACACCGTGGTGATTCCGCCGCCCAACGTAACGGGCGTGCTGCACATGGGCCACATGCTCAACAATACTATCCAGGACGTGCTGGTGCGCCGCGCCCGCATGCAGGGCAAAGAAGCCTGCTGGGTGCCCGGCACCGACCATGCCTCCATTGCCACCGAGGCCAAGGTGGTGGCGCTGCTGAAGGAGCAGGGCATCGAGAAGAAGGACTTGACCCGGGAGCAGTTTCTGGAGCACGCCTTTGCGTGGAAGGAAAAGTACGGTGGTATCATCCTGGAGCAGCTCAAGCAGCTGGGCGCCAGCTGCGACTGGGACCGGACGCGCTTCACCATGGAGCCCGAACTGACCGAGGCTGTACTGCGTGTGTTCGTGGACCTGCACCAGAAGGGCCTCGTGTACCGTGGCATCCGGATGGTAAACTGGGACCCGCTGGGCCAGACGGCGCTGTCTGATGAGGAAGTGATTCCCAAGGACGTCATGGCCAAGATGTACCACCTGCGGTATGAAGTGGTGGGGCAGGAGGGCCAGTTCCTGACCGTAGCTACGTCGCGCCCCGAAACCATTATGGCCGACGTGGCGGTGGCGGTGAACCCCAATGACCCGCGCTATACGCACCTGCACGGCGCGAAAGTGCGGATTCCGCTGCTGGGCCGCGAAATTCCGGTGATTCTGGACGAGTACGTAAGCATCGACTTCGGCACGGGCGCGCTGAAGGTGACGCCGGCCCACGATTTGAACGACTACGAGCTGGGCGTGAAGCACAACCTGCCCGTTATCGACATTCTGAACAATGACGGCTCGCTCAACGAAAAAGCGGTGCTGTACGTGGGCCAGGACCGTTTCGCGGCCCGCCGCAACATCGTGAAGGACCTGGAGGAAGCCGGCCACTTGGTGAAGGTGGAGGAGTACGCCAGCATCGTGCAGACCTCGGAGCGCACCAAGGCCGTCATTGAGCCGCGCCTGAGTTTGCAGTGGTTCCTGAAAATGGAGCACCTGGCCAAGCCGGCCCTGGAAGTGGTAGAAAACGACACCGTGAAGCTGCACCCCGCCAAGTTCAAGAACACCTACCGGGTGTGGATGGAGAACGTGCGCGACTGGTGCATTTCGCGGCAGCTGTGGTGGGGCCAGCAGATTCCGGCCTACTACCTGCCCGACGGCACCTACGTGGTGGCCCTCACCGCCGAGGAAGCCCTGATCCAGGCCCGCGAGCAGAGCGGCAACAAGGACCTGCAACTCTCGGATCTGCGCCAGGACGAGGACGTGCTGGATACCTGGTTTTCGTCGTGGCTGTGGCCGATTTCGGTGTTCGACGGGTTCAAGGACCCCGACAACGCCGACGTCAACTATTTCTACCCCACCAACGACCTGGTGACGGGGCCGGACATCCTGTTCTTCTGGGTGGCCCGCATGATTATGGCCGGCCTGGAATTCCGCAAGGAAGTGCCCTTCCGCAACGTGTACCTCACCGGCATCGTGCGCGACGCCCAGGGCCGCAAGATGAGCAAGCAGCTCGGCAACTCGCCCGACCCGCTGGACCTCATCAAGCAGTTTGGGGCCGACGGGGTGCGGACCGGGATGCTGTTCTCGGCCCCGGCTGGCAACGACTTGCTCTACGACGAAAAGCTGGTGGAGCAGGGCCGCAACTTCAGCAACAAGCTCTGGAACGCCTTCCGCCTCACGCAGGGCTGGGAGGTAGACGCTGCCCTGCCCTTCCCCAACGAGAAGGCTGTGGAGTGGTTCTCGGCCAAGCTCAACGCCACCATTGCCGAGCTGGACGAGCACTTCGAGAAGTTCCGGATGTCGGACGCGCTGATGACGGTGTACAAGCTGGTGTGGGACGACTTCTGCTCAGAGTACCTGGAGATGATCAAACCCGCCTACCAGGCCCCCATCGACCCCGAAACGCTGCGCCTGACCACCGGTTTCCTCGAAACCCTGCTCAAGCTGCTGCACCCGTTCATGCCCTTCATCACCGAGGAAATCTGGCACGAGCTGAAGGAGCGCGGCCCCAAGGAGTACGTGTGCGTGGCTGCCTGGCCCAAGGCCCAGCCCGTAGCGGGTGCCGCCGAGGTGCTGGCCCGCATGGAAAAGGCTCTGGCCATTGTGGGCGGCGTGCGCACCATCCGCAACCAGAAGGGCCTGGGCCCCAACAAGCCCCTGACCCTGGCCGCTAAAACCGACGACACCCAACTGCTCCAGGACTACGACCCCATCATCCGCAAACTGGCTTCCCTCACCGAGGTTTCGGTGGTGACGGAAGCGCCGGCGGCTTCGGTGGGATTCGTGGCGGGCGGTGCGGAGTTCTTCGTGCCGCTGGAAGGCCAGATTGACCTCGGGGCCGAGAAGGAGCGCCTGACCAAGGAGTTGGAATACGCCCAGGGCTTCCGCGACTCGGTGCTGAAGAAGCTGGCCAACGAGAAGTTCGTGGCCAACGCCAAGCCCGACCTGGTGGAGCGCGAGCGGCAGAAGCTGGCCGACGCCGAAGCCAAAATCACGGCCCTGGAGCAGAGCCTGGCGGCGCTGTAAGCCAGATCTAGTGTAGAGACGCGACACTTCGCGTCTCCCGTCAGAACGACCCGTTTTATCCGGTACCGTTCAACGAGGAGACGCGAAGTGTCGCGTCTCTACATTCCGGCTGGTGCGGTTGCTATGATAAACCCGGGTGGCCCTCTGCCATTTTTACGGCCTCCGCCGCCGCCCTTCGCAAATTCCCCGTTTCTTTAGCGCATACTTTTCACTTGCTGACTTGTTGCGCTATGAATTTCCTTTCCACCTGGCTCACGGGCGCGGGGGTGCTGCTGAGCGGCGCGCTTTTCGCCCAAAGCACTACTGCTACCATGCCCAAACCTCCCGTTGCGGCTCTCCAGCCCAAAGAACTCAAGTCACCCTTCGGCACCCGCCTCGACAACTACTACTGGCTCAATGAGCGCGAAAACCCGGCCGTCATCAGCTACCTGAATGCCGAAAACGCCTATTTCGAGCAGCAGATGGCCCCGGTGAAGGGGCTGGAGGAAAAGCTGTTCCAGGAAATCAAGGGCCGCATCAAGGAGCAGGACGAGTCGGTGCCGTACCGGGATAATGGGTACTACTACTACACCCGCTTCGAAGCCGGGGCCGAGTACCCAATTTACTGCCGCAAAAAAGGCAGCCTGAGCGCCAAGGAGGAAATTCTGCTGAATGCCAACGAGCTGGGCAAGGGTAAGGCCTACTACCAGATTGGCGGCTTCGAGGTGAGCGACGACAACCAGGTGCTGGCCTACTCTGAGGACGTGGTGAGCCGCCGCCTGTACACGCTGCGCTTCCGCAACCTGCAAACCAGCCAACTCTACCCCGAGCAGATTCCGAACACCAGCGGCAACGCCGTGTGGGCCGCCGACAACAAAACCGTCTTCTACACCCGCAAGGACCCCAGCACGCTGCTGGACTACCAGCTCTACCGCCACACCCTGGGCACCGACCCCGGCAAGGACCAATTGGTATACGAGGAGAAGGACAACACCTTCCGCATCGGGGTGCACCGCTCCAAGTCGCGGCAATACGTATTCCTGACGATTGGCAGCACCATGTCGTCGGAGGTGCGGTACGTGGAGGCCGGCAAGCCCACGGCGGCGCTGCAGGTGTTTCTGCCCCGCGAGGCCGACCATCTGTACGAAGTGGAGCACTTCGGCAACGACTTCTATGTGCTGTCCAACGCCGGCGCGCCCAACTTCCGGCTGCTGAAAACGCCGGTGAAGAACACCGTCAAAACGGCCTGGCAGGAGGTTATTGCCCACCGCCCCGACGTGTTCCTGGAAAACATGGAGTTGTTCAAGGATTACCTGGTGCTGGGCGAGCGGAAGGAAGGCCTGCTGCAGCTGCGCGTGATTCGGTGGAAAGACAAGCAGGAGCACTACCTCAACTTCGGGGAGCCCACCTACACGGCCGCCATCAGCATCAACCCCGAGTTTGATACGCCCGTGCTGCGCTACGGCTACTCCTCGCTCACCACGCCCAATTCCACCTTCGACTACGACATGAACGCCCGCAGCAAGAAGCTGCTGAAGGAGCAAACCGTGCTCGGGAGCTTCAAAAAGGAGGATTACGTGACCGAGCGGGTGTACGCCACCGCCACCGACGGCACCAAAATCCCGATGTCCATCGTCTACAAGAAGGGCTTCAAGAAGGACGGTTCGGCCCCGCTGCTGCAGTACGCCTACGGCTCCTACGGCTACTCCATGGATGCCACCTTCAGTGCCGCCCGCCTGAGTTTGTTGGATCGGGGCTTTGCCTACGTCATCTGTCACATCCGGGGTGGGCAGGAGATGGGCCGGCAGTGGTACGAGAACGGCAAGAAGCTCAAGAAGAAAAACACCTTCACTGACTTCACCGACTGCTCTAAATTCCTCATCGACCAGAAGTTCACCTCCGCCGACAAGCTGTTTGCCATGGGCGGCTCGGCCGGCGGCCTGCTGATGGGCGCGGTGGTGAACAACCACCCCGAGTACTACAAAGGCGTAGTGGCGGCCGTGCCCTTCGTGGACGTGGTGACCACCATGCTCGACGAAAGCATTCCGCTGACCACCGGCGAGTACGACGAGTGGGGCAACCCCAACCAGAAGGAGTTCTACGAGTACATGCTCTCGTACTCGCCCTACGACCAGGTGAAAGCCCAGGCTTACCCCAACATGCTCGTGACCACCGGCCTGCACGACTCGCAGGTGCAGTACTTCGAGCCGGCCAAGTGGGTAGCCAAGCTGCGCACCGTGAAAATCGACAACAACCTGCTGCTGCTCCACACCGACATGGCCGCCGGCCACGGTGGGGCCTCGGGCCGCTTCAAATCCATCCACGACACGGCCCGGCAGTTTGCCTTTATGCTGCTGCTACTCGGTGTGAAGGCATAAGCACCGGTCCGATGGCTTTCAACCGCCAGACCGGTGGGAAACGCCCGCTACGTCACGCCGCCCCGGTAACCGGGGCGGCGTTTTGCTTGTTGTCTGCCACAAACCCGACAAATATTCAGATGCTGGTGCCACCCTGGGGCCGAAGCTGTGTCTGTGGCTCGGTTGCCTGGTCTTCGGGCGGTCTTTCTCGGGTTTCTAGCGCAGAAAACGGCCCTTTGGTCGGGTTCGTAGCGGGAGCGGGGATGGGGCCGCTAGGTTTGCACCGGCGCCTAACTCCGGTTGGCGTTGGGTGCCCCGGTCGGCGGCCAATATTCCCCTCGTGCTCATGAAAAAGATTCTACTTCCTCTTCTTTTCCTCAGTGGTTCCCAGGCAGTGCTGGCCCAGATGCCTGCAGGTGGTCCGCCCGCCGGGGCTGGTCGGCCCGCCGGAACCATGCCGGCTGCTCCCCAGGAGGGTACTGGCCGCGTGACCGGCACCGTCACGGATGCCGCCACCAAGCAGCCCGTGCCCTATGCCACCATCGTACTGCTGAACCCCGCTACCGGCAAGCCCGTGGACGGTACCGCTGCCGACGACAACGGCAAATTCACGATTCCGCGCATTGCGGCCGGTACGTACACCGTGCAAATCAGCTTTATTGGCTACACGCTGGTAGAAAAGCCCGGCGTGGTGATTACCGAAGCCGGCAACACCGTGGCCTTGGGTGCGGTGCCGCTGGCGTCCTCGGCCCAGGCGTTGGGCGAAGTGCGGGTGGAAGGCCAGCGCAGCTTGGTGGAAGAAAAGGTGGACCGCACGGTGTACAACGCCGAGAAGGACGAAACCACCCGCGGCGGCGACGCTACCGACGTGCTCAAGCGCGTGCCCAACCTCTCGGTGGACCTGGATGGTAACGTGAGCCTGCGGGGCTCCCAGAATATCCGGGTGCTCATCAACAACCGGCCCAGCACCATCTCGGCCAACAGCATTGCCGACGCCCTCAAGCAGATTCCGGCCGATCAGATCAAGACCGTGGAGGTGATTACCTCGCCCTCGGCCAAGTACGACGCCGAAGGCTCGGGCGGTATCATCAACATCGTGACCAAGCAGAATAACCTGCAAGGCTTCACGCTGGATTTGCGCACCAGTGCCGGTCTGCGCAGTTCCGACCTGGGCCTGAACGCCTCGTACCGGGTGGGTAAGATGGGCTTCTCGCTGGGCGGGGGCGGCCGGGGCCAGTACAACGTGCCCGGCTCGTTCCGCAACGAGCAAACCACCTACGATATTCAGGGCACCGACATTGCCAACCGTCAGCTGCTGAGCCGCACGGTGCAGTCGGCCGATACGCGCCAGCAGAACGTATTCGGACGCTACTCGCTGGGCTGGGATTACGACATCAACAAGTACAATTTCCTCTCGGCCTCGGTGCAGTTGGGCCTGCGCAACGGCACCAACTACCAGGACGACCTGGCCTCGCAGACCACGTTTTTCCGGCCGGTGCTGGGTGATTCGCTCACCAACCGCCTCAGCGACGTGAAGGTGCTCGATAACTCGAACACCCTGGACGCCACCCTGAACTACACCCGCACCTTCGAAACGCCCCAGCGCGAGTTTAGCTTGCTGGCCCAGTACAGCCGCAACACCCGCACCAACAACTTCACCAACACCACCCTGAGCGGGGAAAACGAAGGCGACTACCGCCGCAACCTCAACGACAGTTACAACCAGGAAATTACGTTGCAGGCCGATTACCAGACGCCCCTGAGCAAAACCCAGCTGCTGGAGTTCGGGGCCAAGGACATTATGCGCCGTGTGAACAGCGACTACGCCACCTTCCTGAACGGGCAGCGGCAGACTGGCACCACGCTGTCCAACGTGTTCGACTACAACCAGAACATTGCGGCGGCCTACGCCTCCTACACTCTGGGCTTCCTCAAGAGCTACACCCTGAAAGCCGGAGCCCGCTACGAGTACACCACCATCAACGCCGACTTCCGCACCGGTAGCGAAACCTCTATTCCATCGTACGGAGTGCTGGTGCCCAGCGTGAACATCTCGCGCAAGCTGGCCAACGGCAACGTGTTGAAAGCCGCCTACAACTACCGGATTCAGCGCCCTTCCCTGCAATTTCTCAACCCCAACCGGCAGACGGGCAACCTGCTGCAATACACGGAGGGTAACCCCGAGCTGAAGCCCGAGTACACCAACAACATGGAGTTGGGATACAGCACCTTTATCAAGCAGACTTCGCTGAACTTCTCGGTATTTGCCCGCAACACTGACGGCTCCATTCAGTCGGTGCGTACCCCTGATGGTGCTCTTATCAAGACAACCTACGACAACATTGGCACCGAAAATGCCTACGGCGGCAGCGTAAATGCCAACGTGAACATCCAGAACAAGCTCACGCTGGGCGGTGGTTTCGATGTGTACTACGCCACCCTCGATAATAACGTGAGCAACCCGCTGTTTGCGGCCAGCAACCAGGGCTGGGTAGCCAGCGGCCGCCTCATGGGAGGCTACACTTTCGCCAAGGGTTGGGGAATTCAGGCCTTTAGCTTCTACCGGGGGCGGCAGGTGCAGCTTCAGGGCTACCAGGGTGGCTTTGGGGTGTACAGCATGGGCCTGAAGAAGGATTTTGCTGATAAGAAAGGCAGCATTGGCTTCGGGGCCGACAACTTCTTCACGCCTACCAACAAAATCCGCAGCTCCATCAGTACGCCGGTGCTCGACCAGTACAGCGTGAACGTGCTGCGCCGCTCGGGCTTCCGCGTAAACCTGAGCTACCGCATTGGTAAGATGAGCATGGCTCAGCCCAAGCGCAAACGCTCCATCAACAACGACGACCTGAAAGACGGCGGCGACGGGGGCAACGGGGCCGGCGCTACGCCCGCCCAAGGCGCCAGCGGCGGCCGGCCGTAGTGCACGGTTATTCTGGCTGATTTAGATAAAGACCTTCTGCCTAGCGGAAGGTCTTTGTATTTTGGGGGTAAACATCCGCCGGGTATTCCGGCTTACTTTTCCATGACGCATTCAGCAGAAACAACGCCGGCCGTAGATGCCGGGCAGATTACCCAACTGATCCGCGCGCGCCGCAGCATGCAGCCGGTGCAGTTTGAGCCTGGCCGCGTGGTACCAGAAGCATTGCTGCGAGAGCTGCTCGAAAATGCCATTTGGGCACCCACCCACAAACGCACCGAGCCTTGGCACTTCACGATTTTCGGGGGCGAGGGGCGGCGGCGGCTGGCCGATTTTCAGGCGGAGCTGTACCGGGCCACGGCCGGGGAGAAATTTCAGGAAGCCAAGCTGGAGAAGATGCGCAATAACCCGCTGCTCAGTTCCCACATCATTGCCATTGGCCTCCGGCGCAACCCCGAAGTGCCCGAAGTAGAGGAAGTGGCGGCCGTGGCCTGCGCCGTGCAAAACCTGCACCTCTCGGCCGTGGCGCACGGGCTGGCGGGTTTCTGGAGCAGCGGGGGCGTTACGTACCTGCCAGAAGCCAACCCTTTTTTTGGGCTGGGGCCGGATGACCGGCTGTTGGGCTTCTTCTACCTGGGTTACCCCAAACCCGGCGCTACCGCCCGTAGTACCCGCAAGCCGCTGGCCGAAAAGGTAACCTGGGTGCTAGAATAACGCTCAGCCAAAGACCCATATATGCGGCTAGGCGCGGAGTGGGCTTGGCAAGCATCCGTTTGCGAGTGAGCATGTATCCCGGAGCCAGCTTTCTGCGTTGGGAACTATGTACTCACATTCTTTCCTGCTGATATGGCAACATCTACCTTTTTCCTGTCGCCCTGGGCGGCCCGTTTGCTGAGCGTCCTGCGCATGGTGGCGGGGCTGCTGATGGTGTTTCACGGCACCCAGAAACTGTTCGGCTGGCCTCCATCTGACCATGCGGGCGACGCTTCGGGGCTGATGCTGGTAGCTGGTATTCTGGAGTTTGGTGGCGGCTTGCTGCTGCTTATCGGACTGTTTACCCGGCCAGTGGCTTTTGTTTTGTCGGGCCTGATGGCCGTAGCGTACTTCATGGCCCATGCCCCGCAGCACGTGCTGCCCATCGTCAACCAAGGCGAGTTGGCTGTACTTTATTGCTTTGTATTCTTGTACCTGGCTGCGGCCGGCCCCGGTCCCTGGAGTCTTGATGCGGCCCGTTCTCATACTAGTCCGGTAGTGTAGCGCGGTATTCAAACAGGCTTGTAAACAAATTGGTCCCGGGGCAGCAACTAGCTGCTGCCCCGGGACCAATTTGTTTACAAGCCTATACTACTCGCCACTTACCACGCGCAGGCTATCCGGTACGGGGCCTCTGGTGGCTTGCGTGAGTTGGTTCTGCAGCTGAAAGTTGACCTGCTCACAGTCCGCAAAGCGGCGGTTGGCAATTTCCAGCGAGGCTTCAGCGGTCCGCAGGCGTTGGTAGAGAAACAGGATCAGGCCGAGGGCAATGATGAGGGCGGCCAAAGGCAACGCTTTGTTCATGGAAGTAGTGGTTATAGTCTTCTTGTGTCCGGTCTTATGGGTTTCTCGTCGGGTAAGCAACAGCAGAAAGCAGGAAGGGAAAGACCGGCCCCGAAAAACCAGTTCATTCAAAGGTTAATGGCCCCAAAAGTCAGTCAAAAGTACGGCTTGTCACTCACAAAAAGGCCCCGCCACGTAACCACGGCGGGGCCTTTTTATACATTCTAAGTACTAAATGCTGGTATTGGGGTCGAACTGCTCGAGGTAGTCGGCTACGCGGCGCACGAACATGCCGCCGAGCGAGCCATCTACCACGCGGTGGTCGTAGCTGTGGCTCAGGAACATGAAGTGGCGCACGCCAATCAAGTCACCCTGCGGTGTTTCGATGACGGCGGGCTTCTTCTTAATGGCACCCACGGCCATAATGGCCACTTGCGGCTGCATGATAATAGGCGTGCCCATCACGTTGCCAAACGAGCCGACGTTGGACACGGTGTAGGTGCCGCCTTCCAGGTCTTCGGGCTTGAGCTTGTTGGCGCGGGCCCGGTTAGCCAGGTCGTTTACCTTCTTGCTCAGACCGTTCAGGTTCAGCTGGTCGGCGTTATGAATCACGGGCACAATGAGGTTGCCCGAGGGCAGGGCCACGGCCACGCCTACGTTGATGTCGCGCTTCTTGATGATGTAGTCGCCCTCAATGGACACGTTGATCATCGGGAAGTCCTGAATGGCGCGGGCAATGGCCTGAATGAAGATAGGCGTGAAGGTGAGGTTTTCGCCCTCGCGCTTCTTGTAGGCATCCTTGTGCTTGTTGCGCCAGTTTACGATGTCGGTCACGTCGGCCTCCACGAAGGAGGTAACGTGGGGCGAAATCCGCTTACTGTCCACCATGCGCTGGGCAATCATTTTGCGCATGCGGTCCATTTCCAGCAGCTCCTGGTTGCCGCTGATAGACGGCACCGCTTTGGCCGTTTGCGAAGTGCTGGCGGTAGGCTGCGGAGTAGCAGCAGCCGGAGCCGGAGTGGCCGGAGCAACTGCCGGAGCCGGGGCAGCGGGGGCGGCTACTGGCGCAGCAGCCGGAGCAGCCGCCTGGGCCAGCGGCTTCTTGCCGGCGGCTACGTAATCGAGGATGTCTTTTTTAGTAACGCGGCCTTCGCTACCGGTGCCGGGCAGGTATTCCAGGTCGCCCATTGAAATGCCTTCTTCGCGGGCAATGCTGAGTACCAAGGGCGAATAGAAACGGCCGGCCTGAGGCTGGGCGGTAGCTACGGCCTGGGCCGGGTTGGCCTGCGGGTCGTGGGCTTCGGGCAGGTAGGGGACGGCGGGCTTCTCGGCTCCGTTGAGGGAAGGAGCGGGAGCCTCGGCAGCGGCAACCGGGGCGGTGGTGCCGGCGCTGGCCGCATCGGTTTCAATGACGGCAATGGGGGCCCCCACGGCTACTACCTGGCCTTCCTGCACCAAGATTTCCTGGAGCACGCCGGCGTGCAGGGCTGGCACCTCAGTATCCACCTTATCGGTGGCTACTTCCAGCACCGACTCGTCCTGGTCGATGGTGTCGCCTACTTGTTTGAGCCATTTCAGGACGGTGCCTTCCATGATGGATTCGCCCATCTTGGGCATCGTCATTTCCACTCGTGCCATGCGGTTGGGGTAGTTTAGGGAAAAGGGTGGGGGTGGGTTTCGGAGCCCAAAGGTAAGTGAAGTGTTGGACTGTTGGATTGCTGGATTGTTGAATGGGTGGATTGCTGGATGGTTGAATGGGTAGGAGGGTTGGTGGAATACGTCTGCCATCCTGAGCGTGGCGGAGGTCCTTCTCACTTCCGGTTTATTATCGAACGACTTGTTTATCCGTGGTAAGGCCCTTCATCCTCGCTTGATGCACGACATGCTCAGCATGACAGCTTACCACCATTCCACTACCTAACCATCCCCCCATTCAACCATCTGACCATCCACCAATTCAACAACCTAACCCTTCTCCACTTCCAGCCGCAACAGATTCAGGGCAGCGGTAGTGGTATACTCCAGGTTGAGCTGGCGGCCGCGGTTGAAGCTGATCTGGCGGGTGACGGTGTGGCGGGCGTCGGCGTAGGCAATGCAGATGGTGCCCACGGGCTTGGCATCGGTGCCGCCGTCGGGGCCGGCAATGCCACTGGTGGCCAGGGCTACATCCACAC
Source organism: Hymenobacter swuensis DY53 (assembly GCF_000576555.1). NCBI lineage: Bacteria > Pseudomonadati > Bacteroidota > Cytophagia > Cytophagales > Hymenobacteraceae > Hymenobacter > Hymenobacter swuensis. The sequence goes on from NZ_CP007145.1 coordinate 2,173,802, forward strand.
CTAGGCGGCGACGTAGGCCCTCAGCCATTTCAGCTACAGCGGCCTCGCTCACAGCCCCGTGGGCGGCCAGGGTTTCGGGCTTCACGCCCAGTTCCTGCATTTTTATCTCGTTGGAATAGGCAATGATGCTGCCCTGGTAGTAGCGCGAACTGCCCGGCACGCTGGTGAGGCGGTGGGCCAGCAGGCCGCCGGTGCAGCTTTCGGCGGTGCCCACCGTGAGGCCCCGCTCGGCCAGCAGGGTGCCCACGGCCGTTTCCAGGTTGATTTCGCCCACTGCAAAAATATGGTCGCCGAGCAAGGTGCGCAGCTCGGGTAGCAGGGCCTCCATGCGGCCGCGCAGGTTGGGCTGGCCGTCGTCGTGTCCGGTCAGGCGCAGGCGCACCCCGCCCAAAGAGGGCAGGTACGCCAGTTTGATGTTGGTGGGCAGGGCCGTTTCCCAGTCCTCGATGCGCTGGGCCAGGAACGACTCACCCAGGCCCACTGTCTGCACTACCACGTGCTCAATGGCGGGCGTCTGGAAATGCTGGCGCAAGCGGGGCAGCACTTCGTCGGCCATCAGCCCTTTCATCTCAAACGGCACGCCGGGCATGCTCACGAACACGGTTCCCCGGTCCTCGAACCACATGCCGGGGGCCGTGCCCAGGGCGTTGTGCAGCACGATACAGTTGGCCGGTACCAGGGCCTGCTGGCGGTTTACTTCCAGCATGGGCCGGTTGAAGCGGGCAAAGATGCCTTCCACGTGGCGCAGAGTGGGCTCATGCAGCACCAGTTCCGCGCCGAAGTAGCGTGCCAGCACATGTTTGGTAAGGTCGTCTTTGGTGGGGCCCAGGCCACCGGTCATCAGCACCACCTGGGCCCGCTGCCGGGCTTGGTCGAGGGCGGCCACAATTTCGTCGGCCCTATCGGATACGCTGGTAATCTGGCGCACGCGCAGGCCCAGCTTGCCCAGCTCCTGGCCCATAAAGGCAGAATTGGTGTCGATGACCTGCCCATAGAGCAGCTCGTCGCCAATAGTCATGATTTCAACGTCGGGAATGAGGGGCATGGGGAGAAGGTTAGGAGGAGTGGCGGATTTGGCGCAATATTGGCAACTCGCCCGCTAACAACGCTACATCGGCGTCTGGGTTTATCCGATTTTCCTGTATGACTCCCCTCCGTACCCTCGCCTTGGGCCTTACGCTCACGCTGGCCACCACGCAGCTGGCCACCGCCCAAACTAAAACCACTACGAAAAAGACCACGACCACCACCAAAAAAACTACCCCGGTCAAGAAAACGACGCCCGTTAAAAAGACCACGACTACCACCAAAGTTGCCGCCACCAAAGTAGTAGCGCCCGTGGTAGTGCCCCTCACGGCCGACGAAGCCACCGGCGGCCTGCGCGAGGCACTTACCCAGGCTGTGACCAAAGCGGTGGCCCAGGGCAGCGAAACTGACGGCTTCAACGCCAACGCCGATATCCGGATTCCGTTTCCGCCCGAGGCGGAACTGGTAGCCGCCACGTTGCGCAAGCTGCGGGCCGGCGCGCTGGTCGATAACTTTGAGGTGGCCCTGAACCGCGCCGCCGAAACGGCCGCTGGCCAGGCCAAACCCATCTTTCTGAACGCGGTGCAGAATCTGAGCCTACAGGACGCCCTCACGCTGGCCACCAGCAAGGAAACGGACGCAGCCACTACGCTGCTCTACGAGAAAACGGCCGCCGACCTGCGCACGGCTTTCCAGCCCACCATGCAACAGTCGTTGGAGCAAACCGGGGCTATCAAGCTCTACGCCGAAATGGTGGCCCGCTATAACAAGATTCCGCTGGTGACGCCCCTCAACCCGCAGTTGGTGCCCTATGCCACCGAGAAAACGGTGGACGGCCTGTTCGCCCTCATGGCCGCCGAGGAAGGCCGCATCCGCGCCAACCCTGCTGCCCAAGGCAGCGCCCTACTCAAGCGCGTATTCGGCGGGAAGTAGGGAGTTGAGCTATGAGTGATGAATTGACGTTACCGCTCTTTCTGGGTGGTGGCTTTAACTTATCACTCATCATTCATAACTCAGTACTCTCAGGAAACCTGGTCCGGTTTCTGCAAAAGTGCCGACAGTATCTTTGCTGCTCACTTTCTTCGCTATGAACTACCGCCGTCTTCTTGTATTACACGCTTTGCTGCTGGGGCTGCAGCTTTCCGCTTCGGCTCAAATCAAGCTCTCAAAACTGGGAGATATCCTCAAAACCACGCTGCCTAAAACCACTACTACCAGCCCAAGCGGCAGCACGGGTACCGGCAGTCTTACGCAGCAGGAAGCGGCCCAGGGCCTGCGCGAAGCCCTTTCTCAGGGCATTAGCAAGGGTACCGATCAGGCCTCGAAACAGGATGGTTTCTACCTGAACCGGCTGATCCGGATTCCGTTCCCCGCCGATGCTCAGCGCGTGGCCAATACGTTGCGCTCCATTGGCTTGGGTAGTCAGGTGGATCGGTTTGAGCTAACGCTGAACCGGGGCGCGGAGGATGCGGCCAAAAGCGCCAAGCCCATCTTTCTGGCGGCCATCAAAAGCCTCACGTTTAAGGATGTGTGGGGCATCCTGACCGGGGAGAAGGACGCCGCTACCAACTACCTCAAGCGCACCACCACTGAGCAGCTCACCACGGCCTTCCGGCCCATCATTCAGCAAAGCTTGGATAAAGTAGGGGCCACCAAATACTACACCGACCTGACCACCCGCTACAACCGCATCCCGCTGGTAACGCCCGTGCAGACCGACCTTAACCAATACGCCACCGGCAAAGCCATCGACGGCCTGTTCACGCTGGTGGCCCAGGAGGAAGCCAACATTCGGGAAAACCCCGTTGCCCGCACCACCGACCTGCTCAAGCGCGTCTTCGGTCGCAAATAGGGTGTCTAAGGTAGAGAGACTGTGTAGAATGTGGATGAAATGTGCGAGATGATTTTCCCGGCTACACTTCATAAAAAGGCCCGCTTTCCTTGTCAGGAAGCGGGCCTTTTTATTGGGCAGTGTGGAAGGGAGGAAAATGGAGTATTTCGCACGTTCCAACCACATGCACCATGTTAAAGATTAATAGTCGTCGTAGTCGGAGTTGCGGCGACTGTTGCGGGAACTGCCGCTACTGCCGTACTCGTCGGTGTCGTCGTCAGAGAACTCATCATCATCTAGGTCGTCGATAGAACTGAAGCCGGTGCTGCCATCGGGGTCTTCGGTGGCTTCGGCGGTAGCATACTCGTCTTCCGTCATGCTGGCTAGGTCCAGGGCCTCATCGTGCGAGGAACCGGTGTCGCGCCACATCAGGTAGTCGGCGTATTTGGCCGAGAGCTGGTCTTCGGAGTTACCACGGGTAGCGTCGCCGCCGGTGGCGGCAAAGTTATCTAGCTCATCGTCATCGAAGAGGTCGTCGTCGAAGTCGTCGTGTTGTCTCATGGCCTTGCTAGGGGCGGTAAGGGGTGAAAAATTCGGAGTGAAAGTGGGGCAGCGTTTCGGCTGCGAAGATACGTGCGGAAGGCTGCCGAAGGTTGCAGTACCCAGTGAAGAAGGGCCGACCGGTCAAGCATTCTGCACCATTGTGCTGATTGTCAATGGTCGTTTTCAGGCCAGACCGAAACTAAAAATACGTAGTTCGTCGCAAAATACGGCTACTGGGCAGCTCGGGCCCCGAAGTCGGTAATGTTGACCTGCTCCGTGCAGAAGTTGTATTCTTCAGGCACATTGCTAGACACCAGTACGGTGCGGCCGGCCAGCGTCGCCCGGACGTGTTCCAGATACCAAGCCACACCCGTCCGGTCGAGGTTGGTGGTGGGCTCGTCGAGCAGCAGCAGAGGCGTATCGGCGTAGAGGGCCAGGGCCAGCTTCAGGCGCTGCTTCATACCACTGGAGAAGTCGCGCACCAGCTTATGGCGGGATTTCTCCAGGTACATCAGCGTAATCAGCTCCTCAGCGGAAAGGCCGGGCTGCAAAGGCTTGAAACGGGTGTGAAACCGGATCAACTCGGTCAGGGTCAACTCCTCAATCAGCTCCAGGTAGGGCGCGGCGTACGCCAGACGGACGGGCACGTCTTCCACGGCCACCCTCTGCCCTTGAAATTCATACAAAATAGTGCCGGCCGTGGGCAGAATCTGGCCCGACAGGGTATTCAGCAGGGTACTTTTTCCGGCTCCGTTAGGCCCCAGAATAGCCGTGGCCGTGCCCGTCCGAAACGTGTGCGTAAGGTCCCGGAAAATCCATTCCCGGGCAAACCGCTTACTCAGGCCCGTGGCGGTAATCTGCATGTGATAGAGCTTAGAAAGAAGAGCTTAGAGCTTAGCACATGTCCTGACGCTACTGGTGCAGAACATGTGCTAAGCTCTAAGCTCTGGATGTCTTACTTCTAAAAGTTACTCCCCGCTGCCATTGTTGCTGCGTGAGTAACCCTTGATGACGCCACGGCCGGAGTTGCGGATGAAGTTCACTACCTCGTCGCGCTCCGGGGATGGTGCCAGTTCCAACTCAATCTGGTCAAGGGCGGCGGCATTGTTAAGGCCACTCAGGAACAGTAGGCGGTAGAGCTGCTGGATTTCGGCAATCTTCTGATCCGAAAACCCCCGGCGGCGCAGCCCGATGCTGTTGATGCCCACGTAAGTCAGCGGCTCGCGGCCCGCCTTCACGAAGGGCGGCACATCCTTCCGAATCAGTGAGCCACCCGAAATCATGGCGTGCTGCCCGATGTGCACGAACTGATGAATAGCCGACGACCCACCCACAATGGCGTAGTCGCCAATTTCCACGTGGCCCGCCACCTGCACCGTATTGGCCAGGATACAATTGTTGCCAATCACGCAGTCGTGGGCTACGTGCACGTAGGCCATCAGCAGGCAGTTGCTGCCCACCACGGTCTTGAGCTTGTCCACGGTACCGCGATTCACCGTCACGCACTCCCGAATCACGGTATTGTCGCCGATGTGCACGGTGGTTTTCTCGCCGGCAAACTTCAGGTCCTGGGGCTGGGCCGCAATAACGGCCCCCGGGAAAATCTTACAGTTCTTGCCGATGCGCGCCCCCGCCATGATGGTGACGTTGGGCCCAATCCAGGTGCCTTCCCCGATTTCCACATCCTTGTCAATGGTGGTGAAGGGTTCCACTACCACGTTCTGGGCAATCTTGGCTTCGGGGTGAATATAGGCGAGCGGCTGGTTCATTCGATGTTGAGTTATGAATTATGAGTTATGGATTATGAGTTACTGAACGACAAAGGAATAAGTCAGATTTGACCGGCTCCGAAAGTCAATGCATACCTCATGATTCAACTCTCATAACTAAAAAAACTAGGCAGTTTTGCGGACGATGCTGGCCGACATTTCGGCTTCCATGACCACTTTGCCGTTCACATAAGCTTTGCCGCTCATTTTGGCAATGCCTCGCTTGATGGGAGCCGTCAGCTCGCATTTGAACAGAATCGTGTCGCCGGGTTTAACCATCCGACGGAAGCGGCAGTTTTCGATTCCCAGAAAATAGGTCCAGTAATTTTCCGGATCGGGCACGGTGCTCAGCACCAGAATACCGCCGGTCTGGGCCATGGCCTCAATCTGCAGCACACCGGGCATGACAGGGTTGCCGGGGAAATGGCCGGGAAAAAACGGCTCATTGAACGTCACATTCTTTACGCCCGTCACGGTGGTGGCGTCGAGGTGAATGATTTTATCGATGAGCAGGAAGGGGTAGCGGTGGGGCAGGGTGGCAGCAATCTTGTTGATGTCCATCACCGGCTCCCGGGCCGGGTCGTAGGCCGGCACCGGGCTGGTGTGGGCCTCCATCATCTTTTTCTTGATGCGCTTGGCAAACGCCACGTTGGCCGCGTGGCCGGGCCGGGCGGCCAGAATCTGACCTTTCAGCGGGCGGCCTACTAAGGCCAGGTCGCCCACCAAGTCGAGGAGCTTGTGGCGAGCGGGTTCGTTCTTGTAGCGCAGGTCTACGTTGTTGAGGATGCCTTCCTTCTTCACGGCCACTTTGGGTTTACCCAGCATGGTGGCCAGCTCGTCCAGCTCCTCGTCGCTTACTACACGGTCTACCACCACAATAGCGTTGCTCAAATCACCACCTTTGATCAGGTTCGACTTGTAGAGAGCCTCCAGCTCGTGCAGAAAGCAAAACGTACGGGACGAGGCAATTTCGGTGGTGAACTGGTCGATGTGAGTGAGCGAGGCGTGTTGGGAACCCAATACCGGCGAGTTGTAATCCACCATCACCGTGAGGCGGTAGCTGTTCAGCGGCAGGCCGGCAATTTCCACGGCCCGGGCGTTGTCCACGTAGCGGATTTCGTCGGGTATCTCGAAGTAGTTGCGCAGGGCGTTCTGCTCTTCCAGCCCTACTTCCATCAGCGGCTTGATGAACTCGTAGCTGCTGCCATCCATAATGGGCGGCTCGGGGCCGTCCAGCTGAATCATGACATTGTCAATCTGCAACCCTACCAGAGCCGCCAACGTGTGCTCCACCGTATTCACGCGGGCACCGTTTTGCTCAATGGTAGTACCGCGGGAAAGGTCCACTACGTTATCCACGTCGGCATCCACAATGGGCTGGCCGGGCAAGTCGATGCGCTGAAATTTGTAGCCGTGGTTAATGGGCGCGGGACAGAACGTCATGGTGGCCTGTACGCCCGTGTGCAGGCCAATGCCGCTCACGGTGACGGGGCCCTTAATGGTGTGTTGCTTGTCGTTCATTTTCTGAGTTGTCAGTTGCCAGTTGCCAATTGTCAGTTGTCAGGCCATCGAAAACAGAATGGGCCCAACAACTGACAACTGGCAACTGGCAACTCAAATAGGCTGCAAAGCTAGGGCTTTTCCGTTGCGCTTTGGTTGCGTTCTAGTTGGGTGAGGCGGCGTTCTACCTCGGGCAGGTGGCGGAAGATGGCATTGGCCCGCAGACTATCCCGCAACATGAAGGCGGGAGAGCCCTGCAACAGAATGCCTTCTTCCTTAATGGATTTGCCCACGCCCGATTGCGCCGTGACGGTAGTGCGGTTGGCCAGGCTGAGGTGCCCGGCAATACCCGTCTGGCCGGCGAGGACGCAGAAGTCCCCGATTTTGGTGGAGCCTGAAATGCCCGTCTGGGCCGCTACCACCGTGTGGCGGCCTATTTCCACGTTGTGGGCAATTTGGACGAGGTTGTCCACCTTGGCGCCTTCCCGAATGAGGGTGGAGCCCATAGTGGCGCAGTCGATGGTGGCGTTGGCGCCCACGCTCACGTTGTCTTCCAGCACCACGTTGCCAATCTGCGGGATGGTGCGGTAGGAGCCGTCGGGCTGGGGTGCAAACCCAAACCCATCGGATCCGATGACGGCCCCGGCGTGAATGGTGCAGCGGCTGCCGATGACGGTTTCGGCGTACACTTTTGCGCCAGCGTACAAAATTGTGCCGTCCCCGATTTTTACCCGGTCGCCGATGAACACGTGGGGGAAAATCACCACGTCCTGCCCGATTTCGCAGTTTTCGCCGATGTAGGAAAAGGCCCCGCGGTAGTGGTTCTCGCCGATGCGGGAGCTGGCGGCCATGTAGGCCGGCTCCTCCACGCCGCGCTTGCCGGTGCGCGTGGCCTGCTGGTAGAATTCCAGCAGCGTGGTGAAGCTGGTATAGGGGTCATCTACCCGGATGAGGGTCGCCGTGGTGGGCTGGCGCAGCTCCAGGGTGCGACTGACAATGACGGCCGTGGCCCCAGTTGTGTAGAGGTGGTGCTCGTACTTGAGGTTGGCCAGAAACGACAGGGAGCCGGCCTGGCCCTCTTCAATCTTGGCAAGTCGGTCAATGCGCTGGGTGGCGTCGCCTTCTACTGCTCCGCGCAGCACTTCTGCTATCTGGCCTACGGTAAATTCCATCGGGCAAAAGTAAGGGTTGGTTTTTGGTTTTTGATTTTTGGTACCGTAAGCGGATATCTTTCACAGCATCTTGTTATGCCTCAGAACGAAGCCAAAAACCAAAAACAAGCCCAAAAAAATGCCTCACAGAATTTCCTTGGGATAACAGATATAGTGCTTCTCCACGCGCTGGCTGATGGCGCGGATGTTGGGCAGGTCCGAGGCCTCGGCCACGTTCACTACCCGGCCGCTTTTAGTGAGCACGTCAATGGGGTCTTGGCCGTCGGCATCGTAGGCGTTGTTGCTGATGCGGCCCGTGAGCATGAGCTGGGCCGCGTCGTGGGCGGGCAGGCAGAAATGCTCGGCAATCAAGTCCACGATGCCCAGCTGAAACTCATCGTCGAAAGGCTCGGCCTGGAGCGTGATTTTAAACAGGTGCCGGTCGAGCAGACTTTGGGCCAGGTAGTTGAGAACTTTGTCGGGATGGTCAGCCCAGAGCTTTACCGCGCCCCACACGTCGGTATCATCCAGCCGCACGAAGCGGCGCATCACCTGGTCGTCGTGCTCAAACTCCTGCTGCGTGACGTGGCGCGACAGGAAGAAATGCAGGTTGGGGGCGGCCGGGACTTCCACGCCGGCCCGCACCAAATCCCGGGCACGCTGCATAATGCGAATCACCATCTGCTCGGCTGAGGTAACGGTTTTGTGCAGATACACCTGCCAGTACATCAGCCGCCGGCTCACCAGGAAATTCTCAATACTGTACACAGCCTTCTCTTCCAGCACCAGCCGCTCGTCTACCACCGTCAGCATCTTGATGAGGCGGTCGGCTCCGGGACGGCCTTCCTGCACGCCGGTATAAAAGGAGTCCCGGTTGAGGTAGTCGAGCCGGTCCATGTCTAGCTGGCTGCTCACGAGCTGGTGAAAAAACGGCCGGTCATAAGTGCCCTCGAAGATAGCAATGGCCAGATCCAGCGCACCGTTGAATTGCGCGTTGAGCTTGCGCATGAGGTGCAGGCTCACGGCCTCGTGGTGCACATCGTGGAAGATGCTGCGCTCCAGGGCATGGGAGAGGGGGCCGTGGCCAATATCGTGAAGCAGAATGGCGGCCATGGCGGCCTCGCCCTCCCGGGCCGAAATCTTCACCCCTTTGTCCTTGAGCGTACGCAGGGCTAGCGTCATCAGGTGCATGGCGCCCAGCGCGTGGTGGAAGCGGGTGTGCAAAGCCCCCGGATACACGAACATGGTAAGGCCCAGCTGCTGAATCCGGCGCAGACGCTGGAAGTACGTGTGCTCAATGAGGTCAAACAACAACTCCGTCGGAATGGTCACGAAGCCGTACACCGGGTCGTTGAAGATTTTTTTCTTGTTCATGCGAAGGAGAGGGGCCGGGCTTCGGCAATACGCCAGAAAGCCGACGAAAAGGAACGGAAAGTGGATTTTACCGCTTCCTTCACTACGGGAAGCTGAAGCGGCCAGTGGTACTTGGAGCAGCCGGTATCAACATTTTTCGGCTTCTTTACCGCTGAGTTACCCGGAAAGTATAGCGCGGCCAGAATTTTTTAAACCAAAAAGCACGGATTGGGAGTAAAGCTACTTACGAAACTTCAGTTGCAACTTGTGGCCTCGTGCCCGCATCTGGTACACAAGTGCGGCTACCTGCATTTCGTAGAGTGCGTTTACTGACTCGTTGGGCCCTTGCCTGGCGCTACACCCCAAGTCCCCCCTATGCAACAATACAGCATACTCTGGGCCGATGATGAAATCGACCTGCTGAAACCCCACATTCTGTTTCTCAAAGACAAAGGCTACGAGGTAACCGGCGTAAACTCCGGGGCCGATGCCATTGAGGAAATTCAGGAGAAGACGTACGACATCGTATTTCTGGATGAGAACATGCCTGGTCTCACTGGCCTGGAAACCCTCACCGAAATCAAAGCGGTGCGCCCTACCGTACCCGTGGTCATGATTACCAAGAGCGAGGAAGAGCACATCATGGAGTCGGCCATCGGGGCCAAAATTGCCGATTACCTCATCAAGCCGGTGAATCCCAACCAGATTCTGCTGTCGGTAAAGAAGGTTCTCGACAACAAGCGGCTGGTCAGCGAAGCCACCAACAGCGGCTATCAGCGCGACTTCCGCCAGCTGGGCATGCAGCTCTCCGACCGCCTTTCGGCCACCGAGTGGGCTGATGTGTACAAGAAGCTGGTGTACTGGGAGCTGGAAATCAACGAGACAGAAGGCAAGAGCATGGCCGAAGTCTTCAATATGCAGAAGGACGAGGCTAACACGTACTTCGGCCGCTTCATCACGGAGAATTACGAGGACTGGGTAAACGGCGACGATAAGGAAGCCCCACTCATGTCGCACCAGCTGTTTCAGGAGCGGGTATTTCCGCTGCTCAAGGAAACCGGTGACCAGCCCGTGTATTTCCTGCTCATCGACAACCTGCGCTACGACCAGTGGAAGGTACTGGAGCCCATCATTGCCGAGCTATTTACCGTCGATTCGGAGGAAACCTACTATAGCATTCTGCCCACCACCACGGCGTATGCGCGTAATGCCATCTTCTCGGGCATGATGCCGGGTGAAATCCAGAAGAAGTATCCCAACCTGTGGGTGTGGGACGACGACGACGAGGGCAAGAACATGCACGAGGCCGAGTTCATGGAAATCATGTTCCAGAAGGCCAACCAGAAGCATAAGTTTAGCTATAACAAGGTGACCAACCTGCAGGCCGGTAAAGACCTGCTGGGCAAAATGGCTAACCTGCACAACAACTACAAGTGCAACGTCATCGTCTACAACTTTGTGGACATGCTCAGCCACGCCCGCACCGATATGGCCATGATCCGGGAGCTGGCCGCCGATGAGTCGGCGTACCGCAGCATCACCCGCTCGTGGTTCCTGCACTCGCCGCTGTATGAAATGCTCCAGCAGATTTCGGAGCGTAAAGGCAAGCTCATCATCACCACCGACCACGGCACCATCCGGGTGAAGCGGCCCTACAAGATTGTGGGCGACCGGAACACGAATACCAACCTGCGCTACAAGCACGGCAAAAACCTGGGCTTCGATGACTCCCGCGACGTGTACACCGTGCGCAAGCCGGAGCGCATTTTCCTGCCCCGCGAAAACGTGAGCACCGCCTACGTCTTCACGGTAGGTGACTACTTCTTCGCCTACCCCAACAACTACAATTACTACGTGAACTACTACAAGGACACGTTCCAGCACGGCGGCATCTCCCTGGAGGAATGCATCATTCCGTACGTCACGCTCAGCCCGAAAGGGTAAGAGTCAGAATTCTTTTTTAGGTTACAACGGCAGCTTTCCGGAAGGGAACTGCCGTTTGCTTTCGGAAAAAAATGGGAAATGAAAAAGACTTTCGGGCTGTGTCTGCTAGTATTTGTGTTGGCGACAAGTTGCCAAAATAAGGACGTGAATGGTCAGGCGCATCAACGCGTAGAAGTTGAGAAGCCAAAGACTGATCTGCCTCCAGCACTACTAAAACCTAAAGGAAAGGCCAGAGAATATGTTGTTTTGCCTTTCAGCGAAAAGCATACACATTCACTGGTAGGCGCAAGGCCATCAACCTTGACGGATAAGGAAATAAGCCAGGTATATGCTTTGGTGCAAAAGGCTATTGCAGAATATAATGCTAGTGATACCTATAAAGGTGAATACAGAGGAGCAAATGAACCGATTGATATTGCAAGCTATAGGCTTCAGTTGATACCAGGAATATCAGTTGTTGGGGAGAAAATAATTTGGGTGCAAGGCTTCTGCTCTGATATGCACACAGATTGGAAAACAACTCGCTTGCAGGTATATGATGGAGGAAATTGCTACATCCGAGTCGATATTAATTTGTCTCGAAAGAAATGGTCGAGGTTGACGACTGGGGGTGAAGCATAGGTAAACCGGTATATAAAATAAAGAGGGCGGTCAATTGACCGCCCTCTTTATTTCAGTTACACAGCCAGTGGCCGTTGTGTTTATGGTGGTAGGGGAAATGCACGTCCGTTTCCTCTGCGCCCTGCCGTAACTGAGCTAGAGCGGTGCGGCTTTGGTTCCGGTGTCGAACCCAAAGTAGGTGAGTGAAATCCTTACTAGGGTGATAGAGCCGATACGTGAAGCTGCGGTAAAGCCAGATGCGGCCACGCTGCCGGGATGTCCAGGCCCAGCGCTTTTTAGACTGTTTCATGGGAGTTGTAGGTTGATACCTACAGCTCGTGACAAGTGGCGAAATAACGTTGCATACACTAACTGGTTGATTGCCGGACACGGCCGGCAGGCAGGAAAGATGTGGAAAACTGCCGGAAATAGGAAGGCTACACCAGGATAATTGGGTAACAGTGAAGTAACTCAACTATAACGAGCCGGATGTCATACTGATGTTGCGTAATTATCCGGCAATCAGTAACTTGTTGTATCCCGAAACCCTAACGCCCCACCCTTATGAAGCCCATTACTACTGCCATTATCTTCATTGAGTTTCAGAACGATTTCACTACACCCGGCGGCTCTCTGCATGACGCGGTGAAGACAGTAATGAAGCAAACCAACATGTTGGCCCACGCCGAAGACCTGGTCCGGCAGGCCCGGATGGCCGGGGCGCTTATTGTGCATGTGCCCATCAGCTTCACCGAAAACTACCGGGAGCTGAGTCCCCGGCCCTACGGCATTCTGAAAGGAGTAGTAGACAGCAACTCGTTCCGCCAGGGCTCCTGGGGGGCGGAAATTGTGGACGTGCTCCGGCCACAGGCGGAGGATATTGTTATTGAAGGCAAGCGGGGGCTCGATGGATTTGTGAGTACCAACCTGGATTTTGTACTGCGGCAGCGCGGCATCACGCACGTTGCCCTGGCAGGTTTCCTCACCAACTGCTGCGTGGAATCTACCATGCGCACCGCGTACGAGTACGGCTATCAGGTGTACACGCTCACCGACTGCACCGCCACGGTAAGCGAGGAGGAGCAGCGCCTGGCTTGCGAGAAAAACTTCCCCATGTTCTCGCACCCGCTCACCCACCAGGATTTTCTTGAGCAGCTCCTGACCGCAGAAGTTCCTGAGACAGTGGAGCGGTAGGCAGGCAATGTGGCGTTATTGCACGTTGCCGGCCCGGCGCTTCTCGTCCTCGGCCCCACTGGCCCGGCGACGGGCGGCGGGCACCTTCTCGTTGCCAAAGCGGTAGGAAAGGGCCGCCGTCACCACGCGGGAATCCTGGGCGGAGCGGAACGTTTCGGTCAGCGGGCGGTAGCGGGAAGTAACGCGTAGCGGCGTGGTATAGAATATATCGGTGGCATTAAGCTTGACGGTAGTCGGGCCAAAGCTCTTCTGCACGCCTGCTCCCACCTGCCCGAAGGCCCGCACCGTCTGAAACCCGAAGCGCTCCAGCGAATTGTAGCTCCCATTCAGCTCGGCGCTCCAGCCGTGAGGCAGCGTGAAGGAGTTGCTGGCGCTCAAAATGGCTCCGGGCTGGCTCTGCGGGAGCTGTGCACCTTCCAGGCTGCCCTGGAAGCGAATGTAAAAGGCCTCGGCGCTGGCATATAGCTTCCACCATGGAGCCGGCTCCAGCGGGGCCGTGAACGTCAGGCTCCAGTAGTCCTGACTGTTCAGGTTCACATCGGTGGCCGCTACCAAGCCATCGGTATCCAGCAGGTACACGCTCAGGATGGGGCGGCGGGTGCGAGTGTAGCTGAGCGCGGTGCTGAACTTGTGGTTGAACGTATGCGTCAACTCGGCCTGGGTGCTGAGCTGAGGCCAGAGCGCCGGATTACCCACGCGGTAAGAAAGTGGGTCAACGTAGGAACGGAAGGGATTGAGCTGGTTGTACGTCGGCCGGTCGAGGCGGCGGCTGAGGGAAAAGCCCACCTCGTGGTGGTCAGTTACGGTGCGGGTAAGCCGAAGGCTGGGAAACAGCTGAAAATACCGGCGACTGAACTCCTGGCTCCCTATCTGCTGCCGGCCGTCGGTGGCAGTATGCTCTCCGCGCAGGCCGGCTGTGAGGGTAAGCGTAGGCCGGGAACGGGTCAGACTCACGTAAGCCGCGCTGATGGTTTCCTCGTAGCGGAAGCGGTTGGTAAGGCCCGCATCTACCTGCCGCACGCCATCTTTCTCCCGTTCAAATAGTACGTCATTATCCGATGAAACCCGGCTGGTTTTCAGGCCGGTTTCCAGCCGCAGCCCGTGCCGCAGGCTGCGTACGTAATCGGCCTTGGCACTCCCGATGGTCAGGCGGCCGTTCTGGTCGCCTAGCAGGCGACTGGGAGTGTAGTAGGAGCTAAGCAGGTTGCTGGATTGCAGGTCAAGCGTGCGGGTAAGGTCGTAGCGGGCCAAGTCGGCGTCCATTGTCAGTTCCGGGGTGCCCAGCGAGTCTTTCCGGAATTGATGCCGCAGGCTCAGGTTGGCGGCCACGTTGGGCGTCAGCAGCGTCCGGTGGTTCCGGGCTTCCAACTGCGCCGTCAGCTGCCCTTGGGCATCGTACAACTCCGAGTAGTTACGGCCCAGCGACGGTAAACGACTTGCCAGTCCGCTTACCACCGCCCCCAGAGTAGTGCGGTCGGTGAAGGAGTACTCGATGCCGGCGCGCCAGGTATGGGACTGTATATGGCTGCGGGTGTCGTTGCGCTGCGTAACGAAGCGGACCGGCTGCCCATCCTGCAGGTACGTGCGGTCAAAGCGCAGCTCCTGAAACAGCTGGCGGTCGGTGTACGCGTAAGAGCTATAGAGACTGAGCTTCTGACGGCGGTAATTGAGGTTCAGGCCACTGGTGAACTTGCCGTACCGTCCCCGGCCGTACGCCGCATTGGTGCTGCCATTGAAGCCCTGCCGCTGGTCTTTTTTCAGGCTGATGCTGATAACGCCGGCTCCACCCTGCGCATCGTATTTGGCAGGTGGGTTGGTAATAAGCTCGATACTGCGTATCTGCTCGGCCGGCAGGGCCTGGAGCATGCTGGCCAGCTCCGCCCCGGTAAGTGGCACCCGTTTACCGTCAATCAATACCAGCAAACCGGTTTTTCCGCGCAGCATCAGGTTGTCGTTGGCATCCAACACCATGCCGGGGGCACGGCCCAGCACGTCCAGAGTAGTATTGCCTGCGCTCAGCAGGCTGCCTTCCACGTTCACGATGGTCCGGTCAGCCAGGCGCTCAAACACGGGCCGCTGGCCGGTTACGGTCACCTCTTTAAGCTGTGTTGCTGTTCCGGTCACCAGCCGGAAAGCCAGGGGAGTGGCGGGGCCGGCCGTAACGTCCAGCGGGCCT
The DNA here is from genome assembly GCF_000576555.1 of Hymenobacter swuensis DY53. Classification (NCBI taxonomy): domain Bacteria; kingdom Pseudomonadati; phylum Bacteroidota; class Cytophagia; order Cytophagales; family Hymenobacteraceae; genus Hymenobacter; species Hymenobacter swuensis. The sequence goes on from NZ_CP007145.1 coordinate 2,188,889, forward strand.
GCCCAGCCCCGGCCGTAGCCTAGCTGACTGACCGATACCAGGTAACGGCCGATAACGGGTGGTTGCAGCTGAAATTGACCTGCCGCGTCGCTGAATTCAGTTTTGACTACTACTGAATCGGTGGCGCGGTGCAGCGTGACGGTGGCGTACTCCAGGGCTGAGCCGGTAGCAGTTCGTACAGCGCCAGTAATAGGAGCGGGGCGGAGTTGCTGCGCCCGCAAATCAGGGGCACTAAGTAGCAAAAGAACCGTGGTAGCCAATGGAAAGCCGGCTCCCGGGCAGGAAATAGAAGAAAGCATACAGTACACGTTCCGGTGGTTGTGAAAGGCGGAAAGTGCAATAGGAGATAGAGCGGTAACTGCAGATCAAACGCAGCTAAAACAGAGTAGAAACCTCTGGCTGCCACAAAATAGCGGCCGATAGCGGCAACAATATAGATAGTTTATCTTAATCTGATGCAAGAAAACCAGACCGATGCAAAAGGCGGGAAAACAGCCCGAACACACCACCGGCCTTGCAACTGCTGCAAGGCCGGTGGTGTAAAAAGCAGGAATGTAGGTTTACTTCAGTCGTTCCAGGGCAGCACGCAGCCGGGGCAGGGCGGCCTCAATGGATGCCAGCGAGGCACCTCCCACCGACATGCGGAACCACGGCGACGCGCCATCGGTACCAAAGGCACTGAAGGGTACCAGGGCCAGCCGCGCTTCGCTGATAAGGTAAGACGTTAGCTCCTTGGTAGAGGTCAGCACTTGGCCGTCAGGAGTAGTGCGGCCCAGCACGTCCAGCTTGGCCGTGAGGTAGATAGCCCCCATCGGTACCATCGAATCTACGGGCAGACCGTCGGCTTTCATGGCTTGCAGGCCCTGGTGCAACGCGTCGAGGCTGTGCTGCACCTTTTCTTTGAACGCACCCAGAAAGTCATCTACGGCAGCGGTTTGGGGGAGGTAGGTAGCAGTGGCAACCTGCTCGGCCTTGGGAGCCCACGCGCCTACGTGGCCCAGGATTGCCTTCATCTTGTCAATTACCGGAGCCGGTCCGAAGGCGTAGCCTACGCGCACTCCCGTAGCAGCCAGACACTTGGAAATACCGTCGATATAAACGGTGTACTCGCGCAGTTCGGGGCGCAGGTTCACCGGGTCGTAGTGCTCGGTATTGCCGAAAGTCAGTAACCAGTAAATCTGGTCGTAGAGTATATATAAGGGCTTTTCGCCGGGGGCGCGCCGCTTGTTCTCTGCCAGTACTAGGTCGCAGATGGCTTCCAGATCCTCGCGGCTGAACACGGTGCCGGTAGGGTTGAGCGGGGAGCACAGGGCCAGCAGCGTGGCCCCGGCCAGGTGCGGTGCCAGCTCGGCAGCCGTGGGCATGAAGTTGTTTTCGGGGCGGGTGGGCACCATTACGGCCTCGGCCGAGGAGAGGTGGCAGTAGTGGTTGTTGTTCCAACTGGGTACCGGAAATACCACTTTGTCACCGGGGTCTACCAGGGCCAGATAGGTGGCGTAGATGAGCGGCCGAGAGCCGCCCGCCACCAGAAAATCGTTGGGTGAGTAGCTCAGGCCCAGGCGCGACTCCGTAAAAGCCGCCGCCGCTTCGCGCAGGGCAGCCATACCGTTGGCGGGCGGGTAGTTGGTGTGCCCGGCCTGGTAGGCATGGGTAATTTCAGCCTGCAGCTCCGTGGGAATGGGGAAAATAGACGGGTCGAAGTCGCCAATGGTGAGGTTACAGATCTGCTCCCCCTTGCGGATCATGTCGTTGACTTCGTTGCCGATTTTGATGATTTCGGAGCCAATCAGGCTGCCGGCCATTCGCGAAACTTGCATGGTTGGTGTTGGTTTGGGTCGGCCAAATATAGAGGACAGCAGTTGCCGGGCCCGGTCTGGCGGGTAAAAACCTGCGAAAAAACCGGCTGCAACCAGATGATGGTGGAGATGCCGGGCCGCCGGGCCGGCATCGGCAGGCTAGCCCAACCCACCAAGGACAATGCAGAATAGGTAGACGAAAGAAAGCCACTGATTTCGCGGCAGAATAACCAAATTTGCAGGCTCAAGTTATTCAGGCGTACATATGCGGCCTCTCCGGATGATGAATCAGACCATCGAAATTCCTTCCCTCGACGCGTTGCCGGCTGTGGCCGGGCAGGTGCGCGCCGCGGTACAGGGCCACCCCATCATTTGCTTTGAAGGCGAGATGGGGGCGGGCAAAACCACCTTTATTAAAGCCCTATGCCGTAGCCTGGGCGTGCAGGAAGAGGTCAGCAGCCCCACGTTTTCCCTGATCAACGAATACCGCACGGCCCAGAACGAACCCATCTACCACTTCGATTTCTACCGCCTTAACACCCCACAGGAGGCCGAAGACATCGGGGCGCTAGAGTACTTTGATTCTGGCTATCTTTGCCTGATTGAGTGGCCGAGCCGCATTGAGGCCCTACTGCCCCCTGACCGACTGCTCATTACCCTCTCCGTCACCGGACCATCTGCGAGGGAATTAAGAATTAAAAATTAAAAATGGTCAGCTCTGCTTGCTGCAAAATTGACTGTGTGCTCAATTTTTAATTCATAATTCATAATTTTTAATTCAAGAAAATGCCCGACGCAGTGCCCCCCGGATTTGAGTCGCTGGCTACCAGCCGCGCCTATTTCACCCAGGAATCTATGCTGGCCGTGGAAACCCGGAAGCGGAAGCTGTTCATTGGGCTACCCCGGGAAACCTCCCTGCAGGAAAACCGCATCTGCCTTACGCCCGAGGCGGTGAAGCACCTGGTGGAAGCAGGCCACGAAATTCTGCTGGAAAGCGGGGCCGGGGAACCCAGCAAGTACTCCGACCACGAGTACTCCGAGGCCGGGGCCACCGTGGCCTACTCCCAGAAAGAGGTATTTGAGGCGGACATCATCCTGAAAGTGGCCCCCGTCACGTACGATGAGATGGAGTACCTGCGGGCTGGCCAGACGTTGATTTCGGCCCTGCAGTTTGGTTCGCTCACGGCCGAGTACATCACGGCTCTGCTGCGCAAAAAGGTAAACGCCATCAGCTTCGAGTTAATCAAGGACCCCAGCGGTACCCGGCCGGTAGTGCGGGCCATGTCGGAAATTGCGGGCTCCACCGTGATGCTCATTGCCGCCGAGTACCTGGCACGTTCCAACGAAGGCAAAGGCATTATTCTGGGCGGCATTACGGGCGTGCCGCCTTCGCAGGTGGTAATTCTGGGGGCCGGCACGGTAGCTGAATACGCTGCCCGCGCTGCCTCCGGGCTGGGGGCCGAGGTGAAGGTATTCGATAACCACCTCTACAAGCTGCGCCGCCTCAAGCAGAACCTGGGCCAGCCCCAACTCTATACCAGCACCCTCGATACCTTCGCGTTGAACCAGCAAATTCGGCGCGCCGACGTAGTTATTGGGGCCCTGAACGCCGAAGAAGGCCGGATTCCGTTCATGGTGTCGGAAGATGCTATTTCCATGATGGCTCCTGGCTCGGTGGTCATTGATGTGAGCATTGACCAGGGCGGCTGCTTTGCCACCAGCGAAATGACCAGTCATAGCAAACCCGTCTTCCGCAAATACGACGTGATTCACTACTGTGTACCCAACATTGCCTCCCGGGTACCACGCACGGCCACCAACGCGCTAAGCAACATTTTCACGCCTATTCTGCAGGAAATCAGCCAGCACGGCGGTATCAACGAGGTGCTATTTACCAACGAGCATTTCCGCTCCGGCGTGTACGTGTACAAAGGCTCTCTTACCAACGCCAGCATTGCCCGCCGCTTCAACATGCGCTATAAGGAACTGGCCCTGATGATTGCTGTACGTAACTAAATCACGGATTTAGCCGGATGTTGAGGATTACACGGATTTTAGGATTGTGTTGGCAGGTCAGGTCTGTCAGGTTGAGCGGAGTACGTCTGCAGCTTCAGAAAACCTGTTGTTCCGGCAAAGCCAGAACGTCATGCTGAGCTTGCCGAAGCATCTCTGCCGCTTCATTGTAGCAATCCAATGGAGTGGTGGAGATACTTCGGCAAGCTCAGCATGACGTTTTTGTTTGCAATTGCACCTACTAACCCTGCCACTGCTCAGCTTTCCGGGGGCAGGAGGCGAATGATGAAGTTTTTGAGTGGGTTCTTTTTGATGAGGGTGACCAGCTGGCCGTTGGCGTACTGGTACTCATCCTCGCGGCCGGCGCGGGTGGCGAGCCAGCGGCCGGGGCGGCCCGGGCGCAGCGTGAAGTAGTCGCCGAAGTATTCGGCAAAGGCCCGCGCCTGGCCGGCTGGCGGCTCGGCAAAAAACAGGTTCGTGACGGCGTAGCGGATGGGCTGGGTTTCGGTGGCCTGGTAGTCGTGCTTGTACTGGTGGGCCACGATGTCGTAATGGTCGCCCTTCCACTCGGTGCGGGTGCTGAAGTTGCCCTGGTTGGTACGCGCATCTACTGTGGACAGCACCAGCTGGCCGTTGCGGAAGCGGTTGACGACGTGGTAGTAGATGACGACGTGGTAGAACAGGAAATTTACCTGCACGTCGCTCACCAGCGAGTACGTCACCTCGGGGCCAACCGGTGGTTGGCGGGTGGCCGTCATGGTGCCTACCCGCACGCCCGCTACCTCAATGGCGTAGCGCCGTACCTCCGCCGCAGCCGGCGGCGGGCTGGCCGCCGCGGGCAGGGTACCGGACAAAAGCAAAGCCGACAGAAACATGTAGGTAGAGCAGAGAGGAAGTAAGGCGACGAGCAGAACGGTTAAAACACACCAAAGCCCGTCATGCTGAGCTTGCCGAAGCATGACGGGCTTTGGTAGTAATACCGCTGCCTAGCAGCAACCGCCGCCGTCGTAGTGGTAGGTGGAGGGAGAAATGAAGATATCGGAGCTGCCCAGGGCGGCCAGGTTAGCGGCGGTTTTGTCGCACACGGCCAGGGGCTGGTTCTGCAGCAGCACGTGGCCCTTGTGGTCGTCGAAGTATTCTTCGCCGCCGTAGTAGATGGCCGTGCGGCCCGTGAAGATGCAGGGACCATCGGCGGGCATGGGGTCCTTGATGGCGCACACTTCCACGCTCTCGATGAAAATCAGCTCGTCGGTGGCGTAGTGCTGGGGCGAAAGCACCCGGTAGGCGCGCTTGGCCCGCACTTCCACCGTACCGAAGCCGACTTCCGTAATCATATCCAGGTATTGCTGCAGCGGCAAGGAGCCGGTGAGGCAGAGCGCGCGCAAGCGCTCATCGGCCCGCAGCTCATCGCTCATGGGCTGCTCGCAGGTGGGGTCCGACATCACCAAGCGGCCGTGGGGCTTCAGCACCCGGTAGGTTTCCTGCAGGGCGCGGCGCAGATCATCCAGCTTGAAAATGTTGAACAGGCAGTTTTGGGCGGCCACGTCCACGCTTTCGTCGGCCACGGGCAGGTGCAATGCGTCGCCGGCCCGCAAATCCACGAATTCCGACTTAAACCAGTCGTTCTGACGCTCGGCTTCCTGCATGTTTTCGCGGGAGGCGTCCAGCATCTCGCTCACCACATCCACCCCGATGATGGCTCCGGGGCGGCGGCTGAAGTAGGCAAACTGCAGCAGTTCCATGCCCCCGCCCACGCCCACGTACAGCACGGTGGGGCTGTTGGTCAGGTCGCGCGGGTTCACGGTGCTGCCGCAGCCGTAGTTCATGGACAGCATCCGTTGCGGAATGCTCAGGCCGGGCAGCTGCCAGATGGGATTAGTCGTGCAGCAAAGGCCCACCTGGGGCTCCTGGGCCGCCTGGCGGTACACGTCGGCGGTGGTTTCTAAATAGCTCATGCGGGCTGGGGAGAGAAAAGAAAATAAGGCGGGGAGGGGCGTAGCCGGTAGGCTACTGCTTGTTTAGATTCCAGTTATAGTCGAGGTAGTCAATCTTCGTATTGCCGTCGATTTTGGTCGTGGCGTAGCGGTTCACCCACTTCACCACCGACTGCCCGTTCTGTTCCCAGTCGCCCTTGTACCAATCAAAGTACTTAGAGAGCTGGGCCTGGTCTTTGGCCAACTTGTTTTTGGCCGGGTTGTTCAGGAAGTCCCGGCCCTGGTCGTCGAGCTGGGCGTTGAGCTTGTCGGCGGTGTAGGCTTCGTTGCGCAGGCGGGGGCAGGAAATGGAGGCGCACACCAGCGCAAAGTGAATGCGGGGGTCGTTGTATTGCTTGCGCAGAATACCGTGCTCGATGTTGTCGAGGCTCATTTTCTCGCCCCCGATACTGAAGAACTTGGCCGCCCAAGGCGTGGTCACAAATGGAATCTTGATTTTGGAGCCGATGTCCTTGATGCTCTGTATCGGGTAATGGTCCAGAATCAGGCGGATGGTGTAGGCGTTGTAGGCATTGATCCAGAACACCATCTGGTCGTTTTTGGGCCAGCTGCTGGTGGGGCGGTTCTTGCTGAGCTGAGCCAGGTACTGGTTGAACGCCGCCTCATCGGCCTTGAAGCCTTTGTAATCGACGAGGCCCTGGGCATTCACGTGCTTTTTGAGCAGCTTATCGAAAGCCGCGTGATCGAGCGGAGCGGCGGCGGGACGGACGGTGGCTGCCGGGTGGGCAGGAGGGGTACCGAGGGCGGGGGAGAGGCCGGCCAGCGCTAGCGCGCCGCCGCCAAGGAGGGAAAAGGTCAGGAGCTGCTTCATTGGAGGGAATATACGGCGACTTGCCCCGGAAAAGATTGCCCGCCGGCAAACTCCCGGCCGCCGCAACTTCGTAAACCTAGCTTCATCACCCTGCCCGTATGCTCCTTGCCCTTGTGCTGCTGGGCAGTTCCGCCCTCGCCCCACCCGATACCGCGCGGCCCAAACGCCTGGCCCTCATTCCGGTGCCGCTGGTGTACTACACGCCCGAAACCCGGCTGGCCGTGGGCGCCGCCGCCACCGCCACCCTGCGCTTCCGCCGCGACGACGGCTTTGCCGCGGCCCGGCCCTCACAGGCCACCCTGGCCGTGGCCTACACCCAGAACCGCCAGCTGCTGCTGTACCTGCCGTTTCAGCTGTTCTACGACCACAACACCTACTACGCCTACGGCGAGGCCGGCTACTACCGCTACACCTATTACTTCTACGGGCTGGGCCGGCAGGAAGTCCCGCGCGAGCTGTACAGCGTCAACTTCCCACGGGTGCGGGTGAATGCGTTCCGGCGGGTGGGCCACCTATTGGGCGAGCGGGGCCAGCTCTACGCCGGGTTGCGCTACCAGTACGAGGACTACCAGGTGACGCGCGTGGCCCCGGGCGGGCTGCTGGCTGGCGGCACGGTGCCGGGCGGGCGGGGCAGCCGCCTCACGGGCGGCGGCCTGGGCCTGTTCTTCGACTCCCGCGACAACGTGTTTTACCCCCGCAAAGGCGTGGTGGCCGACGTGGGCGCCTTCCTGCGGAACCGGGCCGCCGGGGCCGGGCCGGCCGGCGAAACCACCCGCTTCAGCCGCTACGTGGCCGACGTGGCCGAGTACCACGTGCTAGGCCGTCGCGCCGTGCTGGCGCTCAACTACGCCGGCAGCCTGATAGTGGGCACGGCCCCGTTCAATGCTTTGTCGCAGCTGGGCGGCTCGCGGCGGCTGCGGGGCTACTACGAAGCCCGCTACCGCGACCAGAACCTGGCGTTGGTGCAGTCGGAACTGCGCCTGGAGGTGTACAAGCGGCTGGGCGCGGTGGTGTTCGGGGGCGTGGGCGCGCTAGGCGACCAGCAGACGCTGCTGCGGCTGCGCGACCCGAAAGCCGCCTACGGGGCCGGCCTGCGCTTTACCGCCAACCGCCGGGACCACCTCAACGTGCGCCTCGACTACGGTCTGGGCCGGCAATCCACGGGCTTTTACCTGACCGTGGGCGAAGCATTCTGACCCCTGGCCGCTTGCTTATTCGAAAACTGTGCGGAAGTTGCCGCCGCCTTCCCGCTACTGCTCTTATTGTTCTTACTTGCGACCTTTCCGTCGTGCGCGCCTTCCTTTCTTTCCTGCTTCTGCCCAATGATTAGCGTTATTATTCCTACGTATAACGAAGCCGACAACATTGCCCGGCTGGTGGCCGAGCTGGGCCGAGCAGCGCCTCCCGGCGCGGTGGAGGTGCTGGTGGTGGATGCCCACAGCCCCGACGGCACCGCCGCCGCCGCCCGGGCCGTCGGGGCCACTGTGCTGCTGGCCCCGCGGGCCGGCCGCGCCGCCCAGATGAATTTTGGGGCCCGCCACGCCCGCGGCTCGCTGCTCTACTTCGTGCACGCCGACGTGAGCATTCACCCCGACTACGCGGCCACGCTGCCGGCCGCCGTGGCGCAGGGCTACGCGGCGGGCTGCTACCGGTTCCGGTTCAACTCCCGCCACCCACTGCTGCGCCTCAACAGCTACGGCACCCGCTTCAAGGGCATTATGAGCCGGGGCGGCGACCAGACGCTGTTCATCACCCGGGCCCTGTTCGATGAGCTGGGCGGCTTCGATGAGCGGTTTGTGATAATGGAGGACTTCGAGCTGATCCAGCGCATCCGGCGGGTGGCGCGCTTCCACATTGTGCCCCAGGAAGTGGTGGTATCGGCTCGCAAGTACGAAACCAACAGCTGGCTGCGGGTGCAGCTGGCCAACCTCACGGCCTTTTCCCTGTTTTTTCTGCGCGTGTCGCCGCCCCGTATTGCGCGCACCTACAAGGCCCTGCTCAACTACCGCTGATGGAGGCTGCCAAGCTGCCGCGTGTGCTCCTGACCGGTGCCAACGGATTTTTGGGCCGCCACGTGCTGGCCGAGCTGCTGCGGCGCGGCTACCCCGTGCGCGCCCTGGTGCGACCCAGCCAGGCGGCCGGGGCAGCTCCCGGTCTGCCGCCGCTGGCTTCGTTGCCGATTGAACTAGCAGAGGCCGATCTGAGCCAGCCGCTGGAGCCGACGGCCCTGGCCGAGCTGGGGCGCGGGTGCGAAGCCATTGTGCACGCGGCGGCGCTGGCTCAGGTGAACCCGGCCCGCAACCCGGCCGTGTGGGCCGCCAACGAGGGCGGCACCCGGCAGGTGCTGGCCCTGGCGCACCTGCTGGGCGGCCCTCGGCTGGTGTATGTGGGCACGGCCAACGTGTTCGGCTTCGGCTCCCGCACCCACCCCGGTGACGAAACCCGGCCCTACGCTGGCCGCCGCTACGGCCTCGACTACATGGACAGCAAGCGCGCCGCCACCGAGCTGGTGCTACAGGCTGTGGCCCGCGAGCAGCTGCCAGCCGTGCTGGTGCATCCCACCTTCATGCTGGGGCCCGGGGATGCCAAGCCCACCTCCAACGCCCTCGTGCTGGAGCTGCGGGCCGGCCGCCTGCCCGGCTACCCGCCCGGCGGCAAAAACTACGTGCACGTGCGCGACGTGGCCGTGGCCACCGTCAACGCCCTGACGCGGGGGCGGGTGGGGGAGTCCTACATCCTCGGCCACGAAAACCTGAGCTACCGCGAAGCCTTTGCCCTGATTGCCGAAACCGTGGGCGCCGCCCCGCCCCGCTGGCCGCTGCCGGCCGCCGCCGCCCGCCTCTACGGTGCCCTCTGCGACGTGCGGGCCCGCCTCACGGGCCGCCCGGCGGCGCTCAACTCGGCCATGGCCGCCGTGGCTAATGATGGTCATTACTTCACTGCCCAGAAAGCCCGCACCGAGCTGCTACTGCCCCAAACGCCCATCCGGCAGGCCGTTACGGAGTCCTTTGCCTGGTTCACTGCCCACGGCTATGTTCAGTAACAACGCAGCCCCGCTGCCGCTGGCCGGTAAGGTGGCCCTGATAACCGGCTCCGAGTCGGGTATTGGGCGCGAAACGGCCCGGGCTTTCTGCCAACAGGGGGCGGCCGTGGTGCTTAATGGCCGCCAGCCCGAGCGGCTGGAAAGCACCCGCCAGGCCCTGGCCGCCGAGGGCTACCGGGTAGCCGCCTGCGTGGCCGACGTGACCGACTACGCCGCCTGCGAGCAGCTGGTGGCCGTGGCCATCCGGGAGTTTGGCCGGCTCGATATGCTGGTGGCCAACGCCAGCATTTCCATGCGGGCCTACTTTCTGGACATGACGCCCGACGTGTTCCGGCAGGTGCTGGATAGTAACGTGTACGGGGCCGTGTTTCCGCTGAAGGCCGCCTTGCCGCACCTCATCCGGAGCCGGGGCAGCGTCACGTTCATTTCCTCGATTTCGGCCCTGAACGGCATGCCCAGCGGCTCGGCCTACTGCGCCGGCAAGGCCGCTCTCACTAACCTGGCCCACACCCTGCGCCTGGAGCTGGCCGATACCGGCGTCCACTTCGGGGTGGTGCACATCGGCTTCACCCAGAACGACCCCGAGAAGCGCGTACTCGATGCCGCCGGCCAGCCCGTGCCCATTGCCCACCGCCCGCCCCGCTGGCAGAAGTCGCAGGCCCAGGTGGCGGCCATTATCCTGCGCCACGTGCAGCGGCGGCGGCAGCGCACCGTCATTTCGGCGTTGGGCCTGTTGATTCTCGTCGTACATTCGGTGCTGCCCCGGTTGGGCGACTGGGTGGTGCGCACCTCGCAGCAGCGGCTCCGCAACTTCTACGAATAGCTGCTGCCACTCAATCTGCCTGATCTGTTTCTCTCGTATTTCGTTTAAATCCTCGTTCCTCCCCCTCATGGAAACCTACTACAACCCCGCCGACCTCAAGAAATTCGGCAACATCGGCGAGTTTCAGAAAGAGTTTGCCGATAAGTTCTTCTCCTACTACGGCGCCGTATTCGCCGAAGGCGCCCTCACTGCCCGCGAAAAATCCCTGATTGCCCTAGCCGTGGCCCACGCCGTGCAGTGCCCGTACTGCATTGATGCCTACTCGGCCGATACGCTGGAAAAAGGCTGCACCGAGCCCGAAATGATGGAGGCCGTACACGTGGCCGCCGCCATCCGGGGCGGGGCCACGCTGGTGCACGGCGTGCAGATGATGAACAAGGTGAAAGAGCTTTCCATGTAGCCGGTTTGGGTTGTTCGTTTTTTGTGGTTGGTTTTTCGTTGTTCGGGCTTCGCCGCTTGAGGCGCGGAATGCTCAACCGACCGGATCCGCCCGAGTGTCAGGAAACGAATAACAAAAAACCAACCACGAAAAACGAACGACAAACCCGTGACGAAATCCCTCAAAGCCACCGGCAATCAGCTCGCCGATTCGGCTTTTCAACTGACCGTGCTGCGCCAGGAAGTGGTGGACGTGCTGCACCTGCCGCCTTTTCATCAGAAGATGGGGGAGGCTGGGCTGTTTCCGCTCCGGCCGGTGGCGCCGGCAGTGCTGCAGATCAACGTGGGTAAAATGTGCAACCAGGTGTGCAAGCACTGTCACGTGGACGCCGGCCCCGACCGGAAGGAAATCATGACCCGCGAGACGATGCAGCTCTGCCTCGACGCGCTGGCCCAGACCAACATTCCGACGGTGGACCTGACCGGCGGGGCCCCCGAAATGAACCCCGATTTCCGGTGGTTTGTGGAGGAAATCAGCAAGTTGGGGCGCAAGGTTATCGTGCGCTGCAACCTCACCATTATCGTGGCTAACAAGAAGTACCACGATTTGCCCGAGTTTTTCCGCCAGCACGGGGTAGAGGTGGTCAGCTCCCTGCCGTTCTACAGCGCCGATAAAACCGACCGTCAGCGCGGCGACGGGGTGTTTGCCGATTCCATCCGGGCACTGCAGATGCTTAACGCCGTAGGCTACGGCCAGCCCGGCAGCGGCCTCACCCTGAACCTGGTGTATAATCCGGCCGGGGCCTTCATGCCCGGTCCGCAGGCGGGGCTGGAGCTGCAATTCAAGCGCGCGTTGCAGAAGGATTTCGGCATCGTGTTTAACAGCCTGTTTGCCATCACCAACATTCCGGTGAGCCGGTTCCTGGATTACCTTATCGAGTCGGGCAACTACGCGGGCTACATGGAGAAGCTGGTGAATGCCTTCAACCCCACCGCCGCCGCTGGCGTGATGTGCCGCGACACTATCTCGGTGGGCTGGGACGGGGGCCTCTACGACTGCGACTTCAACCAGATGCTCGACCTGCACGTGGCCAGCCCCAGCCGCCACATCCGCAACTTCGACGCGGTGGCCCTGGCTCAGCGGGCGGTGGTGGTGAACCAGCACTGCTACGGCTGCACGGCCGGCGCCGGCTCCAGCTGCGGCGGTACCGTGGCATAAGTTGCCCTAAGTGGCTGATCAGAAGTGTGAACCAAGAGTAAGTGATGTATTTGCTGCAAGCAGGTCGGATAGATTAGCAAAGCGGGTTGTAGTTTAGCATCATGAAGCACATTGTGTATATAAGCCGGGCTGTACATGCGTTAACTGATGAGGATCTACAACACCTGCTGGACCAGAGTCGTCGGGACAACGCACAGCACGGTATTACTGGGATATTATTCTATAGCCATGGCAACATTGCCCAGCTATTTGAGGGCGATGCTACAACGGCCGATACACTGTATGAGCGGATCAGCCGCGACGGTCGGCATTCGGATGTGCGCAAGCTGATAGACCGGCCCATTGCCGCCCGCAGCTTTTCGGAATGGTCTATGGCATTTCATCCGCTGGCTGCCGAGAGCTTTCAAGCATTGCAGGGATTCTTGCTACCTCATCAGGTTCCGCCGGCCCCCGCCACGCTACCAGTTGCCGATGCACTCTTGGTTGAACTAGTGCGCTTGGCCGTATTCGGTCCTGACCCGTCGCAGCCCTATCATCACACAGTAGCCTCCTCGCTTTAACAAGTAGCTGCTTACTTCCGTTAGTGCTGCCGTGCATTATCTCTTACGGGCCCGCCCTCTCGATGCGTTAATCAGCCCACTTTGTGTTTGCCTTTGAAACCCATTCTCCCTTTTGAGCACATGCTGCGCCAACTACAGGCGGGTGTTGCAATACTGGAAGGCCCAGATCTACGCTACAGCTTTATAAACGACCGGATGCGGGAGTTGGTAGGCGAAGGACAGCTTGGCCAGCGGATAGCAGATCAGCCCGGACTGTTGTCCTCCACATTCCTGGAAGTGCTGCCCCGTATTTATGCGGCGGGGGAGGAATATACGGCTAAGGCCTGCGCGTGTGGTCCCCATCACTGCTACGATTTATCGGTGCAGCCTTACCACGATGAAGAGGGAAAGGTTGCTGGGCTACTCTTGCTAGCAGTGGACGTGAGTGAACAGGAAGTGGCCCGTCAGCGGGCCCATGAACTGGCCCTCACAACCCGCCACCTCGATGCCCGCTTGCGGGTGTTGACGGAAACAGCTCCTCTGATTACTTACACAGTGGATGCCAATGGGAAAACTACCTACGCAAGCCCGCAGTGGTACCGCTTTACGGGACAGCCCCCCACCGCCGACCTCACCGCCATCTGGCCGCTGCTCATCCATCCGGATGACCGCCTGCGGGTGTTATACGAAGCTGAGTTTGCGCGGCGGGCCGGAGCCGGCTGGAATTTTGAGTACCGCCTCCGCCGCTATGATGGAGCGTACCGCTGGCTGCTGAGCCGTGCCTTACCGGAAATGCACCCGCCCGATGCGCCGGTTTACTGGCATGGGGCACTCACAGAAGTACATCAGGAGCGTGAATTAAGCGAGGCCAGGCGCCGGGGTGAGGCTGAGCTCCGGTTTCTGGCTGATAGTATTCCAGAGCTGGTCTGGACGGCCTCAGCCGAGGGCCTGGTTGAGTACTATAACCAATATACACTGGAATACACTGGTCTGACCAAGGAGGAACTGGGTCCCACCGGGTGGGTGGGGTTGCTGCAGATGGAGGAACAGGCTGCTGCCGCCCGCCGCTGGGTGCAGAGTGTAGCCAGTGGTACCGAGTTCGAAGGCGAATACCGCATGCGCCGCCATGATGGTGTATACCGCTGGCATGTCATTCGGGCCCGGCAGCTGAGCGACGGTAGCGGTCTGCGCTGGTTTGGCACGTGCACCGATATAGAAGAGCAGTATCGGCTGCGCCAGGTGCTCCAGACCCAGTACGACGAACTTTCCCGCGCGCATCATAACCTCGATACCTTCGTGTATGCGGCCTCCCACGACCTACGGCAGCCTACCAATAACCTGCGCGGCCTGTTTGAGGAGCTACGACGCTCAGTTACCTTCGCTGACCCTGAACAGGCACTGATGCTACAGATGGTAGATGGCGCACTCTCGCAGCTGGATTCCACGCTGATTGACCTAGCTACTACCATTCGTACTCAACGGCAGCAGCAGGAACCGATAGAAATACTGGATCTTGCGTTAGTACTGGAAGAAATTCTGTTGGTACTTCGTCCTGAAATTATGCAGCGCGGTGCCCGAATTGATGTGCTGGTACAAGAGGCGCCCGGCCTGCGCTACAGCCGGGCCAATTTACGTTCGGTGGTGCACAACTTGGTTAGCAATGCTCTCAAGTTCAGTCATCCTGTCCGCCCTCCTCACATCGTATTGCGGAGCTACCTCACCGCCGAAGACCAACCTGTGCTGGAAGTGCATGATAACGGTTTGGGCATGCACATTGATGATCCGCTGCACCCTGTGTTTCAACTTTTTGCCCGCCAGCACCCGCACGTAGATGGAACCGGAGTAGGGCTGTACCTAGTGCAGCGTATAGTGAGTAGTCAAGGCGGGCATGTATCCGTGGTCAGTACCTTGGGTGAGGGTACTACTTTCACGGTGTACTGGACGGTTCCGACTACTTAACAACGTTAGCCAAACCAACCACAGTAATCCATCGGGCAGACTGCTTAGTACCTGACAGGAAAGTGAAAGTATTGACGCACATATTGGGTATCATAAAAAGTCAGATTGCACTCAAGCAATACAACCAGTCGTGAGGAAGCACTGACAGCTGAGTGATGCAGGCAAAGCTGTCTTGCTCAGTATTCTGCTTTCACACCCGTATTTACTACCTGTTTACTGCCCTCTGCGCATGACTGCTACGCTACGACAATGCCTGCTGGCCGAGGTACTCGGTACGGCCTTTCTGTTGATTTTCGGGACCGGGGCAGTAGTGGTGGACGAGCAGACGCACGCCATCGGGCACGGTGGGGTGGCGGCGGCTTTCGGGCTGATTGTGCTGATTATCATTCAGGGGCTGGGCCACATCAGCGGGGCCCACGTGAACCCGGCCGTGACCATTGGGTTCTGGGCGGCGGGGCGTTTTCCGGGGCGGCGGGTAGTGCCTTACGTGCTGGCCCAGCTGGTGGGCGCGGCCTTGGGCAGCGGGGCGGTGTGGCTACTGGCCGCGCCCGGTTCCTCGTTGGGGGCTACGCTGCCAGCCCACAGTGCCTGGCAGGCCTTCGGGGTGGAGTTGGGCCTGACCTTCTGGCTGATGCTGATTATTCTGCGCGTAACGTGCAGCTACTATGAGCAGGGCCTGCTCGTAGGCATCACCATCAGCAGCACGGTGGCCCTGGAGGCGCTGGTGGGCGGCCCCCTGAGCGGGGCCTCCATGAACCCGGCCCGTTCCCTCAGCCCAGCCCTGTTCAATGGGAACTTCACGGCTGCCTGGGTGTACGTGGCCGCGCCCGTGGCCGGCGTGCTACTGGCCGTGCTGGCCGACCGCCTGCTGGATTTGAAAGCTCCCGCTAACATCCAACCCCCGCAGTAGTCCTGCCAGAAGTTAGGGCCGGGACGGCTCGTTTCGCCGACCCACAGGTTTACCTCGTTTGGTAGTGGTGGCAGGTGGAAACCCTGGTGGTTGGCCTGACTATTGTACCCCAGTAATCCGTTTTTATCTATCCTCTTACCACTGTTTTATGTCGACACCCTCTACCGCATTAGTGGCTGCCTGCTTGCTGGGACTAGCTGCCCCCGGTTTTGCTCAAACTGCCCCGTCCTTTTCCGACCTCAGTACGGCCCGCTACGACCGTTCCGACACGATGCGGGCCGTGCAGCATCTGTTCATGCAACGCTCCAAAGCAACCAGGGTTTGGCTGAACATGGGTCTGGATGCGGCGGTGGGAGCCACACTCGACAAAGCTGCCCTGGCTGCCGTGGCAGCTTTCGAGCCTGATAAGCGCTACTACAAAACCTGGCAGCAGCAGGCCAATGGTGATATGGTGATGGGCAGTCTGGCGGCAGCGTATGGTTTTTACCGCCTTAGCCGGTTCGGACCGCAGCGATATCAGCGCGTGATGCAAGCGTATGCGCAGGGTGGTCCACTGCCGGAGTACTTGCAGCGTCGGCTGAAAAACCGGTATTTCCGCCTGCGGCCTTTGTAAGACTACAGCTTGGCGCTATTCGGCGGCCAGCAGCAGCACTTTCCAGGCTTCCAGCAGCCGGCCCTCTTCCAATAACTGCTTGCCAAGCTGCATCAGCGCCGCTCGTTGTCCGGCTGCATCAGGGTACTTGCTCAGCGTGTAGCTTACGATGGGCTCCTGGCGGAACGCCTGTACGTCGGCAGCGGAGGGAATGGCCTGCACTTCGATGTTGGCGAGGCGGCCCAGGTTGTTGCCGGTAAGCAAATCGGAGGTGCGGAAGTGTTCTGGCAACTGGTCGATGCCGATGCCCAGATTTCGGTTGGGCTTGGGTACTTCGAACAGCGTGGCAGCGGAGCGGCTGTACCAGTCGCCGCCCAGGCGGGCCACGGCGTCGAGTTTGCGCGGGTCGATGCCGATGCCGGAGGGCAGGATGAGGTCTTCGCGGAAGTGGGCCAGCACCACCCGGCACAGCACCAGGTTGCCGGCCCCATTATTCTGGCCCAGCTCAATCACTTGCTCCACCACGCACTCGAAGGCGGCCGGGGCCTCCAGCACCCGGGGCGGGCGCACCTGCTGGCTGGGTACTTCCGTGAAACCAGCTTTCACGAACTCATTCACACCTTTTGCATATTCTGTGCTAGCCAGTGACATCTGCTCCACCATGGCATAGTCGCAGATGTGGACTACGCACTCGGCCACCTCGCGCACGTTTTGCAGGGTGTGTTTCTGCGAGTTGTCACGGACGCGGTTGGCGGGCGAGAAGGCCAGGATGGGCGGGTTGGAGCCAAAGCAGTTGAAAAAGCTGTACGGACTCAGGTTCACGCTGCCGTCGGCCGCCACGGTGCTCACAAAGGCCACCGGGCGCGGGGCCACGGCTCCTACCATGAACGGGTGCCAGTCGGAGGGCGAGAGGTCAGAGGGAACGATGCTGCGAAACGGCGTGGGGGTAGACATGGGGCGAAGTTCGGCGTTAGCCGGCAAATATTCTTTGCCGATTTTTCCCGCAGGATTCCGCTGTGACATACGCCGTGACATACGCTGTGATGTGCGGTGGCCGTTCACTGCTGCAAAACCCTGCGTCATTCACCGCGAACCACTAGCACGAAACTGCCCATGCGTCTGCTGCTACCGTTACTGCTGCTAACCTCTCAGGCGCTGGCCCAGCCCGCCGATACAGTCCGACTGCGCCGCCACATCTTGGCCCTCACCAGCACGCCCGAGCCCCGCAACTACCTCCACGAAGTCAGCCTTAACCAAGCCGCCGACTACATCAAGGCCGAGCTGGCCGCCGCCGGGGCCCGACCCACCGAGCAGCCGTATGAGGTGGAAGGCCGTACCTACCGCAATATTCTGGGCCACTTTGGGCCTGAAACCGGCCCGCGCATCATCATTGGGGCGCATTATGACGTGTACGGGGAACAGCCCGGGGCTGATGACAATGGCAGCGGGGTAGCGGCCCTGCTGGAGCTGGCGCGCCTGCTTGGGCAGCAACAGGGGTTGCCCTGCCGGATTGATCTGGTAGCCTACACGCTGGAGGAGCCGCCGTTTTTCCGGACCCCTCACATGGGCAGCTATGTACACGCCGAAGCGCTACGTAAGGCTGGGGTGCCGGTGCGGGGCATGGTAGCGCTGGAAACGCTGGGCTATTTCGACGACCGGAAACGCACCCAGAGCTACCCGCTGGGGCCGCTGAAATGGGTGTATGGCACGCGGGGCAACTACGTCACGGTGGCGCAGAAATTCGGGAATGGCCACTTCGGCCGGCAGTTTGCCCGTTGCTACAAGCAGGCAGCCATTCTGCCTGTGAAGAGGTTTAAGGCCCCCGCCTGGTTGCCCGGTATCGACTTTTCGGATCATCTCAACTACTGGCACTTCGGCTACCCGGCTGTGCTGCTCACCGATACCGCCTTCTACCGTAACCACCACTACCACAAGCCTACCGATACGCTCAATCGCCTGGATCTGTACCGGCTGGGGCTGGCCGTGGAGGCGCTGCTGGCTACGGTATTGCGCCTGTAAGCCCACCGCTGCGTTAACCCCCGACGACAGGGTGGCGTATTGCTTTTTGTTTGACCCTGCTATTTCGGGGTATTGCGGATGAAAAATTACGTACTCGTATTTACCGGCTGCCTGCTGACCACCGCCAGCTTCGGCCAGGTTCCCCGTCTGCTCGACCACAATACCCTGGGCTGGTTCGTGTACTCCGGCGACCATGCCCTGGCCCCGAAATGGGCACTGCACACCGAGTACCAGTGGCGGCGTATCAACTGGGCACCGCAGCAGCAACTGGCGCGTTTGGGGCTGGTGCGCACGCTTTCGGAGCGGGTGAAGATATCGGGGGGCTATACGTATTTTCAGACCCACCGCTACGGCCGCTACCCCACGGTACCTAACCGCCCTGAGCCGGAAAACCGCCTCTACGAGGATGTCTCGCTGGATGACCAGCTGGGCCGGTTCACCTTTACGCACCGAGTGCGGCTGGAGCAGCGTTGGCTGGGCACCCGCGCTGAGGAGGGCCGGGGGCCGGTGGAAACATGGGAGTATCAGAACCGTATCCGTTACCAACTCTCGGGGCAGTTTCCGCTGCAGGGACCTGCCGTGGAAAATGGCGAGTGGTACCTGAATGCGTTTGATGAGCTGTTTATCGGCTTCGGGCGAAACGTGGGCGACAATGTGTTCAATCAGAACCGAATTTCCGGCGGCCTTGGCTACCAGTTTGCCGACAATGCCAAGGTCGAATTGAACTACCTCTACCAGATAAGCCAGCACGCGGAGCCCGAGCCGGTTTCGGGGCGGCCTGTGTTCGAAATCAACCACGGCTTCCGTCTGAACGTGCTGTACGACCTGGACTTTACCGGTGAGTAATTTAGGGAGAGGAACAGTAGGATAAAAGAACGTCATTCCGAGCGGAGCGAAGCATCTCGTGTGCTGATGTTGCAGGTGTAATCCAACGTCAGCGCGCGAGATGCTTCGCTCCGCTCTGTATGAGGTCTTCTCAGAAAACAGAATAAAATAGCACGTTAAGGCTTGATAAAGGGCCGTAGGGATTAAAATTTGCCGGATGCGCGTTTCGTGCGCCATGAATAGTCGCCCGTCAGATTGATGTGTTCCCAACCCAGTGATGATAAGTAGGGCAACAGCGCCTCGTCCACAGGCTGGCTGTGGGCCCACAGTGCCTGCACGGCGCGCTGTAGGTAGACCGTGTTCCACAACACGATGGCGGCCGTGAGCAGATTCAGCCCGCTGGCCCGGTAGTGCTGTTGCTCGAAGCCCTGGTCCTGGATTTCACTTAGTCAGTAGAAAAACAAGACCCGGGCCAGCGCGTTGCGAGCTTCGCCTTTATTAAGCCCAACCTTGGCCAACTGCTCCGTCAGCAACGCGAGACGCTGCTGTAGGCTTCCCATTCGGCTCTACCGCCAGCCGTAGCTCCAAACGATTTCGCTGGCACCAAGTACTCCTCAAAGTCCTTAAACTGGCGCGAGCCTAGCACCCACATATCGCTGGAGCGCAAAGCGTTTTTGAATTCGGCCAAGGTACACAGCTCGTAAGTGCGGCGGTCCAGTCCTTCTGCGGTGAGCACGAGCTTCTGCCAGCGCCGGCCGATAAAGACCGTTGGCGCATCGGCTGGCAGCTTGCGCGCGCCCGTTGCGTTCATCGAGCGCAGCGGCAGAGCGGCCAGAAACGCGGGGGCATAGCGGTGTATGGTCGCGTACTGTTCGCTCACGCAGTGCAGAAAGTCGAAATCAGCCGATTGGGCCAGCTGTTGCGCTTCGCCCATGCTGGCAGTGAACTCCTCCCACGGCAGCACCGATTCGATGGCCGCGAACGGGGCCGCCCGTGGCGCGGGCGCATGGAGCAGGGGCCTGCTCCATGCGCCCGAACAGACGCACTTACTGATTAATAGCCTTGCCCGAGGCCTGAAATTGCTGCTGGTGCTTGTTTTTGGCCGCGTTGAACAGCTTACCAATGAGGCGGTCGTGCAGGTCGAGCAGTTCATCCAGGACGGTGGCCGTACCTTCCAGGGCCAGCGCCACCAGCGTAGCCAAGCGCCGTACCGGCTCAAACTTAGCCAAGTCGGCCTCACTGAAGGTGTACTGCCAGATAAACCTTGGGGCTTTCGGGCAGCGCGAGCAGGTGCTCGCGCTCGGTCGCGAATAACGTGGAACGACGGGGCATGGGCAACTGGGGCGTGGAGAAAGAACGCGGCTAGAGGTGTTCATTCTAGGCCAGTAGAACAAGTAGCCCCCAACTAACTCCTTCCTGCCTGTTCAAGAAAAGGGCCGTATAACTTACTCATTGGTACCTTCAGTCAGCGTGTGAAGTGTTTTGGCGGGTAGGCGGTTTACCAGTTCGCCGTTAGTAATCGGTCAGGATTAAGCAGCTTAATGTGCTTAGGCGTCAGCTCGATCAGGCCATCTTGGCGAAATTCGCTCAACACGCGAATGACGGATTCGGAGGCGGTGCCGACGATGGCGGCCAAGTCATCGCGGGAAAGCTGGATGGGCATGTGGGCGGGGGTATGGGCCTGCTGGGCTAGGCGCAGAAGCGCGTCGGCCACACGGCGGCGGATGGAGCTATAAGCCATGCCCACTAGTTGTTGCTCTTGCTCGCGCACCCGCCCGGCCAGCAGACGAATGAAGCGTTGGCTGACTTCCGCGTTGCGCAGCAGTAGTTGAGTAAATTCGTCCTGCGGAATGTATACTAGTTCCGTGTCGTCGAGGGCCACGGCGGAGTCGGTGTGGGGAGTGCGCTCCAGCAGGGGCAGGTAGCCGAAAAACTCGCCGGGCCCATAAAGGCCGGTAATCAGTTCTTTGCCAGCAGCGGTAGTTTTCAAGCTTTTCACCCGCCCCGACAGGACGAAGTAAAGCCGGGTGGCTTCCTCGCCTTCCCCATATATCTCCTGCTTACGCCGTACCAAATGAGCCCGGCGGTTGGTGGTAAGGCCGGTTAGGCCGCCCACGGCCCGGGCGTCGTCGAGGAAGGCGGCGAGTCCGCCGGGGGCTTGCAGATTATAGTCGGGCTTGAGGTGCTGGAAGCGCTGCAAGCGGCCGGTAATGGCGCTCAGCAGCTCACTTTCCTCGAAGGGCTTGGTGAGGTAGTCATCGGCTCCCAGGTCCATGCCGCGCCGCTGGTCGGTGCGCTCAGTTTTGGCCGTCAGGAAAATGAACGGCACCCCGGCCAACTGCGGATTCTGGTTGAAGATGTGCAGCACGCCGTAGCCGTCGAGCACGGGCATCATAATATCGCAAATGACTAGGTCGGGCCGGTGGGCCAGGGCGTCTTCCACGCCCCGCTTACCATTTTCGGCGGTATGCACGGTGTAGCCGGCCAGTTCCAGAATCTCGGCCGTGTTTTCGCGTACCGCGTCGTTGTCCTCAATCAGCAGGATGGTTTTCATAGGGAATGGTCAGGGTGATGGTGGTACCCATGTGCAGCTCGCTGCGCAGGTCGATGGTGCCGCCCATCAGCTCCAGGTACTTGCCGATGATGTAGAGCCCCAGCCCGGTACCGGGAATGTTGGTGGCGTTGCGGGCCCGGAAAAACCGCTCGAAAAGGTGCTGCTGGTCTTCGGCCGAGATGCCCACGCCCTGGTCCTGCACCTGCAGGGTCAGCTGGCCGGCCTGGCAGGCGGCGCGCACCACCACAACGGTATGTTCGCCGGAGTATTTCAGGGCGTTAGACAGCAGGTTGACCAACACTTTGCGCAGCAGTGAGGTGTCCAGCCACATGGGTGGGCCGGCCGGCAGGTCCTGCTCGATGCGCTGGCCAGGCTTGCGCAGGCCCTGCACGTCGGCCACGGCTTCCTCCACCAGCGTAGGCAGCTCCAACAGGGCGGGGCGGGCGGCAATGCGGCCTTCTTCAATCTTGCCCACTGAAAGAAACTCCTCCAAGATATCCGTCAGGTGCTTCACCGAGACCCTGATCCGGTCGAGGTGGCGCTGGCGCTGGGGCTGCTGCTCAGCGGCGGGGTATTTCTCGATGAGCGTGGCCGACGTCAGGACGGCTGTGAGCGGGGTGCGGAACTCGTGCGAAGCCATACTCACGAAGCGCGACTTCAGCTCGCCCAGCTCCTGTTCGGCCGCCAAGGCCAGGGCCAGCTCCCGCTGCCGCTGCTCCAATTGCTCTAGGGTGGTCATGAGGGCATGGGTGCGGTCGGCTACTTTACGCTCCAAGTCGGCGTTGAGGCGCTCCACGCGCTGGCGCTGGGCAATCAGCTCCTGTTCGGCCTCGCGCTTAAACGTAACATCAATAATATAGGCCACCACAAACAGCTCCTCATCGAGCCGAAAATAGCTTAAGCTGATTTCCAAGGGAAACACGGAGCCATCCTGGCGCAGGCCTTCCAGCGTACCGCGGTGGGCACCCATCACCCGCACGCTGGGGCGGGCGTTAAAAGATTCGCGCAACTGCTGGTGGTGGCGGCCGGTGGCGTTGGGCACCAGCACCTCAATGCGCTGTCCCAGCAGCTCGGCTTCGGCGTAGCCAAACAGCTCCCGCGACTTCCCATTGGCCAGCACGATGCTGCCCTGCTGGTCGCAGACGATGATACCGATGGTGGCGTGAGCAAATACGGCCTCGAAACGCTCGACGCTCTGGGCCAAGTCGCGCTCAACGGCGTGCAGGGGGTTGGTATCGGCAATACGCACTAGAAAGTAGGACTGGCCATCTAGTTCCAGGCTGGTAGTTTCCACGTGGCTCCAAAACGTCTGGTCGGAATACCGCCGCAGCTCCGTTTCCAGCTCGTAGTGGCCCGTGCGCGCAATTTGCTCGCGCAAGGCAGCATTCTCCGCCGGGCTCAACTGCACCTGCAGGCTGCGGATAGGAGCATCGTAGAGGGCCTGGGCCGAGGGGTAGCCCAGCAGACGGTAGCCAGCAGGGTTCACGCGCACAAACCAGCCTTTGGCCACGTCATAGAGGCCTACAAATTCGCGGGCCTGCTCGAAGAGAATGTCAATCAGCGGATTGTGGTTGGCTTCGAGCATGGTGGTAGAGGAGAGGCGGCAGCGCAACTTCCACAAAAATCGGTAGATGACCAATGTCAGGCGGCGAGTTGACTGCCGTCATGCCGCGGCGGGAACTGAGCAGGTAGTTTTGAGCCACCACTTTTACCTGTCCCGCTTATGTCTGGTCCGTTGTCTGTTCCCGTAGCCGATTGGTCCGATGCAACGGTGCTGCTGCTGCTGCTACCGGGCAGACAGCCCACAACCAGCTCCCAGGCCGCCTTACAGCACCAACTGGGCGCGGGCGTGCTGGTGCTGCAGGTAGATGAAGCGACCTACCCGGCCGTGGTGCGCAGCTTTGCGCCGGCGCAACTGCCTACCAGCGTGCTGGTGCAGCACGGCGTGGAACTGTGGCGGCAGCCCGGCCTGCCTTCGGCCGAGGAAGTACACGCCGTGTTGCGGGAGCAGGCCAGATACTTCAGCCCTTAGCCAAACGCTGCTGGCCAGTTGATGGCTATAACGCTGCACTGAAGCGGGCCATACCCGGCTACCTGTGACCTGAGGAAATTTGGGCTACTCTCCCCAGCAAGCCCGCAAGCGGAGCTCTTAGAAGCTGTTTAAGTTAGCTTAGTGAGTCGTCGGATGTTGGCCAGATAGAGCCAAGCGACGGCGTGCTGGGTGTTGCGTTCGTACTCTTTGGCCAAGCGGCGGTTGGTGCCGGCCCAGGCAATGCTGCGTTCCACCACCCAGCGCTTAGTGTGGATGAAAAAGCGGCCTTTCTTGGCCACCACGCCCTGCGGCACCTGCGCTAGTACAACCCGGCCCGCCAATTGCTGGCGGAACCGGCGGCCGAAGCCGCCGTCCACGATACGGTCTGCAACTAGTCGAGCAGTTCGTTGTCCAGCGTCAGCGCGTCCCAGAGGCGGGCGGCGCTGGCCCCGTCGTGGCAGTGGGCCGCCACCACGCAGCAGGTGAGCAGGTTGCTCAACGTGTCCACAAGAAAAATGCGCTTGCGGCCTTTGGTACGCTTGCCCGCGTCATCGCCCACGCAGCGGGTGCTGATAGCCGTGTTCTTCACGCTTTGGCTGTCGAGGATGGCCGCATTGGGCTGGGCGTTTTTTTAGCTCGTGCCTCCACCGTCAAACAGCCACTCACCCGCTGGCAAGTGCCGTCCGCTGCCCACTTGGTGAAATAGTAGTACACTGTGGGCCAGGGCGGAAAGTCGGCCGGCACGTCGCACCACACGCACCCGTTCTTGAGCACGTAGAAAATGCCATTCACCACCGCCCGCAGCGGCCATTTGCTCGCGCGTTGCACCACCACCAACGGCGCCAGCTTCGTCCACTGCCGCTCCGTTATATCCCAACTGTACCGCTTTTGCGACATCCACAAAGTTACACGCTAACTTAAACAGCTTCTTAGTGCTAGGTACACCCACAAGCTGGAAAAACCGCGGGTCGCCTTTGCCCTGACAGCCACGATTTTCGACACAGAACTCCGCCGGGGATTAGTCGGTGGCCGGCGACTCGGCGGCAGCGGCCGGCACTGCCGTCGCGGCGGCCTGCTTTCTTTGCTGCCGACGCAGGTAGCCGCGTAGCAGGAAATTGTGCTGCAAGGCGTCCATGCTGTGATTGAAGCCGGCGGTACCCTGCTCGACGTGCTGCATGGTTTGGCGCAGCTGCCGGCTGGCGGTGGTGTCGTTGAGCAGCGTGTGCAGGGGGCCGGCGCCGGTGGCCACCTGACGTTTCAGGTTGGCCAGTAGAGCACCCAGCGTGTCGGAAGTGCCGGCCAGGCCCCGGGAGGCGTGCCTCAGCTGCCCAGCGAAGGCCGTGTCCGTGAGCAGGTAGCCCAGCAGCCCCCGACCCTGCCGCACTCCGCCGGTGAGCCGGGCCACATCGTTCGAGGCGGTGCTGAGCTGGGTGGTTGCCTCGGCGGCGTTGCGCAGGCTGTGGCGCAGGTTGTCGGCCATCTGCTGGTCGTCGAGTAGGCTCCAGAGAGCTTTGCTGTCGTTAAGCTTGCCGGTAATCTGGCGCAGGTCGCGGGTAATGTCGACCAGGTTTTTATTCGATACGTCGAGGGTGCCCAGCAGGTCATCCACGCCCACGGGGCGGCGGGTGCGCAGCAGGTCGCCGGGCTGCACGGGCGGGGCCGCGCTGGGGCCGGCCGTGAGGTTGATGATGGTGTTACCCACCAGCCCGTCGGTGCCGATGGCGGCCACCGCGTTTTTGCGCACGAAGGGCTGGGCGTCACGGTTCAGGTTGATGGCCACGCGCACGGTGCTGTCGTTCAGCAACTCAATGCGGCGCACCGTGCCCACCGTGATGCCACCCAGCCGCACGTTGTTGCCTGTAAGCAGCCCCGACACGTTACGAAAATCGGCCCGCACCTCGAAGCTGCGGCTGAACAGGTTCTGCTGCCGTCCCAGCAGAAAAAGCGTCACCAGCAGACACAGCGTGCCCACAACCACAAACAGGCCCAACTTCACATAATTTCCGGTCGGACGTTGGGGCATAGTGGTGAGATAGTTGAGTAGTGAGTAGAAGGAACATCATGCTGCGTTACGCGCTGCATGACGTTCTTTCAGGCAAAAAACTCGTGCACTTTCGGGTCCGAATTACGGGCCAATTCCTTATATGTCCCTTCCGCGTAGCAGCGGCCGTCTACCAGTAGCACCACGCGGTCGGCCACCAGGCGTACGCAGTTCATGTCGTGCGAGATGATGAGGGCCGACGTGTGGTATTTCTGCTGCACGTCGCGGATAAGGTGGCTGATTTCGCGGGCCGTGACGGGGTCGAGGCCGGTAGTGGGCTCGTCGTAGAGGATGATGTCGGGGCGCAGGATGAGGGTGCGGGCCAGGGCAATGCGCTTGCGCATGCCGCCCGATAGCTCAGCCGGCAGCATTTCGGCCGTATGGCCCAGGTCCACGTCGTCGAGGGCCTGGCGCACCAGCGCGTCTTCCTCGGCCGGGCCGTGAGCCAGCCAGTGGCGGCGCAGCGGGAAGAGCAGGTTTTCGCGCACCGTCATCGAGTCGTACAGGGCGTTACTCTGGAAGAGAAACCCCACTTTGGCCCGCAGCCGGTCCAGGGCGTCGTGGTCGAGGGCGGCCACGTCCTGACCCAGCACGGCGATTCGGCCAGCATCGGCTGGCAGCAGGCCAATGATGCACTTAATGAGCACCGACTTGCCCGAGCCCGATTTGCCCAGCACCACCACGTTTTCGCCCCGGTGCAGCACCAGCGAAAAGCCGCGCAGCACGTGGTTGTCGCCAAACGATTTGCTGACGTTGTCCACCGTCAGCACCATTTCCGCCGCGGGGGCAGTCGGGCGGGGCATTTCCTGCAGGACAGAGGCGGGCGTCAGCATGGCCGATTGGCGTTAGTTGAGGCCCAGCAGGCCGGTAACCTGCACGGCCAGCAGGTCGAGCAGAAAAATAACCAGCGACGACACCACCACGGCCGAGTTAGCGGCCTGTCCCACGCCCTCGGTGCCCTTGTTGGAGAAGTAGCCCTTGTAGCATCCGATTAGCCCGATGGTAAACCCAAAAAAGAAGGTTTTGAGAACGGCCGGCAGCACGTCGCCGAAGGTCAGCCCGCTCAGCACGTTGTTCACGAACAGCGCCAGCGTGGTGGTGCCCTTCATGTTGATGCCCAGATAGGAAGCGTACAGGGCAATGACATCGGCCAGGATAGTGAGCAGCGGCAGCATGAGTGTGGTGGCCAGCACCCGCGTGGCCACCAGGTACTTAAACGGGTTAGTGCCCGATACTTCCATGGCGTCGATCTGCTCGGTCACGCGCATCGAGCCCAGCTCGGCCCCGATGCTGCTCCCGATTTTGCCCGCAAAAATCAGCGCCGTAATAATCGGCCCCATCTCGCGGATAATCGTGAGTCCGACCATCACCGGAATCCACGATTCGGCCCCGAACTGGGCCATGGTGGGCCGGCTTTGCAGCGTGAGCACCAGACCCATGATAAAGCCCGTAATGCCCACCATCGGCAAGGATTGATAGCCTACCACGTAGCACTGGTACAGCAGCTCGGCCAACTCGTAGCGCGGCCGGAACCCCTCCCGGAAGAAGCGCTTGGCAAAGCTGGTGATTTTGCCGGCTTCGGCCAGTAAGGTGTTGATAGGCATAGTGGCGCGGGATTGGTTTAGCGGTAGAAGTGTATCAACAAGCGCCGCCGGACGGGCTGCTGCTACTTCCGGCATGCCCTCAACCCTGACCAGCGCCAGCCCGGCCTGCACCATGTTGGCCATGCCGGTGAGCAGCGCGTTGGGGGTGAAGGCCATGATGGGGAGGGGATTTTGTGGGAAGTTTGTTCTGATAAGACTTCGTCTCCCAGCCCCCTCCCAAAAGAGAGGAGGAGTCGGACGAATAGGTTAGGTGGATTGAACGGTATAAAGACGCGACACTTTGCGTCTCTATACCGCTTAGATTGTCTGGAAAGACGCATAAACAAGTCAGACGCGGGGCGGGTGGTGCGTATTCAGGCCAAACAGCGCGTAAAGCGGACAGTAGCCCAGTATGCCGGTGCCCAGCAGCACCAGCGCCACCGGCACGACTAAGGCGGCTACCCAGAGCTGCAGGGCGGGCGGCAGCAGGTTGCGGCCCACAAGCAGAGCCGCCAGCGTGGCCCCCAGCAGAATGCGGATGCCACGTTCCAGAGAGCCTACGTTTTGTTGCATGATTGACAGTGAGTTAAAAAGGAGAAAAGGCCAGGTCCGGCGCAGGTAGGTTTGCGCTTCATTCATAGGGTAAAGTCCTGCTGGACGGGGTGTTGAGGCGCCTTGTAAAGGTGTCCGAAACCCGCCGGCTTCACCCTGACTATCGTCAGCCCCGCACCTGATTTACCTCAGGCTGCCCGGCCATCAGCGCCGGCTGGCTCCCGTTGGCTATAGGCTCAAAATAGGCTCAAAAGAAGCCAGCCCAACGGCGGGCGTTGTTTTTCGCAGGAGCTTATATACTTCCATCCAGCCCACACCGGCCAGCGCCGCCAACGCACACCAGCCCAGAGCTGCCCCCGAAACCGGCGCAAACCCGAACAGCTGCCGCGCCGTCGGTACGTCCAGCACCGTGAGCAGCAGCGCCAGCGTAACACTCAGCAGCAACCACAGCAGCCGGTTGGGGACCCGAATGGTGCGCCACACCGGCTCCGTAAAGGAACGGTTCACCAAGGCCAAACCAATGTTGCTTAGCACCAGCGTGGTGAACACCAATGTACGCACCACCGGCGCCGCGGCACCCTGCTGCATAGCCGCGTAGTACACGCCCAGCACCGCCAGCGAAATGCCTATGCCCTGCAACACACTACGACCTAGCGCCGGGCCGGCCAGGAAGCTGGCCGGGCGGGGCCGGGGCGGCTGGCGCATCTGTCCCGCTTCAGCGGGCTCGTTTTCGAAGGCAATGGAGCAGGTGGGGCCCATCACCAGCTCCAGAAAGATGATGTGCACGGGCCCGAACAGGTTGGCCAGCGGCCAGGCGGCCAACAGCGGCACGGCCACCGTCAGGATGATGGGCAGGTGGATGGAAACGATGTAGGAAACGGCCTTTTGCAGGTTCTGGTAGATGCGGCGGCCCTGGGCAATGGCTGTCACCATGCTGCCCAGGTCGTCGTCGGTGAGCACCAGGGCAGCGGCCTGGCGGGCCACCTCGGTGCCGCGCCGGCCCATGGCTACCCCGATGTGGGCCGCCTTGAGGGCCGGGCCGTCGTTGACGCCGTCGCCGGTCATGGCCACTACCTCGCCGTTGGCTTTCAGCGCTTCCACCACGCGCAGCTTGGCTTCCGGGAACATGCGGGCAAACACGGCCGTGCGGGCGGCCAGTGGGCGCAACTCGGCATCAGAAAGCGCCAGTACCTGCGCGCCGGTGAGCAGGGTATCGGCTCCGCCCAGGCCTACTTGGCGGGCAATGGCCTGGGCGGTTTCGGGGAAGTCGCCGGTTATCATCTTCACCTGAATGCCCGCTGCGCCGAACGCTTGGATAACCGCCGCGGCGTTGGCTTTCGGCGGATTTTCCAGCGCCACCAGCCCCCGAAACTGCCAGTCGAAATCGTCCTGCGCGGCCGGGAATGGCGCCGCCTGCGCGGCTTCCGCCACGCCCAGGACCCGGTAGCCCTGCCCC
The DNA here is from genome assembly GCF_000576555.1 of Hymenobacter swuensis DY53. Lineage (NCBI taxonomy): Bacteria > Pseudomonadati > Bacteroidota > Cytophagia > Cytophagales > Hymenobacteraceae > Hymenobacter > Hymenobacter swuensis. The sequence goes on from NZ_CP007145.1 coordinate 2,218,028, forward strand.
GACAGCTCCCGTGTCACATGGCGTACGTACTCGGCGGCGTCGGGCGCGAGGTGGCACACGGCCAGCACATGCTCTACTGCCCCCTTGGCGGCCACCACCAGCGCGCCGCCGGGGGGCTGGCGCACGTGCGTCATCATGGGCGGGGTGCCGGCCAGCGGGTACTCGTGCACCATGGGGTATGGCGCGGCGGCCGCGGCAGGGTCGGTGGTGGCGTGTGCGGCTACCAGGGCTTTTTCCATGGCATCGAAGGGGGCGGTTTCGCTGGCCCAGCGGGCGGTGGCCAGCAGGGTGGCGGCCGTGGCCGGCAGCGCCTGGTTGGGGCCGGGTACGGGCAGCAGCGTGCCGGTGGCGTGGTCGTAGAGCTGGCGCACGGCCATGCCTTCCTGGGTGATGGTGCCGGTTTTGTCGACGCAGATGACGGTGGCCGAGCCCAGGCTTTCCACGGTCTGGGGCTGCTTGGTGAGCACGCCAGCCCTACTCAGACGGGCCGCGCCCAACGCCATGAAGGAACTGAAGGCCACCGGAATTTCCTCGGGCAGCAGCGACATAGCCAGCGTCAGGCCAAAGAGTAGGGCCGTTACCCAGTCGCCGGAGCGGGCGTAGTTCACGCCCCACACCAGTAGAAACGCCCCCGCCCCCAGCCAGGCCATGCGCAGCACAAACCGCCGAATCTGCAGCTGCAGTGGGGTTGGCACGGGTGCAATAGTGTCCAGGCTCTTGCCGATGCGGCCCAATTCCGTGGCGTTGCCCACAGCCGTGACGCGCAGCCAGGCGCTGCCCGCCGTGGTACTAGTGCCGGCAAATACCAATTGGCCGACTGGCTTGGCCACCGGCACCGACTCGCCGGTCAGGATGGCCTCGTCTACAGTGAAGTCGTTGGCCAGCAGCAGAGTGCCATCGGCCGGAATCCGGTTGCCTTCCGCCACCAGCACGGCGTCGCCGACCACTACCTCCGCCACCGGCACCGTCGTCAGGGTGCCGTTACGGGCCACCTGGGCCCGAGGTTGGGTCAGCTCGCGCAGGGCGGCCAGCGCCCGGCCGCTGCGCACCGATTGATACACCGAAATGCCGGAAACCAGCAGCAGCGCCACCAGCAGCGTTACGGCTTCCTCGGCCTGTCCCAGCCCGAAATACGTGGCGCTGGCCGCCAGCAGCAGCACAAACATGGGCTCCGTCACGATGTCGCGCAGCGTTGTGAGCAGGCTGCTGCCGGGCTGCGTGTTCAGCAGGTTGGGGCCGTGCGCTGCTCTTGACGCGGCTACGGCGTCATCGGTGAGCGTATCGGTGGGGAAGAAAGCTGCTGGCATGGAGACAGTTGTTGTATGGATGCTGTAGTCGCCTTACCCTCAACTTCTTCTAAAAAGGAGAGGGGGTTCTAGTTTTAGTGTCGTTCTGCTGCCTGCCAACCACTCCTAATCCCTGGTTTAAGCAGGGGAGCTAGCCCTAACTCTGGCTGCAGATTGGATTCCAAAACAAATAGCAGCGCCAGATTCGCCAGGGTGTTCCCCGCCAATCTGCCGCCGCCATGCGGCTGCTTTTTGAGTGGCTATTTGGCAGGTATTCGGTTGAAAATGGTGTGTCTCAGCGGCCAGCCCTGGCACCCTGTAGGGGGCTGTTGCGGGGTGCAAGGGGACTTCGGTGGTGGGCAGTACCAGCAGTGGCACGGGGCAATCAGCCATCAACTGAGCCGTTACGTTGCGATGGAACAGTTCGCCGACGTAGCTGCGCTGGCGGGCCAGCACCAGTACTAGGTGGGCGGCAATGTCCTGGACCTAGCGCGCTAGCTCCTCCGCATGCAGGGCTTCACCCATCAGTGCGTAGGGGGCGTAGAGGGAGGCCCGATTGACGTGGAGCAGTCCCAGCTCGCCGCGCAGGGGTTGGACCAGCCCATCGGCATACTGCACGGCGCGGTGGGCAGCAGGATAGAAACCTGCCAGAACAACGAAGGTGAGGGGCATGTAGCCGGAGAGTAAATGACGAGCCGTTTGCTGTTTCGAAACGGCGTGGTAAGCTTACCTGCTATGCGCCGACGGTTCAATCAACCGGGGGAACTGGCGCGGCGGGCAGCAGCAGTACGGGTACCGGCGTATGGCGCAGCACGTAGCCGATGACGCTGCCGACGAATACCTGGTGCAGCCAGCCGTGGTCCTGGTCGAGCAAAGCCAGTGTATCGGCCTGTAGCTCACGCACGCCTTGCAGAATGCCGCTGGCCGGCAGGGTGCTGTCTACTTTGTGCAGGCCGCTGCGGATGGCGGCGTTGCCGAGGCCGCAGTGCTGCACGGCCCGCAGGCCTTCCCAGCCGCCGGCGCGTTCTTCGTGGGGCAGCACGCATACCGTTACCAGGTCGGCGGCCAGTGTGTCAAGCAGCGGGGCCAGGCCAACGGCGGCCGGGGAAAGCCGAAAATTCTGGTCTTCCACGGCCAGCGCAATGCGTCTGGGTGGGTGTAGGGCTGTGGCCGGCAGCGATTCGGGCACCAGTAGTAGCGGGCAGCCGGTTTGGTGGGCCAGCGACCGGGTGCGGTTACTGAGCCACTCATCGAGCCAGCCGTGGGTAGCCGAGAGGCCGGCAACGATTAGCTGGGGACGGTACTGCTCAATTGCCTGCTCAATAGCCGCATCCCACGTGGTTTCCAGCAGCTCGGCCGTGGCCGACACCGGCAGCCCGGCGGCCACCTGCGCCAACGACTGCCGGGTTTCCTGTACGTAGCGGGCATCGGTGGGCGGCATCAGCATCACCCCCGATTCGGTGGGAATAGGCGGCAGCGGCGCTACTACGTGCACTAGGTGCAGCTCGGCTCCGAGCGGACCGGCCAGGGCCGCCGCATACGCGCGGGCCCGCTCCGCGGCAGGCGAAAAATCGGTGAGGACAACCAGGCTGGGTTTCATAGCAGAGCAAGAGAGAAAGTGAGTGGAAACACTGGTTGCCGCGTGCTGACGTTGTTACATCCCGGCCGGACGCCTGCGGCGGCGGATCGGGGCACTCAGCTCAGATGCGGCATCCAGCCGGGCAGCTCGGGCGCTTCGGCGGGCAGCAGCAGCACCGGCACGCGGCTGCGGCGCAGCACCTGGGCCGTGACGCTATGGTGAAAAAGCCGCCCCAAGAAGCTGCGGGGCCGGGTAATCAGTACTAGCAGATCGGCCTGCACATCGTTTACGGCCTGCAGGATGCCGTCGGCGGGAGCCAGGTGCCGGGACTCGCACAGCTCGGGGCGCGTGGCCGGGGGGAGCAGGCCGCTCTGGTGCACATTGCCCAGGGCGTGCTGCCCCGGAAAGGCTTCCTGCTCGTGCTCAGTGGCTACATGCACCACGGTATAGGTCGCTGGCCAGGCCGCCAGCAGCGGTGCTACTGCACGGGCTGCCGGGTTGGGCACGAAAGGCTCCGCATCAACGGCCACGGCCACGCGGCGCGGCGGCGCTGCCAGCAGCGCCGCACCTTCGGGCACCAGCAGCAGCGGGCGGTGGGTGGCGCGTAGCACGGGCAGCGCCTGGTTGCGCAGCAGGTTATCGAAGAGGTCGTGCTCAGAACTCAGGCCCATAGCCAGCAGCAGCGGCTGGTAACGGCGCGCAACGTCTTCCACCGCCTCAAACGCGCCCTGCACCGATAGCAGTGCCTCGCTGGGAGCCGGCAGACGCCGCCCCATAGCCTCCAGCCGGCTGAGCGTTTCGGCCTGGCTGCGCACGGCCTGGGCGGTGGTGATGGTGGCCAGTTCGGGGTCCAGTATGGGGTCGTGGTAGAGGTGGAGCAGGCGCAATTGGGCGTGCACCGGCTGCCCCAGCACGGCCGCGTAGCGGGCCGCCTGCTCGGCAGCCGGCGTCAGGTTGGTGAGTACGACGATGGAAGGTAGCATGGGGAAGGGGGGGATTGGAAGGAAGTGTCTGCGCTGGAGGTTGGTTGGGTATAGAGGTATCCAGGCACGTCATGCTGAGCGCAATCGAAGCATTTCTCCCGCAGTGGTAATCAAATTACTTTGGCAGCGAAGCGGTAGAGATGCTTCGATTGCGCTCAGCATGACGTTCTTTTCTCCTCAATTACAATCCGTACTCCTCCACCTAACCCTCAGCCGGCAGCACCAGCACCGGAATCGGGCTTTCCTGGATGAGCTGGGCCGTAATGCTGCGGTGGAATAGGCCGCCGAGCAGGCTGTGACGACGGGCCACCACCACCACTAGGTCGGCTTCGCGGCGGGCAGCTTCCTGCAGAACGCCGCCCGTAACAGTCGGCTGGTAGAGTTCCGTAACGCTGGTTTCCGTTAGCGCATCGGCTAGGTCATTTTCCCGCACGGTGGCCAGCACCGCTGCGGTGCCGGGCCGGGCGTGCTCATCGTCCGTGATGTGCAGCACCTCAAGGGTGCCCTGCGTAGCCTGCAGCAGCTGGCGCAGCACATCCTGGTGCTCAACGAGGCGGAACGACTGTCCATCGACGGCCAGCAGCAGGCGCCGGGGCGGAAACGAGTCCCAGCCCACGGTGGGTACAATCAGCAGCGGGTGCGGCGCGTGGCGCAGCAAATCCATGGCGGTGCTCACCACGATTTCCTCGGGGGCGGTGGCCGAGCCGGGGCGGCCCAACACCAGCAGCAGCGGCTGGTGCCGGTCTACGGCTTCCTGCACGGCATCAGGCAGGTACTGCTCCGACACGTCTACGTCGGTGGGCACGGGCTGCTCGGCGGCCAGCTTCAGCAGCGCACGGTCGGTGCGGCGTTCGGCTGATGGGGTGTGGCGGCTGCGGTATTCGTCGGGTGCCAGCAGGCCGTCGTGGCGCACGTGCAGGAGTACCAGATGGGCGTGCAGGGGCACAGCCAGCCCGGCAGCGTAGGAAAGGGCCCGATTCGAGACGGCAAAAAAATCGGTGAGGACAACCAGCGAAGTACTCATGGCAGAAAGGAAATAGGGATGAACATTGACATCAGTAAGGCCAAGCGGCCGCGGGCACCGGCCGCGACGGCCGGACCGGTGGGGTGGGCAGAAACTCCTGTTCCCACTCTCTGGCTAACAGCGCGTCGGCGTCCTGCGCGGCCCGCAGCGTGTCGGGGCTAATGGAAAGCGCCGAAATAGTACTGCCTATGCCATCGTAGCGGGGCAGGCCCCGAGAAAATTTTTGCGCGTAGGATTTCATCGGCTAAGGTTGAAAAGGCACTAGCCGACGTAGGCCGCTGATGTCACGCGCAGATGATTGTTCACGTCGCGGGCCCCGGCTTCGTAGGCTTCCTGAGCGGCCTGTCGGCGGTCCAGCCAGGTGTGCACGGTGCCCAAGAGCGTCACGCGGCCCTTTTCTGCCTGTATCTCTATTTCCTGAGCATGCAGCGTTGCCGACCAGTAGCAGCGCCGCCGAATGTTTTCGGCCAACGTGTGGTCGGAGAGAACCCCGGACGGGGCACCGGGTGCGGCGTTTTCCAGCGGCAGCATCTCGGTGGGGTTAGGCTGGCCGGGCAAGCTGAGTCGGTTTTCCACTTCCACCACCTCGTTCACGCCGGCCGCAATGTCGCCGGCCTGGGCTTGCTCAAAATGGCTGCCAACCTGTCCGTAGAGTGTGGCCTTGCCGTGCTGCACGTTCACCACAAACGAGTAGTGCCCCAGGTACGGGTCGCGGGCCAGTGCATCTACGATGGTGGCCTGAATGTCGGCGTCGGGAGAAGTGCGCTCGGCGCGCACCTTCAGCAGGTTGTGCACATCGCAGACGCCCACCACAAGGCGGGCATCCTGCTCGGCTACCTGGCGGGCCCGAAGGTTGCTCACGCTCCCAGCCAGCGTCACGGTGCCATCGTGTACCTGCACCAGAGGAGCAAAGGCCTGCACCCGTGGGTCAAGGCGCAGCGCGTCGCGCACGGCTTGCGCAATATCGGTGTCGGCTTTGGGAGCGAATTTGTCGCGGCGCAGTTCTGGGCCCAGCGCCCAGGCCGCCACAAACAAGTCACGGGCATCAACGTGCTCCGCACCGGCCTGATAGGCAGTGGCTATGATGCGGGCCTTTTCGGCGGCTGAGCCCACCGTGCCCGACAGGTGCACCACCTGTTGAGCGGTGCGTACCTGCACCAGCGCACTGTTCACCCGAATGTCCCAGTCGAGCAGCTCCCGGATCTGGATAGTGATATCCTCGTCGGAATTTAACACCTCGGCCCCGCGGCTTACCAGCCGGTCGGCGTTGATTTCGTGCACGCCACGCACGCCTTCCACCACGCGCAGCACCAGCTGCTTTTCCGCCCACGACTGCACAGTACCCACCAGCCGCACTGTTCCGGCCTGCACGTAGCAGCGCACGTTATAGTCGCTGGTGGCGGGGTCGTCGGCGAGGGCGCTGGCCACGGCGCTGTGCACGGCGGTATCGGGCAGGTCGGGCGTGTTCACGGTCAGCTCGTTGATGACGCCGCGCACGCCGCGCACGGCCAGCGCAATGTCCTCGGCCCGTTGCCGCGAGAGCAGGCTGTCGGTGCTGCCGCTCAGCTCCACGATGCCGTCTTTCGTGACGACATCAATCAGGTGCGAAGTCACCCCTTTGCGGGTGAGAAATAGCATCTCGACAGCGGCCGTAATGTCCGCGTCGGCCAAAGATTCCGCGTTAGCGGGCGGCGTGAAGGTGGCAGTAGCTAGCATGGTGAATGAGGGAAGAAATGAGAGAAAGGTGTGCGGCAACCGAAGTCGGCCCGCCGCCTGGCAGCGGGCTGCCCCGGCGCTCAGCGGCACTAGGCGGCGGGGTGCTGATTGGTGCCGCGCAGATAGGCACTGAATACAGCCAGCGTAGCCAGCAGCAGCACCGTGAACATGAGAGTGGGAGTGACCATGGCGAGGGAAAGTTGAGCGAGCCCACAGGCTTGCGGTGAATGAAATAACTGCTCCAAAATTCAGAATAATGAATATATAATGCCCTGATAAGCATCTGTTTGCCGGGTGACTTTTGTCATGTAAATTCCCTGCCCCTGCGTCGGCGACAAGCAATCGGCAAGCGTGGGCCGCCAGAAAAACGCTACGAGCGGGGGCCGAACAGGGCGCGGCGCAGGGGCTCGTCGCGGCGGTACACGTCGGGGAAAAACTGTAGGTGGCCGTGCTCGGCGGTGCAGGTGGCGTAGCGCACGTACAGTGGCATCGGGCGGCGTAGGCGAACGTCGCGGGGCGTGGGCTGGCGGGCGCACTCGGCCTCGCCGGGCAGGTGCACCGGGCGGCCCTCGCGGCGCAGCAGGTAGGCAGCCAGCGCCAGCGGCTCCTGCAGGCGCATGCAGCCGTGGCTCATAGCGCGGTCGGGCCGCTCAAAAAACTGCCGCATGGGCGTGTCGTGCAGATACACCGAATACGGATTGGCGAAGCGGAATACGATGTTACCCAGGGCATTGTCGCAGCCCGCCGACTGCCGGATGGTGAAGCGGAAGTTCTGGGCCGTAACCGCCGTCCAGTTCACGCGGTAGGGGTCCAGATACCGGCCACCAGCGTCGTAGAGCGAGTAGTTGTTACGGGCCAGGTAGCCGGCATCGACTTTCAGGCGGGGCAGGATTTCCTTGGTGGCAATGGAGCGGGGCACGTGCCAGTCGGGGGCCAGGGTGAAGTGCGTGAGGCGGCTGCTGAGCGTAGACGTGGGCGTGCGGGGCTGCCCCACAATCACGCGGTGGCGGCGCACCACCGAGTCGTGCACCACCACCAGCAGCTCATAGGCTGGGATATTGATAAGAATGTAGCTGGAGTCGCCGGGCAGGGCATCCCAGCGCCACCGTTCCAGATTCAGGGCCGCCTGCTCATACTGGGCCTGTCGCCCGGCCACCGAATCAGCAGGCGCGGGCAGGGTCAGCCAGTGGGCCAGGGCCTGCTGGAGCTGCCGGTACTCGCGGTGGCGGGGCTGGCCGGCTACCATAGCCGCTGGCACCGCGCCACCGCCCAGGGCCGCCCGCAGTACTGGCGCCGGCCGCCACGCCCGCCCGGCTGCTTTCTCCGCCCCCGACCACGCGTACGGCTGCAACCGGCCCCGGCTCAGGTCGCGCATAAAGCGCAGGGTGGCGTCGCTCAGGTATACGTCCAGCAATGCTTGCTGCCGGACGTGTTGGGCCGGCAGCGCGGGCCGCCGCAACGAGTCGCGTAGGGCCTGCAGGCGCGGCCAATGGTAGTCAGTCGGGCGCAGGCCGTGTTCCAGGGCACGGGCCAGCTGGGCCAGGGCCGCCCGGGCATCAGCCGTCACCGAATCAGTGGCCAAAGTCCAGGCAGGGATAAAGTCGGCACCGTAAAATGCCCGCACATCGGGGCCGGCCTGCAGCCCCAGGCGCGCTTCGGCCCCGGGCACCACTGCCGTATCCAGCAGCTGCCGTATCTGGTCCGCTACGAGTGGTTGCGGACGAGCGGGGGCACCGGCCAGCGCCTGCGCAACCGGCATAGGCTGCTGCTGCTGCTGCTGCACTGATCCACACCACTGCCCGGCCAGGGCCAAGCCAAAACAGCAGCAAACAAGACGGATGGCAGCCGGAGCAGTCATAGGATGGATATAAGTGCAGAAAACGCCGGTGGGTTAGGTGTTTGCAGCATCCGGCTGGTGCTGGGGTCAGTTTGGCGGGAGAGATACTGCGCCGAACTCACCACGACACTGTCTCACTCAGAATGACGTCCTTTTGACATTCATTTTTCTTAATCGTCACTCCCAAAACCACCACCAGCGGCGGGGGCGGTGGGTGGCGGTCAGTTGAAATTTGAGCACGGCGTGCTGCTCGATGTGGGCCAGGGCTTCCTCTACCGAATCAGTGTAGGTGAGCAGCTGCAGATCAGTGGGCGCTACCATGCCCTGCGCCTCCAGGCGGGCCAGCAGCGCCGGCAGCGGCTGCCAGTAGTCACGCCCCACTACCACCACCGGGAAGTTCTGAATCTTGCGGGTCTGGATCAGGGTCAGGGCCTCGAACAGCTCATCCAGCGTGCCAATACCGCCGGGCATGATGATGAAGGCGTAGGAATATTTGACCAGCAGCACCTTGCGCACGAAAAAATAGTGGCAGGCGAGCCACTTGTCGAGGTAGGCATTGGGCCGCTGCTCCTGGTCCAGCACGATGTTGCAGCCCACCGACAGCCCGCCTGCCTCGCGCGCACCGCGGTTGGCGGCCTCCATAATGCCCGGCCCGCCGCCGGTCAGCACCGTGAAGCCCTGCCGGCTCAGGCCCGCGCCTAGCTGCCGGGCCAGCTCGTAGTAGGGCGAGCCCGCTGCCACCCGCGCCGACCCAAAAACCGATACGCACGGCCCCACGAAGTGCAGCGCCCGAAATCCGCGTAGAAACTCGTGTAGCACGGTCCAGAGAAAGCGCATCTCGCTACGGCGGCTGCGCGGCCCGGCCAGAAACCGCCGTTCCGCCCGCCCGGCACTGCGCGCGGCGGTGTTAGGTTTCGGGACAGGAGCAGCAACAGCAGGCATGGCAATGGGTAAGAAGCAGCAGGGAAAAGGGAAGCTGATGCGGTAGCTACCCCCAGTCGTGGACCATAAGGCGGCTAAAATGGCTCCAGCGGCTCGTAGTGCAGTTCCTGCACCGTGAAGCGGGCGTAGGGGCGCTCCTGTCCATCCAACACCCACATGCCTTCCAGCAGCGTGGGCACCCGCACGCCGTGCAGCTGCTGGTAGTCACTAAACCGGCCCCGCCACGGCAGCAGCTGGTTTTCGCCTTGATAGCGCTGGGTTTCGCACTGCACCAGTTCACCCTGGTGGTCAAAGCTGAACAGGTATTGCAGCGTCTGGCCGCCGTACGTGAGGGTGAGGCGGGCTGAGTGCTCGTCTATGGCCGACCACTGCAGCCGTTCGGAGGGCAGCAGTGCCGTGGGCAGGAAGGCGCATTCGCTCAGCCAGCGCAGCAGCTCGCCCTGGTCGAAGTGCGGGCCGGTGCCATCCACTATCGGCACGGCTCCCAGCAGACGCACCCGCAGGCGGCCGTGGCCATCCACGAACTCGTCGCGGGCCGTAAACTGGCGGCTGGTGCCCTGCCAGATGAAAGCGGGCGGGTCGGCCATGATGTACTGTTCGCCTGCTATGTCAACCCAGCCTTTATCGAGGTCGGTTTTGAACTGGCCGGTGTGGCGCAGCCGGACGCCGCGCAGGTAGGGCTGGCCGTCGGGCAGCACCCGGCGGAAGTAGCGCTGCACCGGGGCCGGCAGCCCGATTAGTTGGGCTTCGTGGTAGTGGCGCGGCGCGGCGTCGATGACGCCGGCAAACAAGTCGCGTACATCCTGGCGCAGCTGCCGGGCGGCCAGCGCCCGACTTACCAGCACGGCCGCTCCCGCCGCTCCCAGTGTGGCGGCCGTCAGCCATACTTTGGTGGTCGTTTTCATAAGTGAAGCAAACAGCAAGAGCGAGAGGAAAAGAGCAGATAGCGCGAATTAGAAAATTGACAATCAATAATTTGTATAAGTTTTTGTGCTTGCCGATCCGCGGTTGGAGTGCCCTGCGGCGCTGGTGCCATAGCCCTACTGTTGCACCAGCTGGTAAGCCGTGATGAGCAGGATAAGCAGCACGATGCCGGAGTAGATGCGCTGATTATACCTGGCCAGCCAATTGGGCAAGTAGATGTCGAAATTGTCGGCCAGGGAGCTGGAGTAGCGGCGGGCCAGCACCGTGAGCGGGCACCTCAACCGGAACAGCAGCAGCACCAGCCCTTCCGTCGCAATCAGACCGTAGCCCAGCCACAGCCGCCAGTCGAGCCGGCCCGCTACCGCCGCGTACAGCATGTAGAAAATGACGCCGTTGAAAAACAGCCAGATCAGTGTGTGCAGCGTCTTGATCAGCGTCAGGCTCAGGTGCCGGGTCATGGTAGAGAGAATGAGTAGCAGCTCAGAGTATATCCTGAGAGTTGTCGCGCTTCGGCAAGTTCAGCACGACAACTCCCCAAATACGCTAGTGAGTCGACGCTGCCGGTTCGGGTCGGGCGAGCTGCGCGGACCGTGCGGCGTCGGCGGCCAGCGCGGCCAGCGCGCTCTGGTTGAGCACCCGGCCGCGCAGCACCACGGCCCGCACCCGGCGCAGGTTGCGGATATCCTCCAGCGGGTTGCCTTCGAGCAGCAGCAGGTCGGCGTGGTAGTCGGGCGCAATCTGGCCTAGGTCGAAGCGGTGGCCAGCGGCTATGGCGGGCACAACGGTAGCCGCCTGCAGGGCCTGGCCGGGGCTAAGGCCGGCGGCCACCAGGCAATCCAACTCATCGAGCAGACTTGCGCCGTGAAAGACGTAGGGTACCGGCCCACCCGCGCCGGATCCGGCCATCAGCGGCACGCCCAGCCGCTGAAACTCCGCCACCATCCGGCGCCGCAAAGAGTCGATGGCGTGGGCCGCCTCGGCGGGGCGGCGGGCCTCGGCGGCCGCCCACTGCTGGCGCACGGCGGCGGGCACGTAGCGCAGGCGCGCATCGTTGGGAGTAAGGTCCCGGTGTTGTTGCGCGGCGCCGGTTAGCAGCATCGGTATCACTACGGTTTGCTGCCGGGCCAGCGCCTGGCCCAGCACCTGGCAGCGCGCCAGGCTGAAAGAGGCCGCAATGGCTTTCTGCTGTCCCGCAATCCGGGCCGGCAGATCACCCAGCGGCTGGGAGCCTGCCAGGGAGTGGGCACGCGCCGCCGCCAGTTCCTCTTCGCGGGTAGAGCAGCCCAGCAGCAGCTTATCGGTACCCTCTATCCAGCGGTGCCCGGCTGAGGCGGCTTCCAGGGCCAGCACTGCTTCGGGGATGGGCCCCACCAACGGAACGTGCCAGGTACGGGCGGCTTCCGCTACCCCCAGATAGGCCTCGCGCGGGAGCTGCACGGTGGTCGTGAGCCCGCGCCAGCCCTCTTGCAACAGCGCCTCGGCCTGGGCGCGGCCTTCTGCGCGGGTGGCGGCCCGGTGCCGGCCGGCCCCGTTCGGGCCATCCACCACGCCCCCGGCCAGCTCGATGCGGGGGCTGGATTGCTGGCCGCTTTCCAGGGCGCGCACTATAGCCAGCAGCTCAGCGCGGGGCCGCCCGGTGCTCTGGTCGCGGATGCTGGTGATGCCGTAAGCTACGTATAGCGGCAGGGCTTGCACGTCGGCGGCGGCATCAAGCACGCACACGCGGCTGTCCCAGAGGCCCGGCACCAGGTACAGGCCGCGGCCGTTAAGGCGCTGCACCGCCCGCCCCGTCGGCGCCTGCTTGCCCACCGACTCAATGCAGCCGTCGCGCACCACCACCGTACGGTCTTCCAGCACGTACTCGCGCACCACGTCCACTATATTGACGTGCGAAATCACCAGCAGGCCGGCCGCCGGCAAGGGGTGCGGCGGGGCTATGGGCGGGGTTTGGGCCTGCCCGGCGGTGAAGCTCAGGCAAGCCAATAGCCAGGATAAGACGGACGTTTTCATACAATCCAAGTCGAAAGCTAGGGAGTCGCATCAGGGTTAATGCGGGCGGAATGGTCTTGCTAGATGCCCTCGAATAACCGGGCGGCTTCCAGGTAGTCGGGTACTTTCACGTTGGGCCAGTGGTGCTCCTGGCGCAGCGTTTCGGCCAGGGCTCCGGCGGCTTCCGGCTCGCCGTGCACCACGAAGGTGCGCTTGGGCGGCTGCTGGAAGTTGCTTAGCCAGCGCAGCAGCTCTCCACGGTCGGCGTGGGCCGAGAAGCCGTCTAGGTGCTCGACGTGGCAGCGCACCGGCACCAGCTCGCCAAACATCTTCACCTCCGACTCGCCGTCCTGCAGGCGGCGGCCGCGGGTGCCTTCGGCCTGGTAGCCGATGAGCAGCAGCGTGTCCTGGGGGCGGGGCAGGCGGTGGTAGAGGTGATGCACGATGCGCCCGCCGGTGCACATGCCGCTGGCCGAGATGATGATGGCCTGGCCGGCTTTATCATTAAGCGCTTTCGAGTCCGGGGCTTCCGTGACGAAGTGCAGCCCCGGAAAGTCGAACACGTTGCCGTGACCCAGCCGGTGCGCCGCCGGGTGGCGCGGGTACAAATCCGACACCCGAATACCCATGGGGCTGTCCACGTACACCGGCACCTGAGGCACGCGGCCCTCGGCGCGCAGGTTTTTGAGGTAGTAGAGCAACGTTTGGGTGCGGCCTACGGCAAAGGCCGCCACTAGCAGCACGCCGCCCCGGCCCAGAGCCTCGTTCACCACCCGCGCCAGTTCGGCCTCGGGGTCTTCGATGCGCGTTTCGCGGTTGCCGTACGTGGATTCCACCAGCAGTACATCGGCCTGCCCTATGGCCGCCGGGTCGTGCATCACGGGGTTGTCGTAGCGGCCCAGGTCGCCGCTGAATACCAGCTGCTTGCGCTGGGTGGTGCCCTGCACGCCCAGCTCCGCAATGGCCGAGCCCAGGATGTGGCCGGCCTCGCGGAACGTGAGCGTGAGGGAACCCTCGAGGAAAGTAAGGGGGGCGTCGTAGGCCACGCTTTCCACCAGCGGCAGCACCTGCTGCACATCGGCCTGGGTGTAGAGGGGCTGGGCAGGGTGATGCTTGGAGTAGCCTTTCCTGTTGGCGAAGGCCGCTTCCTCTTCCTGCAGCTTGGCCGAGTCGAGAAGCATGATGCTGAGCAGGTCGGCGGTGGGCTCAGTGCAGAAGATGCGGCCCCGGAACCCGTCGCGCACCAGCTTGGGCAAGTAGCCACTGTGGTCGATGTGGGCGTGGGTGAGCACCACGGCCGCCAGCCCGGCCGGGTCGAAGGGCAAACTTTCCCGGTTGCGCAGCCGTAGCTCCTTCAGCCCCTGAAACAGGCCGCAATCGATGAGCACCTGGCGCCGGCCGCCGGGCGCACCGGGCATGTCGCCACTGCCATCGAGGGTGAGCAGGTACTTGGACCCCGTGACGCAGTGGGCGGCACCGAGAAATTGCAGACTGACATCCATGAGACAAGGGAGAAGGTGAAGCTGCTGCAAGATTGCCGGTCCTGATGCCAGCTCCCATGACGGAAATCAGCCCGCCAACTAACATTCAGCATAGTGCGGGCCGGGCCGAGCAGGGGCTTTGCCTAACGTTTCATGTTGCTGCCGCTGCTGCTCATGGTGCCGTCCCTGCTCATCCTCACCGACTGTCTTGTCCTGAATAAGTTGACAGTTTCGTCGGGCGCAGGTCAAGAGGTGGGTCATGTAGTTATCGTTCCAGCCCGCGTTACGTCGTTGGGCTCGCAGACTTTCGGGGTTTTCCTTGCTGCAAGAAGTTGAAAGCCAGTTTGTGCAAGACAGCGAAGTTTCAGGTCGCTACCCGGTCGCGGCTGCGGGCCTCATTCTCGTGGAAGGCGAAGTCTAGCACCCAATGCAGGCTGTTTTCGATGGTTCAGTGGCGGCAAATAGCCCGGATGAGCACGGCCGTGGCATCGGGACAACTGGTTAAGTAGTAACGCCACTCGCCTGCTGGCCAGTTTGCGCAAAGGGCGGACCGTGTATATCTATAAACTAGATCGGCTGGGGCGCCCACTCAAGCACCCGCTGGGCATGGTAGCCGAGCTGGAGTTTAAGAGCGTGTTTAGGGATTTATGAAAATGTCGTTTCCGTCATGCTTTGACAGGCGGCCGCCAGATGAAGCGTGACGTTCTTTTTACATTCCCAAACATACTCTAAAGGGTAGGGCTGGCCTCGCTTACAGATGCCATTAACACGACCTCCGCCCAGAGACGGCTTGTGTTTAACCTGTTTGCCTCGCTGGCCGAATTCGAGCGAGAGCTCATCCAGGAACGGACCTACGTCAGCTTAGCAGCCGCTCGGGCGCCGTGCCGCGTTGGGGGCCGCCGACGGAGACTATCGGAAGAAGCCGAGCGCACGGCCATTGTGGCCGAGAAGATCTATAAGGAACAGAAACTGAGTGTCAATGAGATTGCCCAGCGTCTGCGCATCTCCAAAGTCACCCTCTGCAAATATTTGCGCCATCTGGGCGTCGTTATCCACAGTTATCATAAAGCCATCGTAGCCAAGTTGACCGCTTGAGTTTTGGGCCTACCCATTGGTCAAATTCCTTAACGTGCCATTTATTCCGTTTTCTGAGATGACCACGCATAACGTTCTATCCACTTATCCAGACACCTCAGGCCAGCTGCCCCACCCATACCCAGCCGGTTTGTACCAGCAGGTACTCGTCGTTATCCTCAGGTTGATAGAGATTGTGCGGTTTTTCGAGGGCCCAGGCGGGCCAGCCGTCGGGGTAATCAAACGAATCCACCAGTATTTCCCAGGGGTACGTCTGCCACGTCAGCTTATCCGCGCCGGGTAGTTCCCAGTATTCCGCCGGCAGGGGTGGGCCTTCGGGGGCAGGTTCTCCGAATAGTGTGCGGTAGTAGTTTGCCCTTGCACCGATTCCCGCTACTACCTGGGAGCTATGTGCGAATTCCGGCTCTACCAGCCATATGGCGGTATACACTGGTTCGGCTAGCGCAGCCAAGGCCGGTTGCCACACGAAGAAGGTCGTAAGCAGATGCTGGGTCGCCAGTTGCCGCACCTGCTTCGGCGGCTGCCGGTGGTGCCAGTGCCACGGGTGCAAGCCCAGCTTTTCATAGTAGTACTGATGCTCCAGCAGGGTGTCAATAGAGAAAGGGGCTACCCAGGTGCTTTCGGCCTGGAGCCGCCTCAGATGCCGCTTGCCGCCTCGTAACTTCTTGTAATCCCGGTAGTAGGTGCCGCGACGATGCTTTATTGCCCTCATGCTTGTGCGTTGAGTATGGGAGACAAAGTAATATTTGCTAAAATGCTATATCTTTACTAATTACCTATAGGTTGTCTGTAAGTCCTTACTCACCATTGCATGTCCCAGCTGCGTTGTCCCAAGTGCGAATCGATGGAAGCCACCAAAAGCGGCGTGGTAGGCGGGCGGCAGCGGTTCAAGTGCAAGAATTGCGGCTACCACTACTCGGTGGCCAAAACGGGCAAGGAAACCAGTCCCTACTACGTAATTAAGGCATTGCAACTGTACGTGGAAGGCGTGAGCTACCGCGAAATTGAGCGCCTGCTGGGCGTGAGCCATGTATCGGTAATGAACTGGGTGAAGAAGTACGGGATGAAGGCCCCGCGCCAGACGGAGTATCACCCGACCTATAAAATCCTGAACCAAAAGGAACTGGCAGAATTCTTTCAGAAGCCCGAAAACCTGAAAGGAGCGGGGTTGGTGGTAACGGAGCTAGGTGATAAATACATGATGATCAAGTGGGAACGGTTTAAACAGGGGTAAGGCTATACCTGCTTAGCGGAAGTATAGTTGGAATGTGGCGTAGCGGCAGGGATTTTTCTACTTGGGCTACTACTTCGTCGCCCTGGCAGCGGCGGCGGGGTTTTCGCTGACCTTCCCACTCCCCAGATTTCCACCCCACTCATGCAAAAAGCCCGTTACGCCCTCACCTTAAGCGCGCTGCTGGCTGCCGCCGGTGCCTCCGCCCAGGTAACCCCCCCGCCCCCCGCCGAGACTCCGGCTCCGCCGCCCGCCGCGCCGGTTCCGGTGGTGGCAGCTCCCGCTCCGCCTCCCACGGAATCAGCTCCGTACGGGCCGGGCATGAAGGTGAATATCTCGCCCGATGGCTCCAAGTACATTCGCTTCATCACCTGGCACCAGATCTGGACGCGCTACACGGAAAACAACACCGGCACGTTGCGCGCCCCCGGCAAACCGCAGTCTGATCAGATTGATTTCTCGCTGCGCCGCTCCCGCTTTATCGTGCTGTCGCAGCTGAACCCGCGGTTTCTGGTGTACACCCACATCGGTATCAACAACCAGACGGCCGTGAGCGGCGGCACGGCCCCCACGGTGGATGGCAAAAAGCCCCAGCTGTTCGTGCACGAGGCCGTGGTGGAGTACAAGGTGAATAAGTACCTGAACCTGGGAGCTGGTATGCACTACCAGAACGGCCTCTCGCGCATGACGCGCTCCAGCACCATCAACTACCTCACGCTAGATGCGCCGCTTACCAACTGGCCCGTCATTGAAGCCATCGACCAGTTCGTGCGGGGCATTGGGGTGTACGGCAAGGGCCGCGTGGGCAAACTGGACTACGTGCTGTCGGTGAACGAGTCGTTCCTGACCAACCAGACCGGCGCGTTCAGCACGCCGCTGGGCCTGGGCACCACCACGGGCACGGGCAGCGCGGCTGTGAACCGGGGTACCAACACGGCGCAGTACAATCCGCAGGGCACTAACCATGTGTATCAGGGCTACGCCAGCTATGAGTTTCTGGACCAGGAAGCCAACCTGCTGCCGTTCAACGTGGGTACCTACCTGGGTTCCAAGCGCGTGTTCAACATCGGGGCCGGCTTCTTCTACAATAAGGACGGCATGGTGTCGCGCTCCAGCAACAGTGTGCTGGATGCTGCGGGCATTGCCGCCACTACGGCGGCCGGCACCAGCGCCTTCAATACGGTGCCGGTCGACAAGCACGACATTGCCCTGTTCTCGGTCGACGCATTCTTTGACACGCCCATCAATAAGGAAACCGGCACCGCTTTCACGGCCTACGCCGTGTACTACAACTATAACATGGGCCCCAACCACGTGCGCTTCATTGGGGCCGCCAACCCCGGCTGGGGCACCGATGCCCGCCGCGGCAACGCTGTGCCGCACTCCGGTACCGGCAACGTAGGTTACGTGCAGGCCGGCTATTTGCTGCCAAAAAGCCTGCTGGGCCCCAAACTGCGGGTGCAGCCCTACGCCTCCCACCTGCTGGCCGGCTACGAGGGCCTGCGCACCAGCAGCGGCGAGCAGAAGAACGTGAACATCTTCGATGCCGGCGCCAACTTCTACGTCGATGGCCACAACGCCAAATTCACGCTCAACTACCGCGCCCGCCCCGATTTTACGGACGTGAACAACGTGAACTACAAGCCGGAAATCACCCTCCAGACGCAGGTAGCCCTGTAGCATTACAGATGCCAGTTGGCAACTGGCAACACACAACCGATAACTCATCTTCCCACTTTACTTCTCACCCATCATGCACCAGAACTTACCGCAGCGCGACGCCTACGCCGGCGCCACGCCCCTGGGTGGCACTCCCGTCGCCGACGATGCCGTGGCCCACGACAACAACGCCGTTTCGACCAGCAAAATCTGGCAGGTGATTACCGCTTCCTCGGTGGGTACAGTCATTGAGTGGTACGATTTCTACATCTTTGGCTCGTTGGCCGCTATTATCGGGCCGGTGTTGTTTGGCTCCACGGGCAAGCTGGAAGACTCCCTGCTGGGCGCGCTGGCTGTATTTGGGGCCGGGTTTGTGGTGCGGCCGTTCGGGGCCCTGTTCTTCGGCCGTATCGGTGACATGATCGGGCGCAAGTATACCTTCCTAGTTACGCTGCTGATTATGGGCGGGGCCACCTTCGTGACGGGCTTGGTGCCCAGCTACGATACCATCGGCATTGCCGCGCCCCTGATTGTGGTGGTGCTGCGCCTGCTGCAGGGCCTGGCGCTGGGCGGCGAGTACGGCGGAGCCGCCACCTACGTGGCCGAGCATGCCCCCGATAAAAAGCGGGGCTACTTCACCAGTTTTATCCAGATTACTGCCACAGGCGGGCTGATTCTGAGTATCTCGGTGATTGTGATTACCCGCAAAATAATGGGTGAAGAAGCTTTTAAAGAGTGGGGCTGGCGCGTGCCGTTCCTGCTGTCGGGGTTGCTGGTTATTGCCTCGTACTACATTCGTCGGAAGCTGCATGAGTCGCCATTGTTTGCCAAGGCCAAAGCGGCCGGCACCACCAGCACCAACCCCCTGCGCGACTCCTTCGTGAACCCTGTAAACCGCCGGCTGGTGCTCATCGCCCTGTTCGGGGTGACGATGGGCCAGGGCGTAATCTTCTATACCAGTCAGTTTCAGGCCTATTCTTTCATGAATAACACCCTGAAAATGGACCTTGTGGATTCCAGCACTATTTTGGTAGTATCAATGCTACTGGCCACGCCGCTGTTCGTGTATTTCGGGGCTCTTTCGGACCGTATTGGCCGCAAGCGCATTATTATGACCGGTATGATTTGCGGGGCGCTGTTCACCATTCCGCTGTTCTATGGTATCAAGGCATTTGCCGGGCCACTCACTGAAATTACGCCCGCTACCGTGGATGCCGCTGGCAAAGCCGTGCCTGCCGTCATGAAAGCCCTGACGCCGAACATTCCCGCTATGATTGCGCTGACGTTTATTCTGGTACTGTTCGTGACGATGGTGTACGGGCCCATTGCCGCTTACCTGGTGGAGCTGTTTCCCACCAAAGTACGTTACACTTCCCTTTCGGTGCCCTACCATATTGGCAATGGGGTTTTCGGAGGCTTCGTGCCGCTGGTGGCCACCTGGATTGGGGTGTGGGCCGCCACCCAGCCGGAGGGCACCTTTGCCAAAGACCACAGCAGCCTCATCGGGCTGGCGTACCCCTGCATCATCGCCCTGATCTGCTTCTTCATCGGGGTGGCCTACATGCGCGATGTGCGCAACGTGCGCATCATGGACTAGTAACCGGGTGCCAAGTGCCTGGTACCGTTAAAAGTCCGCTGCGCCGCTGGTGCGGCGGACTTTGGTATGAAAAGGGAAGGGCTGGCTCAAAGAGGTAGTGCGAAATCTTTCGCAGATGAGTGCCCTGGCAGATGAGGTAGCCACTTTTTAGTTTTCTTCCTGACGCCTATGTCTTCTACGCCGACTCCGGAACGAACCGAGCAACGACGCGGCCAGCGGCTGCTGTTCGTGGCCGTGCTGTTTGCTGTGCTGCTCAATTTTCCCTTCCTGGCTGTGTTCAACCACGATGGCCGCGTAGCCGGCATTCCGGTCCTGTACCTCTACGTGCTGGTTGTCTGGGCGCTGCTGGTGCTGATAACCGGATGGCTGGCTAAGGTGAAATTGTGAAGCAGTGAATTGACGTTCTGCTTGCGCACTCTGTGCAGACAGGTCATACTTCACAAATTCAACAGCTCGCCACTTCACCACTTCACAAATTCACCGCATGCCCACCCTGCTTGTCATCGGCTTTTCCTTCGGGTACCTCGTCCTGCTGTTCGGGGTGGCGTATGCGGCGGAGCGTCGGTCGGCGGCGCGGCGCAGCCTGGTGAGCAATCCCTACGTGTACGCCCTGAGCATGGCCGTGTACTGCACTGCCTGGACGTACTACGGCTCGGTAGGGCGGGCCGCACACTTTGGGCTGGAGTTCATCGGGATTTATCTGGGGCCCACGCTTATGGCCCCGGTGACCTGGCTGGTGCTGCGCAAAATCATCCGCATCTGCCGCAGCCAGCGTCTTACCTCCATTGCCGATTTCATTTCGGCCCGCTACGGCAAAAGCGCCGGGCTGGGGGCCCTAGTGACGGTGGTGTGCGTGCTGGGTGTGGTACCCTACATTTCTTTGCAGATCAAAGCCATTGCCGCTTCCTTCGACATCCTGACCCGCGACGTGGCGTCCCTGAACCTGCCGGTGCAGGATGCGGCAGCGGCAGCCGGCTCGGCGTTCTACACTACGGTAGCCCTGGCGTTTTTTACTATCATCTTCGGGGTGCGCTCCATTGAGGCCACCGAGCGGCACGAGGGTATGGTGCTGGCCGTGGCCCTGGAAAGCTTAGTGAAGCTGGTGGCGTTTCTGGCAGCTGGCCTGTTCGTCACCTACGGCCTGTTCAATGGCTTTGCTGATGTGTTTGAGCGGGCCGCCGCGCTGCCCGACCTGCGCCGCCTGTTTACGTTGGACGGAGCCGGCACCACGCCGGGCCAGTGGTTTACGCTGCTGCTGCTGAGTATGACGGCTATTCTGCTGCTACCCCGGCAGTTTCAGGTATCGGTGGTGGAAAACGTGAACGAGGACCACCTGCGCAAAGCTATGTGGCTGTTTCCGCTCTACCTGATCATCATTAACCTGCTGGTGCTGCCGCTGGCGTTTGGGGGCCGGCTGCTCGACCCCACCGGCCGCTTCGATGCCGATACGTTTGTGCTGGCGCTGCCCTTGCAGGCGGGCCACCCGTGGCTGGCGCTGCTTATTTACCTGGGTGGGTTGTCGGCGGCCTCCAGTATGATTATCGTGGAAACCATTGCCCTGAGCGTGATGATGAGCAACCACCTGCTTATGCCGCTGCTGGTGCGCATTCCCGCGGCCCGGGCCGCTGGGCCCAGCTGGTTTGCCACCCTGGGGCAGGTGGCCCTCAACAGCCGCCGGATGGCCGTGGTGCTGGTGCTGCTGCTAGCCTTTGGGTACTATGCAGCCGTGGGCCATCAGCTGCCGCTGGTGAACATCGGGCTGGTATCGTTTGCGGCGGTGGCGCAGTTTGCGCCGGTAGTACTGGGTGGGCTTTACTGGAAGGGCGGTACCCGGCAAGGCGCTACGGCCGGTATTCTGGCGGGCTTTGTGGTGTGGTTCTTTACCCTGGTGCTGCCTACTATGGTCGGCCCCGATCTGCTGCCTGATACCCTGCTGGCGCAGGGCCTGTTTGGCCTGAGCTGGCTGCGGCCGTTTGCGTTGTTCGGGCTAACCGGGCTCGATTATTTGTCGCACGGCTTGTTCTGGAGCTGGTTTTTTAACCTCGGGCTGTACGTGGCCGTGTCGCTCGGGCGGCAGCCTTCGGTGCTGGAGCAGCGGCAGGCCGAGGTGTTTGTGGATGTGTTTCGGCATGGCACCAGCTTCGAGGCACCCACCGGCTGGCACAGTGCCGCCGCCCTGCCCGATGTGCGGGCCCTGCTCACCGGCTTCCTCGGGAAAAAGCGCACCACCCAGGCGCTACGGGCGTTTCAGGAGCGTTTTCCCGAAGCCCATGCCACCGATTCAGTGGCTCCGCCCCAAGCCGATCCGCGCCTGCTGGCCTACGCCGAAAAGCTGCTGGCCGGTTCCATCGGCCCGGCTTCGGCTAGGCTACTGCTGCGCTCTTCGGTAGGGGTAGAGGACATCAGCTTTGATAGTGTGGTGGGAATTCTCAGGGAAAGTCAGCAGCTGCTGGAAGCCAACCGCCAGCTCCAGAAGCAGCAGCGGCAGCTCCAGCGGCTCACCCAGCAGCTCCAGCAAGCCTACGATCAGCTGCAGGAGCTCGACCAGCATAAGGACGAATTCCTCTACACCGTCACCCACGAACTGCGCACCCCGCTCACCAGTATTCGGGCCTTGTCCGAAATTCTCTCCGATAATCCCGATCTGGAAGAGGAAGAGCGGCAACGGTTTCTGCTCACCATCACCCGCGAATCGGAGCGGCTGAGCCGGCTCATTACGCTGGTGCTGGATCTGGAGAAGTACGAATCAGGTAAGGCCACGCTGGAAAAAGTCCCGGTAGATGTGGCCGACGTGGTAACCGACGCCCTGGAAGCCGTGGGCCAGCTGCTGCGCGACAAGCACATTCACTTGGACCTGGCCGTGCCGCCCGGCCTGCCGCCCCTGCCCGGCGACCGGGACCGGCTCATGCAGGTACTGGTAAACCTGCTCTCAAACGCCGTGAAATCGTGCCGGGCCGATGGTACCGGCCGCATTGCAGTATTGGCTACGGCCTCGCCGGAGGCCCTGCGCATCACGGTGCAGGACAATGGCAAAGGCATTGACCCGGAGTTCCACCAGCTCATCTTTGATAAGTTCTTTCAGGCCCGGCATCAGACTATGCGCAAGCCCGAAGGCTCGGGCCTGGGCCTGGCCATCACCAAAAAGATTGTGGAACTGCACGCCGGCCGCATCTGGGTGGAAAGTGCCCCCGAGCAGGGGGCCAGGTTTTCCTTCGAGCTACCGGTTTTGAATTAAAAAATGAGGAGTAAAAGGCATGTCATGCTGAGCGGAGTCGAAGCATCTCTACCGAGGGCTACTCAGTTAGTATTGCAACGAAGCTGTAGAGATGCTTCGACTCCGCTCAGCATGACGGGATTTTCCACTCAAAAACCTTCCGCGTCTTCTGCGGGAACATCCATCTGAACCTTCCATGTGCTATGAAACCTGCTTCTCCCCACATTCTCATAGTTGATGACGAGCCCAACATCGTCATGTCCCTGGAATTTCTGATGCGCAAGGCTGGCTACCAGGTCAGCATTGCCCGCAACGGCACCGAGGCCCTAGAGGCCATCGACCACGCAGCTTTTGATGTAGTGCTGCTGGATATTATGATGCCCGATGTGGATGGCTACCAGGTGTGCCGCCACCTGCGCCAGCACCCCGCCCGCCAGACTACCCGCGTTATCATGCTCTCGGCCAAAAGCAAGGATGCCGACGTACAGAAAGGGTATGATGCCGGGGCCGACCTCTACCTGCCCAAGCCCTTCAGCACCCGTCAACTCATGGAGAAAGTGCGGGAGCTGTTGCCCACCACCTGACTTCCGCCGCGTTACTGCCCGCACCTTCCCACCCACTCCGCCTATGTCTCTCACCCGCTCTTACCCCGCCGACCACGCGGCCAGCCTGCAGGACCCCGAAGAATTCTGGGACGCGCAGGCCCGGCAGCTTGCCTGGTTTCAGCCGCCGCCCCGGCCCGTACTGAGCCAGGACAGCACCACCGGTTTTTACCATTGGTTTCGGGGCGGGCAGTTGAATACCTGTTGGTTGTGCCTCGATTACCACGTGGAGAATAGCCGTGCCGACCAGGTGGCCCTCATCTATGATTCGCCGGTAACCCACACGGTGCGCCGCTATACCTACCGCGAGCTGCTGGACCTGACCAGCCGTTTTGCCGGCGGCCTGCGCCAGTTGGGCGTGGAGCGCGGCGACCGGGTAATCATCTACATGCCTAATATGCCCGAAGCGGTGGTGGCCATGCTGGCCTGCGCCCGGCTGGGGGCCGTGCATTCGGTGGTGTTTGGGGGCTTCGCGCCCCACGAACTGGCCGTGCGTATTGATGATGCCCAGCCCCGCGTGATTATCTGTGCCTCCGCCGGACTGGAGTTTGACAAGGTGATTCCCTACAAGCCGCTGGTGGAGGCTGCTCTGCAGCGGGCTGTGCATCAGCCCGCTGCCGTGGTCGTGCTGCAGCGCGCCTTTTGCCCAGCCGCGCTATCCGCCGCCCACGATGCAGACTACCAGACACTGCTGCAGGCCGCGCCCGTTGCCGCCGTGCCCCTTGAATCCATCGACCCGCTCTACATCCTCTACACCTCCGGTACCACGGGCAAACCCAAAGGCGTAGTGCGTGACAACGGCGGCCACGCCGTGGCCCTCAAGTACAGCATGGCCGCCATATATGGGGTGCAGCCCGGCGACACGTTCTGGGCCGCCTCGGATATTGGGTGGGCCGTGGGCCACAGCTACTGTGTGTATGGCCCCTTGCTGCACGGCTGCACCACGGTGCTGTTCGAGGGAAAACCCGTCCGGACGCCCGATGCCGGCACCTTCTGGCGCGTGGTGCAGGACCATCAGGTACGGGTGCTGTTCACGGCTCCCACTGCCATTCGGGCTATCAAGAAAGAAGATGCCGCCGGCGCGCTGGCCCGGCAGTATAACCTGCGCAGCCTGCGCCACCTGTTTGTGGCCGGGGAGCGGTGCGACCCCGCCACGTACGAGTGGGCGGGTCGTACGCTGGGGGTGCCCGTGGTAGACCACTGGTGGCAGACGGAATCGGGCTGGCCGATGCTGGCCACGCTGGTGGGTTACCCGGATATGCCTGCGCCCAAGGCCGGCTCGGCGGGCTTTCCCGTGCCCGGCTACGATGTCCGGATTCTGGATGAGGCCGGCCAGTCCGTGCCGCGTGGTATCACCGGGCTGGTGGCCGTGCGCCTGCCATTGCCGCCCGGCTGCCTGCCTACCCTTTGGCAGGATGATGCCCGTTTCCGCAGCAGCTACCTCGAAACGTTTCCCGGCTATTACTTCTCCGGCGACGGGGGGTACCACGACGCGGACGGCTACCTCTACATTATGGGCCGGGTGGATGATGTGATAAACGTGGCCGGCCACCGCCTGAGCACCGGCGAAATGGAAGAGTTGCTGGCTGCCCACCCGGCCGTGGCCGAGTGCGCCGTGCTGGGTATTGCCTGCGCGCTGCGCGGTCAGGTGCCAATAGGCTTGGTAGTGCTCAAAGATGGCCAGACTCCCGATGAACCCCAGCTGGAGCAGGAGCTGGTCCAGCTGATTCGGGGGCAGATCGGGGCACTGGCCTGCTTCCGGCAGGCGGCCGTGGTGGCGCGGCTGCCCAAAACCCGCTCGGGCAAAATCCTGCGCAAAACCCTGCGTCAGCTGGCTGACGGCGAGCCGTTCACCGTACCTTCCACCATCGATGACCCGCTCATCCTCGACGAAATTCGGCAGGTGCTGGAGCGGCGGGCCATTGGTCAGGCCTTCGACAACCCACCCGCTTCCCGCTGAAACCCGAATTCGACTACTGCCCCGGGATGGAAGGGGGCTGATTCCAAAAACTTTACAACTTTGCCACTTCACTCTTTCGTAACCATGCCCGAAACCCCTGCCAAGCACGCTCGCATCCGTAGCATCGAAGGCTACCACGAAGCCTACCATCTCAGCATCAACCACCCTGAAGAGTTCTGGGCGTCGGTGGCCGCGCCCTTTACCTGGCGCCGCAAGTGGGACAAAGTGCTGAACTCCGATATGGCCGCCGGCAAGAACGAGTGGTTTGCCGGAGCCCGCCTCAACATCACTGAAAACTGCCTGGACCGCCACCTGGCTACGCGCGGCAACAAGCTGGCCCTCATCTGGGAGCCTAACGATACCAAAACCCGCCACCTGCGCCTGACTTACCGCGAGCTGCATCAGCAGGTGTGCCAGTTTGCCAACGTGCTGCACAATAACGGCGTGGAGAAGGGCGACCGGGTGTGCATCTACATGCCCATGATTCCGGAACTGGCCATTGCCGTGCTGGCCTGCGCCCGCATCGGGGCGGTACATTCCGTGATTTTCGCCGGCTTCTCAGCCACTGCTATTGCCGATAGGGTGAACGATGCCCAGGCCAGTGTGGTGCTGACTTCTGATGGCCTGAACCGTGGCCCCAAGCAAATTCCGGTGAAACGGGTGGTAGACGAGGCCCTGGAAACCTGCCCCTCCGTGCGCCGCGTGATTGTGGTGGAGCACCTGGGCTGGCCTGTGCAGATGGAAGCCGACCGCGACGTGTGGTACCACGAGGAAGCTGAGGGCGTGGCCAAAACCTGCCCGGCCGAAGAAATGGACGCCGAGGACCCACTGTTCATCCTCTATACCTCGGGCAGCACTGGCAAGCCCAAAGGCGTGGTGCACAGCACCGCCGGCTACATGGTGTGGGCCGATTACACGTTCCGCAACGTGTTTCAGGTAGAAGAAAACGACATCTACTGGTGCACGGCCGATATTGGCTGGGTAACAGGTCACTCGTACCTGCTCTACGGCCCGCTGCTGGCCGGCAGCACCTCGCTCATGTTCGAGGGCGTGCCCACCTACCCCGATGCCGGCCGCTTCTGGGAGGTGATTGACAAGCACTCGGTCAGCATTTTCTACACCGCACCCACGGCCATCCGCAGCCTCATGGCCGCGCCTTTGGATAACGTACTCAGCTACTCGCTCGATTCATTGCGGGTGCTGGGCTCGGTGGGGGAGCCCATCAACGAGGAAGCCTGGCACTGGTACCACACCCACGTGGGCAAAGAGCGCTGCCCCATTGTAGATACGTGGTGGCAGACGGAAACCGGCGGCATCATGATTTCGGCGCTGGCGGGCATCACGCCCTCGGTACCGGCCCGGGCCGGTTTGCCGCTGCCGGGCGTGCAGCCCGTGCTGCTCAATCAGGAAGGCCAGGAAATCGAAGGCAACGACCAGGAAGGCTACCTGGCCATCAAGCAGAGCTGGCCCGGTATCATCCGCACCACCTACGGCGACCATGAGCGGGCCGTGCAGACGTACTTCGGGGTGTACCCGGGCTACTACTTCACCGGCGACGGCGCCCGCCGCGACGCCAACGGCCTGTACCGCATCATCGGCCGCGTGGATGACGTGATAAACGTATCGGGCCACCGCTTCGGCACGGCCGAAATTG
Organism: Hymenobacter swuensis DY53; assembly: GCF_000576555.1. NCBI lineage: Bacteria > Pseudomonadati > Bacteroidota > Cytophagia > Cytophagales > Hymenobacteraceae > Hymenobacter > Hymenobacter swuensis. The sequence goes on from NZ_CP007145.1 coordinate 2,244,801, forward strand.
AAAACGCCATCAACCAGAACGCCAACGTGGTGGAGTCGGCCGTGGTAGGCTACCCCCACGACGTGAAGGGCCAGGGCATCTACGCCTACGTCATCTGCCGCGAGGGGGCCTGCGAGAAGGAATCCGACAAAGCCCACGTAGAAGCCAGCATCATCGAAACGGTGGTGGCCGAAATCGGCAAAATCGCCAAGCCCGATAAGATTCAGATTGTGAGCGGCCTGCCCAAAACCCGCTCCGGCAAAATCATGCGGCGCATCCTGCGCAAAGTAGCCGAAGGCGAAACCAGTTCCCTCGGCGACACCACCACGCTGCTCGACCCGGCCGTGGTGGAGGAGATTATCAAAGGCAAGAAGTAGCGGGCCGCAGGCTGGCACCTGCAGGCTTCCGGCAACAAGGCTTGTCAACAAAAAAACACCTCAGCTGGAAAGCTGAGGTGTTTTTTTGTTAGGGATGGTCAGAAAAGCACCGGGCAGTTAAAACCGGCTCAGGTAATCTTTCTTAACCGTTTTGGTCGGTTTTTTCTTCCCCGAGGACAGCCACACTACCAGTCCGGCCGTGACGGCCCCGATGGTAGCCAGCTTGGTGATGAAAGCCGTGCGGTTGTGCTTCCACTCCATGTCGTAGCCTTTCTCGGCCCAGATGTTGGGCAGCTTGCCGTGGGCCAGGTCGCCCACGATGCCTTCCACCACGTTTACCCGGTCGGCCACAATCAGCGGCAGCCAGTGTTTGTACTCATTCTCGCTGTACTTGAAGGCGGCCCGCCGAATCAGGCCACTCAGGCCGGTTGGCGGGGCTGGCGTGCCGAACACGGCCGACACATTGGGCCGCTCAATGGAGCGCAGTACTTCCGTATCCTCCGGCTGGAGGTGGTCGGGACGGTGCTTACTGTCGGGGTCCTGGCCCACATTCATGCGCTGGCGCATGGGGTAGGTGGGGTCGTTTTTGGGGTCGGCATCAATACCCCAGCCTTTGATCTGCTTAGGGTCGATGCGCGGATTTTTCGGGGTGTTCTTCGGAGTACTTTCCATGATGACGAGGCGTTACTGGTTGGCGGTAGGGGGCATCAGCACGGTTTTGATGCAGTTATCCAGCTTGGCGGAGAACATGCGGTAGCCGTCAGCCACGTCTTCCAGCGGGATGCGGTGCGTAATCAGCCCCTTGGGGTTGAGGACGCCGTTCTGCACGTGCTCGATCAGGCGCGGCAGCAGGCGCTTCACCGAGGTCTGGTTGCCCCGGATGGTGAGGCCCTTGTTCATCATGTTGCCAATCGGAACCAAGTTGTCGGTAGGGCCATATACGCCCACAATGCTCACCACGCCGCCTTTTTTCACGGAGTTGATGGCCCAGTGCAGCGCCGTAGCCGAGCCGGCCTGCAGCAGCAGCTTGCGGCCCGTAACGGTCTGCATAGTGTTGCCAGCAGCTTCGGCGCCCACGGCATCAATCACGCAGTCGGCGCCCATCCAGTCGGTTATCTTCTTGATGAACACCACCGGGTCATTCATTTCCTTGAAGTTGTAAGCCTCGCAGTAGGAGTAGTTGCGGGCAAACTCCAGGCGGTAGTCTTCCTGATCAATAATGATGACGCGGCCGGCCCCAAACAGCCAGGCGCAGCGGGCAGCCACAATGCCAATGGGCCCGGCCCCGAACACCACCACCGTGTCGCCAGTCTGAATGCCGGCCATTTCGGCGGCCTGGTAACCGGTAGGCACCACGTCGGTGAGCAGCACGGCGTCGTCGAGGTCCATATCCGGCGGGATGATGGTGGGACCCACGTTGGCGTAGGGCACCCGGGCATATTCAGCTTGGCCGCCGTTGTAGCCGCCGGCCGTGTGCGAGTAGCCGAAAATGGCTCCTACGGCCGTCGATTCGGTGTTCGACTCGTGGCAGTTGCCAAACATACCCTGGCGGCAGAAGTGGCACTCGCCGCAGGCAATGTTGAAGGGCACCAGTACCCGGTCGCCCACTTTTACTTTGGTGACATCGGCCCCGATTTCCACGATTTCGCCCACAAACTCGTGGCCGAAGGTGGAGCCCACGCGGGTGTCGGGCACGTTGCCGTTGTAGAGGTGCAGGTCGGAGCCGCAGATGCAGGTGCGCAGCACGCGCACAATGGCATCCTGCGGGTGCTTTATTTCCGGCATGGGTTTTTGCACGGCGCGGACCCTTTTAGGGCCCCGGTAATCCATAGCTAACATACTGAGGTTGGTTTTGTGGAGCAGGGAAAGGACAGAAAGCCGGTTGCAGCCACCCACCGGAAAAGCGCCGCGAGAAACGAAGGCGGCCGGCCATAACAAGACTGCTGGGTAATACTCCCCCCCCTGCGTAAGGTTGTCGGAACCTTTCCTGAAACGGGTAAACCCGTATTTGCGCGGAACTGGCCGCGAGAAATACGTAGGGCCGCTGCTGCCCGCCCGCCCCGTGGCTAGTACCTTCGCCGACATGTTCTCCATTCCTGCTCTCAACCCGGCGCTGGCTCCCGCAATCCAGCACAAAATCGACCATAAAACCAAGCCGCTTGGGGCGCTGGGGCAGCTGGAGGGCCTGGCCCGGCAGATCTGCCTGATTCAGCAGACCCTAACGCCGACGCTGCACCAGCCGCACCTGCTGGTATTCGCCGCCGACCACGGCATTGCCCGCGAAGGCGTGAGCAAGTATCCGCCCGAAGTTACTTACCAGATGGTGCTCAATTTTGTGCAGAACGGAGCGGCCATCAACGTGTTCTGCCGCCAGCACGGTATTACCCTGAAAATACTAGACGCCGGCGTGGCTGGCAGCTTCGCCGATTATCCAACCGTCATCGACCAGAAAATTGCGCCTGGTACCCGTAGCTTCCTTCACGAGCCAGCCATGACGGCCCAGGAGTGCACCCGGGCCCTGGAGGCCGGGGCCGCCGTGGTGCGTGAGGTGGCGGCCACTGGCTGCAACGTGCTGGGATGCGGCGAAATGGGTATCGGCAACACGTCGGCGGCCACGCTGCTCATGCACCGCTTCACGGGCCTGCCGCTGGCCGAGTGCCTGGGTCGTGGCACCGGCCTCGATGATGCGCAGCTGCGCCACAAAGCCGCCGTGCTGGCCGCTGCCGCCGAAACCCATGCCCATCTGACTGAGCCGTTGGACATTCTGGCGGCTTGCGGGGGCTTCGAGCTGGTACAGATGGCCGGGGCTATGCTGCAGGCTGCCGCCTTGGGCATGGTGGTGCTGGTAGATGGCTTCATTGCCACGGCCGCCCTGCTGGCCGCTGCCCGGCTGCACCCCGAGGTACTAGCCTACTGCGTATTCTGCCATCAGTCCGACGAGGCCGGGCACGCACGGCTGCTGGCCCATTTGGGTGCCTGGCCGCTGCTACAGCTGGGGCTGCGGCTGGGAGAGGGCACGGGCTGCGCGCTGGCGTATCCGCTGCTGCTAGCGGCGGTGGGCTTTCTCACGGAAATGGCATCGTTCGAGAGTGCCGGCGTAAGTCAGGCCGTAACCCCGCCTGCCGTATGATGCGCCGGCAGCTAGAGCTGTTTTTCACGGCCCTCATGTTCTACACCCGCGTGCCCTGCCCCCGGTGGATTGGCCATTCCGAGGAGCTGCTCAACAAATCTACCGTGTACTTTCCGCTGATTGGCTGGCTGGTGGGCGGGGTGGCAGCCCTGGCCTTCGGGGGGCTGCAGTATTTTTTTTCGGTAGATCTTGCTTTGCTGCTGAGTATGGTAGCCAGTATCTGGATGACGGGAGCTTTCCACGAAGACGGCTTTGCCGACGTGTGTGACGGCTTCGGAGGCGGCTGGACCCAGCAGCGTATCCTCGATATTATGAAGGACAGCCGCCTGGGCACTTACGGCGCGGCCGGGCTGGGGCTGCTGCTCGCCATGAAATTCTGCGCCCTGAAAAGTCTGGCAGATATGCCGGGGTTTTCGCCCTGGTCGTTGCCCGTGCTGCTGGTGGTGGCGCACGCCCTGAGCCGGGCCACTGCCCTTACCTTCATCTTCACCCACGAGTACGTGCGGGCCAATGAAGACAGCAAAGCTAAGCCGGTGGCCAAAAAGATGCGGCTGCCGGAACTGCTCATTGGTCTTGGCTTTGGGCTGCTGCCGCTACTGGCTTACGCGGTGTGGCTACGCAGCCTGTGGCCGCTGCTGGTGCTGCTGCCGCTCTGGCTCGTGAAGGTTTACCTGGCCCGCTTCTTCCAGCGCTGGATTGGCGGCTACACCGGCGACTGTCTGGGAGCCACTCAGCAGGTAGCTGAGGTGGTGATTTACTTGTTTTTCTGCTCTTCGCTATGGATATCTACCTAATTCGTCACACCCGCGTGGCTACTGAAGCCGGCATCTGCTACGGCCGTTCCGATGTGCCCATGGCCGCCACGTACCCGCAGGATGAGGCGGCTGTGCGCGCTCGGCTGGCCCCGGTGCTGGCCGCTCCGCACCGGGCCTGGGCCAGTCCGCTCACCCGCTGCCGCCAGTTGGCCGAAGCCCTGGTTCCCGGTCCCGTTCAGCTTGATGACCGTTTGATGGAGTACGATTTCGGCCGCTGGGAGCTGCAGCCCTGGGATGCGCTACCGGCCCCGGAACTCAACCCCTGGATGGCCGATTTCGTGCAGGTGCCCGCGCCCGGCGGCGAAACGTTTCAGCAGTTGCAAACTCGCGCCGTCGATTTTTTTCAGGAAGCCTTGGTTGGTGAAGAGCCGCTGCTGCTGTTCAGTCATTCGGCCGTTATCCGGAGCCTGCTCTGCCACTGTATGGGTCTGCCGCTGGCCCACGCCTTCCGGATTGATGTAGACTACGGCTCCATCTCAAAGGTGCGCCACCGGCACGGCCACTTCAGCGTGGCCTACACGAATGCCTGACGGGTTTTCTCGCTGACCCCCCCCAAGGGGTGCGCGGAGGTTCGCAGTGAACGACCTCCGCGCACCTCCGCGAGAAACTATGCCTACACCGTCGGGGCCGGCAGTACCTTGCCCGTTACCTCGCCAAAACCGATGCGCAGGCCATCCTTCTCGCAATAGCCGCGCATGGTCACCCGGTCGCCGTCGAGCAGGAACCTGCGCTCCGAGCCGTCGGCCAGGGGCAGGGGGCGGGTGCCGCGCCAGGCCAGCTCCAGCATCGAGCCCAATGAGTCGGGCGTGGCGCCCGAGATGGTGCCCGAAGCGTACAGGTCGCCGACCTGCAGGTTGCAGCCGTTGGAAGCTTGGTGGGTGAGCTGCTGGGCCATGCTCCAGTACATCAGCCCGAAGTTGGAGCGCGAAATGGTGGTGGCCGGGCCGTTTTCGGGCTGCAGATCCACTTCCAGGTGCACGTCGAAGTTGTGCTTATCCAGCTGGCGCAGGTAGAGCAGCGGCTCGGGCTCCTGAACCGGTCCGGCCACCCGGAACGGCTCCAGCGCATCCAGCGTCACCACCCACGCCGACATGCTGCTGCCGAAGCTTTTGCCCAGAAATGGCCCCAGCGGCACGTACTCCCAGCTCTGGATGTCGCGCGCGCTCCAGTCGTTGAACAGCACCAGCCCGAAGATGTGGTCCTCGGCATGCTGAATCGGCACGGTGTCGCCAAGGTGCGTGCCCTGGCCCACAATAAAGCCCACTTCCAGCTCGAAATCCAGCTGCTGCGACGGCCCGAAGGTGGGCGCGGCGGCATCGGGGGCCTTGCGCTGGCCGTTGGGCCGGCGCATATCGGTGCCGCTCACCACGATGCTGCTGGCCCGGCCGTGGTAGCCGATGGGAATGTGGCGCCAGTTGGGCAGCAGTGCGTTGGCCGGGTCGCGGAACATGATGCCCACGTTGGTGGCGTGCTCGATGCTGCTGTAGAAATCGGTGTAGTTGTGGGGCTTCACGGGGCGCAGCATCCGCACCTCCGTCTGGCGCAGCAGGCACTCGCGCATCACCTCATCCGAGCGGAGGGAGGCATTGTCGTGGCGCAGCAGCTCCGACACGCGCTGGCGCACGGCCCGCCACACTGGCCGGCCCAGGGCAATGAACTGGTTGAGCGAGCGGCGGCGGAACACCTTGGGCATCTTCGCGCCCAGTTCCAGGTCCTCAAAAAAGCCGAACTGGGCCACGGCGTACAGATCCAGCACGTACTCGCCAATGGCCACGCCCAGCCGCGGGCCTCGCTCCTCCGTCTCAAACACGCCGAACGGCAGGTTCTGAATGGGAAAGTCGCTGCCGGGGGCAATATCAATCCAGGAGTGCAGAGCGGGGTCGTTGGGGTTAGCCATTCGGGAAGGGTGGTTGATGGTAGGAGCAGCAAAGGTAATGGGGCCGGCGGAATGCGGGTAAGTGAGGCAGAATCCTTGATGCAAGAAGCATTACCTTTACCAAGGCATCAGCTACAACCATCAACGACTAATAGACCCGAGAATGAGTCAAATTAACTATCCGAAATTTGCTAATGAATGTCTTCAAGAGTTAATAGAAAAGCAGGATGTATTTAATGTTGAATATGATATTGATGGATATGAGAACTGGTTCTATAATGATGCCACTGGTCTATTGACTTTTTCGACTGGTGAAGAAGAAGTCAATTTCAAATATCTAAGAGTTGGTAGCTTATCTAAAAATTCCAATACATGGAAATGGTCATGGGATAATGATATGATTTCACCAGATGCAAAAGAGAAGCTGAATTGTGTTAGAGAGTTTGGTGAGAAATACGATTTCGATAAATTGACTGATGGCTATTTTGAAAGTAGCGAGGAAGAAGCATGGGAGTTAAGCGCCATTACAGCTAAGCTTACGGACGGTATTGGAGTTTACCGACCCGTTTCAGAGCATCTGTTGGTTTTTATAGTTGTAAAAGAATTTGTTGATACCGAATCTGCACAACTCATTAAAGAAAGATATATAGAGTGTGATGTCCATGATTATAGACGAATAGCGTTTGTCTGTAAACACCTCAATCACACATCTAAAGTGGGTTTCGAAGAATCATTTGAAACGCACGAAAATATGGAATTAGAAGAAGAAGAAGATTTTCAGGCTTGGTGTGATGAATGTGAAAAAGTGAGGCAAAAAGAGGGTGGATGGAATGATAAATCAATGGTTTTTGCAAATATTAAGCTTGTATGTGAACAGTGTTATTTTGAAATGAAAGAGTTGAATTTAGGCTATAAGTAAGCATTACCTTTACTCGCCTCTCCCTCAAACCCACAACGCCCCGCCCCAACCGGAAAACCGGCAGGAGCGGGGCGTTACTGTCCGTTACCTGAGAAGCTTAGAACTGCGGAGTAGGTACCGGCGAGGGCGACTGAGGGTGGCCGGTCTGGCCGGCGGGCTGGGCCGACATGGGCGTGAGGTTGATGGCCTCCACGGCGCGGATTTCGGGCACGGCCTTCTTCACCGATTCCTCTACGCCGGCTTTCAGCGTCATCGGCGACATGGGGCAGGTACCGCAGGCGCCGAGCAGCTCCAGGCGCAGCACCATGTCATCGGTGATTTCCAGCACGCGCACGTTGCCTCCGTCGGCGGCCAGATAGGGCCGGATGGTATCCAAGGCCTGTTCGATGCGGGGCAGGAGCGGATGGGTTTCCACGGTGGGCGATACGGTCATAACGGGAATTTCACGGGTTGTACGCTGGTTGGGCGGCAAAGTGCCCGACAGCGTCGGCAATACGAAAGCAAAGGTAGAACATTCGCCCGACGCTACGGTAAACCGGCCGGAGCGGGGAGAAGTTCAGGAGAAACGCAGGCCCCAGAGCTGAAGCCCTGGGCTATGCAGCGAAAAACGAGAAGCCCGCTGATTAGCCCCAGGCTTCAGCCCTAAGGCCCGGGTTTCCATTACGACTTCATTTCCACGATGTTGGTTTTGGGCGCCACGGCGTTACGGATGCTTACTTGGCGGGCCAACTCCTCGGCCAGCTGCGCGAAGACGGCGGCGGCCGGCGTGTTTTCCTGCAGGATGGCAGGCGTGCCCAGGTCGCCGTTTTCGCGGATAGTTTGCACCAGCGGAATCTGGCCCAGCAGTGGCACCTGGTGCTTTTCGGCCAGGGCCACGCCTCCGCCTTCGCCGAAGATGAAGTACTTATTACCGGGTAGCTCAGCAGGCGTAAACCAAGCCATGTTTTCCACAATGCCCAGCACCGGCACGTTGATTTGCGGCAACCGGAACATCTGCAGACCCTTCTCGGCGTCGGCCAAAGCCACTTTTTGTGGCGTGGTCACGATGAGCGAGCCGGTGACGGGCACCGTCTGCACCATGGTGAGGTGGATGTCGGAGGTTCCGGGGGGCATGTCGAGGAGCAGATAGTCCAGCTCGCCCCAATCCACTTCCGTGATGAACTGCTTGAGGGCCGACGAAGCCATCGGGCCGCGCCACACAATGGCCGACTCGGACGGGGCTAGGAATCCGATGCTCATCAGCTTCACGCCGTGGGCAATGATGGGCTGGATGAGGTTTTTGCCGTCGGGGCCTTGGAACACGTGGGGCCGCTCGTTCATCACGCCGAACATGAGGGGCATGCTGGGGCCGCTGATATCGGCATCCACGAGGCCTACTTTGGCGCCGGTTTTGGCCAAGGCAATGGCCAGATTGGCCGTGACGGTGCTTTTGCCTACGCCGCCCTTGCCCGAGGCAATGGCAATGATGTTCTTCACGCCGGGCAGCAAGTCGCGGTTCTGGCGCATGGTGGTCACGCGCGAGGTCATTACGATGACGACTTCTGCGTCCTTATCTACCATCGTGTGGATGGCCCGCTCGCAGGCGTCGTGGATGAGCTGTTTGAGGGGGCAGGCAGGGGTGGTGAGCACCACCGTGAACGAGACGCGGCGTCCGTCAATCTGCACGTCCTCAATCATATTGAGCGTCACGAGGTCTTTGCCCAGGTCGGGCTCCTCCACGTAGCTTAGGGCCTTGAGGACGGCTTCTTTGGTAATGGGTTCCATTATAGTCAGTCGGGAAAAGTCAGGAGGTAAAGCGCAAAGATAACCCGGAAAACGGGCCTGAAGTTGTGCGGCCACTTGCCGGTCGGTGCCGCAGTCCGGATTTCTGTTCGGGCTATTCTGGCAGTCGGTGAGGATTCCCCTCTGTTCCACGGCTGGCCCGATAATCCGGCGGAAAGCCAGTATTCTTGCGGATTCTATTGCTACACTTCATTTTTTACACTTCAGGTTGTATGCTCGTTTCTTCCCGTTTCCGGCGTTGCTTTACTCGCGGAGCCGGCTCCCTGCTGCTGGCAGTAGTTTTCAGCACCGCCGCGCATGCGCAAGCCCCCACCGATACCACTTTCCAGCGGCTGTTGCGCCAGAACCAGTTTAGCCTCACCCAAACGGGTGCGCAGTTTAGCGGGCCGGGGTGGGAAAAGCTGCAGCAGGATATTCGCAAAAGCGCCTGGGTGCTGGTGGGTGAAGACCACGGCATGGCCCAGATTCCGGCCTTCACCCAGGCGGTGGCGCAGGTGCTGCAACCCAAAGTGTACGTAGCCGAAATCGACAAGTACCAGGCCCGCAACCTGAGCCAGTTGGCCGCCAAACCCGGGCTGCCCACGGCCTTCGAGCACAAGTACCCCATGGCCTTATCCTTCTATAGCTGGGCCGAGGAATTTGAGCTGGCCCGGGCCCTGCGGTCCCAGAATACGGCTATTGTGGGCGTGGAGCAGGTAGGGGCGGCCACGGCCGGCCTCACGCTGGATGGTATGGCCGATCAGGTGAAAAATAAAGCGGCTAAAAGCTACCTGCGCCGCCTGGCTGCAGTTTCGCAGACCCGCGACCGGGCAGATATGGTGAGGGGCAAGTACGACCACAGCACCGTGATTGTGCTGCAGCCGGTTACCATCGACAGCCTACGCACCATTGCGCGCCAGGAAAGCCCGGCGGTGCAGGATATGCTGGATAACTTTCTGGCCAGCGTCGCCATTTACCAGACCAATGCGTCCGGTAAGCCCGGTGCCCACCAGGCCCGGCTGAACCTGATGAAACGTAACCTGCTGACGGAGCTACAGCCCTACCAGAAAGCCGGGGAACCATTGCCCACTATGCTCTTTAAGTTTGGGGCGGCGCATATGGGCCGGGGCCGCAGTATCTCGGGCAACTTCTATGACGTAGGGAATCTGGCCGTGAACCTGGCCGACATGCACGACCAGAAAACCCTCCACATCTTCGTCATCGGCAAACAGGGCGAGCAGGCAGGTGGGGCTAACCCCGACGATTTCACCAAGAACATCGCCACGTATTCGTACGATAACGAGGCCATGGTCAAGCCCTTCACCAACAGTACCGCCGCTACCGGCCCGTGGCAGGTATTCGACGTGCGCCCCCTGCGCCGGGCCCTGCTCCAAGACAAACTCACCGTGAGCAGTCAGGAGCTACAGGCTACCATTCTGGGCTACGATTACGTGGTTATCATTCCCAAAACCACCGCCAGCCACAATTACTAGGAGCAACGAAAGACCGTTATATGGAGCTTGTTGAAGTATCTCTACCACTTCGTTGTTAAACATAGCAAAGCGGTAGAGATGCTTCGGCAAGCTCCGCATGACGTTCACAAGGGCTTCGCCGCGAAGTGACAAGCCTGAGGCATGCCACTTCGCCGCCGTTCCTGCCTACCTTTGGGGTTCCGTTCTGCTGCTACCCCGTTGCCCGCACCGCCTTGGCCCGTATCCCCAAAGAAACCGTCGACCAGATTATCCACCACGCCGACATTGTGGAGGTGGTGGGCGACTTCGTGAGCCTCAAGCGCAAGGGCCAGAATATGTGGGCCTGCTGCCCGTTTCACCACGAAAAGTCGCCGAGCTTCTCGGTGGCCCCGGCCAAGGGCCTGTACAAGTGCTTCGGGTGCGGCAAGGCCGGCGGGGTGGTGCAGTTCATCATGGACATCGAGGGCACCAGCTACGTGGAGGCCCTGAAATACTTGGCCAAAAAGTATGGTATCGACGTTCAGGAGGAAGAAAAGACGCCCGAGCAGCAGCTAGCCCAGAACGAAAAGGACTCTCAGTTCATCGTCTCGAACTGGGCCAAAGACCACTACCACAAGCTGCTCCAGGACAACGAGGAAGGCCAGAGCATTGGCTGGAGCTACCTCCGGCAGCGCGGCCTCAACCAGGCCACCATCAAAACCTTCGAGCTGGGCTACTCGCTGGACCAGTGGGACGACCTGCTGAAATCGGCCACGGTGGCAGGCTTCGAGCTGAAGTACCTGGAGAAAACCGGCCTCGTGGTGCGCCGCGAAGACGACCAGGGCCAGGACACCGGCCGCCGCTACGACCGGTTCCGGGGCCGCGTGATGTTCCCCATTCACAACGTGTCGGGCCGCGTCATCGGCTTCGGGGCGCGCACGCTCAAGCCCAACGACAAGACCGCCAAGTACCTCAACTCGCCCGAGTCGGAGATTTACCACAAGTCGGATGTGCTGTATGGGCTCTACCAGGCCCGGCAGCCCATCCGCTCGGAGGAGCTATGCTATCTGGTGGAAGGCTACCTCGACGTGCTGAGTCTGCACCAGGGTGGCATCAAGAACGTGGTGGCCTCGTCGGGTACCTCGCTCACCGACGGCCAGATCCGCCTCATCAAGCGCTACACCGACAACGTGACGGTGCTGTATGACGGCGACGCGGCCGGCATCCGGGCCTCGCTGCGCGGCATTGATATGCTGCTGGAAGGTGGCTTGAACGTGCGCGTGGTGCTGTTTCCCGACGGCGACGACCCCGACAGCTACATCCGCAAAGTCGGCGACCAGCGCTTCCGGGAGCACCTGGAAGGCGCCAGCCAGGATTTTATCCAGTTCAAAACCGACCTGGTGAGCAGGGAGGCGGCCCACGACCCGGTGAAGAAGGCCGAGGCCATTCGGGAAGTGCTGCAAAGCATCAGCAAAGTGCCCGACCCCATCAAGCGGCAGGTATTTCTGCAGCAGACTTCGCAGGAATTTGGTATCGATGAGCAGGTGCTCATCACGGAGTACAACAAGCTGGTGCGCAACGCTTCCGGTAAATCCCCCGGCGGCCAGAGCAGCAGCGGGAGCGGGGCGGCGGGCGGCTACAGTGGCGGCCAGCAGGCGCCGAGTAGTGGCGGCGCCAGCCCGCGCCCGGCCCCGCGGCCCATGAGCCCTGAGGAAGAAGCCGAGGCCCTGATGTACGGCGCGTCGCCGGAGGACCTGATGGGTGGCGGCGACCTGCAGACCCTCACCCGCGAGGACCTGGAGCCGGTGCCCGACGTGCTGGAGCGGTGCGAGCGGGAAGTAGTGCGGCTGCTGCTGCTCTACTCGGCACAGCCACTGGCCCCGGAGGTATCGGTGGCGCAGTATCTGCTGGAGCAGCTGGAGGGCACTGGCTTCAAAACCGGCCTCTACGCCGATTTGCTGCACCTGTGCCGCGAAGAGCTGAACCAGGGCCGCTGGCCCGAGGTGCGCACACTCATCCAGCATGGCCGCTCCGATATCCGCAGCGTAGTGGCCGAACTGGCCACCGAGAAGTACGAGCTCAGCCCCAACTGGACCACCCACCAGATTCACGTACCCCGCGAACTGGACCTGTTGCAAACCGCCTGCGATAACGCTATTCTGCGCCTCAATAAGGTGAATGTGGAGCGGGAGCTGGCCGTGCGTCTCGAAGCCCTGCGTAACCCGGTAGACGAGGCTAGTATGATGGAAAATTTACAAACTATCCACTTGCTCAAGCAGATGGACAACCAGCTGGCTAATATGCTGGGCACCGTCATTCCACGGGCTTCCATGTAAACCAGACGAAAAAGCCGGCATAGGCGCCGGTTTGCTACTTGGGGCGTCGCGAGGAATCCGGTGTGCTGGTGCTGCTCTGTGGTGGCCGGGTATTCGGTTCTGTGCCGGAAGAAGGCCGGAAGTAGGTTGCGGGCTGTTGGTTCGTAGCTTTGCGGTCTGACCTGAATCCTCCTTTCTGCCCGTGCATATTCTGCAGCTTTGTCCGCGCGTTCCGTATCCGCCCCACGATGGCGGGGCCATTGCCATGTACGACGTGGCCGCCGGCTTGGCCCGCGCCGGGCACCGCGTAACGGTGCTGGCCATCAACACGCCCAAGCACCACCAGCCCGCCACCGTCCTCGACCACCTGGGCCCCAACGTGCGCCTGTTGACCGTGGACGTGAACACCAACCTCTCTCCCCTAAAGGCCCTGCGCAACCTGCTTTCCAGCCAGCTACCCTACAACGTGGAGCGGTTTGTGAGCGAGGAAGTGAAGGTCCGGCTGGCCGAGCTGCTGGCCCGGGAACAGGTTGACGTGGTGCAGCTGGAAGGCACGTTTGTGGCCTGGTACGCTGGCTATTGGGCTGAGGCCGATAAGGAAGCCGCCCGGCCGTTGCCGCCGGTGGTGCTGCGGGCGCACAACGTGGAGTACACCATCTGGGAGCAACTGGCGCGCAACGCGGGCAATCCGCTGAAGAAATGGTACCTGCGCAAACTGGCTCAGCGGCTTAAAATCTTTGAAGAAAGGATGTTGCACCGCGTGGACGGGGTGGCCGCCATTACCGAGGCCGACCAGCAGCGCCTGCGCCAACTGGGCTGCCCTGAGCCGGTGGTGTTCGTGCCCGCTGGCGTGGACCTGAGCCGCTTCCGCCGCGACCCGGCCATCCGGCCCCGGCCGCGCACTTTGTTTATGATTGGCTCGCTGAACTGGCTGCCCAACCTGGAGGGCTTTGATTGGTTTCTGCGCGAAGTCTGGCCCCGGGCCAAGGCGCAGTACCCTGAGCTGGAGCTGCACATTGCCGGCAAAGACACGCCCGAGCACATCCGCAGCCTGCAGCTGCCCGGCGTGACGGTGCACGGCTTCGTGGAGTCGGCCCAGCAGTTTATGCAGCAGTACGAGCTGATGCTGGTGCCCTTGCTGAGCGGGGGCGGCATGCGCATCAAGATTATTGAGGGTATGGCGTTGGGCAAGTGCATCCTGAGTACCGGCCTGGGGGCCGAGGGCATCCACGTGCGGCCCGGCTTTGATATTGTGCTCGGCGACTCGCCCGAGGAGTGGCTCGCGCACCTGGGCCGCTACTACCGCGGCGAGCTGGGCCAGCAGGCCATCGGGGAGGAAGCCGCCCGCACCATTTCCCGCCTCTACGATAACCGCCGGGTAGTGGAAAGCTTCCTCGATTTGTACACCATTCTGCAGCCCGCGCCCCGTGTTGCCGCTCATTGACGGGCTGGCCGCCGTGGGCCTCTGGGGCAGTCTGGGACTAGTGGCGCACACCTACGTGCTGTTTCCGGCCCTGCTGGGCCGCCTGGCCCAGGGCCGCCAACAAAATACCGACGTGTACGCGCCCGACAGCCCCGAGCTGCCCCGGGTAGACGTGCTGCTGGCCGTGTACAACGAGGAGCAGGTGATCGAGCAGAAAATCCACTCCACCTTCGCCACCACCTACCCGCCCGAGAAGCTCACCTTCTACATCGGCTCCGACAATTCCTCTGACCGCACCAACGCGCTGGTGGAGCAACTGGCCCGCGAGTATCCCCGGTTGCGGTTCCGGCCGTTCGGGCAGCGCACCGGCAAGCCCGGCGTGATGGAAGCCTTATCGGCGGAGGCAACTGCGCCGGTGCTGGTGCTCACCGATGCCAACGTGTTTTTCACGCCCGATACGCTGTACAAGCTCGTGAAGCACTTTCGCAACCCCCGCGTGGGGCAGGTGGGCGGCAACATTCTCAACCCCGACCACCGTCAGGACGGCATTTCGGGTCAGGAAAAAGCCTATCTGGAGCGCGAAAACCTCATCAAGTATCAGGAAGGCGTGGTGTGGGGCAGCATGATTGGGGCTTTCGGGGGCTGCTTTGCGGTGCGCCGCGCCTGCTACCACCCGGCCCCACGCACCTTCATCGTCGATGACTTCTTCATTTCGATGGCTGTGCTGGAGGACGGCTACCAGGCCCTCAACGAACTGCAGGCCGTGTGCCACGAGGACGTGTCGGACAAGCTCCCGGAGGAATTCCGGCGCAAGGCCCGCATATCGGCCGGCAACTTCCAGAATCTGGTGGCGTTCCGGCGGCTGCTGTGGCCGCCCTGGCGGGGCGTGAGTTTCGCGTACTGGTCGCATAAGGTGCTACGCTGGCTCACGCCGCTGCTGCTGCTGCTCATGCTGCTGTGCAACGCGGTGCTGGTGCTGTGGGGGGGAGGCTGGTTTTACCAGCTGATGCTGGCCGGGCAGTTGGCCGCGCCGGCTTTGCTGCTCCTGGACGCGGCCCTGCACCGGCTGGGCGTGCATCTGCGGCTGTTGCGGTTTATCACGCATTTCTACAGCATGAATGGGGCCTTGCTGCTGGGGTTGGGGCGGTTTCTGCGGGGCGTGAAAACCACTGTCTGGGAGCCCACCCAACGGTTTCAGCACAAGCGGTGAGGGAAGCAATAGGAACTGTCATTGCGAGGCCGGAGGCCGAAGCAATCCGTCCTTTTCTGCGCGCCAAACCCCGAAGAAGCAAAAAGCCCCTGATGGTCGTTCTGGCGTCAGGGGCTTTTGCATAGGTCAAAGCTGGGAGCTTCGTGAAGGACAGATTGCTTCGGCTACCCCTCGCAATGACAGTTCCTGCTTTGTCTTACATCTCCGCCAGTTTCTCTAGCTGCATCTGCTTGGCTACCGATTCTACCAGCTCCAGATCGGGCTGCTTGTCGGCGGAGACTTTGATCAGGAACCGGTTGCCGACGGCCAGCATCAGCTCGGCCTGGCGGTCCTTTTTGCGGTAGGTGGCCATGCCCGAAGCGCCTTTAATGCCCAGCGTGGTGGATTTGGTAATCTGCTCGTCATCCTCGCTTTCCATGCCCAGGCCCAGCATGGCCGAGGCCCCCTGATAGAGCTGATTGGCGCCGTTGTAGTCGATGAGTTCGGTTTTTACCGTTACGCTGTCCTTGGTGAAGTCGCGACCGGCCGTGGAAAACGCAATGCCGCTCATCTTCATCGACTGGCCGGTGGGGTTGGCCGCGGTGTAGCCGCTCACCTCGGTGGGCAGAAAAGCCTGCAGCTCCTTGTAGGGCAACGACAGCGTATCGCCGCGCTTCACGCGTTCCTCGCGCTGGGTTTTGGCCTGGTCCATGTTGGCTTCCAGGTTCTCGCCGGCTTCTTTCAGCTTCGAGAGGGCCGAGTACGATTCTTTGGCTTGCTGGGCCTGCTCGCAGCCCGTGAGTAAGGCAGCACCCAGCAGCGCAGTGACGAATGTTTTCATAGTAGGTAGGGGAAGAGGAAATATTCGGATGGAAATATATAGGTAAAAATGATAGGGTTCGACCCGGCTCAGCCTGCCCGCCGTCCGGTGCAGCTAGTCAGGCGGCGTAGAAAGCCGGCCCGGTGCGCATCGGTTTTCCGGCTTTCCTGCTTATGTTGGGCCGGCTGCCGGGCTATTTTCCGGCCGGCCGCTGCTTGTATGAAACCACTGCGCATTGCCATTCTGGGCTGCGGAAACATGGGCATGGCCTTCGCCAAATCCTTTCTACACTACAACCTCGTCGGCCGCCCCGATCTGCTGTTGCTGGGCCGCCACCTCGACCATTGCCAGCGCCTCACGGCCACGCACCCGGGCCTGCCCGTAGCCGAGCTCAGCCCCGCCGTGGGCGACTACGACATGGTATTCGTGGCCGTGAAGCCCCAGGATTTCAGCAAAGTAGCCGCCGGCCTGCGGGCGGTGCTGCGGCCCGAGCAGGTGGTGGTATCCATTATGGCCGGCATTCCTATTGCCCGACTGCAGCGCGAGCTTGAGCATCGGCAGGTGCTGCGGGCCATGCCCAACACGCCGGCGCTGCTGGGCATGGGCATTACCGGGTTTTCGGCCTCGCCCGAGGTGGAACGCAGCCGTTTACACCAGGTCGAAAACCTGCTCAATGCCACTGGGCGGTCCATTTTTCTGGAAGATGAGAGCCTGCTCGACGCCGTGACGGCCGTGAGTGGCAGCGGCCCAGCCTACTTCTACTACATTGTGCAGGCCATGATGCGGGCCGGACAGGAGCTGGGCTTCTCGGAGTCGGTGGCCGGGCTACTGGTGAAGCAGACGATGCTGGGCGCTTACCACCTGCTCAACACCTCCGACAAAAGCCCAGACGAACTCATTGCCGCCGTGGCTTCCAAAGGCGGCACCACTGAAGCGGCCCTACGCGAGTTCCGCGCCGGCGGCCTGGCAGAAACCCTCACAGCCGGTATCAAAGCCGCTCAGCACCGCGCCACCGAACTGGCGGGGGAGTAAGTAATGAGGTTGTGAAAGGTGAAATTGTGCAACACTTCCGGTCAGTGCGAGCATGTGGCGTATCAAGCCAGTGTCGAAGCAATCCGTCCTCCTAGACAAAACAAACCCTGGAAAGCTGACAAGCCACTGCTATTAAAACAGCAAATGTTATGGTACGTCGTTGCCCCAACGTTTCGCGCCTCTAAAAGGATAGATTGCTTCGCTCTGCTCGCACTGACTGAAGAGGTTTCACAATTTCACCTTTCGCAACTTCACCGCTTCGTAACTTCGCGGCACCGTTGCTGGTTGTAGCGGCACTCCGGCGTGGATTCCTGCCCAGGAAATCCGAAATCCGCGCCCTTCACACTCCATCCGTTTAATCCGCGCTCCATGCTGGATTCCATTGAAGACGCCATTGCCGATATCCGCGCCGGCAAAGTCGTAGTAGTCGTTGACGACGAAGACCGTGAAAACGAAGGCGACTTTATCTGTGCCGCCCGCTGCGCCACGCCCGAAGTCATCAACTTTATGGCCACCCACGGCCGCGGCCTCGTGTGCGCCCCGCTCATTGAGCAGCGTTGCGAAGAGCTGGGTTTGGAGCTGATGGTGGGCCGCAACACGGCCCTGCACTCCACGCCCTTCACCGTGAGCATCGACCTGTTGAAGAACGGCGTGACCACCGGCATTTCGGCCTCTGACCGCTCTAAAACCATTCTGGCCCTCATCGACCCCGACACCAAGCCGGAGGAACTGGGCAAGCCGGGCCATATTTTCCCGCTCAAAGCCCGCAAGGAAGGCGTGCTGCGTCGCGCCGGCCACACCGAAGCCGCCATCGACCTTTCCCGTCTCGCCGGGTTCGAGCCGGCCGGGGTACTGGTGGAAATCCTGAAGGAAGACGGCGAAATGGCCCGCCTGCCTGAGCTGCGTGAAATTGCCGATAAGTGGAACCTGAAGCTGATTTCGGTGCAGGACCTGATCAAGTATCGTCTCGAGAAGGAGAGCCTCATCAACCGCGAAATTTCGGTGAAGCTGCCCACCGACTACGGCGACTTCGACCTGATTGCCTACACCCAGCGCACTACCAATGCCCAGCACCTAGCCCTAGTGAAAGGCGACATTTCGGGACCCGAGCCGGTGCTGGTGCGCGTGCACAGCTCCTGCGTGACGGGCGACATCTTCGGGAGCTGCCGCTGCGACTGTGGCCCCCAGCTGCACCGCGCCATGCAGCAGATTGAGCGCGAGGGCCGGGGCGTGATTGTGTACATGAACCAGGAGGGCCGGGGTATCGGGCTGCTCAACAAGCTACGCGCTTACAAGCTGCAGGAGCAGGGCCGCGACACGGTGGAAGCCAACATCGAGCTGGGCTTCGGCATGGATGAGCGGGACTACGGCGTGGGTGCCCAAATCCTGCGCGACCTGGGTATCTCGCAGATGCGCCTGCTCTCCAATAACCCCCGCAAGCGCACCGGCCTGATGGGTTACGGCCTCGAAATCGTGGAGTCGGTAGCTATTGAGGTGGAGCCCAATGAGCACAACGAGCGGTACCTGACCACCAAGCGCGACAAACTGGGCCACACCATCCTGCACAAAGACCGTACCCCGCACCCGGATACGGCGGCCACTGCGGCGGAGTAATCCGTCCGGCTGCTACCCTACAGGAACGTCCGTGGCCCTAACCGGCCGCGGACGTTCCTGTTTTTACGCTTTTGGTAATGCCGGTAAGTAGAGTGAAAACCCGGAGTACTGCATCACATGATTGGGTGAATTGATTGAATGTCAGGATGATAAATGGTAAATTCAATTTCGCCTAACATTTCATTCCTATGCAACGTCGTTCTTTTTTGCAGCTGTCTTTGGCTGCGCCAGCGTTGGCCTATACCCTGCCCGCGCTGGGGACCACGGGCCCTTTGCCAAAGAGAAGTATATTGGTGCGGGCGGGTCAGGACCGGTCAGGCCAGCCTTTTCAGTTTCTGGATGCTACGTTTACTGTGAAGGTATCGGGCCAGGATAATGAAGGACGATGCGTGATTTTTGATACGCTACGGCGCGCTAAAATTGGTCCGGCGCTTCATTTGCACACCGACCTTGACGAGTGGTTTTACGTGGTGGAAGGCGAGTTCAAGTTCCAGGCCGGAACCGAGATGTTGCGCCTGCGGGCCGGCGACTCCCTGTTCGTTCCCCGGGAAGTGGTGCACGCCTTTGTAAAAACAAGCGAAGGTCCGGCCCGTCTTATCGTGATGCATCAGCCGGCCGGCTCCATGGAGGAGTATTTTCGGTTAGTGAGCCAACTGCCCGATCAAGGTCCGGATAGTCGGAAAGCATTAGCCGAAAAGCACGGAACGCGGTTTGTAGGCCCGCAACTGACACCGGACTGATAGGGAGCGGGGGAATGTCGGAACAGATATATACCTTCCCCCACATGAAACGCAATTGGTTTTTCCGGGTGATTATGATTGGGTTGTCGGCGCTTTGTTCACTGGCTGCCCAAGCCCAGCGCGGCGGGCAGGGTTTCACCCAGCAGTTCAACCGGGCCACTGTACTGCTCACTACCGGCGACACGCTCACCGGGCCCGTGCAGCTGCACCGCACTGAGGAGACGCTGCTCATGGAGCTGGCCGATAACACCGTGCGTACCCTACCGGCCGTGAGCGTGCAGAGCTTCGCGGTGCAGGGCGAGCAATACGACCAAAGCCGGGAACGGTTCTACTACGACGATTTTTACGCCATGCGGCAGGGCTACTACTATGGCAACCCGCTCTACACCCAACCCATACCCCGCCGCCGTGAGCGGCCTGATACGGAGTTGGTGCGTGTGTTCCGGACCTACCGCTGGAACCGGGACAACGACTATAGCGACTTCCGGGCTCCCGGCTTCTTCGAGCAGCTAAGCAATGGCCCCATCATTTTGTTGCGGCGTGAGGGGCTGGTACAGCGGCCCGTTACGGCTACCGGCCCGTACGGCTACGGTTACGGTGGAGCCGGCCGCACCGTGGGGTATTATACCGATGTCAAGGACAACTTCTACCTGGG
Organism: Hymenobacter swuensis DY53; assembly: GCF_000576555.1. NCBI lineage: Bacteria > Pseudomonadati > Bacteroidota > Cytophagia > Cytophagales > Hymenobacteraceae > Hymenobacter > Hymenobacter swuensis. Next base: position 2,264,897 of record NZ_CP007145.1, read on the forward strand.
TTTGCCCAATGGCAATGTCATCAGCCTGCGCAACCCCAAAAAAGATCTGCTGGCTTACTTCCACGGCAATTCGCGGCAGCTGGAGCAATACGCCAAAGACAACAAGCTCAGCTATACCGACGCCCGCGAACTGGCCTATCTGGTGAACTACGCCAACTCGCTGAACGCCGGTAAGAGTAAGTAGCTGTAAAAAAGAACGTCATTCCGCCAGATTTCTCGCAACCTCGGAATGCTGGGCAGCTATGAAAGCGGCCTACAGCACCCGCAGCACCGGGTAGCGCAGGTGCGAGGCCTCGTAGTGGTCGGATTGGCGGTACACCCAGTCGAGCTGGGCGGCGGCACTGGCGGCAAAGGCAGGGTCCTGTTTCTTCTTTGCTTCTAGTTGAACGCGTAACTCCGGCCGGCGGCGCAGCAGGTCGGCGGCTATATCCTCGAACACGTAATCGGAAAAGTGCTCCTTCTGCTGCAACACGCTGTCGAAGAACCCCCAGGCGAAAAAGGAATCGGTGGCCTGGGGCTCCAGCGTTTCGATGAGGTAGCGGGCCGCCGGCTGGTCGAGCGGAATCAGGTAGTCGCCGCGCAGGAAGGGCCGGGGCTGCTGTACCGGGCGCACCTGTACCTGAGAGTGCAGGTAGTGGCCCTCGTAGGGGCGGGAAGCAGTTTTGTAATCCTGAATGTAGTACGATTCACCGTTGATGATGGTATCGGCGGATAGCGGCCGCATCTGCACGCCGGAGAGGCGCAGCCGCTCCACCACTTCGCCCCAGGCCTGGGGCAGCACGTAGGCGCGGGGGCGCTGCACGGTGGTGGTGGGCCGGAAGGTATTGTAGTACGGAATGGATTTGGTGTAGGGCGCGGCGCGGTCATAATAGAGGCGGGGCAGGCCACTGACTTCGCTGGGCTTTGTTTTGCCCGCGAAGCCCCGGAACGTGAACTGTTCGGCCTGGGTGGTATCCAGCCGCCAGCCCAAGGCAAACTGCTGCTGCTCACGGGTCTGCTGCGCGGCCGTGGTACGGGCTTGGGCAATGGCCGCACCGTCTTGGTGCACTTGCCGGATGAGCAGGTCCAGGAAATCGTAGGTGGCGCGCACGCGGGGCGCGTACGCCTTCAGCATGTGCGTTTCCGTCACGAAGCCGATGGTGTTGAACAGGGTGGTGTAGCCGGTGGAGTAGCGGGGCGTTTCCAGAAAACCTACCAGGCCCCGGGCGTCGGGCGTGCGGCCCTCGAAGTCTACATACGGCGTCAGGTACCACTTTTTCTTGTCCATTCCACCGTACAAAGCAGGTAGTAACCGTTGCTGCATGTACTGACTCAGGGCTGGATGCAGCTTGTCCTTCTGGGTGGCAATGAGCGTCATCGTGTACTGGTAATCGGCCCCATTGGAGGTGTGGGTGTCCACGTATATCTCGGGCTGCCAGCGCTGAAACAGCTGGGCAAAGGCGCGGGCGTTGCGCGAGTCCTGCTTGATGTAGTCCCGGTTCAGGTCGAGGTTGCGGGCGTTGCCCCGGAAGCCGTAGCTCTCGGGTCCGTTCTGGTTGGTACGGGTGGTGGCGTTGCGGTTCAGGGCGCCGTCCACGTTGTAGATGGGGATGATGACCAGCACCACATCGGCCAGCTGCTGGCGCAGCTCCTTCTTCTGCACGTAGTCGCGGGCCAGCTGCATACTGGCATCGATGCCCTCCGGCTCGCCGGGGTGAATCCCGTTCTGAATGAACACCACACGCCGGTTTTTGGCCCGCACGGAAGCAGGCTCAAAATCTCCATCCAGTGAGACCACCACCTCGTGCAGCGGCCGGCCGCTGTCGGTCTGGCCTGCTTCGCGCAGCTGAATTTCGGGGTAGGCCGTATCCAACTGCTGGTAGTAGCGGATGCACTCAGCATGGGTGGTGGTGGTATTGCCGTTGCCTTTCTCGAAGGGCGTGCGCCAGTCGGTAGGGGCAGCTGGAATAGCGGCGGAAGTAAGCAGTAGGGAAGTAAGGAAAGCAGGGAACATAGACACGGGCTGGTAGGGCGGTAAGGACGTAGATCGGCCCCGAAGGTGGCGCATAAAAAGAAAAGTCACTCCGTGCCGGGCACGAAATGACTTTCACAGGGGCCGGAAGAAAAGTTAGTACAGACGCCGCGGAGCCGGAAACAGCAGCTGATCCACGCTGTAGCGGCCGGGGCCAATAAACGCCAGGCTCAGGAACAGGATGGCCGATTCAAGGGCGTGGGAATAAGCGTTGAAATCGTCGCCGCTGCTCAGGTGCATGATGGTCGCCATGATCATCGTACCCAGCAGAAACACGCAGGCCACCCGGAAAAACAGCCCAATGGCCAGCAGCTGGCCGCCCACCGCTTCGGCCGCCGCCGCTAGAAACCCCCAAAAGGCCGGCGCGAAGTTGATGCCGATGAGCTTCATGGTGCCGCCCACCTGGGTCCAGGCTTCCATGCCCCCCGTCAGCTTGGGGTAACCATGCAGGGTGAACATCACGCCAATGCCCACGCGGAGCAGTAAAAGCCCCAGATCATGGGTGCGGTAGCGGTTTGCAAACAGAGCCATAGGAGGGCAGAGGGTCGGGCCGGGACGGTTTAGTGCAACAATACGGATGTATCGGAATACATCTGAGTTTGCCAAAGTACACTATTTGCGGCGGAGTACAATCTGACCGTAGCGGAGCCTACTTGTACAGCAGTACACCCGTGATGCGCGAGGCGGGTGGAATCTCGCTGGACTGAATCTGCTCCGGGGGCTTATTGGGCAGGGAATTGGGGTCGATAACCCAGGCCAGCTGCACCTCGCCCGACACCGCCGCCAGCCCCGCCGGGGTGTTGCGGATGCGCGTGAGCCCCAGGTTCTGGCGGGCCGCCCCAAACGGCGAGCCTACCCCAATACCTTCGGCCGTGCGATACAGGGACGAATAGATCCGGATGCGCCGCAACCGAAAGCCGGTGGCTGAGTCGCCGATGAGGTGTAGGATAGTAGCCGGGGCCTGGGGGTTCTGGGCGTCGCGTAGTTCGTAGGCGGGCAGGCGTCGGCCGTCCCGGTCCTGGTAAGTGGTGCGGGTGAGTAACTCGGTGGGAACTACGTTTTTCAAGCGTTTTTCCGTCATGCCCAGCCGCAGCCGGCCCGCCCGGCCGGGGCTGATAAGGTGCAGCGAATCGGGGAGGGGCGCGCCCGAGGGAGCCGTGCCCACGGAGCCCGCCTGGGCTACGGCCGCCGAGCCGGGGGAGGCCGGCGACTCGCCGTTGGCGGCCGTGAAGGGCGGCGTGCCAGGGTCAGAGGCCGTGCGGGTGGTAGTAGGCGAGTCGCAGCCCGTGAGGCCGGACAGGAAAAGGGCCATCAGCGGGACGGCGGCAGGCAAAACACGAAGCAGCATAGCCGGGCTATACGCAGGCTGCGCGGCAGATGTTGAAAACCCCGGCCCGGCCGTTGGCGTTTGGTTAAGTAAGGCAAGACGGTGGTAAGCTCAGCGCCGACCGCCTTACCTTTGCCCCAGTTCCCTTTTTCTACTTCCTTTTCCTGTTGTCCGTGTCTGCTGAACCTCGCAAGCCCTTGATTCTGATTTCCAACGACGACGGCATCACGGCCCCCGGTATTGCCGTGCTGGTGCGCGTGATGCGCCGGCTGGGCGAAGTTGTAGTGGTAGCGCCCAACTCACCGCAGTCGGGCATGGGCCACGCTATTACTATCGGCCACCCGCTGCGGCTTGATGCCAGCAACATCTTTGAAGGCGTGGAAGCCTACGAGTGCAGCGGTACCCCGGCCGACTGCGTGAAGCTGGCCAAGCACCACGTCCTCAAGGACCGCCGCCCCGATCTGGTGGTGTCGGGCATCAACCACGGTTCCAACTCGGCCGTGAATGTGCTGTACTCCGGTACGATGTCGGCGGCAATTGAAGCGGCAATTGAAGGCCTGCCGGCTATCGGCTTCTCCCTCTGTGACTACGGCCACAATGCCGACTTCTCCCACGTGGAGCCCTGGGTGGAGCAGTTGGCCCGCCAAGCCCTGACCCACGGCATCCCGCAGGGTACGGCCCTGAACGTAAACATCCCGAAGAACTCGGCCGAGCCCATTGCCGGCGTGCGCCTGTGCCGCCAGGCCCGGGCCAAGTGGCAGGAGGAATTCGACCTACGCCACGACCCCTACAAGCGCCCTTATTACTGGCTGATCGGCTCCTTCGTGAACTTCGATGAGGGCCAGGATACGGATGAGTACGCACTGGCTCACAACTACATTTCCATCGTGCCCTGCCAGTACGACCTCACCGCTTACGCCGGCCTGCGCGAAATGCAAACCACTTGGGACCTGAGCCCAATGCCCGCCGGCCCTGCCGCAACGGCCCCCACCCTGGGCAGCGCCGAGCCTGCCCCCGGCGAATCCGCCGAAGGCCTGGGATAGAGGTGAAATTGTGGAAGGTGAAGTTGTGAAGGATGTTCAATCTGCCCAGTTAACGCAAGCAGAACGGCATTTCACAACTTCACCACTTTCCCGGAAGCGTGACGCGTTTGGGGTGCTGGGGCGGAGGATGGTAGGGTTTGCGCACGACAGGAACGGCCGCCAGATGGGGCGGCACCGGTAACGCGGGCGGCAGCAGGTGCTGCCCCAGCCAGAGTGCGGCCAGTAGCAAGGCGGCCCAGAACAGGAGCTTTTTCATGGTCGGGTGGGAAGGAAGCCGGCGGTGGCCAAAGCTACTTTCGCCCGGATGAAGGCCGCGTGAATCAGCCTACGGGAACAGCAAGGAAAACGTCGTGCCCTTGCCTTCTTCTGACTCTACCGTAAGCGTGGCTTTGTGGAATTCGGCAATGGTTTTGGCGATGGGCAGCCCCAGCCCGTAACCCTCGGGTGCCGAAGCCCCGGCCTGAAAACGCCGGAACCGGTCGAACAAATGGGGTAGGTGCTGGGCCGCAATGCCCGGGCCGGTATCCGTAATGGAAAGGCGGTAACCGCTCGTCTCGGGTCGGCCCTGCACCGTGATACTGCCGCCCCAGCGGTTATACTTGATGGCGTTGCTGACCAGGTTGAACAACAGAGTAAACAGCAGCGTCCGGTTGGCTTCGGGCAATACGTAATCTGGCCGCAACTCTTCCAGCAGCCGGATTTCGCGTTGGGCCAGCCGGTCCTCCAACTCGTTGGTCACATCGGCCAGCACGGCGGCCAACGACACGGACTCGTCGCGCAGGTACTGTTCGTTTTCGATGTTGGCAATCAGCAGCAGGGTTTTTACCGTGTTGCGCAGGCGGTAAAGGGTCTTCTGCGAATCCACGATTTTGAGGGAATGCGCGTGGCCCAGCGTGGGGTCCTGCAGCATATTCTCAAACCTCGACTGCAGAATGCTCACCGGCGTCAGCAGCTCGTGCGATACGTTCGACATGAACTCCCGCTCCTTCTCGAAGGCCGTTTGTACCCGCCGCATGGTTTCGCTCAGGCTGTCATCGAGGCGGCGGAAGTCGGTGGTGGTGGTTTCCAGGGGCGCGTAGGAGAAGGCCGAGGGGTGATGCACGCCCTGCAATTTGCTGCTGATGAGCCGGCGCAACGGCCGCAGCAGGTAATGGGCAAAGGCGGCATCGGTGAAAATGGTGAGCAGCGCCCCAATCACCAGCACCCACAGGGCCATACGCCGTAGCGTGTCGGTCAGCAGTTCCACGGTGGCCAGGGACGAGCCGATTTCCAATCGGTAATTGCGGCCCCCGCTGGTGAACTGCTGGCTCAGAATCCGAAAATCCTCCACCTGGTTATCCACCTGCCGGGGCTCGTCGAAGATGCGGGGCGGGTGGGGGCGGTGCCCGCCTTCGGGCGGCAGCGGCGTGAGCGTAATGTATTCCTGCTTGAGAATGTTATAATCGGCGTAGGCCTCGCCTTGTACGAAGGTGGAAATGCCGTCTCGCTCAATAAGCTGCAGCACTTCCGTGCGCTTCTCGTGCAGGCGTTGATCGGTGTGCGACACGGCCACCCGGCTCACGATGGGCGGAATCACTACCGCCCCCAGCAACACCAGCAGCAGCTTCGACAACGCATTGAACAGGGCGAGCTTCGCTTCGAGACGCATGTGGTTGAGTTATGAATCAGGAATTGCCTCTCTTCTATTAAGGTGCCGGGAGGTCGGGACTAAGTGAAGTATCAGCAATTTTTAATTGTCACCAGCCATGCGGTAGCCTATTCCCCGCACGGTTTCGAGGAAGTCGGCGGGGGCGAACTGGCCGAGCTTTTTGCGCAGGTTCTTGATGTGCACGTCGATGTAGTTGGAGTCGGAATCGTCTTCCAGCACGTTGCCCCACAGGTGCTCACCGAGCTGCAAGCGGGTGAGCACGCGGGTTTTGTGCAGCAGCAGGTAGTGCAGTAAGTCGAATTCTTTTTTGGTGAGGACCACGTCCTGGTCGTGGTAGCGCAGGGTGCGGCCGGTGGCATCCAGCAGGAACCCGTTGCCGAAGGTGAGTTCCTGGCGCTTGAGCCCGAATTTGCGGCGCGTGATGGCCTGCATCCGGCTTTGCAGCTCCAGCAGGGAGAAAGGCTTAGGCAGGTAGTCATCGGCCCCCAGGTCCAGCCCTTTCACCCGGTCATCAATGGTGCCGCGCGCCGTCAGGATGATGAAGGAAGCCTCTTGCCGGTCATTGCGCCGGGCCTCCCGCAGTAGATCCAGGCCGTCGCCGCCGGGCAGACCCAAGTCCAGCAGCACGAAATCGTAGCTGTTGACGAAGATTTTCTCCGACGCCTCGGCGTAGGTGTACGCCGAATCGACGAGATACTGAGACTGAACCAGGAACTGCTGCACCTCGTGGTGCAGACTTTTTTCGTCTTCGATGATGAGAACGTGCATGGGGCGGGCGTAAAGTATGGTGCAACATACGCAGCACCGTGGTGAAGGACAGATGAAGCCGGCCTCGGCTGCCAGGAAACCAGCCGGGCGGCGGTGCATCCGCAGAAGGGCTTTACCTTGCGCTACTACTTGATTTCTTGGCCGCCTTTTACACCGTGTTACCCGTTCCCGCCGCGCCGGTTTTAGTCAGCATCATTATCCCGACCTACAACGAAGCGGCCGGGCTGCCGGCTTTGCTGCAGTATCTGCGGGTCGAGGTCAATACTGACGTGGAAGTGCTGGTGGCTGACGGTGGCAGCTCCGATGCTACTGCCGCCGTGGCTCGCAGCTATGGGGCGCGGCTGGTAAGGTGTCCGCAGCGCGGCCGGGCCGTCCAGCTTAATTGCGGGGCCGCAGCGGCTACCGGGGTCATCCTCTACTTTCTGCACGCCGACACGTACCCACCGGCCGGTTTTGTGGCGGCCATCCGGGCGGCGGTGGCGGCTGGGGCAGGCAGCGGCTGTTTCCGGTTGCGGTTCGACCACCCGCACTGGCTTCTGCGACTGAGCGGGTGGTGTACCCGTTTTGATGTGGATATTATCCGGTTCGGTGACCAGAGCCTGTTTGTGCGGCGGGAAGTGTTCGGGCAGGCGGGTGGCTTCCGGCCCGAGCTGCTGCTGCTGGAAGACCAGGAAATTGTGAGCCGGCTGCGGCGGTACGGCCCGTTCTGGGTGCTGCCGGCCAGCGTGACCACCTCGGCCCGAAAGTACCTGGAAAACGGCGTAGTGCGGCTGCAGGCCAGCTTCATGCTGCTCACGCTACTCTATCGGCTGGGCGTGTCCCAGGCGCGGCTGGTGCAACTCTACCGCCGGCTGGTTGTGGGCTGAACGGCGTAACTTTCCGGGCCGGCTACCGCAGAAAAGCACTCAGTTCCGATACCGTGGCAATGCCCAGCTGCCGGGCCTGGCGGCGGCGCATTAGCAAAGCGTAGGTGTTGTTGAAGCCGATGGGGGCCAGCCACTCCAACTGGTAGCGGCGACGGTACTCGCGGCGCACGTAGCCCAGCACTGCCGCCGGGTCGGGGCCCAGGGAGTCGAGGGTGGCGGCAGAAGGCTGCAGCACCACCAGCAGCCCGGTACCGGTGTACTCCGGGTACATATCAATGGCCCCGGTGCGCAACGCTTCGGCGCAGATGGTGGTGCCGCCCAGGCCGGTTTTGGCCTCCACGCCCAGGTTGGTGTAGCCCCGGATTAGCGCCGCGTAGAGCTCCACTAGAATGTACTGCTCCCCGAAAATCTTAGAGCCCAGCCGGATAACCGGGCCCTGCACCGGCCGGGCCGCCTGCCACAGCCCGCGCCGCTGCAAAAAGCTCTCGGCCACGGCCTGGGGCGTTTCGTGGCGGTAATCGACCCGGTAGTTCAGTTCCGTCATCATCGAATCGGAAAGCTGCCCGGCGAGGCGGCCTAGTGCTGCCGCCAGTTCCGGATGCTGCCGCAGCACCTGCTGCCGCACCACGGGCACGGCCTGGTAGGGCGGAAACGCGTGCCGGTCGTCGCGCAGCACCTGCAGGTCGTACGCCCGGATGCGGCCGTCAGTTGAGTACCCGTCGATCAGGTCCACGTCGCCGTGGCGGGCGGCCTCGTACACCAAAGCGGGGGCCAGCACCACCGAGGCCGGTCGCAGTCCGTAGAGGCGTTGCAGGCCCGGCAACCCATCGGAGCGGCCCACAAACTCAGGACTAAAGCCGGCCAGCAGCTTACTGGCCGCCCGGGGCAGCAGGTACAGGCCCGCCAGCAGGGGCAGGGCTACCAGCAACGTCCGCCCGGTCCACACCAGGCGGCGGCCGGTGAGGTGCTGCACGCCGGCCAGGGCCGCATCAAATACCAGCGCCAGCAGCGCCGCCGGAATGGCCCCGGCCAGAATCATGGCCGGATTATTCAGGGCAATACCGCCGAAGATGAACTCGCCCAGCCCGCCCGCCGCAATGTAGGCCGCCAGCGTGGCCACCCCCACATTGATAACGGCCGCCGTCCGGATGCCGGCCAGCAGCACCGGCAGGGCCAGCGGCAGCTCCACCCGGCGCAGTACCTGCCCGTCGGTGAGGCCCAGGCCCCGGGCCGCGTCCACCACGGCCGCATCTACCCCCCGAATGCCGGTGAGGGTGTTGCGCACGATGGGCAGCAGGGAGTACAGGAACAAGGCCAGAATAGCCGGCCCCGGCCCGATGCCCAAAGCCGGAATCAGGAAGCCGAGCAGGGCAATGCTGGGAATGGTTTGCAGCACGCCGGCCGCGCCCAGCACCCATGGGGCCAGCCGGGGGCGGCGCGTGAGCAGTAACCCCAGCGGCACGCCCACCAGCACCCCCAGTACCAACGAAGCCGCCGTCAGGCCGATGTGCTGCACCGTCTGCTGGCCCAGCTTATCGGCCTGGGCCTGCCAGAAGGTGAGCAGTTCCGTGAGCGTGTTCATACGGTTGAAAGCTGTTGCACCGCCCGGCCGAAAGCCGTCATGAGCGAAGCGTAGGTGAGGGGCCGTGGGGCCAGGTCGGGGCGGTTTCCCGGGGCACTTACCCACACCATCGGCTCCGGAGCCGGCGGGCCGTGCGTGGCCGATGGCTGACTAAGTAGCTCTAGCGCTGCTTGAATGGTTGCGCTAGGTGGTAGTGTATTTGTATCTGATTGGTAATGGTTTATGCTGTTTGATTGCGAGGATGAGAGTTCATCTGTCAATACGTCAGCCAGCCGCAGTGTCCGGAGTTGCAGGCCCAGTCGCTCGGCCTCGAAGAACTGGCGCACGAAGTCGTTGGCGGGCCGAAACAGCAGCTCGTGGGGCGTGCCCAGCTGTTGGGTCTGGCCGGCATTAAGTAGCAGAATCCGGTCAGCCAGCTCGAAGGCTTCCGTTACGTCGTGGGTCACGAGTACCACGGTTTTGCGGCGCAGCTCCGGCAGTTCCCGAAACTCGCGGCGGATGCTGGCGCGCGTGATGGGGTCCAGCGCCCCGAAGGGTTCATCGAGCAGAATAATGGGCGGGTCGGCGGCCAGGGCGCGGGCCAGCCCCACGCGCTGTTGCTGTCCCCCGGAAAGCTGATGCGGGTACTGCCGGCCGTAGCGCTCCGGCGGCAGGTGCAGGCGCCGGAGCAGCTCCTCGGTGCGGGCCGCCACCTGCGCGGCGGGGTGACCCAGCAGCTGCGGCACCACCGCCACGTTTTCGGCCACCGTATAATGCGGGAGGAGCCCCACCTGCTGAATCACGTAGCCGATTCCCCGGCGTAGCTGCTCGGGCTGCTGCTGGCGCACGTCCTGCCCATTGATGGTCACGGTTCCGGCGTCAGGCTCGATAAGGCGGTTGAGCATGCGCAGCAACGTGGTTTTGCCGCAGCCGCTGGGGCCCAGCAGCACCAGCGTCTCGCCGGCTTGCAGGGTGAAGGATACGTCCTGCACCACGGCCTGGGCACCGTAGTACCGGGTGAGATGGTGGGCTTCAATAACGGGGGCGTCCTGGGGCATAGGGCAAGCAAGGTAAACGCAAATCAACAAAAAAGGCCCTCCCAGCCGGGGAGGACCTTTTTGGTAATACCCAATATAGGGGCCGGGAGCTTATCTCTTCTCTACTTTCAGTACCGTTACCTTGCCATCCAGGATTACTCGGGCCAGGTACAGGCCGGCCGGCAGCGCGGGCAGGCCCGGCAACTCCAACACCGCCGCCTGGCTGAGGCGGCCGCTGAAATCATGTGTATACACGGTGCGGCCAGCTAGTGTGGTGAGGGTAACGGTGGCCGAGACGGGCACCGCGCCGGGACTGCTCACGAACAACTCCAGCTTGTCGTGGAAGGGGTTGGGCGCGGCCGTGACGGTAGGAGCCCCGGCGGTGCGTTTGGCTGTCAGCGTCACCACGGAGGAGTAGGCGCTGGTGCCGTCTCGGTCCAGCTGCCGCAGGCGGTAGTAGCGCGGGCCGGCCTGAGTGGTGGCATGGCGGTAGGTGTAGCGGCGCGCCTGGGTGGAGTTGCCGGCGGCGGCTACCCGACCCACCGGCCGGAACGTACGACCATCGGCACTGGCTTCCACCTCAAACGCCTCCGAATTCACTTCCTGGGCCGTGTTCCAGGTAAGCTCCGAGTATGTGGCTGTGGCTTGACCCCCGAAGGAGGTCAGCTGCACGGGCAGCGGCGGGTTGGAGAAGGTAGCTGTCTGGGCGTTGTAGGCCACAAAAGCCAGGTCACTATTGCCGCTCAGCAGCACCCGAAACTTACGGATACTGGTTACGTTGACGCTGGTGATACCAAAGGCACTCAAATCGGCGGCCCAGAGACGCAGGTCCCGGTCTGTCTGCCGGAAGCCGGTGGTCAGGGACATGGGTCGCTGGGAGGCTTCGTAGAAGTCAGCCGTCCAGTTTCCTACCGGGTCAATGCTGGTGAAGGTCACCGTCACGGTGTTGCCGATAACCTGGTTGTTGGCATCCAGAAACTGATACTGGTCCTGGGAGCCGGCCGGATCGGCAATCTGCGTTACCAGAATATCCGGTGTGCCATCACCCAACGAGGTGGCGACAACCTCAGAAATGGAGAAGTCGAGGGTACCGCTAGGCACGTTGGCCGCGCCCGTACCCAGGTTGAGGCCATTGCGGCCGTCGCGCAAATAGAACGGAATATCGTTGGCCGGGGCCGGGGAGCTGGCCCCATTGGCCACGTTATCATACAGCTCGCCCAGACCAACTTTGGTGTTGCCACCAACAGTGCCGCTGAGGGCCAGTACGGGCAGTGCCTTGAACTGGGCGGGCGTGAACGTCAGCTTATTCGTGCCCAGCAGCGCGTCATCCACCCCGGTGGAATACCGCACGTTGTTCAGCGAGAAGGCCAGTAAATCGTGCGAATTATTGGGTTTGACTGGGTTTTTGGCGGTGGCCGAGCTTTGCCAGAAACCGCCGAAACTGGTGACAGCTTCCGTTACGTTATTGACGGCCTGCGCCGCTGCCAGTTGGCTCAGGCCCAGGCTGGCCGCAACAAGGAGAATACGTGGTGACATAATAGGAAATGATAAGGTACAGTTCAGGCAGGTGTGCAGGACAGATCTGAGTTCCCACTTTGCAAAACTACAGTTCAAAATCGGAATGGTAATCCGGCTGGTTTAAATTGAATTAAAAATATAGATATAAGCTGAACCGTAGCCGCTCGCCGTTTCGCTGCCTCGCTCAGCAGTTGCACCAGCCCTACAATCCTGTTTAGCTTGCCTGCATGAAACAACTGTTACTGGCTTTGGCTTTGCTGAGCGGCCTCACCCGCCCGGTGCGCGCCCAAGTGTACTCCGCTACCGATCCGCTAGCGCATACCTACAGCATTGTGGCCCGCGACCCGCAAACCGGCGACTTGGCCGTGGCCGTGCAGAGTCACTGGTTTTCGGTGGGTACCAGTGTGAGCTGGGCCGAAGCCGGGGTGGGGGCCATTGCCACTCAGTCATTCACCAACAAATCCTTCGGGCCCCGGGGGCTAGCCCTGCTGCGCAGCGGCCAGTCGGCCCAGCAGACCCTGGCCGAGCTGCTGCGCACCGACGAGGGGCGCGATGTGCGCCAAGTAGCCGTGGTGGACCGCAACGGCCAGGTGGCCGTGCATACCGGGATCAAGTGCATTGATTTTGCCGGCCACCGAACCGGGCCGCAGTTCTCGGTGCAGGCCAACATGATGCTCACCGACCAGGTGCCCGCCGCCATGGCCCAGGCCTACGAGGCCGCCGCCGCTCTGCCGCTGCCCGAGCGGGTGCTGGCGGCCCTGGAAGCAGCCCAGGCCGCCGGCGGCGACATTCGCGGGCGGCAGTCGGCGGCGCTGCTGGTGGTGCGGGCCCAGGCCACGGCCGAGCCCTGGACCGACCGGCTGGTGGATTTGCGGGTGGAAGATGCGGCCGAGCCCCTCCAGGAGCTGGGCCGGCTGTTGCGCCTGCATCGGGCCTACGAGCACATGAACGCCGGCGACCTGGCCGTGGAGCGCAACGACGTGCCCGGGGCCATCCAGGAATACGAAGCCGCTGAGAAACTCTTCCCGCGTAACCTTGAAATGCAGTACTGGCACGCCATCAGTCTGGCCAACAAGCAGCGCTTGCTGGAGGCCCTGAAGCTGCTGCGCCCGGTGTTCCGGCAGGAGCCTAACTGGCGCACGCTCACCGGCCGCCTGCCCAAGGTGGGCCTGCTAACGGTATCGGCCGCCGAGCTGCATCAGATTTTGACTTTGCGGTAAGTGCCTGCTTGCGTGAGGCAGTGAGTCTTCTGGAACGGTTCTGCTTCACGCCCGATTTTTTCATCTGTAATTCTGCCTGCGTATGCGTTTCTCTTCCCGTTTTTCGTCCCGGGTGTGGTTGCTGGGGCTGCTGGTACTGCTGCTGGGCAGCAACTGTGGCCGCCAGGTGTGGCAAAACCACTACGCCAAAGAGTTTGATACCCACGTGTACATCGTGCGCCACGGCGAGAAGGAGCTGACGCCCGGCCTGGCCGACCCACCGCTGACTGCTGCCGGGCAACAGCGTGCCCTGGCCCTACGCGACTCGCTGCAAGGTAACGTGATGGTGGCGGGCGTGTTCAGCACTGCTACCGCCCGCACCAAAGGCACCGCCCAGCCTCTGGCTGATAAGCTCCGACTACCCGTGCAACCCTATGACGCCCGGCAGCTGGCCGCCTTGGTTACCCGCATCCGCCGCGAGTTCCGGGGCCGCAGCGTACTGGTGGTAGGACACTCCAATACCATCCTCGAAACGGTGGAAGCCTTCGGGGCCGTCCGGCCCGTGCCCACTATCGGCGATAATGAGTACGATTATCTGCTGGAAGTGCGCATTCCCCGCGACTCCACCCAACAGCCCACTGCCACTGCCCGTCGCTACGGGGCCGTCAGCCACTAAGTATAAGCCACTAGGCACAGGCAACCCTGCGGTTGGTTTCGGTTCTATTGGGCACATTTACGCAAATTCCTGTTTCTCTCCTTTCCTGATGCGTACACCTTTCTTCCGCCGGACCCTGGGATTGGCCGCTGTGCTGCTAACCACCGCGCCGCTGGCCGCCACCGCTCAAACTACCACTACCGACTCGGTGGCCATCCGCAAAATCTACGATGAGGCTTTGGCCCATGGGCAGAGCTACGAAAACCTGCGCTACCTCACCGGCCAGATTGGCGGCCGGCTCAGCGGCTCACCCCAGGCCGAGCAGGCTGTGCAGTGGGGCAAGGTGACGATGGAAAAAATGGGCCTCGACCGGGTATATCTGCAGGAGGTGATGGTGCCGCACTGGGAGCGGGGCGCGAAGGAAAAAGCCCAGGTGAAAGGCTCCAAAGGCAAGGGCCTACTGCTGAATGTGTGCGCCTTGGGCGGCTCGGTAGGTACCAACGGCAAGCTGAAAGCCCAGGTAATTGAGGTGCAAAGCCTGAAAGAACTGGCCGCTTTGCCCGCCGACAAGGTGAAGGGCAAATTCGTGTTCTTCAACCGTCCTATGAACCCGCTGTACGTAGAAACCGGCCGGGCCTACGGCGAAGCCGGCGACCAGCGCCGCAGCGGTGCCGCCGAGGCCGCCAAGCGTGGTGCCATCGGGGCACTAGTGCGTAGCCTGTCACTGGCCCACGACGATTTCCCGCATACCGGCATGATGCGCTACGACGAGAACGGGAGCAAAGTGCCCGCCGCCGCCCTTAGCACCAACGGGGCCGATGAGCTTAGCCAGCTACTGAAAGCTGACCCCGACCTGACCGTGGAGCTGGAAATGAGTTGCCGCCAGCTACCCGAAACTAAGAGTTACAACGTCATTGGCGAAATCAAGGGCTCCAAATACCCGGCGGAAATCATTAGCATTGGCGGCCACCTCGATTCCTGGGACCTGGGCCAGGGTGCCCACGACGATGGTACCGGCTGCACCCAGAGTATGGAGGTGCTGCGCCTGCTGAAGGCCACCGGCCTGCGGCCCGAGCGCACCGTGCGGGCCGTGCTGTTCATGAACGAGGAAAACGGCGTACGCGGCGGCAACAAGTACGCTGAGCAGGCCAAGTCCCTCGGTGAACAGCACTTGGCCGCCATGGAGTCGGACGGAGGCGGCTTTACGCCCCGGGGCTTCAATATTGAGGCCGACCCCGCTACCGTGCGCAAAATCCAGACCTGGCAGCCGCTGCTACGCCCCTACGGCAGCGCCGAGTTTCAGCCCGGTCACTCCGGCACCGACATAGAGCCCCTGAAAAGCCAGGTCAAAGCCCTTATCGGTTTCGACTGCGACTCGCAGCGCTACTTCGACATCCACCACACCGCCGCTGACACGTTCGATAAAGTCAACCGCCGCGAACTGGAACTGGGCGGCGCCAGCATGGCCGCTTTGGTGTACCTTATCAGCAAATACGGCCTGTAAACGGCCGCTTTTCATGGTCTTTGCCCCGTACCAGCCGCTGCCATTCGCGTAGTGTGTCGGTACGGGGCTTTGTGTGCAAAAGCTTCGCATTAAACCGTTTTGCCAATGTACCAATATCTGCTGGCCCTGCTGCTGCCCGAGCCCTTGCACAGTGAGGTGTGGAGTCTCAAGCAGGAAGTGCACCAGCGCACAGGGAGTCGCAACGCGGTGCGCCTGCCGCCGCACATTACCCTGATGCCGCCCCTGCGCCAACCTACAAATTTTGCCACGGAAGCTCTGCCAGTGCTAACCCGGTTTGCTACGCAGCACGCTGCCTGTCCGCTTCAACTGGACGATTTTGCCTGGTTTCAGGACCGGACCCTGTACGTGCGGGTAACGCAGGATAACGGGCTGCAACAACTGCACGCGGCCCTCTATGCTCAGCTACGGCAGCAACTGCCGGCCGTGCCGCCGCCCACGCGCCCGTTCGTGCCCCATGTCACGCTGGCCACCCGTGACCTGCCGCCGGAGCTGGTTCCTGGTCTGCAGCAGGAATTTGCGTACCGCACGTACCAGACGGCCGGCTGGCTGCGGGAACTGGCCTTCTTCCACCACGATGGGCAGCAGTGGCAGGAAATGGAGCGGTTCCTCCTGCAGTTGCCACCAAACGCAGAAAACCCCGGCTACCCTGTAAAAAGGTAGTCGGGGTTTTTGCTGAATAGCAAAGCCGGATTACTCGGCGCTGGCGTTCTTTTTAGGGCGGCCGGGGCGTTTACCGGTGGTGCTTACTGCGCGGGGCTTACGCTCTTTCTTCTCCACTTTGTACTCAGGATCGAGCATGGTATTCAGCTCGCTCATCAGCTCATTTACCTTCGCTACGTGCTTCCGGATTTGCGTCAGTACGGCGTCATTGTCTTCGGCGTTAGCCAGAATTTGTTGCAATTTGTTCAGGTCAGCAGTTGCCATGGGACTGAAAATAATATTTGAAGAGAAAATCGGGAGTCAAAGGTGAAGGTTTTTTTCGGAGTTGACAAATAGCACACTTAAAACGATTTAACGCCTGCTTGAAAAAAACAATTGGTACGCTATAATGACCGTCAAGATATTTAAAAAATGAAGCTAGCCTTCGGTGAAATAGCGACGCATCTGAATTCAGCACTCCATACGATGGTAAGCCAACTAGGTTTCTTCTGACGCCGTGTAATCTGCCCGGGTGAAAGCATAAGCAGGCTGCCGCTACGCTTATCTGCCCGTTAATATTCTGCGTCAATGGGCCGGAGAAATTAATTTTACGATATAAAAACAACCTCTTCAGGTGCTCGGAAAAGGCTGTATTTATTCGGCGACAGGCAGTCGTTAATTCTGCTTCAGAATTTGAAATAGCTCGTCAAGCTTCGGGGGTAGAATAATCTTGGTGCGGCGGCTGAAGGCCTTGGTGGCGGGGGGATTGTTGTGGGATACGGGGGGCTTATTGCGCACACTATGAATGTGTTACCTGCGTTGTCGGTAACCCGGACTGTGGGAGAAGCCGGTTGATTTCCGTGGCTCGCAATACGTTCAAATCCCACTTGTCGCGTATGCCGGCCGTTCCTTTAGCAATAGGTACATTGTTGGTGTAGCCTTCTGCCAGCATGTTCACATCCCGGTTTTCCTTCAGGGCTGTGGCCAGTTTGCGCAGGGCTTCCTGGCCTTTCGGATCTACTTTGGTAGAGTCCGATTTGAACAGGAGTTACTCGGCAAGCGATACATATACTTTACCGTTACGCACATCTACCTGCAAATTCTGCGCATTAAATCCCAACAGGACATCAGCTACTTTCTTACGCAGGGCTTTCACAGCGGCATTTCTGATCCAGAATGCGGTGCGTATCGGCAATCCGCTGTTCCTTGCCGCGCAAATCGGCTGATAATTGGGCGTTTTCCTGTTGTGCTCCGTTCAGGTTGGTATTTAATTCATTCACTCACTGGTTTTTGGAAAGTAAGCTGGTACGCAGGGATTCCTTGTTGCGGGCTTTTTCTTCCAGCAGAACTGTTTTTTCTACCTGCAGCTGGTCGCGTGACCAGGCCACATCGGTGTACTGTGTTTGCAGCGTAGTATATTTATTCTGAGAAACACAACTAACAGTGCCAGTGATTAATCCGCTTCCGCAGATTGTAGTAAGCAGAGAAGTTAGCAAAGAATAGTTCATGAGAGAGAATACGAAAAAGAAAAACAATTAAGGAGTTACCGGTGTCGGGGTACAATGCAAAGGCTGAACGAGTAGTTACGCCGCCCCGCCCGACCAGCGGTGTAACGCCAGCATACAGCCTTTATCGTATCTTCGAAAATTCAAGGAGTTACCGCTGTATTTATCGTTTTTTCGTTTGCGTTTTTCTCTCATTTTAGGGCTGCTGCTGGAATTGACCGTGCTTCGGACGCACGCGCGGCAGATGCCTCCGCCTACGGCGCGGTACTGGGTCAGCTTTCGGGATAAAGCCGGCCAGACGCTGCAGCCGACGGCCTATTTCCACCCGGCGGCCCAGGCCCGGCGGCAGCGGCAGTACCTGCCCGCTGCCGATAGCACCGATTTCCCCGTCCGCCCCGATTACGTGGCCCGGGTGCAAGCCGCTGCTGATACCGTGACGCTGGTAAGCCGCTGGTTTAACGCCGTGGCCTGCCGGGCTACTCCGGCCCAGGCTGCCCGCTTACGTCGGCTGCCCGGCGTACGCAGCGTGGAAGAGTGGCCCATAAATGAACTGCTGCCCACCAGCCGTCCCGTGGCTTTGTCCCGGCCCCTCACCGCCGCCGACCGTTCTCTGGCGCGCCGTCAAACGGCTTCCCTGGGCGGGGTCGATTTTCGGCGGGCCCGGCTGAATGGATACGGTCTGCGCATTGCCATTTTCGACGTGGGTTTCAATGGCGCAGACCGGCACGCGGCTTTTGCTCATTTGCGGCGGCGGCAGGCCATTGTGGCCACCTATGATTTCCTGCGGCGTACACCCGACGTGTACCAAGGCGGCAACCACGGCACGGAGGTATTCTCCTGCATTGCCGGTCAGCTACCCGACAGCACGTTTCTGGGTCTGGCTCCCGGGGCTGAATTTCTGCTGGCTCGCACCGAGCAGATGTACCGCGAGCGGTACGCAGAGGAGGAAGCCTGGCTGGCCGCCGCCGAGTGGGCTGACCGCAACGGGGCCGACATCATCAACTCCTCCCTGGGCTACACCGACCGGCGCTACTTCCCCGAGCAGATGAACGGCCGCATTAGCCTGGTGGCCCGCGCCGCCGAGCTGGCCGTGCGCAAAGGTATCTTGGTGGTAAACGCCGCCGGCAACGACGGCGACGACCCCAAATGGCGTACCGTGGGCACTCCCGCCGATGGCGACTCGGTTCTGGCCGTGGGTGGCCTCGACCCCGATACCTACCTCCATATTGATTTCAGCAGCTATGGGCCAGCCCCCGGCAAGCGGCTGAAACCCAACGTGGCAGCTTTTGGCGTGGCCATAACGGCCGTGCCCGGGGGGTATTCTCGTACCGAAGGCACCTCGTTCGCCAGTCCGTTGGTGGCCGGCTTTGCCGCCTGCGCCTGGCAGCAGCAGCGTAACTTGTCAGTGATGGAGCTGTTTGGGCGGCTGCAGCAGGCCGGGCGGCTTTACCCGTACTTCGATTATGCGCACGGCTACGGGCTGCTGCAGGCTAGTCGGTTCACCGCTCCGGCAACGCTGCCCGCGCCCACGTTCGATTTCGTGCGGCAGGACTCGGCAGTACGCGTGGTCATTCGGCCCGAAGCGGCTTTCGTGCCCGCCCGCACCCTGCCGCTGTTTGCCGATTCAGTACAGGCTACCACGCCCGCCGAGGCCGCCCCCGTGGCCGCCGTGGGGCAGGAACAGGCCCGCCCGGCCGCGTCACCCCAGCCCGATGAGCTGGTGTCGCCGACTCCTCCCGATTACCTGTATTGGCAACTGCTGGACGCCGCTGGCCGGCCGGTACGCTACGAGGTGCTGGAAGTAGCGCAGCGGGTTGTATTGCGGCTGCCGCTGGCACGCCTCGCGGCTGGCACCACTCTGCGCGTGCATTATAAAGGGTACACGGCAACTTATCCGGGGCAATGAAAATATACGTAGCAACCGCCGCTCTGCTGCTGGCGGCAGCAGGGGCCGGCCCGGCCGCCCACGCCCAACGGGTCCTGTTCCGGGCCGACCCCGCCACCGATTCGATGCAGGTGAGCTATGGGCCTAACCGGAAGTTCTACCAGCACCTGTTTGTGGGATATACTCCCGTGGTGGGTAGTCCTGCCGGCCCCGGGGCCGCTTTGCGCCCCTTCAAGTCGGCGGAGCTGTTTATTGGTGTGCGTTCCAAATTTCGGCTCACCCGAACGGTTTCAACCGGGTTCGATGTGCAATATGCCCGGCTGGTATACGCTTTGGAGCAGAACAGCCGGAAACTGCTTCCCAACCCGCAACTGCACGAGCAGGAGTCGTTGGTGCTTTCTCAGGTGCAGGTGCAGCCCTTCGTGCGGCTGGGCTTTGGCCGGCGCGGCAACGTCATCGGGCATTACCTCGACCTGAGCGGCTGGGGCGGCTGGGTGATGGCCACCTCGCATCGCACCGAGGACCAGCCCGGTACCGGCGGCAGTGCGCGCACGGTAGTTGTGGAGCATGGCTTGGGCTATCTGCGCCGCTGGTCGTTTGGGATAGGAGCGCGGCTGGGGGCGGGGCGCTACGCTGCCACGGCCCGCTACCGCCTTTCCGATACGTTTACTGCCGGGGCCGATCCGACCTACGTGGAACTTCCGCGCTGGCTGGTGGGGCTGGAGTTGGGATTGTTTTAAAAATTGCTGAAAAAAGCCCGGTCGGTATAGCCTACTGTACCGTTTGTCCCGTAAATAGCTCCAAACCAGCCGGCACTCACGGCCGCCTGATTGGCTTTTCTCTCACTGCATGCTGCCTTTGTAGGTACCACTATTCTGCTGTTAGCAGGTTTTGTATTTTGCCGAACTGATTTAACGATGGTTCACTCCTCTTTCATGAAAAAGCTTGTACTCCCCGCCGCCGGAGCCTTGTTTCTGCTCCAGCTGTCTTCCTGCATCAATACGGAGCGCGAGGTGGGGACTTCTAAAAATAATGATCGGGTATTTACGCCCACGCCCGAAGCCAACCGAGGCCGCGTGTCGGAACGCACGGTACTGCGCACGGTGAATGCGACGCATAGCTTCTCCAGCGCCAAAACCAAGGATAAATTCGTGCTGCAACTGCGCGGAACGAAAATTGCCACGTCCCAGGCCTACTTCATCATTGTGGGACCGACCGGCGACACCCTGCGCAAGGAAATGATACCGGCTACGGCCCTCATCAACGAGCGGAACCTCGATGACCCGCAGGCCGCAACCGTGCGCGACAAGGAAATTGCCATTCTGCAGGGTATGAATAGCTTTTTCAGCGAAGACCGGTTTGTGCAGCCCGCCGTGGCCCGCACCGCCACTCAACCTGAAAACGTAGATACCCAAACCTGGACGTCGGTAAAAGATGACTCCCGCGCTGTAGGCTTCGATTATCCGGCGGCCGACGGCCGGGAGCGGCGCTTGGCGTACTCCAAAAAGCTGGGCCGCGCCGTGGTAGTGGCCGAGTAGGTTTCGCTGTTTTTATACAAAAGCCCCGCCCGATACAGTATCGGACGGGGCTTTCTGCTGCTTGGTTGAGCCGGGCCTACGGCATGGTGAAAGCCAGATCGAAGCTTACCACGCTGGCCTGGAAGTCGATGTTGCGCTGGTAGTAGGCATAGCGCACATCCAGCGACTTAAACTTGGCCACCTTGCGGCCGCCTGCCCCGTTGCTGAACGGCGTCTTGAAGCGCGAAATGCCGTACACCGGCGAGTAGCGCAGCCCCAGCCCGTACTTGTTGGCCGAGAACTTCGACAGGTCGTAGTCAGAGGTGTAGAACTCGTCGGTGAGGCTGTGCTGGGCGTAGGCGGCAAAGTACTTGGCGGCCGTCTGGGTGTGGTAGCGGTAGAAGGGATACACCACGAAAAAGGGCGTCACCTTCAGGGGTGCTTCCAACTCCAGGGTATGGGCCGTAATACCGAAGTTATCGTTGTAGAAGCGGTAGAAACCGCGCAGCTGCACTAGGTCGGAGGCGTAGTAGCTTACGCGTAGGCCCACCGGATACTTGAAGCGGCGCTGGGGCAGCTGCTCCACTTTGGGCGCGGTGGAGCCCTGAAAGTATACCCGGTGGAATGGCGTGCTCAGCAGCCCGTTCTGGTACACCAGTTCGGTGCTCACGGCCAGCTGCAGCCGCTGGCTGATGACCTGCGAGTACACCAGGTTCAGGTTGTAGCTCTGGCGCTTATTGGTGGGCACCAGCATCTGACCGGTGCGCAGCTCGGTGGGGTAAATTAGCTTGGCTTGGTCGAAAAAGGCCTGCCCGGCTACGCTCAGCTCCCGGTTGCCATCCTGGGAGCTTTTTGCCCATGAGGCAGCCACGTTCACCGAGAAGTAGTCGTACTCCTTCGATACGCCGCCGCCCACCCCGATGATGCGGTGCTTGGCCTTGTTTTCGCGGGAATAGCCCAGGTCTACATGGTAGCGCACATCGTGGGCGGAAGGGGTGGAAAGGTAGTAGCCTTCCACGCCGTCAATGCGGTCAGTGGAAGCCGAGGCGTAGAAGTCGGCTCCGATGTTGGCCGTCAGGCGGCTGACGGTATCGAGCGGGATGTTGAGAATGATGGTGGGCGTCACGTCGGTGAGCTGCTCGGTGCCCTGCCCGCCTTGCACGGCCCCGTGGGAGCCGTCCTGCTGGTAGTAGCTGCCGAGGATGTTCACCTCCGTCTCGCCGGGCGAGGCCGTGCTGAGGTTGGTAGTAGCAGGCGTAGCGGGCACGCCGGAGCCATCAAGGCGGTTGGGCGTGAGGCCACCCTGCGCCAGGGCCAGCCCCGGCAGCAGCAGTAACCCCGCTGCCACCCGGCCACCGCGGAAAATAGAAGAGAAGTTCATAACAAAACGAGGGGAGTTATGTGGGAAGAAACCTACAGCCCGTCATTCCTCGGCAAGCTCGGAATGACGGGCTGTAAACCAGCTAAAAGCTAATTACAGCCGCAGCCGCCGCCGACTTTGCCGCCGTTGGCACCGCCGGCACCCTCGCGGTAGCTTTCGAAGTTGGATTCATACACTTCTACCCGCTTGTTGGCGAGCTTCATATCCTCGTCGTTGAGATAGACTTTCTGGTAAGCGGCCACCGAGACGCAGCCCGAGAGGCTGGCCGCAGCAGCCAGCAGCCCGACCAGCCCCAGCAAGGGGCGGCACAGGCGCGAAAAAACAGGAATTCGGTTCACGGGCGAGGGGAGAAAAAGGGCGAAAGAACAGATCCGGCCGCTAGGGCCGCGGGGCAAGCAGAGTGGGCACCGGCGCATTGTTGCGCAGGTAGCGCACCTGCATGTTTTTGGATACCAGCGTGCGGTTGTCGTCGGTGATAAGCGTACAATCTACCCCTTTCAGCGTGTTGATGAAAGCTAAACCGTCGACGGACCCTTTGACGAAGACGACCTCATCCAGACAGTCGGCCAATTCCACATCGGGGCAGATGATGGTGACTGAGCGCAGGCCGGTGGCGGGCATACCGGTGGCGGGGTTGAGAATATGCCCGTACACCTTGCCTGCGGAAGTAAAATACTGCTCGTAATTGCCGGCCGTCACCACGGCCACGTCGGTTACCTGCACCCAGGAGGAGATGCTGCCCGGGTGGTCCGGGGCGCCGATGGCCACGCGCCACAGCGAGCCGTCGGCCTGCCGGCCCCAGCACAGGATGTCGCCTGAGCCATTGAGCAGGCCGCCTTTGATACTGAGCCTGTCCAGCACCTGCCGGGCTCGCCGGATGCCGTAGCCCTGCAGTACTCCCGCCAGATTCATGCGCATGCCCTTGTCTTTGAGTAGCACGGTCCGGCGGGCGGCATCCAGCACCACATTGCGGTAGTTGATGCGGGCCACGGCGGCCTTCATCACCTCGGGCGGGGGGAGCGGGTGTTCTTGGCGGTCGAACGTATAGATCTTATCGGCCGAGGCAAACGTGACGTCAAACGCTCCGCCGCTCAACTCCGAGATACGCAGGGTGCGCTGAATCAGGTCGAACACCTCCTGATCCACTACCACCGGCCGCAGCCCGGCGGCGCGGTTGATCTGGGTAATCTGGGAAGTGGAATCCCAGAACGACATCAGCCGGTCGATGCGGCGGGTTTCGGCAATGGCGGCGTTGAGGGCGTTCCAGCCCAGGGTGTCATTGTCGGCTACCACCGTGTAGGTGAAGTGAGAGCCCATCAGGCGGGCTTCTTTGGTGAAGTTGCGCGGGTGACCAGGGGCCGCAGCGGCAGCCAGCGGCAGCAGGCTCAGCAGCCAGAAAAACCGAAGAAAATGCAAAAGCATGGCGGCAGCAGAACAAGACAGAAAAACGGCCGGTGCCGCCGAAGAATCGGGCCCCGGCCGCCGGTAAACTACGGGTTATTTCTGCGCCAGCAGGGTGTTCAGGTAGTTGGTGTAAGCCATGGCCCCGCCGGCCCGGTAGCCGGTTTTGGCCAGCACCTTGCCCTCGGGCGACAACAGCACCACCAGTGGGAAGGTGCCTTCCTTGTTCAGCTTGGCGGCAGTCTGTTCGTTGAGCTTGGTTTGTTCGGCCGGCAGCTTATTTTTCTTGCTGCGCGGGAAGTCGAAGCGGGCCAGCACCAGCTTATCCTGGGCGTATTGCTCAAACTCGGGTTTGTCGAACACTTCCTGCTTGAGCATGATGCAGGGCTTGCACCAGTCGGAGCCCGAGAAAACGGCCAGCACAGGCCGGCCGGTGGCCTTGGCCTGCTGCAGAGCCGCATCGAGGGTCGTGTTCCAGGTAGCGGACGTGGCGGTGTGTGCGGGTGCAGGGGCCTGGGCGAAGGAAACGGGGGCGGTGCCGGTCAGCAACAGGGCAAACGCGGCAGCAAAGAGGGGAGTGCGCATCAGAAGGGCGGTCTTGAAAAGAGAACAGAAAATTCTGAGCCGTGTACGGGGCAACCGATGTGCTGGGGTAAGAAAAACGCGGAACTGCTTCGTTGACAAAGCGGCCCCGCGTTTTTACTCCAATCACCGCATCAAACCTACGGTCCGGTGCATGAAGCCCAGATGAAGAAACGGAGCATATGGGAGAAAATTATCAGTGCAATAACAAGTTGCTAATGGAAAAATTGCGAGAGAATAAAAGAATATAGCGGTTGTGCGAATAGCGTAGAGACGCGACACTTTGCGTCTCCTCGTGCGAGTAAACTCAACGATGCTGTTCAACGTGGAGACGCGAAGTGTCGCGTCTCTATACCACCCATACATCGTTCACGAAACTGCTATAAGAAGACCGTCGTGGTTTGATTCTACTCAGCATGATAGTCTCTACTTGTGTCAGCCAAACTGCCGGCCCGGGACCTATACTGGTCGTACCGCTACCCAGCCGGTGCGGCCATCGGCCTGGCGCACCAACCGGTAGCCTCCAAACTCGCCCAGCACCGAAACGGCCGTCTGGGCCGGGAGGGAAGCAATGGCGGGGGCGTCGGGTAGCGGGAAGGAGCGTAGCTCGGCCACGGCCGCCAGGTTTTCGCGGCGCAACGGCGCGGCCGTTAGCACGGCTTTGGCGGGCACGAAGCCAGTGCGGCCGGCCGGCAGCTGCACCCGCAGCCACTCGGCGGAGGCCCCCAGTACCAGCAGCGGGGTGGCGCGGGTAGCAGCGGCGGCCACGGCGGCCGTGGTAGCCGGGGTGCGGCGTAGGTTCAGTTTGGCCTCCCGGGCCCGCACCCACTGGCCCAGGCGGGCCGGTAGCACTTTCGGGGCCGGCAGCACCGCATCCGGACGCCGCACGAAGGGGAATGGGTCGACGGCCCCGTTACGGTACACGCCAAAGTGCAGGTGGGGCGGGGTGGTTTTGGCGTTGCCGGTGTTGCCTACCAGACCCAGCGTATCGCCGGGTTTCACCTGCTGACCGGCTTGCACCAGCTGCTTATCGAGGTGGGCGTAGTAGAGGTGCTGGCCGTGGTCGGTATCGGCCAGCCATACCACCCGGCCCCCGCGTGGGGTTTCCTGCACCCGCGTAATGTAGCCGCGGGCGGCGGCCACGGCTGGCGTGCCACGCTGGGCGAAGATGTCGATGCCCTCGTGGCGGCGGGCTCCGCCGTCCCGGTCCACGCCCCAGAACGAGCCCACTGCCACGTCCGATTTGCCCTTTACCGGAAAGCCCAGGCTCGGCTCTCGCAGGATGCGCAGGGTGTAGCGGCCGCCACGCAGCAGCTCCGGCTGCACCCGCAGCAGGTGCTGGCGGTCGGCGTCGGCCACGTAGCGGAAGCTCAGGTCGGCGGTATCGGCGGAGGCCAGAGGGCGCGGGGCCGAGCGGTCAGGGTTCAACTCGAAGGCATCCACGAATACTTTGGGGACGCGGGTGCCGGGTGCCAGCGTGAGGCTGATGTGGATGGCCTCGCCCTGCCGCACCTGGTAGCGCAGGCCAGTGGACACGGCCCGGTCGGCGGGAAAAAAGCCCGACTCCTGGAAGGGCAGCTTCACCACCAGCGAATCGCGCAGGGCCTGGTCGGCGGCCCGCAGCCAGTCACGGCCCAGGGCCGTTTCGGCGAGGCCGGCCTCCTTTAGCTTGTGGGCGTAGGCTTCATGCGGGGTGCGGCTTTGGAAGATGCCCTGCAGCGTCTGGCTCTGGCTACAGGCGGTAAGAAATAGGACAAACAGAACGGCGGGCAAGGCCCGGAGTCGGTGCAGCATGAATACAGGGAGAGAGGTCGAACTAGGTAATAGGATAAACCCCAGCCGCGGCGGAGTAGTTCTTTGGTAAGTGGTGAAGTTGTGAAAGGTGAAATTGTGAATTACGGCCTCCGTTGTCCCATGTTAGGCTTCTGCCTGCGCAGGAGCCTATTAGTTTCGTGTATTGCACTGTCAAACTTCTTGCTACCACCATCTGAGCCTATTCGTGCAGTTCTGAATGCCGTGGGTTCTTGCACAATTTCACAACTTCGCAACTTCACCACCCTTCCCCCCCCATGCTCCACCTCACCGAATGCCCGCGCGACGCCATGCAGGGCTGGCCTACGTTCATCCCTACCGCCGATAAAATCAGCTACCTCAACGCTTTGCTGCGGGTGGGGTTTGATACGCTTGATTTCGGCTCCTTCGTGTCGCCGAAGGCCATTCCGCAGCTGGCCGACACGACCGAGGTGCTGGCGGGCCTCGACGTAAGCCAGTCAAAAACGCAGCTGCTGGCCATCGTGGCCAACCTGCGCGGGGCCGAAACTGCCGCTCAGCACCCGCAGATCCGGTTTATCGGCTTCCCGCTGTCGGTGTCCGAAACCTTTCAGCAGCGCAACACCAACAAGAGCATTGTCCAGGCCCTCGACGACGTGGCCCGCATGCAGGAGCTGTGTGCCCGCACTGGGCAGGAGCAGGTAGTGTACCTGAGTATGGGCTTCGGCAACCCCTACGGCGACGCCTGGGGCCCCGCCGTGCTGGGCGAGTTCACTCAGAAGCTCGATGTGCTGGGCGTGGGCATCGTGGCGCTGTCGGATACCATCGGGGCCAGCACGCCGGCCACCATTGCCCCCGCCTTCCGGGAGCTGACGGCCGCCTACCCGCACATCCGCTTTGGGGCGCACCTGCACACCACGCCCACCACCTGGCGCGAGAAGATACAGGCCGCCTACGATGCCGGCTGCCACCACTTCGATGGCGCGCTGGGCGGCTACGGCGGCTGCCCCATGGCGGCCGATGAGCTAACTGGTAACATGCCCACCGAACGGCTCCTGGACTTCGCCGCCGAAGTTGGTGCCGCACCGGAGCTGAATCGGGAGGCGTTGAAGGAGGCAATGGCTTGGAATCAGCGCATATTTGCGGGGCATTGATGATGTTAACCGCTTAAAATGAACACCCAGAATCTAGCGCAAATTCTTAAAAGAATAAGTATTCGCCCCGACTCTTATGACTTAAGAGGTGGCCTTCCTAATGAAACCATGTGCTTAAATAAAAACGGTCAGGTTTGGGAAGTATATTATAGTGAGCGTGGGAGAAAGTCTGGTTTGCATAGCTTTCACTCCGAGGATGTAGCTTGCAAATACTTGCTTGGAACGCTGGTAAACATGTTCTACTGACGTGCTCACTACCAAGCAGCTTCTTCCGTGTCATCGTACCAGTGCTGAAACTTCACTAGTTCTGTTTCCTATGCCAGCCCCTCAAGTCGACCTGTTTATTCCCTGCTTTGTTGACCAGCTTTTCCCCCACACGGCCCTGAACATGGTTAAGGTGCTGGAGGCGGTGGGCTGCCAGGTGCATTACAACGCCAACCAGACGTGCTGCGGCCAGCCCGCATACAACGCCGGCTATAAGGAGCAGAGCTGTGAGGTGGCCCGCAAGTTCCTGGCCGATTTCCCCACCGAGCAGGAGCACTACATCGTGAGCCCCTCGGCTTCCTGCATTGGAATGGTGCGCAACACCTACGCCGACTTGTTCGAGGGTACGCCCGACTCGGGCCGCTACCACGGGGTGCAGCGCCGGGCATATGAGCTGACGGAGTTTCTGGTGGATGTACTGGGCGTGAAGTCGATTCCGCAAGCCCGTCTCAGCGGCAAATACACTTACCATGACTCCTGCTCAGCTTTGCGCGAATGTGGCATTCGGGAGGCCCCACGCCAGCTGCTGGATGCCGTGCCGGGCCTGGAACGGCTGGAAATGACCGAAACTGAAACCTGCTGCGGCTTCGGCGGTACCTTCGCCGTGAAGTTCGAGGCCATTTCCGTCGCCATGGCCGAGCAGAAGGTGGAACATGCCCTGGCCACCGGTGCCGACTACCTCATCAGCACCGACACGAGCTGCCTCATGCACCTCGACGCCTACATCCGCCGCGAGAAAAAGCCCCTCAAAACCCTGCATGTGGCCGATGTGCTGGCCAGTGGCTGGTAAATCACGGATTTAGACGGATTTGTCGGATTATAACGAGTGGGCTTCGCACCTGTAGGTGGGAGGCTGCGGTAGTTTTCCAGCTAGCTACTTATGTTCTCGGCAAACTCCAGGATGTTGCCGTGCAGGTCGGTGACGAATCCGCACCGCTTGCCAATAGCCGGCACCTCGAATGGCTCCCGCACAACCTGCACTCCTCTTTCCTGCAGGGCCGATAACGTGGCGTTCAGGTCCTCTACCTCCAGGCAGAGGTGATGGAAGCCGGCTGTAACCGGCAGAGCCGGCGGCGGTGTTGAATCCGTGGCGGCTTCGCACACTACTTCCAGCCAGAAGGTGTCGTCGTTGGCTGGTGCCAGAAAGGCCAGCCGCAGGTTCCCAACGGTCCACTCTTTGAGTATGCGGAAGCCGAGCTTTTCGGCGTACCAGTTGAGCGTGTCGGTGTAATGGGCCGTGCGCAGGCCTACGTGGGCGGCCCGCATTGTGCCATTAATGCCTGCTGGATTTTTTGCCGGTAACGGCATCTGTGGGTTCTGCATGTAGATTCTTTGTGTCAGTGTAAATCGTCGGCTGTCGAATATGGGGCGGGTAGGAGAACTACCGGGGCCGCAGCAGCTAACGAAGCACAAAGGTCCGGAGCTTTCAGCGGGGCGTGCTGGTGAATATTTCAGTTTTTACCGCGTGGAGTACGGCAGTTTTGCGGCTGGCATACCGATTTGGAGTCTGCCGGGGCCGTTGGGCTGGCTGCTGTGTTAAGGTTGTACCGTCGTTATCCTAGTGTTATCGAATAGTAACCAGAGGGTGGTTCACTGAGCGAACTGGGTCTTGAACTGACGACTCTGAGTTGAAATCAGGACTATAGTTGTATCCCGGTGAGGTGACGGTAAGAGTTGGATGGCCACCGCGGAATCGAGGGCGGTAAACTGCGCTGCTTCCAAGTCAACGCAGGTGCCGTTATGTCGCTCAAATAGACCCGCACAAGCCGTAACCAGCGCCACGCGGGGTGGTCCTAACGGAGTGCTGGCACTGCGAAAGGTGTAGGCGCTGTGCCGGTACATATCGGTCTGCGGGAGCAGGGCGAAAACCGGAGCTGATACCACCAAGAAAAATATCCGGTCGAACAGAAAGGCCCCAGCCAACAGGATAGGGTAGTAGGTACAGGTGCCAAAGTATAGTTTACCGGCCCAGCCCATCTGCTTGCGGCGTAGCAGGAAGTAGCTGCCGGCGGCCACCAATGCTACTGCAACAGGTAGTATCTCAAACCATTGCCCGCGTAAGGATATTTTTCCGCCTGCATAAACTGCTGCTAATAGCAACGAAAAGCCCCAACTGCTCCAGTGAACTAACCGGAGAAGCTGGGGCTTTTGCCGAAGCAGTCGAATTCTGGTTAAGCCAGCTACGCAGCCGTAAAACCCTACCAGGAATAGGCTGATGGCGGCTTCCAATGCGTTTACAGCAATGCGCTGATGCGGGCTTTCAGCCCCTCCGAGCCTTCTACCAGCGGCAGGCGCACGGCATCGGCGCAGAGGCTCTGGGCGGCCAGGGCGGCTTTCACGCCGACGGGGTTGCTTTCCTCATACATCAGCGGGTTCAGCTCCACGAAGCCGAACAGCAGCTTGGAAGCGGCCGGGAAGTCGCCGGCCAGGGCGGCGCGGGTCATATCGGAGAAGCTGCGGGGGAAGGCGTTGGCCAGCACCGAGATAATGCCCACGGCTCCGAAGCTGATGAGCGAAGTCGTCATCATATCGTCGCCGGAAATCAGCAGGAAATCGTCGGGCTTGGCGGCGGCAATGGCAATGCACTGCTCCAGGTTGCCGCTGGCTTCCTTGATGCCGATAATGTTGGGGTGCTTAGCTAACTCCAGGGTGGTAGCGGCCGTGAGGTTGGAGCTGGTGCGCCCGGGCACGTTGTAGAGCAGCACCGGCACCGGTGAGGCGTCGGCCACGCGCTGATAATGGGCCACGATGCCGCGCTGGGTTGGCTTGTTGTAGTAGGGCGAGGCCGAGAGCAGGGCCGCAATGCCCGTGAGGTCGGTGCTGCGGATGGTGCGCTCCACGGCGGCCGTATCGTTGCCGCCGATGCCGTACACCAGCGGTACGCGGCCAGCCACGTGCTCCTTGGCTACGCGCAGAATTTCGGCCTTTTCCTCGGTGGTGAGGGTCGGCGACTCGGCCGTGGTGCCGTTGATGACGAGGTATTCCACCCCGCCGTCGAGGGTGAAATCAATGAGCCGCCGCAGGGCCGGGTAGTCTACAGCGCGGTCGGGGGTGGGAGTAAAGGGGGTGACGAGGGCGACGCCGGTACCACGAAGGTTGTCCATGCGGAAAATTAGCGGTTGATTTGTAGAGGGAAGTCCTGCGGCGAAGATACAATGCCCTTGCCCAAGGTCGGCCTCTCATCTTTAAAAGTACGGTTCGGAGCCTCTCGGGCCGGGTTATCCTTCTTCATGAACTTCCCCAAGTACCCCGTGCTGGCCGCCGCGCTGGCCACCCTGGGCGCCCTCAGCGCCTGCAACGACGCCAAAAACGCCACGGCTTCGGAAAATACGGCCGCCGTAGCCAACAAAGCCCAGGACGCGGCCGATTCGGCCAGCACCGCTGTTACGCCCACGGCCGGCAACGCCTCGGCCGCCAGCACCAGCGCCGGCTCTCCGGCCACCATCCCCGCCAGCCAGCGCGCCGATGCCGCCACCATTACGGCCCGCCCGCAGGTGCCCATTCTGTGTTACCACCAGATCCGCGACTGGCGTGCCAAGGACTCGAAAGGGGCCAAGGACTACATTGTGCCCGTGGAGCAGTTCAAGGCCCAGATCAAGATGCTGGCCGACTCGGGCTACCACACCATCCTGCCCGATCAGCTGTACGCCTACCTGACCACCGGCGCGGCCCTGCCCAGCAAGCCCATCATGCTGACCTTCGACGACACCGACCTCGACCAGTTCACAGTAGCCCGGCCCACCCTCGATAAATACGGCTTCAAAGCGGTGTACTTCATCATGACGGTGAGCCTGGGTCGGCCCAACTACATGAGCAAGGCGCAGGTAAAGCAGCTCTCGGATGAGGGCAACGTCATCGGCTCGCACACCTGGGACCACCACAACGTGAAGAAGTACGAGGGCAAGGACTGGGTAACGCAGATTGAAGAGCCCACCAAAAAGCTCGAGGAAATTACCGGCAAGAAAATCAACTACTTTGCCTACCCCTTCGGCCTGTGGCGCCCTGAGTCCATCCCCGAGCTGAAGAAGCGTGGCATGGACGCAGCCTTCATCCTGGCCGAGAAGCGCGACCAGCAGGACCCGCTCTACACCATTCGCCGCATCATTGCCAGCGGCTACTGGAGCCCCCGCACCCTGCACAACAGCATCGTGCAGAGCTTCTAGGGTAGAGGTGAGAGGCGAGACATGAGAAGCGAGACGGACAAGCCGCTGTCATTGCGAGGACGCAGGACGACGCAATCCGTCCTTCTCTCAGAGTAGAGCTTTGACCTATGCAAAAGCCCGCTTCGTGTGCACGAAGCGGGCTTTTGCATGCTAGAACGCATCCTTGCGCCTCAGCGTCGAACGATGTCGTTTGAACGCAAGCTGTTCTATTGGAAGACGCGAAGTGTCGCGGCTTTACAATCGGGCTGGCGTCAGAGGCTTGGCGAATTCGGAAGCCTCTAACCCCGAGAAGGACGGATTGCTTCGGCTCTTCCTCGCACTAATAGGCGGCTCTACTTCTTGACGTCCTGCTTTTTCAAGTCCTCGTACGCGCCAGCATTGACTACCTGCTGAAACCCTTTTTCCTGCATCAGCACGGCGGTTTTACTGCTGCGGTTGCCGCTGGCACAGTATACCACGTAGGTTTGTTTCGGGTCGAGGCGCTGGAGTTGCTGGGCTACGTCGGAGGCGCGGAAGTTAAGGTTCTGGGCTCCGGGTAGGTGGCCGGCGGCGTATTCCTCGGGCGTGCGTACGTCGAGCAGCACGGTGTTGGGCTGAGCCAGGGTTTTCTTCACCTCCGCCACGGGAGCTACGGGTACGGCTGGTGGAGTAATGGCGCCGGTATTGGTGAAAAGGGCGGTGTTCTTGGCCGGTAGATCCGCCTTTACTTCCCGAACCACGTTGGTGGCCTGGGCTGAAGCAGCCTCGGCGGTCAATAGAAAAGCGCCGGCAAGCAGGAAACGTATCATAGTGGTAGGCGGAATGTAGTGAGAAGACACTAAACGGACACGTTGCCGGCCGGATAAGTTGCAACATCCACCGGGACGATGTAGAGACGCAATATTTTACGTCTCGTCGTTGAACGGTTGGAACCGCACCAGATTCTGGTGAGTCAACATCAGCAACGACGAGACGCGAAGTGTCGCGTCTCTATACTGTGCTTAAAACAAGGAGCCTTGCTGGCCGGCACTTGGTGGGGCTGGAGCGGCAGCTTCATGTTTCTCCTCCGGCGTTTCGGGCGCGTCGGTGGCGGTGGGGAGCATGGCCAATAGGTCGGTTTCACCGATGATGGGTACGTTGAGCGAGGTGGCTTTCTCGCGCTTGGCAGGGCCCATTTTGTCGCCAGCCACCAGGTAGCTGAGCTTCTTGCTGATGCTGCCCGTGATTTTGCCGCCGTGCTGCTCAATCAGGTGCTGCAGCTCCTCGCGGCTATGCTGCTCAAACACCCCCGACAGCACAAACGTCAGGCCCGCCAGCCGGTCGCTCTGGGGCTGGGGAGCTTCGCCGGTAAGGGCCAGCTGCAACCCGGCTGCCCGCAGGCGTTCTATCAACTGCTGGTTCTCGGGCTCCTGAAACCATGCTGCCGCCGACTCGGCAATGACGCCGCCTACTTCGGGTACGGCGGCCAGGTCGGTGGCCGTGGCGGCGGCCAGGGCCTCCACGGTGCGGTAGTGGTTCACCAGCTTTTCGGCCACAGTTTCGCCCACGTACCGGATGCCCAGCCCGAACAGCACCCGGTCAAAGGGCACCTGCGTGCTGGCTTCGAGCCCGGCCATGAGCCGCTGCACAGATTTCTCGCCCATCCGGTCTAATTGAGCCAGCTCGGCAGCTTTGGCGGGCAGGTCGTAGAGCGAGGCCGCGTCCGTTACCAGGCCCAGGTCGAAGAAGCGGCCCACGGTTTCGGCTCCCAGTCCGTCGATGTTCAGGGCCTTGCGCGACACGAAGTGCTCCAGCTTGGCTTTACGCTGGGGCGGGCAGCCCCGGTCGTTGGGGCAGCGGAAGTGGGCCTCGCCCTCGGGCCGGATCAGCGGGGTGCCGCAGGCCGGGCACTCGGTGGGGTATACAATGGGCTGGCTGTCGGCGGGGCGGGCGGCCACGTCCACGCCCGTAATCTTGGGGATAATCTCGCCGCCCTTCTCCACGAATACCATGTCGCCGAGGCGCAAATCGAGGGCGGCAATCTGGTTGGCGTTGTGCACCGAGGCGCGCTTCACCACAGTGCCGGCCAGCGGTACCGGGTCGAGCAGGGCCACCGGCGTCACGGCCCCGGTGCGCCCCACCTGGTACTGAATGGCCTGCAAACGGGTGCGGCCGGCCTCGGCCGGGTACTTGTAGGCAATGGCCCAGCGGGGACTTTTAGAGGTGAAGCCCAGCAGCTCCTGCTGGCGGAAGTCGTCCACCTTAATCACGATACCGTCGGTGGCAACGGGCAGTTCAAACCGCTTTTTGTCCCACTGGTGCACGAAATCCAGCACTTCCTCGATGGTGCCGCACCGCCGCCAGGTATCCGACACCGGCAGGCCCCAGGCGCGCAGGGCTTCCAGCGAGGCGCTGTGGGTGGGAAACTGGTTGCGGCCGGGCATCAGGAAGGAGTAGGCGTAGAAGCGCAGCTTGCGGGCCGCTACTTGGGTCGAGTCCTGGAGCTTGAGCGCGCCCGAGGCGGCGTTGCGCGGGTTAGCCAGCAGGGCCTCGCCGTTGGCTTCGCGCTCCTGGTTCAGTTCCGCAAACACGGGCAGGGGCATAAAAATCTCGCCGCGCACCTCAAACTCCGGAGGCTGAGGCGCGCCCTCAGGGCGCAGGTGCAGCGGCAGGTTGCGGATGGTGCGCACGTTGCTGGTCACCACGTCGCCGCGGGTACTGTCGCCGCGCGTGACGCCCTGCGTGAGCTGGCTCTGTTGGTAGGTCAGGCTCATGGCCACACCGTCGAACTTCAGCTCGCACACGTAGGCCACGTCGGCTCCTTCCAGGCCCTTGCGCACCCGTTCGTCAAACTCGCGCAGATCGGCCTCGGAGTAGGTGTTGCCCAGGCTGAGCATGGGGTAGCGGTGCTCAGCGGTGGGAAACTGCTTGGTGATGGTGCCGCCCACGCGCTGGGTGGGGGAGTTGGGGTGGGCCAGGTCCGGGTACTGCTGCTCCAGGCGAGCCAGCTCGGCCAGCAGCTCGTCAAACTCCTGGTCCGGTATTTCGCTGATGTCGCGCTGGTAATATTGGTAGTTGAGGTGGTGGAGGCGCTCGGTAAGGGCGGTTATCTGTAGCTGAATATCGGTCATGATGCGCGGGGCGGATTAGGGCTGCAAGCTACAAAGTAGTGGGTTTTCGGGGGCGGTTTCGCGCAGTGGTTCGCGGTGGAAGGCGCAGTGGTTCGCAGTAAACGGCCACCGTGAACCACTGCGCGAAAAAAAGAAAGCCCCGGCCGGGGAGGGGCAGGGCTCTGCAGAAACGGGAAAAGCTAGTCGGCTACCAGCACCCCATCGGCCTCAAAGTTGAGCTGCTGCTGGGGCTGGGTAATGGCAGCCACCTCCTTGTCGGACTTGCCGGCGTCCTGGGCGTAGTGCTGCAAATCGGAAACCGGTACCGTCTCGCGGTGGGCCCAGCCGTTGATGACCACGGTTTTTCCGCTGATGTCCTTGGGCACGAAGAAGGCATAGTCCTTGAACCGCACCCGCATTTCCTGGCCTTCCGGCGTTTTCATCGTTAGCCAGCAGCCCTTGGCCTGGCACACGGCCTCGGCTTTGCCCACCAGCTTCACCTGCGCCGAATCCTGGGTGCCCAGAACCGCATCCAGGGCCGAAAGGGGCTGCGCGTCCTCGGCGGTAATGGCCGTGCCGTAGGTTTTGCCGGTTACAGCCGTTGTTTTGACCGTAGGTGCCGTTGTGGCGGCGGTTTCGGTTTTGGGTTGCTGCTGGCAGGCGGCCAACAGGAGCAAAGCGGCCGGCAAAACGGACAGGGTACGCATAGCAAAAGGAAAAAAGAAAGCGGAGGAACGAAGGGTTTACGGCCCTGAACTTACGATTTTTTGACCTTGTATTTCTCCTTTACCTTGGGCTGGCTAGCCGATTGGGAGCTTTGGTTGATGGCCGTCAGTAGGCGCACCTGTTCTAGCTTGCCCTTCTTGTCGTACACCTCAGTTTTCACGATGCCCACGGCCGGCGAGTAATAATCCACCACTTTCAGGGTGGTGCGCATCACCATATCGGCGCGGGCCACGGTGGCGCTTTCCCGCTCGGCTTCCACTTTGTAGCACTGAAACGTGCCTGCCGGCGTGGTCACCGATTCGGTGCCGGTGATGCGGCGTTTCTGCACGGTGGTGTACACTTTGGCAATATCCACGGCCGTACTGCTGACCTGTACCGTGATGCCGCCACCGGGCAGCTCCGAGCCCACGGTGGGCTGGTTGGGCCAGGCCAGCGGCACGGGCGCGTAGGCAAAGCGCCGGTCGCGGAAGGAGCGGAGGCTCTCGGGACTTAGCTCGGCCGCACCGTCGGTAAAGCTGGTATCCTGCCGGCAGCGGAACGTGAAGTCCTGCAGCCGCAAGAGCTTGTTTTTGAGGTCGTAGGTGCCGCTTTTTACCAGCACGGTGTTGGTAGTGAGCGTCTTTTTCTTGTTCTGCTCCGAGCCCAGGCTTACCACGCGGTTGCGCGTGGTACCGGTTGCTTTGCCCTCGGCATCCTGCAGCTGGTACACCACCTCCATGTTATCGGAGAGGCCAAACGGGTGGGCGCAGTCAACGGCGGGAGCAGTCTGGGCCAGGGCGGCAGTAGCGCCCAGCGAAAAAAGAGCGGCTACCGGAAAAATGAAACGGGACATAAAACGGAAAAATGGGTGGAAAACCAGCCTTGGGGCTGCATACGCAAGCCACGCTATTTGGATTTTGCCGGACAAGCTGAACCGGCCCGGGGTGGTCAGGCAAAGGTCTTGCCAGCCTCGTCGTGTAACTTGCCCCAGCGCGGGGCGTTTGCTAAGCAGTAATCGGCCGCAGTTGCTTACCAGCCGTCGCTTGTTGTCCACATTCCTCCTTATTTCGCACATTCTCCCACATTCCCTTCTCATGCCTGACCAACCAACTTCCTGGGCCGATACGGCCGCTTCCCTGCTTTCCAAACTTTCCGGCGGCGTAGAGCTAGCACTCAACTTCGAGCAGATGGAGCTCCAGGTGCCCAACCCGCAGAACCCGGCCACGCCCACCACTTGGCGGCTCAACGGCTCGTTGCGCATCCGTACCCGGGGCGAAAACCCGCCCAGCAACGCTTTGCCGCCGGTAACGCCTACGCCCCTTGGCTAGCGGCCTGGATATTGAGGCGCGGCTGGTCATCAGCTTCGACGGCGACGATATTCAGCTGGCGGGCTCGGGGGGCTACCTCATCGTGAACTTTCCCAGTCAGCGGGTGCTCGATAAGCTCACCAGCGGCCCGCCCAAAGACCCCAACGCCCCTCTGAAACCCAAATCCGACCTCGACCCGTTGCAGCAACTCAACGATCTGGCCCATCGGCTGGGGTTGGTGCTCGATTTGCGGGTGGCGGGCAAAACCCACGTCACGTTCGGCGTAGGCCGCTCCGCCAAGATTACTCTGAACGCGGTGCTGGGTAAAATAGGCTCCTTTTTCCGGAAGGAATAAACCGGAGGCACGGTGAATTAGCGGCTTTTGCTCAGTTAGATAAGCAGCCTGTGTCCGGGTGTTATTTCGCCGGAAATACGTACGCCGGACACAGGTGCTTTTGCGTATCTTGCTCAAACGCCTTTGGTGCCGGGTAGCCTTATCGAGCCGGAACTAAAGGGCTTGCCATTGGTTTGCTACTAGCACGCAACTCCGTATCCCGCCCATGAACTCCGATTCTGAACGTACCAACAAAGTAGGAGCAAACCGCCCGGCTTCCTCTTTTCAGCGCATGGAGCGCGTCCCCCTGCTCCTGATGATGCTGTACATAGGGCTAGCAGCCGTGGCCGCGCTGTTTGTGGTACTGGTGGCGGCGTACACCTACACCCGGCTCCGGAGCGGATTGCCGACGAGTACGTATCCATTGCCGCGCTTTTTCTCGCTTAGCACCATTGTGCTGCTGATCAGTAGCTACGTTATTGCCCAGGGACAGCGCCTGTACGCCCAGGACGATCTGTCGGGTCTGGCCCGCTGTCTGGGGGCGACGTTTCTGCTCAGCAGCGTTTTTGCCGGCCTGCAGATTCTAGGGTGGCAGGAACTGCACGCAAATCAGCTATTCTTCACTGAGGAAGCCAGCGGTACGTTCGTCTACCTGATTTCGGCGCTGCACGTAGCGCACCTGCTGGGCGGCATGCTGTTTCTGCTGGTGCTGCTGGTGCGCACCCACCATGCCTCGCGCGACGCCGTGCGCAACCTCGTATTCATCCGCAACCCCTACCGCCGGCTCCAGCTTCGTATGGTAACTATCTACTGGCACTTCATCGACGGCCTGTGGGTAGCCCTGTTTGCGGCCTTCCTGTTCTTGTATTAGAGAAAGTAAAACCTAGAGCAAAAAGCCGCCGCCCTTACTGTCAGACCACTTATCAGGTATCTGACGGCAGGGGCGGCGGCTTTTTGCTCCAGCTACTTAGTTGGCAATGGTGACGGTACCTTTGTACTTCTTGCCATCCGTGAATTCAATCAGGTAGAAATACGCGCCAGCGGGCAGGTTGCCGCCGTTCCATTGGAAGCTGCGGTTGGTGGTGCGGTACACCTGGTTGCCCCAGCGCGAAAAAATCAGGATATCGGCAAAGCGGGAGTCACAGAAATCGGGCGGCAGGTTGGCTTGGGCGTTATCGAGGGTGAAGAAGTCATTTTTGCCATCCACTAGGTAGGGTGTGATGATATTGGGCGGCAGAAAGGCCGGCGTTTCGGGGGCTTCTACCTCGAAGCGTACGGTGCGAGTGCGCGGCTGTGGCCGGCAGGTGCTTTCCTGAAGGGCAAACGTGACTTCCAGCCCGTTGCGGCGCACGGCTTCACAGTCGGCTACCCAGCGGAACGTGCCGCTGGCCGCACCGGTACCATTGCGGGGACTGAACGTCATGCCCGCTGCCCCCAGCTCAAAATTCCTGCCGGCGGCTGTCATCACCAGCGCATCATTATCGGCGTCGAGCCCGGCCAGCGTGGCCTCAAACACGCCCCCGATGGGTCGCCGCACTACTGTAATGGAATCGGCGGCAGATGGAGCGAGAAAGGACGTGGTAAGGGCAGGCGGGGTATTCTGGTAGTCTATCTGAATGGGAATGACCACGGTGGTGGCCTGCCGGTCGAGGCAGGGCGCGGCGGCGGCGATAAACTCAAACTCGTACAGCGGCTTATCTACGGCCCGGCAATCAACCCGCCACGAGAAGCGGCCATTGAGCTGGTTGCTGGCGGCCCCCTGCGTAAGCGTAGCCCCCAACGCCGCCGGAGTGAAGCCCCGGCCTGTCATTTCCAGGGTCAATGGGTCGTTATCGGGGTCGGTGGCGGTTAGGTCGAAGGTGATAAGGTCGCCGACTTTGGCCCGGATGGGCAGCGCGGCGGTGGTGCGCAGCAGGGGTGGGGCGTTGGGGTCGGGCACGGAGGTAAAGGCTACCCGCACAGTGTCGCGCTTGGGCAGGCTGCAGCCGTTATCGGCCACAATCACATCCAGCAAATACACCTTGCCCCGGGTGTTGAAGCATTCCGGAAAGCACAGGCGCGAGGTAATGGTATCGGGCAGGCCGGGGGCGTGCACGGTGCCCTGCAACACGTTCAGGGTAGGCAGCGGAGCCGTGAAATTTACCGGACTCAAGGATAACGTCAGGGCCGACGTCGGGTCGGTGTCGGTGAAGCGCAGGGTAACGCACCGGTTGTTGCCGGGCGTGAGGCGCAGCGTGTCGCGGCCGGGCCGGTAGGCGCGGGTTGTGCCCGGCAGTTGCAACAGCACCTTCGGACGGGCGTTGGTGGAGCAGGGAATAACCTTGAGCTGAAAGTCACGCCGGGTTTCGCCCAGCCGTACACCCTTGCGGTACTCGGTGCAGCGAATCCCGAACACGAATAGGCCCTGCTGCGTGGGGCGCACCTCCAGCCGGCCCGTGAGCCGCCCGATGGTGAGCGTGGGCGCTCCCGGAATCTGGTTGGTGGTGCTCAGACCCGGCAGCCAGGTAATAGGAGGGTAGGGAGCCGGGGTGGCAGTAGGCGGCTTTGGGTTGCCGGAGCTAGAATACCCGTTCAGCGGCGTGATAAGATCATACACCAGGGAGTCGTTGTCGATATCCTGCCCGCCAAAGTTGTAGTAAAACAGCTCACCCAGGCAGGCATAGTCGCTCAGGGGCGGGAAAATGCGGGGCGTGGAGTTGCGCAGCGCCTGCCCGTTGCGCGTGACGGGTGGAAACTCCAGATAGAACGTCTGGGCCGCACCGCTGGGGTTCACAATGTTGCTGATGCCGTTGTTGCGGCAACACCGCTCCACGGCTACGTAGTACCCCGCCGCGTTGGCATACTCCTGCGGCAGTAGCGTTAGCCGTTGCGTGTAAACCAGCCTGCGCGTGACCAGGTCGGGGGTGAAGCAGGCCGGGTTGGTGTAGCTGACGAGCGTGTTGTTGCCAAGCGGCAGGGTCACGTTCATCATCCGGCGGTTACTGCCCTTCTCAAAGATGCCGGCCGTCAGCTCAGCGTCGAGGGCCCCAGGCTGACCATTGACGGCATCGAAATACAGGTTCAGTGTGAGCACGTAGCTATTGCCGTTGAGGTACTGCAAATCCATTTCGCCCCCCACAATATGCGTGGCCCGGGCCGCCGGGGCCAGCAGCAGGCACAGGAGCAGGGGCAGCAGGCCGCGCCGGAACAAACAGGCAAGAGTAGAAGTCAGCATCCGGCGAAAAACACAGTGAAAAATTTCAATAGGGTAAGATACAAAGCAGCTGACTGCCAACAGCCGGGAAAGGACACTTTCTGCGGTGTGTGGCGTACCTTACGCTACTTTATTTCCACCCTGTTGCCCGCTTACCTATGCGTCTTACTGTTTACCCGCTACTACTCGGCGGTCTGCTGTGCAGCCTATCGGGACTGGCCCAGATTCCGGCGTACCGCCCGGTTGCGGCCGATCTGGATGGCTCGGCCGCCGAGGCCTGTGCCCGCACCCACGCCGGTACCGCCGCCCGTCCGGCCTACGCCAGCCTCAGCCACCGCCAGAAAATGGCCCGCTACGATGTCAAATACTACAAACTGGACCTCAGCCTGACCAATACAACCCGTGACGTGAGCGGGGTGGTTACCATCAAAGCTCTGGCCGGGGTTCAGGGCCTCGACTCGCTGGCGTTTGAGCTGTATTCCACTTTCATCATTGACTCCGTGGTGGTAAATGGCCGCCGGAGTGCCGGCCTGCGCCGGGTAGGCATGGGGGATGTGACGGTGGGCCTAAACCAGGCGGTGGTGCCCAATGCCCTATTCAATGCCCTCATTTACTACCGGGGCACCGCGCCCAACAGCAACGCGGCGGCTATTGGCAACGCACTCAACACCCGCGTGGCCCCTACCTACGGCGTGAGCACCACTTGGAGCCTGTCGGAGCCCTACAACGCGTATGAGTGGTGGCCCTGTAAGCAGGTGCTGACGGATAAGGCCGACTCTACCGACGTGTGGGTGACGACCAGTGCCACCAACAAAGTGGGCTCCAACGGGGTGTTGCAGTCGACTACCACCTTGCCAGGCAACCAGGTGCGCTATCAGTGGAAGTCGCGCTACGCCATTGATTACTACCTGATTTCCGTGGCCGTAGGGCCCTACGTTGAGTACGTGAACTACGCCAACCCGGCCGGTGGCCCCCGGGTTCCGATTGTCAATTACCTCTACAATCAGACCGCGCTGAACACGTACCGCACTGAAATAGACCGTACCCCGGGCTTCCTCGAAAACTACTCCGAGCTGGTAGGGCTGTATCCGTTTGCCGCCGAAAAGTACGGCCACAGCATGGCCCCCATCGGGGGGGGCATGGAGCACCAGACCATGACTACTCAGGATGGCTTCAGCTTTACCCTCACGGCCCACGAGCTGTTTCACCAGTGGTTCGGCGACAATGTAACCTGCGGAGCTTGGGAGGATATCTGGCTGAACGAGAGTTTCGCTTCCTATGGCGAATACTTGTCGCTGAACCGGTTCAGTTCGGCGGCGGCGGCTCTGTCCTGGATGAACCAGGCGCACACCACGGCTATGAGCCAGCCGGGCGGCAGCTTGTTCGTACCCGATACCAGCAACGTGGGCCGTATTTTCAGCTCCCGCCTCAGCTACAAGAAAGGTGCGGCCGTGGTGCATATGCTACGCTACCTGCTGGATGATGACGTGAAATTCTTCCGGGCCCTGCGCACGTACCAGAGTACATACGGCGGGCGCACTGCCCGCACCCGTGACCTGCAGCGCATTTTTGAGGCGGAAGCCGGCCGCTCCCTACAGTATTTCTTCGACCAGTGGTTTCGGGGCGAGGGCTACCCAACCTTTGCCGTCCGCTGGAACCAAGCTAATGGCCTCGTGTATATCCAGAACACCGAAACTGCTTCTATGCCTGCCGTCACGCCGTATTTTGATACCGATGTTGACTACCGCCTCACCTTCACCGATGGCACCACCCGCACCCTGCGCCTGCGCCAGTACCAGCCGGTCGTGGCCGCGGCCGTGGCGGAGTCGCGCACTGTCAGCAGCATTGCCGTCGATCCGGACCAGTGGCTGCTCAATGGCCTCGGCACCATCACCCGCGACAATGGCCTGCTTACTGGTACCCGCGCCGCCCGCGCCGTTGCCGCTATTGCCGTATACCCAAACCCCTGCCGCGACCAGCTGCGTCTGGCTGAGTTCAGTGGTACCCAGGCCCAGGCCGAAGTAACCGATGCCACTGGCCGCATTGTGCTGCGCCAAGCCGTGACGGCGGCCCTACCCGTACTGCAAACCGGCATATTGGCCCCCGGTGTCTATCATCTGCGGCTGCTGGGTAAGGATGGGGTAGTAACGCAGGCCCGCTTCGTGCGGGCAGAATAACTGCCCTGATTACTCCGCTAAGCACGAAAAAGCCTTCCGCTGTGGCAGCGGAAGGCTTTTTCGTGCTTAGCGGAGGGCTATATACTTAGCTCTTTTTGTACTTGCCAATCAGTTCCTCCACTTCCGGTGGGGCCGGCGGCAGATTGAACACAGCGTCAATCAACTCATCAAAGGACCCCGGCGCGGTGAAGATGTCATCGGTGAAGGGGTTGCTAAGCAGGCGCAGGAACCCGGGCTGCCCGTTGATGCCCACCAAATCCAGGGTTACATTGCCGAAGCGTTGATTGCAGCGGCCGGTATCGGTACAGTCATTGGGCTGAGGCTTCAGAAAATACTTCTGGGTGGTTTCCGCGTATTGCTCGTGCTGCACGGTGCGCTGGTCAGCAGCTCCTATATGGTAGCCCAGCGCCAGCACCCGGTCCCGGATGAAATCGAACAGGTGCTGGAAGTTACCGGGCCCGATGCTGGGGTCATACATAAATACTGCGCCCCGGCGGCTTTCCTCGCGGGCGAGCTGCACCCGGAAGCGCGCCCCCGGCAGGCCGGCTTTCTGGTAGTGGTACGCTTTGAAGTACGGCCCCATCCAGTTCAGATACACCTGCTGGGCCAGCCACTCCTGACGCACCCGTTCCTGCGCCGGACTGCGGTGCAGCGGCTGCCAGTCGGCCGAAGGAGGGGAGGAGCCGGGGAAAAGGCGTTTGAACAGGTTCAGCAAAATAGCACGGGTGATTTCAGAGGTAACATGCCCCCCTGCAAATGGTTTAAAAGGGAGGCGCCGGGCAGAGCCTGAAAAACCTTGCCAAACCAGCCGCCGTGCTCCTTGCCAGGCGGGCAAGTGCAAGCATATCAGAACGCAAAAGCGGCCTCTCCGGTCAGGAAGAGGCCGCTTTTTACTAGCGAAAAGAATTACGCTCTATTTTACGCGGGTCCAGGTCTGCGACTTGCCAATGAGCGAGAAGCCGATGTAGCCTTTCACTTCCATGGTGTTGGCATTCTCCATCTTCATGTAGCAGGAATACGTTTTGCCGCTTTCCGGGTCGTAGATCTTGCCATCATCCCACTTGTTGTCGCTGTCGTACTCAAAGCCCTGCATGAAGACCATGCCCAAGCGGGGACGGCTGCGCAGTTTGGGGTCGGGGTTGACGGTGTCGGTTTTGGGCTTACCGGTTTTTGGGTCGTTAGGCACCGTCAGACTTACAATTTTGCCGCAGAGCTTGTTGCCGCACTTGTAAATTTCGAAGGTAGCTTTCTTCTCCGAGTTAGTCCACACGCCCAGCGGCGAGAGAGATTGGGCCGAAGCCGCCCCAATCAGGCCCAGAAATAGGCCCAGGCACAGGAACAGAATTTTTTTCATGGTGGTGATGAA
This sequence comes from Hymenobacter swuensis DY53, assembly GCF_000576555.1. Taxonomy (NCBI): domain Bacteria; kingdom Pseudomonadati; phylum Bacteroidota; class Cytophagia; order Cytophagales; family Hymenobacteraceae; genus Hymenobacter; species Hymenobacter swuensis. The sequence continues at coordinate 2,308,466 of NZ_CP007145.1, forward strand.
GTAAATGTGGGGTTTTCGGGGAAAAAGATAGAAGAAAAGTCGGGAAGAACGGTAATCTACCGGTTTGCTGCACTGCCCCACCAATGGCAACTTTGGGGCCAGCCTACAGATGAGGTAATAGACCAGAAGATTATTCAACGTAAAAGCGTTTGATGGTCAGATAGATGAGAAATATATGCGGTTGGGGAAGGAAAAAAAGCCTTTTTTATTTTGAACCATCCGGGGGGCTTTTAACTTTACCAACCGTAGCGAGTGCTACAGCCCCCGCCAAGCCGCCCTAAGGTATTGGGAAGCGCAGCAGGGGTTATGTCGGATCTAAAGAAAGGAGGTACAAAATGTCTAGTAGTCCCAAACAAATCCTGCCAAGCCTGTCGAATGTAGTCCGCCTCACCGCCGGACGCGCCTAACAACAGCTTTCGCGCGGAACTCGCTTTTAACTCAAGCTATTCCCGCATTCTGGCAAGGTCTTACACACGGATGGCGGAACTGTACCCCAGTTCAGTCGCTTGGTAAGATTTGAAGGATTAGATGCCCGGTTCGCCCAGCAGCCTCACAACGGAGGAACTGCATAGGCGGCCGGGCATCGTTGCGTTTATTAGATAGTGAAATTGTGAAGAGTGAAGTTGTAACTGGGCCGCTTTGTAAAATCAGGCTTTCACAACTTCACCACTCACAGCACCCGGCGCACTTGCATGAAGCGGCGCTCATAATCGGTGCCTTCCACCTGGCTGATTTTAACGCCGGATTCCCGGCGGGCCGAAGAGGAGTGTACGAAGCGAAGCGGCTGGCCGGGCTGGCTGAGTACAATACCCGCATGGCCAGGCGTAGTAGCAGTAGCAGCCGTTCCCGTGAATACCACAATGTCGCCGGGGCGGGCCTGCTCCCGCGCCACGGCCCGGCCGGTGCTGATGAGCAGGGCCGTGGAATGAGGTACCGGCACCCGGTAACGGGCAAATACGTAATTCACGAAGCCCGAGCAGTCGAAACCGGTTTCGGGTGTACTGCCAGCGTAGCAGTAATTGGTGCCCAACTGGCGCAAAGCAAAGGCCACCACGCTGTCGGCTTTGGGTGTTGTAGCATTGCTGAGCACGTAGGCAGTGGGCTGCACCGGAGCCGAAACAGGGCTTTGCGCAACCAACGCAGGTTGCCGCAGCCGCACCCAGGTTACGCGCCCCACCAGAACGGCTACCAGTAAGAGAAAAACCAACCAGACGTAACGCATACCCAAAGTGGAAAAGCTGAACGCTACCCTAACGGGACACTTACGGCCCGGGTTCCGGCGGATCGGGTCCAACCTGGCCCGGGGAATGGCAATTTTTGCGCAGGCTTTGCAGCTTTCCGTGGTTTTCCCCGTTCTTTGGCGACCCGGTTTCCGGGGCTAACGCTTCCCCACTCAATTCCTCTTTTCCTGATGCTCCTGATTCGTACCCGCCACCTCGCGGTAGCGGCCCTGGGCCTGCTGCTGGGCTCTGCCGGTTCGGCTATGGCCGCGCCTGTGCTGCGCTACACCCTCGCAATGCCCGCCCCGCAAACGCATTACTTTGAGGTGGAAATGAAGCTGGAGGGCTTCAACAAGGCGTACACCGATGTGAAGATGCCTGTGTGGGCTCCCGGTTCCTACTTAGTGCGCGAGTTTGCCAAAAATGTGGAAGGCTTTGCGGCCACGGCTGGCGGAAATTCCCTGCGTACCGAAAAGGTTTCGAAGAATACCTGGCGGGTATATCACCCAAAAGCCAAGGATTTTACGGTCCGCTATCGGGTGTACGCCTTCGAACTGAGCGTGCGTACCAGCTTCATTGATGCAGCCCACGGCTACGTAAATGGCACTAGCGTGTTCATGTACCCCGCCGATGGCAAAGAGTTGGCCAGCACCCTGGAAGTGAAACCGGCCCAGGGCTGGAGCCAGGTGAGCACCAGCCTCAAACCAGCCGGCGGCACGTTCACCTTCCGCTCCGGCAACTACGACGAACTGGCCGACTCACCCATTGAAATCGGTAATCAGAAGCTCTATACCTTCACCGCCAACGGCACGCCGCACACGGTAGCCATGTTCGGCGACCCGAAAGTGGACGAGGCCCGCCTCACCCGCGACATGCAGCGCGTGTGTGAAGAGGCGCACCAGGTGGTGGGCCAGAATCCGCTGGACCGCTACGTGTTTATCGTGCACAACATTGACCGGGGTACGGGCGGGCTGGAGCACCTGTTTTCTACCACGCTGTCGGTGTCGCGCAACGCCTATTCCTCGGAAGCGGGCTGGAAAGGCTTTTTGGGCCTCGTGGCGCACGAGTATTTCCACCTCTGGAACGTGAAGCGCATTCGGCCGGTGGCACTGGGGCCGTTTGATTACGACAACGAGAACTACACCCGCATGCTGTGGGTGAGCGAAGGCGGCACCGAGTATTTCTCAAACCTGATTGTGCAGCGCGCCGGCTTCCTGACGCCTGAGCAGTACCTGGGCGACCTGAGCAACGGCATCAACCGGGTGGAGAATACGCCCGGCAATAAGCAGCAGTCGGCCGCTGAGTCCAGCTTTGATGCCTGGATCAAATACTACCGCCCCAACGAAAACTCCTCAAATACGGGCATCAGCTACTACGATAAAGGCGAAGTGATTGGTGCGGTGCTGGACCTGATGATCATTCAGGAAACCAAGGGCCAGAAGCATCTTGACGACGTGATGCGCTACCTCTACGACCAGTATTACAAGAAGCAGGGCCGGGGCTTTACCGATGAAGAGTACCAGGATGCCGTGGCCAAAGTAGCCGGCCGCCGCTTCGATGATTTCTTCCGCCGCCATGTATACGGCACCGAAACACTGCCTTACGAGCAGGCCCTGGGCTACGCCGGCCTCAAGCTGACCACTACGCCCGCCGCCGCTACCGACGTGGCGTTGGGAGCTACTATCAGCCCCGCCGGCGGGCGCCAAACGGTGAGCAGCGTGGTGCGCGACGGTAGCGCCTGGCAGGGTGGTCTGAGCGTGGGCGACGAAGTTCTGAGCCTGGATGGAGCCCGGGTAACTGACGACCTGAACAAGCTGGTGACTGGCCGTGCCGTGGGCTCGGAAGTGAAGCTGCTGGTTACCCGCGAAGGGCAAATTCGGGAAGTGACGTTCCCGCTGCTGGCCTCCGCCGTGCGCCGCTACCGCATTGAGCAAGCCCCGAATCCTACGGCAGAACAACAGGCTGTATTGGCGAAGTGGCTGCCGGTGAAAAAGTAGATAGTAAGAAGGTGAGACATGAGAAGTGAGACTTCTGTTCAATGGCCCAAACGCCAGAACGGAAGTCTCACTTCTCATGTCTCACCTTCTCAGGTCTTAATTCAGCGGTACGCCCACGGCCGTTGCCAGATTTACGCGGCCCCAGCCGAAACTGCTGCTGCGGGCCGTGCGGTTGGAGCTGGCGGCAATCAGGCGGCTCATGATCTGAGCACGGGTTTCGGTGGGGTACCGGGACCACACCACGGCAGCCATTCCTGCCATGCTGGCCGTGGCTACCGAGGAGCCGCCCACGGTGCTGGGTGCGTCGCCGCTCATAGCCAGGGTGAGGGGCCGCCGGTCGTTGCTGCTACGCTGCATGACCACTGTAAACTCCACATCGGACCCAACGTGGCACTCGTCGCAGCGGGTGGTGAGGTTGTCCTTCACACCCGTTACGGCCACCGCTTCGGGCAAAGAAGCGGGGTAGATAACACCCACCACGCCCGCCGACCAATCGAAGGACGTACCAGCGGCGCACAGGATCAGTTTGCCTTTACCGTAGGCATAGCGAATAGCATCCGTCATCTGGGAGGAAGAGGTCAGCCGGCCCATGCTCATGCTGATAACGCGCACATCGGCGCGGTTTCCAGCCAGCAGGTACGCATCCGTGACGCCCTGTACCTCGCGGCTGGCATCCAGAAATACGTCCTCAGCGGCCCGCACCGTAATCAGGCTGGCATTGTAGGCAATGCCCACCGAAGCCCCGTCGGTGCCGCGCGGGGCGGCACAGGCTCCGGCCATGCTGGTGCCGTGACCACAGCCGTCGTTGGGGGTTTCGTAGTCGCCATACGGAATGCCGAAGATTGTATTGCGCGGCAGCGTGACGAGGCGTTCCACGGTGCGGCCCGTACTCAGGCCCTGGTTGAAGGCGGAGCCCAAATTCTCCTGCGTGTCCGAGGAACCGGTGTCGATAATCAGGACCTTGCTGCCTCGGCCGGTGCTCTGGCTCCAGGCCGCCCGGATGCCGTGGTACACATCCTGCTGGTTCCACGACGATTTGCTGCCGTTGCTAATCACCGTGTAGTCGGAACCGGCTACCAGTCCGACGGTGGCCGTGTTGCTGCCGCAGCCGCTGCTACTGAGCGTAGCGACCGGCCGGTTAGCCGGCTGCCGGTTAGGCTCGTAGCCCATCGGCTCGGCGTAGCGCACCAGTACTGAGGCTCGTAGGGCTTTGATGGTATTCAGTTCCCGAACCGTCACGGTGAGTACTGGCAGCGCATTGGCCTCGAAAACCGAAAGCTTTTCCAGCGTCATTTCAGGGTTGGTTTTCTGCTCTTCGGCCAGAATGAGGGCCAGCACCTGGGCGCGGGCCTGCTGCCACTCGGGGCTTTGCCGGGCATCTTCGGGCAGCGCGGCACCGCCCTGTAAACCGGCCGGCTGGTAGCCCACCGACAGAACGTGGTCGGATTGCTCCAGCGCACTCCATACCGTGTGGGCCGAGGCCTTGTTCCAGTCATACTGGGTGCTCTGCTTCAGCGTGCTCAGAATCTGCTCGTCGAGCTGCTGAATACTGAGGGCAGTGGTGGGGTCGGGTTGGGGCGTGGGCAGTTGCTCCGTAGTTTCCTGACTACAGGAAGCCAACGCCAGGGCCAGCAACGCGGCCGGCGCGAGGGTAAGGGTACGCATAGAATGGTGGGTTTTGGTTGGGAAAAGAACGATTGAATAAAGGAAGTAGAATATGGGATAAGTACAACGTGTAGAATTATGTTCGGCTTGCCGAATACTTACTACCCTACGAGTTAGGCATATTACCGCCCCAGCAAATTATTCGCCTGACTCAACGCAAACGGCCCCGCTGCCAAGTAGGTAGCGGGGCCGTTTGCGTTGCCCTGAATCGGGGCCTAATAGTAGGCAGAATCTGCGTTATCGAACCCGTTTGAGGGCTACGTCGCGCACGGGAGTGATGACCAGCGGCACCTTCTCTACTTTCACCGAACTGGTATCCAGTCCGAAGTATTTGTCCTCGGAGGCAATGAACTGCTTGATGTAGAAATACGCCTGCATCACCAGTTTCTCCACCATGGGGAATTCGTTTTCGACGGACAGGAATTTCTCCAGCACCACAAAGCGGAAGTCGCCGGTGACGTGCTGCTTGCTCAGGGATTCGTAGCGGGAGGTAATGTCCACTTCCTTGTTCCGCACCAAGTCTTCCACCACTTTGCGGAAGTACAGGTTGATGCGCTGCTCCACCCGGAAACCCAGCCGGAAGGTGATGCGGAACACGTCGTCCTGGGCCAGCTCGGTTACTTTGTACTCCATTGTGTAGGGCTCATCGGTGGTATCCACGTGTACAAACCAGTAGATATCAGCGCGCTTGGGCCGCTTCTGAAAGATGGAATAGATAATCTTCGACTCGATTTCCGACTGCCGCTCCGCCGACGACATAAACACGAGGTGCGTTGCGTATTTCGATACCGATTCGTCGTTGCTCAGCTCCTTCAGGGCGTCGATATATGGGTCAATCTTAACGAACTCGGTGAGGCGGCGCTTGATGTAGAAGGCCCGCAGCCACACATACATTACGCCCATCAGGGTTACGCCAATGGCTAGGGAAACCCAGCCGCCGTGCGGAAACTTAATTAGGTTGGCAATCAGAAAGGAGCCTTCAATAGCTCCGTACACCAGCGCAAACAGCACAATGGCCGCCAGCGGCACCCGCTTGGAGCGTAGCCATGTAATGAGCAGAATGGTCGTCATCAGCATAGTCAGCGTGATGGCCAGGCCGTAGGCTGCTTCCATGTTCTCTGATTTGCGGAAATACAGCACCACGGCAATGCAGCCCAGCAGCAGCAGCCGGTTCATGCTGGGCACATACAGCTGGCCCTTCACGTCGGTGGGGTAGTTCAGCTTCACCTTGGGCCACATGTTCAGGCGAATGGCCTCGGCTACCAGCGTAAACGAGCCGGTGATGAGGGCCTGAGACGCAATGATGGCTGCAATGGTGGCAATACCGATGCCGATAAGCAGGAACCACTCCGGCATCAGCTCATAGAACGGGTTACGCTTGTTGAGCATCTCTCCCTGGTGGGCCAGCAGCCAGCCCCCCTGGCCCAGATAATTGAGGACCAAGCACGACTTAACAAATACCCAGCTAATGCGGATGTTACCCTTGCCGCAGTGGCCCAGGTCGGAGTACAGAGCCTCGGCCCCGGTGGTGCACAGGAACACCGCGCCCAGCAGCCAGAAACCGCCCGGGTAGTTCACCAGCAAATCGTAGGCGTAGTAGGGGTTCAGGGCCTTCAGGATTTCCGGATTCTGCACAATGCCCAGCACACCCAGCACCGCCAGCATGGAAAACCACACGAACATGATCGGGCCGAAGGCCTTGCCTACAATTTGAGTACCAAAGCTTTGCAGTAGAAATAGTCCTGCAATAATGCCGATGACAATAGGCACCGTAGGGATATTCGGGTACACGGCTTCCAGCCCTTCAATGGCAGAGGAAACTGAAATGGGCGGCGTAATCACGCCGTCGGCCAGCAGGGCCGAGCCGCCAATAATGGCAATAGCCGAGAGCCAAGCCCCACGCCGCCGCACTAGGGCATAGAGCGAGAAAATGCCGCCTTCCCCGTTGTTATCTGCGTTGAGGGTGAGCATCACATACTTGATGGTCGTCTGGAGCGTGAGGGTCCAGAAAACGCAGGAAATCCCTCCGTAGACAAGCATGGGGTTGATCTGCTCCGGGACAATGGCCTTCATTACGTACAGCGGCGAGGTGCCGATGTCGCCATAGATAATGCCGAGGGCAATGAGCAAGCCAGCCGTCGAAATGGCGGTATGCGGGTGTTTGGCGTCCATGTGAGGAGTACTGGTGAGAGAATAGCCGGTTTTTTAACGAGCGGGGCCAAAGGTAGCAGTTGCGCCGGAATGCCACCGCTACGGCGCGCTTACGCAAGTAGCCCGAAAAAGTAACAGCACCTAAGTGAGTTAAAAGCCGCTGATCTGGTGCTGAGACGGCCAGTTGGTGGGCTCAGCGGCCTGCAGCCAGTAAGCCGCCGTGGCAGCGGCTTCATCGTGGCGCTGCCGGATGCGGCGGTTGGCTTCCTGCGCCAGCTGCTGCCAGCTCCGTGCCGGCCCCGAGAAGGCAAAGTGTCGCGGCTCCTGACCCGGCCGGTGCAGCCGCCAGCGGTTGGTACCCCGGGCCCCCCAGGCCAGCAGCGCAATACCCAGGCTCATGCCCAAGGCTGCCGGTACCGTCCGGAGCCAGAACTGCAGAAAGCCCAGCATGAAGATGCAGAGCGTAAAGGCCCCCAGCATCACACCCAGCAGCCAGCGTACCGGCCGCACGTCCACGCCCTCCAGCTCGCGCCAGCCAAACAGCTCCCCGTTCAGCTCCAAGCCGTCGTTGGTCAGCTCCACGCGGCCGTCCTCACTCCGCAGAATGGTAAACTGTTCTGGTGGGGGTGGGGGCAACGGCTGAAAGCGGGGTTCCGGTGGGAGCGGGGCCAGCTGGTCGGCCGTTTCCTCCGGTTGATTAGGCGTCGCTTCTGGTTCTGGCAAGGTGGAGTGGGACATAGGTGAAAAAGCCCCGCTGGCCGTAGTGGTTCGTACCCATTGAGGCGGGACGAGGCGCACGGACGGCAGCGGGGCTTTCATTAGGATGATGAGATGGGGCAGAGAAGAAGGCGGTAGCTAACAAAGCAGAAGTGAACAGTACTCAGAAGTTTATTCCTGCCTGTCACACTCCGGCTTTGTCAAGGTAGCACCTCTGGCTGCTACTTGTTCACCTTCAGCAGCTCTACATCAAAGATGAGCGCCGTATCGGGCCCAATGTCACGGCCGGCACCACGCTTGCCGTAGGCCAGGTCGGAGGGAATATACAGGCGCCATTTCGAGCCTTCGGGCATCAGTTGCAGGGCCTCTGTCCAGCCCGCAATAACCTGGTTTACGCCAAACGTAGCCGGCTGGCCCCGCTGGTACGACGAATCGAAAACGGTGCCGTTGATGAGCGTCCCGTGATAGTGGGTGGTTACCGAGGAGGTCGGGCCGGCCTTGGGGCCGGTACCTTCGGTCAGTACTTCGTACTGCAGGCCGCTGGGCAGGGTGGTTACGCCGGCTTTGCTGGAGTTTTCCTGCAGGAAGGCTTCGCCTTCCGCTTTGTTGTTGCTCATAGTAGTGGGGTCTTGGGTGTCATCTTGGTCTTCGCCGCCGCCCAGCTGTTCCTGCAGCTGCTGCATGGCACTCTGCATTTGCTCGGGCGTAAGCCGGGTTGGCTCGCCGGTAAGGGCCTCCTTCATGCTCTGGGCAAATATGTCAATGTCCAGGTCGAGGCCCTGCTGGGCAAAGTTGCGGGCCATGTCGCGGCCGATGATGTAGCTGATTTGCTCTTTCAAGCCGGTCAGGTTCATAAATCACTGATTTTCGATGCGTTGCCTGCTAAAAGCGGACGTTTCTTGCAAAACGCAGCAGGCGCGGCAACAGGTGAGAGGAAAGGAGCCAGCCGCCCACAGTAGGCGACCGGATCTGTGAAGTACCGAAAACCGGCGCGAATGGATATGGTTTTTTTCGCTCCCCGCAGGTAATGCCCTGATTTTGAACCCCGGTTTGTATTCTGCTAAACGCACCAAACCCCGCCGAAGGGGCGGGGTTTGGGCAAAACCAGGAAACAGGCTGCTTAGCAGAAATGCAGCTCTTCCTCGTCGCGGAGGTCAAAAAACAGGTTCAGGTCGCGGACCTGAGCAGCCAGGAAACTCAAGGACCCTAATCCGCCCAGAACCAGCAGTGAAGAAACGGCAGCAGTGCTCTTTTTCATGAAACTATGTGTATGTGAATGCAGGTCAGTTTGTTGGCTGCAAAGATACTACGCTTTGGGTAGGAAATTGTTATGCAAGCATCATTTATTTACCGCCCGTCTGAGGAAAGCCGCCAAAGCGAAGGTTACTCCGCGCGTTGCGTGTCCTCGTCCTCGAAATAGCTTTCTTCGTCCATCAGGTAGTTCTCTTCAGCTGCTGGCGGGTTACCCAGCCAGATTTCCACGAAGGGCGGCTGACTCGCCCGTACCTGCACCGGAATTTCGTCGCTTTCCAGCCGGCCGTAGGCTTTGAGAACATAGTGACCGGGGCGCAGATTATCAAAGCCGAACCTGCCCCGGGCATCAGTAATGGCGACGATATCGGGGTGCGGCGGGCCGGATACGATGATCATGTTCACGTCCTCCAGGGGCGCGTCGGTGGTATCCCGAACGATACCCGTTATGTTTCCCATAGTAGTAGGATGAGTAGGTGCGTTACAACCCAACAGCAGCAAGACAAGCCCCGGCACCAGGCCGGAGAAAGGAGGGCCAGCGGCATCCCAATGGCCCTGACCCTCCTGTATAGCCGTGCCTGTTGTCAGGCGGCCCCACCTTCCAGCCGCCACTTCTTCAGGTTATCGAAGACGGGTTTGGTGATGCGCGTGGCGGAGTTGCCCGACGATGCCCCGTTGGTATGGATGCCCACCACAATGCGGCTGCCCATTGCGTCCTTGAACCACACGGGCGAGCCGCTCTGGCCGCCGGCCGTATCAATATCGTAAGTGATGGTGCGGGCAGTGACGCTTTTGGCTTTGCGGCCGTTGAACCACATGGTGCCGGCCGGCTTGTCGCCGGGGTAACCGGCCGTGTTCAGGCGTTTATCAAGCAGGAACTGATCCGGGAACTGCCCGAAGCCGAAGGAGCCGATACTGGGTGAAACACTGGCATTTCTGGGCAGCTGAATGACGCCGTAATCGTAGTTCCGGGATTTGTTCGTTACCCAGCCCTGCACCGAGCGGAAGGCCGTGGCCGTAAACTTCTGGAAGGGCTCCGACTCAGCGTTGCGGCCGGGTGTTACCACAATCTGGCGGGGCCAGCCGCCGTGGCCGTGAATGTACACGCAGTGACCCGCCGTGAGAATAGTGCGCGGCCCGATAAAGAAGCCCGTACCAAGATAGGATTTGCCATCAGCGGCCATGATTTTGAGGTGGCAGATCCGCTTCCAGGGTATCACCGTCGTGTTATTCACCCGCGCCCGGTCATCTACCCCGATTACGACTTCCAGGGCTTCAATCTGCTGAGCCAGTGCTTCTACATCCGTTTCATTCATGCCGGTGGCTTCGTCGGAGCCGGCTTCGCTGTCGGTGGCTTCGCTGAACTCCAGCTGCTTGATGATGGCGGGGTTGACGCCGGCCTGCTTGAGCATTTGCAGAACGGCGGGGCTGAGCTTCTTGGCTTTAGGCTTCACAATGCCCTGCACTAGCTTGGTGCCCTGCTTAACGGCGGCTCCGGCCAGAGACGGTAGTACTGCCTTAGCCAGCGGAACTATCAGGGCGGCGAGGGCCCCAAAGAATTCCTGTCCACCCTCGGAGGCTTCCATATCGGCCAGGGAAGCTTCCACCACCGGTTCGGCCTCGGGGTCGGACTCCGTGGGCTGGTTTTCCTCCCAGCCTTCCACACTCTCGTAAAACGATTCGGGAGCAGCCCCATCGGCCTCCGCCGATTCATCGGACATACTGCCTTCGTTGTTGGTTGTGTTCAGGCGGTTCAGGGGGCTGCTCATTGAGCGGTGACCTTCCGTGAGGAGTGGCTCGTTGCCGGTGGCTTCCGTACCGAAGCCCTCGAATTCCTGACTCTCATTCGAGCCGGCCACTTCGTTAATGACTTCCTCCATCGTGCCGGCCTCGTTGCCGGTTTGGCTGGTGGGAGTGCCCATTGGGCCGTAGCCGGTGGGCGGGAGGTCATAATCGTACTGCCCGTTGCGCTGGGTTACTCTGAACTTTGTTTCCATAGTGGTAATAGGTTGTGATGGGTGAAAGAATAGTCCAATTTACCCAGGATACCGGCTGACTTCAATAGCATAAATATGTGACAGGTAAGCGTTTATATTGACTGTGGATCTGTGTCAGAAGGCCTTTGGAACGGATAGTGCCCGGTACTTGCGACCATAAAAAAAGCTCTGCCACGGGGGCAGAGCCTAGTAAAACATAAGTCCGAAACGTTTAGCAGTAGTAGCAGGCGTCGTTGTCGTCATCCTCGCGCAGGCTGAACCGGAGGCTCAAGCCCCACACCTGGCGTAGCAGATAGCCCTGTATACCAACAGTGCCGCTTAGCAGCGAAAGGGACTTCGCTGCTAAGAATAGGCTTTTCAGGCAATGGGCCCGACTTCCGGCGAAGTGCCGCTTTCCAGCTCCAGCAGGGCCTTCTTGCGCCAGAGTCCGCCGGCATAGCCAGTCAGCTGCCCATCGGCCCCCAGCACCCGGTGGCAGGGAATAAGAATGGCAACGCGGTTCATGCCATTGGCCGAGGCCACGGCCCGTACGGCTGCCGGCCGGCCCAGGGCCGCGGCCTGCTGCCCATAGGAGCGGGTGGCAGCGTACGGAATCCGGCGCAGCTCCTGCCACACCAGCTGCTGAAACGCCGTGCCCGGCGTAACCAGCGGTATCGAAAACTCCCGTCGGTGGCCGGCAAAATACTCCGCCAGTTGGGTGCGGAGCAGGGTAAATAGCGGGTTGTCGCTCTGCACGATGGTTGCGTTGAGCCGGCGCGCCAGATCCTTCAGCTCGGTTTCCAGGCCGCGCCGGTCAGTGAATTCGAGCAGGCAGAGGCCCGTTTCGGTGGCGCAGGCCAGCATGGTGCCCAGCGGCGTTTCGAGGCGGGTGAGGTTGATGACCTGCTGCGCCCGGCTGCGGGTGGGCGCCACGCCGAAAACGGTTTTAAACGACTCCTGGAACCCGCTCAACGACTCGTAGCCGCTGTCAAACGCCGCCGCTGTTACTGATTCGCCCTGCTGCAGCTTCTGGAAAGCCAAGTTAAGGCGGTTGAGCCGCTGGAAGGAATGAAACGTAATGCCGTGCTGGCGCAGAAACCACCGCCGCACGGTAACCGGCTCCAGCCCTTTCTGGCGCAGTTGGTAATCGGTGATTTTGGTGGCGGGCTGGTGCATGAGCTCCTGCAGCAACTGCCGGATGAAGTCGGGCGTGGCATCCCGGGCAATAAGCGGCCGGCACACTTTACAGGGCCGGTAGCCATGAAGCAGCGCCTCTTTGGTAGTGGCGAAAAACTCCACGTTTTCGGGCTTGGGCTTACGCGCCGAACAGGTGGGGCGGCAGAAGATGCCGGTGGTTTTCACCGCCGCAATAAACCGGCCTTCGTAGGAGGCATCTTTGGCTACCAGCGCCTGGTAGCACTCGGCAGTGGTGGGTTCGGGGAAGGGCAGCAGAAGCGCGCGGGCAGAGGCAGTCATACGGCTAGGAAGAAGTACACTGGCAAAGCACGGGGCATTTATCCCGGGCTGCAACCGAAAAACGGACAGGCATTTTTAGGTCTACTGCTGGCGCTGGCTCAAACGGCCGGGCCGCAAGGCGCGGGTGTTTGCTGTGCTGGTTAAAATGTTCCGGCCGGTTTACTGCGTGAACAGGCTACCGGGAAAGCTCTTCCAGTTGTTGCTTCTCACGCCTGTTAAGGCCTTCCAGGCCTTTATGGCTGATTTTTTCCAGTAACTCATCCAGTACTGCAGCGTCCTCGCGCTTGCGGGCGTGGTACCGGTCATCAACGGTTTGATAATGCGGGCCGGAGGCAAACAGATTCCCCAGCAGGCGGCCGGTGGGGCGGCGTATCAGCAGGTACAAAGATGCCGCTGCGGGCAGCACAATAGCCAAAATAGTCAGGTAATTCAGCCGCAGAATATCCGGCACTACCCCCACGGCTGTAACGAGGCCGACCAGACCGCCGCCCAGATGCGCATCATGACCAATAGTGTCGCGGCGTACCGTAATACCATAAGCCGAGAGCAACACGTACAAAAAGCCGTAAAGCCAACCCGGCAGGTAAATGCCCAGCATGCCTACCTCAATGCCCGGAAACAGTGCGATACTGGCGAAAATAAGGCCGCTAATAGCTCCTGAGGCACCTACGGCGGTGTAACGGGGCTCGTGCCGGTGCAGCCACAAGGAAAACAGGTTGCCGCCTACCAGGCTCACAAAATAGAGCAGCAGGAAATTCTGCATTCCCACCACTGTCTCCAGTGCCCCGCCAAAGCACCAGAGCGTAAGTACGTTGAACCCCAGATGCCACCAGCCAACGTGCAGGAACCCTGATGACAGTAGCCGCAGGTACTGCCGCCGGTGGCGGATAGCGCCCACTTCAAACGCGTACCGAACGAAATAGGCAGGGTCCTGCATGCCCCGATACGAAACCAACACCATCACGAATACCAACCCCAGGCCCACAATGCCCAAGTCATCCATAAAAACATTCCTAAGCTATAAACTGAACAGGCCGAAATAGCGCCTTCGGGCAATTTACAGCGGGAGCGGCCGGATTTCCTAAGGTGGTTGGGTACTGAATTAGCTACACCTAATCGGTACCGCTGACCAACGCCCCTATGGCTGCCCGAATACCCGCCGCAGAAAGGCCACAGTGTACTCCAGGGTAGGGGTAAACCAGGGGTTGAAGAGCGGAAATGGGTGAGGAGCATCCGGGAAACGCTGTGCTTCTGAGTAAATACCCAGGGCCGCCAACTGGCGGCGCGCGTCGTCGCGGCCGGCGTGCATACGGTCTACACCGCTGTTAATGAACAGGATGGGCGGCGTAGCCGGTCCAAGGTGGCTCAGGGCCGATGCCTGCTGCCACAGCTCCGGCCGGGCCTGCTTGCTGCTGCCGAGCCATTGCGTGGCGGCGGAAAGGCTCCGGCTGTCGTCGCCCTCCCCCGATTCAGGATGGATAAAGGCCAGAATACCATCGACATCTATAATGGCCTGCACACTGCTGGAGCGGCTGCGGAAACAGGTGCCCGCCTCATACAGTGGGTCCTGGTTAGTGGTGCCCACCAGAGCCGCCAACTGGCCGCCTGCCGAAAACCCCCACACAGCAATGCGTGCGGTATCCAGGGCGTAGCTTCGGGCATTGGCCCGCATCCAGCGAAGGGCGGCTTTCAGGTCCTGTACGGCGGCCGGGTAGGGGGCCTCAGGGCTCAGTCGGTACTCGGCCGTAACGGCCACGAAGCCCCGGGCCGCCAGCTGCTGCGCCAGGGGCACATGCTGACTTCGGTCGCCGGAGCGCCAGCCGCCGCCATGCACAAGAAGCACCGCCGGTAGCTGCTGGCGGCGTTTGGGTTTGGGGTAGAACACATCCAGCTTCAGTGAGTGGCCGTTTGGGGAGCAATACACAATATCCGTCCGGGCCCGTACAGCGGCCGGCATCGGCGGCCGGGCCACGCTAATATCAGGGTACTGCTTCTTCGCTTTGCTGTAGGCACTGTATACTGTAAATGACGTGTCGCGGGAAAGGGTGGGGTGCTGGGCCCAGGCCGGGCGCGTGAAGAGGACCAAGGCCAGCAGCGGCAGCAGGCGGCAGTGAGCCGGGAGAGTGAGTGGTAGCATTCGGGCCTTAAAGCAATGGTCGATTTCGAAAAATACTACTTCCGGCCGGCACTGCTTTTCTTCTGCTTAGCTGGTTTGCGGAGATGCACAGGGAGCAGATGCGCGTTGGCATAAGTGCAAAGCCCGGTAGCTACCGTTTGAAGTAGACCGCGAAGACGGAGCCTTCGCCAGGCTGACTTTGTACCGTGATTTTGCCGCCCACGTTTTCTACCATCCGCTTAACCATGTACAGCCCGATACCGGAGCCCTCTACGTGGGTATGCAGCCGCTGGAACATGGCAAAGAGCTGGTCTTCCCGGCCCGGCTCAATTCCCAGACCATTATCCTGTACTTCCAGAATCTGGTAACTGCCTTCTGTCCGGCAACTGATGCGTACCTGCGGCGCGCGGTCGGGGTGGTGGTATTTGAACGCGTTACTGAGCAGATTGTATACCACGGAACGCAGGTTTTTCGGCGAGAATATAATGGTAGAACAACTCTCAATGTCCAGTTCTACCTGGCCGCCCACCTGCTGCCGCAACGGAGTCAGGTCAAGTTGCACGTCTTCAATTACTTCCCGCAGTACTACTTCCGTCACGGGCTGGTCGTGTTCCTGCTGCAGCCGCGAAACATCGGTGAGGTGCTCAATGGTGCGCTTGAATCGTTCCACCGAGTCCTGCATCATCCCCATCAGGTGCGCGGCCTCAGTGGCCTGCCCACCCAAGGGTAGCTCGTCGCGGAGCATATACAGGAGGCCCTCAATATTCGTGATAGGGGCCTTCAGGTCGTGGGAAGCCGTATAAATGAAATTGTCCAGGTCGACGTTGGTGCGCATCAGCTGGCCATTGGTAGCTTGTAGCTCCGTGTTGAGCGCCTGCGCCTGGTCGCGGGAACTGCGTAGTTTCAGGGTGAGGCGTTGTAGCGCCAGTTCGGCCAGCTTCTGTTCGTGCACATCAATAACCGTCCCTACAATGCCAGCAAACTCCCCGTCCTGGGTGAAGCGTGGCTGTCCGCTGTCGATGGCCCAACGATACTGCCCATCATGCCGCCGCAGGCGGTACAGGCAGTGAAACGGGATGCGGTGGGCATTCGCCTCCATAAAGGCCCGGCCAGCCGCCGGAGCATCTTCGGGGTGTACCGCGCTTACCCAACCCATACCCAGGGCTTCCGCCTCCGTCTGGCCCGTGAAGGCGTACCAGGGCTGGTTAAGGTAGGTGCAGTAACCGTCAGCGTCGGTTACCCAGAGCATGGCGGGGGCGTTATCGGCCATCAGCCGGAACGATTCTTCCCGCTGTTCTACCACGCGCCGGGCTGCTGCCTGCGTGGTTACCTCAGTGGCCACGCAGATAACGGCCGACACCTTGTTGTATTCGTCACGCAGGGGCTGGTACACGAAATCGAACAGGCCGGCTTCGTGGGGCTGGTGGCGGGCCAGCCGGATTTCCTGCTCCCGGGCTACAAACGGCACGCCCGTTCGCCGCACCTCATCCAGCAGGAGGCGCAGGCCCTGGTCGGCCAGTTCGGGCATGGCCTCAAAAAACGGCTGACCCAGCAGCTGCGGCAGCGGGCGACCCAGCATCTGGCTCATGGGCTGGTTCACTACGTCCAGCACGTAGTCGGGGCCTTCAAATACGCAGATGGCCACCGGGGCCTGCGCAAATACCTTGTGCAGGCGCAGGCGCTCCGCTTCGCGCTGGCGCCGGGCCAGCACCTGCTCCGTTACGTTGTAGGCGAAGACGGACACGCCGGCTATCTGACCATGCTCGCGGTAGGCCTGATAGGTGAAGTTAAAATAATGCGTACCGGCCGGGTAAGTGGCGGTGGCGGCCAGGGTCAGCGGAACTTCTGCCCCCACGTATGTTTCGCCCGTTTGGTACACATTGTTTAGCAACGTCACGAAGCCCTGCGTTGCCAGCTCGGGCAGCGCCTCGGCTAGGTCCCGGCCCACCAATTGATGACCGGGAAACAGGGCCTGATACGCCGGATTCACATAGGCTATGCGGTGACCGGGCTGGCGGAGCAGCTGCACCAAGGCCGGGGTCTGCTCAAACACCTGATAAAACATTTCGCGCTCCTCTGCCTGGCGTCTGACGGCGGCCAGAGCGGTTGCGCGTTCCTGCTCGGCACTCTGGCGCAGCAATACCTGCTCAGCCACGTCGTAAGCAAAGGTGGAGATGCCCACAATTGCTCCGTTTTCGCGGTAGGTCTGGTACGTGAAGGTGAAGTACATCTGCCGGGGCGGGTGGCCATCAGGCTGCGCCACCATCAGCGGCAGTTCGTGACCGAAGTAGGTTTCGCCGGTCTGGTACACGCGGTCCAACAGGGCCACGATGCCCGCCTCCACCGTTTCGGGTAGCGCTTCAGCCACGGTACGTCCCAGCAGCTGGCGGCCCGGGAAAAATGCTTCATAAGCACAGTTCACGTATTCGTAGCGGTGCTCAGGGCCACGCTGAATACAGATGGCAGCCGGGGTATGCTCAAATATTTGGTAGAAATTTCCGCGTTCCTGCACCTGTTCAGTAACGTCGGTTACTGTGTGCAGAATGTGGCGTATCTGGCCCTGCTCATCGGGTATGGGCAGGTTGCGCGGCTGCCAGTAACGCTCCACAGACAGGCTCGGCGCATGGGGGTTGGGTACGTCATACCGCTGCGGGAGCATGGTATGCGGCTGCCCAGTAGCGAGAACCTGCTGCAGCGAAGCCTGCAACTCCTGGACGGCAGAAAGGGCCTGATAAGAAGCCGGGTGGTCAGGAAAAGCCTCGAATATGGAGAAGCCCACCAGCTGCTCGCGTTGGGTGAGCGTGGCCGCCAGGTAGTCGTTGCTGGCCGCTTCAATCAGCAGTTGCGGAGTGAGAAGCAGGTTGGCCCCGGGCAGCGCGTTGAACACGGGTAGCAAAGCAGCGTAATCGGTCATGAAAGGCGGATGGCGGGTAGTAAAGCGTAGTGAAAGCGCACATTCAGCCGAGGCTGGCTACCTGCCTACGTTTTTTCCGGCATAACATCCAATACTGCCCGCATTATTGCGGGCGCACCGGAGAGTTGGGGCTGCAAAATAGGGCAGAAGGTGCATAAAATACCGTTTGCCGGGTTTCGGCCGGGGAAGCTCACTCGTCACGCGCCGGACTGCGGGGCAGCGCAAAGGCCAGCAACAGCCAGCACCGAAATAAAACGAGCACAACAACAGCAGCTACCACCACGGCTGGCCCATGACGGAAGCCGGCTGCGGGCTATACAGGAAAGAAATAAACGGGCCAACTCAGGGCGCAAATCCGCGAAAAGCAGCCCAAATCTGTCGGGTTGGGGTACCAATATATGAATTGAGGCACCGGGTAGCGTGGGGTTGCCGTGCTTTGGCTCACTCTGCTGCTGTTGCGGTCCGTTGGTTTTCTCCTTTCCCTCTCAACCCTGTTGGTATGCTTCGTTTGCTACGCCCGCTTTTTGAACCCCTCGTGCTGCCGCATTGGTGGCAGGATGCCCTGCTGCTGCTGCCCCGGCTGGTGTGCGGCTACCTGCTTACGGCCGAGTTCGGGTCCGCGAAGTTCGGATTGCCCTGGTCGCCGCCCGATAATAATCTAGGGCTTTTTGAAGTAGCCTTTTGGTTTCCCACGGATGTGGCCGCTTACGGGGGCATCTTCACGCTGTTTCCGGCTTTCTTCGCCTGGATGGGTGCCGCCAGTGAAGCCGTGGGCGGCTTGCTGCTGCTGTTGGGCCTGGGTACCCGGGTGTCGGCCTTCCTGATTATCTGCACGATGCTGGTGGCTATTTTCATGCAGCAGCTCCAGCAGGGCATGTGGAATATGCTGCCCGCCGCCGGCTTCCTGTGGGCCGCGCTGCCCGCGCTGGTGCTGGGCTCCGGCCGTTTCGGCCTCGATTATCTGCTTAGCAAAACCCGCAGCCATGAAAACGCCTAGCCTGCTGCTGCTCCTCCTCGCTAGCCTGCTGCTGCCCGGCTGCGTGCAGCCCGCCCACGACAAAACCGTGGTGTACCTGCTCGATGTGCGCGGGCTGCCCAACGTGCGGCAAGTGGGCCTGCGGGGCCGCGACAACCCCCTAAGCTGGAACCAGGACCTGCCCCTGATGCCCGCCAACCCCGACAGCAGCCTCTACCGCGCCGTGGTGACTACCCACACCGGCTACCTGCTTACGGAGGTGAAGTTCACCGTCAACGGCGAGTTTGAGTTCAAGGAGGCCGATAACCGCCGCATTGAGTTCGGCCCAGGCGACACCACCGTGTACCGTGCCCGCTTCAACGTGCAGTAGACTGGGTGGTGCTGCATAGATAAAAAGTGCCGCGTAGAGGTATAGACGATGCCTACTCCTGCCTCGCCCGGCTCATGATGCGCCGCTCCCACCGCTTGCGTTTGGGGGCGATGCTGCCGCGCAAATACTTCTCCATCACCATTACGGCGCAGGGTGCGGCGGCCGTGGCCCCGAAACCCGCGTTTTCGAGGTATACGGCCACGGCAATTTTGGGATTATCGGCCGGAGCAAAGCCGACGAAGGCGGCGTGGTCGTCGCCTTCGTCGTTTTCCACGGTACCGGTTTTGCCGGCTACGGTAATGCCTATATCGGCGAGGCTGGAGGCATCGGCAGTGCCGCCGCGCTGCATTACGGCTACCATACCGGGCACCAGCGCGGCAAAATTAGCGCTGTCGATAAGGGTATAATGCTTTTCACGGAAGCGCGACAACGGCCCGCCGCTGCCAATGCCGCGTACCAGATGGGGAGCGTAGTACCAGCCCCGGTTGGCAATGATGGCCGCCATATTGGCCATCTGCAGTCCCGTCAGGTTGATTTCACCCTGCCCGATGCTGAGCGAATAGATGGAACGGTACGTCCAGTTGCGGGTGCGGCGGGCCTTGTCGTAATAGGCCGGGGTGGGCAGGAAGCCGGGTGCCTCACGGGGCAGATCCACGCCCAGCACCGAGTCCAGCCCGAAAGACCGCACGTAGCGCCGCCAGAGGGCCAGGTTGGCGTGGCGGGCAGCCACCGTATCCTGTACCAAACTATCGGGTACGCGGGTGATGAGGTTCTGCATCACCTGGTAGAAATAGGGGTTACAGCTGTATTTCAGGCCCAGCGTGAGGCTGTTGGCGGGCCGGTGGTGGTGCACGCAGCTCACCAGCGCCTGGTTACAGCGGAAGCCGGTGGCGGGAGTAATGGCTCCCAACTGCAGTGCCACGGCGGCATTTACCAACTTGAACACTGAGCCGGGTGGGTTGGCCAGCATGGCGGGACGGTTTAGCAAAGGCATCTCCTCGTGCTCCAGCAGCTCAGCCCGAACCCCGGCCTGATCGGGCGCGCTAAGGGTGGCCGGATCATACACCGGGGCCGATACGTAGGCCAGAATTTCGCCAGTACGTGGGTCAAGGGCGACCAGGTAGCCCCGGCGGTTGCCCAGCAGCTTTTCGGCGTACGACTGCAGCTTCACATCAAGGGTGAGGTGCAGATCCTGCCCCTGGCGGAAGGTGGTGTCTTTGGCCCAGGTGCCATGGGTGTTGCCTTTGGCATCTACTAACGGGTGGAGGTAACTGTGGCGGCCGGTGAGCAGGCCATTGTAATACGCCTCAATGCCACCGTTACGCAGCCGGTAGAAACGCCCGCGCCGGTAGCGTCTGGCTTGGTGGAAGAAAGTCTGGGCTTCGCTGGCCTTATAGCCCAACACCGGGGCTCCTGCGTGGGTAGTGTACACGCGCTGATGCCGCTGCGTGAGCAGTAGGTTGGGCCAGGCAGCACTGTCGCGGCGTACCCGCTTGGCTTCGGCGGCCGTGAGCCGGAGCTGAACCGGATGGCGGGGCCGGGCACCCGGGTAAGGCAGGGCCTCGGCAATACGCCGCCGGACGGTAGTAGAATCCCAGCCCAGCAGCAGGCCCAGGGCCAGGGTGTCGAGCGGAGGGCGGCGCGGCAGCTTCAGCAGAAATTGCGGGCGGGTATCCACCAGCACCGAGTCGTACCGGTCGAGGAGGCGGCCCCGAATAAGCGAGTCGGCCACCACAACGCGTCGCCGGGTATACACTTCGCCGGTGGTGGGGTTCTGGGTGGGTACGTCCGTTTGCTGATCGGGAGAGGAGCAGGCGGCCAGCAGTGCCAGCAGGCCGGTTTGCCACCAGAAGAGAGCAGTGCGCATGGGGTAAAGCTAGCCAATTGCCGGGCTTCGACGGTCCGGTTTTCGGTGAACGGCGTGGGCTGCTGGTCGGGCACCGGCCCACGCCGTTCATCGACCAGTCAGCCCATTCCCGACCCGCGCCCACCAAAATACCGCTTATGTTGAGCCCGGCGGCGCGGCCCCGGCCGCCGAGTGGCGGGGCTTATTCGTCGGTAGCTGCCGGTTCTTTGGTGCCGCCCCCGAGCATGAGGGACATGGTTTGCATCCCGATCTGCAGGGCGTCTTTGGTATAGTCGAGCAGGGGGGCGGTGGTGTTGACTTTCAGCTCCTGGTCGGTAACGGCGCGGGGCTGCACGGTGGCAAATTCGTAGCGCATCTGCTGGCGGTGCTCCTTATCGAAGTACACCACCAGCCGGGTGATGCCGTAGGCCTGGTTGACGTACACCGGGTGGGCGAAGTTCAGGCTCTGCGGAATCTGGCGGGAGGTCCACACATCCAGGGCCACGGGCTTGCCGGAGAACTGGCCGGGGCCAGCCGGTTTAGTGTCCTGCGCCCCGGGCTTGAGGGTGTAAGTGGTTTTCTGGCTGGGGTAGCCCGCCACCAGCACCGTTTCGGGCGTGGTGCGCAGAGTGTAGTCCGAGTCTGTTACTACGATGCTCTGCCAGGTTTTCTCCACCGAAGCGGCGTCGTAGCTGTAGTTGACGCTCTGGGGAGCGGCCTGCGCCACGAGGCGTAGCAGGCCTTTGTTGGTTGCCTGGTTGAAGTAGTTTTCGAGGTGGTAGGTGAGGGCATCGGTAGTGGCGCGCACTTCCCGGCCCCGGCAGTAGAGCGTACCCTTGCGCGGCAGCAGCAGCGCGCCCATCGTCATGGCCGGGCTGAGGTCGGCAGCGGCGGCCTGCAACTGCTGCTGCTCGGCCGCCGTGAGCCGACCGGCCAGCTGCTGCAGCTGCTCCTGAACGTTGCCCTTGGCCGGATCGACCTGGCTAAGCAGCTTGTCGTACGGATTACCGGGCAACGACACGCGGGTGGTAATAACGCCCTGGGTGAAATCGGGCACGGCCACCGCCGAGGCAGAGGGGGCGGGAGCATAGCCGGCGGCGGCCAGCAGCACAGTAAGCGGCAACACAGACCAGGCAAACGAACGAGAAAGGCGCATAGGGAGGAAAGGATTTATTCGCTCAAAGCTATATAGATAATCCAGACCCGGCGTCTTTCCTTATCACGCTCCGAAACCGCCGCCGGACCGGCCCACGGCATCTGCCGGCCCGGCAGCAGTCTATGCTTCGTGTCGGCTTAGCTTACCGGTCTATCCCTATTACTAATCCAGGTTGCTGAAAGAGCCGCCGGACCGGAGCCCTTGCGAGTGGCCCCGCATCATCCGCAACCTGGGTTAACTACTATGTTTTCCTGATTGATCCGCGCCGTCCGTTTTCTGCCTTTGGTCGCTTTGGGGGCCTGCTCTTCCCAGGCTGTGTGAACAGATGGCACCCGTTCATGTTTCCGGCGTGGCTTCGCCTGGGTTTTGCCGGCTGCGCCGCTTAGTCCGCGTAATGGTGGCGGTATAGTAAAACCCAAGCAGCCAGGAAACTCCCAACGGCCAGCAGTGCCGTAAATCCAAACAGGTTAAGCAGCAGCAATCCGATAAAAAGCCCGAATACCACCCGCAGAAACAGTTTCATGTGCTGCCCCAGCCGGTACAGTACGGCCCGGAACAGGAGCGTAACGCCCAGCATCAGCAGGAACCCCATGAGGGCCTTGGGCGGAGCGGCGGCAAGAAACAGCCCCAGCGCTTCGGGCAGCAGCAGCAGGCTGTATAGGGCTATCTGCTGACCGTATTGCCGCGCTTTACCGTAGGGGAAGTTGCGGGCGAAGCGCAGGTACGTCAGCTCGAACTCGCTTGCCTGATACACCAGCACCGCGTGAATCAAGGCCACACACAAGCCCATCATCCCAAGCAGCCGCAGGTCGGAGCGGGAATCGGGAAATACGCCGAAGACCAGGGCTACACTGACCAGGGAAGCTGCTTTGGTAACGGCGTAGGCCACGCGTTTGCGGAAGACGACTTCGAACAGAAACAGGCTGAACAAGGGCTTGGGCCAGGCGCGCAGCCACGCCAGCCCAACTGCCCGGGTCGGCTCGGTGGCCGGGTTGTTCGTGATGCATACGTAGTACCGGGCACTGTACCCGATAAGCACCAGCAGGTACCCGGGGATGAGCAGCGGCACTAACCAGTACCCGTACGCCACGCCCACCAGCATGGCATACCCGCCCAGCACCACCAGCGGCAACGACATGACGAGCTGCATTACTGCCCAGGCCCGCAACTGCCGGGTGCGGCTCAGGGCGTTGAGGCTGTAAAACAGAAACCCCGCGTCTGGCTCTTTCAAACGCGCGCTGACATATTGCCAGGTCTTAATGCTGTAGATAAATAAAATAGCAGCAAAAATAACGACGCCCACCGGTTCGCTGACGGTAGATATTGCCAGTTTCAGGGCCGTTGCAATAATCTGCTCGGGCGTCAGGTGGGTTTGGTTGAGGACGTTGGTATAGAAGAAATTGCTGAAAATGAGAATAAGCAGCGAGAGTAATAAGCCGGTGTGCTCCCGATAGAACCCTTTGGCCAATAGTTTGGTCAGCACGCGGGTGTGGGCACTGCTCATCCGATATGTTGCAGCGTAGCCTGGGCCACTAGAATTTCCCGCACGTCGGGCAGAAGTTCCCCCTCAAATGCCTGGTGCGAGGACAACAGGAAGGTCGTGCCAGCCAGCCGGTGCTGGTCGGCAATCCAGGCATATAGAATCGGCAGCGAATCCGCATCCAGGGTGGTCAGGGGCTCATCGAGCAAGATGCAGGCCGGCCGCCCCAAAAAGGCCAGCACCAACGACAGTTTCTTGAGCATCCCGCTGGAATAGGTGCTGATGCGGTCCGGGAGGTAGGCCGTCATGCCCATGCTTTCCACGTACTGCTCCTCCTGCCGGGCCGGCGCATTCTTGGCCGATTTGAACAGCTGAATCAGCTCCGTACCCGTCAGGAAATCGGGAAACACGGGTTCAGCCTCGGCAAAGTTCACCGCGCTGCGGTAGGCGGTGGGGTTCTTCTTGATAGATATATTGGGGTGTGCCGTCACGTCTCCCTCAAAGGAAAGTATGCCGGCCAGGGCTTTCAGGAACGTGCTTTTGCCGGAGCCGTTGTGGCCGCGAATCCAGTGAATCCCGGAGTCGATAGTGAAATTATCCAGCCGAAGAATTGTGTGGCCGTTGTAGGCTTTATGGAAGTTGTGAATGGTGAGCACGGGGTAATAACGAATAGTTGTGGACGCCAAAGCGGACGCCAGATTAAGCATGACGATACGGTTACTGTTGGCTGACTATCTGAGCCGCACGCTGCTTGTGGCTGCGTCAGCAACGCCGGCTTTGTCCGCTTGTTGTCGCAGCGCGCCACAAAAATCCTTCATGTTTTCTGCCAACCCGGCGCGGCTGCTCAGCAAAACGCCACCCGGATTTCTCCGGGTGGCGCAGTCCAAACGCACGTCAGATTGTGGTGTGTTACTGGGCGGCCGGATACCAGTTGCGCAGCCGGACGTCAATTTTCTTGTTGGCCTGGTTCACGGTTTTCCTGAAGCCCTCCACGTCGCTCAGGCCATTCTGGCCCCGGTAGTGATACGGATACACCATACCCGGTTTGAAGGCCAGAACGCCCTGCGCGGCCTGCTGCACATCCATGGTATAGGGCAGGTTCATGCATACGAATGCCACGTCGATGTTCTTGAGGGCGCGCATTTCGGCAATGTCTTCGGTGTCGCCGGAGAGGTACACGTTCTTGCCGCCCAGGTTTAGCACATAGCCGTTGCCCCGGCCTTTGGTGTGCGGCGCATCGGGGGCTTCGGGCAGGTTGTACATCGGAATGGCCGAAACCGTCATGCCCAGCGTATCGAGCTTCTGGCCGTTACCCAGCACGCGGACCTGGGCTTTGTACTCGGCGGGCAGCTTATCGGCCACGGCCTGGGGCACGATCATCAGGGCCTTGCCCACGGAAAGCCCCGCCAGCGTCTTCGGGTCCAGGTGGTCGCCGTGAATGTCGGTGATGAGGATAACATCGGGGGCGGCCAGGCCGGCGTAGGCGGCGGCTCCGCCGTAGGGGTCCACGTAAATGGTCTTGCCGTTCCAGCTAAACACCACGCTGCCGTGGGTGATGGGCTGCATCGTAAGCGGGCCTTTCTTGGTGACAATCTGGTCGGCGGCCGCACGCGGTGCGGGGGCAGTTTGGGCCTGCGCCTGGGCAGTGAATGCCAGGGCCGCCGCGAGGATAAGGGGGAATTTCATTCGTTTTTTTCTTGGTGGGGGTGTTGGGAAGAAAGCAGGTTCAGGTTGCTAACTCAGGGCGGGGGCGAAAGTTCTGGGTGAGGCGTTTGGAGAGGGTAGCCTCCGTGTCTTCGGTGTGTAACACACGAGTGGAGTATAGAAAACGCCGCCCGGATTGCTCTGGGCGGCGTGTTTTCGGGTTGCTGCTTTGCAGTAGTGGCGGTACAATCTCCACATATAGCTAGTCACAAGTTACGGCTGCGCTTGAAATCGTGCCAGTAGCAGCCAATGGAGGACTTAGATTATCTAGTCTCTATATCAAAGATGAAGAAAGCATCGTTATTATTCGATAGACATAATCCCCAAATTTCCTTGTCGAGGAACAAACTAGGGTCTTTTGATTCTGCATATTCTATGGACACGTCCGGTGCGTGGCCAAAATAAGTATAGCTCAGATAAATTGGATTTGGTATCCAAAGTTGAAGCGCAAAAGACGAATCAATTCTGGTAGAAATATATTCATGCTTTTGACACTTGTCAATAAGAGTTTGGTTGACCTTTGCTTCAGCTAAATTGTCAGTTCCAATCTCTTCGTCTAAAGCATAGTTCAACGTTGGTACTGTAACAGGCTCATTAATGGCACAGATTGTAATAGCATCAATAGTCATATTATCCTGTGTGCAAATCTTTATATTGGCGTTTTTGAATAAGTATAGATATGAATAGTATTTTTTACTCGCTTCTACTAGTTCATCACTGAACGTGTCAAAAATGGATTGTTCGTTATCTGAGTATTTCAACGGAATGCCTAGTATATGTCTCATCAATTCTACGCTTGAACCTGGCTTGAGACGCCAAATGGCTTCGCCTGTAATGACCTTGTCAGTATTCTGTAATGTTATTGTCTTTTGCTTTTCTAATTCTTTGGCTCGTTCTGCTATTGTTTCTTTCTTCTTTTTATTTTCTCGATAGTTAAGATAAGTCTGCTGTAATAACCAAACTAATAAGCCTCCTATTAGACCTGATAAAATATTGCTGAACATAGATGAAAAAAAATCTGGTTCTGGTTTCATAAAAATTTCTAAATAAAGAAGGTATACCCTTAATGAGGTATACCTTCTTTAACTACAATGTTAGAGTTTACATATTCCGCCGATACTGCCCACCCACCTCAAACAGCGCGTTCGTAATCTGCCCTAATGAGCAGAACTTGGCGGTTTCCATGAGGGCCTCGAAGAGGTTGCCGTTGGCCACGGCCACCTGCTGCAGCTGCTTCAGGCGCTGCTCGGTGGTGGCGTGGTTGCGGGCATGCAGGGCCTGTAGCATTGTAATCTGGTACTGCTTTTCCTCCTCCGTGGCGCGGATAACCTCGGCGGGTACCACCGTGGGGGACCCGGAGGAGGAGAGGAAGGTGTTCACCCCGATGATGGGATACTCGCCCGTGTGCTTGAGCATCTCGTAGTGCATGCTTTCCTCCTGAATCTTGCCGCGCTGGTACATGGTTTCCATGGCCCCCAGCACGCCGCCGCGCTCCGTAATCCGGTCGAATTCCGTGAGTACGGCCTCTTCCACTAGGTCGGTGAGCTCCTCAATGATGAAGGAGCCCTGCAGCGGGTTTTCGTTTTTGGCCAGGCCCAGCTCCCGGTTGATGATGAGCTGGATAGCCATGGCCCGGCGCACCGAGGCCTCGGTGGGCGTGGTAATGGCCTCGTCGTAGGCGTTGGTGTGCAGCGAGTTGCAGTTGTCGTAGATGGCGTAGAGGGCCTGCAGGGTGGTGCGGATATCGTTGAAGTCGATTTCCTGGGCGTGCAGGCTCCGGCCGCTGGTCTGGATGTGGTACTTCAGCATCTGCGAGCGGGCGTCGGCGCCGTACTTCAGCTTCATGGCCTTGGCCCAGATGCGGCGCGCCACACGGCCAATCACGGCGTACTCGGGGTCGATGCCGTTGGAGAAGAAGAACGACAGGTTGGGGGCGAAGTCGTTCACGTTCATGCCCCGGCTCACGTAATACTCCACAAACGTGAAGCCGTTGCTGAGCGTGAGGGCCAGCTGGGTAATGGGGTTGGCCCCGGCCTCGGCAATGTGGTAGCCCGAAATCGACACGGAGTAGAAGTTCCGCACCTTGTTGGTGATGAAGTACTGCTGCACGTCGCCCATCAGGCGCAGGCTGAACTCGGTGCTGAAGATGCAGGTGTTCTGGGCCTGGTCTTCCTTCAGAATATCGGCCTGCACGGTACCGCGCACCTGCGCCAGCGTGCGGGTTTTGATGGCGTGGTACACCTCCTGGGGCAGCACCTGGTCGCCGGTTACGCCGAGCAACAGGAGGCCCAAGCCGTCGTTGCCCTGGGGCAGCTCGCCCTGGTAGCGGGGGCGGGGCTGGCCCAACTCCTGGTAAATGGCCTCGATTTTGGCTTCTATCTCCGCTTCCAGCCCGTTTTCCTTGATGTACAGCTCGCACTGCTGGTCGATGGCCGCGTTCATGAAGAAGGCGGCAATGGTAGCGGCGGGCCCGTTGATGGTCATCGACACCGAGGTCATCGGGTCGGCCAGGTTGAAGCCGGAGTAGAGCTTCTTGGCGTCGTCGAGGCTGCACACGCTCACGCCGCTGTTGCCGATTTTGCCGTAGATGTCGGGCCGGTGGTCGGGGTCCTCGCCGTAGAGCGTTACGGAGTCGAAGGCCGTGCTCAGGCGCTTGGCGGGCAGGCCCATGCTCACGTAGTGGAAGCGGCGGTTGGTACGCTCGGGCCCGCCTTCGCCGGCAAACATGCGGGTGGGGTCTTCGCCCTCGCGCTTGAAGGGAAACACACCGGCCGTGTAGGGGAACTCGCCGGGCACGTTTTCCTGGAGCTGCCACTTCAGCAAATCACCCCAGGCGGTGTAGCGCGGCAGGGAAATCTTGGGAATCTGCTGCTGGGAGAGGCTAGTGGTGTGCGTCTGGATGCGGATTTCCTTGTCGCGCACCTTGAAGATGAACTCGGGGGCTTTGTAGGCGGCTACCTTTTGCGGCCAGGTCTCCAAGAGCTTCCAGTTTTGCCCGTCCAGACGGAGCTTGATTTCCTGGAAGGTGCTCTCCAGGCCGGCCACGAGGCTTCCTGCTCCGGATCCGTGGCTGCCGTTCCCGCTGCCAGATCCGTTAGGGGCGGCGTCTCCGAGACTTTCAACGGCTCCGACGGCCTGTCGGATTCCATAGAGCTGCTGAGCAACGTCAGCTTGTTTTTGAACCCACTGATCATACTGGCGGTTGGTTTCGGCAATTTCAGACAAATACCGCGTGCGGTGCGGCGGAATGATGTAAATCTTCTCCGAATCCTCCTGGGAGGTTTCGAGGTGGGAGGCGAAGGGCACGCCGGTTCTGGCTTCTACAGTGGCCAGCACGGCGCGGTAGAGGCGGTTCATGCCGGGGTCGTTGAACTGGGAGGCAATGGTCCCGAAAACGGGCATCGAATCCAGGGGCTTATCCCAGTGGCCGTGGTTGCGCTGGTACTGCTTGCGCACGTCGCGCAGGGCGTCCAGGGCGCCGCGCTTGTCGAACTTGTTAAGGGCAATGACGTCGGCGAAGTCGAGCATGTCGATTTTCTCCAACTGGGTGGCCGCGCCGTACTCGGGCGTCATCACATAGAGGCTGGTATCGGAGTGCTCGATGATTTCGGTGTCACTCTGCCCGATGCCGGAGGTTTCGAGGATGATCAGGTCGAAGCCAGCGGCTTTTACCACGTCCACGGCGTCCTGCACGTACTTACTCAGGGCCAGGTTGCTCTGGCGCGTAGCCAGGCTGCGCATATACACCCGGGGTGAGTTGATGGCGTTCATCCGGATCCGGTCGCCGAGCAGGGCCCCGCCGGTTTTGCGCTTGCTGGGGTCGACGGAAATGATGGCAATGGTCTTCTCGGGGAAGTCGAGCAGAAACCGCCGCACCAGCTCATCCACAAGCGAGGATTTACCCGCGCCACCGGTGCCGGTGATACCGAGGATGGGAGTGGTGTGAGGGTGTGAGGGTGTGAGGGTAGGAGTTTGGGAGTTAGTGGTGTTGGCTCCATTTTCACTCTGCTGAAACTCAGCCACCAACTGGCCTTTCACGCGCTCAAACTCCTCGGGGAAGTTTTCGGCGGCGGAGATGAGGCGGCCGATGCTGCGGGCGTCTTTGTCTTTGACGTGGGTTACCTCGCCGTTGAGGTGTTGGCCGGTGGGGAAGTCCGACTGCTGGAGCAGGTCGTTGATCATACCCTGCAGACCGAGGGCGCGGCCGTCGTCGGGCGAGTAGATGCGGGTGATGCCGTAGCCTTGCAGCTCGGCAATTTCGGTGGGCAGAATCACGCCGCCGCCGCCGCCGAAGATTTTGACGTGCCCCGCGCCGCGCTCCTGCAGCAGGTCATACATGTACTTGAAGTACTCGTTGTGGCCGCCCTGGTAGGAGGTAATGGCAATGGCCTGGGCATCTTCCTGAATGGCGCAGTCCACGATTTCCTGCACCGAGCGGTTGTGGCCAAGGTGAATTACTTCGGCCCCGCTGCTCTGGATGATGCGGCGCATAATATTAATGGCGGCGTCGTGCCCGTCAAACAAGGCAGCGGCCGTGACGATGCGGACGTGGTTCTGAGGCTTATAGGGAGCTACGGGAGCTGGGTGCATACGCGCAGGGCAAAGTGGGTGGAATTGGAGGGGTGAAGGTACAAAAAAAGCCCCGGCGGGGCTATTCACGTAAGTTTGAGTGAACTTGCAGCAGCTAAAATTTTACTACCCAATGTCTGAAACCAGTAAGCGCGTTGCTTCTTTCGCCGAGTTCAGGGAGGTCATAGAGAAACTGAAGAATCAGCCGGTATGGCAAAGCCGGGCCGGGAGTGGGACAGGATCCATTTTCACGCTGCAATTCGGCCCGGTATCGGCCCGTGATGAAAAATGGGGCAAATTCTCGTTGATGGTTTGTTGCGCGTGGCGGATTGTAACGGCTGAGCGCGTTATCTGTACATGGCACGAGGATGCCGATACCAGCCTGGCTCCTGCCTTACAGACATTGGAAAACAGTATGGTTGCCAATGCTGCTTTCACAGCGTGGGGTGACCTGACCATTGATTTCTCAAATGGCCATTCACTGCACATCTGGAACGATGCTCCCTACATAGATTCTGACAGTTGGTTTATTATCTGTGAAGGACTAGGGAATTATTGGGTGGACCCCCGCAATACTTTCATCCACGAGCCCCACGAGCCCGAAGTTGATTAGCTAGGGATAAAAAAAGCAAGGTTACCCAAGTGTCATTGACTGCTGCCGGGGCGACAAGGGCTGGTGGTGGCGTGGCAATGCTGTATAAACGAGTGACATTGACTGCTGTCCTAGTGACATTAAGAGGTGACGAGGTGACAATGCGCGCTGACCCGGTAGCAATGGCGAATGACCCAGTGGCAACGCCTTGCGGCGGGGTGGCAAGAGCTGCTGACTCAGTGACAAGGGGCACTGCCTGCGTGGCAATGAGCAGTGACGAGGTGACAGCAGACACTGGCGGGGTGACAAAGCCCCGTGGCCTGTTCACAACAGGCATTGACCTCCGCGCGCTGGGTGTTGCGTGCTTTACACTACTTCGTGTGCAAGCCACAAGGGAAAGGGAAGTGGGCGAGGCTGGTGAGACGCCAGGCTAAAATCCTTCTTCCGGAAAGTGAGGGCCAGTACTGGGGTTGAGCGCCTGTTCAAGTGGGCCTGTCCGCAATAAATCAGCAATAGCTGCGGTGATACACTCCCGGGTGAGCTCTTTTACGAACAGATCAGGCGGCTTTAGATAAAGGCCGGCGAGTGGTTTGCCTTCAGCTATGTCCTGCTGGACAGCAGTGGTCAAAAACCGGAATGTCCAGACGTTGATGCCATAAAACCGGCCATCGGGCAGGGTTACGTTGATGTTACAAAACTCATTTCGCATGTCGGACTCACCAAAGTCGACATATTCAAACTCTAGCTAAAGGGTGAAATCACTCATTCGAAATGAGAATAGACTGAGCAAGAGAAAACAAAATTTTAGCCCGCAGCGGCCGTGGAAGAAACGTAGAGGGCGCAGAACTCAGCGTCTTCTGCTCCAACCTCTGCGTCCTCTGCGGGCTAAAAACAGCTGAATAAACTAGCTGCAGTTGCGCCAGCCGGAAGCCTGCCCGCCCGTTGTCGAAACCCTGCATCGTTTCTGATTCAGGTTGGCCTCATAAAACGGGTTGTCTTTCGGAAGACGCGCAAAACGCCCGCCTACTCCGTGAGTACCGTGAAGTACAGGCTGGGCTGCATGGCGTGGATGGTCCAGGCGGCCTGGCTGTTCTCGCGCTCCACCATTACCTGTTTCCGCTCCCGGGTCACGGGGATGGAAAAGTACTTGTCCCAGGGGTTGGTTTTCTCGCTTTGCAGCCACTGAATGGTAGCCATGACGGGCTGGGCCTCCAGCGTGAGGGCGTAGGGGCGGAGGTCCACCGTGAGCCAGCCCTGCTGCCGGTTGGTAGTCAGCAACTGAATATCCCGGGAGAGCAAAGCACGGCCGGGCCGGCCGTTTTCCACGGTGTACAGGTTGAGGCGGAAGCGGAGCTGCTCGTAGTTGTTGGCGGCCAGATACACGTGAAACTCCTCCAGGTAGGTCGGGCGGGTGGGGCGTAGCAGGGTGCCCAACTCCCAGCCCCATTCGTCGTCCACGGTTTCCTTGCCGCTGGAGCCGCCGGTCCAGTGCACGTCGCCCTTCTCCTTGTTGCGGCCCAGTAGCGCGGGATGCACGCGCGGGTGCTCCACCACCACTGTCCCGAGAGCCTGCTCCTGAGGCATCACCTTGAATACGCGCTGCCCGGCCGCTAGCGCCGCCGGGGCCACGGCCGTGCGCGAGAAGCCCACCGAAGTAACTACCAGCGTATCGCTCAGGCCGGCGGGCAGGCGCAGCAGGTAGCGGCCCTGCTCGTCGGCCACCGTGCCGATGCCCCGGCCGGGTACGCCCAGGGTGGCAAAGGGCACCGGCTCGTTGGTGCGCTCATTGAGCACTTGACCTTCCAGAATAGCGGTCTGGGCGTACAGTGCCGCCGGAAGGATACTTACTAACAGGCTAAAAAACAGCCGACGAATCATGGGCGGGGGTAGAAAACAGCACGGATAACTACCCGAAGGTAAGCCGGACCTGAGCAAATTCGATGGGATATGCGGGCGGTCCGGCGAGTAGGAACGGTAACCTGTTGGCTTGGTGAAATATGGTGTTTTTCGCTTATTAAACAGAAATATGGAAGCTGATGGACCGCCCGGACGGATAGTGGACGCAACGCATCTACGGCCGCCTATTCGGTCCTGGATTCCGGCGCGAAAATTCGGGGTACTAATCCGGCCCAAACGCCAAACGGCCAGACCACCCCGTAGGGAGGCCCGGCCGTTGGTGCCGAGGGCAAGCAGCGCTGACGTTATGCCGGCTCCTTCTCCTTCTTCTTGGCTTTGGGCTTGATGTCCGGAATCAGGTTGTGCGGGTTGAGTACGAACTTCTTGGCGACGCCGCTGTCGAATTCCTCGTACCCACGCGGGGCGTCGTCGAGGCTGATGACTTCCACGTTCACGGCTTTGGCAATCTGCACCTTGTCGTACAGAATGGCCTGCATCAGCTGGCGGTTGTAGCTGAGCACGGGCGTCTGGCCGGTGTGCAGCGAATGGCTCTTGGCCCAGCCTAGGCCGAAGCGGATGGACAGGCTGCCTTTCTGCGCGGCCTCGTCCTTGGCGCCCGGGTCCTCGGTCACGTACAAGCCGGGGATGCCGATGGAGCCGCCTGCCCGGGTGATTTCCATGAGCGAGTTGAGCACGGCGGCCGGCACTTCCGTCTTGGAGTCGGTGCCGTGGCCGCTGGCCTCGAAGCCCACGCAGTCGATGGCACAGTCGATTTCCGGCACGCCCAGAATCTGGGTGATTTGCTCGGTGAGGGTGGCGTCCAGCGTCAGGTCCACGGTTTCGCAGCCGAAGGAGCGGGCGTGGGCCAAACGGGCCTTGTTCATGTCGCCCACAATCACCACGGCGGCACCCAGCAACTGCGCCGAAGCGGCAGCGGCCAACCCTACGGGGCCGGCTCCGGCCACGTACACCGTCGCGCCTGGTCCCACGCCGGCCTTCACAGCCCCGTGGAAACCGGTCGGGAAAATGTCGCTGAGCATGGTCAGGTCCCGGATTTTCTCCATGGCCTGGTCTTTATCGGGGAAGCGTAATAGGTTGAAGTCGGCGTAGGGCACCATCACGTACTCGGCCTGGCCACCAATCCAGCCGCCCATGTCCACGTAGCCGTAGGCCCCGCCGGCGCGGCCCTCGTTCACGGTCAGGCAGATGCCGGTTTTCATTTCGCGGCAGGTGCGGCAGCGGCCACAGGCCACGTTGAACGGCACCGACACTAGGTCGCCTTTCTTGAGGAACTCCACGTCGGCCCCCATTTCAATCACCTCGCCCGTGATTTCGTGGCCCAGCACCAGGCCCGATGGGGCCGTAGTCCGGCCGCGCACCATATGCTGGTCGGAACCGCAGATGTTGGTGGAAACTACTTTCAACACCACGCCGTGCGTGATTTTCTTGCCTTTCGGATTCTTCAACTCCGGAAACGCAATATTCTGCACCTCGACTTTGCCGGGGCCGGTGTACACAACGCCTCTGTTATCAGCCATGTGAGTAGGAATGTGAGTGGAGAAATAAAACAGCCCGCCCCCAGGGATGGGAGCGGGCTGTTGGGCCTAGCGGCCGCCGACAGCCTGTGCGCCGGCTTCGGCTACCGTATGGTCGTTTTCTACCGAGTCGCCGGACACGCCGATGGCTCCGATAACCTTGCCGCTGGCATCCTTAATAGGTATGCCGCCAGGGAAGGTGATCAGGCCTCCATTAGAATGCTCAATGCCAAACAACGAGCCGCCGGGCTGCGAAAGGCCGCCAATAGCCCCGGTTGGCATATCGAAGAAGCGGGCTGTTTTGGCCTTCTTGATGGAGATGTCCAGTGAGCCGAGCCACGCGTCGTCCATGCGGGCGAAGGCCGTTAGGTTGGCGCCGGCATCTACCACGGCAATGTTCATTTTCACGCCCATTTCGAGGGATTTCTCGTGTGCGGCCTTCACGGCGGCCTGGGCTTGTTCGAGGGTAATACCCATAATGCTTGGTTGGGAAGGTTAGGTGAAAGAACAGTGTTCCTTCCACAACGGGGATTCAGCCGCCTTGTTCAGTTCCGGCCACGCGGTTGCGACGATTCGTGCGCTTTTTGCGACGATACTGTACCGTTGCGCCGGGTTTGCCACTGTGGTTAGTTACCGACGAGAGCCGAATCAGGGTGAAACCGGGTCAGGGAGGGTGGCCGAAGCGGGCGTTGGGTCGGCCATTTTAGCTTTTCCCGGGCCTTTCCCGTATCTTCGCCACTGCAAAAAACCGCCTCTAGTGAAGAACATCCGCAATTTCTGCATCATCGCCCACATCGACCACGGCAAGAGCACGCTGGCCGACCGCCTGCTGGAATTTACCAGTACTGTCTCCAAGCGCGATATGCAAGCTCAGCTGCTCGACAACATGGACCTAGAGCGGGAGCGGGGCATCACCATCAAGAGCCACGCCATTCAGATGCAGTACCCCTACAAAGGGGAAATCTACACGCTCAACCTGATTGACACGCCCGGTCACGTCGATTTCAGCTACGAGGTATCCCGCTCCATTGCCGCCTGCGAAGGCGCTTTGCTGATCGTGGACTCGTCGCAGGGTATCGAGGCCCAGACGATTTCCAATCTGTACCTGGCTATCGGCTCCGACCTGACCATCATTCCGGTGCTCAACAAGATTGACCTGCCGCACTCCATGCCGGAGGAGGTCAGCGACGAAATCGTGGACCTTATAGGCTGCGACCGGGACGAAATCATCCCCGCCTCGGGCAAGTCGGGCATTGGCATCGAAGCCATCCTGAACGCCATCTGCGAGCGGGTTCCCGCCCCGGTCGGCGACCCGGACGCGCCGCTGCAGGCCCTGATTTTCGACTCTGTTTTCAACTCCTACCGGGGTATCGAAGTTCTGTTCCGCATCAAGAACGGTACTATGAAAAAGGGCGACAAGCTCCGCTTCATGGCCACCGGCAAGGAATACGGCGCCGACGAAATCGGTATTCTGGGCCTCAACCAGGAGCCGCGCCTCGAAATCGGGGCCGGCAACGTGGGCTATCTCATTTCGGGCATCAAGGAAGCCCGCGAAGTGAAGGTCGGTGACACCATCACGCACGTGGCGCGGCCCACCACTGAAGCCATTCAGGGCTTCGCCGATGTGAAGCCGATGGTATTCGCCGGTATCTACCCCGTAGAAACCACCGAGTACGAGGAGCTGCGCTCGTGCATGGAAAAGCTCCAGCTCAACGATGCCTCTCTGGTGTGGGAGCCCGAAACGTCGGTGGCCCTGGGCTTCGGCTTCCGCTGCGGGTTCCTGGGCATGCTGCACATGGAAATCGTGCAAGAGCGTTTGGAGCGCGAGTTCAACATGACGGTCATTACCACCGTGCCCTCGGTGCAGTTCCACGCCACCGGCACCAAGGATCAGCGCCTGGTTATCAACGCCCCGAGCGAAATGCCGGAGCCGAACATGATCAAGCTGATCGAGGAGCCCTACATCAAGGCTCAGATCATCACGGCTTCCGATTACGTGGGGCCCATCATCACGCTGTGCATGGAGAAGCGCGGCATCATCAAAGGCCAGAGCTACCTGACTTCCGAGCGGGTAGAACTGTCGTTTGAGCTGCCGCTGTCGGAAATCGTGTTCGACTTCTTCGACAAGCTCAAGACCATTTCGCGCGGCTACGCCTCGCTCGATTACGAGCTGATCGGCTTCCGCGAGTCGGACATGGTGAAGCTCGACATCATGCTGAACGGGGAGAAGGTCGATGCCCTGTCGGCCATCGTGCACCGCTCCAAGAGCTACGAGTGGGGCCGCCGTCTCTGCGAAAAGCTCCGGGAGCTGCTCCCACGCCAGCAGTTCGAAATTGCCATCCAGGCCAGCATCGGGCAGAAAATCATTTCGCGGGAAACCGTGAAGGCCCTGCGCAAAAACGTAATTGCCAAGTGCTACGGCGGCGACATCAGCCGCAAGCGCAAGCTGCTCGAAAAGCAGAAGGAAGGCAAGAAGCGGATGCGCCAGGTTGGCTCCGTAGAAATTCCGCAGGAGGCCTTCCTGGCCGTCCTCAAAATCGACTAACGAAGTGGAACGCGCCCCATCGGGGCGCGTTTTTTTTGTATTCACACCAACAACGCATTTTCCACCTCATACACTTCTTGACACGGCGTGTTATGATTTACTCATTCTAAGACATGTCCTCAACCCTTCTCAAGAACTGTACGAGCCAGGAACAGCTGGAAAAGATCATCAAAGGCCAGGAGCGTAAGTTCCGGTGGAGAGATGACTGGCCCACGATGGAAGCCGCCCTGCAGGCTGCCGGTACGGCCGCCATTGCCGCCCACGAAAACAAGAAAACTACTGACCAACCCCAAGACCCTGCTTAACTGCCAAACCCCATGACCACTGCCCCCGACGCCACGACCTACCGCCTCATCGACGGCAAGCAAACCGCCGAGGCCATCAAGGAAGAAATTGCTGCCGAAGTAGCCCAGCGTAAAGCAGCTGGCCAGAAGACGCCGCACTTGGCGGCTATTCTGGTGGGCCACGACGGTGGCTCGGAAACCTACGTGCGTAATAAAGTGCTGGCCTGCGAGCGGGTAGGCTTTGAAAGCACGCTGCTGCGTTACGAAGACACCATCACGGAAGCCGAACTGCTGGCCAAGGTGCAAGAGCTGAACGAGGACGAAAGCATCGACGGCTTCATTGTACAGTTGCCGCTGCCGCGCCACATCGATACCAACAAGGTGATTGAGGCAGTGCGGCCGGAGAAGGACGTGGACGGTTTCCACCCGATGAATATCGGGCGGATGGTGGCCGGCCTGCCGGCCCTACTGCCTGCCACGCCCTCAGGCATCGTGGAACTGCTACGGCGCTACGAGCTGCCGACGGATGGTATGCACTGCGTGGTAATCGGGCGCAGTAACATTGTGGGTACGCCGGTTAGTATTTTGCTGGCCAAGAACTTAGAGCCTGGTAACTGTACCGTGACTTTATGCCACTCGCGCACCCAGAACTTAGCCGACATCACCCGCACCGCCGATATACTGGTAGCCGCTTTGGGCCGTCCGGAGTTCGTGACGGCCGACATGGTGAAGCCCGGCGCGGTGGTAATCGACGTGGGCACTACCCGCGTGGAAGATGCCGACAAGAAGTCGGGCTGGGCGCTGAAAGGCGACGTGAACTTTGCTGAAGTGGCACCGCTTGCTTCCTATATCACGCCCGTGCCGGGTGGGGTCGGGCCGATGACCATTGCCATGCTGCTGCTGAATACGCTGCGGGCAGCGAAGGGCGAAGTGTACCCAAAGTAACGTGAAACCAACAGGAGGGAAGATCACTTGAACCCAACGTAGAATATACAGGGTTAAATCGGTGCTTGGCCTCGTTAAATCCAATTAAAACCGCCTCAGGCTTTTAGAATTCGGGGCAGTGTACTACTTTTAAAGTCGGGCCGTTAGGGCGGAGGTCGGGTGCGCAGGCATTCGGAGCCGCCCAACGGCCCGGCTTGTCGTTTTCAGATTACCCACGTTTTGCTGCACGAACTTCCCGTTACGTCGGCGTCCCCGGCCCCCGGGACGACGGCTTCCGAACTGCCCGTTATGGAGCAGTTCTATACCATTCAGGGCGAAGGCTATAACACCGGCCGCGCCGCTTACTTCATCCGCTTGGGCGGGTGTGATGTGGGCTGCGTATGGTGCGATGTGAAAGAATCATGGCCCATCGACGCGCACCCACGCCAGGCCATTGCCCGCCTCGTGGCGGCGGCCACTGCCGATGCGGGCCGCAACGTGGTCATTACCGGCGGCGAGCCGCTGATGCACGATCTGGCTCCGCTCACGGCCGCGCTGCACGAAGCCGGCTGCCGGAACTGGATTGAAACCAGCGGTGCGTATCCGCTCAGCGGCCAGTGGGACTGGATCTGCGTATCGCCCAAGAAATTCAAGGCTCCGCTGCCGTCGGTGCTGGCGGCCGCGCACGAGTTGAAGATAATTGTGTTCAATAAAAGTGATTTTGCCTGGGCCGAGCAGCACGCTGCTTTGGTAAGGCCCGATTGCCGACTCTATCTGCAGCCGGAGTGGAGCAAAGCTCCTGAGATGATGCCGCTCATTGTGGAATACGTCAAGAACAATCCGCAATGGCAGGTTTCGTTACAAACCCATAAGTTTCTCGACATTCCGTAGCGTCCTACTTTCCCCCTATGCGCCGTTCGTTCGTTGTGCCCATTGTCCTGTTGCTTGCAATGGGCAGCCTGTCACCCTTGCAAGTTGCTGCCCAGGCCAAGCTGAGTACCACCAACACCAAAGCCCGCAACATGTGGGAAAAAGCACAGGAACAGGCCAAAGCCCGGGACTTCAACAAGGCCATTGAAACCCTGACGCAGCTGAATCAGAAGTTCCCTTCGTTGGGAGAGCCGTACGTGCTGAGAGGGTCGCTGCTGAAGGCTATGGGCGAAAATCAACAGGCTTTTGAGGCGTATCGTGATGGGCTGGCCAAGTTGCCGGTAGAGGCTTCCCATTCCAACGATTATTTTACGCTGGGGGAGTTGGCCATGACATTCGGCGAGTACCAGACGGCCGCCGAGAGCTACAAAAAACACCTCAAAACTGCCGCTAAAAGCCCACGGAATGCCCCGCGGGCTCAGCGCCAACTGCTGAACTGCGAGTTTGCCCAAAAGGCTATTGCCGCACCGACTGGCATTCAACCCGAGCGACTGGCGGAGCCGCTGAATACATTCCGGTTCCAGTATTTCCCGGCCCTTACCGCCGACAGCCGTTTCCTGTTATTCACGGGTCGGCCCACGGCGGAAAGCGGTGAGGATTTGTTTGTGAGCCGTCAGAATAAGGACGGGAGTATGGGTGAGCCGGCCTCCATCTCAGCAGCCATCAATACGCCCTACAACGAAGGCGCAGGCTCTATTGCCGGCGATGGTAAAACGTTGGTATTTGCGTCCTGTGACCGGCCGAGCTCAGTAGGAAACTGTGACCTGTACATTTCCCGCCGGACTGGCAATGTGTGGAGCAAGCCTCAGAACTTGGGGCGTAACGTCAACTCCCCGGAGTGGGACTCGCAGCCCACGTTGTCGGCCGATGGCCGTACGCTCTACTTCACCAGCACCCGGCGCGGCGGCAAGGGCCAGGAGGATATCTACGTGACCACCCTCAATGCTGATGGCAACTGGACACCCGCCCGCAACCTGGGGGCTCCGGTGAACACGTCCGGCAAGGACATGGCCCCATTCATCCACGCCAGTAGCACCACCCTCTACTACGTTACCGATGGCCTGGTGGGCATGGGGGGGCTGGATGTGTACCGTTGCGAACAGCTGGCCGCCGACAAATGGAGCAGCCCCCAGAACCTGGGCTATCCGCTCAATACGTTTGAGAACGAGGCGTCTCTGTTCATCAGTTCCGATAACCGCCGGGGCTTCTGCTCCCGCTCCAAGGCCACGGTGGCTGGTGTGAAGCAGGAGCGTGACCGGCCGGTGGAACTGTTCGGCTTTGAAGTGCCCAAGGAGGTGCGAGCCCGCGAAACCAGCACTTACACCCAGGGCCGCGTATTCGACGCCTTCACCAAAAAGCCTATCCGGGCCGACGTGCAGCTCTACGACCTCAACACCGACGAACTGGTGCAGTATGTGGGCTCAGATGCCGAAAACGGCGAGTACACTGTAGTGCTCAACGAAGGCCGTCAGTACGCCATGTACGCCGCTGCCGATAAATACCTGATGCGTAGCCTGAGCTTCGACTACAGCGACAAGCGCAGCTTCGACCCCCTTACGCTTGATATCTATCTGGAGCCGGTGCGCTCGGGTCGCAGCATTGTACTCAATAACCTGTTCTTCGATTCCAAGGAGTTTGCCCTCAAGCCCAAGTCGCGCACTGAGCTGAATCGGCTGGTGGCATTCATGAAGCAATATCCTGATATTCAGGTCGAAATATCGGGGCATACCGACGACGTCGGATCCGATGATGATAACCAGGCGTTGTCGCAGAACCGGGCAAAGTCCGTGTATACCTACCTTATCAGCCAGGGGGTGAAGGCCCAGCGGTTACGCTTCAAGGGCTATGGCGAAACCAAACCCCTCAACCCCAACGACTCCGACGAACACCGCCAGCAGAACCGGCGCATTGAACTGCGGATTCTGTAGGTTTCTTGTTCATAATCAGAGAATTGAAAGTCCGGCTGCTAAGCAGCCGGACTTTTTTTGTTTGTATTTAGCCTTTGTCGTTGCACTCCTAAAAGACTGATAATGAGGAACGAAATAGGAGCTGGGAAAAGTATTTGATTAGAATAATTATAAAATTTATTTGTATTATTAAATTATAGTGTTCATATTTGGTCATGCCTACCTCCCCTACCGGGTTAGGGCAGTAGGTCTGAGTATGGTTTGTCAACCCATTCAGACCCCAAGCATTCCTTCGTAAACACATCATTTCCACACTTACACCTTTCACTCCTTATCTCATGAAAAAGACTACTCTTTTCGCTTGCCTGCTGCTGGGAGTACAGAGCATGGCATTGGCTGGTTCAGAAGGCGACGGCAATACCAG
The DNA here is from genome assembly GCF_000576555.1 of Hymenobacter swuensis DY53. NCBI lineage: Bacteria > Pseudomonadati > Bacteroidota > Cytophagia > Cytophagales > Hymenobacteraceae > Hymenobacter > Hymenobacter swuensis. The sequence continues at coordinate 2,349,087 of NZ_CP007145.1, forward strand.
CATCCACGCCCGGGCCACTGCTCTCACGCGTTCCATTTCGGAGAAAGCCCGTCTGGATGAAGGACAGTACCTGCGCGTAAAGCAGCTCAACGTACGGATGCTGGCTGAAATAGAAGACTTGAAAACCCGCTTTGCCGCCGACCAAAGTATCCTGGATCAGCGTCTTGCCGATGCGCAGGGCCGCTACGAATCTGACCTCACTGCGCTGCTCCGGCCAGCCCAGTTGGCACTATTCCAGCAGAGCCGCGCCAGCATGACGGCCCTGGGGCAGCACTAGAATCCTTAGTCGTTGTTGGAATTTCCTCCCTTGTTCCTTTTTTCAGACCCTATGAAAAAGCTCACAGTACCCTTGTTGCTGGCTGTGTTAGCCTTCACATCGCACCGGCTGCTGGCGGCTCCCGGCCCCGGTAACCGCGACCTGCAGGCCCGCGCTACCGCCATGGCCCGTTCCCTGTCGCAGCAGGTGCGCCTGAATGAAGGCCAGTACGTGCAAGTACGCGCCCTGAACCTGCGGCTGCTGCAGGAAACACTTTCGGCTAAGGCCTTATTCGTACACGACGCGGAACTGCAAACCCGTGCCGTAGCCGATGCACAGCTGCAGTACGAGATGGAGCTGTCGTCTCTATTACAGCCAAACCAACTGGCCCTTTACCAACAGAATCGGGCCAGCATGACGGCACTAGGTGCAACGCCTTACTAGTAGCGGCCAGAAAGGCCTGTCTACTTCCGTAGGCAGGCTTTTTCAGGTCTATTACAAACTTGCTTAAATATATTTAAAGTAAATATTGGTTATGTTATAACAAACGAATATATTCATTCTATTGCTAGCGAACTACTTACTCTTTCTGGTTTCACTTTCCTCCAACTCACCACCGTTATGAAAAAAGTATTCTCCGTTCTCGCTTTTGTCGCTGTAGTAACTGTTAGCCAGTCTGTGCAAGCATCTCCCGCTGACGGTGGCAGCAAGGTATCAACCCGCGCCACCGAGATGACGCGCCGCATGGCCGAGCGTACCCGTTTGAGCGAAGGACAGTATGTGAAAGTCCGGACGCTGCACATACGCCTACTCACCGAAACGGCAGAGTTGCGCAAGCAATTCGCTGCCGATGCTGAGGCAACCGATAAAGCCCTGGCCGACGTGCAAATGCGCTACGAGTGGGACCTAGCTGCCATTCTGGGACCTAAGAAAATGGTAGCTTACGAAGAAATGAAAACGAACTTCACCGCCGCTAATATCCACTGATTTACTGCAGGTTACAGAATGTAACCTGCAGTAGCAGTAGAAACGAAAAAAGCCCGCTGAAGCGGGCTTTTTTGCTGTACTAAGGTAACGTGCAGAACTTACGAACGAGCCGTAATGCTCACGTAGTCGCGCTCAGTTTCGCCGGTATAGATCTGGCGCGGACGGCCGATAGGCTCCTTGTTCTCGCGCATCTCTTTCCACTGGGCAATCCAGCCGGGCAGGCGGCCCAAAGCAAACATCACCGTGAACATTTCGGTAGGGATACCGATGGCGCGGTAGATGATGCCGGAATAGAAGTCTACATTAGGGTACAGCTTCCGCTCGATGAAGTACTCATCGGTGAGGGCAGCCTGCTCCAGTTCCTGGGCAATCTTCAGCAGCGGGTCGTCAATGCCAAGAGCAGCTAGTACGTCGTCGGCCGCTTTCTTGATGATTTTGGCACGTGGGTCGAAGTTCTTGTATACGCGGTGACCGAAGCCCATCAGACGGAACGAATCGTTTTTGTCCTTGGCCTTGGCAATGAACTTGCTAGTGTCGCCGCCGTCTTTCTGAATAGCCTGTAGCATCTCCAGCACTTCTTGGTTGGCGCCGCCGTGCAGCGGACCCCAGAGGGCGTTGATACCAGCCGAAACAGAGCCGTAGAGCGAAGCATTGGCCGAACCCACGAGGCGCACGGTGGAGGTAGAGCAGTTCTGCTCGTGGTCGGCGTGCAGGATGAGCAGCTTGTTGAGGGCACTCACGATGCGCGGGTCGATTTCATACTTCTCCGTGGGGAAGCTGAACATCATGTACAAGAAGTTCGAGCAGTAGTCGAGGTCATTGCGCGGATAGTTCAGCGGGTGACCCATGTTGTTCTTGTACGTCCAGGCCGCAATAGTTGAAATCTTGGCCATGAGACGAATCACGTTCAGGTCGATTTCTTCCTTGCTCAGGTCGGGCGATACGCTCTCGGGATAGAAGGCCGTGAGCGAGCAGATGAGGCTGCTGAGGATGGCCATGGGGTGGGCTGCCGACGGGAAGCCGTCGAAAATCTTGCGCACGTCCTCGTGCACCAGCGTGTGCTTGGTAATCTGGTGGCTGAAGTTGTCGAGCTCAGCCTGGGTGGGCAGCTTGCCGTAAATCAGCAGGTAGGCTACTTCAATGAACGAAGACTGTTCGGCCAGCTGCTCAATCGGATAACCGCGGTAGCGCAGGATACCTTCTTCGCCGTCGAGGAACGTGATGGCGCTCTTGGTAGCACCCGTGTTCTTGTAGCCCGAATCGAGGGTTACGTAGCCCGTCTGGTCGCGCAGCTTGCCAATGTCAAAGGCTTTTTCGTGCTCGGTGCCTTCAATGACGGGGAGAGAGATGGATTTCCCGTCGAGGATCAGTTCAGCAGATTCTGCCATAAGGTTGGGTTGATGGGTGGGGTTATAAGGCGAAACTAAAGAATTGCCGGTGAGCCGGAAACCCCGTCTGTATTTGACGCCTATACTACAATCCGACCGCAGTGGTTGTTTGAGATGGGGAAAGCGCAAAGAAACGGCCCCCTGTTTGAAAATGCGGCATGCAGCGTAAGGTTTTTCCAGGCGAAGCAGCATTTTTTGTTCCGGCAACGTTGCCGATTCATGCCAGCAGCTTACTTCCCGATGCAGAACTGGGTGAAAATGCTGGTCAGCAGGTCGTCGTTGCTGATTTCACCGGTTATCTGGCCCAGGGCCGCCAGGGCGTGGCGCAGGTCAGCGGCCAGGAGCTCGGTGCCCGCGCCGGTGCTCAGGCCCATCAGTACGGCATCAAGGTGCTGATTGGCCTGCTCCAGGCTTTGGGCGTGGCGCAGATTGGTCACGATGGTACTGGAGCCCGTACGGTCAAGGCCATCGAGGCGGACACGGGCCAGCAACTCCTGCCGCAGCTCATCCAGCCCGTCGCCCCGGGACGCAGCAATAAGCACGGTGCCGGGACGCGTCAGGAAGGCTTCCTGGTCGGTATCCGGAGCGACGTCCAGCTTGTTGCCTACGGCCAGTACACCCACGCCCGCCGGTAGTTTCAGTGCCTCAATCTCCGCTTTAAGATCAGCGGGGGTAGTAGTCGTTATATCAAACAGATATACTACCAATGCTGCCTGCTGCACACGCTTTAAGGTGCGCTCCACGCCGATGGATTCTACCACGTCGGTTGTGTCGCGCAGGCCGGCCGTATCCACAAACCGGAACCGGATGCCTTCAATGCTGACTTCATCCTCAATCAGGTCGCGGGTAGTGCCGGCCACGTCCGAGACAATAGCGCGCTCCTCGTTGAGCAGAGCGTTGAGTAGGGTGCTTTTGCCGGCATTGGGGCGGCCAGCAATAACCGTAGTCACGCCGTTCTTGATAACGTTACCCAATTCAAAGGAACGGAGCAGGCGGCGCACCAACTGCTGTACTTCCTGCAGGAGCTGCACTAAGCCGGTGCGGTCGGCAAACTCCACGTCCTCTTCGCCAAAGTCCAGTTCCAATTCCAGCAGGGCCGCAAACTGTACCAGCCGGCCGCGCAGGTCCTTCAACTCCTGGGAAAAGCCCCCGCGCATCTGACGCATGGCTACCTGGTGCGAAAGGGCCGAGTCGGCGGCAATCAGATCGGCCACGGCTTCGGCCTGGGCCAAGTCGAAGGCTCCGTGCAGGAATGCACGCTTGGTGAACTCGCCGGCCTCCGCCAGGCGGGCGCCGTGGCGCAACAGCAGCGTCAGGACTTCCTGCACGATGTAATCGGAGCCGTGGGTGCTGATTTCCACTACGTCCTCACGGGTGTAGGAGTGTGGCCCCCGAAACAACGATACGACGACTTCATCCAGAATCCGCGCCCCGTCGCGGATGGTCCCTACATGTAGTGTGTGGCTGGGCTGGTCGCGCAGGCGCTTTCCGGCAAATACCACATCGGTCAGCAAAATAGCCTGCGGCCCTGACAGTCGAAGCAGGGCAATAGCGCCGGCCCCGGGCGGCGTTGACAGGGCAACAATGGTATCGGAAAGCGAGGGAGGTAAGCCTATGGCCATAACACAGCAGGATGAGTTCAGCCGCAAAGGTACGTGCCTGCTTGCCAGTGTTCATGCTGTTACTGATGCTCACCTGAAGGCAACCGGGATTCGTGCAGATAGCTTGGTGTACCGAGGCCGCGGAACAGTAATTCCTCACCGAGTACGGGGTGTACAGGGCTCAATCCGTGACCAGCAGGTTACGGCTTACTTCGGCTGAGACTAAGTATTTAACTTCGTTGTTGATTTTGATTTCTAGGGAATTATCGAATGTTATCTTATCTACTACTTCAATCTGTGTGCCGAGGTTGACGCCCACTTTATCGAGGTATTGCAGGAAGGGAGCCGAGGTATTCTTGACGGCTATAACCCGGCCGTGTTCACCGGGGCGCAGGTCGGAAAGCAGGCGGTGCTGGGGGCGGTGCAGCACGCCATCGGCCGTCGGAATCGGGTCGCCGTGGGGGTCAAGCTGCGGGAAGCCCAGAAACTCATCGAGGCGGCGCACCAGCAGGTCGGAGTCGATGTGCTCCATCTGTTCGGCGACGTCGTGTACTTCATCCCAGTTGAACCCCAGGTGCTGGACCAGAAAAACCTCCCACAGCCGGTGTTTCCGAATAGTAAGCAGGGCCAGCCGGCGGCCTTCCTGCGTGAGCGTCACGCCCCGGTAACGCGTGTAATGCAGCAGCTCTTTTTCCCCGAGGCGGCGCAGCATATCCGTCACCGAAGCGGGCCGCGTCCGTAGCTCCTCCGCCACGCTGTTGGTGCTGACTTCGGTGCCGGGTTGCGCTTCTGCCAGCTTGTAGATGGCTTTCAGGTAATTCTCCTCGGTGTAGCTGGGCATTCGGTTGCATTAAGAATTATGAATTAAGAAGTAAAAATCGAGGTGACCAACGCGGATGATAAAGTCCGGTCAGCCACCTCATTTTTACTTCTCAATTTTTAATTGACCAGAACCTACCAGCGGATCAGGGCGGAGGCCCAGGTGAACCCGGAGCCGAAGGCGGCCAGACACACCAGGTCGCCGCGCTTGATGCGGCCTTCCTGCACGGCTTCGCTCAGGGCAATGGGCACCGAGGCGGCTGTAGTGTTGCCGTAGCGCTGAATGTTGCTGAACACCTTGTCATCGGAGAGGCCCATTTTCTGCTGCACGAACTGCGTGATGCGCAGGTTGGCCTGGTGCGGGATGAGCATATCGATATCCTTTGACTCGTAACCATTGGCATCGAGGGCCTCCCGGATAACCTGCGGAAAGCGCACCACGGCGTGCTTGAACACGTTCTGGCCGTTCATGTACGGGTACATTTCCAGCTCGTTGGCCATTACGTACTCCAGGCGGTTGTTGCGGTTCGAGCCGGGTTCCCGCACAATAAGCTCCTCGGCGTGCTCGCCTTGGGAGTGGAGGTGGGTGCTCAGAATGCCATGGCCCTCGCGGGTGCTGGGGCGCAATACCACCGCGCCGGCTCCATCACCGAAAATAACTGACACGGCCCGGCCCCGGGTGCTGATGTCGAGGCCCGAGGAGTGAATTTCGGAGCCCACCACCAGCACGGTATCGTACATGCCGGTTTTGATGAACTGGTCGGCCATGCTCAGCGCGTACACGAAGCCGGAGCACTGGTTGCGCACATCAAAAGCCGGAATGGGGGCCGTGATACCCAACTCACGCTGCAGCAGCACACCGGAACCGGGGAAGAAGTAGTCGGGCGACAAGGTGGCAAACACAATCAGCTGCACGTCATCGGGCGTGAGGCCGGCCATTTCCAGGGCCTTGCGGGCCGCGTTGGCCCCCATGTTGGCCGTGGTGTCTTTTCCTTCCTCAAACCAGCGCCGCTCCCGAATGCCGGTACGTTCCTGGATCCACTCGTCGGTGGTGTCAATCAGTTGGGTCAGGTCGGCATTCGTGACCACGCGCTCAGGCACGTAGTGACCAACACCGGCAATTTCAGAGAGTCGGAGAGAGTTGTTCATCAGTAGGGGGGATTTGCGGAGCAGGGCAGTCGGAAATAAGCACGCCGAAGGTAGAAAAATTCGGCACCAGCTCCGTAAACGGCCCGCAAAGGTCGGTAGTTACCGGATAGAATCCATCAGCCAGTGCAATTTTTCAGCTTCCGACTGCCAGAAGACTCCGGCGGGTGGGCCGGCCGGGTAGTATACGCGGCTTTGCAGCAGTCGGGCCAGTTCTTCAGCGGGCGGATAAGCGGGCTGCTGGAAGTCGAACCCAAAACCGGCTTCCGCTTCCTCCGCCAAATCGGACCAGAGCGGATTGGGCGGCAGCACCAGCGGTAGCGCGTGGGCTAGGTACTCGAACAGCTTGGTAGGAAGGCAACGGGCCGTGCTGGGGTGCGGCCGGTAGGGCAGCAGCCCCAGGTGGCTCCGGCGGATTTCAGCCACTACCTGCGCGTGCGGCACCAGGGCCACCCCACCCACCAGCGTCACGGCCTCACTGGCGGCAGCCACTGCTGCCTCCAGGCGCGGCAGTAGCCCCGGTTGCTGGCAGCTGCCAATGATGGTCAGGTGAGCCAGCGGCCACACCTGCCGCATATGCTGCACAAACCGGATAGCCTCCCACACGCCATTCAGCTCCGAAATAGTACCCGTGTACACTATCCGCAACGGCTCGGTAACCGGCGGCAGCCGGCGCGGGAACGGGGTGGGGTGCTCGTCGTAGAGCTGGTATTTGTTTTCGATTAGCAGGGTGAGCCCACGGCGGTTTCCGGTCGGTGGCAGATTCGTTGCAGACAGTTGGGCAAAGGGCAGTTCTTCCGCATAGCTTCTTTCGGCCAGCAGCACGGCGGTGGCCCGGGCACTGGCCAGGGTTTCGAGGTGCCGCACTAAGCTGGCCAGCAGGTTACGGGCCCAGGCCGGGTACACAGCCTGCGTCCGGATGTTGAGGGCGTAATTTTCCCGTACATCGTACATAAACCGCCGTCCCGGCCCTAGCAGTTGCCACAGTACCGTGAGAGGGAGCAGTTCGGGCGCATGTACGAATACGACAGCGGGCCGGAGCTGCCGGAGCAACCGCCAGTAGCGGAACTGCGCCCACACGCGGCCCAGGCTCAGGCGGGAGCCGTGCAGCAGAGTATGCGTGTGCAGGTTGGCGGGCAGGCTGGGTGGAAGTGGGGCCAAGCGGCCTGCTACGTGTACCTGGGTGCCCGGCCTTCCGGCCAGCGTGCGTCCAAACTTGCCCAGCATCCGCGTGTCATCGAGGGGCTTAAGGACAGAGGCCAGCAAAATGGTGACGGGACGCGGCATATTGGGTGCGAAGATGGTACTTTTGGCCCGCTTGCGGTATGGGTTGGTTATGAGTTTTCAGTTATCATAACAAGCAACAACTCGTAACCAACACCCAATAACCGGCAACCAACAACTGGCAACACACAACCCCTTTAGCATGTCTGAACTGCAAAACCTGATTGAAGCCGCCTGGGCCGACCGGAGCCTGCTCCAGCAAGCCGCCACCACTGAGGCCATCCAGCACGTAATTGAAGAGCTCGATAAAGGCCGCCTGCGCGTGGCCCAGCCCGCCACTGACCGGGAAGGCGGCTGGCTGGTAAACGACTGGGTGAAGAAGGCGGTTATCCTGTACTTCCCCATTCGCCAGATGGAAACCATTGAGGTAGGACCGTTTGAATTCCGGGACAAAATGCGGCTCAAAACCAACTACGAGCAGCAGGGCGTGCGCGTGGTTCCCCCAGCCGTGGCCCGCTACGGTGCCTATCTGGCCCCCGGCGTTATTCTGATGCCGAGCTATGTTAACATCGGGGCCTGGGTAGGTGAGGGTACGATGGTGGACACCTGGGCTACTGTGGGCTCCTGCGCCCAGATTGGGGCGGGCGTGCACCTGAGCGGGGGTGTAGGCATTGGCGGCGTACTGGAGCCGGTGCAGGCTGCGCCGGTTATCATCGAAGACGGAGCCTTCGTGGGTTCGCGCAGCATTCTGGTGGAAGGCTGCTTCGTGGGCAAAGAAGCCGTCATCGGGGCAGGTGTGACCATCACGGGCAGCACCAAAATCATTGACGTGACGGGCCCCGAGCCAGTGGAGTACAAAGGCACGGTGCCGGCTCGCTCGGTGGTGATTCCGGGTTCCTACACCAAGCACTTCCCGGCCGGCGACTACCAGGTGCCCTGCGCGCTCATCATCGGGCAGCGCAAGCCCAGCACCGACCTCAAAACTTCACTCAACGACGCGTTGCGCGAGCACAACGTAGCCGTATAAAGCATGCATTCTGGATAGAGCCTCTGGTTTATATGAAGTAGGTGAGCCAGCTTCCAGGTAAGTAAACGTCCGGCTGACTGCCTACAGTCGGCCGGACGTTTTTTGTGGGAAAAGGCCGCCGGCATCGGTAGCCGAGCCGCGCAGCCAGGCCAACCGAATCCGTGAAATCCGAAAAATCCGTTCAAATCCGTGATTAACTGCTTAACATTGTAGAGCCGCGCCCGCCACCGGTTGGTCCTGGGCCGGACGTCTATTCTTTCTCTTTGCTTGATGAGTACCCTGAAACCAGTTGTATCGGCCGCTCAGGCCCGCGACGAAGTGCGCGACTACATAGCCCAGGAACTGGGCGTTGAACCCGATACCATCCAGACCCGCGTGGCCTTCAACCGGGAATTGCCTTGGGTGGATGCCCGCATGCACCACTGCTTCCTGGTGGAGTGGGCCGATGCTACCGGCCGCGACGGTGTGGCCCTAGCCGGCCCCTACACTCACAATTTCTTCGAGTTTACCCGGGCCGATGCCTATCAGCTGGGCGCCCAGAACGCGTGGCGGCAGCAGCTCATCAACCTGTACGCCGGCTGCGAGCTGGTGGTGCAGGCTCGCCTCACGCAGGCTTTTACCGATACGCCCGACCCCACGCGCTTGGCCATCATCAAGCAAACCCTGGAAGAGCGCACCAACTGGCGCATCGGCGTAAACGTGTCGTTGCGCGAGTTCCTGCGCTTTGGGGTAGATGAGTACTATATTTTCAACGGCAGCTGGGTCTGGAACCCGCACTACCGCTACTCGCACCTAAAAGGCTTTATCCCGTACGGGGAGAAAACCCTGATGGAACTGCCCAAAGGGGACTTTCTACCGGTCAAGAACTTCTCGCCCTTCGAGGCCATTCCGCCGCTGGGTGAAGATGGCGCGTATCCGGGTGAGTTGGTAAGTTTCATCATCGTGAAGAACAACCAGATCCTCGAAACCCGGGCCCTCGACCTCTACGCCCGTACCCTGATGAACCAGGTGGCACTGTTCTATGCCCTCGGCCGGGAGCATGGCCCCTTCAAGATTGATCTGCCGGAACAGGGATAAGAAGAAGTAAAAAGATAAAAAATCAACGCGCGGACGTAGCCCCTGAAATCGGCTTGCGTCCGCGCGTTGACTTTTATCTGCCTCCCAGGCTACACTTTCAGCTTGTCACCAAATACAGCTTTCACCTTATCTACTTTGCTTTTTACCACAAACTGGCAGTAGGGCTGAGAACCGTTGAGGTTGTAGTAATTCTGATGGTATGCTTCAGCGGGGTAAAACGCGGCCAGGGGCAAAATTTCGGTGGTAATAGGGCCGCTGAAGGCGTTGGCCTCAGTGAGCTTCTGCTTATAGGCTTCGGCTGTGTGCTGCTGCTCCGCGTTGTGGGCGTAAATGCCTGAGCGGTACTGGGTGCCGGCATCGTTGCCTTGTCGGTTGAGGGTAGTAGGGTCGTGGGTTTTCCAGAATACCTCCAGCAGCTCCTCGTAGCTGATAACGGCCGGGTCATAGGTAATCTGAATAACCTCGTTGTGGCCCGTCAGACCGCTGCACACCTCCTTATACGTGGGGTTGGCGATGCGCCCGCCGGTATAGCCCGATACTACTTTTTCTACGCCTTTCAGATTCTGAAATACGGCTTCGGTGCACCAGAAGCAGCCGCCGCCAAATGTTGCTTGTTCCATTAAAATACGAGTCAGATGTCAGAGTCAAAAACTGAATCTATATAAGCGTATTTAGGGCCCGAAGGTTTCATCAGAATCCAACGGCAAACGCCCTTGCCGGTTTACCGGCAAAGGCGTTAGAAGTATAGAACAGACCCGGAGCTTACTTGCGAAACCGCTCGGCCAGCACCAGCTCTTTGGTGCCGTGGGCCCAGGAATAGAACCCTTCGCCGGACTTCACGCCCAGGCGGCCCGCCGTTACCATATTCACCAGTAGCGGACAAGGAGCGTATTTGGGGTTGCCCAAACCGTCGTGCAACACGCGCAGAATGGCCAGGCACACATCTAGGCCAATGAAATCGGCCAGTTGCAGGGGGCCCATGGGGTGGGCCATGCCCAGCTTCATCACCGTGTCAATTTCCTCTACACCGGCCACGCCCTCAAACAGGCTGTAAATGGCCTCGTTGATCATAGGCATCAGAATGCGGTTGGCCACAAAGCCGGGGTAGTCGTTCACCTCGGTGGGCGTTTTGCCCAGCTGGCGCGACAAATCCATTACGCGCTGCGTCACCTCATCGGAAGTGGCATAGCCCCGGATTACCTCCACCAGCTTCATCACCGGTACCGGGTTCATGAAGTGCATCCCGATTACCTGAGCGGGCCGCTTCGTGACGGCCGCAATGCGGGTAATGGAAATGGACGACGTATTGGAGGCCAGAATGGCTGCTGTCGGTGCGTGCTGGTCCAGCTCCCGGAAGATGCTAAGCTTGAGGTCCACGTTTTCCGTGGCGGCTTCTACCACCAGGTCCGCAGTACGCACCCCTTCAGCCAGACTGGTAAAGCTGGTCAGGCGCTCCAAAGTAGCCGCTTTGTCATCGGCCGTAAGGCCACCTTTGGCCACCTGACGGTCCAGGTTCTTGCCTATGGTAGCCAAGCCCTTGTCGAGAGACGCCGGATTAGTATCGATGAGGGCCACAGAGAAACCATGCTGGGCAAAAACGTGAGCAATGCCATTGCCCATGGTGCCCGCGCCAATTACGGCAACGTTCATAGTAAAAAGAGTTGGGTGGGGTGGGAATGGGCCGGAGCCCGGGAAAACTGCTGCAAAGCTAAGCCGAAAAAGGCGGCGTCCTCAATTCTAAAATGCTAGGATATTCCCAGGGCACACATAGATTTTTTTTAATGCAAAATCGATGATTTGAGCCCTGAAAAGCCATTTTCCTCATAACACCTAGTCCTACGGCAAAAAAAATATGAAGCCTTTATAAACCTTTTGGCTGAAAGGGCGCGTACAAAACCGCAGAATGGCTTCCGCCGCTGAAATCACCCACAACACGGCGGAAACCAACAAAACCCCACTCTCCCTTTTTTCACTAAACTCTCTCCTCCAATCATGGGCAATCTACTGTACATCATCGCCGTCATTCTGATCATCATCTGGGCCCTGGGCTTCTTCGGTGTAATGGGCGCGGGTATTGCCGGTAACGGCCTGATTCACATTCTGCTGGTTATTGCCATTATTGCTATCCTGCTGCGTGTTATCCGCGGTGGTCGGGTAGTATAACTGGCCTCGATTTCCACTTTGGTAGGTGGAATTCACCCTGTTCGAAAAACGCAAAAGCCCCGCTCAGCAATGAGCGGGGCTTTTTGTTGTACCAGCGGCAACTTTATTTCAGATCAAACAGGAAGCTGAAGCGGATAACCGGCTGCCCATAAATGTCCTCAAAACCGTCGTTGAAGTTGTAGAGCACCACAATATCGGCGGCGGCCCGGTCGCTGAAGCGGGTGCGGTAGCCGGCCCCGGCCAGAGGCGTGCGCACATTGAGCTTGCGCTTGAAAAGCTGGCCGGTATTGATATCCTGATAAAGGACTTCCGCTTGGGTTACTTCGTATTCGGCGTGCAGAAAAAACTCTTTGTAAGCAATGAATTGGGCGAAGCCTTTCACCCCAAAGCTACTGGTTTTGATGCCATCGGTCCCGCGCAGGGAGTAGCTGTTGTAGGCGTAGGAAATGCCCGGTCCGGCCGCAAACCGCTCTGTAAACCGGTACCCGATGGCCGGAGCTAGGCTGGCACTGAACTGACTGAACCCATACAGACTACTGAAGCCCAGGCCGAAATTGGTGTACAGGAAATACTTCCGCAAGGGCGGGGGCGGCGGGGCTACACCGGGCCGCTGCGGCAAATCCATGCCCGAGGGCCGGCTGGGGTCGAAGGGCTGGTTGGAGGCCGGCACGTTCGGGTCGGGGGCCACGGGAGCCGTAGGCGCTGGCTGGTACACGGGAGCCGGCTGCCGGGGTGTGGGCACGCTGCCGGGCGGGGCCGTGTTCAGCTGGGGCTTGCTGGTGCGGGTGGTATCGGTGGTTTGGGCTGAAACGGTAGGGGCCAGCCCAACCAGGCCGGCCCCACCCATCAGCATCAGGAACAAGAGTCGTTTCATAATGCCTGTAAGAACGTAATTACGATACCAATTGGTACATGCGCTGGCGCTGGGTCCGAATGTTTTCGTCGGCCAGGTATTCCTCGTAGCTCATGCGCCGGTCAATGATGCCCGTGGGCGTCAGCTCGATGATACGGTTGGCTACCGACTGAATCACCTGCAAGTCGTGAGAAGCAAACAGCAGCGTACCGTTGAACTCGCGCAGGGAGTTATCCAAAGCCGTAATGCTTTCCAGATCCAGGTGGTTCGTCGGGTCGTCGAGCACGAGCACGTTGCCGCCTTCCATCATCATTTTGGAAAGCATGCAGCGCACTTTCTCGCCCCCGCTCAGTACATTCGACTTCTTCTGCGACTCCTCGCCTGAGAAGAGCATGCGGCCCAAAAAGCCCCGGATGAACGATTCATCCTTCTCGGTGCTGTACTGGCGCAGCCAGTCCACCAAGTTCAGGTTGGTATCGAAGAACTCGGTGTTTTCCTTGGGGAAGTAGCTGGGCGTGATGGTAGTGCCCCACTTAAAGTCGCCGGTTTCAGCCTTGACCTGCTCAAATAGCACGTCGAACAGGAGGGAAGCGGCCCGGTCGTCGCGGCCGATGATGGCCACTTTATCCTTCTTATCCAGCGCGAAGGAGACATTGCGGAAAACCACCTGACCGTCTACCGATTTGCTCAGGTTGTCTACCGTCAGCAGCTGGTTGCCGGCTTCGCGCTCGGGCTTGAAGGCAATGTAGGGGTATTTGCGCGAGCTAGGCTTAATCTCCTCCAAGGTGAGTTTCTGGAGCAGCTTCTGGCGCGAAGTAGCCTGCTTGGACTTGGACGCGTTGGCCGAGAAGCGGCGCACGAATTCTTCCAGTTCCTTACGCTTGTCCTCAGTCTTCTTGTTAATATCCTGGCGCTGGCGCAAAGCCAGCTGCGACGACTCGTACCAGAACGAGTAGTTGCCGGGGTACATGGTGATTTTTGAGAAATCGAGGTCAGCCATATAGTTACACACTGCGTCAAGGAAGTGACGGTCGTGGCTGACCACAATTACCGTATTCTGGAACGAGTCGAGGAAGTTCTCCAGCCACAGCACAGTTTCGGCGTCGAGGCCGTTGGTGGGTTCGTCGAGCAGCAGCACGTCGGGGTTACCGAACAGGGCCTGAGCCAGGAGCACGCGCACCTTGTCGGAGGTACCCAGGTCGGCCATCAGGGTGTGGTGCTTATCTTCCCCGATGCCGAGGCCGGAAAGCAGCTCGGCAGCTTCGTACTCGGCATTCCAGCCTTCCAGGTCGGCAAACTCGCCTTCCAGCTCGGCGGCCCGCTCGCCGTCAGCGTCCGAGAAGTCGGCCTTGGCGTAGAGGGCATCTTTTTCCTCCATCACCTTCCACAGGCGCGTGTGGCCCATAATTACGGTCTGGAGCACGGGGAAGGCATCGGCCGCAAACTGGTCCTGCTTCAGTACCGAGAGGCGGGCCCCCTTAGGCATATCCACCGAGCCGGTGTTTGGCTCAATCTCGCCCGAGAGAATCTTCAGAAACGTGGACTTACCCGCGCCATTGGCCCCGATGAGGCCATACACGTTGCCGGGCATGAACTTGATGGTAACGTCTTCAAACAATACGCGCTTGCCGTAGCGCAGGCTTACGTTGGAGGTGCTGATCATAGGTGAAGTAAGGCGGAAAAATCCCGAAATGGCCGGCAAAGAGCGTGTCCGCTGATTCCCGGCCCGCAAAAGTACGTAAAATGCCTCGGCCCCCCGGATTTGCAGCCGACAGAATCGGCCACGGACGAAAAAAAAGCCTGGAATGTACAACCGGTTGCCACTCAGGGCTGTATAGATAAGAGCAGGTTGCTGTCGGAGGTAGCACGGGTAGGCCGGTGTTGTAACATGAATACTCCCACCGGTAGTTCCGGAACAGCAGCTTGCTGGGTATCCCTTCCACCTTTTAACAGTTCAACTCATGGCAACCACTCAACTTACGCCCGAAACCAACGGTGTCCGCTATGGCCTGTTTACAGCCGGCGGCATGGTCCTGTACTTTCTTATTGCGTCCCTGTTCGGCTTGTCCGAGCGGATCGAGCTCAGCTTTCTGAATGGCGTAATTCTGGCGGTGGGCATCTGCCTGGCCATTGCGCAGTACAAACGGTTCCGGCACGGCCGAATGCCCTATTTGCACGGTTTTGCCACCGGTATCATCACAGCTATTGTTGCCTCGGTAGTCTTTAGCCTCTTCTTTATTCTGTACGCCGGAGTGCTGAACCGGCATATTATGGATGGTATCCGAGCGCAGGATCTGTTTGGGTTTGACCTTTCAGTGACCATTGCCTTCTTGGCCATCATTCTGCAGGGTGCCATGTCGGGCATGATTATCTCGCTGATAGCCATGCAGTACTACAAAAGCCCCGACCATAAGCCAATGACTGGGCTTGAGTAAGCACGTTCAGCCTGATAACCGCTGCTACCAGCCGGCCCCAAAGGCCGGCTGGTATGCGTAAAGAGAAAGAGAAGAACACGAATGGGAGAATATTTACGTTAATTATTTCAATAAATAATTGTCTTTTTTTGCTTAAAATAATTGTGATTGTACTTTAAACCACGTATTTTTGGATATAAATACTAGGGAAGGAGTGGAATTTTTTACGATGCAGCTTGGTTGGTTGCCCACTACATACCTATGCTCTCAAACCTGCCCGCTTTCCACCGTTTTCCCATGAAAGCTCTTGTCCTAACCTGTTTACTGGCTGCATTTGGCACTGCCGCGCATGCCCAGATGAAAGACCGATACGCCGAGCGTCCTGGCACTTCGGAGCCCTCTACCACTCAGGTAGAGGACCTAACACGTTCCATGAGCCAGCAGTTGCAACTAAACGAAGCCCAGTTTATCCAGTTGCGAGCCGTTAACAAGATCAAGCTGGCCCGTACTGAAGAAATTCAGTGGCAATACCACGATAATCCCTTGGAGCGCACCGCCAAACTGGCGGAGCTGGAGTCGCAGTATGAAACAGAGTGTGGCCGCATTCTAACTCCCTCGCAGCTAAGCCTGTTTCACAACGAGCAGCACCGAGATGTTATGCCTGCTCAGCCAACCAACTCTACTGATGGCGGGCTTGGGTAAGGCAGTTTAAAGCAGTTCGCCTTAGTAAAAACGGCCGTTTCTCTGCCAAGAGAAGCGGCCGTTGCTGTATTAAGTGTACAGAGAAGTTCGGGCAGTGTAAAAGGTTATTAATGATGTATGTTGAAATAGTTATATTTAATCAAATTTGATTACTGGTAGGATAATTTCCGTAATGGTGCCGGTTGCTCCACTTCGCAGGAGCATTCTGTTGCTGCCGGAGCGCGGGTGGCCAGGGGCGCAATGCATACCAGGGGCCACGTAGTAGATGTATACTTTGTCGCTCTGCTCACCGAGCTCCTCTTCGTCGGGGTGGCCTAGCAACGCGGTAATATCATTGATCCGGGAGCCGTAGAGGGCATTGCGGTGCTTTTCCAGAATAGGTAGCAACTGGCGGCGCTGATTCTGGCAGCCGTAGGAGTCGGCGCGCCAGGTGGCTGCATTAAAGCCCGGAAGCGCAGGCAGGTCGTGGCCGCAGCTAGTGCAAGCCAAGGTCATCAGTCCCCAAAAAGCAGCACGAGGTAAAAGCGTGGGAACAGTTTTTCTGGTCAAGTGGTTGAGCATCGCAAGGTTAATTGACGCGAAAGTACTATTTTTGGCTAGCCCAAAGCCCAGCCGCTTCGCAAGCTACTTCCATTTTCTTCGCCCCGACTACTTTAGCCGATGACGAATCTGCCGACTTTCACCGCCGGTCTTTTCCTGACGTGTTTTTCCTGGTTTGCGCCAGCTAGTGCCGCGCCTGTTGCTGCCTTTGCAAGCCCGGTAGTGGAGGAAGCTCCAGCCGCCGCCGGGCTGAGTGCTACCGCTCGTATGGCCTACACAGCGGCTTTTGAACAACACGTGGCCCTGACGTATGTTCGGGCTGGCCTGACTGCCGCCGGCGTACCGCTGGATGTATACCGGAAAGCCCTAGTGGGGTTTTACAACTTACAGCAGCAAGGCACCATCAGCAGCACTTGTCACACCATTACCATTGTTGATTTCAGCCGCTCTAGCACCCGGGAACGGCTGTGGGTGGTAGATCTGGCGCAGGGCAGGCTGTTGCACCACACACTAGTAGCGCACGGCAAAAACACCGGTGAAGAATACGCCCAAACGTTTTCGAACCGGGAAGGCTCCGAGATGAGCAGTCTGGGTTTTTACGTAACCGGCCAAACGTATCAGGGCAAGCACGGCCTTTCCCTGAAGCTGCATGGCGTAGATCAGGGCTATAATACGAACGCCCTGGGGCGGGCTGTGGTGGTACACGGTGCTGAATACGTAAGCCAGGAATTCATCCGGCAGCACGGGCGACTGGGGCGCAGCCAGGGCTGTCCGGCTTTGCCCGTGGCCCAGACGCCCGGTATCATTCGCTCCATCAAAGGTGGGACGGTGCTGTTTGCCAACGGCCCAGCCACCTCCGCCTACCGCTCCCAGCTTCTGCTCCTGGATTCTGCATTGCTGGCTTTTGCGCAGAGCAAAGGACTGGTAGCTCGCGCGAGCTAGCTTCGCCTACGTACCAACAGCAGCGGCCCGCCTCTCTGATTGAGAAGCGGGCCGCTGGCATTTCAGGCAGTGAGAAGGTTACGCCCGGTCACTGGTAGTCCGAACCAGGTTGATGCCGGCAAAAAAGAAAATCAAGCCTACCACAAACGGAACCAGCGAGTTCATCTTGCTGAGGCCCAGGCCGCCAATTTGCAGGAAACCCAACGCGGCTATGATGATACCGATAATACCCAGAACGGTCAGGATGCTGCCGAAAGTGCGTTTTTGATTCATAGGGAAAGGGGAGTTGCAGTGGGAAGAAAGGCCCTCCGGGGAGAGAATGGCCGGGATAGGGCCTGATACGTGTACCACTGGATTTTAGGTTTCAACAGGCCAGGCAACCCTACCGAAAGCTGCGCGTTACAAGGCGCAAAGGACGTTTCGTCCGGTTTTCGCACTTTCCCTACTCCCTTCCTTCCAATTAATCATGAGAGGCAACCTACGCTACATAATTGCCCTGGTAATGGCCGCCTTTGCGTTCATTCCCTATTACTGCAATACCCAGAAGAACGAAGTTACGGGCGAAGTCCAGCACGTAGATATGTCGGCTGACCAGGAAATTGCCCTGGGCTTGCAGGCCGCTCCCGAAATGGCCCAGCAATACGGCGGCATTCACCCCGACCAGAAAGCCGGAGCGGCCGTAGAGCGCATCGGCCAGGAAATTGTCCGGTCAACCAAAGCGGGCCAGTCGCCCTACAAATTCCAGTTTCACCTGCTGGCCGATGAAAACACCATTAATGCCTTTGCCTTACCCGGCGGGCAGGTGTTTATTACGGCTGGCTTGCTGAAAAACCTGAAAACCGAAGGGCAAGTGGCCGGCGTACTGGCCCACGAAATCGGCCACGTGGTGGGACGGCACTCGGCCGAGCAAATTGCCAAGTCGCGCCTCACCAGCGGCTTGACCGGAGCCGCTGCCATCGGCCTCTATGACCCCGAGCGGCCCGGTACCGCCGCCAGCGCCGCTGCTGCCGCTATGGTGGGCAAGCTGCTGACCCTGCGCTACGGCCGCGAGGATGAGCTGGAAGCCGACCGCTTGGCCGTGGACTTCACACCGGCTGCCGGCTACGACCCCCGCTCCATGATTCAGGTGATGGAAGTGCTGCAGCAGGCCAACCAGGGCAGTAGTCCGCCTGAGTTCCTGAGCACCCACCCCAACCCGGGCAACCGTATTGAGGAACTGCAGCAGGAAATCAATGCCGATTACCCGCAAGGTTTGCCGGCCAACCTGAAGCCCTAGTCCTGATGCAATTTTTTCCTGTTCCGGAGCCGGCCAAAAGCCGGCTCCGTTCGTTTAGGAAACCACCATCTTTGTACCGTCTACCGCGTATCTGTTCCTCGCATGCTTCCCACCTCCCCTGCGCAGCTTCGGCGGCTCCTGTTCGTGCTTAATCCTGTTTCCGGCGACATTGATAAGTCGGAGTTGGAAGGCTCCATTACTGCTTATTGCACCGAAAGAGGCCGGACGGCGGCATTTTTTCATACCGATGGGGAGGATGATCTGGCTCAGTTGCGCATGCACTTGCATGAGCATACCTACGACGCCGTATTTGCGGCCGGCGGTGATGGAACGGTAAGCCTGGTGGCAGAAGTAGTGAGCAACACGCATCTGCCGCTGGGGATTCTGCCCCTAGGGTCCGGCAACGGCCTGTCGAAAGACCTGGGCATCCCACAGGACCCAGCCGAGGCGCTACGTCTTACCTGGGACTATCAGGTACGCACGCTGGACACATTGCGTGTGGGCGGCAGGTTCTCGGCGCATCTGGCCGATATGGGTTTCAATGCCCTCATTGTGGAACGGTTCGATGCGGGCGACGTGCGCGGGCCGGGGGCCTATGTGCGTATTGCTACGCAGGAATACGCCGCTTACCAGCCCGCTACCTACCGCATTGAAACGGAGCAGGAAACATGGGAAGGCGTGGCATTTATGCTCACCATTGCCAATGCTAATACATTCGGCAGCAACGTTATCATCAACCCCGATAGTCAGCTGGATGATGGGAAGTTTGAAATCTGCCTGATTGCGCCGTTCCCGAATACGGCCGCCCCGGGGCTGCTGTACCGCCTGTACACCAGTGACTTTGACGCTTCAGACTACACGCGCCGGCTGTGCTGTAGCCAGGCCCGCATAAGCGTGCCAGGAGCTACGCAGGTGCTGGTGCAGATTGACGGCGAACCGTATCAGCTGCCCACGCCGGTGGAAGTGGAAATGTACCCGGCCAGCCTGCGGGTGCTGGTGCCTGCTACGGTTTAGCGGCTCAGCAACTGGCCCAGTTGCTGCGGCAGCGGCACTACTGGCGGCGTAGCGGGCGTGGCAGGCTGTAACCGTAGCCGAAACACTTCCGAGGTAGCGCCCGGCTCCAGCGTCCGGAGCCAGGTTTCCTGGCCGGTATAGAAATCGAGGCTAAAAAAACCGATGTGTTCGTGCACAAACGTGGCATTTCCGCCTTTCTGCACAAACGCAGTTTTACTACCCGCGCCACTCACCAAGTAATGCCCGCCGTACCGCTGAAAGTATTGCAGGTTGTGGTCGTGGCCGGCAGCGTAGATGATGTTTGGAAACTCATGCAGAACCCGCAGCAGCCGGCGGCGCATTTTACGGTAGCGGGGGTGGGCCATATCCTCTGCCGCTCCAAACAGCTTACGGTAGAGCGGTAGCAAAGACCCAATGAAAGGCAACGGTACGTAGGCCCGCTTATGTACCGTAGTGAGAGGGAATACGTGCTGTTTGGCTGTGAACTTTCCCCCGTGCAGCGCATTGGAGTACAGCGGATGATGCCCAGCTACCACCACGCGTTGATGCCGGTTGGCGGCCAGCAGCTGCCGGAGCTGCCGAAACGGTTCCTTGGTGTCGGCGGCGGGGCGAGGGCCGCGTTGCACCCACCACTGCGTATTCAGCACGATAAGCAGGATACCATCGGCTAGTTGCAGGGTGACCGGGCCCGGGGCTCCATTAGTTGGCAGATAATGGGCCGTGGGCAGATGCTCCCGCACATACGCCTCCTGCCGCCGCAGGTATTCCCAGCCATCTGGGCGGCCTTTGTTCCAGTCGTGGTTACCGCTAAGCAGCACTACGTGGCCCTGAAACTGGCGTAGCGTGGCCAATAAAGCATCAAAACGCGCCTCGGCGGCAGCCCGGCCCGGGTGTTCGGGGGCTGGCAGACCAGTGGGGTAAATATTGTCGCCTAGGATAATGACCGTGCCGGCCGCGCCGGTTTCCTGCTGCCACTCCGCCAGCCGGCTCAGGATGGGGTCGGAGCCGTTGGTGGCTACGGCACCCGGGTCGCCGAGCAGGGCTACGCGGTGCCGGGGCGCATCGGCGGGAAGCGGGTGCTGGGGCCAGTCGTTGTGAGCCGGGGCCACGTAGGGCCGGCGGCGGTAGCGCCGTTCCTCCGCAAACCGGCGCAGGAGCCACAGCGTTAGCGCAACAGCCGCAACTGCCAGTGTATACAGGAGCAGAGAAGTTACCGGCACAGGAAGAAGCGGAAGTCCATACTAGCTCTACGAAACAACGCCCGCTGTGGTGCAAACGGTGGATGCCTGCTGTCGGTAAACCAGCTCAGAAAGCTGGGGGCGTGAGGTTTTTGAAATGGCCGTTGAGGCGTACCCGCTCCTTCAGATGCTCCGTTTCCTGCAGCACCGGTAGTATATGTTCTAGGTGAGCCAACATCAGCTGCTGCCGCTCCAGCTCCGATGCGGCTTCCAGTAGCTCGTACTCCTGCTCGGTATTCAGCCCCAGGTGGTGCGCTACGTCGTAAGCCCGGAAGTTTTCCGGCAAATCCAGGAATAGCCGCCGCAGGTTCAGAATATCGTAGAGCTGCTCAATCAATTTTCGGGTTTGCTGGTGCAGGGCCAGGTCGGCGGTGGTATCATCGGGTAGCTCTTCCACGGTAGCCCCGGCGTAGAGCTTGCCCGGCAGCTCGTGAAAAAACTCCCGCACCCGAAACAGCCCTACGGCCCGCGTCCGGATATCCATTTCGCCCGAAGGATAGGTTTTTTCAATATTCAGCAGCCGCATTTCCGTGCCCAGCATGCTTACCCCGCCATTGATGTAGGGCGGAATGCCGAACGTGATGTTGTCCTGCAGACAATCATGCACCAACTGGCGGTAGCGGGGCTCAAAAATGTGCAGGTTGAGTTTCTCGCCGGGAAAAACCACCAGGTTAAGCGGAAAAAGAGCCAGTTGGCGCATTGGGTGGGGTAGAATGCAGAGTGGAAGCGTACTGTAGCTGACGGTTCAAGGTAAGGCTTTACCGCATTACCTCGATGAGTGGTCAACTCAAGGCAAACAAACATGTTTTTACTCCAGTGAGGCCACGGTGAGCAGCCGGACGGATAATAACCGACGAGAAACCAATAAGTGCTGAAACAGCCGCTATTTTTGTGCCGGGCTCTAAGTTGGGGCCGTGTTCAAGGCTAGGCAGCAATTTTGTGAAGGATTACAGGCAAATGGCCCGCCATGCGGGGCGACTCACGCTTCAGGTAGTAGTAGCGCTATTTCTGACCTCAGTGGCGTGGGTGCTGGTGTACCGTTGGGTGAGTCCACCCGCTACCTGGCTTATGCTGGAGCGGCGCGCCCATGCTCCCGTGGGGAAAGGCTACCACGGCATTCGGGAAGACGACCGGCACGTCCGTTACGCTTTCAAAACCCTGGAGGAAGTATCGCCCCAGCTACCGTTGGCCCTGGTGGCCGCCGAGGACCAACGGTTTCTGCTGCACCACGGCTTCGATGGCGACGCGCTGCTGAAGGCGGCTAAGTCTAACATGAGTGGTAAAAAGCAGCTACGCGGCGGCAGTACCATTTCGCAGCAGGTGGCAAAAAACGTGTTCCTGTGGCACGGCCGCAGCTACGTGCGCAAGGCCGCCGAAGCATATTTCACCCTGCTCATTGAGTTGCTCTGGAACAAGCGCCGCATTATGGAGATGTACCTGAACGTGGCCGAAATGGGCGACTGTATTTTTGGGGCCGAGGCCGCTTCGCAGCAATATTTTCACAAATCGGCCAGTAAGCTCACGCCTCAGGAGGCCGCGCTGCTGGCGGGCGTGTTGCCCAACCCATTGCGCTTTCGGGCCAGTAACCCCGGCCCCCAGGCCCGCCTCAAGCAGCGCCGGGTACTGCGCCGGATGCGCCAGCTACGCGGCTCGGTGTACGTGCGTGAGCTAATGAAGGAATAAGCCTGAACTGGCGCGCAGCCAAGTAAAAAGCCCACTTTCATCTGAAAGCGGGCTTTTTACTTGGCTGCGCGCTGAACTCTCGCGTCCTTTGATTTCATGAAACGCCTTTCTGCCTTCCTGTTATGCGTGGGGCTGCTGGCCAGCTGCGCCGCCACGCACCAGCTGACCACTGCCGATACCGCCTCCGCTCGGCGCGACATCCTGCAGGTACTCACCACCCAAACCGCCGCCTGGAACCGGGGCGACGTACCCGGCTACATGCAGGGCTACTGGCAGCATGACTCCCTAGTGTTCATCGGCAAAAGCGGCCTGACATATGGCTGGCAGCGTACCCTGGAGAATTACCGCCGCAGTTACCCCACACCCGCCGCAATGGGTCAGTTGACGTTTAGCAACCTCCGCATTCAACTCCTGGGCGCGGAAGCAGCGCAGGTTGTCGGCCGCTGGCATCTGGCTCGTCCGGTGGCCGGCGACCTGCAGGGGCATTTTCTACTGGTGTTGCGCCGCCTGAATGGCCACTGGGTGGTGGTAGCTGACCATTCGAGCTGAGCATAAGGGGTAGCGGAGTAAGTGTTTTATCAGCACTGCTTGTGCCGACAAAACGACTACTCCGCTACTCCGTTACTTCCTTATGCCATAACCGGCTGGCCGGTGCCTTCGCCATCAAGGCCGTCTTCTTCGGGGGCAGTTTCGTCTTTTTGTTTTTCCTGCTCCACCGCTGGCACGGCTGCCTGGAATACCAGGCCCACTCCGGCCGCGTGCTTGGCCGCCTGCACGGTGTCTTTCACCAGCAACATTTCCACCTTGTCGTTGCGCAGCTCCTCGCGCACCTGTTCAACCAAAGCAGCCCGTTCCGGCAGATTCACGTCGCGGATGTAGATGGCCAGCACTCGGCCGGGGTGGCGGCGCACTACTTCCCGGTAGATGTTGGCGTCTTCCTGGCCCGAGTCGCCGATGAGTACGAAAGGCAGTTTGGGATACGTGAGCAGCAGGTTGTCAATTTCTTTGAGCTTGTGGCCATGATGCTCGGAGGCCGAGCCGGCCTGCTTGCGTTTCAGGGCCATGTCGCGTAGCAGGAGCGGCCCAGGCGGAATATCGTTCAGCTCCAGGAAGTCCTCTAGTAGATCATATAGGTTCCAAGGCGAGCTGCTCACGTAGAAAAACGGGTTGTTGCGCTTCCCGTTGCGCCCCAGCTGTAACTGGCGGTAGAACTCGGCCACGCCTTTGAAGGGTAGGCGGGAGCGGGCATTGCGCAACAGCACGGTCCGGGCCATGCGTAGCAAATCGGTGGCTGAGGTCTGGATGACGGTATCGTCCAGGTCAGAAATGATGCCGTACTCCGCGTCGGGCGGCGGAATAAGGACCATGTTGCGAGTGCGCAGGCCGGCCGGCGTAGGGAAGGGGGCGGGCGACTGGCGCAGCAGCACTTCCACCGGATACCACAGAAAATCTACTGGCTCCGGCAGCACTTTGGGTTCCAGGTTTAGGGTATAGTACCCCTCCTCATCCGAAATGACCGGATGCTCGGAGCCGTCGGCGGGGTGTACGCTCAGCTGGGCCCCGCTGATTTCGTTGCTGTCGAAGCGCCGGTACATGTTCAGCAGATTGTGCCAGCGGGAGTCGTTGGGGTCGGCCTCACTGATGCCCTTGTCAGTGAGCAGACGGCCCTTGATGTAGAGCCGCTCGGGTGTGCCGTAGCTGCGGTAAGGTATCAGCTGCAACGGGTGCAGCAGGCCCAGGCGGGCACGGGTGCGGGTAAACGCCTCATCGGCCCGTTCGGCCCAGCCGTTGAGTTTGTCAAGTAAAGCCATAAAGCGTAAAGAAAGCGGGTTGGCGGAACTCTGCCTACGCAGCCCGCCCGCTTCGGTGTTGCACAGGGGCAGCAAAAGGCAGAGCCTCAGATGCAAAAAAAAGCTCCCGACGACGAATCGGAAGCTTTTTTCAGACAGCGCAAATACGTGCTGTATTCCTTTGAACCAGCCTATAGACTGCCTTTAAGCTCGTTGAAGTCAGCGCTGCCGGCCGTGCGGTTGCGGCAGTTCAGCTGGTCGGCTTTGGTCTGAATATTCTGGATGCGGGAGCCGGGGTCGGGGTGGGTGCTCAGGAATTCGGGCGGGCTCTGTTGGCCATCGTTTTGGGCCTTGATGAAGAAACCGGCCGCGCCGTCGCAGGCGTAGTAGTTGGTGCCGTTGAGGTACTCTACTGAGTACGCGTCGGCTTCATTCTCATAGTCGCGGCTGAATTTAAGCTGGCCCAGACCATTTGCTACTTCCACCAGCGTGTTCTGGTTGTCGCCCAGGATCAGACTCAGCAGTGTGCTGATACCGTACTGGGTTTGGAGCTGGCGGGAAGTGTGGCGCCGGTCGGCGTGGGCAATTTCGTGACCCAGTACGCCGGCCAGCTGGGTTTCGTTGTCGAGGTACTTAATCAGGCCTGAATACACGTAAATGTGGCCGCCGGGCGTGGCAAACGCATTCTGAGTGGCGTCGTCCCGGATGATTTTGACATCCCACGGAAACTCGTTGCGGTATTGCAGCTTGCCGCTATCCAGCACCCGACCAACGATGCGGCCCAGGGCCGCGTAAGCGCGGGGGTTACTGCCGGGTTCCAGCAGCTGACCCTTGGCCCGGAAGGTGGAATCGGTTTGGGCCGCGACCTGCTCACCCAGAGCTTTATCGTCTTCGATGGAGAACAGCAATACCCCGTCGCCGTCTTTGGAGCAGGAAGCAGCACCGCCAAGAGTAAGTGCAAGGCCGGCCAGCAGCCCGGTTTTTTGCAGAAGATTGCGCATCGTACGCCAGGATTTGAGGGTTGTGAAGAAAGGAGAGCAATGCCGGCCCCTAGAAAAAACAATGCCAGAGCCGGCGGCATCCTAACGGCAGCAGGCAAAGCAGTGTTGCACAGCCGGCGGACGGAAGCAGAGCAGGGCCGCTTAGGTAGCGGAGTATCAGCCAAAAAAAACCGCTGCCCGAGCTACCAGCCCAAGCCGAAAGCCGATAAAAAAACGGCCATGTAGCGGCCGGAGCACATAGCCTTCGGCCAGATTCCTGCGTACAGAAAGGCCATTTGGCATCCTTACCAGCCCTGTTTTTTTGCCCACCCATGACTACCGTAGCAGCTACTCCCCGCCCCAAAACCAAGAAAAAACGCCTGGCTCCGCTGGAGGAGGCGCACGAGCTCTATAAAGACCCGGCGCGCCAAGCCGAATTGGCCGGCCTGCGCTACCTCACCGATACCAAGCCCGGCCTCACCCGCCAAGCCACGAAAAGTGGCAGCTTCCGTTACGTATCGGCCAAGGGGGAGCCGGTGGAAGATGAAAAAACGCTGACCCGGATTCAGAGCTTTGTGATTCCGCCGGCCTGGACGGAGGTCTGGATTTCGCCCTCGGCCACCACGCACCTGCAGGTAACCGGCCGCGACGCCAAGGGCCGTAAGCAATACCTCTACCATCCGGCCTGGGACCAGGCCCGGGCCCTCACGAAGTTCAGCCGGCTGCGCGCCTTCGGAGAAAAGCTGGCCGACTTACGGCAGCAGATGGCCAAAGATCTGGCCCGCCCGCAGCTGGATAAGCGCAAGGTGGTGGCCCTGGTACTCACGCTCATGGATCAGTCATTCATCCGCATCGGCAACAGGGAATACGCCAAAAAGAACAAAACCTACGGCCTCACCACGCTGCGCGACAAGCATGTGGCCGTCAGCGGGGCGGACGTACGCTTTAGCTTTGTAGGCAAGAAGGGCGTACCGCACGACCTCACCATTCATGACCGGAAGCTGGCCCGGCTGGTGCAGAAGTGCAAGGAAATTCCCGGTCAGCACTTGTTCCAGTATTATGCCCCCGACGGCCACCGCCAGGAGCTGGAGTCGGGCGACGTGAACGAGTACCTGCACGAGGTAACGGGAATGAGCCTATCGGCCAAGGACTTCCGGACTTGGGGTGGCACCGTGAAAATGGTGGAATGCCTGGAGCGGGTACTGGATGAGGAGCCCGATTTTCCGAAGCCCAAAACCCTGAAGCGGGCTGTGAAGGAGGTTGCCGAAAATCTGGGCAATACACCCAGCGTCTGCTCCAAGTACTACATTCATCCGCAGGTAGTGGAGTTGTTCAACTCCGATAAGCTCATTGACTACCTGCGCCGCCACGACGCCGACCCTTCCGAAAATGACCAGCTAACCCCCACCGAGCACATGGTGCTGGAAATGCTGGCAGAGCTGGAAGGGAAGTAAAACCGAGCATCAGCAATTAAAAACCGGGTTGATCGACCTCACTACCTGCGACGTTAATCAACCCGGTTTTTAATTGCTGATGCTCGGTTTTCTTGTGCCCTCTACCGTCCCGAGCCGTCCCGATCAAAGGCGTGGGAGAGGACGCTGTGAGCGGTGCGGTCTTTGGTTTCGGGGCCGGGTTCCAGCACGTTGTTGCGGCTGGTATCAAAGAAGCGGGTGCGTTTGCGCAGGCCCGCCACCCGCGACGAATCCTGCAGCAGATCTTCACCGGGGCCACCATACACTTCCACAAACGGGGAGCGGCGCACCTCTCCGGAAACCACAAATTCATCCTTCCCCTGCAACCCATGCAGCCGAACGGTATGGGTGTAAGCCGGGTTGAAGCTACGCTGGTAGAGCAACGACGCGGCCGGATCCTTTTTGCGCAGCGGCAGCGCGTACACCGATACCACCGTGGCTGTGTCGTTGAGGCGTTGTACCACAAACCGTTCAGCTTCATCGGTGCCGGCTACCAATACCTCCCGGGCTTTGAGCCGATAGAATTCCTCCGTCGCCTTGGGCAGCGTGGTCCGCCGGGCTTTCAGTGTGGCTATCATGCGCGGGCCTTCCAACTGATACACTTCCCGGGGCAGGCCCTGGCGTACGGCCTGCTCAATTACCGCGTCAGTGAGCTGCAACTGCAGCTCATGCGCGGTACGCAGGTACGTGGCGCGGGGCACGGCGGCCAGGGCGCGCTCATCCATGAAAGCGGCGTTGCGGGTGTAGCCCTCAATGCTTTCGTAGTGGAGCCTGAAGGTGCGGAATTTGGCCACCAGCTTGCTCACCAGCCAGGAAAGCACGCCGTCATCGAAGCGAAAGAAAACCTGGTCCCGATCCTGGGGCACAGGTTTCCAGAGGACGCGGCCGGTGGGTTGGGTGTAAGCTGCCCAGCTCCATTGGCCCTCGTGCCGGTCCCAGTCGCCCAGCCACAGGTCGAGCAGGCGAGCCCGGATATAAGCGTCGCCATCCAGCACATGTTTTGCCGACGCATAACGCTCCGCCAGCACGTCATCCGATTCTTCTAAGTCCTGGGCACCGGCTACGGGGCCGGTAATGTTCTGCTTACCTTCAAACTTCTCCTCCAGCAGCACCACTTTGCCCCGGAACCGCTCGGAGGCTTCTTCGAGGCCGTTTTCATCGGGCCGCACGTAAAAAGCCCGGGGTGTAGTATGTGGCACGCCGGCAGCTTCGGCCAATGCGGGAACTACCAGCGCGCCGTAGGGCATTCCGGCCGATGTGGCATCACGCACCGTAGTCAGGATAAAGCCCTGGCGAAGTGCCTTGGGAAGCGTGCGGTACGGGTCCTTGTCGATGCTGCGCAGGGCGTAGCTCCGGCCATCGGCTCCTACCACCGTCATGCTGATGGTTTGAAAACCACCCCCGATTTTACCAAATTTCAGTCCGCCCGGCACGGCTGTCTGGAGGTCGAGCACAGGCAGCGTAATGGGCTCGGCCCAAGCGCGGCGGTAGTGGGGGCCCAAAAAGAACCGTCCCGAGGGCCCGCGCCGGTAGTGGCGGCCGGCGGTTACGCGGGCACTATCGGCGCGGGCAGGCAGGGCAGAAGTGAAGTCAACCCGGGCATCAGGCTGAAAATACGTGTCGCGGCTGCACGAGGCGGCCGTCAGAAGCAGAAAAGCGAAAGGGTAGCGTGGGTTCATACGGGGCGGGAAAGCGCGGCGTCGGGTCCTTGAACGCAACTTCGGCA
The DNA here is from genome assembly GCF_000576555.1 of Hymenobacter swuensis DY53. Classification (NCBI taxonomy): domain Bacteria; kingdom Pseudomonadati; phylum Bacteroidota; class Cytophagia; order Cytophagales; family Hymenobacteraceae; genus Hymenobacter; species Hymenobacter swuensis. The sequence goes on from NZ_CP007145.1 coordinate 2,377,405, forward strand.
GAAAAGTCAATGCGGTTGCGTACAACCGTGAAGGTCAGCTTTGCGCTATAAGGGCAGCCGTTCCGATCGGAGCGGGTTTGCTTCCTGCCGAAACGCCTGCTCATTCGTGTTGTTTTCCTCCTCTGCATCCTGGCTGGCCGCGGGCTTATGCAGTGCTCTGGTTCTGAGTTCCTGCTCGGCCCCGGCCCAAACGGCACCGGCTGCCACCCAGCCTGCCATTCGCCCCGATTCGACGGTGCTGGTAGCGGCCGGGCCGCAGTACGACCGGGGCGCTGTGCACCGCTTCTTCTGGGGGACGCACTACCGGACCCTGTGGGGGCTGCCCGTAACGGTACCGGTTTTCAACCTGCGTACGGCCGTGCCGGGCGGGCTTACGCCCGTTCGGGAGGGAGGCTCATTCCAGACTAAAAACCTGCGGCTAATTGACCGTAATGGGGTCCAATACGTGTTGCGCTCTGTAGATAAGGATGCCACCAAGGCGCTGCCCGAGGGCCTGCAGGATGGTCCCATCGGGCGGCTGATGAAGGACCAGACCAGCGTGATTCACCCGTATGGAGCCTACATTGTGGCGCCACTGGCGCAGGCGGCGGGCCTGTACCATACAAATCCCCGGCTCGTGTACATTGCCGATGACCCGGGCCTGGGAGAATTTCGGGAGGGTTTCGGGCAGGCGCTGTACCTGTTTGAAGAACGCCCTGAAGGCGACCAGCGTACCGTGCGCAGCTTCGGCAACTCGGCGGCTGTAGAAAGCTCCCGCAAAGTATTCACCAACCTGGTAGCCAGCTCCGCCTTTCAAGTAGATGCCCGGCAATACCTGCGCAACCGGCTGTTTGATATGTGGCTGGGCGACTGGAGTCGGCGTGAGGACCAGTGGCGCTGGGCCAGCTTTCCGGCGGCCGGCGGCGGCACGGTGTACCGGGCTATTCCGCGCGACCGGGACCACGCCTTCTTCAAGTTTGATGATGGCTTACTCACGCACATGATTGGCTGGGTGAAATCCAACTACCAGAGCTTTCATGAGAAAATCCGGCTGGCCGATGTGGAAGGTCTGAACCGGGCTGCCCGCCCGATGGACAAGTCGCTGCTGGCCTATCTGAGCCGGGAGGATTTCCGGCAGATTGCCGACTCCCTGCGCACTTCCCTGGCCGACCCCGTTATTGCCCGGGCCCTGGCCGTGTGGCCCCCGGAAGTTCGACAAATGAGCACTGCTGATTTTACCCGCAAGCTACGCGCCCGCCGGGAGCAGTTGCCCGCTGTGGCCGAAAAGTTCTACCAGTTGTTGAACCAGGACGTAGAACTCCCCGGCACCGATGAACCTGAGCGGTTTGTGCTGGAAGCCACCGGTCCCAATGAGGTACAGGTGCAGGTGTTCCATCTTTCGCCTCAGGGAGCCACACTACTGCATCAGCGCACGTTCTCCGCCAGTGAAACCCGATCCATTAAACTGTTTGGCCTGGGCGGTAATGATGCGTTTGAGCTGCGCGGGGAGCCGACTTCCCGCCTGGAAATAGGGGTGTACGATGGGGCAGGTCAGGACCTTGTAGAAGCTACTCCCGCCCCCGCTAAAAGCCTCCGCAGCCGCCTGACGGTATATGACAGCGGCGACGGTAATACCCTGCGGCTGGGCAAGGTAAAACAGGAGAGATACCAGCCCCGGGCCGAGGAGTTCGATGCCGCTGGCTGGCTGTTACGCCACCGGCTGTTCTAACGGACAGGTCAATTAACAGTTGGCTTGCAGCCACTGGGTTGCTGCCCCTTCATCACCGAACAGTTGCACTTTAAAGGGCTGCCCGGCTTGCGGGGCTTCCTGGGCCAGTACGGCCAACGGCGTGGCCGGGGTCTCTGCGGGCTGCCAGGTGGCAGCTACCAGGCACGCCAGGTGCACGATGCGGTTGTTGAGCTGGCTGCTGAGCGTAGGCAGGTAGTCATTGGCCAGCCACTGCACCATAGCCGTATCCGACTGTGTGCGCCGCCGCGAGTCGATCAGCCAGCAGGTTGCGCTATGCTGTACGGCGGCCTGAAGGGTAGCGGAATAGCCTTGCTGCAACTCAGCCTGGGTCACGTCGCGCAGCCAGCGCACAATCAGCAGGTGTAAATCGGGGCGGAAGGAAATCGTGAGGAAGGAGGAACTAGAGGTCATATATAACGGGCCGGGAACGACCGGTCTAAAGGTACTACTTACCGGGCCGAAAAATGGCGCAGACAGGGGAGGGTCCTGCCGAAAATGAGCCCTGCGGCTGCGGCTAGCTAGCTGCACCTGGTAGCTGTACCGTATATTTGATTTCGAATCAAGCCCTCATGCGCACCTTCGCCGCTCCCGATTTCCTCTCCCTGGCTCACCGTTCCGACCTCGATTTCCTGGTAGCCCGTTGGTTACGACCGGTGTCCGGGGAGGAAACCAGATGGGGTTACCAGTTGATTCTGGAGGCTGCGCAGCAGTGCCGCTGTCCTTACTGGCTCCTGGATGGCCGCCGCCGCCAGCCCGCTGATGCCGATACTACCCGCTGGGGACTGGAGGAGTTTTTTCCGCAACTGGCCGGCAAAATGGGTAGGCCCATATGCATGAGCCAGCTACTGTCGCCTGACTACCAACAACTAACCGAGGAACTGCCCGCGTTCCAAGCGGCCGACCACGACCCTAATCGAACCTACCAGATGCGCCGCTTCAATGATGAGACCCGGGCCGTGCAGTGGCTGCAGCAGGCTCAGGCCGGGAAGTGAGGTGTCAGAACCTAGATAGTAGAAGTAAGCCTTTCGTTCCGCTGACGAGCTTCTCCTGCCTCACTTCTACGTTCTAAATTCTCCTATCTCACTTGAACACCTTCACTTTATCCTTGTGCGGGGTGCGCAGGTACTGGCGGATAATCTGCTGCACGTCCTTGTTGTCGTTGTAGCGCGTAATACCGTCCTGGAAATCGGCGAAGCGGCGGGCCGTGAAAGTTTCATCGATGTAGCCGAAGCCGAGGTAGCGGCCGTTTTCCACTACCACTAGGCTCTTCTCGTCTTCGCGGCGGCCCTGCCCAATCACCACGAACGAGCCGTGCTCGTAGGTAAACGACTCGATGGCCGCCTCCACGCGCTGGTTGTACTCCTCGGCCGGCTCCAGGCCCAGGCAGGCACCTTTGCAACGGTGCACCTGGTAATCAAAGCAGGCCCCCTGGGTTTTGTACAGGTCGCAGAGTTTCTGGCAGAGGTTGAACTTGGCCACTTTGTGAAAAAGGAAGCCCTTGGCCTTGTATTGATTGCCCAAGGCAATCAACGGGTGCGACTCGGCGTGGTCGTCGGCGCGGCCGTAGTAGAGGTGCTTGTAGCCATTTTCGTCGGTGCGCAGGAAGATACCGGCCGGAAACACCGAGCGGCGCTGCGCGCGGTTGTACAACGGCTTGAGGCGCTTGATTTCGTGCGACTCATACAGCAGTGCCACCAGTTCCGAGCCCGTCAACTCCCAAGTGATATCCGAAATCGAGTTCTTAAACTCAATGCTCTTGCGCGACTTGTAATCAACGGCGAAGTGCTGCTGAATCCGCTTGTAGATATTAATGCTCTTGCCCACGTAAATCACCTCCCCGGCCTCGTTGTGGAAGTAATATACCCCTGCTTCGTGAGGCAGGGAGGCCACCTTCTCGGGGGTGATGTTGGGCGGGAGCAGCGCCGTTTTAATAGCATCCTGCACCGCCTTGATCTTGCGGGCCGACGGCTGCTTGGTGGCCGCAGCAGCCGTTTCGGGCTTGCGGCCGGCCGGGGCGTTGGCATCCACAGCGGCCAGCGCATCGGCCGGTGTCAGGCCCGCTGCCTCCGGGTTTTCCTGCTGCTGACTGATGGCCAGCAGCCGCCCGAACAGGATAGCCGTAGCCGCTGCGTCACCGGCGGCGCGGTGGCGGCCATTGAGCGGAATCCCGATGTTCTGGCACAGCTTACCCAGGCTGTAGCTCGGCTGGCCCGGCATCAGAGAGCGGCTCAGGCGCACCGTACACAGCGTTTTGCGGGAGTAATTATAGCCTAGGTCGGCAAACTCTTTTTTTAGGAAGGAGTAGTCGAAGCGTACGTTGTGGGCCACAAACACGCAACCCTCGGTCATTTCTACCACTTTGCGCGCTACTTCATGGAACCTGGGTGCCTCCCGCACCATATCATCGGTGATGCCCGTGAGCTGGGTAATGAAGAAGGGAATGTTCCGGCCGGGGTTGAGCAGGGTGCTGAATTCATCCACCACTTTCTCGCCATCATGAATGTAAATGGCAATTTCGGTGATACGGTCCTGCGCGGGCTGGCCCCCGGTGGTTTCAAGGTCGATGATGGCGTACAAAAGCGGCGGGGCTAATAAGACTGGATTCCGGCTAAGCTGATTCGTAACAAAGATACCGGGTCGGAAGGTTGCAACGGTGCCGGAGTCCGGTTCGGCAGTCAACTTGGATAGGTCTAGCGCCAACAACACGTGATTCCGAGCTTACCGAGGACACGCATGCTGATGTCTGATTGCGCTGGCAACGTCAGCACGCGAGATTCCTCGGCAAGCTCGGAATGACGTGCTATGCCCCTCTGCTTTAAATGCGCAAAAAAGGCCCACCAGAAGGGTGAGCCTTTTTTGATTCTAAGAAAGTAACTGCCGCCTATCGAGTGCCTTTCTGCTGAGTAATCCAATTTTTGGCCGACAAAATTTCGCCGTGCTGCTTCTGAATCACGTTACGTGCTTCTACGGGTAGCTCCTGTGACTGCAGTGCCGTTTCGTACGATTTCAGCGCCGTCGCGTCGCCGGTTTCGCACTCACCCAGAATGGCTGAGTCGTCCTGGCCCGTAATAGCCGATTTAATGTTGATCCAACCCCGATGTACAGCGGCGGCGGCGTCGGCTACCACGCCTTCCACAGTTGTTTCATTTGCGGGGTTAATGCCGTACTGGCGGGCGTGCTGGTTAAGTTCAGAAGCAAATTGGGCGCGCTGCTGGCTCAATTCACTGAGCTTCGATTTCAGGTCGGGGCTGGTTACGCCTTCGGCAGCTTCTTGATAGCCTTTAGCTGCAGTTTCGTTGATTTCTACGAGGTCGTTGTAAGCGCGGGCAGTTTCTCCGGTGATAGTAGCCATGATGGAAAGAAATAAGGGTGCAAGGTTCAGTTGTAAGACGCCGCCGGAAGCGGTAGTCTGTGCTGTATACCGCAAGCTGGTAAGATGAGGTTGCGTATAAAATTTCGGGTCTATACCTTGATAAACAGATATTTAATACGGAGAACGGCCTCCCGTAGCTAGCTGCGGGAGGCCGTTAAATACCTTCTGGAATAAGGAGTTAGGCCGCTTTGCCGGTCAGGCGCTGCCAGAATTTCTGAATGCCGCCCGGCTCTTTGTTTTCCGGCTTTACCGAGTCTTCGCCCTCGGCCGTATCGCCCAGTAGGAAGCCCCAGGGTTCCGTCGTCTTGTTGGCATCCAGCACTACCTTGGCCACGGCCATCAGCGGGATACTCAGAATCATGCCCGGCGTACCCCACAACTCCCCGCCCAGGATGAGGGCCAGAATGGCGGCCAGCGGGTTGATGCTCACCTGCGAGCCGGTAATCATGGGCGTAATGAAGTTGCCCTCCAGAAACTGTACCACCACAAATACACCAATCACCAGCGCCGCTTGTACCGGAGAGCCGGTTTCGACCAAGGTAATGATAGCCGGTACTGTAGCCCCGATCATAATGCCGATATAGGGAATAACGGCCAGCACGGAGGCAAAAATGGCGAAGAAGATGGCAAACTTCACGCCCAGTGCCAGCAGCCCGATGCCGTTCAGAATGGATACAATGACAATCACCTTAAACAGGCCTGAAATGTAGGCTTGTACTACCGTCTGGATGTTATCCACCGTGTGCAGCACGCTAGTGCGCTTGTCGGGAGCCACGAAGCGGAACATAAACTGCCGCAGATGGTCACGATAGTACAGAAAACAGAAAACGTAAATCAGTACCTGCGCTAGGTTACTCAGTACGGCCGTGGTGGTGTTGAGCGTAGTGCCTAGGTAAGTACCGCCCGATTTCTTGAGGGCCTTAATGGAGCTTTCCTTCAGGTCGTTGATGCTCATGGGCTGGTAGCCGAACTTGGCGTGTGCCCATTCCTGCGCGTTGGTGAAGAACTCCATCATCTTCACCTGCAGCTTGGGAATTTCGTTTTTGAACTGGGCCAGCTGAGAGCCAAAACCCAGAATAACGCCCGTAAAAACAGCTAATACAAGCAGTAGGCACACTATAATGGCCAGCACCCGGGGCACCCCACGCAGCTCCAGCCACCGGCAGATGGGCAGTAGCAACAGCGTAAACACTGCCGAAAAAAGCAGCGGCAGCAGAATATCATCAAGGACTTTGAGCGAGTACACCAGCAGCACGGCCCCCAGTAGGAAGAAGGCAAACTGAATAATGGGTGTTTGCTTGACCATCGGACTGGGTTTGTGACCGGACGGCGGTAAATGATGTTGAGGGGAAGGGGGGAGCATTTTGCTAATATGATTGGAGTTGTGTGTCAGATGAAAACGTGTTTTGTGGGAAGGGGAGGAGAATTTATGCGGTTGGGAAGTCGTTGAGGTTAGGCCGGTATAGTATATTTTGCTAACTTTACTAGCGGAATAACGACGCGGAAACGGACAATTTTCTGCGTTATTTTACCCCAAATTCGATTTCTGGTTTCCCGATGGCTGAACAGCAAGTACCCTCCGCCCAACACGCGTATACCGAAGACAGCATCCGCTCCTTGGACTGGCGCGAGCATATCCGGCTGCGGCCGGGCATGTATATCGGCAAGCTCGGCGACGGTTCCAGCTACGACGACGGCATCTATGTGCTGGTGAAGGAAGTTATCGACAACTCCATCGATGAGTACGTGATGGGCCACGGCCGCACCATCGACATCAAAATCTCAGACCAGCGGGTGCAGGTGCGCGACTACGGACGCGGCATTCCGCTGGGCAAAGTGGTGGAAGTGGTCAGCAAAATCAACACGGGCGGCAAATACGATAGCAAAGTATTTCAGAAGTCTGTGGGCTTAAACGGCGTCGGCACCAAAGCGGTTAATGCGCTCAGCAATTACTTTCTCGTGCAGAGTGTGCGCGAGGGCCAGTTGAAGGCTGCCGAGTTTTCGCAGGGCATTCTGACCAGCGACGCCGCGCCGGTAAAAACCAGCCAGCGCAACGGTACGCTCATGACGTTCCAGCCCGATGAGTCGATTTTTCGCAACTACCGCTTCATCCCGGAGTACCTGGAAAACCAGATCTGGAACTACTGCTACCTCAACGCGGGCCTCACTATCAACTTCAACGGGCAGAAGTACTTTTCCGAGAACGGCCTCAAAGACCTGCTGGAGCGCAAAGCCGACCGCGAGAGCCTGCGCTACGACATCATTCATCTCAAGGCCGAGGATATTGAGCTGGCCCTCACTCACGGCAACGACTACGGCGAGGAGTATTACAGCTTTGTAAACGGCCAGTACACCACCCAGGGCGGTACCCACCTGGCCGCCTTTCGGGAAGCCGTGGTGAAAACCGTGCAGGAGTTTTTCGCCAAAACCAACAAGAACAAGAAGTACGAAGCCTCCGATATCCGGGCCTCCATCATTGCTGCCATTTCGGTGCGGGTGCAGGAACCGGTGTTCGAAAGCCAGACGAAAACCAAGCTGGGCAGCATCAACATGGGGCCCGACGGCCCCACGGTGCGCGGGTTCATGCTCGATTTCGTGAAGGAGCACCTGGATAACTATCTGCACGAAAACCCGTTGGTAGCCGATGCCCTCCGTAAGCGCATCGACCAGAGCGAGCGGGAGCGGACCGATATGGCCGGGGTGAAAAAGCTGGCCAACCAGCGCGCCAAAAAAGCCAATCTGCACAACCGCAAGCTCCGCGACTGTCGGTTCCATTTGGGCGAAAACGCCAAGGAGGCCGAAAAGGAGCTGCTCACCACGCTGTTCATCACCGAGGGCGACTCGGCGTCGGGCTCTATTACCAAGAGCCGCAACGTGGAAACGGAGGCCGTATTCAGTCTGCGCGGCAAGCCCCTGAACTGCTTCGGGCTTAAAAAGAAAATCGTGTACGAGAACGAGGAGCTGAACCTGCTCCAGCACGCGCTCAACATTGAGGAGGGCATTGAGGGCCTGCGCTACAACCGCGTGGTGGTGGCCACCGACGCCGACGTGGACGGCATGCACATCCGGCTGCTGCTACTCACGTTCTTCCTGCAGTTCTTCCCCGATTTAGTGCGCAATGGCCACGTCTTCATCCTGGAAACGCCGCTGTTCCGGGTGCGCAACAAGAAAACGACTATCTACTGCTACAACGAGCAGGAAAAGCAGGCCGCCATGCGCCAGCTCGGCCGCAACCCCGAAGTCACGCGCTTCAAGGGCCTAGGCGAAATCAGCCCCGATGAGTTCGGTAAGTTCATCGGCGACAACATCAAGCTGGAACCCGTGATTCTGCAATCGGACCGCTCCATTCAGCAGGTGCTCACCTATTACATGGGCAAGAACACACCCGCCCGTCAGGAATTCATTATTGACAACCTGCGCTTGGAAAAGGATTTGGTGACCAGCGACGTGCTGCCGGTAGCCGAGGTGCCGGAGGAGGATCTGGCGTAGTTGCTGGCGTACGCAACTCAAGGCAACTGCCTCACCCAGTACAGACCCGCAGGTGGGGCAGTTGGCGTTACCAGAGTGTCAGGAAGGAGCATAAGCTCGCCAATTGGTAAGTCAGGAATAGAGATACTTGCCTTCAGCCACCGATAGGGGCCGGGAAGGCTGTGTGAAGTCGAAAACAGGGCGCGGGAATAGTGTATCTTGTCCCACCTTTTTCCTGAGCACCATATTTTTCCTTCCATGAACCGGTTCCTGCTTTGCCGCGCACTACTACTTGTGCTGGGGCTGGGGCTGGCGGCGGCAGCTCCGGTTCAGAAAAACGGTAACAGCCCCACCGTGGTGCTGGCGGACTCCCCGGAGCGCATAACCGCTATTGCCGTGCAGCGCACCAGCCAACGACGCATTGACAGCTTGCAGGCGCTGATTGACGCCCGCCCGGTGCTCGATACCATCAAAATAATGCAGGTAACTCGTCTCGCCTGGGAAATCCAGCAACGGGATGTGCGGGCCGGCCTGCCGGTGCTACGAAAGGCCTTGCAGATGTCGCATCAACTGCGGTGCCGGGATTATGAAGCGGAGGCGCTACTGGACCTGGCCGACTGCCATATTCTGCTGGGGGAGTACGTTGCGGCCAGGCACTGGCTGAACCAGGCAGATGCGGAGTTCCGGCGTATTCATAATATCGGGGGGCGCATCCGGTGTCTGGGGCGCATGGCCAGAATTGCCTCGCAGCAGGGCCAGTATGCCCGGGCCCTGTCGTATTGCTTCCGGGTGCCTGCCTCGTATGATGCGGGGGATACGCGCCGCTTCTATACCAGCCTGCAGATTCAGATTGGCAGCACGTACCGGCAGCTTGGGGAACTGCCCACGGCGGAGCGGTACCTGCGTCATGCCCTGAAAGTGGCCCTGCGCTATGACTACCCCGACCGACTCAACCTGATTTATGGTGAGCTGGGGGAAGTCTGCCGCCGACAGAAGCGCTGGGCGCAGGCCAGCCGTTATTACGCCCAAAGCATGACCATTAGCGAAAAGCTGCATCTGGCCCCGGAAATTCTGGGGATGGAAATCAATCTGGCGGAAATGGATGAGCAACTGGGCCGGAACTCGGGAGCCATGCAGCGCGCGTATTCGGTGCTCTGGCAGGCAAAAAAAGTGCTGCCGCTGGCAGTACCCCGGGTGCTGGTGCTATTGGCCCGGGGCAACCTGAGCTGGGGCCGTGCCGATAGCGCCGTGCTGTACGCCCGGAAAAGTATGCAGGCCAGTCGGCTCATCCATTCGCAGTCGGGCATTCAGAATGCTAACGAAGTGCTAGCACAGGCTTACGCCGGACTGGGGCAGTTTGCCCGCGCTTACCAAGCCCAGCAGCAGTTTATGGTTGCGCGGGATAGTCTGACCGGTGCAGAAGTAAGTAGGCGCACGGCCGCCCTGCAGTACCGTCACCAGCTCCGTGAGCAGCAGGGCAGAATACAGCTGCTTACCCAACAAACGCGCCTGCAGCAGCAACAGCAGCAGCTGGTAAGGTTGCGGCAGCAGAGGCAGGTGGCGTTGCTGGTAGGAGTGGGGGGGCTGGTGGCTTTGTTGACCGGAGTAGTATTCTGGCTGTACCGCCGCCGGCAGGCCGCCCGCGAAGCTGCCCTGCGCACCAGTCTGGCCGCTGACCTGCACGATGACGTGGGCTCCCTGCTCACCCAGATTTCCCTGCAGAGCACCATGTTGCGCGAAGGCCTATATCCGCCCGAACAGCAGCGTGGCCACCTCGACCACATGGCCGAAACCAGCCGCATGGCCGCCCGCCAGATGAGCGACGTAGTATGGGGAATTGATGCCCGCAACGACTCCTTTCTCAGTGTGCTGGACCGCATGCGTGACCACGCCCACCAAGTGCTGCCCCCGGCCGGGCTGGAACTGGATTTCTTCGCCGACCCCGCATTACTGACTGCGTCTGTGCCGCTCAATACCCGTCAGGCGGTGTATCTGATTTATAAAGAGGCCCTGCACAATGCCGTGAAGCACGCGCGGGCTTCCCTGGTAACGGTGCACCTGCGCCTGCGCGGGCGCCAGCTGGAGCTGCAAGTGACTGATGATGGCTGTGGCGGCCCGGTACCTGCCCGGCCGGCCGGGCAGGGCTTGCGCAATATGCAGGCTCGGGCCGCCGCTGCGGCCGGCACCGTTACCTACGACACGGCCGGCCCGGGTTTCCGGCTGGTAGCCCGGTTGCCGCTGGGCTAAAGCCAATGGACCCGGCTGCTCGGCCCTGCTCCCGAACGGTTGCTATGGGGCTGCCAGGGGGAGAAATTTCACATATTCATGCTATACTGCCAGCAATGTCTACCGGCGACCTTTGTCAGGTGATAACTCTCGGCATCATTGAAGACCAGCCAACCATCAGGGAAGCCCTGACCGGCTACTTGTGCGCGCAGCCGGAATTCAGCTGTGTGCTGAGCACCGGCTCGGTGGAGGAGTTTCTGACGGCGCTGCCCACACTGCCGGCCGCGCCCACGCTGGTGCTGTCGGATATTGGGCTGCCGGGCATGTCGGGGATTGAAGGGCTGGCCCACCTGCGCCGCCTGCTGCCGGCGGTGGAAGTAGTAATGCTAAGCGTGTACACCGATGCCGAGCGGGTATTTGAGGCGTTGCGCGCCGGTGCGGTGGGCTACCTGGAGAAAGATACTCCGCTGCCTTTGCTCAAGGAGCATCTGCTGCAGGTGGCCGCTGGGGGCTCGCCTATGTCGCCCAGCATTGCCCGCCACGTCATCCGCCATTTTCAGCCCGCCCCCCGGCCGTCCCTGGAGCCCCTCACGGCCCGCGAGCAGGACATTGTGCGCGGCATTGAGGACGGCCTGAGTTACCAGCGCATCGCCGACCGGCTGTTTTTGAGCATCGATACCGTGCGCAGCCACATCCGGCAGGTGTACCGCAAGCTGCAGGTCAACTCCAAGGCCGAGCTACTGGCCCGCAACTACCGCCGCTAACGGCCCCATGTGCTCATCTGGCGGGGCGGGTACCGCCTGATTTGCTATTGCTTGAAGCAGTCTTTGTTCGACAGTGGGTTGTATTTTAACTTATTGAGAGGTCATGTTGGGGCGTTGCGTGTAAAAATCCGGTAGCCATTTTCGCATGTTCATGTGATACCGCCGCGTGGCTCTGGCTGCTACCTTGCCCGGATGAAAAGCATAGTAGCTATCATCGAAGCAGAACCCGCGTTACGAGAGGTTTGGCAGGCTTACCTCGGGGCACAGCCGGAGTTTGAAAGTGTGGTGGTGGCCGAGTCGGTGGAAGAGTTGGTAGCCACGCTGCTGGCCGGCGCCCGCAAGCCACACCTGATTCTGCTAGATGCCCGCCTGCCCAGGACGGCTGCCTTAGCCGATGTAGCCCTCCTCCGGGAATTTGCTTCCCTGGCCGCCGTGGTGCTTATGGTGGAGGAGTTGGCCGGTTTGTCGGGCCGGGGCCGGGTGGGCGGAGCCAATGGATATTTGCTGAGAAATACCCCGCTGCCGACCATCAAGGAAGGCTTGCTGGAAATGCTGCTTAACGCGTCGGCTCTGCCAGTCGTTGTGCCCGTGCCGTCAGTGTATTCCTTCTGAAACGGTATCGGCCCTCGCGGAAATATGTCGGCAGGCGGCTACCGGGGCGGTGGTGGCATGGCTTTTTGCTACTTTGGGCGCCCATCACCGCGCCCCATGCTCGCCATTCTTACGGACATCCGTCAGCGCCTGAAAACCGGCGACTATGAAAACGAAGAACACGTTCGCCTATCGCTGGTAGCGCGCATTGTGCAGGCCCTGGGCTGAAATATCTGGAACCCGGACGAAGTGTACGCCGAGTTTAAAGCCACCCCGAACGAAGACGTGAAGCGGGTAGATCTGGCTCTGTTTGCCGACAACCTATCGGAAGACGCCATATTTATCGAGTGCAAGGCCACCGGGAATCTGGCCAAAGGCCTGCCCGAAGACCTGGCCAAAGTGGAGCGGCAGCTGCGCGACTACAACAAGGACAACACCGCCCAGCTTGCCATTATTACCAACGGCCGCATCTGGCGGTTTTACTACTTCTACACCAGCGGGAAGTTTGCCAGCAAGCACTTCAAAACCCTCAACCTCTCCGAAGACGACCTGGAAACGGTAGCCGAGTTCTTTACCTTGTTCCTGAGCAAAGCTGCCGTGGCCGACCGTAGTGCTCGGGTCGCCGCCGAAAGCTACCTCAACCTCACCCGCAAGCAGCAGAAAATGCAGGATGCCCGCCCCGAGGCCGAGCGGCGCATCACCCAGTACCCATTTCCCAGCCTGCCCGACGCGCTGATGCAGGTAGTAGCCGAGCAGCACACCGCCGTTTCGCGGCAGGAGGCGGAAGCCTTTCTGGAAGGCCACGACGGCCGCCTGCTCCGGCCCGCCGGGGTTGCCGGCAAAGCCGCCCCCGGTAACCCTGCGCCGCCTGAAGCAGCACCCGCCAAAACTACCCCTGACTCGAAGGCTCCCAAACGCCGGGTCGCTCCGCTACCAGAGGCGGCTGTTGCATTCGTGCCGGCTGTTCCTGAACCGGCTCCAAAGCAGCCAACAGGGGAGAAGTTCACGCTGAAACAGGGTACGGCTCACGCCACCGCGTATTTGCAGCCCGATGGCCGGTTGCTGGTGGCGGCCGGCTCCCTGGCCGCCGCCCAGGCGGCGGGCAGCATTCCGCCCAAACAGAAAGTCCTGCGCCCAACCGGCGACTACCTGGAGTTCACGGAAAACCACGTTTTTGCCTCCGCCAATACTGCCGCCGTAATCATTGTGGCCCGCGCCGTAAATGCCCAGCTGGCCTGGAAACACGCCACCGGCCGGCAGCTACGGGATTTTCTGGCACATAGTAATTCGTAGCGGGCGTTGGGGCATTTCGGCAACGGCTGCAGGAAGTTTGGCTAACCAAATTAGTTTTAATTCGACATATCCGGCCTTGTCCGGGAAGCGGGAAAAGCCAGTGAGGCCAATTCACGGCTTGTACTTGCTTTTGGCTAATGAAATTAGGAACTTTGAATAGGAGTTCAGGCGTTGGAAAAATTGCGTTCTGCGCAGCTAACGGTACTTTTGCTGTTCCGGAGCTGCGCAGTAGCCCGGCAGAATACCGTAGATTTTCTTCGTAGCTTTTTCCCTGATTATTTGCGCTGCTGCTCTGGGTTTCGGCCTTTCAAGCCAAACCAGTAGGGTGACAAAGCCTTCCGCCTATGTGGCCGGAAGAGAGGTACAAGAACAATAACCGTGGCAAACGCCACACCCCACCGTGTCAGAAGAAAACACCCCCCAGGATCCGAATTCTGAAGAGCAGCCTAACCTGTTTGGGGCCGGCGACTCTATCGAATTCAGTGCTGCCGCCGCTTCGGCGGCGCACGACGAGGATGTCACCCAGTTCAGCATCAGCGAAACCGGCGAGCTGCTGCTGGAAATGGCCGCCGCCGAAACCACGGCCGCCGAGCCGGCCCCGGAAGAAACTGCTCCCGAGGAGGAGCCCAAATTCGCGCCCGGCGAGATGATTCACGATGTGGCCACCGTGAACGGTATGTATCAGAACTGGTTTCTGGACTACGCCAGCTACGTGATTCTGGAGCGCGCCGTGCCCGCCATCGAGGATGGTCTCAAGCCCGTGCAGCGCCGCATTCTGCACGCCATGAAGGAAATGGACGACGGCCGCTTCAACAAAGTGGCCAACGTCATCGGACAGACCATGCAGTACCATCCCCACGGCGACGCCAGCATCGGCGACGCCATGGTGAACCTGGGCCAGAAGGATTTGCTTATCGAAACTCAGGGCAACTGGGGCGACATCCGCACCGGCGACGGGGCGGCGGCTCCGCGTTACATTGAGGCCCGCCTGAGTAAGTTTGCGCTGGACGTGGTGTTCAACCCCGACATTACGGAGTGGCAGATGAGCTACGACGGCCGCAAGCGGGAGCCCACCACGTTGCCCGTGAAGTTTCCGCTGCTGCTGGCCCAGGGTGTGGAGGGCATTGCCGTGGGCCTGAGCACCAAGATTATGCCCCACAACTTCCGCGAGCTGTGCAAGGCCAGTATCGACGTGCTGCGGGGCCGGGAAATTCAGCTGTTTCCGGACTTCCCGACCGGCGGCCTCTGCGACGTGACCAACTACAACGGCGGCCTGCGCGGGGCCAAAATCCGCCTGCGCGCCACCATCGAGAAGGCCGACAAGACCATGCTGGTCATTCGTGATATTCCCTACGGCACCACTACCACGGCGCTGATGGAGAGCATCGTGAAGGCCTCGGAAGCCAACAAAATCAAGATTAAAAAGGTGGTCGATAACACGGCTGCCGAGGTGGAAATCCAGGTGCATCTGCCCGCCGGCGTGAGTCCCGACCTCACCATGGATGCGCTCTACGCCTTCACTGACTGCGAAGTCAGCATTTCGCCCAATACCTGCGTTATTATTGAGGATAAGCCGCGCTTCGTGGGAGTGGAGGATATGCTCAAACTAAGCACCCAAAAAACGGTGCGCCTGCTGGAGCGGGAACTGGAAATCCGCCAAAATGAACTGCAGGAAAAGTGGCATTCTGCTTCCCTGGAGAAAATCTTCATCGAGAACCGCATCTACCGCAAAATCGAGGAGTGCGAAACCTGGGAAGACATTCTGCAGACTATTGATGCCGGTTTGCGCAAGTTTGTGCGCATCGAGGGCGAGAAGCCCAAAGCCAACGACCTGCGCATTGTGCTGCGCCGCGCCATTACCGAGGACGACCTCACGCGCCTGACCGAAATCCGCATCAAGCGCATTAGCAAGTTCGATGGGTTCAAGGCCGAGGAGTACATCCAGCGGCTGGAAACCGAGCTGGCCGAAGTGGCCGACCACTTGGCCAACCTCACCCGGTACGCTATCAACTACTTCGAGGGCCTGCTGAAAAAGTACGGCGCGGGCCGGGAGCGAAAAACCCAACTGCGCACCTTTGATGTGGTAACAGCCCAGAAAGTAGCCGTAGCCAACCAGAAGCTCTACGTGAACTACGCCGATGGTTTTGTGGGCTACGGCCTGAAAAAGGACGAAAAAGCGGTGGAAGTCACTAGCTGCTCCGACCTCGACGACATCATTGCCATCCGCCGCGACGGCACGTTCACGGTGTCGAAAATTGCCGAGAAAACCTTTGTGGGCAAGGATATTCTGCATGTGGGCGTGTACAATAAGAACGACGACCGGTTGGTGTACAATATGGTGTACCTGGATGGGGCCTCGGGCATCAGCTTCGCCAAGCGCTTCCTCGTCACAGGCATCACCCGCGACAAGGTGTACGACCTCACCAAGGGCACAAAAGGCACCAAAACACTCTACCTCACGGCCAACCCTAACTCCGAGTCGGAAGTGGTGAGCATCCAGCTCTCCGACAAAGCCCCGGCCCGCGTGAAGCAGTTCGATTTCGACTTTGCCGAGTTGGCCATTAAGGGTAAGGGCTCAATGGGGAACATCGTAACTAAACAGCCCATCAAGAAAATCCAGCGCAAGTCAGTGGGTGACTCCACGCTGGGGGGCCGGGAAGTATTCTTCGACAGCGTGGTGGGTCGCCTCAACCACGCGGGCCACGGCCGTTATCTGGGAGCCTTCGACACCGAGGACACGCTACTGCGGGTGTACAAAGATGGGAGCTACGAAGTAGTGCCGCCTGAGCTGTCCCTGCAGTTTGACATGGGCAATATGGTGCTGTTGCGCAAATTGGAACCCGATACCGTGTTGAGCGCCGTGTACTACGAGGGTGAATCGAAAACTCACTATGTGAAGCGGTTTAGTATCGAAACCGCGACGCTGAAAAAGCGCTTTACGTTCATCAGCGAAACCACTGGCTCTAAGCTGCTGACAGCCACGGCCCACCCTGAGCCGCAGGTGGAAATCAAGCTGCAGCGCGACAAAAAAGCCGATAAGGAGACGGAGAAGCTGCTGCTGCACGAGTTCATTGACGTGAAGGGGTGGAAGGCTATGGGCAACAAGCTCAACTACTTCAAAATTCACGCCCTCACGCTGCTCACCGACGAAGGCCCGGAGCCTGAGCGCAAAGCAGCCAAGAAGAAAGCCGGCCCCGCTACCATCCTGCGCTCCACCACCACAGCCGCCCCGGAAGCGGAGGAGCCGCTTCCGGAACACACCGGCGACGTGGACATCTCCGCCGCCGACGTGGCCCAGGCTCAGGCGGTGCTGAAAACCCCTAAGTCGCAGCTGAAGTTGTTTTAAGCTGCTGCCTCACCAGTTCAATCAGCCGCAAAACGGCCGTCTTACTCACGTAAGGCGGCCGTTTTGCGGCTGATTGAACAACTTTGCGCCGGCCGTTGTGTAAGTATCTGGTTGTTTTACCTCTTCCCGTTTTCTCCCTTGCCTGGTATGCCCCTTCCGTTTCGAGCCTTCGCCAGCACGCTGCTGCTGAGCCTGTGGCTGGCGGGGTTGCCACAAGTCGGCGCGCAGCCGGCCCCCAAACCGGCCAAAGCCCCTGTGGCTGCGCCCGCCCCCGATCCGGCCGTAACCGAGCTGCTGGTCCAGGCCCGCAAGCTCCAGGCAGAGTACCACGAATCGGAGGCGCTGGGTAAGTACGAGCAGGCCCTCGGCAAATCCCCGGCTACCTACGAGGCCCTATGGCAGGCGGCCGTGCTGAGCGTGCGCATCGGGAGCCGGTATACCGATGAAACTCGTAAATCGGCCTACTTCGCGGCGGCTCGCCTCTATGCCAACCGGGCCCTAGTAGTGCGGCCCGACGGAGCAGAGGGCCACTACGCCGAAGCGCTGACCCTGGCCAATCAGGCCAACTTACTCACGGCCCGGGGCCGCCTGCTGGCCTACCGAGAGATGCGCAGCCACGTATTCCGGGCCACCGAGCTGCGCCCTGATTGGGCCGACGCCTGGCAACTGCTGGGCCGCTGGCACTACCGCGTCGACCACTACAGTCCGCTGGAGCGCGTATTCAGCCGTCTGTTTCTGGGCGGGATGCCGGCCAGCGCTAGTACCTTCATGGCCATTGATGCGCTGCGTAAGGCCCACGAACTGGAGCCTAAGCGTATTCAGTTTGCCTACGACCTGGCCCGCGTGCACCTCAACCGTAGCCAGGAAACCCGAGCTACAGCCGTGCTGCAGGAGGCCGTGGCCCTCACGCCTGTTACGGCCGACGAACTGGAAATCAGCCGCCGCTGCCGCCGGTTGCTGGAGCAGCTTAACCGCCGCCTGCACCGGCAGGTGCACCGACGATTAAAGAAGCTGTGAGCTGCCGGACCCGGAACCGGCGTTATCTTTGCCCATCTCATTGTGTCGTTACCGTGCCTGCTTTTCGCTTCTCCTGTTCCTGTTTTCTCTTGACTGCCGGTCTGCTTGTATCCTGCGCCCCTGATACGGAGGAGCGGCCCGAGCGCATGGTCAACCTGAAAACGGTGCAGAGCGGGCCCGCCATCCAGGCCCAGGAACTGGACGGGGCTATTAGCCGGCAGCCCCGCAATGCGTCACTCTATGCCCGTCGGGCTGCGTTTCGGCTGGAGGCCGGGCAGGTTGAAGCGGCCCTGCGCGACATCAACGAGGCCCTGGAGCTGGATGATGCCCCCGGCGAGTTTTATTTCACCAAAGCCCGCGCCCTGCGGGCCGAAGGGCGAATCAAGGCGGCCCTGACCGCTACCGATGAAGCCGCCCGCCGCGGGTTTGCCTCGCCCGAGCTGAACCTGCTGGTAGGGGAGATGCACCTCGCCTCCCGTCGCTATCAGGATGCCCTCGACCAGCTCGACCGGGCGTTGCAGCAAGAGCCGGATCAGCCCGCGGCGCTTTTCTATAAGGGCGTGGCGTACATCGGGCTGCAGGATACCGTGCAGGCCTTGGACTACCTGCGCGCCAGCCTCGCCCGCGACCCGCGTCAGCCCGAAACCCTGCACCAGCTGGCCTTCCTCTCCAACGCTTATCGCCAGCCGGCCCAGGCGGCGCAGTATGCCGCCCGCGGCCTGAAGCTGGCCCCCACCTATGGCCCGCTCTGGTACGACTACGGCCGCCAGTTTGAGCTGCAGAACCAGCCCGACAGCGCCGTGCGCATTTACGTTCGCGCCGTGCAACTGGACACTACCTTCTACCGCGCTGATTACCGTTTAGGCCTTGTGGCGTACAAAAAACGCCGCTATGCCGATGCCATACCGCATCTGCAGCGGGCCCTGCGCCGCTCATCTCGCCTCGAAAATGCCCGGCAGATGCTGGCCGAGAGCTTCGAGAGCCTGGCCCGCTGGTCCGAAGCCGCCGACCAGTACCGCCTGCTGGTGCAGGAAAACCCCGGTAACCGCCACTGGACCTACAAAGCCTGGAAAGTAAGCAACCGCGCCCGGGGTGTTATGGTGGAGGAAACTCCGCGTCCTGCCCCCATAGAGGCCATCGAACCCATTCAGCTACACCGCCCGGGACTGTAGCAAGGGGGGGAAGTGGTGAAAGTGAGTTTGACGTTTAGCTTGTACCGGTTGAACGTCAAAGTCATCATTTCACCACTTCATAAATTCACCACTTGTGTAACTTGCGGCCTCACGGCTGCTTGTATAGCCATTATTCCCTCCCTTTTTTATGCTCAACATCACCCTCCCCGACGGTTCGGTGCGCCAGTTTGTAGATGGCGCCACGGGCTACGACGTTGCCGCCGGCATCAGCGAAGGCCTCGCCCGCAATGCCCTTGGCGTGCGCGTCAACGGCGAAGTGCGCGACCTGCACCGTCCTATTGAACAGGATGCGCAGGTGGCCATCCTCACCTGGAATGACCCCGAAGGCAAAGCTTCCTTCTGGCACTCTTCGGCTCACCTGATGGCCGAAGCTCTCGAAGCCCTGTACCCCGGCGTGAAGCTGGGCATTGGTCCCAGCATTGAAAACGGCTTCTACTACGACATCGACCTGGGCGAAGGCCGCTCGATTTCGACCGATGACCTGCCGGAAGTTGAGAAGAAGATACTGGAGCTGGCTAAGAAGAAAAGCCAATTCGAGCGTAAGGAAGTGAGCAAGGCCGATGCCATTGCTTACTTCACCGAGAAGCAGGACCCCTACAAACTGGATCTGCTGGAGCGCCTGGAAGACGGTTCCATCACCTTCTATACGCAGGGCGACTTTACCGACCTCTGCCGCGGTCCGCACATTCCAGATACTTCCCCAATTAAGGCTGTGAAGCTACTCAACGTGGCCGGGGCCTACTGGCGCGGCGACGAAAAGAACAAGCAGCTCACGCGCATCTACGGCATCACCTTCCCCAAGGCCAAGGAGCTGACCGAGTACCTGGAGCGCCTGGAAGAAGCCAAGCGCCGCGACCACCGCAAGCTGGGCAAGGAGCTAGAGCTGTTCACGTTTTCTGAGAAGGTAGGAGCGGGGCTGCCCCTGTGGCTGCCTAAAGGCACGGCCCTGCGCGAGAAGCTGGAGCAGTTTTTGCGCCGCGCCCAGCTGCGGGCCGGCTACCAGCCCGTCGTGACGCCCCACATCGGTTCCAAGGAGCTGTACGTGACCAGCGGCCACTACGAGAAATACGGCGCCGACTCGTTCCAGCCCATCAAGACGCCCAACCCCGGCGAGGAGTTCTTCCTCAAGCCGATGAACTGTCCCCACCACTGCGAAATCTACAAGAGCAAGCCCCGCTCGTACCGCGACCTGCCCGTGCGCCTCGCCGAGTTCGGCACGGTGTACCGCTACGAGCAGAGCGGCGAGCTGCACGGCCTGACCCGCGTGCGGGGCTTCACCCAGGATGACGCCCACATCTTCTGCCGCCCCGATCAGGTGAAGGAGGAGTTCCTGAAGGTGATTGACATCGTACTCTACGTGCTCAAAGCCCTGGATTTCCCTGATTTCACCGCCCAGATTTCCCTGCGCGACCCCGAGAACAAAGCCAAGTACATCGGCTCCGACGAAAACTGGGAGAAAGCCGAACGCGCCATCATTGAAGCCGCCGCCGAAAAAGGCCTCACGACCGTGACGGAGCTGGGCGAGGCGGCCTTCTACGGTCCTAAGCTCGACTTCATGGTACGCGACGCCATCGGCCGTAAGTGGCAACTGGGTACCATTCAGGTAGATTACAACCTGCCCGAGCGGTTCGAGCTGGAGTACGTGGCTCCCGATAACTCGCGCCAGCGCCCCGTTATGATTCACCGGGCTCCGTTTGGCTCGCTGGAGCGCTTCGTGGCCGTGCTTATCGAGCACTGCGGTGGCAACTTCCCGCTCTGGCTCTCGCCCGAGCAATTTGCCGTGCTGCCCATCTCGGAGAAGTACCACGACTACGCCCAGCAAGTGTACGACCAGCTGGTGCAGGCCGACTTGCGCGGTACTGTGGACCACCGCGACGAGAAAATCGGCCGCAAAATCCGCGACGCCGAGGTTTCCAAGGTTCCCTACATGCTCATCGTGGGCGAAAAGGAGCAGGCCGAGGGCATCGTCTCCATCCGCCGCCACGGCCAGGGCGACGTGGGCGCCATGCCCATCGGGGCCTTCATTGCCGACTTCCAGCAGCAGGTGAGTGACCTGATGGACGGTAAATCGGTCGGATAATCCTGCCCGCACATCCCGCCGGATGAAACGAAAGCCCCGAAAAAAGGCTTGAGTATAGTCCGGCGGGTTTTTTGTGCGATTCCGAAAAACCGTCTTCCGTTACCAAATCCGGCAATTTTATATAGCTTTTCTTGAGCGTTCGAAAAAAATGCCGGATATTTGCCCGCTGATCAAACCCATTGGGCTTGCCCGATTAGCGGTTTAATTTCGCAGAATCTGACTTCCACCTAAAGGAAAACCGCCATAGCTACCCCCAACCGCCGCTATATCCCTCGTGCCCAGGTCGAGGAGCCGTTCAAAATCAACCAGAAGATTACGGCTCGTGAAGTCCGCCTCGTTGGCGACAACGTGGAACAAGGCATCTACCCCACCGACCAGGCCCGGCGCATGGCCCAGGAGCAAAACCTGGACCTTGTAGAAATTTCGCCCACCGCAGTACCGCCCGTGTGCCGTGTCATCGACTACTCGAAATTCAAGTACGAGCAGAAGAAGAAGACCCGCGAGCTGAAAGCCAAGCAGACGAAAGTTGTCATCAAGGAAATCCGTTTCGGACCTAACACGGATGACCACGACTTTGCCTTCAAGCTCAAGCACGCTCAAGAGTTCCTGCGGGAAGGTGCCAAGATTAAGGCGTATGTGCACTTCGTAGGTCGGAGCATCGTGTTCAAAGAGCGGGGTGAAATCCTACTGCTTAAGTTTGCCCAGGCCCTTGAGGACCTCGGTAAAGTAGAGCAGCTCCCCAAGCTCGAAGGCAAGCGTATGTTCCTGTACCTGGCTCCTAAGGCCGCCGTGGTTCCCGTGAAGAAACCAGCACCGGCTCCCGCCAAGGATGCCCCGAAAGAGGCCAAGCCTGCCGCTGCTCCCGCCGAGAAGGCCGCTGAATAGTTTTGCCGGAATCTTCGGATTCCACCTGTATGCTGGCGCACCGGCCTTAGGCAGCCGACCGCCGCAGTTTTTCACCTTTTATCACCACCACAATGCCGAAAATGAAGACCAAGTCTGGTGCCAAAAAGCGTTTCTCGCTGACCGGTACGGGCAAAATCAAGCGCAAGCACGCTTACAAGAGCCACATTCTGACCAAGAAAACCACCAAGCAGAAGCGTGCCCTCACGCACGTTGGTCTGGTTAGCTCGGCCGATATGAACCGCGTAAAAGACATGCTTGCCATTTAATTAAAAATGAAGAATTAAAAATTGAAAATGTATCGGTCAGCTTATAGCCGTGTCATTTTGCCGATTTTTAATTCATGATTTTTAATTTCTAATTCATTCACCAGGCGTCCGGTAGGAATTCTAAGCTGCGGCACTAAACCCGCCGCCGGCCGCCAAAAACAACTCTGGTTATGCCAAGAAGTGTAAACCACGCGGCCTCGCGCCACCGTCGGAAAAAAGTAATGCGTTTGGCGAAAGGCTATTATGGCCGTCGCAAGAACGTATGGACCGTTGCCAAAAACGCCGTTGAAAAAGGCCTGCTCTATGCTTACCGTGACCGCAAGGTTAAGAAGCGTGAGTTCCGT